>JAYRYB010000005.1:0-242555 GCA_041917165.1 Azonexus sp.
GCCACGCACCGAATGGACTTACTACCTGTTTGCTGCCGGATTGGGCTTTACCTGGCTGGCCACGGTTCCACCTACTGCGGCGATTGTCGGGAAGCTATTCGGGACACGCTATCTGGCGACCTTGTTCGGGCTAACGCTGCTGTCGCACCAGATTGGCGGTTTTCTCGGTGCCTGGCTGGGTGGCGTGACAATTTCCAAGTTCGGCGACTTCTCCTGGATGTGGTACGCCGACATCGCACTGGCCATCATGGCTGCACTGGTTAATCTGCCCATTAAGGAAGCAGTGGTTGTTGCTCCTCAGCGCAATCGACCGGTTGCAGCAAAAAGCTGACCTTTAATCCCGCGTGACACCAACGTCTGGATTGGGTCGGAAACGGCTGTTCCCATCCAGCAATGCGAGGGTCAATTCTTTGCCGTTGAATTGGTTGGCGGCGGGGCAATTCTAAGTTGATGCTGACAACATAGTCCGTACCAGCGCCATTCACTGCCCAATCCACGGGAAAGGAACCGTCGTTTGGCTGGGCAGCTTGTGCATGCAATGCGCGAAAAGTTGGCTCGAAAGCCAGTTGGCGAGCCAGGATTTTAGTGCGGGCAACTGCTCGCTCTCAAACCAATTTGGTTCTACAGCCGCAAATTGACGTACAAACGGAAACAGCGCCAAGTCAGTAGCACAGGCTTCGCTTCCACCCAAGAAGCTGCTCTGCCCCAGGCGGCTGTTTAGCGGCGAGAGAAATGATGCGAGAGCACTGTCTCGGTGGCCCTCCCTATCTGTCTCGTTATATCGCTCGGGGTACTTGTACCTGTCGAGATGGTGTTTCAACACACCGTCGTTCTTGGCCAGCCATTCCAGATTCTCAGCTGTCTGAGCCGCATCCCACCAGCTCTTGGTTGCGCCCTGATTCAGCGCCCATCCCATGATGTCCCAGCTTTGCTCTAACACCTGGCCCCCCGGGAGCAGCATCACCGGCACAGAGCCCTTCGGTGAGATAGCCAACATTTCCATAGGCTTGTCCCGCAACGATACCTCATGCGCATCAAACTCAATGCTGGCTATAAGTAATGCCATCCGCGCCCTCATTGCGTAAGGACAACGACGGTAGGTGTAGAGCAATGGTTTTTCCATATTCCGCTACTGAGATTGATGCGTGCCCAGAATTTGCTGGACGTTTGCTTTTGGGAAGCTCTGAATCTTGCAACACAACTTATGGGTATGGCTCATGGCAAGCCTCCGTCATTCATGATGGCCTGTCTGAATCATCCACTAACGATTACTAAATACCACAGCGTCTCCAGGCGTTTTTCGATTCTCATTTCATTAATGAATTTCAGCGCTATACCGAGTGCGAGCCAACCATTGCTTAGCTCTGTTTTTCGGTATGCGAGGAAGATTTAATGAACGATACGGCTTACCCTTGGTAAGGGAGGATTCTAATAGAGTTTTTAAATAAGTCTTTTATATCAAGGTGTTAGTGGGATGGATAATTTGCTCATACCGGTCACTCTTATTAACTCGCAGAGACGGCCAAAACAGCGAACGCGGGCAAAAAAATGGAGCATAAAAATGCCCCCAGTTTCATCTCTCTCTTTCCGAGAACTCTCAGAACACATGCAGCAACTTTCCCGGCTAGGAGAAGTGTCTGCCTCGTCCTTAGCGAATTGGACGACTTCTCATCATTGAAATACCGACAAATATTGAGCACACGCGAAAGACGAACTTCCGAATTCAGATCAATCAACTGCTCATCCATCACACACCTCCCTGCATAACGAGGTTGTTGAGGATGAACTGCTCGATGTCATGCTGCCGATACATTGCGCGGCTACCGATTTTGACGAATGGGAGCGCATAGCGTCCATTTGTCGCCCACACCGCAAGGGTTTGGGGTTGCAGGCCTAATGCTTTAGCTGCCGCGCTCCTGCTGAGCAACTGTGTTTCTGCCGTATGTTTATTCATGAGTGACTTACTCCTTGATACGAGCCACCACCTCGCATTTGATCGCGATGAATGTGGGAAGCCCTAGATTGAGTTCCGCAGCCCCAAACGAAAACGAGGGCTACGAGCAGGAATCAAGGCAAAGTGCGCATTTGCGCCTGCGATAAATCGCCTTTGCTGACAACTCGATAGTTTTTTGGAGGAGTAGGGGGGGGGAAAGTAGAGAAGGATGGGGCCTATCACCCCAACGCTATCCTGACGATTACCCTGCCATCACTGGCGGATATTCCGGAAGTCACGCTCCGCTGTATTCGAGCAGATAGCAAACAGTGCGATGGTTGTAGTTCAAAAATCGCCCAACAATCACACTGGTTACAAGAACATTATAGCCATCATGAATACCGAAATGACGCATTTCCTTAAATTCGCATCCATTGCCGAATACCGCCGCCCATGAAAGCATGAACAGATAGCATCCGAGGAACTATCATCACACTCCATACGAGATAGTCGATCCGGAGTCATTGATGAAATTCGCGTACGCATTGGGTACACAGAAATCAGAAAACAATAAAGCCACTCCGAGGAATGGCTTAAGCAATTGATTTTACTGGTTCCAACGAACGGAATCGAACCGCTACCTGATGATTACAAATCAAGAGCACCCCAACCCTAAAAAGGACATCGGCTGAACGCTCCGCACCCCGCAGCGCTGCTACCCCCGTGCTACCCCGGTTGGTTGACGAGAAAGGCCCGCATCGCTGCGGGCCTTGGTATTACTGGTGGTGATGGGCAGAATCGAACTGCCGACCTATGGGTTATGAAAACTTGAAACTCAAGATTAAAAAATCAAGAAAAACAACTTAGCCACCAGCCCACCCAAGGCTATACAACTTTATCCAACGGCTGCTGTTGTAGTCTTTCTAACCCGAATCCGAGTAACCTTGCTAGAGCTTGCCCCCACTGCGACCAGAACCTGACCAGAATATTTTTCGATCAGCCTTCTTGTGTTGGGGGCGCGATTTATAGCTTGGCGCCACTAGGTAAGGCATCAGGGTTAGGCGCCGGAGAAACCAGCGCAGCTGTAACAGGTTCAAAGCAGCCACTGTTTCTGGTACCTTCGAATGCATCGATGAGCCGGTTGCGCATATCTTGGTCGCCATTAAATACCGTCATCCAGATGCTAAAAAAGCCTGAGTATTTTGCCGTGCGGATCGCACCGCGCCGGACAGCGTCATTGCCAGGATGAGCGTCGACATCAGATTTGGTTTCCTCGGCGACAGCCCATACTTCCATTCGCTGCGATACCCGGTCAATAGCTACCTGCTTACCGTTCTCGTCAATAGCTACAGAAATACGCTTATCCAAACCGGTCAAGGCCAGCGTATCTTGGGCCTTTTGAACTAAGCCCAAGGCTGTGCAAGCAGCAGAAGGGGCGATGGAACCGTCTGGTTGGTACGTAAATGCAAAAAAAGTGTTATCTCGGTCTGGCAGTAGAACATCTGAAAGCACGACATCTTTATCTTTCTTGGTTGAATTGCAATTTACGCAACCAAGAAGGTAGTTGTCCCAGCGGCCGATTAAATGGGCATAAGTTGTCAGCCCTTTGGGTTGAACATGCTCAACCGCAAGTTGCGTAACTACCCGACGTTCGCAGTAGCTACAATAGCTGCCCAATCTCGAAATCAGATGGGGCTTGGCCTCTGCATATGGGTCAAAATCGCCCACGATAGGTGAGTCACCACGGCGAACCGGACGCATCCTCTACTCCCCCAGTTTGGCAGCTCGTTTCATTTCTAGAAATGCTTGGAAAGCCGGATTATCTGCATAGGGAGCAATGGTTTCGGCCAATCGCTGCTTGAATTCAGCTAGTTTTTGTTCTGGGGCAAGGGCCGCCTCCTCCAGAGTCTGGAGATATTGCTTTGCTGCACCTCTCATCTCTTCGTAACGAAGGCTAACTTGAGGGTTGGCAACCCCCATAATCCCTTGTGCAATTTCTTCCACCGACATATTGGCAAGATCGGCGGTAGGTTGCCCATCTAACATGATGAGTTCTTCGCCACTTCGTAAAGATTGAATAAGGAATGGCGAATGGGTTGTGCAGATAAACTGAATTTTTGGGAAAGTCCGGCGTAGGTCTTCTATGATTCGTCGCTGCCAACGAGGATGAAGATGCAAATCTAATTCGTCGATCAAAACAACGCCTGACGTCTCGTCTAATACCTTGCTACCGAGATGAGGATTTAGTTTGGCCGCTTTGTGTGCGATGTCGCCGATTAATGCCAGCATGGAACGCTGACCATCGCTCAAATTGGAAAATGGCTGAGTCCCATCTTGCATTTCGACGACGACTTCGCCGATTGTCGCATCGAAATAGATGTTAGTTGCCCCTTCTACGCAACCGACAATCGCATTTTTCACTGCGGCGAATACGGCGGGAGTCCGATTGTTTTGCTGATAGGTAATCCAAGATTGGCGGGCAATCCAACGAGTTAATTGACCGACAGATAACCTCGGATCAACGCTATTCCAATACCCCGCAAAACGTGACAACTCTTCCTTGTCTGCTACGCGCATGGGATCGGATACCTGATAGGAATCTCGTGGCTCAAGCCAGAGTCGTCCCGTCCCATAGTAGGAGACAAGGGGGATGTTTATGTCTTCGCCCTTACGAACCGCTGCGTCGGCCTGACTGGCCAATTTCTTTATTTGCGTGGCTTCACTGTATGTTGTACGCCCACCAGGGCCATTCAAGGAACGAATCCACTCTATCTGCTGACCTTGTACCTCACCCTTGGCCCCTACCCTGCAGGGATAAACATTCTCCCAATGCACGCTGAAATGCCTGCTTCCCTCGTCATCAATATCTTCGTGTTCGAAATCACCGAGCAGTACCTCGTTAGGGCGAATGTGCCGGCTGTCGGCTCCTTTAACTCCGAGAAACCAACTGCCGATCGCAACCGCCAGCGCGTCTAGAGCGCTTGTCTTGCCTGTTCCATTCACGCCGACGATCAAATTAAATTGCGGATGAAATGAAAAATCCCGGGTGGAAAACCCCTTAAAGTTTTGAATGCTTAACTGATCGATACGCATGGCGTTTCCACGTTAGTCTCTTTCCGATTGGATTTTACGCAAAGTCTATCCAGCACCACTAGACGAAAACTCATGGTGTATGTACTGAGATGGGGATTGTAAACGCAGAAGTTACCCCCCCTGCTGATTGATCTTCATAAATAGCCGAGCTCGTGGTGCTCGAAGATGCCCAGTGCATGGCTTGAGGTAGCCCATGGCTGCTGGGCACGGGCGTATGTTGTGGCGTCGAGTTGAGTTTGCCCCCCGCGGAAGCCGCTTAACCCATCCAGCTAAAGGGTAAGCGTCAGAGGGGGCATATCCCAATCGGCTGATGTGAGCACTTCACTTCTGGTTTTAGAAATGAATCCCGTTAACAAGACCCAGTCTGCCCCTTCAGTGGCAAGGCCGGAATCTTCTTGTGTAATTGCCAGCTAGGGGAGTAAACAGTGGCGGCTACACTCCCCGCCAATTCGAATTGGATTACCTCAGATGGCGTTAGACGCCTTGGATCAGCTTTGCTATATCTAGCGGACGCTGGTTCAGTCGCAAATTTGCTCACCATAGTATCGATGACCTTCTTCAACGACAGTTGTCAGATGATGGACATCGAAAAAACTCGCAAAACCCCATTCCCCACTCGCCTGCCTTTTACCCAGACCCGCCTGGTTGAAGAACTGGCTCGAGTTCAATCATATGGCCTGACGCAGGTGGAGTACTCCTGCACGAAGGACCCGGGTCTTAAGGCGAACATCTACAGCACCACGGGTAAAATCTCGCTGTCTTCGCGGTACTGCCTGCATAAACGCCCCCAACGTAAGCCCATTGGTGAGCTCGGCTTGATTACGCTTGAGCAAGCGCGACGCGAGCATCGAGCTAACAAAGCCCTAGCATCGCAAGGCATCGACCCAAAGCACCCGGCGGCGGAGTCGATGACGCTGGATACGCTGCATCATGATCATTACTTGCCGCAATCGGTGAGTCGGCAAAAAAAGTCGCTCCATACCGACATCAGCCGCTATACCCACTGGATCGGTCCGGAATTTGGGCAGACCCGACTGCGCGACATCACGGTAACAGGCATCAATCAGTTCGTAATCAAGATGCGGGAATCCGGTCTGGAAGCCTCGACGATCAAGAAAATCATCGTCCAACTTGGCTCCTATCTGAATCTCGGCATCGAACTAGACCAGATTACCAAGAACGTCGTACGCGCTATCCGGTTGCCAAAAATCATCAAAAAGCCGGTCAAGTATATGACCGCTGAGCAGCTGAAGTCCGTCTATCGTGCTGCCAAAGCTAGCGATGACATCGTCGGCTCGCGCATGATCATGCTGATGATGCTCACTGGCGCCCGCCTCGGAGAAATTACCGCTGCGGAATGGAGCCATGTGGATCTGGAGGCCGGTATCTGGAATTTGCCGACGCAGAAATCAGGCCGTCCCGGCAAAATCGACCTTTCCGGAGCCAGCAAGGCTGCCGTGGAAGATCTGAAAGCGGTACGCCGTAATCGTTTCTTGTGCCCGGGCGCAAAAGGCAACGACCAGCTGTCGCGGCCGATCAAACTTTTCAAGCGCCTGTGCCAGCAAGCAGGTATTCCGGATACCGAGCATTTCACCCTGCATTCGTTGCGGCATAGCTGGGTCAGTGCCGGAATCAATGCGGGCGTTCCGATCGAAATAATGAGCCAGGGCGCTCGCCATTCTTCGCCCGTGGTGACGAGAATCTATGCGCACGCCGATCGCGCCTCGCTGCTTGAAGCTCAGGAAACGGTCTCGGCGCTGATTACGGGCTAGTGGTATCCAGCCCCCGCATGCACCGTATGGTTACCACCTGGCCAGCGACTTTTTTCTGCGTACAGGATGCCAAAAACCGGCGAGAGTGGATGGTTACTACCCAATTTACGTACTCCCTGACCGCTAGGGTTCCGCTTTCTAGAATTCGGACATCTGCTGCGAGGCGCCCGCACAGAACTATCTGAAACGCTAGACCAAGGATACAACCATGGAAACGCAAAACACCACCTGCAAGCTTCTGGTGACTAAGCAGGTCGCTGATCGCCTGGGTATCAGCGCCAGTACACTGGAAAAAGCACGCTCGACGGGAATCGGTAACTACCCCCCGTATATCAAGGTCGGACGTAATGTTCGTTACCGTCCCGCTGATGTCGAAGCCTGGCTCGAAAAGAATTGCCACGAGGTCGGCGCGCCGATTCTGTGATGAAAAAAAGTAGCCCAGGGCCCGGGCTACTTCGACGGCTAAGGCGCTGACGCCGAGGCTGAACGCATCAGCGATGCCACATGTTCGCTCGCTTGCCGAAGCCGAGCACTATCCACATGGGCATATCTCTGCGTGGTCGCCGTATCCGAATGTCCTAAAATTCCGGCGATTTCATGCAGACTAGCGACACCGACCAAGAACGAAGCATGCGAATGTCTTAACGTATGCAAAGTGGTCGTCGCCGGATCGATTCCGGCCTTACGCAATACCGCCCGCCACGCTTTGGACGGGTTGTTGATAGCTTGCCCCGCGACCCTGCCCGGGAATACGAATGGATTTCCAGGCAAGGGTTTGCGGCGCTCCAAAATCTCCATGGCCACGTCGTTGAGCACGACATGGCGGCCGCGCTGAGATTTCGGATTGGGAATGTAGATCTCCCGCCTATCAAGCCTTAGCTGGTCGAATTTCAACTGCAGAATCTCGTTTTTCCGGCAGCCAGTTGCTAATAGCATACGAAAAACGTCCGCCATCGTTTGATTCGGAGCTTCATCAAAAGCAGCGATCAACCGCTTGAGCTCGACGAGCGTGATGTAGCGTTCCTTGCGATTGTTTTCACGATGGAGCTTGATGCCCTTGGCAGGATTTGCAGAATCTGGGATCAGCCTCCATTGGATTGCCAGGTTGTACGACCTTCGAATGATCTCGAAAATCCGGTTGCTGGTCGCTGGGCTGAGCGACACGCGCTTGGAATCGTGAAACTGCTGCAATTCCAGCGGTGACACCTTGGCCATCTCACGATCTCTGAAGGTCGGCAGGATGTGATTCACCATACGGCTAATATCAGCCTTGGCGCTCCTTTTGGTAGCCTTGATGTGGGGGTGCAGGTAGTTCAAGTAGAAGTCTTCCCAAGTGATACCAGCCTTACGCTCCTCTGCCCGCTGCTCCTGCGGATCAACGCCCTTGATCAATAGCGCCCGCCACTCGATCACCTTCTGCCGAGCGTCGTCGATGCTGACTTCTGGATAGGCCCCGACCTTCATGGATCGTTTCCGACCGGATATGACGTACCTGAACAAGAAAAATTTCCGGCCGACGCGATTCACTTGTAAGCGCAGGCCGCTGATTTCCTGATCGCTGTACTCCACCTCCTTGCTGCCGGCATCGGCCGGACACGGGGGCAAAGCGTCGATCAGCTTTTTTGAAAATTTGAATTGCCGCTTCACGGCGACCTCCTGCATAAGTGGGCGTCGCGGTGCCCGAGTGTGAGTCGAGAAGTAGAAATCCTTTTTCCACGACATCAAGCTCAGACAGCGCGACGCATCGATCTTGAATAAGCGAAGTAACCGGTACGTCCTTGACTGGTCGGCACGGGCACTTCGCGACGTCTGGTCCATCCCTGGTCTTACTGGCGGTGGTCAGTCTCCATCTCCGCAAGCATCGCGTTGGTCCAGATAAAGCAAGGTGTCTTCCCAGGCGGCCGCCTCGGCCTCTGGCCGAGACAACCCTCCGTCGAACTGCCGAACGCCGGCCCGTTCCTGATAAAACTCTTGAGCTGCTTCATTGAGAGCACCTACCTTGATGGCGAGGTCGGGGTCGAGGGGTGGCGTGTATTTCGGTGCATTCATGGCGCCCTCAGTACTCGCTGGGTAACAAGTAAGTCGAGATGTTCCCCGCCTCGCATTGGTCGGTTATGAGCCAGATGCGAACTTCCGGGCCGATCAAGTAGCTCGATAGCAAGCGGCCGCCAGAACTCAGTGCCCTATCGTTCAGTTGGGCATCTTCGACGGGAATCACGCCCCAATCGCCCGACAAATGCCTGGCTAACAATGAAAGTGGTGGGCACCGGTGTTCTTCCATGGCGGCGAGTGCGCCAGGCGTCGCTACGATCTGGCCCGGGCTGAATTTTGGGCTGGCCAGGATCTTGGCGATGTCACTGTCGGTGGTAGTGGTCTGAATTTGGTACATGTGTGAGCCTCCAAAAAGAAAAAGGCCAACTGCCGAGGTGGGGCAGTTGGCCTTGAGGTTTGATCAAGCGGTGTAATCGGGCTTCAACCACCCGGAGCATAGGAATCGCCGGTGATGAACCGCGGGATGGTCGGCGCTGGCTCGGCGTACTCACGGCAGTATCGCGACAGTTCCGCATCAATCGCCGCTTCTTCTGGAATGATGGTGATCACGCCATAACCGCTGTCATTCAGGATGTGGACCATTTCGAAGCAGTGGCCGACGTGCCATTCCAAAATTTCGTGGCATGGGGCGAAATCCGAGTCGCCGTACTTCGCATCCGAGAACAGCCCCGTGGTAATCCAAATGCCGCCCGCCTGCTCCAGATCGGCGACGCTGTCGCCAGGCTCCACTAGAACGAACATGCCGAGCTCGTCGTAGCTGTAGCCGTCGATAGTGATTTCCTGAAACCGCTGGGCGATCAGGTCACTGATATATGCATCCTTGACCAGCCCGAGTTGGGACGGGTCACGCAGGATCTGCATAGCCTTCACCTTCCGTGCCGACCGTGGCAACTTTCTTGCCCTTGGGCGTCTTCTTCTCCTTTTTGCTGTCGGGCTTGATGCTGACCGCCTCGGCTTTCGATGGCTTCTCAGCCTCTGGTCGGATGAAGACCGCGTCAGAGTGCGTTTCCAGCATCTTGGCTTTCCAGGCCGCCCAGTCATCGCCGATCACATGTTGGTGCGAGGCATCGGGTGCTGGCCGCAACAGCGACTGGTGGCGCAGGCATGCCACTAAAAAACCAGCGTTATTGACCGACCTGGAACTGATAAACGCCTTCCGGAACCGCTTGGCCGGAATTGGTGCCGTCGGCTCAGTTCCCTCCAAGCAAGCCTCGATACTGGCAAAGGGCACGACCTCTCGGCCGAAACAGCCGCTGCCGCCTTGGTTTTCCAGCAAAGTGAAATAGATTTCCGTGGATGTCGCGTCCTTCAGGATCGCGTAAACAATGCCGCCCTCAGCGTTCGGGCTGGCTTTTTGGGCGGTCAGTCGGTGCAGTTCAAAATATGTTGCAGTGTCGTTCATGGGGTAAATCCTTTCTTCAAGCTCAGAAAAGACAAAAGCCCGTGACCTTTCGGGCACGGGCTTTTGCAGCTACGTAGTCATGGTCAGCGTTGGATTTCGATTCGCAACTCGACCTCGATACGGTCAGGCAAGGCGAAACTGGATACCGACGGAAGCAGATCAGACAGCATGATGGTCCTCACAAATAACGGCGAAGTAGCCCGGCGAGCTCGCCGGGCTTGAGGGGGATTCCTCACAGAAATGATATGGAGCCGCAGCAAGCCGCAAATACGCCGTACAGCCTGGTTTTTGTCGATTTCCCGCCAAAACTACCCACCTATCCCGAAACAAACCGGTAGATGTCGCCATTTATCCGCAGGAGGACCCGATGCCATCTACCCGCCTTCAAACGACAGCGTGGCTAGCTACGCGCTTGAACCTGTCAATTTCAACCGTTGAACGTCTGCGCGGCCAAGCCCCAGATGATCTGCCGCCACATATCCTGATCGGCAGTCGCACGATCCGTTATGACCCGGAGGTCGTTGAAAAATGGCTCACGGCCAGAACCCGCGCGATACCGTCGGAGGAAACAGCGAAGGACACGGGGCCGACTGCGCCCCCTGAGAACGCCCGTCGATTTTTCAAGAAACGCCATCCCGCGCCAGCTGCCTAGAAGAACCGTTTCCTAATGACAAAGGACCATTGCCCGAGGGCAATGGTCCCTTCTATTCGTTACGGCGAGTTATACCCGGTCAAATCGGCGGGGGTTCTTCTTCTCGCTCGCTTTTACAGTATTCGGGGTTTGCCAACGGCACGGCATCTTCTCGCTAGAGGTTGCGTGCAATTTGTCGAATTCATCGACGATTCTGACTAGGGCACTTTTGAAAGCCTGGCTATTTGGGTAATAGGTTTGCACAGAAAGTGTTTCAGCATCAGTGCCGATCGCTAACAGGTTGTCTAATTGGCTATTCTCAATTTGCTGACCTTGCCAGCGTACGCGAATAGGTCCGATACCCGATAGGCGCAGGAAGACTTCCTGATATGCAGCTTTTTCGACACCCAATCCATTAAATTCAATCTGTCGGACCCGCTCGGCATCGCCTTCTCCCCGCAAAATCTGAATCCTGTCGAGTGCCTTGCTGAGCGCATAAAGTAGCGCTTCTGTGCTGAGTTGGCGAGAAGCCACGTTGTATGCCGCGAAGTGATGGACAAGGGTGTTGGTCCGCGCATCAAAGACGAAGAGCAAATGCCCAGACCAAACAACGCGATCATCCTTGTCAATCCCGTCGATTCGGAAACTTGCAGCGCGGACATCGACGCTGACAGTCGATGCTTCCGCCTGCATGGGGGCTGATTTTTTCCAAAGGCTGACCTGAGGCCTGCTGATAGCTCGCTTCATAACGAGATCGCAATCCTCAAGTTGCGCATCCTGCTTGGGGCGGTATTTTTCCGGAATAGCCACAATCGCCTGCTGCAGGCGATTCGTCCAAACCACCAGTTCCGACAAAGAAATTTCGTGGCGCAGAGCAAGATACGTGTAAAACGCCAGTGCTCCGACTTCGCCCAAGTAGCTATAACACTGCTTATGGCCGTCCCGCGTCCGCTTCTTTTTGGCAGGCTGCTTAATGCGTGTTTTCAGAGCCGGTTCTGACATGCAGCGGAATATATGGGTGGAAAAAGTGTGCCCATTTGCAGGGGGCTGGATACTGCCATCCGGAGCAGGATGTTGAGAATCTCGCCGAAAACTACACTCCCTTCCCATCAATTCCCGCTAATTCCCGGCGAAAACTTGATGCTAGAAGGCGTTTTCCGGAGGTTCTGACGCCTTTTGATTCTAGCCCCGAACCTCGGTCACTAGGAGAATTCAATTGGTGAATTTTCTCGATACGCCTGATGGCGGCATGATCGCGGCAGGCATTATCGCCTCGGTCGCCATGACACCGAATGGTGTTCAAGGCTTCAACCGCCACGGTTCAATGGTCCTCTGGATTCCCGTTGAGGATTACGAAAAGCGCGTCAAAACGCTCGGCTTGGTCAAAACCTGGGTTCGTGATGGCAAGAAAGCCAAGCAACCCGACTGGACTTACCTCTGGCCCGTTGAGGAGCCGGAGAATACCGAGCTCCCCGCTGTCGTTACACCGCACGAACAGGTGTAACTGACTGTCCCGATAGCAACGGCCGGCCGTTGCTGATCGTCCCCGATTCAGTTCGGTCGTTCCCGTCGATCCCACGGCAGGCCACCGTGGCAACGACGTGCTGCTAGCGACAAGTCTCCGATGTCGCCTCGACTTGATTTTGTCATCCCTTTGATAGGCGTCGCTGACGCCTATCTTCTTTTTAAGGCCAACCTAATGGAACAGAGCAACAAGCCGGCGCTGCCGGTCGCTGCAAGCGCGTTGCAGCAGATAGGCGAATCCGAATGGATTCGCCGAGAAACGGTTCATCGCTTCCCTTATCCTGCCTTGTCCGATGAGGCTTTTAGCGAGCTCCAGGAATCTTTGATCGCATCTGATCAGGAGTACATGTTTGAGGCTATCGGCACGCCCCGTCGCGGCCAAGGGGGTACTGCGTACTTGGGATTTGATACAGAGGGTGTCGCCGACAAGCATGGCAAAACCTACCGCCTTACTTGCTATCAGTGGTATGCCGTCGTTCCCGGAGGTGAGTACGCCAAGATCTTTTACACCGCATCGGGGGATCGGGATGACCGCCTCAGCCTGACGGACATGATCAACGAGATCATCACCCGTATGCTCACTCTGGGAGTGCTGGTCGATGTTCCCGACCGGGTCATTATCTGCGCCTTCTTCAGTCGCTTCGATCTAGGTGGACTGGCCGATTTTCGGCTGTTCAAAAATGACCTGGACAACATCGGCGGTGCCTTGGTCACGCTGAAAGGCGACCTCGACTTTGAATTCGCGAACGGGGACGACCCTGATCCGGATGCCGAGGGCAGGCCCCAGCTCAAGAACCAGATGCATTTTCTGAGTGTTGCCGGTGAATGCTATCGCCTGCCGATTCGGGTCATGGACATGGGCAAGCATGCACAACAAGGCGATCGCCTGGCCGATATCGGGGAATGGATTAAGTGTCCGAAGGAGACGATTGATCCTCCGTTCAGTATCGAGCGTTTCGACCTGTATCTCGCGGGTGACCGGGCTGCCGCTGAACGCTATAGCCGGCGTGACGCGGAAATCCCCGTCAAACTGTGCATCGCCCTGGAAAAGCTCGTCTTCACCGAATTGCTCCCGCCGCAAGATCCTGCCAAAGATCAGGACCGCGTACTACCCAGCACGATCAGTGCCCTGGGCATCAGCGTATTCCGGCGCACGTTTCCAACGGAAGCGGCGTTTGATGAGGCTTTCGGCTTGGAAGACGTGCAGTACATCTCTCGGGATCGAAAGACCGGTCGCACCATGGTACGCAGCTACAAGGCACCAACCGCACGCCGGGAAATGTTCGAAGCTTTCATCACCCGCTGCTATTCCGGCGGACGCAACGAAAGCTATCTGTGTGGTGCCTCGGAAGTGCGGGTGATCAACGACTTTGATCTCAACTCGGCCTACAGCACGGCCATGGTCGATTACGGGCTGCCTGATAACAGCAAGCTACCTCGTCTTACGACCAACCCTGCCGATTTCGTGGGCCACGTCCTGGGTTTTGCCCATATCGAATTCACCTACCCCGACGACACACGTTATCCCGGCTTACCCGTGCAGAGCGTTGAGCGGGGCCTGTACTTTCCTCTGTCCGGCGGAAGCTATTGTGGCGCCCCGGAAATCGAAGTCGCCCTGAATCACGGTTGCCAGATCAAAATTCTGGAGGGTGTGGTGTTCGATTGGCAACCCGGTGATGCCCGGCTGTTTGAACCCTTTGTCGCCCAAAACGTGGCACGCCGAAATGCCGCGAAAGCCTTAGGAGACAACGCCTCTCAGCTCTACTACAAACTGCTGGGTAATACCCTGTACGGCAAGGCCGCACAGGGTCTAAAACCGAAAATGGTCTTTGACGCTGGTACCGAGAAAAGCGTGGAATTGCCGAAAAGCGCCATATCGCATCCGGCCATTGCCGGCCATGTGACGTCACTCGTTCGTGCCACATTAGCCGAACTGTTGCATGGCATCCCATCGCACCACAGTGTAATTAGTGCGACAACTGACGGTTTTTTGACAACAGCATCACTCCAGGAAATTAAGCGTGGCCCGATGGCGGAGCGCTACCAAGCCCTATGCAGCCGAATCAACCCTGACAACGACAGCATGCTGGAACTGAAGCATCGTGCGTTGCAGGTCATCAATATGCGAACACGCGGACAGCTGACAGCCATGACGGATTGGTCCATGCCGGCGCGCAAGCAAATCATCCTCGCCAAATCGGGTGAATCGACAACGACGAACGTCAAAGCCTACGCCAATGAGGAAATGATCGAGCGCTACTTGAATCGCCAACCGGCCCAGAAAAGCCCGCGCCGCTCCTTCACCTCCCTCAGAGAACAGGTAACCAAAGACGTCGATGTCGTCATGAACGAGCGCGACGTGACAATGAATTTGGAATACGACATGAAGCGGCGCCCAGTGAATCCGCGCTGGGTACTCTGCCGCGGACAGCGGGTTCTAACCTTCGATACCGTGCCATGGCGCACCGCCCGCGATGCTGAATTTGCCCGCGCCGTTTTCGACGACTGGCGTACCAAGCGCTGCCTCAAAACGCTGGATGATTTCGACGACTGGGCGGACTATTACCTCTGCAAGCTGACGCTCAAACGGCAGAAAGAGCGCGGCATCAAGATGCCCTGGCAGGTCACCCAAACGGGGTCGATCGGCATCCTCGTGCGCATGTTCCTGCGGGCTTATTTCCAAGAGGCATGGGGGCTGCAAAAGAAGCTCAAGTACCAGGACGTGGCGAACACACTGGCTGCCTTGGGGTGGCCGGCCGATAGCAATACCGTGCGCAACGGAAGCAAGGGCATCCTGCTCGACAATGCAGTGCCTCGGACACCGCGTACCGAAGGTTTCCTTGCGAAATTGCATGTCGCGTTCCCTTCGCTGGATTGCGGCAAGGTGTTCTTCGAGATTGCGACCTGACATGCCATTGGCCGTGTAACTCCTGCGGAGGGGGTAATCAAGGCGAGGCTTACACGGCTTTTCTATACCAGCTTCATGACCGGCTTTGATCTAGCTTGAACCGTTGTACGGCGCTAGATGCAGCAGGAAGCGGCGCTTTATCCCAATCACGACAATGCTCCCCACAGAACGCGTCCGATTTTTCTTGATTTACCGCGCGCTTTGTCCTTTCAATCACCTGGAGAGCACCATGCATAATCCATCCGCTATTGTCTTCAACCCGCAAGCTGAGCTGGAGCGCCTCAAGCGCAAAATTCTGTCGCCGGTCGATAACCTCATCCGCCTGAAGAACGAAAGCGCCAACCTCGAAAATCTGGCTTGGTATCACATCGGGCTGTACCACAAGGATCCCCCCGACTTTTACGATGACGGTTTCGTTAATCCGAAAACCGTCGGAGCGGCAATCAATGAAATTGCCAAAGCCTACAACCTCCGTGAAGCCGACGACACCTTGAAAACCGCTCTCTACCTCGGCTATCGCGCCCGCTTCTTGAATTGCGAGCATGCGTTTTACGCTGGTGACGTCGGGCTGTGCCTTGAGCACCAATACAATGATGATGGCGAAATCGAGGCCCCGTTCTGCATCTGTATGGGATATGCGGGGTCGTCTGGCCCGGAGGGCGACATCGTGGATTTCGAGCGCCTGAATCCGCATCGCTTTTCCCCGGACCCGCTGTTCCCGACTGATGAGTTCTGGGCACTGCTGACGGCCGATTATGAGTGCCCGACTGGGATCGTTTCCTACCACGCGGCGTATCGTAAGGCCAGAAGGGCGCTGGTCCAGCATATCGTTGCAGCAAACGGACAAACGAGCATCCGCGATGGTATCCGCCTTCTGGCCGACCTGCTTCCGGAGCTCGATCCGGCGAATGACGACATGATTCCGTGGCTGTGTTTCGCAACGCACGGAATGCTGCTCTCCGAAATGTAAGACTTGCCCCCCAAGGAGGCCGAACCGGTTTAGACCATCGGCCTCATTCCTTTATCATGGCTGCTTCGCCTGAAAAGCAGAATGAGCGGCCATGTCAAAACTTTCCGAACGCGATATTTGCAGCAAATTCATCACCCCGGCCTTGGTGTCGGCCGGCTGGGACCTGCAAACCCAGATTCGCGAGGAAGTCAGCTTTACCAAAGGCCGCATCATCGTGCGCGGCAAGCTGCATAGCCGGGGCAAAGGCAAGCGGGCCGATTACGTGCTCTACACCAAGCCCAATCAGCCGATTGCACTGATCGAAGCCAAGGATCAAACGCATAGCCTCGGTGCCGGCATGCAGCAGGGTCTGGACTATGCAGAAACCCTCGACATCCCCTTCGTGTTTTCCAGCAATGGCGACGGTTTCCTCTTCCATGACCGCACCGGCAACGCCGCTGCCACGGAAACCGAGTTGAAGCTGTCCGAATTCCCGTCACCGGCCGAACTCTGGCAGCGCTACTGCGCCTGGAAAGGGTTGGCTGGCGAAGCAGTCGCCACCGTCGAAACGCCGTACTACGACGATGGTTCCGGCCGGATTCCGCGTTACTACCAAGTCACCGCCGTCAATCGCACCGTCGAGGCTGTCGCTCGCGGCCAGGATCGCATCCTCCTAGTCATGGCGACCGGTACCGGCAAGACCTATACCGCCTTCCAAATCATCTGGCGCTTGTGGAAGTCGAAACAGAAGAAACGCATCCTGTTCCTGGCTGACCGCAACATCCTCGTCGATCAGACCCGCACCAACGACTTCAAGCCGTTTGGTGCTGCCATGACCAAGATCGAGAAGCGTCAGGCCAACAAGGCGTACGAGATCTACCTGTCGCTGTATCAGGCTGTCACCGGCAACGAGGAAGAGAAGAACGTCTACAAGCAGTTCTCACCGGACTTCTTCGACCTGATCATCATCGATGAGTGTCACCGGGGCAGCGCTGCCGAGGACTCCGCCTGGCGTGAAATCCTGGACTACTTCTCCGGCGCGACCCAGATCGGCCTGACGGCGACGCCGAAGGAGACCAAGGAAGTTTCCAACATCCACTACTTCGGCGATCCGGTCTATACCTACTCCTTGAAGCAGGGCATCGATGACGGCTTTCTCGCCCCCTACAAGGTCGTCCGCATCGACATCGACAAGGACCTTCAAGGCTGGCGTCCGGCCAAGGGCCAGACCGACAAGCACGGCAACCTGATCGAGGACCGCATCTACAACCAGAAAGATTTCGACCGTACCCTCGTCCTTGAGAAGCGCACCGAACTGGTCGCCCGCAAGATCACCGAATTCCTGCGGGCCACCGACCCCTACGCCAAGACCATCGTGTTCTGCGAAGACATCGATCACGCCGAGCGCATGCGTCAGGCCCTGGTCAATTTGAACCCGGAGCGCATCAAGGAGAACCGTAAGTACGTGATGCGGATTACCGGCGACGAGCAGGAAGGCAAGGCCGAGCTCGACAACTTCATCGACCCGGAAAGCCGCTACCCGGTGATTGCCACCACCAGCAAGCTGATGACGACGGGTGTCGATGCCCAGACATGCAAGCTGGTGGTTCTCGACCAACGTATCCAGTCGATGACCGAATTCAAGCAGATCATCGGCCGTGGCACCCGCATCAACGAGGATTACGGCAAGTTCTGGTTCACCATCATGGACTTCAAGAAGGCGACCGAGCTGTTTGCCGATCCGGCCTTTGATGGCGACCCCGTGCAGGTCTTTGAACCCGGCCCGGACGAGCCCCCCGTACCCCCCGAAGAACCTGTCGATGAACCGCCCCCCGGCGAAGGCGATCACCCTCCGGAAGAACCTCCATTGCGGCCCGATGAGCCCGGTGAAAAGCGGATCAAGTACGTCCTTGGTGGCGAGGTTAGCGTCTATGTCGTGGCCGAGCGGGTGCAGTACTACGGCCCGGATGGCAAGCTGATCACGGAATCGCTCAAGGACTACACCCGCAAGGCTGTACGCAAGGAATTCGCCTCGCTGGATGACTTCCTGCGCCGCTGGTCCGATACCGAGAAAAAGCAGGCGCTGATCGAGGAACTTGAAGCCCAGGGCGTCCTGCTCGAAGCCTTGGCAGAAGAAGTCGGCAAGAAACAGGGCAAGACCTTCGACCCCTTCGACCTGATCTGCCACGTCGCTTTCGACCGCCCGGCGCTGACCCGGAAAGAGCGCGCCGAGCAGGTCAAGAAGAAGGACGTATTCGCGAAATACGGCGAGCAGGCCCGCGCCGTCCTCAACGGCCTGCTCGACAAGTACGCCGACGCCGGCATCGAGAGCATCGAAGACATTAAAATCCTGACCCTCGATCCTTTCACCCGCCTGGGTACCGCCCCCGAACTGATCAAGTCGTTCGGTGGCAAACCCGCTTATCTCCAGGCCGTGCAAGAACTAGAACAACAACTCTACGGTTAAACGGAAATCCGCATGTCGATCAGCAGCACCATCAAATCCATCCAGGACATCATGCGCAAGGATGTCGGCGTCGATGGCGACGCGCAGCGCATCGGCCAGTTGGTCTGGATGTTCTTCCTCAAAATCTACGACGACAAGGAAACCGAGTACGAACTGCTCGATGACGACTACCGCTCGCCCATTCCCGAGGCGCTGCGGTGGCGCAACTGGGCGGCTGACGCAGAGGGTATGACCGGCGACGATCTGCTGGAATTCGTCAATAACCAGCTTTTCCCGACCCTGAAAAACCTGCAGCCGGCAGGTGGCGACAAGCGGGGCTACGTGATTCGCGGCGTCTTCGAGGATGCCTACAACTACATGAAGTCCGGCCACCTGATGCGGCAGGTGATCAATAAGATCGTCGAGGGTGTGGACTTCAACAAGGCGCAGGATCGCCACCTGTTCGGCGACCTCTACGAGCAGATCCTGCGCGACCTGCAAAACGCCGGGAACGCTGGCGAGTACTACACGCCGCGCCCGGTCACCCAGTTCATGGTCGACATGGTGGCCCCGCAACTCGGCGAGAAGATCATGGACCCGGCCTGCGGTACGGGGGGCTTCCTGACCTGCGCCATTGAGTACGTGCGCAAGCGACACGTGAAGACGGTCGAACAGGAGCAATTGCTGCAGGAATCCATCTACGGCGTCGAGAAGAAGCCGCTCCCGCACCTGCTGTGCACCACCAACATGATCCTGCACGGCATCGATGTACCGACCAACGTCCGCCACGACAACACGCTCTCCCGCCCCTTGCGCGACTACGGCCCGCGTGACCGGGTCGATGTCATCGTCACCAACCCGCCCTTCGGTGGCATGGAAGAAGACGGCATCGAAAACAACTTCCCGGCCAACTTCCGCACCCGGGAAACTGCCGACCTGTTTCTGGTGCTGATCATGCACCTGCTCAAGGATGGCGGCCGTGCTGCTGTCGTCCTGCCCGATGGCACCCTGTTCGGCGAAGGCATCAAGACCCGCATCAAAGAACAGTTGCTGGAAACCTGCAACCTCCACACCGTCGTCCGCCTGCCCAATGGCGTCTTCAACCCCTACACCGGCATCAAGACCAACCTGCTTTTCTTCACCAAGGGCATGCCGACCACCGAAACCTGGTTCTACGAGCATCCCTATCCCGTCGGCTACAAGAGCTATTCCAAGACCAAGCCGATGCGCATCGAGGAATTCGAAGTCGAAAAGGCTTGGTGGGGCAATCGCGTCGAAAACGAATTCGCCTGGAAGGTCAGCGCCGACGACATCAAGGCGCGCAACTACAACCTCGACATCAAGAACCCGCACAGCCCGGGTCAGATCAGCCACGACCCGGACGAACTGCTGGCCGACTACGCCCAGTTGCAGCAGCGAATTGCCGCCACCCGTGACCAGTTGAAGGCCGTGCTGGCTGCTGCGCTGGAGGGCAAGGCGTGAGCATCGTTTTGAGCGAGCATCTGCCGCTGCTGGCTTCGGCGCCGGATGGAATTCAGAAGCTGCGTGGGTTGATCCTGGAATTGGCGGTGCGCGGTAAGCTGGTACCGCAAGACTCGGCTGACGAGCCGGCGAGTGAATTACTCAAGCGGATTGAGCAGGAGCGGGCGCGCCAGGAAGCCGCTGGGATTTGTAAAAAATTGAAGGCCATCCCGCTTGAGAAGGACT
This sequence comes from Azonexus sp., assembly GCA_041917165.1. Taxonomy (GTDB): domain Bacteria; phylum Pseudomonadota; class Gammaproteobacteria; order Burkholderiales; family Rhodocyclaceae; genus Azonexus. Next base: position 20,418 of record JAYRYB010000005.1, read on the forward strand.
CTTGGCCTTTTGAATTACCCATTAGTTGGGAATGGTGCCGCCTCCCCGACGTCGCTAACTACAAAATGGGTAAAACACCTCCAACGAAAGAGGCTACTTATTGGGCTGATGACGGTATTCCGTGGGTGAGTATTTCCGACATGAGTCACGGACAGCGCATCGTTACGACATCCAGAACCATTTCAAATGCCGCCTGTGAGAAGGTCTTCCGCTCAGTTCCAGTCCCTGCTGGCACGCTGTTGATGAGCTTCAAGTTGACTGTTGGAAAGGTAGCAACACTTGGTATCGATGCCTTTCATAACGAAGCGATTATTTCGATATTCCCGTTTACGGGGGTTTCCCAAGATTTCTTGACGCATTTTTTGCCACTTATTGCGCAAGGAGGAAATAGCAAAAGCGCCCTGATGGGTGACACCCTGAATTCGGAGTCGCTTGCCCGTCTATGCGTACCGCTTCCTCCCCTTGCCGAACAACACCGCATCGTCGCCAAAGTCGATGAACTGATGGCCCTCTGCGACCGGCTGGAGGCGGAACTGGCGGATGCGGCCAGCGCCCATGCCCGGCTCGTCGAAACCCTGCTCGGCACGCTAACCCAAAGTACCGACGCCGCCGACCTCGCCGCCAACTGGCAACGCCTCGCTGAACGCTTCGACACCCTATTCACCACCGAGGCCAGCATCGATGCGCTCAAGCAGACCGTGCTGCAACTGGCGGTGATGGGTAAGCTGGTGCCGCAGGATTTGAACGATAAACCAGCAAGCGACACACTCAATTTGATGGTTGAGGAGCGAGTGCGATTAGAGAAAAATGGGGTTCGCAAAAAATCTAAACCAACGTCACCCGTTGTAGAGAATGAGATGCCGTTCCAATTGCCAAGCGGTTGGAAGTGGGTATCTCTTGGGGAAGTTGTCGAAATAAAAGGAGGAAAACGAGTCTCTAATGGCTACCAACTCTCCAAAACGCCCACTCCGTACATCTACATTCGTGTCAGTGATATGAAAAATGGCTCAATCGACGACTCGGATTTGCACTATATCGATGAAGCTATGCGAACCAAAATTCAGCAGTACATCATCACAAAAGACGATATTTACATGACCATAGTCGGAGCGACGATTGGAAAGTGCGGTTTGGTTCCAGAGAAGTTCGACGGAATGAACTTGACCGAAAATGCCGCGAGACTGATCCTTAGCCCTGTAATCGACCGCGTTTATCTGTACAAGTGTCTTGCTAGTGACTTCTGCCAAAAGCAGTTTTTCGACAAAACAAAACAGGTCGGAGTCCAAAAAATGGCATTAAATCGGCTGGCAATGACGGCAATCCCACTTCCACCTCTAGCTGAGCAATATCGCATCGTAGGCAAGGTCGATAAATTGATGGCGCTCTGTGAGCATCTGCAAGCCGGCCTCGCCTACGCCAGCCAGCATCAAGCCAAGTTGGCCGACACGCTGATCGACTCAGCGCTGGAGGCAGCTTGATCGAGTTTGACCACGCTCTGACCAGAAATTGACCAGAAAGAAAAACGGCCAACCCGCTTGGGTTGGCCGTTTCCTTGTATCTGTTGGTGGTGATGGGCAGAATCGAACTGCCGACCTATGGGTTATGAATCCATCGCTCTAACCGTCTGAGCTACATCACCACGCTTTGAGGGCGCGAATTATAGTTGGGCGATGGCACCGTGGTCAACCGGGTTATAATTAGCAACTTTTCTGCCGCCAGCCTGCCCAAGCGGCGCCCTCTGATTTTCAAAGCATTTCAATGACCAAAAAGCTTTTCATCCGCACTTTCGGGTGCCAGATGAACGAGTACGACTCGGACAAAATGGCCGACGTACTCAATGCCTCGGAAGGCGTCGTCAAAACCGACAACCCGGAAGAAGCCGACATCATCCTGTTCAACACCTGCTCCGTCCGCGAAAAGGCACAGGAAAAGGTTTTCCATGATCTTGGCCGGGTCAAGCACCTGAAGAAGCTGAATCCGAATCTGGTGATCGGTGTCGGGGGCTGTGTCGCCAGCCAGGAAGGCGACGCCATCGTCGCCCGTGCGCCATACGTCGATGTCGTTTTCGGCCCGCAGACGCTTCACCGCCTGCCGCAACTGATTGCCGAACGCAAAGAAAAGGGCAAGGCGGCGGTGGATGTCTCCTTCCCGGAGATCGAGAAATTCGATGCCATGCCACCGGCGGAAGTGAAGGGTGCGACGGCTTTCGTGTCGATTATGGAAGGCTGCTCCAAGTTCTGCACCTTCTGCATCGTGCCTTACACCCGCGGCGGAGAGGTATCGCGTCCCTTCACCGACGTGCTGACCGAGGTTGCCGATTTAGCCGCGCATGGCGTCAAGGAAGTGACGCTGCTCGGACAGAACGTCAACGCCTACCGCGGCGACATGGATGGCACCGAGGAGAAGGCCGATCTGGCGATGCTGATCGAGTACATCGCCGAGGTGCCGGGCATCGAACGTATTCGTTACACGACCTCGCACCCGCGCGAAATGTCGCAGCGCCTGATCGACACTTACATCAAGGTGCCGAAGCTGGTGTCGCACCTGCACCTGCCGGTTCAGGCCGGTTCGGACCGCGTATTGGCCGCGATGAAGCGCGGCTACACGACTCTGGAGTTCAAGTCCATCGTCCGCAAGCTGCGCGCTGCGCGCCCGGACATCGCGCTGTCTTCGGACTTCATCGTCGGTTTCCCGGGCGAGACGGATGAAGACTTTGAAAAGACCATGAAGCTGATCGACGACGTCGCCTTTGACGCCTCTTTCTCCTTCATTTACAGCCCGCGCCCCGGCACGCCAGCACTGGAGCTGGCCGACGACACCTCGGCCGAGGTCAAGTCGGCCCGTCTGGCCCGCCTGCAGAAGCGAATCGACGAACTGGCACAAGCGGTCAGCAAATCCATGGTCGGCACCGTGCAACGCGTGCTGATCGAAGGCACGTCGAAGAAGGACGCCAACGAACTGGCCGGCCGCACCGACAACAACCGCATTGTCAATTTCGCCGGCAACCCGCGCCTGATCGACACCTTTGCCGATGTCCGCATCACCGAAGCCTTGCCGCACAGCCTGAGGGGCGAAATTGTCATCCGCGAAGCCTAAGACCGCGCCCAAGCAAAAGCCGGTCGAGATCGCGCTGACGCCGGTCGACAACGCCCAGCTGGCCAATCTCTGCGGGCCGCTGGACGAGAACATCCGGCAGATCGAAACAGGCTTCGATGTGACGATCCGCCGGCGCAACGAGCGCTTTTCCATTTTGGGCGAAAAATCCCGGTTGACCGCAGATGCCCTGCAGCACTTCTACGCCATGGCGCGCGAGCCACTGTCGGTCGATGAAATCCAGTTGGGCCTGATCGAGTTTCTCAATGCCCCGGTCCGCCGCATCTCGCGCAGTGCCGACAGCCCGATCGACGGCCCGCAACTGGTCACCCGCAAGACCGAACTGCACGGCCGCACGCCGCGCCAGGTCGAGTACCTGAAGCACATCCAGGAACACGACATCACCTTCGGCATCGGCCCGGCCGGCACCGGCAAGACCTATCTCGCCGTCGCCAGTGCCGTCGATGCCTTCGAGCGCGACCTCGTCGAGCGCATCATCCTCACCCGCCCGGCCGTCGAGGCCGGCGAGCGCCTCGGCTTTTTGCCCGGCGACCTGACGCAGAAGATCGACCCCTATCTGCGGCCGCTCTACGATGCCCTCTACGACCTGATGGGCGCCGACCGCGTCGCCAAACTGTATGAAAAGCGCGCCATCGAGATCGCCCCGCTCGCCTTCATGCGCGGTCGTACGCTGAATCACGCCTTCATCATCCTCGATGAAGCGCAGAACACGACGCCGGAGCAGATGAAGATGTTCCTGACCCGCATCGGCATCGGCGCCAAGGCGGTGGTCACCGGCGACATTACCCAGATCGACCTGCCCAAGGGCCACAAGAGCGGCCTCAAGGAAGCCATCGACGTGCTGCGCGATGTGCGCGGCATCGCCTTTACCCACTTCAAGAAGGAAGACGTTGTGCGCCACCCGCTGGTCGCCCGCATCGTCGACGCCTATGAAAAACGCCAGCAATCGACTTAATCTCTCCGTGCAATATGCCTGTAACCGCGAGGGCTTACCTTTGCGGGCAGACTTTGTGCGCTGGGCGCGCGCCGCACTGGTCGGTGGTGGCGAAATCACCATCCGTCTGGTCGATGCCGACGAAGGCCAGGCGCTGAATAACGAGTACCGCGGCAAGGACTATGCGACCAACGTGCTGTCCTTCCCGTACGAAGTCGAGCCGGTGACACAGGGCGATCTGGTCATCTGCCCGAGTGTCGTTGCCCGCGAGGCCGCCGAACAGAACAAGCCACTGGACGCGCATTACGCGCACCTGACGGTGCATGGTATGCTGCATTTGCAAGGCTGGGACCACGAGAACGACGACGAGGCCCAGGAAATGGAAGACGAAGAGAGGGAAATTCTCGCTGCATTGGGTTACCCCGACCCGTATCAGGGTGACTCAGCGGCCTAAGTGCTATGGATAGCGACAGTAAACCAAGTTTCATCGAACGCCTGACTTCCCTGCTGCTGCGCGAACCCGAAGATCGCGAGCAGCTGCTGCAGATTCTGCACAGCGCCTACGAGCGCAACCTGATGGATGCCGACGCGCTGACCATCATCGAAGGCGCACTCGCCGCCTCCGAAACCCGCGTCACCGACGTGATGATCCCGCGGGCACAAATGGACGTCATTGATGTTGACGACCCGCTCGAGGAAATCATCCCCACGGTCATTGAAGCCGCCCATTCGCGCTTCCCGGTAGTCGATGGCGACCGCGACAACGTGCTCGGCATCCTGCTCGCCAAGGATCTGCTGCGCATTCATACTGAAAAGGATTTCAGCCTGCGCGACTGGCTGCGTCCGGCGGTATTCATTCCGGAATCGAAGCGCCTGAACGTGCTGCTGCGCGAATTCCGCGTCTCGCGCAACCACATGGCCATCGTCGTCAATGAATACGGCAGCGTCGCCGGCCTCGTCACCATCGAGGACGTGCTGGAGCAGATCGTCGGCGACATCGAGGACGAATACGACTTCGACGAAACCCACGACAACATCCGGCTCGATGCCTCCGGCCGCTATCGCGTCAAGGCGCGCACCGAGATTGTCGATTTCAATGAAGCCTTTGCCACCGATTTCTCCGACGAGGAATTCGACACCGTCGGCGGCCTGATCCTGCGCCACCTCGGCCGCATGCCCAAGCGCAACGAAATCATTGAAATCGACGGCGTGCGTTTCCAGGTGTTGCGCGCCGACAGTCGCCGGCTGTACACGCTGCTGGTCGACGCCCCCAAACCCAAGGCCAGTGCTGACGCTGCATCTGCCTGAGCGCCCGGCAGTCCGCCTTGCCCTCGCCCCCCTGCTCGGCGTCGCCGGCGTTGGCTGCTTCGCGCCTTTCGAACTCTTCTGGCTCGCCCCGCTGATCTGGGGCGGCCTGTTCGGCCTGCTCGTCCGTTCTGGCAGCATCCGAGCAGCCGGCCTCACCGGACTGGCCTTCGGTCTCGGCTTTTTCCTCACCGGCGTGTCCTGGGTCTATGTCAGCCTGTCGGTCTTCGGCGGCATGCCCTGGTGGCTGGCCGGCATCGCGGCTTTTCTGTTCTGCGCGGTCATGGCCTTGTTCCCGATGGCTGCCAGCGCCGCTTTCAAGCGTTGGCAACCGTTCGCTCTTTGGCAGCAGGCCTTGTTTTTCGCGGCACTGATCGCCCTAGCCGATTGGGTCCGCGGCTGGATTTTTAGCGGCTTTCCGTGGTTGACCGCAGGTTACTCGCAAAGCCCGCCCAGCCCGCTGGCCGGCTTCGCTCCACTACTCGGTGTCCATGGGTTGTCGCTGCTCGTCGCGCTGAGCGGCGCCCTGCTCTGGCGCTGGCGCATCGGCCTGACGGTGCTGCTGATCTTGGCCGCCTCCGGTTTCGGCCTGCGCCAGGTCGCATGGACGCAGCCGGACGGCGAACCGGTCAGCGTCGCGCTGATCCAGGGCAATGTGCCGCAGGAAATGAAATTCCGCCCGGAAGCCTTTGTCCGCACGCTTCAGCTTTACCGTGACCTGATCGAAGCCAACCCGGCGCAGCTGACACTCCTGCCCGAAACGGCGCTCCCCATCTTCATCGACCAGATGCCGCCCGCCTATCTCGAGGAACTGAAATCCCTCGCGCAGCGCCAGCAAGGCGACATCATCCTCGGCGTACTGACCGGCGATGGCGGCAACTATTTCAACAGCGCCGTAAGCCTCGGCAGTTCGCCGCTGCAGGTGTATAGCAAGCAACACCTCGTGCCTTACGGCGAGTTCATCCCACCCGGCTTCGCGTGGTTCATGGCCTACGCCAACATCCCGATGTCGTCCTTCTCGCGCGGCCCTGACAACCAGCCACCGCTGGCTGTCGCCGGCCGCCAGGTCGCCGCCAACATCTGCTATGAGGATGTCTTTGGCGACGAAATCATCCGTGCCCTGCCGGCTGCCGGCATTCTGGCCAACCTGTCGAATACCGCCTGGTTCGGCCGTTCGCTCGCCCAGCCGCAACACCTGCAGATCGCCCGCCTGCGCGCGGCCGAAACCGGCCGACCGATGCTGCGGGCAACCAATACCGGCATGACCGCGATTATCGACGCCCGCGGCGAGGTCAGCGCCGTGCTGCCGCCCTTCACCACCGGCGTACTTACCCGCGAAGTACGCGCTCACACCGGCATGACGCCCTACGCTCGATTCGGCAACTGGCCGGCATTACTGCTCATCTTCGCCAGCCTCGCCATCGCCTTGCGGCGCAGTCGGCGCGCCGCGGCACGAGGCTGAAGCGGGGCTGCAATCGCCGCCACTTTGCGCTAGCCTTGCGCCATGCGCTTCTCCCGCCTTTACCTCAACCGCCTGCTCGATTCGCCGACGCCGCACGACACCATCGTCGTCATCGACGTTCTGCGCTCATTCACCTCGGCCGCGGTCGCGCTGGCCCGCGGGGCGCGGGCGATCTATCCGGTGGAGAGCATCTCCGAAGCCGTGACGCTGCATGATCGACTGCCGAACGCTCTCTCGGTCGGCGCGGTCGGTGGTGGCGACCCGATTCCCGGCTTCGATTTCGGCAATACACCGTCGGCATTGTTGACCGCAGACGTCGCCGGCCGCGATATGGTGATGAGCACGGCCGCCGGCGTGCGCGGCCTGCAGCGCTTCAGCCAGGGCCGCCAGCTCTTTGCCGCCAGTCTGGTTTGTGCCCGGGCCACCGCCCACGCCATTCGCGCCAGCGGCGCCGAGGACGTCTGCTTCATCATTACCGGTGAATGGGTAGATCGCGATGGCGACGAGGATGTCGCCTGCGCCGACTACCTGGAGGCGCTACTCGCCGGCAGGCCTGCAAATGCGGCCATCTATGCGCAACGCGTGCGCGATTCGGATTTCGGCCGCCGTTTTACCGCTGGCACCTGGCCGAACCTGCCAGCGGCCGATCTGGACCTGGCAGCGGAGGCCGACCGCTACAATTTCGCGATGCCGGTGCATCACGAAAACGGGCATCTGGTCATACGCGCCAGCCGCTGAACGCTGCCCTGCGCGAGTGCATTGTTCAGTCCTCGCTCTTCAATCTGGTGCGCACCAGCTTTTCGAAAGCCGCGATCGCCACCAGGGGCGAAAAGGCGCCAAGCGTGACGCCAAGCATGATTTCAGTAAGTCCGCCGTCCATGGCTGTTGCTCCGTCGAGAGTTTGATACCCCTCTCACTGCACGGAGCATGCCAGCACAAAAATCAGCCGCGGTGATCCAGCCACCAGGCCAGCCCCTGAGCATTCAGTTCAAGGTCGGTAGCGAGCACTTCAAGAATGGTCGATTCCGGCAGCGTGCAGCCATGCGCGCGCAGATCAGTGACCAAGGCATCCATGATGCCCTGCTTGATCGCCGCATGGCGACCTTCACCGGCATCGGCATGCACTTCGGCTACGGCGACATGGGCATCAAGACGCCGGCGTAGCACATCCGCCTGCGCCGGCACATCGTGCAGTTGCGCGTAGTGCGTCAGGTACATTGCCTTGGGCGCATAGCGCATCAGACGGTCGATCGAGGCGTGCATTTCAGCAGCGTCAAACTGGGTCGGGGAGGTCGTCGGCAGAATGAACTGATGGCCGTCGACATCGAATTCGCGGTAAGACAGGCCGAACATGTCGCCAGTGAAGATGCTGTCGCTTTTCCGGTCAACGACACAGATGTGGTGCTTGGCATGGCCCGGCGTGTCGATGCACAACAACTCACGGCCGCCCAGTTGCAGGATCAACCCTTCATGGGCATCGATGATGCGATCTGCCGGAATCGGCAGGATGTCGCCATAGACATTCTCGACGTACTCGGCGCCATAGACGGCCGTGACACCGGCCACCAGCTTGGAAGGCTCGGCCATGTGCCGGCTGCCTCGCGGATGGACCACCAGCTTTGCATTCGGGAATTCACGCATCAGCGTGCCGGCGCCGCCGGCGTGGTCGAGATGGATGTGCGTGAGGATGACGTAATCGACCGCCTCGCGGCCCAGAGCCAGCTTGTTCAGCGCTTCCAGCACATTCGGCAGCGAGTCGTTGCTGCCGGTATCGACGAAGGCGACGCGGCCGTTATCAACAATCATGTGAATGGCCGCCAGAATCGGACGCACGTAGCCGGCATCGAAGGCGTAGATGCCGTTGCCGTAATCTCTCCAGTCAAACATCTCCATACTCCTCCGTATTGAACGCGGCGATTATACTGATGCCTTTGCGTTTTCCCGCCCCCGAAGATGACCCATTTTCTTGCCGATGATGGCGAAAAGATTCACGTCCGGATTTCCGGCGATGGCGAGCCGCTGATCCTGCTGCACGGCTGGACGTCGAGCAGTCAGGAGTGGTTTCCCTTCCTCAACGAACTGAATGCCCACCACCGCGTCTATCGCTGGGATGCGCGCGGCCATGGCGGCCACACACTGGCCCATCCCGGCTCGGCGACGGTCGAGCGCATGGCGCGGGATCTCCGGAACCTGATCGATCACTACGGGCTGCACGGTGCAACGGCCGTCGGTCATTCGATGGGAGCGCTGACGCTCTGGCAATACCTGCGCGACCACGGCACCCATGGTCTGGGCAAACTCTGCCTGATCGACCAGTCACCCAAACTGCTGACTGCAGACGACTGGGAACACGGAATTTACGGGGATTTTGGGGTTGACCGTAACCGACAGCTCGTCGATTGGCTACGCGAGGATTTTGCCGAAGGGGTGCTCAAGCTGACCGCCAATGGCCTCAACGATCGCGCCCGGCAGAAATACGCCGACAACGCCACCGGCTGGCAGAAATCCCGCGCGGCGCTGCGTGCGCAAAACCCGGAACCGCTGATCAATTGCTGGCTGAGCCTGACCGCCGCCGACTACCGCGACGTTCTCGCCAACATCCCGCTACCCACGCTGCTCGTCTATGGTGGCGAAAGCAATTTCTACCGCACCGACACGGCGAAATATGTCGCCGACACCATCCCCAATGCCGTGCTGCGCATCTACGAGGGCACCGACCACTCGCCACACCAGTGGCAGCGCGAACGCTTCGTGCGCGAGCTGATCGACTTCATCGACAGCACGCTCTGAGCGCCGCTACCGGAAATCCGGCTTGAGGCGGGCGGCAAAACCCGCCTGTACCTTCATCGCCTTCGGTGCCACCACGGCCATGCAATAGCCCTGGTAGGGGTTTTTGCGGAAATAGTCGTGGTGGTAATCCTCGGCGACGAAAAAGGTCGCTGCCGGCTGCACTTCGGTGACGATGGGCGAGCGCCAATAGCTGGCTTCGTTCAAGGCTGCGATTTTCGCCAGCGCGACCTCACGCTGGCCCTCGTCATGCCAGAAGATGGCCGAGCGGTACTGCGTACCGACGTCGTGCCCCTGACGATTCAGTGTCGTCGGGTCGTGGATGGTAAAGAAGACATCGAGCAGCGTCGGGAAGTCGATGATCGCGGGGTCAAAGCGGATCTGAACGACCTCGGCATGACCGGTATGGCCCCGGCACACGGCCTCGTAGGTCGGCCGCGGATCGTGTCCGCCCATGTAGCCCGGCGCCACCGAAACCACACCTTCCAGCTGCTGAAAGGCGGCTTCGAGGCACCAAAAACAACCGCCAGCCAGCGTGGTGATCGGCAAGGTGGAAGTCATCGTCGCTCCTTCATCGGGTCTTGAATGCATCATCATGCGCTCAAAGACCGCGACAAAGTGCCAAACGTTCCCGCCACCCCAGCCGATCAGGTCATGCGCAGACGCTGTGCAGCCTGTTCAAGACGCTGTTTCTCGGCCAGCACCTTGCTCGAATAGCGGCGATCCGGATCGTTCGCCGCCCCGCCGAACTGCTGCAGGCCGTCCTCGACGCTGCCTAAACGGTGGATCGACTCTTTCAGGACCTTGGCACCGATCCGGACATTGGTCACCGGATCAAGGAAGGCGGAGCGATCAGCCTCGTCCGGCAGTTTGTCGAAATGGAAGCGTGGCACCACCTGCATCAGCCCCTGCGCGCCGAACACGCTCTGCGAAAAGGGATTGAAGCCGGATTCGACACCGATCACCGCGACAATCAGCAGCGGGTCAATACGATGCTCACGGCCGGCCGCCTGGGCGGTGGCAAAAATCGGCTCGAGCGCCTCGGTCGACACGCGGTAACGCTTGGCGACGTAGTCGAGCGCGCCGCGTAATCGCGGCGACAGGCGCGGCGGCACCTCTGCCGCATCGGCAGCATCCAGCGCCGCGGCATCAGCTTCCAACACTTCCGAAACTTCCTGATCGGGCAGCCAGGCACGCAGCTCTTCGATCAGGCGAGAATGGCCGCTCTGCACGGCGACAAACCCGAGGATAAAAACCAGTCCGGCCGCCATCAAAAACTTCTGGACCAGGACAATTGCGACAGACGAAACCCGCAGCATGGGCGACGGGAGAACAGTCGTAGCGATCATGCGACCTCCTTCACTGTTGCCACTGCCGACAAACTGCGTCGGACAGCGAACGGTTACAGGGGGTACGACATCGCGCAGGCCGGTCTCACGGGCGTTTCCCGGCAGCCTGCAACCCGCACGGTACCGGCCAATCCGGCGCCCGGGGAAGCGATGTTGCACCGCAACACGAGCGCAGTCTATTGATTATGTTGATATACGTCAACGTCGCCCCCCTCATCAGCAAGACAGGTGTTGCGCCACAACAACACCGCGTGCGTCATGCAGCCCGCCCGCCGCAATCTGCCGGGCCGTCGCAAAAGCTAGTAAAATTCAAGGCTTTCCGTCTTACCGAGTGCGTCCGATGACCACCAGCAACGTCTCTACCAAGAAGCCCACCTTCCAGGAAATCATCCTGCGCCTGCAGCAATACTGGAGCGAACAAGGCTGTGCCCTGCTCCAGCCTTACGACATGGAAGTCGGCGCCGGCACCAGCCATACCGCGACCTTCCTGCGCGCCATCGGCCCCGAGCCGTGGAAGGCCGCCTACGTCCAGCCTTCGCGCCGCCCCAAGGATGGCCGCTACGGCGAGAACCCGAACCGCATGCAGCACTACTACCAGTACCAGGTGGTGCTCAAGCCGGCGCCGGACAACATCCTCGAGCTCTACCTCGGCTCGCTCGAAGCCCTTGGTTTCGACCTGAAGAAGAACGACGTTCGTTTCGTCGAGGACGACTGGGAAAACCCGACGCTCGGCGCCTGGGGCCTGGGCTGGGAAGTCTGGATGAACGGCATGGAAGTGACGCAGTTCACCTACTTCCAGCAGGTCGGCGGCATCGACTGCAAGCCGATCACCGGCGAAATCACCTACGGCATCGAACGTCTCGCCATGTACCTGCAGGGCGTCGAGAACGTCTATGACCTGACCTGGACCGACGGCCTGACCTACGGCGACGTCTATCACCAGAACGAAGTCGAGCAATCGACCTACAACTTCGAGCACTCCGACGTCGACTTCCTGTTCCACGCCTTTGGCGCGCACGAGAAGCAGGCGCAGCACCTGATGGGCGCCCAACTGGCGCTGCCGGCCTACGAACAGGTGCTCAAGGCTGCGCACACTTTCAACCTGCTCGACGCCCGCGGCGCTATTTCGGTCACCGAGCGCGCCGCCTACATCGGCCGCATCCGCAACCTCGCCCGCAGCGTTGCCCAGAGCTACCTCGACTCGCGCGCCCGCCTCGGCTTCCCGATGGCGCCGAAGGACTGGGCCGCCGACGTGCTGGCCAAGCTCGCCGAACAGAACGCCAAGAAAGCCGCCTGACATGACTGCCAAGAATCTCCTCGTCGAACTTTTCGTTGAAGAACTGCCCCCCAAGGCGCTGAAGAAGCTGGGCGAAGCCTTTGCCTCGGCACTCGCCACCTCGCTGAAGAAGGACGGCCTTGCTGCCGACAGCGCGACCGTCACCGCCTACGCCTCGCCGCGCCGCCTCGCCGCCCATGTCACCGGCGTGCTCGCCGTTGCCGCCGACAAGCCGGTGGTACAGAAGCTGATGCCGGTGGCCGTCGGCCTCGATGCGGCCGGCAACGCCACCCCGGCGCTGCTCAAGAAACTCGCCGCCCTCGGCGCCGATGCCTCTGCCGTCGCCAGCCTGCGTCGTGAAAACGATGGCAAGGCCGACATCCTCTTCTACGACAGCCAGGCCAAGGGCGCGACACTGACCGAAGGCCTGCAGAAGGCCGTCGAGGCAGCGCTCGCCGCACTACCGATCCCCAAGGTCATGACCTACCAACTGGCCGATGGCTGGAGCACGGTCAATTTCGTGCGCCCGGCACACGCGCTGGTCGCGCTGCACGGCAGCGAAATCGTGCCCGTGGCCGTACTCGGCCTGCAGGCCGGCAACACCACCAAGGGCCACCGCTTTGAAGCCGCTGTCGAATCCGTGGTGATCGCCGATGCCGACAGCTACGCCGCGACGATGCTCAAGGATGGCTCGGTCATCGCCTCCTTCGCCGAGCGCCGTTCCGAAATCGTCCGCCAGCTCGAAGCCGCTGCGGCCCAGGCCGGCGGCAAGCCGATTGAAGACGAGGCCCTGCTCGATGAAGTCACCGCGCTGGTCGAACGCCCGAACGTACTGATCGGTCAGTTTGAAGCCGAATTCCTCGCCGTACCGCAGGAATGCCTGATCCTGACGATGAAGGCCAACCAGAAGTACTTCCCGCTGCTCGACGCTGCCGGCAAGCTGACCAACAAGTTCCTCGTCGTGAGCAACATCCGCCCGGCCGACCCGTCTGCAGTCATCGGCGGCAACGAGCGCGTCGTGCGCCCGCGCCTGGCAGACGCCAAGTTCTTCTTCGACCAGGACCGCAAGAAGTCGCTGGAGAGCCGCGTCATCGGGCTGTCCAAGGTCGTCTATCACAACAAGCTGGGCACCCAGGGCGAGCGCGTGCAGCGCGTCGCCGCCATTGCCCGCGCCATTGCCGAACAACTCGGTGGCGGCGCGCTGGTGCAGCACGCCGAACAGGCGGCCGTGCTGGCCAAGGCCGACCTGCTGACCGACATGGTCGGCGAGTTCCCGGAACTGCAGGGCATCATGGGCCGCTACTACGCCCAGCACGATGGTCTCAACGCCGACGTTGCCGATGCCATCGAGGATCACTATAAGCCGCGCTTTGCCGGTGACAGCCTGCCGCGCGGCCGCGTCGGCACCGTCGTTGCTCTGGCCGACAAGCTGGAAACGCTGGTCGGCATGTTCGGCATCGGCCAGATCCCGACTGGCGACAAGGACCCGTTCGCACTGCGCCGTCACGCGCTGGGCGTCATCCGCATGCTCGCCGAGGGCAATCTCGATTTGGGCCTGAATTCCTTGTTGACCGTAGCCAATGGCGCTTTTGCAAGCATCGACGGCTTCCAGCCGGCGGAAGCCGCGCTCGCCGACTTCGTCTACGACCGCCTCGCCGGCAGCCTGCGCGAGCAGGGCTACACCGCGCAGGAAGTCGACGCCGTGGTCAGCCAGCGTCCGCAGCGCCTCGGCGACATTCCCAAGCGCCTCGCCGCCGTCCGTGCCTTCTCCGCGCTGCCGGAAGCGGCCGCGCTGGCCGCTGCCAACAAGCGCGTCGGCAACATCCTGAAGAAGGTCGACAACCCGGTCGAAGCCGTGGTCGACAACGCCCTGCTCAAGGAAGCTGCCGAAGTCGCCCTGCACGATGCGCTGGTTGATGTCGTGCCGCGTGCCGACGCTGCCTTCGTCACCGGCGACTACACCGAATCGCTGTCGGCGCTTGCCGCACTGCGCGCCCCGGTGGATGCCTTCTTCGACGGCGTCATGGTCAATGCCGACGATCCGGCCCTGCGCGCCAACCGGCTCGGCCTCCTCGCCAAGCTGCATGTGGCGATGAACAAGGTCGCCGATCTGTCCAAGCTCTCCGCCTAAGCCGAAAGCCCGCCGATGCCCAGCAAACTCGTCATCCTCGACCGCGACGGAGTGATCAACTTTGATTCCGCCCAGTTCATCAAGAGCCCTGACGAATGGAAGCCGATTCCCGGCAGCCTGAACGCGATCGCCCGCCTCAACCAGAACGGCTATCGCGTCGTCGTCGCCACCAATCAGTCGGGTGTCGGCCGCGACCTCTTCGACATGGATACGCTGAACCGTATCCACCAGAAGATGCACAAGGCGGCCGCCGAAGTCGGCGGACGCATCGACGCCATTTTCTACTGCCCGCACACTGCCGATGCCGCCTGCGAGTGCCGCAAGCCAAAACCCGGCATGTTCAAGCGCATTTCGGAAACGCTCAATATCGACCTGAAAGGCGTGCCAACGGTCGGCGATTCGCTGCGCGACTTGCAAGCCGGAGCAGCCGTCGGCTGCCAGCCGCTGCTGGTGCGCACCGGCAAAGGCACCAAAACCGAGGCTGACGGCAACCTGCCGGAAGGCACGCAGATCTTCTCCGACCTATCGGCCGCGGTTGATCACATTCTGAAGAAGGCAAGCAAGTAATGGCCGCCATCCGCTCCACGCTGTTCATGGCCTACGCCATCGTATGGTCGGTATTTACCGCGCCGCTGGTGGTCGTCGCCGGCCCGCTGCTCGGCGGCGCCTGGGCCTACCGTTTTGGCCGCCTGTGGCGCCTCGGCACCCAGTTCGGCGTCGAGAACATCCTCGGCATCCGGCCGAAGGTCATCGGTCGCGAGAACATGCCAGCCGAACCCTGCGTCATCCTTTCCAAGCACCAATCCGCCTGGGAAACGATGACCTTGCAGGACTGCGTGCCGGATGGCGCCTATTGTGTCTTCGTCCTCAAGCAGGAATTGCTCAAGGTGCCGTTCGTCGGCTGGGGACTGGCCGCGATGAAAATGATCTCGATCGACCGTACTGCCGGCAAGGATGCGCTCGATCAGGTCGTACAGCAGGGGCGCGAACGCCTGAAGCAGGGCTTCTACGTCATCGTCTTCCCCGAAGGCACCCGTGTGGCCCCGGGGCAGAAGAAACGCTACAAAGCCGGCGGCGCCTATCTCGCCACCCACGTTGGCTGCAAGGTCGTGCCGGTGGCACATGATGCCGGCGAACTCTGGCCACGGCAGGCTTTTCTCAAGAAGCCGGGGACCGTCACCATCAGTATCGGCCCTGCCTTTGACGCCACGGGGATGAGCGAAGGCGAGGTCAACCAGCGTGTCGAAGCCTGGATCGAGGCAGAAATGCGCCGCATCTCGCCGCACCGCTACCGCGATGCCGCCCAAGCCAGCAACAGCTGACCAGCGCAGCATCCGGCTTGGCGATCAGCAGATCGCCTACCAGCTTCGTCGTTCCGCCCGCCGCACCATCGGGCTGGCCATCGATGCCCACGGCCTGCGGGTCGGTGCGCCACTGCGAGCCCGCCTCGGCGATATCGAAAGCCTGATCCGCCAGCACGGCGACTGGGTGCTCGACAAGCTGCAACGCTGGCGCGAATGCCCACCTGCCGAGCGCCTGGCGGTCCATCACGGCATGACCGTTTTTGCCGACAATTTCGAGTTCACCGTAGCAATCAGTGTCGGTGCCCATTCGCGCTGGCAGATTGACGGAAGCACCCTGCGCCTGACCCTGCCAACGGCAAGCGACCCGGCCCCGCTGCTGGAAACTGCGCTGCGTGAAATCGCCCGCGCGCGATTCAGCGAACGCCTTGCCCACCACGCCGCCCGCCTCGGCGTGCCAACGCCGCCGCTGCGTCTGTCCTCCGCCCGCACTCGTTGGGGCAGCTGCAATGCCCGCGGCCAGATCAACCTCAACTGGCGGCTGATCTGGCTGCCGCTACCGGTGATTGATTACGTCGTCTGCCACGAACTGGCGCACCTCAAGGAAATGAACCACAGCCCGCGCTTCTGGTCTGTGGTCGAGCAACTCTGCCCGGACTGGCGTGTCCTGCGCCTTGAACTGCGCCAGCGTGGCCGGCAGATCCCCCAACTCTGATTCAGCAAACACCGAGGACCCCCATGCGCCTTCTCCACACCATGCTTCGCGTCGGCAATCTCGACCAGTCCATCGCTTTCTACACCGAAGTGCTCGGCATGCAGTTGCTGCGCCGGCAAGATTATCCCGACGGCCGCTTCACCCTCGCCTTCGTCGGCTATGGCCCGGAAAGCGAAGGCGCCGTCATCGAGCTGACGCACAACTGGGACACCACAAGCTACGAGCTCGGCAACGGCTACGGCCACATCGCCCTCGCCGTGCCCGATGCCGCTGCGGCCTGCGCTGCAATCAAGGCGCGTGGCGGCAAGGTGGTCCGCGAAGCCGGGCCGATGAAGCACGGCAAGACGATCATCGCCTTTGTCGAAGACCCGGACGGCTACAAGATCGAACTGATCCAGCGCGACTGAGCGCTGCGGCACGCTCGGGATGCGTCGGTCGATATCACGCCTGCGCCAGATCAAGGTCATGCGCCGTGAAGCGCGGCAGAATGCGCGCTCCAGGAGATGCCCATGACCTTTCCCGAATTTTTCAGCCGTGTTCCGGCCATCACCCTCCACGATCCGCTGGCCGACCTGCTCGGCTCGGCCACGGAAGGCCGACTCGAGTACCATTTTGAAGATGCCGTCCGCCTGACCGGTCATGCCTGCCCCACCGTCGCCGGCGCCTGGCTGACCGGCTGCAGCGCGCTGCAGGCACTGTACCCGGAGACGCTGCCGGTCCGTGGGCAGATCGACGTTACCTTCGGTGATGGCGAAACGCAGGGCGTCACCGGCGTCATCGCCAGCGTACTGGGGCTGCTCACCGGCGCCGCTGGCCGGGGTGGTTTCGCTGGGCTGGGCGGCCACTTTCGCCGCCGCGATTTGCTGCAATTCGGTGTTCAGGGCGTCGCCCAAGTCCGCTTTCGTCGCCGCGACACGGGGCAAACTGCCGATTGCCGGTTGTCACTGGCCGCCGCCCCCGCGGACCCGAACAGCGGGGAGCTGCTCGGCCAACTGCTGGCCGGGGACCGCACGCCGGAACTGGCGCGGCAATTCCAGCGCGGCTGGCTGGCCCGTGTCGAAAGCATCCTGCTCGACGGTGCACTGCGCCCACAGTTGCTCGAAATCCAGCTCGGTAGCGGCTGAATCCACCGGGTGCCTGCCCGGCAGATTTGTTAAACTGCGCAACATTGCACTTAAGTCATAGGAGTCGGCCATGTTGCGCGCCTGCAAGCTGGCAGTGTTTTTGTTGATCACCAGCATCCTTGGCAGCCCTTGGGCCTTCGCTCAGGAATCAACCCTCGACCGCATTCAGGCGGCCAGGAGCCTGCGGGTCTGCATCTGGCCGGACTATTTCGGCATCAGCTACCGAGACCCGAAGACCCAGCAGTTGTCCGGAATCGATGTCGACATGGCCAAGGCGCTGGGGCGCGAACTTGGTGTCAATGTCGAGTTCGTCGACAGCTCCTTCGCCAAACTGATTCCGGATGTCCTTGAAAACCGCTGCGACATCGCCATGTTCGCCATCGGCATCACGCCGCTGCGTCAGGAGAAGCTGCGCTTCACCAAGCCGCACCTGGCCAGCGACATTTACGCCATCACCACCAAGAGCAATCGCCGCATCAAGATCTGGGGCGACATCGACCGCAGTGGCGTGGTCGTTGCCGTCGCCAAGGGCACGCTGCACGAGCCGGTGATGAAGGAGCGCCTGAAGGCGGCAACACTGAAGGTGCTCGACACGCCGCACGCCCGCGAGCAGGAGGTTGAGTCGGGCCGCGCCGACGTCTTCATGACCGACTTTCCTTACAGCCAGCGCATGCTGCGCACCACCGACTGGGCCCGCCTGATCAAGCCGGAGACGACTTATCACATTACCCGCTACGCCTGGGCAATGCGCCCCGGCGACGATCGCTGGCATGCTCGTGTCGAGGCGTTCCTGGCCCAAGCCAAGCAACGCGGCGAACTCAAGGCGACCGCCGAACGCCACGGGCTGCTACCCATCGTCCAGCTCGACTAGGTGCAAAGTCGGTTCGTATAACCATGGCCAGCAGCACCACTCGCCGCTACACGACGCTACTGGTCGGGCTACAGCTGTTGCTGGCGACCATCGTCATCGCCGGTAGCCTGTCGCACGTTTTCAGCCTGCGCCGGGCGGCGCTGGACCAGCACCTTGAAGCCGCCATCGGTCAGGCGCGGATCGTCGAGGATCAACTGACGCAGACCCTCAACCTCGCCAACCTGACGCTGCAAGGTCTCGCCGAAGCCGTCACCCTGCCGCCCGAGCCAGCCAGCAATGCCCAGCTGGAACAATTCCAGCGCCGCCTGCTTTTCCTGCGTTCGATTTCCGCCGCCGAACCCGGCGGTCGCATCATCGCCAGCTCCAACCCTGACAATATCGGCCATCAGATCAGCACAGCCGGCTGGATTCCCCCCAGTCCTGATCCCGCGGCCAACTTTCTCCGCCTGGGGCCGCTCTGGGCAGGCCGCGACTTTGCCGACGGTCGCCCCATCCCGGACAACGAGCCGATCCCCGGCGATGCGCTCAATTTTGTACCGCTGGCCCGCGGTGAAGCCCATCTCGGCAACCAATGGCTGTTCGTCGCGACGCTCAACCCCGACTATTTCCTCAACCAGTTTTCCCGGCATATCGACCCCGCTCTGGCGACCGTCGAGATCATCGACTGGGAGGGCAGGCTGCTGATTTCCTCTCGGGAGGGTGATCTGGTCGGCCGGCCTTACGTGACGGGTGCTGACCTGAGCCGGCTGCGCGAAGAAGAGATTGGCAGCATCCCCGAGGAGATCGAACACGGCCGCGCGGTCATGACGGCCTTCCGCGCCTCGCGCAGCTACCCGCTGTTCGTGATGGTGCATCTCGACCGCGAGGCCGCACTCCGCCAGTGGGCAGCCGACACCCGCCAGACGCTGACGATGATCGGCCTCGGTCTGCTGACGCTGCTGATCCTGAGCAGCGTCGTCATCATTCGCCTGCGCCGTGCCTCGGGCATCGAGGACAAGTTGCAGCAGGAACGCCAGTTTGCCGGCCTGATCTTCGAACAGAGCACCAGCGGCGTACTGATGACCGATGCCGACGCCACCATCGTCGCGGTCAACCCGAAACTCTGCGCCGTGCTGGGTTACACCAGCGACGAACTGATCGGCCGCAATCCTCGGCTCTTCTCGTCCGGCCAGCATGACAGCGCCTTTTACGAGCGAATGTGGCGCGAACTGCTCGACACCGGCCAGTGGCAGGGCGAGATCATCAACCGCCACAAGGATGGGCAACTGGTCGACGAGTGGCTGAGCATTTCGGTTGTCCGCGACAGCAGCGGCAACATCAGCAACTTCGTCGGCGTCTTCGAAGACCTCTCCGCCGCCCGCCAGCGCGACCGCCTGATTCGCCGCCTGTCGCAGGCCGTCGAGCAGAGCCCGAGCAGCATCGTCATCACCAACCTGCTGCCCGAGATCGAGTACGTCAACCCGCAGTTCTACCGCACTACCGGTTACACCCCTGAGGAAATCCTCGGCCAGAATCCGCGCATCCTGCAATCCGGCCTGACCGCCCCGGAAACTTACGAGGAAATGTGGGCAACCCTGACCGCCGGCCGGATGTGGGAAGGGGAATTCACCAACAAGCGCAAGGATGGCGGCATCTATCACGAGAAAGCGATCATTGCACCGATCCGCGAGGCCGATGACCAGATCACCGGCTACGTTGCCGTCAAGCTGGACATCACCGAACAACGGCTGCAGGCCATCCGCCTCGAGCGTCAACTCTCGGCACTGCGCGCCCTCAACGACATCGGCACGCTCAACCACCCGTCGCCCGAAGACACCTTGCGTGCCGCGCTGCAGCTGGCAGTCGACCACCTGCACCTCGAATTTGCGATCATTTCCCGGGTTGACCGCAGCCGGGACAACTATCACATCATCGTCCAGGTCTCGCCGCCGGATACGCTCAGCGACGGTCAGGACTTTGCCCTCGGCAACACCTACTGCAACCTGACACTGGCCCACGGCGACGTCTTCAGCATCGCCCATGCTGCGACCGACGGCCTCGGCCAGCATCCCTGCTTCCGCGACTTCGGCCTCGCCAGCTATCTCGGCGCTGCCGTACAGGTCGATGGCGATACTGTCGGCACGCTCAACTTCAGCTCACGAACCGGCCGCAACCACGACTTCGACCCGTCGGACATCGAGTTCGTCCGCCTGCTCGCCCGCTGGGTCGGTGCCTTCCTTGAACGCCACGCCACCATGCAGGCGCTGGAGACCGCCCGCCGAGCTGCGGAGGATGCGAACACTGCGAAGAGCAGCTTCCTTGCGAACATGAGCCATGAGATCCGCACACCGATGAACGGCATCATCGGCATGAGCGATCTGCTGCTGGCCACCCAACTCGACGACGAACAACGGGACTTTGCCCGCACAGTGCGCAGCAGCGCCGACAGCCTGCTTGGCCTGATCAATGACATCCTCGACTTCTCCAAGGTCGAGGCCGGCAAACTGGCGCTGGCACCGCAGCCCTTCACGCTGCAGACCGAGATCCACGACGTTCTCGCGCTGCTTCGCCACGCT
Organism: Azonexus sp.; assembly: GCA_041917165.1. Classification (GTDB taxonomy): domain Bacteria; phylum Pseudomonadota; class Gammaproteobacteria; order Burkholderiales; family Rhodocyclaceae; genus Azonexus. The sequence goes on from JAYRYB010000005.1 coordinate 41,342, forward strand.
GCCGAGCAGAAAGGCCTGACGCTGACTTTCTCCGCCGGCACCGGACTGCCCGAACGACTGCTGGGCGACAATGGCCGCCTCAAGCAAATCCTGATCAACCTGATCGGCAACGCCATCAAATTTACCGCCGAGGGTGGCGTCACGCTGACTGTCGAGACCCTGCAAAGGGATGCAGCAGGCTGCCGGCTGGCCTTTACCGTCAGCGATACGGGCATCGGCATGTCCGCCGAGGTTGTCGCTGGGCTGTTCACCCCCTTCTTCCAGGGCGACGCCAGCATCACCCGCCGCTTCGGCGGCACCGGGCTCGGCCTGTCGATCTGCAAGCGGCTGGTCAAGCTGATGGGCGGTGAAATCACCGTCGAATCGGCTCCGGGACAAGGCAGCCGCTTCCGCTTCGAACTGCCCTTCCTCATTACCGAGGCGTCGCCGGCGATTCCCGCCAGCGCGGTCCCGACGAGCACCGAGCGCCGCCTGAGCATCCTGCTTGTTGAAGACAACCTGGTGAATCAGAAGGTGGCGGCTGCGCTGCTCGCCAAACTCGGCCATGCGGTCGTGCTGGCCGATGATGGCCGTGCCGCGCTGACCCAGCTGGCGGCCGGCAACATCGACCTCGTCCTCATGGACTGCCAGATGCCGGAGATGGACGGCTTCGAGGCCACGCGCCGCCTGCGCGCCGGTGAAGCCGGCGCCATTGCCGCCACGCTGCCGGTGATCGCCATGACCGCCAACGCCATGAGCGGCGACCGCGAAGCCTGCCTCGCTGCCGGCATGGACGACTATCTCGCCAAACCCTTCAAGCGCGACGATCTGGTCACACTCCTCGAACGCTGGCGCGACGGCCGCTGATTTGCGGCCCATTTCACCGGAATGTCACATCGGGCGGTTAAACTCGACCAGTTATGCCAATTCACCTCCGCTTACTAGCCGTCCTGCTGATCGCCCTGATCACGCCAGCCGCCCATGCGGCGCGGCCGATGATCACCGACGATGCGCGGATCACTGACCCCGGCGCCTGTCAGCTTGAAACCTGGGCCCACCTGCTGCGGACAGAAAAGGATTTCTGGGCGCTGCCGGCCTGCAATTTCAGCGGAAATTTCGAGTTCACCGCGGGCGGCGCACTCGCCCGCCACGATGGCACCAGCACCAGCGGCGCCTTTCTGGTGCAGGGCAAGACGCTGTTCCGACCGCTGACGACCAACGATTTCGGCATCGGCCTCGCCGCCGGTTATGCAACGCATACAGGGAGCGGCCAATCCGGCGCCCCCTACTTCTACATACCGGCCAGCCTGTCGCTGGCCGACGACCGGGTGGTACTGCACCTGAATATCGGCGCATTACGCGAACGCGACCTGCACGCATCACGCGCCACCTGGGGAGTCGGCAGCGAGTTGCAAGCCACGGAACGGCTGTTCGTCATCGCTGAAACCTATGGCCAGCACGCGGACAAGGGTGCCGGCAGCCCGTACGTCCAGCTCGGCCTGCGCTACTGGGTCGTTCCGGGGCATGTGCAGATCGACACCACCTGGGGCAGCCGTGTCGGCGAACTACAGGCTGAGCGCTGGTTCTCCATCGGCCTGCGCCTGCTCTCCCCGCGCCTCTTCTAGCGCCATTCACACTGCCGCCGTCATCAAATTGTCACATTGGTGACCCGTGGGCTATGCAAAAATTCATAGGCTTCAATTACCCACAGGTGTGCCATGGTTTTCTTCGAACTGTTTTCCCACAATCCAACCATCGTCAAGGTTGCCGCCGGCGACGCGCTGTTTCGTGAAGGCGAAGAAGGACACCTGATGTTCGTGCTGGCAACCGGTACGGCGGAAGTGATCGTCAATCACCGCGTCGTCGAGGAACTTCAGCATGGCAACATCGTCGGCGAGCTGGGCTTGGTCTCTCCCGGCCCGCGCTCGGGGACCGTGATTGCCACCAGCGACTGCGAATTCGTCGCGGTCGATGAAAAACGCTTTCAGTTCCTGGTCCAGCAAACGCCTTTCTTTGCCACTCAGGTGATGCGCGTGCTCGCCGAGCGACTGCGCGCCGCCAATCAGATGCTGACGCCGGTCGAGGACATCTGATCGGTCGGCTGAGGCAGATATTCGCCGCACCAGGCGTGCGCCGACACCGTCGGGAAGCGCCAGTGATGGATTTCGCGCGGTGAGCTGTCGCCCGCGAACTGCGGCGGAAACCGGTGGCACTGGCCGCTCATCGCATCCAGCGGCTGAAAATATCGGCACTGTTCGCAGTGCGGCGTCGGGTGGGTCATCAATCAACTCGTGAGAATTCAGAGGGGCGTGCTGCTCGCCAAAGGCTCGGCCGCTGCGGTGAACGCGGATTCTGACGCAATTTCCGCACCCGCCCAACGCCGGTAGCAGGCCGCCAACCTCCCGGCCATCGCCGTATCCGACCATTCACTGGCGTAGACAGGCGCATCTTCACGCAAATGGCGCCAGGCCGATGGTCGATTCAAAAGATGGGCCACCGTTTCACCAAAGGCCTTGGGATCATCCGGCGGCGAAAATGCACCGCGACCGGGCGCCAGAATATCCGTCGTCCCCATTTCGGACAGCGCCACCACCGGCAAGCCGGCGGCCATCGCCTCGAGCAGCACCAGGCCCTGCGTTTCCGTCCGCGACGCAAAAACAAAGACATTGGCGGCGGCGTAGCAGGCCGGCAATTCCTCGCTGCGGTCAAGGTAGCCGATGAACTGTACGTGGTCGCGCAAGCTCAGCGCCTTCACCTTTTCCTTTAGATCGGCGACCGCCGGGCCTTCGCCGGCAATCAGCAGCAGAACATCGGGACGCAGGCGGCGCGTGTATTCCAGCGCGTGCAGCAGGAAGCCGATGTTCTTCTCGTGGGCAACGCGGCCGACATACAGCGCCACCGGCCGGGTGGACAAAATACCGTGCTGGTAACGGAAGACCGGGCCATTGCCCCCGGCGAACTGCGCAACCGGGATGCCGGTCGGCAGCACTTCCATGTTGCTGACCACGCCGTAGCTGGCCAGACGCTCGCGCATGGCCGTTGATGGCACGATCACCGCGTCCAGTGCGTTGCATTGCGCCCGCGACAGGCGGCGCGCCAGTCCCTTCAGCCAGTTCGCCGGCAACAAGGCGGCGTAATGCTGAAGATATTCTTCAAAAAAAGTGTGATAGGTCGCCACCACCGGCAGGTGCAACTGCCGGGCCGCCTTCAGGCCGGCATAGTGAGCGATGAACGGTGTCTGAACATGGATCAGGTCACAGTCCTGCGCCGCATTCAGCACCGCACGATGCATTTCCCGCCAGCCGACCAGCCGGTCCTCGCGATCCCCCGGCACCGGGCGCCCCGGCACGCGGACGATGCCCGGCAAGTCACCTTCGCTGCCGTAGCGCGGCACGACGAGGCGGACCTCGACGCCGTGTTCGACCAGCGCCCGGCGGAAAGTCTCGATCGAGGTCGAGACGCCATTCACCCGCGGAAAATAGACATCGGACACCATCAACACGCGCATCTCAGACCTCCGCGGCTTCTGGCGCCGGCGCCGCCAGGGCCGGAATTGCCTGCCGCACGCCCCAGGCCACCAGTTCCAGCCGGCCGTCGAAGTGCTCGACGATGGCGGTGCAGGAGTCGACCCAGTCGCCGCAGTTGATATAGGTGAGACCGTTGATCTCGCGGATGGTCGCCCAGTGGATGTGGCCGCAGATGACGCCGTCGAGGCCGCGGTCGCGGGCGTGATGCACCGCCGATTCCTCGAAATCGAAAATGAAGTTCAGCGCCGTCTTCACCTTGCGCTTGGCGTAGCCGGCCAGCGACCAATAGCCGGGAATGCCCAGCTTGCGGCGCACCCACGACAGCTGGGCGTTCAGCCGGACCAGCAATTCATAAGCCTTGTCGCCGAGGATCGCCACCCAGCGATGGTGACGCGTCACCTGATCGAAGACGTCGCCGTGGATGAGCAGGAAGCGCCGGCCATCGACCGTTTCATGCACCAGTTCCGAGGCAACCTCGATGTCGCCAAACACCGTACCGCAGTAATCGCGCAAGGCCTCGTCATGGTTACCCGGCACGAGCACGATACGCTCGCCATGGCGCGCCCGGCGCAGCAGTTTCTGCACCACCGTGTTCTGCGCCGGCGTCCAGCAGATGCTGCGACTCATCGCCCAGAAGTCGATGATGTCGCCGATCAGGAAAGTCTGTTCGGACGAATACTCGCGCAGGAAATCAAGGAGACTCTCCGCCTGGCACGCACGGGTGCCGAGGTGGATATCGGACAGGAATACGGATCTGACCTTGGGCATGGCGCCATCTTGATCGCAGCCGATGACCCTGCCGTGACGCCAACATTACAGTTGCGTGACGCTCCGCTCAGGCCACCGCCGGTTGGATGGTATCGCCGTGGCGCTGACGCGTTGCCAACCAGAGACCGCACAAGGCCCAGAGAAAGGCCGCAAGGCGAATGGGTAGCGACGCATCGTAGCCTTGTCCATCCAGCGGCAGGGTCAAGGTCGAGATGACCACCACCGTCACCAACATCGCCTCTTGGCGCCGCCCGACCTGCCAGCGGCAATGCTGCTGGAGCAGCAGCGCCAGCCATGCTGCCGCCAGTCCAACCAAGGCACCGACCATGACATCCAGCGGCCAATGTGCGCCGACCGCAACACGAGAGAATCCCGCCAGCACCGCCAGGAGCAGCAGCGAACAACGGTAACGACGGCAACCCGACAGGCCGATCAACACCCCGACAAAGGCAAACAGCGAGGCCGTATGACCGGATGGCAAGGCATGACGGGTCACACGCGGACCAATGACAGTGATCAGTTCCGCCGGCAATACCGATGCTGGACGCGGCAAGGCCGCCCATAGCTTGATGCCCCGACTCAGCAAGCCAGCCAAAGCCGCAGACAACAGGATGGCGAAAAACACCCGCGGATAGCGAATGGCAAACGGCAGAAAGAGTGCGAACAGCACGCGCTCGTCACCGAGGACCGTGATGCATTCCCAGAACAGCGGCGGCAGGGTATTGCTCCAAGCCTGTGCCATGAGAAAGCCACCCCCATGCCCCAACATGCCGGCAAACAGGGCCGAAACAATGGCCAGCGGGCCAATCAGCAGGGAGAGTTGCAACAGGTGGTCGCGGTTACTGTTCATGGCATGCTCCGGACAACGGCCAGCACAAAACGTCCGCGCTCGCTCAACAACTGAAGACGCGCCGGCTGCAAACGGCTTTCGAGTTCCGACAGGCGATCGCGACGGCTGAACACCAACTCGCCGACAACCGGCAAACGCGATGGCGTCACCGCCTGACGATAGACGCTAAAACTGGGCTGACTCACCCGATAGCTGACTACCGGCCACGCCTCTGCCCGTGCAATCTCCGCCAGCGCCTTGATCGGCGCCTGGGTAACCGACATGATGGCCGGCGCCAGCAGGCCATTGAGCGCCACCGACTGCAGGAGGCCGATCAGCACCAGCGTCTGCCATGGCGCAAGGCGTCTTGAAACTGCAAGAACCACCGAGACAAAGGCGAGCAGCGCCAACCCGGCGATAACCACGGGATCAAACGCCTCGATCAGGGCTGCCAGCATGGCCAGGTCGTCGGGCTTGACCAGTCGCTGCGAGAGCGCGGGGAGCAACACCGGCAAGAGTGCAATCAAGGCCATGCCCGCAACGCCCGGCAACAATACCAACCAGCGCTGCTGCCGCAACGGGCGGTAGCGAGCCATCAGGATGAACAGCGGGGTGCAGCCGTAGAGCAGGTAGTGCGGCAGCTGCGTGCGGGACAGCGAGAAGAAAACGAAGACGACCGCGAACCAGAGCACGAGAAAACGCAACAGGCGGGTTTCCGCCGCCATCTCACCCGCTCCCCTCCAGTGCCGCCATGCCCGGCGCAGGCTGATCAGCAACCACCCAGAGAAGGGCAGCAGGACAAACGGCAGTACCAGCAGGTAATACAGCGGATTGCCGCCGTGCCCCTCGAATGTGCTGGTGTAACGATTGACGTTGTGCTGCAAGTAAAACCCGCGGAAAAAAGCATCCCCCTGATCGAGATAGACCAGCACATGCCAGGGCAAAACTGTGGCCAGCAGCAACGCCCAGGCGGGGAAATCGAGCAGCGCATCGCGGATCAGCCGCCATTGCCGGATCGACAACAGGTAAAGCCCACCGACCAGCACCGGAAACATCAGCGCCACCGGCCCCTTGGTCAGGAAGCCCAGCCCGAGTGCCAGGGCCGTCAGCCGCAGTGCACGCTTCGCCCGGGCGCCATCGTTCTGCCGGGCGGCCTCGCTGTAGGCATAGATGCCAAACATCGACAAGGCCAGCCACAGGTTAAGCAAGGCATCGGCGATGGCCGCCTTGGCGATCATGCCGACCATCAGCGACAGGGTCATGACAAGCATCGCCACCGGCGCATCGGCGCGTCGGCCATAGCGGGCACAGAACAGCCCGGTCGCCAGCACCCAGAGCACTGCCGCAATCAGCGATGGCAGGCGAAAGCCCAGTTCGTTGATACCCAGAACGCTCACCGAAGCAGCCTGCGCCCAGTAGATCAGGATCGGCTTGTCGTGCCGGGGCTGGCCGTTAAGGGTAGGCGAAACGAGATTGTCCGCCGCCAGCATTTCGCGCGTCGCTTCGGTAAACGCGCCCTCATCAACATCGGTCAGTGGCAGCGTGGCGGCACCGAGAAAAAACGATAGCGACATGGCAAGCAGCAGCATCCACGGCGAGGAAAGCCATCTGCTCAGCGAAAAATGACGCCTGCTGACAGGCAGCGGCGTGGGCGAAGTCAAGGTCGTCGGCAACATGCCGCAGAGCGTAGTACTTGCCCATGACCGTGACGTTACGCCGGGGCGAAGCTTCGATGACCCGTCAGCGATTTATCCTGCAGGACGCTTTTTTACGCAACCAGCGGATTAACTGGAAATCACGGCATCCAGAACTTCGACTTCTCCATCGCCGAGATCTTCTTATCGGCGCTGTCGCTGACCTTGAAATCAATCCGGTTCGGGCCTTTCGGCAGGCTGCCGGGTTCGGCGCGGACGATCAGGGTCAGGGCGCCGTATTCGCCGGCCGGGATGGCGATGCTGGTTTCGCCGGCCAGTTGCAGGCTGTTGCCTTCCGGCAGACTGACGCCGAGTTCGCGGGCGGCATGGCTGGCATTCAGGATGCGGAGGCGGAAGGTATTTTCGATCATGCCGTCATCGGCTTCGCGCGCCAGGCTGCTGCGGTCGTCCTTTTGTACCTCGACGCGCAGCAACGGGCGCGTAGCGATGGACCACGCGGTGGCGAAGGTCAGCGCGCAGAGCAGCAGCGTGTAGATCACCACCCGAGGCCGGATGGCGCGGCGAATGGCAGTGGCCAGCGTGTAGCGCTGGGCGATGGCATTTTCGGTCGAATAGCGGATCAGGCCGCGCGGGTAGTTGAGCTTGTCCATCACCTGATCGCAGGCGTCGATACAGGCGGCACAGCCGATGCACTCGTTCTGCAGGCCTTCGCGGATGTCGATGCCGGTCGGACAGACCTGCACGCAGATGCCGCAATCGACGCAGTCGCCCAGGCCGGCGGACTTGGGATCGCTGCCCTTGGGGCGGGCGCCGCGCGGGTCGCCGCGCTGGGTGTCGTAAGCGATGATCAGCGTGTCCGGATCGAGCATGACGAACTGGAAGCGGGCGTAGGGACAGATCTGCCGGCACATCTGCTCGCGCAGGAAGCCGGCGTTGCCATAGGTCATCGCCCCGTAGAACAGTACCCAGAACAGCGACCAGGCACCGACGGTGAAACTGAGCAACTCGCCCAGCAAATCGCGCACCGGCACGAAGTAGCCGACGAAGGTGATCCCGGTCCACAGCGAAAACAGCAGCCACGCCGCGTGCTTGGCGCCCTTGACGGTGATTTTGCGGGCGCTCCAGCCCTGGGCGTCGAGCTTCATGCGCTGAGAGCGCTCGCCCTCGATCTTCTTTTCCATCCACAGGAAGATCTCGGTATAGACCGTCTGCGGACAACTGTAGCCACACCATATTCGCCCGGCGACGGCCGTAAACAGGAAGAGCGCAAAGGCGCCGATGATCATCAGCATGACCAGGTAGATCGTGTCCTGCGGCCAGAGCACGAGGTCGAAAAGGTAGAACTTGCGCGCGTCGAGATCGAACAGCACAGCCTGCCGGCCGTCCCAGGGAATCCAGCAAACGCCGTAGAACACCAGTTGCGTCAGCCAGACAAAGAACCAGCGCCAGCGGGTGAAGGGGCCATCGACCGAGCGCGGATAAACCTTCGCCTCCGGGTCGCCGGCGGCTTTGATTTCGATGACTTTGCGGGGAGGCTGGGTGCTGGACATGCGCGGCTCACAAAAAATCCCCGACCGGCGGGGATTGGCAGGACGCATTTTAGAGATAGACGCCAGTCGGGCTTTTGATCTTTCCTAAAAAGCCACCACCCGCCCCCCCAAGGGGACTTCCTGCGGGGCGCGGTCAACCCGAAAAACTGGCCAAAATCGGCAAGGCCGATTCAGCCGAGGCGACGCAGCAAGCCCTGCCCCATACGGATGCGCGACCCCTCGGCTATGCCATCGCACAGCGCGTGCCCCTTCGGTGCGAAGACAATGATCGTTGACCCATGCTCGAACCAGCCCATTTCCTCGCCACGCTGGAAACGAGCGTTGCAAGGGATGACATTCGGGCCGCGATAGCGCAGGTGCAGCAGCACATCGAGCCAATGCAGGCGGATGCTGGCGACGAGGATGGCAGCGATCGGCACCAGCAGCAGCGGCGTGTCGTCGGCCGTCAGCCGCGCCTCGATCACCGCCCGTTCGTTCTTGCAGAACAGGCGCTCGACGCGCTTCAGCGCCACCGGATTGACATTCCAGGTATCGCCGGAAATGTAGGTGACGCGGCCAACCACGCAATCATCTGGCGCATGGAAACGGTGATACATCGCCGAAGTCAGGCGCAGCGTGACATAGCTGCCGTCACGATAGCGTTCGGCAAGCGCCTCGCTGCCGAGCAGGTCGGCGACCCTGTACGGAAAGCCTTTGGCCTGGATCACCTCGGTCCCCTGCACCGGCCCGCAGGCGCCGACGATGGCATCGCTCGGGCTGCAGATCACCGCCGCATCGGTGTCGATGGGGCGCATGCCCGGCTTCAGGGCGCGGGTGAAGCAGGCGTGCAGGCTGCGGTAGCGGGTCTCCGCCGCCTCGCTCAGATCCAGCTCGGCGAACAAGCGCCAGACGGCAATCGACATCCGGGTGAGCAGCGGACTGTCGATGCGGCTGTACCAACCCATGAAGCGGGTGACGGCATGTCGCGGCAGGCGGTTGGTGAGCAGGAAGTTGAGATCCTCGTTGGCAACGAGACTGGAGATGGCTTGGCGTATGGTCATCGTGTTGTAAAGCAGCTTGGGTAGAAGGAAGGCTTCAGGAGGAAGCCATGAACGAAACTTTTGCAATTTATGCCGCCGGCGCCAGTGCGCTGGCACTGGCCTTGCCGCGCATCCGTCGCCGGCTGGCGCTGTCGAAGGCGAAGCACCCGTCGCTGACCGGCCACTCGCGGATGGCCAAGCGCGTTGCGCGCCTGATCCCGTTTTACGAGTACAGCGAGGACGGCTTTTTCAACGCCGACAACGCACCGCCGGAAACCGTCGCCCGCCGCCGCGCCGGCTTCGCCGACCTCAGTGCGCTGTATGCCGCCCGTTTTCGGCAAACTTCCGCGTTGACCGCAGACGCCGCGCACTACATCTCGGACCTGCAATTCACCGGCAATTACCGCGTGCCTTTCCAGTTCAGCCGCCGCGTGCGCGAGCATCTGAAAGGCGGCAGCTTTGTCCGGGCCGCCAATGGCGTGACGCTGACCGACCTCGACGGCAACGTCTTCTACGACCTCACCGGCGCTTACGGCGTCAATGTGCTCGGCGTCGATGCCTACCGCGAGTGCATTGCCGAGGGCGCGGCCCGCGTCGCTGCACTCGGCCCCATTCTCGGCCCCTACCATCCGGTCGTTGCCGACAATGCCCGCCGGCTGGCAGCGATATCCGGCCTCGACGAAGTCTCTTTCCACATGTCCGGCACCGAGGCGGTGATGCAGGCCGTGCGGCTGGCCCGCTACCACACCGGTCGCCGCCATCTGGTGCGCTTTTCCGGCGCCTACCACGGCTGGTGGGAGGACGTGCAGCCGGGCATCGGCAACCCGCTGCCGCCGCGCGAAACCTACACCCTCAAGGAAATGGACGAGGACACGCTGCACGTTCTCGCCACGCGCAAGGACATCGCCTGCGTGCTGGTCAATCCGCTGCAGGCGCTGCATCCCAATGCCGCCGCGCCCGGCGACTCGTCGCTGGTCGACAGCTCGCGCCGCGCCGGCTTCGACAAGGCCGCCTATGCCGAATGGCTGCAGAAATTGCGCGATGTATGCAGCGAGCGCGGCATCGTGCTCATTTTCGACGAGGTTTTCGTCGGCTTCCGCCTCGCCCCCGGCGGCGCGCAGGAATACTTCGGCGTCCAGGCCGATATCGTCACCTACGGCAAGACACTGGGCGGCGGGCTGCCGGTCGGCGTCGTCTGTGGCAAGCGCGCACTGATGCGCCGCTTCCGCGACGAACGTCCGGCCGACATCTGCTTCGCCCGCGGCACCTTCAATTCGCACCCCTACGTGATGGGCGCGATGGCGGCTTTTCTCGATCGCCTCGAACAACCCGCCACCCGGGCGCTGTACGAAGACCTCGACGCGACCTGGAACCGCCGCGCCGACGTCATCAACCTGCGCCTCGACACCTTGGGTTTGCCGGTGCGCGTCGCCAATCTGTCGAGCATCTGGACGGTGACCTACAACCGCCCGTCGCGCTACAACTGGCTGCTGCAGTACTACCTGAAGGCCGAAGGGCTGGCGCTGAGCTGGGTCGGCAGCGGCCGGATGATCTTCAGTCTGGCCTACGGCGAAGAAGACTTCCAGGCCGTCGCCGACCGCTTCGTTGCGGCAGCGCAGGCGATGGTGCGCGATGGCTGGTGGTGGGACGGCAGCGCGCTGGAAAACAAGGGCATACGCCGGCAGATCCTGCGCGAGATGTTGGCGCATCGCCTGTCTTTCCGGAAGTAGAAACGAAAAGGCTGGCGGCCTCGGCCGCCAGCCCCAGAACCCGCGCAATCAGGCCGCTTCGCGAACGTGGTGCATGGGGTCGATCAGTTCCCCGCGCAGCAGGTGGATCGGCGCCATGTGGTACATCTTGATGTCGTGATAGGGGTCGGTGATGATCTTGGTCATCCACGCCAGCCCGGTCATCACGTCACGAATGAAGAAGAGGTGCACGGTGCGGAAGATTAGCCCGGCAACGCCGACGGTCAGCCAGATCAGGCCGACCTGGTCGAACAGCTCGGTCTTGTCGGCGGCTTCGGTGAAGATGCCGAAGTAGGTCGGATCGAGCAGCAGCCCCAGCGGCGCCACGGCCCAGATCAGGATGAGCACGATCTTGCGGGTGAAGTTGTAGCCAACCTTGATCGCTTCCTTGTGTTCGTTCGAGGCACCATTCACGTGGTCGTAATCGGTCGGCTCGAAGAAAAAATGGCCTGACTGGCGGGTCGCCATCGACAGCAGCCAGCCGATCACGGCCGACCAGGCCGGATTGACGAAGAGCATGGCGTAGGCAACCAGAAAGCCGATGGCGCTGATGAAATGCAGCGACTGGTTGATCCGGCTCTGGTGGTAGTAACGGTGGTCATCCCAGCGCAAAACCTGCAGCGTGCGCAGAAATTCTTTCATGTCGACTCCTTGGCAGTTAGGTGGCAAATGCGATTGCCAAGGTATTGCACGATTGCTACCGGCACATGAAGGGATGACGACAGTTTGTAGACGTCATCGCCGCGCCCGAAAAGTGCAACGCAACTGTCATCCGGGCGTCGTATCGCCGTTACATCGGCTGGCGACAATCCGGACGTCCAACGTCACGCGTCCCGCCATGTCCCCCGTCGCCATCGAACAGTACCCCGCCCAACGCCGCTCGCTGCGGCTGGCCGTCGTCACCGAAACCTACCCGCCGGAGATCAACGGTGTCGCGCTGTCGCTCGGGCGCATGGTCAATGGCCTGCGCGAGCGCAACCACGACATCCAGCTCATCCGCCCGCGCCAGCTGCCGGGCGACCAGCCGGCCAAGCACCAAGGCTTCGACGAACTGCTCACCGGTGGCCTGCCCATCCCGCGCTACCCCAACCTGCGCCTGGGCCTGCCGGCCAAGCGCATCCTCATCAACCAGTGGTTGCACCAGCGGCCGGACCTGGTACACATCATCACCGAAGGCCCGCTCGGCTGGTCGGCGCTACAAGCAGCCACAAAACTCAAGATCCCCGTCTGCTCCGATTTCCGCACCAATTTCCACAGTTACAGCCAGCACTACGGCATCGGCCTGCTCAAGAAGCCGATCGTCGCCTACCTGCGCAAGTTCCATAACCGCACGCTGGCGACGCTGGTGCCGACCGAACAACTGCGCTGCGAACTCGCCGGTGTCGGTTTTCGCAACCTGCAGGTGATCTCGCGCGGCGTAGACACCCGCCTTTTCGACCCCAAGCGCCGCGACCCGGAACTGCGCGCCCGCTGGGGTGCCGACGGCCGCACGCCGGTGGTGCTGCACGTCGGACGCATCGCTGCCGAAAAGAACCTCACCGCGCTCAACGGCGCCTTTGAGAAAATCCGCCAGCGCTGCCCCGAAGCCCGCCTGCTCCTCGTCGGCGACGGCCCGGAAGCCGGTAACCTGCGCGGCCAGTGGCCGGATGCCATCTTTACCGGCATGCTGCGCGGCGAAACCCTGGCCACGCACTACGCCAGCGCCGACCTCTTCCTCTTCCCCAGCCTCACCGAAACCTTCGGCAACGTCACGCTCGAAGCGATGGCCAGCGGCCTGCCAGTCGTCGCCTTCGACTACGCCGCCGCCGGCCAGCACATCCAGCACGGCAGCAACGGCCTGCTCGCCGGCTTCGGCAACAACAGCGAATTCGCCAACGCCGCCGGCACAATGATCGACATGTACCTGGACGAACCCGTCCGCTTCGCCGCCCTCGGCACTCAGGCCCGCGACACCGCCGAGCAACTTGACTGGTCGCACATCGTCGGTGAGCTGGAGAGGGTGCTGATGGGGCTGGCACGGTGAAATTGCCGTACCTTCGGAGGTGCTGCCACGGTCAACCGGAAAAACAGGCGAAAACCTGGGGCGACGCTGAGGCATCCATAGCGATTTAAATGCAATCTGCTTGCAATCTGGGGGGATTGGGCTAGATACTGATCATAAAAGGCCCTGTTTTTTCGGAGCTGAAAGCAAGGGCTATTCGCTATAGGAGCTTCGCCATTCGCCACCCGCATCTACTCCGCTCATCATCAAAACTCGGCACTGAGTGGCTACGCAAGATCTTGCTGATTGCGCTGTCGGCCTGGATAGCCATTTCTGCCAGCGCACATGCAGCACCACGGGAGGTTCGTGTCGGCGTCTATGGCAATTTGCCTAAGCTAGGTCTAAGTCTAGATCGCCAGCCAACAGGGATTTTTGGCGATCTCCTGCTCGAGATTGCCAAGCGCGAAGAATGGCAGGTACGAGCCATCCCCTGCGAGTGGCAGCAATGTCTAAATGGGCTAAAAACTGGCCAAATCGATTTGCTTCCGGACGTTGCGTATTCGGAACGACGCGATCAAGAAATCGATTTTCATACCATACCGGCGCTACATAGCTGGTCGACCCTTTATGTCCCGAGCGGAACCAGTCTGGAGTCGGTACTGGGGCTAAAGAACAAAAAAGTTGTTGTCCTCGAGAAGTCCATTCAGGAGGACTACTTGCGACAAATGCTCCGGGATTTCGGAATTTCCTGCGAGTTCGTTCTCGTCAAAACTTATGATGAGGGATTCGCGCTGGTTGCTTCCGGCAAGGCCGATGTCGTCGCAGCGAACCAGAATTACGGTGACAGCAATGCGGCACGGTACCGTTTGTCTCCTTCAAGCATCATGTTTCAACCTGCTCGCCTTTTCTTTGCCACAGCAGAAGGGCGAAATGGGGATCTTCTGGTCGCCATAGATTTCTACCTGAAATCTTGGCAGTCGGCGTTCGACTCCCCCTATTTCTCAGTGCGAAAGTCGTGGATGGCGGAGCCACCAGCATCAGCACTCCCCTGGTGGGGCGCATGGGTGCTAGGTGGGTTGGTGCTTGTAACTCTGATCGTCATTCTTATCGCCAGAGCATTGCGTGTGCAGGTGATCAAGCAAACATCCCAGCTGCAAAACGATCTTGTTCGCATACGGGAGACTGACTCCGCATTGCGCGAAAGTGAACATCGCTATCGAATGTTGGCCGAGCGTTCACCATTGGCAATACAGGTGTTCGCACCCGATGGCACCGTATTGCGGGTGAACGCTGCCTGGGAACAGCTGTGGCATGCCTCCATCGAAGACCTGAAGGACTACAACGTCCTTCAAGACCAGTTGCTTGAAACACTTGGCATTCTGCCTTTGTTGAAGAGGGTTTTTGCGGGTGAAACCCTCGTTCTCCCCGAGCATTCTTATGACCGGCGCACAGGGGGCACTGCGGTCCAAGCCAATACGATTTGGCTCAGAGTGCATTGCTATCCCGTGCACGGAGATGCGGGACAACTCATAGAGGTTGTGGCAATCCAAGAAGACATTTCTGCTCGCAAGCAGACGGAGGCGGCCCTGCAGGAAACTGCGCATCGGTTGGATTTGGCTACAGAAGCCGCCGGTATCGGTATCTGGGACATGAATATCGAAACCGGTAAGGCTTACCATTCCCGCCAAATGGCTGCGATGCTTGGCTATGCGGAAGGGGAGTTGGGTTCGGACTGGGATGATTGGGCGGCGATTGTCCATCCAGATGACACGGAAAGCGTAAGGAAACAGATTGCGGCCTTGGCTACGACGCCTGAAAAACCCTATTGTGTGATGTTCCGTGCTCGGGCGAAGGATGGCAGCGAACACTGGATCGAAAGCCGTGGCCGCGTTATCGAGCATCGTGACGGGAAGGTCGTGCGTATGGCTGGAACCCATCTCGACATAACTGCGCGAAAGCAGGTCGATGCTGAACTCCAGCACCACCGTGATCACCTGGAAGAGCTGGTGAGGCAACGAACCGTTGATCTGGAAGCGGCCAAGGCAGCAGCTGAGGCTGCCAGCCGGGCCAAGAGCACCTTCCTCGCCAACATGAGCCATGAGTTGAGAACCCCGATGAATGGCGTTATGGGCATGATCGACCTGGCCAAACGACGAATGGCGGATGTCAAAGGCCAGGAGCAACTCGAAAAAGCAAAACGTTCGGCAGAGCGCCTGCTTGGCGTCCTCAACGATATCCTTGATCTCGCGAAGATCGAAGCTGATCGGATGGTGCTCGAAAACGTTCCCTTCCGGCTGGCCGACAGCGTGTGCAACGTCATCGGCGTTCTGGAGCACAGTGCCACGCAAAAGGGCTTGCATCTGACCACGGATGTCCCGGCGAATCTCGCTAATCGACCGCTCCGTGGTGATCCACTGCGCCTCGGCCAAATTCTTATCAATCTTCTCGGCAACGCCGTCAAATTCACCGAGCACGGCGAAATCATATTGCGCGCCAAGTTGGTCACAGACACTGTTAAAGACCTGCAAATACGCTTCGAGATCGTCGACACTGGAATTGGCATCGACGCGGAAACACAGACACGCCTGTTTCAGTCCTTTGAGCAGGCCGACAACAGCATGACCCGCAGGTACGGAGGCACCGGGTTGGGTTTGGCGATCTGCAAACGTCTGGTGCAACTAATGGGAGGGGAAATTGGTGTAGAGAGTGCACTTGGGAAAGGCAGTACCTTCTGGTTCATCGTGTCACTCGCAAAGCAGGAATCCGATTCCATCGAGCTATCAACGAAGGATACGGCTTTCACCGCTGAACAACGCCTCAAAGCCAATTTCGCAGGCACACGCATCCTGCTCGCCGAAGACGAACCAATCACACAAGAAATCTCACGCTGCCTGCTGGAAGACGTGGAATTAGAGGTCGACATCGCCGAGAATGGCCAGCAAGCGCTGGCGCTGAGCAAACAACACATCTATGCCTTAATCCTAATGGATATGCAGATGCCGAAGTTGAATGGGGTTGAGGCGACCAAGGCCATTCGTGGCGAATCGCTGAATATTGCCACCCCCATCCTGGCGATGACGGCCAACGCCTTCGATGAGGATCGCCAAATCTGCCTTGAAGCCGGGATGAGCGATCATATTGCCAAGCCAGTCGTTCCGGACAGACTGTACGAGATATTGCTGCAATGGTTAGAGAAGCGAGGAAATTGAACGGAGGCCCGTTCGCAGATAGCTGCCTTCGAATATCTGATTGATCGACCGTCTGCAGCGAGTTGCACCCCCGCTACGGTCAACCCGAAATACCCACCAAAATCAGCAGCTCCAAGCCTTGACGCCTGCCCCGCCGCCACCTAAATTGCGTCGCTCTGACCCATCACACCACGAGGCTCCCATGCACATCGGCACCCCGCTATCCCCTTCCGCCACCCGCGTCATGCTGCTGGGGGCCGGAGAACTGGGCAAGGAAGTCATCATCGCCCTGCAGCGCCTGGGCGTCGAGGTGATCGCCGTCGACCGCTATCCGAACGCGCCCGGCCATCAGGTGGCGCATCGCGCTCATGTCATCCCGATGACCGACGGTGCGGCGCTGCGCCGACTGATCGAACAGGAAAAGCCGCATCTGGTGGTGCCGGAAATCGAGGCGATCGCCACCGACATGCTGGTCGAGATCGAAGCCGAAGGCATTGCCGAGGTCATCCCCACCGCCCGCGCCGCCCGCCTGACGATGAACCGCGAAGGCATCCGCCGCCTGGCGGCCGAGGAACTCGGCCTGCCGACCTCGCCGTACAAGTTTGCCGATTCGCAGCCCGAGTTGCAGGCAGCCATTGATGGCGGCATCGGCTACCCGTGCATCGTCAAGCCGGTGATGTCCTCGTCCGGCAAGGGCCAGTCGCTGCTGCGCGGCCCGGACGATGTGCAGAAGGCCTGGGACTATGCCGCCAGCGGCGGCCGCGTCAATCAGGGACGGGTCATCGTCGAAGGCTTCATCGACTTCGACTACGAAATCACGCTGCTCACCGTCCGCGCCCGCAATGCCGCCGGCGAGGTCGTCACCCATTTCTGCGAGCCGGTCGGCCACGTTCAGGTCGCCGGCGATTACGTTGAGTCCTGGCAGCCGCAGCCGATGACCCCGGCCGCGCTGGCCCGCGCGCAGGAAATCGCCGCCGCTGTCACCGGCAACCTTGGCGGCCGCGGCCTGTTCGGCGTCGAACTCTTCGTCAAGGGCGACATGGTCTGGTTCTCCGAAGTCAGCCCGCGCCCGCACGACACCGGGCTGGTGACACTGTGCTCGCAGCGCTTCTCGGAATTCGAACTGCACGCCCGCGCCATCCTCGGCCTGCCGGTCGACACCGCGCTGCGCGAGCCCGGAGCCTCGGCCGTCATCTACGGCGGCATGGACGCCACCGGCATCGCCTTCACCGGTCTCGAAGAGGCTCTCGCCGTGCCGCGCTCCGACCTGCGCCTGTTCGGCAAACCCGAAGCCTTCGTCAAGCGCCGCATGGGCGTGGTCGTTGCCAACGGGGCCAATACCGACGAGGCACGGGAACGCGCCAAGGATGCCGCGGGGCGGGTCAAGCCGGTTGTTGGCTGAGCCGGCCGCCAAACCGGGCAACAAGGTAGAAGCCGGCGGCGGGATCAGCTAGACTCATCGCCTCCCTTCGCTAATCGGAACCTCATGGCGACTGAAGTCGAATTGAAGCTGGCTTTCCCGGGCAACGCGCTGGCCGCGGTCGAGGCGCATCCGCTGATCGCCGACAGCCCGCGCGAGGGCAACGACGAGACGCTGGAAAACACCTATTTCGACACGCCCACACTGGAGTTGTTTGCCGAGAAGATCGCGGTGCGCACCCGCAAGGCGGGCAAGCGCTGGCTGCAGACGGTGAAGTGTGCAGCCACCTCGGTCGGCGGGCTGTCGTCACGGCCGGAGTGGGAGCAGCCTTACCGGGACCAGTTCGACTTTGCTGCGGTCGACGCGGAAAAGGTGCGTAAATTCCTCGAATCGCGCCAACCACGGTTGTTGCCACTGTTCTCGACAGTTTTTCATCGTCAGACCCGGCGCATCGAACCGCGCCCGGGCGTCGTCATCCTGCTCATGCTTGACGTCGGCAAGGTGGTTTCGGCGCAGGGCGAGACGCCGATTTCCGAACTGGAACTGGAGCTGGTCAGCGGCGCCCCGGCGGATCTGCAGGATTTTGCGCTGACCCTGGCCGCCGACCTGCCGCTGATCCCCTTCGACCGCAGCAAGGCGGAACGCGGCTACCGCCTCTTCCGCAAGACAGCGGAAAAGCCGGTCAAGGCAGGCAAGACGCCGGCGCAGCCGGAAATGACCCCGCGCGAAGCGTTTCGCGCCATTGCCCTGCAAGGGCAGCAGATCTGGCAGGCCAATCTGTTCGGTGCGCTGAATAGTGACGATCCGGAATACATCCATCAATTTCGCGTTTCGCTGCGCAAGCTGAATACGCTGGTGCGCGTATTCGAGCCGGTGATCGGCGACAGCTTCTACGGCACCTGGGCCGATCAGCTGAAGTCGCTGGCGGCCACCAGCGGCGAGGCGCGCGACCTCGACGTGATGCGTGACGAGATCCTGCAGCCGCTGCTCTGCTCCGAAGGTGATGCCAACCACCACCAGCATGTCAATCACGCGCTGGCTGCCGTCGCCGCTGCGCGCAGCCGTGCCGGCGAGCACTTCGACCGGCAGCGCCACGGCCCGCCACTGCTGAGTTTTGTCCGCGATCTCGAGCATTTGCCGAACCCGCCGACTGCACCGCGCATCGGCGATTTCGCCGAGGCCCGGCTGGCCCGCCTGCATCGCAAGGCTGCCAAACGGCTGGCCAACACGGTACGCAAGCCGACGCCGGAAAACGCCCACCACTTCCGCATTTCCCTCAAACACCTGCGCTACACCTGCGAGTTCTTCGCGCCGCTGTTCGACGAGGTGCCGATGACCGCTTTTGCCCGCGAGGTTGCGACGCTGCAGGACGAGTTCGGCTTTATCAACGACCTTTACGTTGCGCTCCAGCGCCTCGACAGCTGGTCGACCGACGACCCGACACTGAAGGATGCCCGCGACCACATCGCCCGCTGGTATGGCGGCCGGCTCGACCAGAGCCTCGCCTCGGGGCTGGACGCCGCCTCGACCGTCCTCGGTCAGTGTCTGCCCTGGTGTGGGGAATGCGACCGGCGGCAGATCGAAGGCATCCGCAAGCGCATCAAGCAGGGCATCACCGTCCGCATCGACTGACGGCGCAACCGGGCATCGTCCGCTCGTCATGGTGTCGTAACATCGCGCCGCCATGATGCGGCGATGCTCATCTTCACGCGTTCCCGCTCCACGTCGCCGCTGCTGGCGTGCCGACTGTTATTGCTCGCCACCCTGCTTTCGCTGCTTGTCGGCTGCACGCCCCGACAACTGATCGTCGGCTCGCTGGCTGATGAACTGGCGGCACAGGGCAGTCAGCAGGAGAGCGACCTTTTACTCGCCCGCGACGCCGCCCCGTTCTATCTCAAGCTTTCCGAATCCGTACTGCTGCAACAGCCCGGCCATCGCGCACTGGCCGAAGCCGTGGCCGGCGGCTTCACGCGTTACGCCTATGCCTTCATCGCCAGCGATGCCGAACGCATCGAAGCCCATGACAGCAAGCAGGCCGAGGCGCTGCGTCAGCGCGCCGCGGCCATGTACCGGCGCGCCCGGGATCATGCGCTGGCCGCACTCGAACACAGCCACCCGGGCCTGACGGCCGCGCTATCCCAAAGCGAACGCCGCCTCACTCTTTCCCGTGAAGAAGCCGGCCTCGGCTACTGGGCGGCTGCCGCCTGGGCCGGCTGGATTTCACTGAGCAAGGACAACCCGGACATCGTCGCCGACCTGCCGCAAGCCGTGCGTCTGGCTCGACTGGCCTGGGAGGCCGATCCGGAATGGCAACAGGGCACCCTCACCGGCCTGCTCGCCACCCTTGAAGCGGCCCGCCCCGGCGGCGACCGCCAGCAGGCAATCCGCTGGTTCGACCAAGCCATCGCGCAATCAGCGGGACGCAACCCCGCTGCCTACGTCGCCAAGGCCGAAGGCATCGCACTGCCGGCCGGCGACCGCACAGAATTCGAAGCGCTGTTGAACAAGGCACTGGCCATTACCCCCGAAAAGCCCGGCCTGCAGGACCAGCTCATGCAGCGCCGCGCCCGCTGGTTGCTCGAACAGGCACCGGATCTCTTCTAACCCGCTACCGCCAAGGAATTCCAAGATGCGTCGTCTCGCCAGCCTGCTGCTCGGTACCCTGCTCGCCTGCAACGTCTATGCCGTCGACATGCAATTGCGCATCGGCACGCTAGTACCAAAGAACTCGCTCTACCACCGGCAGTTGCTGGAAATGGGCGAGGCCTGGCGCAAGGCGCAGGGCGGCGGCAAGTATCTGGTTTTCCCCGATGGCAGCCAAGGCGGCGAGGCCGACATGGTCCGTCGCATGCGCATCGGCCAGTTGCAGGGCGGCCTGCTTTCCGTGGTAGGCCTGCGCGAGATCGAGCCGAGCATCGCCGCGCTGCAGAACATGCCGCTGATGTTCCGTAGCTGGGAGGAAGTGGACTATGTGCGCGAAAAGATGCGGCCGGCGATGGAACAGCGCTTTCTGGAAAAAGGCTTTGTCGTGCTCGCCTGGGGTGACGCCGGCTGGGTGCGCTTTTTCTCGAAGAAGCCCGCCTTCAAGCCGGACGACTTCAAGGGCATGAAATTCTTTGCCTGGGGCAGCGAATCCGAACAGCAGGAGATCATGAAGAGCCTGGGCTACACACCGGTGCCGCTGGAAACCGGCGACATCCTGCCGGCAATCCAGACCGGCATGATCGACGCCGTGCCCTCCACACCCTACTTCGCGTTGGCAACGCAGATTTACGGCACCGCGCAGAACATGCTCGACCTCAACTGGGCACCCATCGTCGGCGCGCTGGTGGTGACGAAAAAGGCGTGGGATGAAATGAGCCCCGCCGGCCAGCAGGCGCTGCGTGAAGCCGGCGCTCGCGCCGGCACGCAGATCCGCGCCAAGGCCCGGCAGGAAGTCGATGAGGCTGTCGATGCGATGAAGAAACGCGGCCTGACCGTCAATGCGCCGACACCCGAACAGATGAAGGCCTGGAATGCACTGGCCGATAACCTCTACCCGCGCATTCGCGGCAAGCTGGTGCCGGCCGCCACCTTCGATGAAGTAACGGCACACCTCAAGGCTTACCGCAGCGGCAAACCCTGATGTTTAAAGCGTTGACCGGACTCAACCGCGGCGACGGCCTGCTTGCCGGCGTCGCGCTGGCGCTGATGCTGGCGATTCCGCTCACCGAGATGATCCTGCGGCCGCTGTTCGGGCAAGGCATCGCCAACGCGCCGGTATTCGTCCAGCACCTCGGTCTGCTGCTGGCGATGGCCGGTGCGCTGGTCGCCGAGCGCGGCAGCCACCTCAGCGCGCTCGGTGCCGGCTTTGCCGCCAGCGAACAGGCGCAGGTCCGACGGCTGGCCGCGGTCATCGCCCAAGGCGGCTCGGCAGTAATCGCCGGTATGCTGGCGCAATGCAGCTGGACCTTCGTCGCCGCCGAACTCGATGTCCCACACGCCATCGCCTATGGCATCCCGGCCTCACTGTTCCAGATCGCCATGCCGGTCGGCTTCATGGCGCTGGCGGCACGGCTGGCCTGGCGACTGAGCGGCCCGCTGCCGCTGCGTCTGCTCGGCGTGCTGGTGCTGCCGGCACTCGGCTGGTTCTTCGCCGCCCATTTCGATGGAGCGACGCTGCCGCTATGGCCGGCGGCCACTCTGCTGCTGGGCATGCTGCTTTGCGGCGCGCCGGTCTTCGCCGTGCTCGGCGGGCTGGCGCTGGCGCTGTTCTGGAGCGAAGGGCAGCCGCTGGCGGCGGTCCCGCTCAGCCACTATCAGATCACCGTCAATCCTTCGTTGCCGGCACTGCCGCTGTTCACGCTCGCCGGGCTGATCTTTGCACGGACGCAGGCGGCCGTAAGACTCGGCGCCGTGTTTACCGCGCTGTTCGGCAGTGGCGCCACCGGCTCGGCGATTGCCGCAGCGCTACTTTGCTCCGGTTTCACCGCACTCACCGGCGGCAGCGGCGTCACCATCCTCGCGCTCGGCGGCCTGCTGCTGCCGCTGCTCGTTCGCGCCGGGTTTCAGGAGCAACGCGGTATCGGCCTGGTCACCAGCGCCAGCGCGCTGGGCGTGCTGCTCGCGCCCTCGGTGCCACTGATCATGTACGCCATCATCGCCCGCGTGCCAATCAACACCATGTTCCTCGCCGGCGTCCTGCCGGCCCTGGTGATGGTCTTTTTCCTGCTCACCGTCGGTGGTTTCCTGCAAAACACATCATCTGCGGTCAACCTGGAAAACAGCCCAAAATCGGCAGCGCCCCGTCCGGCGCTCTGGCCTAGCTTGCTGGCCGCCAAGTGGGAACTGCTGGCGCCGGTCGTTGCCATCAGCTCATTGGTCAGCGGCATCGCGACGCCGACCGAGAGCGCGGCGCTGACGGCCGGCTACGCCATCCTGACGCAGACAGTGTTTCACCGCGAAATGAACGGGCGCGGCCTCGCCGGCACGCTGGTCAATTGCGCCGAGGTGATCGGCGGCATCATGCTTATCCTCGGCATGGCGCTGGGGCTGACCAACTTCCTGATCGATGCCGGCATTCCCGACGCCGCCATCGAATGGGTTCAGTCGGTGCTGCCCAACCGCTGGGCTTTCCTGATCGCGCTCAACGTCTTCCTGCTGATCGCCGGGGCGCTGATGGAGATCTATGCCGCCATCGTCGTCCTCGTACCGCTACTACTGCCGGTGGCGATGGCCTACGGCATCGACCCGGTGCATTTCGGGGTGATCTTCCTCGCCAACATCGAAATGGGCTTCCTCTGCCCGCCGGCCGGCATGAACATCTATTTCGCCTCGGCAATGTTCGCCAAGCCGATCCGCTACGTGGCGGCGGCGGTTGTGCCGGCGGTGATCGCGATGTTCTGCGGCGCGCTGATGATTTCGGCACTGCCCTGGCTGGCAACCTGGCTGCCCGGGTTATTGCTAAGATGACTCAGCGACTGCTGCCGAAGGCCTGATGGTCCAGCCGGCGAATATCGCTGGCTGGCAGAATTTCAAAGAGGCTGACCACCTTGGCAACACCTGCCGTGGTCCGAACTACGTCGATGGCGGCCTGCGCCTCGGCCTCGCTGACAATGCCCATCAGGAAAACGACGCCGCGCTCGCTGACCGGCTTGACGTGATTGCTGGATACGACCTTCTGATCGAGCAGGCGCGCCTTGATGCGCGAGGACAGCAGCACGTCGTCGGCGCGCTCACCGACCGTCGACTCCGGCCCGATGCGCAGTTCGTTGTGCACCTTCTGCACGCCGTCGAGCGCTGCTGCCAGCGCCCCGATCTCGTCTTTCGCCCGCTCGTCCGGCACTTCACCAGAGACCAGCACGCGGCGGTTGTAGGCGGTGAAATTGACATTGCCATGCTCGCGCCAGATCGTCGGCAGGCGATTACGCGCCCGCCATTCGGTGGTTTCATCATCGGCCTGGGTGCCGGTCGAGCGGCGGTCATGGTAGCTGACGACACCGACCGCAGCGCCCGTGACAATGACCGCCGGCACACAGGCGCTCAACAGCGGCAGCAGGCCCAGGGCGACAAGCATCCGACGGCGGGGAACGGACAGAACAGACATGGCGGAATCCGGAAGTGAGCGATGCACAAAGCATCGCGCACCCCGGTGACACGCCTGTGACAGCGTGTCTCAGACGGCCAGCGAGCGGCTACCCGGGAAACGCGCGGCGAAGCGCGAACCGACACCCAGCGTGCTGGTGATGTGCAGATCGCCCTGATGGCGATTGAGTGTGTGCTTGACGATGGCGAGGCCGAGGCCGGTACCGCCGGCGTCGCGCGAGCGGCCGCGATCAACGCGGTAGAACCGTTCGGTGAGGCGGGGGATGTGCTTGGCCTCGATACCGATGCCGGTATCCTCAACGGCAAACTCCACGCCCTGCGGCGCCGAGCGCCAGACGATACGTACGGTGCCGCCGGCCGGGGTGTAGCGCACCGCGTTGGCGACGAGATTGCCAAAGGCGCTGACCAGTTCCGGTTCGGAGCCGCGCAGGTCAAGATGCGGATCTGCATCGACCTCGATAGTGTGACGGCCGGCCGAAAGCGCTTCGGCATCGCGGCGCAGCTTGTCGATCAGGCCGGCCATGTCGATCGGGGTGTTTTCCGGCGGCGGCGCCGATTCGATGGACGACAGGGTCAGCAGATCCTGAACGATGGACTGCATGCGCTTCGACTGCTCGGCCATCATGTCGAGATAGCGATGCTGTTCGTCCTTGTCGAACTCGTATTCCTGCAAGGTTTCGAGAAAGCCGGCGAGCACGGTCAGCGGCGTGCGCAGCTCGTGCGAGACGTTGGCAACGAAGTCGCGACGCATGCGATCCAGACGATCCGCCTGCGTCACATCCTTGATCTGCAACAACCGACGGTTGCCAGCGTAGGGGATCACATACACCGACAGCACCCGTTCGGCCTTGCGGTCGGAACGCATGGTCAGTGGTTTGGCGAACTCGCCGCCATTGAGATAGGCGACAAACTCCGGCAGGCGCACCAGATTGACGATGGGCTGGCCGCGGTCGACCCTGATTTCCAGCCCCAACTGGCCTTCGGCCATGGTGTTGCAGAACAGGATATTGCCCTGCTGGTCCAGCAGAACAACGCCGTCGTTGAGCGCCTGTCCGGCAGCGATCAACATCGCAATTTCCGCATCGCGTTCGGCGATTTGCGCCCGCAGCTCCTTCTCGTGGCGATAGAGACGGCCAAAAATACCATCCCAGGCGCCCTCACCCTCCAGTGTGGCATCGACCACCGGCTGTTTCGACCAGCGATCCAGGCGGGCGAAATTGCGGAAGTGAAAGCCCATCTGAATGGCGAGGCCGATGCAGAACAGGGTCCAGCCAGCCCAAGCCTGATAAAAGTAGCCCAGCGGAAAGGCAAAGGCGGCCGAAGCCGCCGCTAGAAAGATCGCCCGCAGGATTTGCGCGTTCATCGCATCAGCCGGCGCGGAAACGGTAACCGGTACCGCGCACGGTTTCGATGCGGTCATGATGACCAGAAGGCTCCAGCGCCGCCCGCAGCCGGCGGATATGAACATCCACCGTCCGTTCTTCAATGAAGACGTGGTCGCCCCAGACTTCGTCCAGTAGCTGCGAACGGGTGTAGACCCGCTCGGCGTGGGTCATGAAGAAGAACAGCAGGCGGAACTCGGTCGGCCCCAACTCGACCGGCTGGCCGGCCGCCAGCACGCGGTGGGTGGCCGGATTGAGCGCCAACGTACCGGCCTCGACGGCTTCGCCGGCCAGATGCGGGGCGCGTCGACGCAGCACGGCGCGAACGCGGGCCACCAGTTCCTTCGGCGAGAAGGGCTTGGTCACATAGTCGTCGGCACCGGCCTCCAGCCCCTGCACTTTGTCCTCTTCATGCACGCGGGCGGTCAGCATGATGATCGGCAATTCGCGGGTGCGCTCGTCGGCGCGGATCTTCTTTGCCAGCGCCACGCCGGACTGGCCGGGCAGCATCCAGTCGAGGACGACCAGATCAGGGAGCGCGGCGCGGATCGCCGATTCAGCCTCTTCCGCACTGCCGGCACGGACCACCAGGAAGCCTGCATGCTTGAGGTTGATGGTGACGAGTTCCTGAATCGCCGGTTCATCCTCGACGACCAGAATGGTGGGTGTCACTTGATCGCCTCCTTGTTGTGGCGAATATCGCGACCTTCGACAACGAAGATCACCTGTTCGGAGATGTTCTTGGCGTGGTCGCCGATGCGCTCGATGGCGCGGGCGATGGAGATGATCTCGATGGAGGTGGTAATGGTGCGCGGGTCTTCCATCATGTGGGTGATCAGCTGGCGGATGATCGACTTGAATTCGACATCGACGTCATTATCGGCGCGAATGACGGCCAGCGCACGCTCACCGTCCATGCGGGCGAAGGCGTCGAGCGCCTGACGGACCATCGCCAACGCCGCTTCGGCGAGGTGGCGGATGCCGACACCGTACTGCGACGGCATGTGGCCGGCTTCGTAGATGCGGCGCACGCCCTTGGCGATCTTCTTGGCTTCGTCGCCGGCGCGCTCGAGATCGGTGACGATCTTGCTGATACCGAGCACCAGACGCAGATCGGACGCTGCCGGCTGACGCTTGGCGATGATGTGGGCGCAATCGTCGTCGATGGCCTTTTCCAGTTCGTTCACCTTGCGGTCGGTTTCAACGATGCTCTTGACGCTGGCGACTTCGCCAGTGGTGTAAGCATCGATGGCCCCGGAAACCTGAGTTTCCACCAGACCGCCCATCTGCAGCACATGGGTACGCAGGCGGGAGAGGTCTTCGTCGAACTGGCTGGAGAGGTGTTGGGAATCGTTCATTTTTCGGTCCTTTTCCGGATTCACCGCAGCGATCAGCCCATGCGGCCAGTGATGTAGTCTTCAGTGCGCTTGTCCTTCGGCTTGATGAAGATTTCATCGGTCTTGCCGAATTCAACCATCTCGCCGAGGTACATGTAGGCGGTGTAGTCGGATACACGTGCGGCCTGCTGCATGTTGTGCGTCACGATCAGGATGGTGACGCGCTTCTTCAACTCATGCACCAGTTCCTCGATGGCGCCGGTGGCAATCGGGTCCAGCGCCGAAGTCGGCTCGTCGAAGAGCAGGAGTTCAGGGTCGGTTGCCAGCGCGCGGGCGATACACAGACGCTGCTGCTGACCGCCGGAGAGGTTGGGCGCCAGATCCTGCAGGCGATCCTTCACTTCTTCCCAGATCGCCGCACCGCGCAAGGCCTGTTCGACCTTGTCGTCAAGCACGCGCTTGTTGTTCTCGCCGCGCACACGCAGGCCGTAGGCGACGTTTTCGTAGATGGTCTTGGGGAAGGGGTTCGGCTTCTGGAAGACCATGCCGACACGCATGCGAACTTCGATCGGATCGACTTCCGGCGACAGCAGGTTGGTGTTGTCCGGGAAGAAGCGGATCTCGCCCTCGTAGCGGTTACCCGGGTAGAGGTCGTGCATGCGGTTGAAGCTGCGCAGGTAGGTCGACTTGCCGCAGCCGGACGGGCCGATCAGCGCGGTAACCTTCTTGTCGTAGATCGGCATGTTGATCTTCTTCAGGGCCTGGGCTTCGCCGTAGAAGAAGTTGAAATTACGCGCTTCGGCCTTCAGCTGCGGTTGATCATGAATCTGCATGGGTGACTCCAATATTCAATATTCGGTTTTTGGCAGGTTTTCCGCGTTCACCGCGGCAACGATGGTCGTGAGGCAGGGCGCCGCCAACGCGAAGGCAAGCCGAAGACAGTGCACATTGCACGGCGAGGCGAAGTCGACAATGTGGGCGGTGCGCTGCGTCACGACGATTACCACTTGATGTTCTTGCGGAGGCGATAGCGCAGCCAGATCGCCAGGCCGTTCATCGACAGCACCATGACCATCAGCACGAAGCCGGCGGCGGCGGCATTGACTTCAAAGGCCGGGTCCGGACGCGAGGTCCAGTTGAAAATCTGGATCGGCATGACCGTGAAAGGCGACATCAGCCAGTCAAACATGCCGGCGGTGCCTTCCGGCGTGGCGCTGAACGGCACCGGCGGCAGGAAGGCGATGAAGGTCAGCGCGCCGATGGTGATAATCGGTGCAGTTTCGCCGATGGCGCGGGCCAGGCCGATGATGACGCCGGTCAGGATGCCGGGCATGGCGTAGGGAATGATGTGGTAGCGGCAGGTTTGCCAGCGGGTGGCGCCGACGGCCATCGAACCTTCGCGGATCATTGCCGGGATCGAGCGGATCGCTTCGCGGGTCGACACGATGACGATGGGCAGGATGAGCAGCGCCAGTGTCAGGCCGGCAGTGAGGATGCTCTGACCGAAACCGAAGGCATAGACGAAAATACCGAGGGACAGCAGGCCATAGACGATGGACGGCACGGCGGCGAGGTTGGTGATGTTGATCTCGATGATCTCGGTCACCCAGTTACGCTTGGCATACTCCTCCAGATACAGGCCGGCAGCGACACCGAGCGGCACGGCGGCCAGCGCCGTCACCAGCATGACCAGCAGCGAACCGACCCAGGCCGACAGGATGCCGGCCTGCCCGGCGCGCCGGGAAGCAAAGTTGGTGAAGAAATCGAGCGTCAGACGTTCCGAGCCACGGATGATCATGTCGCCGACGAGGAGAACGATCACAGCAACGCCGATAGCCAGGAAGATGATGCCGAGCGATTGAAAGAGGGTGTCTTTCAGCTTGCCCTTGGCAATCAGGGCGCGGACTTGTTCAGTGGTAAGCGGTTGCATCTCAGTAAGCCTCACGGAAGCGACGACGCAGCCACTGGCCGAGGATGTTGAAGCAGAGCGTGATCAACAGCAGGGTCAGGCCGGCGGCGAAGATGGTCTGGTAGCCAATGGAGCCATGCGGCAAGTCACCAAGCGCTACCTGCACGATGTAGGAGGTGATGGTGGCTGCCGGTTCCATCGGGTTCCAGGTCAGGTTGGGCTGCATGCCGGCAGCGACGGCGAGAATCATCGTTTCACCGACAGCACGCGAGATACCGAGGATGTAGGACGCGGCCAGCCCGGAAATGGCTGCCGGCACGACGACGTGAATGGCGGTATAGAGCTTGGTCGCCCCCATGGCGTAGGAACCTTCGCGCATGCTCATCGGCACCGCGCGCATCGCGTCTTCGGACAGCGAAGCGATGTAAGGAACGATCATGATGCCCATGACCAGACCGGCAGACAGCAGCGAGAAGCCCGGCAGTTCCGGGAAGATCTTTTGCAGCAGCGGCGTCACCATCAGCAGCGCGAAGTAGCCGAAAACGATGGTCGGGATGCCGCCAAGCAGCTCGAGGATCGGCTTGGCCGATTCACGCACCTTGGGGTGGGCGAACTCGGACAGGTAGATGGCGATCACGGTCCCCATCGGAATGGCGACAGCGAGGGCCACGGCGGACGAGACGAGGGTGCCGGAGATCAGCACCATGATGCCGAAGTGGGCGTCATCAAACAGCGGCGTCCACTGGGTGTCGGTCAGAAAGTCGACAATGCTGACGTTCTGGAAAAAATGGATGGACTCGGAAACGAGCACATAGACGATACCGATGGTGGTCAGCACCGAAACGGCAGCGGCGGCAAAGAGAATGCTCTCGATGATGCGCTCGCTGACATTGCGCATGGCATTCTTGGCCAGGCGGTCGCTGACCTGAGGCAGGTCGGAGGCGTTATTTGCAGTCATGGCTTGTGAATTCACGGATGGAATTCCCTATGGTAAAA
The DNA here is from genome assembly GCA_041917165.1 of Azonexus sp. GTDB lineage: Bacteria > Pseudomonadota > Gammaproteobacteria > Burkholderiales > Rhodocyclaceae > Azonexus. The sequence goes on from JAYRYB010000005.1 coordinate 70,714, forward strand.
GCCCGACCCGCTGCGGGTCGGGCTTTATTTGAGACAACAGCAGGATTACATCTTTGCTTCGCGCTTCATCAACTCTTCGATGGTGATGCCAACTTCGTTCTTGCCGCCGAAGACCGTACCCTTCTTGCCATCCTTGACGTGCTTGAGGTTGCCTTCGTAAGCCGCCTTCGGCAGCGGCACGTACTTGACTTCACGCACCAGCTTTTCGGCGTTCTTCATGTAGAAATCGACGAATTCCTTGACTTCCGGCTTCTGCAGGGCCTTGACCTTGACATAGACGAAAATCGGGCGCGACAGCGGCACGTAGCTGCCGTTTTCGACGTTGGCACCCGACGGCTCTACGGCCTTGCCGGTCTTCGGATTGACGATCGGCAGCCCCTTCAGGCGGGCCATGTTTTCAGCGTAGTACGCGTAGCCGAAGTAGCCGAGGCCATTGACGTCACGGGAAACACCCTGCACCAGCACGTTGTCGTCTTCCGAAGCCGTGTAGTCACCACGGGAGGACTTGGCCTTGCCGACGATGGCTTCGGTGAAGTACTCGAAGGTACCGGAATCGGCACCGGCGCCGAAGAGTTTGATCGGCTGATCGGGCCAGGCCGGATTGACCTGGTTCCACTTGGTGATCTTGCCCTGTGCAGCCGGTTCCCACATTTTCTTCAGTTCCTCAACAGTGGCCTGCTTGAGGAAGGTGTTCTTCGGGTTGATGACGACGGTCAGCGCGTCGTAGGCAACCGGCATTTCGACGTATTCGACACCCGCCGCCTTGCAGTCTTCCATTTCCTTGGCCGTAATCGGGCGCGAGGCGTTCTGGAGATCGGTCTCGTCACGGCAGAATTTCTTGAAGCCGCCGCCGGTGCCGGAGATGCCGACTGTCACCTTGATGGCGTTCTTCTTGGCCTTCTGGAATTCCTCGGCAACAGCTTCGGTGATCGGATAAACCGTGGAAGAGCCGTCGATCTTCACGACTTGAGCCTGTGCAGCCTGGGCGCCGAAGAGGGCGATACCGGCAACCGCAAAGGCGGAAACAATCTTGTTGGACTTGAACACGGGATGACTCCTGAAAGAAATTCGCAATGGGATCAGAATAGGTCGGATTTGTTACAGCAAGATGACAGGCTGTAATAATCCATAAAGACCTTTTAAATCAGTGCTTTTTACCCATCCACTGGGCATTCTTGCCGTCAGCGGTCTTTTCGCAGGTGACCTTGACGCCGGAAATCTCGGCCTGGGTACCGACCGCCATGAAGGCGCCGGCATCACCGTTCCAGCACTGCGGTGCCGGCGCGGCGGGGGTAGCGGAAGCCGCAGGCGCGGCCGGAGCAGCGGCGGCAGGCGCCGGAGCCGGCGTCTGGGTGGCACAGGCAGACAGGCCAAGGGCGACAGCCGAAACCATGAGGAAATTGCGCATATTTATCTCCAAAGTCATAAGGGGGAAGCAGTGGCACGGATTGTCCTTGGCTCATATTACAAACGTGTTACACCCCAATGTACGCAAGCTCGAGCCACGCGCCGGCTCGTGATTGCCACCCATATATATTTCTACTATTCTAAAAATATGGATATCGAACTCGCCACCAATTCCCTGAAGGCACTCGCTCACGAGACCCGTCTGCGTATCTTCCGCAGCCTGGTTCAGGCCGGGCCGGAAGGTTTGTGCGTTGCCGATCTGGCGACCCGACTCAATGCCGAAGCCAACGGCAGCTTCAGCTTCCATCTCAAGGAACTGAGCAACGCCGGACTGATCCGCAGCCGGCAGGCCAGCCGCTTCATCTACTACTCGGCCAACTATCCGGCCATGAACGAACTGCTCGGTTACCTGACCGAACACTGCTGCGCCGGCCACCCCTGCGGCGAGCAGGAACACACTTGCGCCACCACGGAGAACGCATGACCGCAAGAAGCTTCAACATCCTGGTGCTGTGCACCGGCAATTCCGCCCGCTCGATTCTCGGCGAGGCCCTGTTCAATCACCTCGGCAACCTGGATCAACCGGGCCGCATCCGCGCTTTCTCGGCCGGCAGCCAGCCCTCCGGCAAGGTCAACCCGGTCGCGCTTGAGACGCTGGAAAAGCATGGCGTGCCGCTGCCCGAAGCGCGCAGCAAATCCTGGGACGAATTCGCCACCCCCGGCGCCCCGGTCATTGATTTCATCTTTACCGTCTGCGCCTCCGCCGCCGGTGAAACCTGCCCGATCTGGCCCGGCCACCCGACCACTGCCCACTGGGGCATTGCCGACCCCGCCCACATCGAGCCGCTGGCGGCGCGGCGGGTCGCCTTCGAGGATGCCTACCGCAAGCTGAAGCAACGCATCGAGGCCTTCGTCGCCCTGCCGCTGGAAAGCATGACTACCGCCGAGATCGCCGCCGCTGCCCGGCGCATTCACGCGGAGAGCGAAGCATGAGCGCCCAGTGCGAAGTCGCGACCAAGCAATCGGCCGGCGCGCCGATGAGCGTTTTCGAGCGTTTCCTGACGGTCTGGGTCTTCCTCTGCATCGTCGCCGGCATCGCCCTCGGGCAGTTCCTGCCCGGCGTCTTCCAGGCCATCGGGCGTATGGAATTCGCCCAGGTTAACCTGCCGGTCGGCCTGCTGATCTGGGTGATGATCATCCCGATGCTGGTCAAGGTCGATTTCGGGGCCCTCGCCGAAATCCGCCAGCACGTGCGCGGCATTGGCGTCACGCTGTTCGTGAACTGGCTGGTCAAACCCTTCTCGATGGCCTTCCTCGGCTGGCTGTTCGTCCGCAACCTGTTCGCCCCCATGCTGCCTGCCGAGCAACTGGACAGCTACATCGCCGGCCTCATCCTGCTTGCCGCCGCGCCATGTACGGCCATGGTTTTCGTCTGGAGCCGGCTGACCAATGGCGACCCGCTATTCACGCTGTCGCAGGTCGCCATCAACGACAGCATCATGGTCTTCGCCTTCGCGCCGCTGGTCGCCTTCCTGCTCGGCATTTCGGCGATCACCGTTCCCTGGGACACGCTGCTGACCTCGGTGGTGCTCTACATCGTCATTCCCGTCATCCTCGCCCAGCTCTGGCGCAAGCACTTGCTGGCCAAGGGGCAGGCCGCCTTCGACGCCGCCATGGCGAAAATCGGCCCGTGGTCCATATCCGCACTGCTGGCAACGCTAGTCTTGCTATTTGCCTTCCAGGGCGAGGCCATCCTGCGCCAGCCGCTGGTCATTGCCCTGCTCGCCGTGCCCATCCTCATCCAGGTGTTTTTCAACTCGGCACTCGCCTACTGGCTGAATCGTGCCCTCGGTGAAAAACACAACGTCGCCTGCCCGTCAGCCCTGATCGGCGCCAGCAACTTTTTCGAACTGGCCGTGGCTGCTGCCATCAGCCTGTTCGGTTTCGAATCGGGCGCAGCACTGGCCACGGTCGTCGGCGTGCTGATCGAAGTTCCGGTCATGCTGCTGGTCGTCAAGGTCGTCAATGCCTCCAAGGGCTGGTACGAAGCCCGCTGATCACAAGGAGATCGTCATGAAAAAGCTTGAAGTCTATGATCCCGCGATGTGCTGTTCCACCGGTGTCTGCGGCGTCGACGTCGATCCGGCACTGGTGCAGTTCGCCGCCGACCTCGCCTGGGTTGCCGAACACGGAATCGCCATCCAGCGTTACAACCTCGGCCAGGAACCGCAGGCCTTTGCCGCCAATCCGGCCGTCGTCAAGGAAATGGAAGCCGGCATGGAGCGCCTGCCGATCATCGCCATCGACGGCCAGATCGTCACCACCGGACTCTACCCGTCACGCGCGCAACTGGTGCAGAAACTTGGGCTGGCACTGGCCACGGCCGACAAGCCGCACGTCAGGGCCGGTAGCTGCTGCAACCCGAAATCCGGCTGCTGCTGAGGCAAGGCAATGATCGACCTGAACGATACCCCGCGCTACCTGTTCTTCACCGGCAAGGGCGGCGTCGGCAAGACTTCGCTCTCCTGCGCGACCGGGCTGGCGCTGGCCGAGCTGGGCAAACGGGTCTTGATCGTCAGCACCGATCCGGCCTCCAACCTCGATGAAGTCCTGGAAACAGCGCTCGCCAGCACGCCCACCGCCATAGCCGGGGTGCCCGGCCTGGCGGCGCTGAACATCGACCCGGAAGCGGCGGCCGCCGCCTACCGCGAACGGATGGTCGCGCCATACCGCAACATCCTGCCGGCGGCGGCCATCCAGAGCATGGAAGAGCAGTTTTCCGGCGCCTGCACGGTCGAAATTGCCGCCTTTGACGAGTTCGCCAAACTGCTCGGTGACACGACCTCGACTGCCGCCTTCGACCATGTCATCTTCGACACCGCGCCGACCGGCCATACGCTGCGTCTGCTGACGCTGCCCTCGGCCTGGAGCGGTTTTATCGATACCAACCAGAACGGTGCCTCCTGCCTCGGGCCGCTTGCCGGCCTCGAAAAGCAGAAGGCGCTGTACGCGGCCACCGTCGCCCGCCTCTCGGACCCGGCGGAAACCCGCGTCATGCTGGTGGCGCGCGCCGATGCCGCAGCCCTGCGTGAAGCCGAGCGCACCCGCCATGAACTGGCGGAACTGGGCATCGCCAACATCCGGCTGGCGATCAACGGGCTGTTCACCGCCGCCTCCGATGACCCGATCGCGCTGGCGATGAGCCAGCGCAGCACCGATGCGCTGCTCGCCATGCCGTCCGGACTGGGCGCCCTGCCGCGGCAGGTTATCCCCTTCCTGCCGCGCGGCACGGTCGGTCTGGATGCCTTGCGGGCGCTGATCCATCCGGAGTCGGTCGCCACGCCGACGCAGACCGCCGAGGCATCGACGCCGCTGCCCGCCGGGCTGGGCCGTCTGATCGACGAACTCTCGGTCACCGGTCACGGCGTGGTGATGACCATGGGCAAGGGTGGCGTCGGCAAGACCACGGTCGCCGCCGCCGTCGCCGTCGCGCTGGCGCAGCGCGGCCACCGCGTGCATCTGTCCACGACCGATCCGGCGGCGCATGTGGCAGCTGCGGTGAACGCGGAAATCGAGCGAATTTCGGTCAGTCGTATCGACCCCGCCGCTGAGGTCGCCTCCTACACCGAAGAAGTGCTGTCGAAGGCGCGCGGCACACTCGACGCCGGCGCACTGGCCTTGCTGGAAGAAGACCTGCGCTCACCCTGTACCGAAGAAATCGCCGTCTTCCGCGCCTTCGCGCGCGCGGTTGATCGCGGTGGCGAAGGCTTTGTCGTTCTCGACACCGCGCCGACCGGCCACACCATCCTGCTACTCGACGCCGCCGAGGCCTATCACCGGGAGGTGCTACGTACCCGCGGCGAAATGCCGGAAGCGGTCACGCAACTGCTGCCCCGCCTGCGCGATCCGGCCTACACCCACGTGCTGATCGTCACCCTGCCGGAAGCGACACCGGTGCACGAAGCCGAACGCCTGCAGGGCGACCTCGCCCGCGCCGGCATCAAGCCCTGGGCCTGGGTCATCGAGCAGAGCCTGCTCGCCAGCGGCAGCCGCGACCCGCTGCTGTCGCTACGTGGTGCGTATGAAATCCCCTTCATCCGCCGCGTCGCCGACACACTGGCCCCGCGCTGTGCGCTGGTCCCCTGGCTGGCCGTCGCTCCGGTCGGAGCCGACGGTCTGAGACAACTCGATGCCTGAGACCTGCCTGCAGCGGGCCTGGTCGGCGCATCGTGCCGAACTGCTCAATTTCCTGCGGCACCGGCTCCAGCACACAGCCGATGCCGAGGATGTGCTGCAGGAAGTTTTCGTCAAGGCACTGGGCCAGGGCAGCCAGTTCTGCACGCTGAGCAGCCCGCGGGCCTGGCTGTTCCACGTTGCCCGCAACGTGCTGGCCGACCGCCTGCGGGTGGCCCGCAGCCAGATCGCGCTGCCGGACGAAATCGCAGCCCCCGAGACGGAAGAAGCACCAGCGGTCGACGCACTGGCCCAATGCCTGCCGCGCGTACTCTCCGAGCTCGGCGCCGAGGACCGCCTGGCGATCACGCTTTGTGACATCGAGGGGATGACGCAGGCGCAACTGGCTGAACATCTGGGCATCTCGCTCTCCGGAGCGAAATCCCGCATCCAGCGCGCCCGGCGGCGCCTGCGGGAAGGCCTCGAGAGTAGCTGTCGCATCTGTTTCGATGATGACGGCAAGGTCATCGGCTTTACGCCACGCCCGCCCCTGCCGGATTAGCGGCTTGCCAAAGCGGCAGCGAGACCACCTGCCGTCTGCATGATTGATTCCGGGGTGCGTCCTTTTCGCACCCGACGCGTCTACACGACAAACCCTCCGGAAATCACCATGTCCTCCACCGCCACTCCTGCTCCGACCGCACTCAGCCGCTGGCTTCTCATGCTGGCCGTTGCCGTCTTGCTGTGGATCAGCATCTACAGCCATCTGGTCGAGTTCGCCGACTGGCTGATCAGCCTCCTCGGGCTGCAACGCAGCACGCCTTTTGGCGAGGCCGTGCATTTTTTCTTCTATGACACGCCCAAGGTGCTCCTGCTGCTCACCGGCATCGTCTTCGTCATGGGCGTGGTGCAGACTTTCTTCGCCCCGGAACGCACCCGGGCGCTACTCTCCGGTCGGCGCCAGGGCGTCGGCAACGTGCTGGCCGCGCTGCTCGGCATCGTCACCCCCTTCTGCTCCTGCTCGGCAGTCCCCTTGTTCATCGGCTTCCTGTCGGCCGGCGTGCCGCTCGGCGTGACCTTCTCTTTCCTGATCTCGGCACCGATGGTCAACGAAGTCGCGCTGGCGCTGCTGTTCGGCATCTTCGGCTGGCAGGTGGCGGCACTCTATCTCGGCCTCGGCCTGCTCGTCGCCATTGTCTCCGGGCTGGTCATCGGCCATCTGAAGATGGAAAACCATCTGGAGGACTGGGTGCAGCAGATCCAGCGCGGCGCGGCCGGCTGGGCAGGCGATACGGTTGACGACTGGCCGGCGCGCTTTGCCGCCGGCTGGCACCATGTACGCGAAATTGTTTCCAAGGTCTGGCCCTACATCCTCGCCGGCATCGCGCTGGGTGCAGGCATTCACGGTTATGTTCCCGAGGATTTCATGGCTTCGTTCATGGGCCGCGATGTCTGGTGGGCCGTGCCGGCAGCGGTACTGCTGGGCGTGCCGATGTACACCAACGCCGCCGGCATCATACCTATCGTCGAGGCGCTGATCGGCAAGGGCGCCGCACTGGGCACCGTGCTCGCTTTCATGATGAGCGTCATCGCCCTGTCGGCGCCGGAAATGATCATCCTGCGCAAGGCGCTCAAGCCGACGCTGATCGCCACTTTCGCCGGTGTCGTGGCCACCGGCATCCTGCTGGTCGGCTACCTCTTCAATCTCGTTCTCTAGAAAGGAAATCGCATGAAAACCATCAAGGTACTCGGCACCGGCTGTGCCAACTGCCGCAACACCATCAAGCTGATCGAGGAAGTCGCCGCCGAAAAAGGTGTCGCCATCGAACTGAGCAAGGTTGAGGATCTGCCAGAAATCATGAAATACGGCGTAATGTCGACGCCGGGCGTCGTCGTCGATGGCAAGGTGGTGCATGCCGGCGGCGTGCCGGACAAGGCGCGTATCGCTGGCTGGCTATAAGGCGACAGCCGCCTCGCTCAGAACACCTGAAGCACCATGTCCAAGCTACCGAAAACCCGTTTCCATCTGGTCTTTTCCCTCATCATGGGCGCCATGATGGTATTTCTGATGACCTTCGTCATCACCGCCGTCAACGTTGGCTTCGGCCCGGATTTCCTGCTGCGCTGGGCGAAAGCCTTTGCCGTTGCCTACGTGGTCGCGGTGCCGGTGATCTACTTTCTGGCGCCGTTGGCAAGAAAACTCAGCGGGCGTTTTGCCGAGATGCCCTGAAGGCAGGGCGCCTTAAGCGGCCGGCACTACGCCGGCTGCTCAAGTGCTGCGCATGTACAGATTGACTGCTTACTTCTTCGCCGGACGACCGGTCTTGATGCGCTCGACCCGCCCCATGACCGCCTTCAGTTCGGCGTCGTTGAGCGCCGCCAGAACGGCGATGCCGCCCCGCAACAGTTCGCTCTTCTTGACCTCGCTGCCCAGTGCTGCCAGCCGCTTCTTCAATTCGGCGATGAGCGCGTATTCGGCTTCCGGCATGGCGTAGCTGTCACGCACCAGCTTGAGCTTGCGCTGCTTCGGCAGCTTTTCAGCCTTGGCCGGCTTGGCGACCTTGGCCTCCTTTGCCGGTTTGGCGGGCTTCTCGAACTTGGCGGCCTTGGCAACTTTCTCGGGCTTTACTGGCTTTTCTGCCTTGGCCGGCTTCGCCTTGACAGGCTTTTCCGCAGCAACCGGCTTCGCGGCCTTGGTCACCTTTGCAGGTTTGGTGGCCTTGGCCGCCGGCTTCTTGGCGGCAACCGGCGCTGCCTTGGTCAGGGCCTCGGCGAGCACTTTCTGGTGCTCGGCAGCCACCTTGTCGACAGACGGCGCACGACGACGAGTGACCTTGGCAGCTGCCTGCGTGGCCGGCGCAGCGGGCGCCGCCGGGGTTTCCACGGGTGCCGGGGCGGCGTCAGCCGTGACTTCCTTGTTTTGTTCTTCGCTCATCGCTCTCTCCATAAAAACGGTATATACAGTTTAGCGAAATAAAAGCTTCGTAAAGTTAAAGTTTTTTGACAGGTAAAATGGCGGCCTCACCGCTCAGGAGCACAGCATGACCCAGGACGAACTCAAGCAGGCCGTCGCCCAGGCCGCCGCCGATTATGTGGCGCAGAATGCGCCCGCCGGCGCCATCATCGGCGTCGGCACCGGCTCGACCGCCAATTTCTTCATCGACGCGCTGGCCGACCTGAAAGACCGGATCGGGGGCACCGTCGCCAGTTCGGAAATCACGCGCATGCGTCTCGAAGGCCACGGCATTCCGGTCTTCGACCTGAACGAAGTGATCGAGATGCCCATTTACGTCGATGGTGCCGATGAGATCGACGGCGGGTTGAACATGATCAAGGGTGGCGGCGGTGCGCTGACACGCGAAAAGATCGTCGCCGCAGTGGCCACCACCTTCGTCTGCATCTGCGACGCCTCGAAGCTGGTGGAGACCATGGGCAAGTTCCCGCTGCCGGTCGAAGTCATCCCGATGGCGCGCGCCCATGTCGCCCGAGAACTGGCCAAACTCGGTGGCCGCCCGCAGGAGCGCGTCGGCTTCATCACCGACAACGGCAACATCATCCTCGACGTCCATGGCCTGCAGATCACCGACCCGAAGGGTCTGGAAGCACAGATCAACCAGATTACCGGTGTCGTCACCAACGGCCTGTTTGCCGTGCGTCCGGCCAATGTGCTGCTGCTCGGCACCGCCGAAGGCGTCCGCACGCTGACCTGAGCTCAGCGGCATTCATTTTTCTGTCACATCCGGGCGCTACAGTGGTGGCATTGTCGTCACCGGGAGCGTCCGATGGTCCTCACCGCCCAGGAAATTGCGAACACTCGCAACCACACGCTGAACAACCTGCTTGGGCTCAGCGGCGCCTGCCTCGAAGCCAGCCAGCGCCTGAGCCAGCTGCTGACCGCCTCGACACGCGAGGCACTGCAGCACGGCAGCCGGCAGTGGTCCCAGCTCGGCCACGGCCAGTGGGAAACCGCCAGCCAGTTTCCGGCAGCGCTGTGGCTGGACCACAGCTCACGGCACAGCCAGCTCTTCGACCAATGGCTGGAGATTCTAGGCGAGGCGCAGAAGCAGCTGATCCGCAGCGCCGAGAACCAGGTGCGTGTCTTCGATGAAATCGTTTTCGCCAGTATCCGTCACGCCGAGAAAAGCAGCCCCTGGGAAGCTGAGATCGCTCTCGGCGCGCTGAAGACCACACTCTCTGCCGCCGAGTCCACGCTGCGCGGCGTCAGCGCCGCCGCAATCGAAACGGTCGAGATCGCTGAACAGGAAGCCCACCAGATTGCCGGGAGCCTTGCCGAGAGCAAGCCTGCCCGCAAACGTGCGACGGCACGCTCCAGCAACGGCTGAGCGCGCCCGCCCAGAGACTTCACAGTCTCTCTCTCCCTTCATGCCCGGTTCGCCGGGCATTTTTTTGCCTTTTTTTCAGGTCGACCGCAAGATGTGGCGTCACCTGTGACGGATACATCCCCCCATGCTCGAAACTGCCCACCCCCGAATCAACCTCGCCCTGCAGGGTGGCGGTGCCCATGGCGCGTTCACCTGGGGGGTGCTCGACGCCTTGCTGGCTGATGGCCGAGTGGGTTTCGAGGGCATCAGCGGCACCAGCGCCGGGGCGATGAATGCCATCGCCCTTGCCGACGGCTGGCTGAAAGGCGGCGCTGACGGCGCCCGGCAGTCACTGGAAACCTTCTGGCTGGCGATCGCCGACAGTTCGCCGTTTTCGTCGCAGGGCGATGACAGCGACTCGCCGCCGACGGCGCTCAAGCTGATGCTGGGCTGGACCGATTACCTGACGCCGGAACAGCTCAACCCGCTCGACCTCAACCCCTTGCGCGATATCGTCACGGCCCAGTTCGACTTCGCCGCCCTGCGCCGTGATACCCGCCACAAGCTGTTCATCGCGGCGACCCACGCCAATACCGGCAAGCTCCGCCTGTTCCGCAATGCCGAACTGAGTGCCGAGGCCTTGCTGGCGTCCGCCTGCCTGCCAATGCTGCACCGGACCGTTATCATCGACGGCGAACCCTACTGGGATGGCGGCTACAGCGCCAATCCCGCCGTCTTCCCGCTACTGTTCGAGTGTCAGGCCGAGGACAATCTGCTGGTGCTGCTGACGCCGCTACACCTCGGCGAGACGCCGTCCACCGCCCCCGACACTCGGCACCGACTGCGCGAAATGTCGTTCAACGCCACTTTTCTGCGGGAAATGCGGATGTTCGCCCACCTCCGTGAACACATCCGGCCCAACCGGCTACCGGCCTGGCTCCGCCGCTGGTTGCCGGAATCGCCCCTCGACCGCCGTATCGGCGCGGCGCGCTTTCATGCCATCTCGGCGGAGGCCCTGATGCATGCACTGCCCGCCGATAGCAAACTGACCGTCAATCGCAGCTTTTTCCTGCGTCTGCGGGATCAGGGCCGGGCGCACGCGCAAGGCTGGCTCGCCGGGAACCACGCGGCCATCGGGCGGCGTTCAACCCTGGATCTGGCGCAAGCCTTCTACTGACCTGATCAGTTCAGCCGGTGCGGCAGCGTGGCCGGCGTGCCGCCACCGCCCACACGACGGCGCTCGACAAAAACGCCACCGCGCAGGATTTGTGAACTGCCGGGCACATTCTTCGACAGCTTTTTCGCCTGTTTCTTGGCCGCCGCAGCCGCCGCCGCCACCTCGCGATGGGAGTCGCAATCACCGCCTTCGATCCGTACGGCCCCGACCGACAATGTCGGCAAGGCCTGCAGGCTGTATTCGCCGCGCCGGCTCTCGGCCATGTAGCCGCCGGCGTCGCACTCGTCGCTGCCGACCATGCCCCGCATGGCTTCGCTGAAGTTGCTGACCAGCTGCTGGCAGCGCAGCTCCCAATCCTCGCTGCGAAACAGCACGAAAAAATCGTCCCCGCCGATATGCCCGACAAAATCCAGCCGCGGATCGACAATCTCGGTGAGTTGGCGGGCAAGGGACTGAATCACATCGTCGCCGCGCCGGTAGCCGAAGGTATCGTTGAAGGGCTTGAAGTTGTCGATGTCGACGTAGGCCGCCACAAAGGCGGTGCCGGCCGCGAGCAGCGCATCGATGCGTTCGTTGATCGGCACATTGCCCGGCAGCTGGGTCAGCGGGTTGGCATAATGGGCGGCATGAATCTGCATCTCGGTGATCATCGCCATCAGGTCATGGGCGCTGCCGATGCCGGCATAACGGCCTTCCTGCGTGACGATGAAGCCGTCGAACATGTAATGGCGGGGCGCCAGCGACAGCATCATCGCCAGCTCCTGAATGGTCGCGCCAGCATCCACCACCAGCGGCGCCGGGTCCATGAACAGCTGGCAGCACTTGCGCCCGAACAACTCCTTGCGGAAAGGCCGGGCAAAACGGTCGATCAGGCTGTGGCGGTTGATCATGCCGACCGGCAACCCGTCATTGACCACCGGCAGGACATCCAGCTCGGCATCGCTCTCGAAACGGGCGATCACCGTATCGTTGCTTGCGTCGGCGGCAACCGGCGGCACCGCCTTGAGCAAGCTGGCCGCGGTCGGCACCCGGCCGGGGCCGCCGCTGAGCATGGTCAGCGCAGCCCGCTCGCGCCCGAAGGCCGCCAGCACCGCCCCCGGCAACTGGCGGACAGGCTGCACGGCCGGCCGTGCGATGAAGTAGCCCTGGCCGCAGGCGATCCCCATGTCGCGGATGCAGACAAAGTCTTCGGCACGCTCGATGCCTTCGGCCACCAGCGAGGCATTGCAGATTTCGGCAAGATCCTGCATCGCCCGGACGAAGTGGAACTTGATGCGGTCGTCGGCGATGCCGTGAACGAAGTGGCGGTCGATCTTGACGAATTCCGGCCGCAGTTGCGACCACATGCGCAGATTGGCAAAGCCTTCGCCCAGATCGTCGATGGCGATCTGGAAACCCCGCCCGCGATAGTGCTGAATGGCCTCCTCGATACCCGGCAGATCGGTTATCTGCTGATTCTCGGTCAGTTCGATGACGATGCGGTTCGGTGCCAGCCCCAGCTCGGCAAGCAGCTCACGGGTCTGGCCATTCATCATCCGCGGGTCGAGCAAGGAGCCGGGCGAGGCATTGAGGAACAGGCGGCCGCTCAGACGTTGTGCGACGAACGCCCGCAAGCTGACTTCACGGCAGGCATGTTCGAGTTCCAGCCGCAGGTCGCAACGGGTCGCGGCCGCAAAGAGCTGGTCAGGCCGATGCAGCGGACTGCCCTCCGGCCCACGAATCAAGGCCTCGTAGCCGAAAATGCTTCGTAGCCGGTAGTCGAAAATCGGCTGAAACACTGGGAACAGCCCACCTTCGCTGATCAGGCTGCGCACCTGGCTGGCGTCGTCATCGACAAGAACAATCATGGGCCAACTCGGGAATAAGGGAATGTCGAGTTTAGGGAGCGGACGTTTCAGCGGGATGACAGGCGGGGCCGTGGCCGCCCTGCCAAGCGTCATTTCGCGGTAACAATCGGCCGGCAAGCTGGCATCTCCCGTGTTGATGTCAGGAGCCTGTACATGTCGGAAACGCGTTACTGCTATTGCTGCCGAGTCCATCACCCCATCGACCAGATGCGTCGTTACCCGACCCGGGCCGGCGATCGCTGGCGCTGCCTGCGCAGCATCGCCGCCGCCAGTTGCAGCCAGCCGGAACGCGATGCGGTTGGTCGCAAGCAGAGCGAAATCAATCGCGAACTGGCTCGGCGTCTGGCGGAATACGGCCGCACGCTGCGCCGACGCCACGAATAAGCGGTTGGCGACGGGCATGGCGCGTTTGCGTATTACACCGCTGGATGGCGACAGCCCGACCCTGCGCGATGATTGCACGACGCTGCTGGTCAACGCCTTTGCCAACCCCAAACGCTATGGCGCCGAGCGCATCCGGGCCGCCCTGAGCGGGTGTGACGCGCCGTATTACCGGCAGTTTTTCGTCGCCACCGAAGGCGGTGTCCTGCTGGCGGTCGGTGGCATTAAGGCCGCCGACTGGGCGGCAAACACCCATATCCTTTACCTCTCCGCGGTCGTCGCCGAACGGCGCGGCGAGGGCATTGGCCGCCAGTTGCTGCAAGCCCGACTGGACTGGATCACCGGCAATTTCAAACACGGCCGGATTCTGGTTTCCACCGGCAAAACCCGGCGTTTTGTCGAAGCCGGTTTCAAGGAAGTCCGTCACAGCCTGGTCGACGGCCGGCGGCTGATGATCAAGCGTTTTTAACCGCCTGGTCATTGCCCTGCAACATTCGCTGGCGATAGTCCGCGTCATCGCCACCGGATTCCCGCACCATGAAAAACGACTGCTACGCCCCGCCCGCCGACGATGCCCTGATTGACACCCTCGCCGATCCGTTCCGCCGCCGCCTGCTCTCGCTGGCTGCGCTGGGGACCGGAGGCAGCCTGCTGGCGGCCGCCGGTTTCCCGCTCCCATCGCTGGCTGCAGGTGCCGGCCGCGCCGCCGGTCTGCTTCATGATTTTGGCGGGATTTCCGTGTCGACCGCAGATGCCGTGACGGTCAGCCCGGACTACGTCGTCGAGCTGCTCTATGCCTGGGGCGACCCGGTTTCGGATGGTCCGCGCGCCCGCGCCGACGCCAGCGACAGCGCCGCCGACCAGATGCAGCAGGCCGGCATGCACCACGATGGCATGCACTTCTTTCCGTTTCAGGACAAGGGCCGCCCCTCCTCGAGCCACGGGCTGCTCTGCATCAATCATGAGTACACCGACGACGGCCTGCTGCACGCGGGTGGCATGAACGACTGGACTGCGGAGAAGGTGGCCAAATCCAAGGCGGCGACTGGTGTCTCGGTGGTCGAAGTCCGCCGCGAAAACGGTCGCTGGCAGGTCGTCCGTCCGTCACGCTTCGGTCGGCGGATCAGCGCCGATACCCCATGCCGCGTCGCCGGCCCCGCCCGCGGCCACGTCGCACTGCAGACCGCCGCCGACCGCCGCGGCGAAGTCATCCTCGGCACACTGAACAACTGCGCCATGGGGGTTACCCCCTGGGGCACTTACCTGACCTGCGAAGAAAATTTCAATGGCTACTTCAAGGGCAGCGCCTCGCCCTCTGCCGATGAAAAGCGCTACGGCATGAGTGAAAAGGGCTTCGGATTCCGCTGGCACGAACACGACGAGCGTTTCGACGCGACCCTGCACCCCAATGAATTCAACCGCTTCGGCTGGGTCGTCGAAATCGACCCGCGTGACCCCGAAGCAGCCCCCGTCAAGCGGACCGGCCTGGGCCGCTTCAAACATGAGGGCGCCACCGTCACGCTGGCCACCGACCGCCGCGTGGTGGTGTACATGGGTGATGACGAGCGTTTTGAATACATCTACAAGTTTGTTTCCCGCGACCGCTACCGCGACGATCTGCGTGACCCCGGCAGCCTGCTCGACCATGGCACCCTTTACGCCGCCCGCTTCGACGAAGACGGCAAGGGCCGCTGGCTGCCACTGCAGCAGGGCGCTCGCTATGCGAAGGGCGCGCTGGATGCCGACAACGGCTTTGCCAACGCCGGCGATATCGCCATTCGCTGCCGGCAGGCCGCCGACATTGCCGGCGCCACAAAAATGGACCGGCCGGAGTGGATTGCCGTGCATCCGAAAACCGGCGAGGTCTATGTCACGCTGACCAACAACAGCCAGCGCGGTAGCAGCGAGCGTCCCGGCCTCAATGCCGCGAACCCGCGGCCGAAGAACGTCTTCGGCCATATCGTCCGCTGGCGCGAAGCGCACGGCGATGCGGCCGCCGAGACCTTTGACTGGGATATCTTCGCACTCGCCGGCGATCCGGCCCACCCTGACGAAAGCCTGCGCGGCAACGTCAAGGGCGATGCCTACGGCAGCCCGGATGGCCTGTGGTTCGACCCCAGCGGCCAGCTCTGGATCCAGACCGATGTCTCGACCAGCACACTCAACCAGAACGACTATGCCCGCCTCGGCAACAACCAGATGCTGGTCGCCGACCCGATAAGCGGCCAGACCCGACGCTTCCTCACCGGCCCGAATGCCTGCGAACTGACCGGCATCACCGCCACGCCGGACGGCCGCGCCTTGTTCGTCAATGTCCAGCATCCGGGCGAAACCGCCAGCGAGCGCTCGAACCCGGCGACACCGACCGCGGTCTCAGCATGGCCCGCCAACCAGTTCCCGGAGGCCGTCGCCGGCCGCCCCCGTTCCGCTACCATCGTCATCCGCCGCCGCGACGGCCGCCCCGTTTTTGCCTGACTTCGAGAGATCGCCATGAACCAGCACACCCCGCGTGACATCGCCAGCTTTCCCGAGTTGTTTGACGGCATCGAAGACCTCTCGCAAGGCCTGCGCCGCCTCGCCCTGACGCTGATCTTCACCCTGGGCATTCCCGGTGCGCTGCTGTCGCTTTATGCCGTGATTTCCGGCAGCTGAAATTTCATGAAGTCGTAATCTCGGGCAGCACTGATGTCGATCCCCCGACCTCATTCGTCCAAACCATGAAAAAAACGCTGATTGCCCTGCTGATTGCCGCCGCCCTGCCCCTGAGCGCCCAAGCGACTCCGACCTTTGTCTCTGCAACCAAGTTGTGGACCTACAGCCACATCGACACCGGAACTGCAGACACCAACAAATCTGAAATCCCGGCCTACGATGCCAAGACGAATACCCTCTGGGTCGCCGGTGTTGGCGGGGTCGACGTCCTCAACGCGCAAACCGGCGCCCGATTGCAGCGCATCGACGTCAGCTCTACCGGTTCGGTCAATAGCGTCGCGATCAAGAACGGCGTCGCAGCTTTCGCGATCGAGAGCAGCACCCGCAGCTCGCCCGGCGTGGTTCAGTTGTTCGACACCCAATCCCGCACCCAGATGGGTGGCAACATCACAGTCGGCGCCCTGCCGGACATGCTGACTTTTACCCCGGACGGCAAGCGCCTGCTGGTTGCCAACGAGGGTACCCCTGATACTTACGGCGCCCGTATCGGCACCACTACACCACGTAGCTACGGAGCCGCCGCCAACGACCCGCAAGGCAGTGTCAGCATCATCGACATCGCCACCCGGAGCGTAACCACCGCAAAACTCGATGGCGTGACGGAAACCGGTTCGCTGCTGCGCAAAAACACCGGGATGGATTTCGAACCGGAGTACATCGCCGTCAACAAGGCCGGCACCAAGGCCTATGTCGGCCTGCAGGAAGCCAACGGCATGGGTGTCCTCAACCTGCTGACCAACGCCTTTGAAAAAATCATCGGCCTCGGTGCCAAGGATTTCAACGCGCCCGGTAACGAAATCGACCCCAGAAACAACAGCACCATTGCCTTCGGCAACTACGCCGCCAAGGGGCTTTACATGCCCGATGGCATGGCCACCTTCCAGGCCGGCGGCAAGACCTATGTCGTCATGGCCAATGAGGGCGATTTCCGCGAGGACGATGGCGATCGCTCAGCTGCCTCCTCGCTGGGTGCAAGCGGGGATCTGGCTAACCTGCGGATCGCCAATGACCTGTCCTCCAGTGGCAACCTTTACGCCGCCGGTGCCCGCTCCTTCTCGATTCGCGACGAAGACGGCAAGCTGATCTACGACAGCGGCGCCATCCTCGACAAAGAAGCCGCCAAGCGGGGCATCTACGACGATGGACGCAGCCGTGACAAGGGCGTCGAACCGGAAGGCGTAACCATCCTCGAGATTGCCGGTCGCACCTTCGCCTTCGTCGGCCTGGAGCGCACGACCAAGAGCGCCGTCGCCGTGTTCGACATCACCGATCCGGAATCCTCGAAGTACGTCGACATGATCGTCAGCGACGGCGACCTCTCGCCGGAAGGGCTGATCGCCTATGGCGACGAGACCGGCTACTTCCTGGCCGTCGCCAACGAAGTCTCCGACACGACCAGCCTCTTCCGTCTGAATTTCGTCCCCGAACCCGGCTCGCTGGCCCTGGCGCTCGGTGGCCTGGGCCTGCTCGGCTGGAGCCGGCGTCTGCAGTCAACCCGATAAATGGCCCAAAAACAGGAAACCCCGCCGCGGCGGGGTTTCTTTATGGTGCAGACGAAACTGTTCAGGCCTTGGGCGGTACGTAGCCCTGGATCTGGTCAGCGCCTTCGCCAAAGAAATGTTTCTCAACCTGTTCCGACAGATATTTACGATGGCGGGCATCGACGAGGTTGAGGCGGTTTTCGTTGATGATCATCGTTTGCAGCTTGATCCACTGCTGCCAGGCTTCCTTCGAGACATTCTCGAAAATGCGCTGACCGAGCGCGCCCGGATAGGGCGGGAAATCGAGGCCTTCGGCCTCGCGGCCGAGCTTGATGCAGTTGACGTTACGTGCCATGGAATACTCCGTGAAAATCAGTGGGGCGATTATAAGGGCTTGAACAGCACCTTGGACCGGCGCTGGTAGTTGTACATTTCCTTCTTGGCGGCGGGCAGGTCATCGACGGTCCCGAGCTTGAAACCGCGCTCGACAAACCAGTGCTCGGTGCGGGTTGTCAGCACGAAGAGGCGCTTGATACCCATCTTGCGCGCCCGCCGTTCGATGCGCTTCATCAACTGTTCGCCATAGCCCCATTCGCGCTGCTCCGGCGCCACCGCCAGACAGGCCAGTTCGGCCTCCTCGGCGGAGTGGCTGTAAAGCGCCGCGCAGCCGACGATGATGCCGTCGTGCAGCATGATCGAGAAGTGCTCGATTTCGCGTTCCAGCAGTTCGCGTGGGCGATGGACGAGGATGCCTTCTTCCTCCATCGGCTCGATCAGCGCGATCAGTGCCGCGATGTCGTCTGGCTTGGCTTCGCGGATATTCTCCAGCGATTCGCGGGTGATCACGGTGCCGACGCCGTCGTGCGTAAACAACTCGCGCAACAGCGCGCCATCCTGCTCGAAGCTGATCAGGTGCACCCGGCCGACGCCGGCCCGCGTCGCCCGCGTGCTGCAGGGGAGATAGCGGCGAATATCGGTCGACAGCCAATCGCCGTCACCAAGCAATTTATCGACCTCGTCGGCCGTCATCGCATCGAGCAGTTCGCCGCCCTGATCGGTCACGCCGCGGCTGTCGGTGAGGTAGACCAGCTTGTCGGCCTTGATCGCGATGGCCACAGCCTCGGCCGCTTCTTCCATCTGCAGGTTGAAAATCTCACCGGTCGGCGACGGCCCTTCGCAGTTGAGCAGGACGATATTGCCAAGACCGAGCTGGGCGTTGATGCCCTCGGCGTCGACCTTGCGCACCTTGCCGGCGTAATGCATGTCGATGCCGTCCAGGACACCGATCGGCTGGCCGGTGATGAAATTGCCGCCGATGACGCGGATGCGGCTGTTGGCCATCGGCGTGTTCGGCAAGCCCTGCGACAGCATGGCCTCGATTTCGAGATAAACACTGCCGACGGCGTCGAGCACGCAATCCAGCGCCGCCGCATCGGTGACACGATAGCCGCGGTGATAGACCGACTCCAGGTTCTTTTCGCGCAATTCCTCCTCGATCTGCGGCCGCGCCCCGTGCACCAGCACCAGACGGATGCCGAGGCTGACCAGCAGATTGACGTCATAGGCCAGCGTCTTGGCAAACTCGCTGGCCACAGCTTTGCCGCCGAAGGCAATGACGAAAGTCTTGCCGCGAAAGGCGTTGATGTAGGGCGTGACGGCCCGGAACCAGGAGACGAAATGCTCGTCGTAAGGAGTGTCGTTCATTGCTGCCTGCTCATTTTTGCCGCTTTTCCGGGTTCACCGCAGCATCGCCGCCGAGCGCCACTTCGAGGCGGTCGCAAAGCGTTTTCAGCACCTTCACCCGGGCGTAGTTCTTGTCATTGGCCTCGACCAGCGTCCACGGCGCCAGCCCGGTCGAGGTGCGGTCGACCATGTCGCAGACCGCCGAGACGTAGGCGTCCCACTTTTCGCGATTGCGCCAGTCCTCATCGGTAATCTTGAAGCGCTTGAATTCGGTGTCCTGACGCTCCTTGAAGCGCCGCAATTGCTCATCGGCCGAAATCTGCAGCCAGAACTTGACGACAACCGCGCCAGCATCGGCCAGTTGATGCTCAAAATCGTTGATCTCGGCGTAGGCGCGCAGCCAGTCGGCTTCGGAGCAAAAACCCTCGACCCGCTCGACCAGCACGCGGCCGTACCACGAGCGGTCGAAGATCGCGACGCGGCCGGTTCGCGGCAGATGCCGCCAGAAACGCCAGAGATAGGGCTGAACGCGTTCTTCCTCGGTCGGCGCGGCAATCGGGATAATCTGGTACTGCCGGGCATCCATAGCCGCCGCGACGCGGCGGATGCTGCCGCCTTTGCCGGCCGCGTCCGAGCCTTCAAATACCAGCACCAGCGACCGCTTGCCGGCAAAACGCGGATCGCGCACCAGTTCCGAAAGCCGTGACTGGTACTTGGCCAGATCGCGCTCGTATGCGGCCTTGTCCAGCTTCAATTTGAGATTGAGCTCGCTGAGGACGTTCTTCTGGTCGATGGTATGCACGATCGGTGGCGCCACCGGCACCTGCTGCCGGCCTTCCTGCTGCAGCCGGCGCTTGATCGAATCAAGGACAATGCGGCCGACGGTCAGCGAACGGTATTCGTCATCGGTACCTTCGACGATGATCCACGGCGCATGCGCCGTGTTAGTGACGCGCAGGACGTGGCCGGCGACCTCCTGCAACTTGTCGTAGGTTTTCAGTCGGTCGTAGCTTTCCTTGGTCACTCGCCACGCAGTGCGCGGATCCTTTTCCAGCGCCTTCAGGCGCTTCTTCTGGCCGTCCTTGGAGAGATGGAACCAGAACTTGAGCACCAGCGCCCCTTCATTGACCAGCATGGCCTCGAAGCGGTTGATGTCATCGAGTCGCTCGTCCATCTCCGAGCGGCGCATCTCGCCGTTGATGCGGTCGGTGATCGGCTGCGAATACCATGAACCGGCAAAGATGCCGACCTTGCCTTTGGGCGGCAGGGCGCGCCAGTAGCGCCACATGTAGGGGCGTGAACGCTCTTCGTCGCTCGGCGCCGAGAATGCCAGCGTCGAGATGTGGCGCGGGTCCATCCATGAATACAGCAGGTTGATGGTTTCACCCTTGCCGGATCCGTCGACGCCGGACACCAGAATGACCACCGGAAATTCCCGCTTCTCGATCAGGTCGTACTGCACGTCAAGCAGTTCTGCCCGCAGCTTCGGCACCTCCTTCTTGAAGGTGGCCTTGTCGATCTTGTGCCCCAGTTCTGCCGATTCAAACATGATTCACTCCCCCCTGAAATCACCCCAAAGTGCCTGCAGGATGGCCAGCGCGGCCAGCCCCGCAGTCTCTGTTCGCAACACCCGCGGCCCCATGCGCACCGGCCGGAAACCGGCCTGCTTCGCCGCCAGCACTTCCTGTGGATCGAGGCCGCCTTCGGCACCGATCAGCAACTGGACCGCCGATGCCGGTGGCAGATCGACCAGCGCCTCATCGGCATCCGGCGCCAGCATCAGGCGCAAGCTGGCGTCTGCCGGCCGGGCCAGCCAGTTCTCCAGCTTTTCCAGCGGCGCCACCAGTGGCACCTGATTGCGCCCGCACTGCTCGCAGGCCGATGCCGCCACGCCCTGCCAGTGCGCGACGCGCTTGGCCGCACGATCGCCGGACAGGCGCAGCACGCTGCGCCGGCTCTCGACCGGCACGATGTCGCGAACGCCCAACTCGACGGCCTTCTGGATCGTGAAATCCATCTTTTCGCCGGCCTGAAGGGCCTGCACCAGCGCCACCGCCAGCGGCGATTCGCGCTCGACATCCTGCCAGGAAGCCAGCTCGGCCACGACACGCTCGCGCTCGATGCGCTGGATATGGGCGAGATACTCGCCGCCACGCCCATCGAAAAGCACCATCGGCGCCCCCGGCGGCAATCGCAGGACGCGCACGGCGTGTCGTGCGACCGGTTCGGGCAATTCGATGTGCGCCCCCGGCGACAGGGCGGCTCGGCAGTAAAAACGGGGCAGATTCATCGGTGCTATTATGGGCCAGTCAATGCTGAAAAGTGAAAGGTGATCCGTGGTTGCACTGAATCCGCCGGTTTGCGACTTTGGCCTGCCGGCCATCGACTTCGCGCTCCCCGACACCCTCGGCCGCCGCCTGACGCTGACCGACTGCCGCGGCTCGAACGGCCTGCTGGTCATGTTCATCTGCAACCACTGCCCTTACGTCCAGGCGATCATCGACCGTCTGATTCGCGACTGCCGGGCGTTGTCAGCCCTCGGCATCGGCAGTGTGGCGATCATGAGCAATGACGTTGCCAGTTATCCGGCGGACTCACCGGACGAAATGCGGCGCTGGGCCACCGAACTGGCTTTCCCCTTCCCGTATCTTTATGACGAAACCCAGGCCGTCGCCAAAGCCTATGGTGCCGTCTGCACACCGGACTTCTTCGGCTACAACAACCAATTGAGCTTGCAATACCGTGGCCGCCTCGACGCCTCAGGACGCAATCCGGGACCACCCGACGCCCGCCGCGAGCTTTTTGAAGCGATGCAGGAAATCGCGCGCACCGGTCGCGGCCCGGCGCAACAACACGCCTCGATCGGTTGCTCGATCAAGTGGCGATCCGAGATCACCGGATAAGGGTTCGCCTGCCCAGGTGATGGCCCGGCCCCGATTCATGGGCTATGATTCTCGTCAATGCAATCCATTTAACATAGAGACATCATCGGCCCGTGACCGCCAGCCAAAACACAGACTTCTCCCGAAAACTTGCCTACCTGCAGGCGGTACTGGGCAGCATGCCGCAAGGGATCAGTGTCTTTGACGAGAATCTGTGCCTGCGTGTCTGGAACCAGGGCATGCTGGATGTGCTCGGCCTGCCCGCCGACGCCGTCTATGAGGGCGTGCATTTCGCTGACCTGATCCGCATCCCGGCCTCGCGCGGTGAGTACGGCCCCGGCGACGTGGAGGCGCACGTCGAGCGGATCACTTCATTGGCATTGAAGTTTCAAGCCCATCGCTTCGAACGCACCCGCCCTTCCGGCCGCACCCATCTCGTCCAGGGCGAACCGCTGACCATCGACGGCCAGTTGGCGGGTTTCATCACCACCTACACTGATATTACCGACCGGAAAGCGGACGAGCAGGCGCTACAAACCCAGCACGACCTGCTGCAGACCGTGATCGAGAGCATTCCCAGCGCTGTCAGCCTGTTCGACAAGAACCTCAATCTGGCACTTCACAACCGGGAGTTGCAGCGCCTCCTCGATCTGCCCGCGGCCCTACTGGCTGAGAAGCCGGTGCCGATGGAGCGCATTTTCCGCTTCAACGCCGAACGCGGTGAATACGGGCCTGGCGACACCGAGGCCATCGTCAAGGCGTTGCTGGCACGGGCTTCATCGCCCAAGGCCCACCACTTCGAGCGCACCCGCCCCAACGGCATGACGCTCGACATCCGCGGGGTGCCGCTTGCGGACGGCGGTTTCGTCACCATCTACACCGACATAACCGAGCGCCGCGCCAGTGCCGAGCGTGAGCAACTGGCACAAAAAGTCTTCACGCATACGCCAACCGGCATTGTCGTCACGGACGAGCAGCACCGCATCCTGTCGATCAATCCGGCGATGACGCAAATGACCGGATTCGAGACCTTTGAACTGCTCGGGCATACGGCATTCAGCGTAATCAACCTCGGATCGGGACTACTGCCGGACGCGTTTCAGGAAACCGTCGCCGCCCGCGGCGCCTGGAATGGTGAACTGGAAGTCAGCCGCAAATCTGGCGTCGATTTCCCCGCCGGCGTGCGCGTCAGCCGCGTCGACGATCCGCACAGCGGCCTGCCGGCCCATTACATCTGGATTCTAGCCGACATCACCGAACGCCGCGAAGCCGAGGAGCGGATGCGCCACATCGCGCAGACGGACGCCCTCACCGGCCTGCCCAATCGTCTGGCGCTGATGATGCGCCTTGCCCAGTTACTCCCCGAGGCACGACGCCATGGCTGGAAGCTGGCCATCATGTTCATGGACCTCGACCGGTTCAAGATCATCAACGACACCCTGGGCCATCAGGTCGGAGACGAGCTCCTTCGGGAAGTCGCCTGCCGACTGTCACAAGTGGTTCGCGAGACCGACTTCGTCGCCCGCCTCGGCGGCGACGAGTTCGTGATCATCCTGCCCGGATTGCAGACACCCGCCGATGCAGCCATGGTCGCCAGCAAGCTCATCGGCGCCCTGTCGACACCGATCCAGGTGGAGGGCCATGAGTTGCACACCAGCCCCTCCATCGGCATCAGTGTCTTCCCGGATGACGGGCCGGACGGCGACAGCATCCTGAAAAATGCCGACACGGCGATGTACCATGCCAAATCAGCAGGGCGGAACAACTATCAGTTCTACGCCCACGAGATGAATCAAGTCGCCTCCGAGCGCCTGAACATCGAGCGCAAATTGCGCCATGCGCTGACGCGCAACGAACTGTCCCTGTGTTTCCAGCCGCAGTTCTCCGCTGACGGCAGATCACCGACGGGGGTCGAAGCACTGGTCCGCTGGCATCATCCGACCGATGGCATGATCGCCCCCGACCGCTTCATCCCGGTCGCCGAAGAGACCGGAATCATCATCGAAATCGGCGAATGGGTGCTGCTCAATGCCTGCCGGGAAATGCGGCACTGGATCGATAACGGTCTGAAGCCACTGCGCGTGGCGGTCAACGTCTCGGCCCGGCAGTTGCGCCGCCGCGACTTCCCGGAAATGGTCGCCGGCGTCCTCGCCGAATCCGGGCTGCCGGCCGAGTTGCTTGAACTGGAAATCACCGAAAGCTCGGTGATGGAGAACCCGGAGGAAGCCATCCAGATTCTCGAAAAGATCGGCCGCATGGGCATCACGCTGGCGGTCGATGACTTCGGCACCGGTTACTCTTCGCTCGCCTACCTGAAGCGCTTCCCGATAGATCACCTGAAGATTGACCGGTCATTCGTCCGCGATATCGAGACCGACCTCAACGACCGCGCCATCGCCTTTGGCACCATCGCCCTCGCCCATTCGCTGGGGCTGAATGTCATCGCCGAAGGTGTCGAAACGGAAGACCAGCTTGAACTGCTGCGCAGCAACGGCTGCGACGAAGTGCAGGGTTACCTCTTCTCCAGGCCGCTGACCGGCGCCGCCGCCTTCGCCTTTCTGCACGCACGCAGCCCGGCAGAGTAAAATCCGCGTTTTTGCACTGACGCAGGGAGTCACCATGGCACAGCGTACGCTGGCACGCTATCTCACCGAAGAACAACGCGACAAGGGCGTCATCACCGGCGACCTCAAGTTCCTGATCGAAATCGTCTCGCGCGCATGCCAGGCCATTTCCGTGGCCATCGGCAAGGGCGGGCTCGGCGGCGTGCTCGGCGAAGCCGGCAGCGATAACGTTCAGGGCGAAGCCCAGAAGAAACTCGATGTTCTGTCCAACGACATCCTGCTTGACGCCAACGAATGGGGTGGCCACCTGGCGGCGATGGCCTCCGAGGAAATGGACCTGCCGCATCTGGTGCCGCACCGCTTCCCGAAGGGCGAGTACCTGCTGACCTTCGACCCGCTCGACGGCTCGTCGAATATCGATGTCAACGTCTCCATCGGCACCATCTTCTCCGTCCTCAAGTGCCCGGAAGGCGCCGACCTGAGCACCCCGGAAGCGGCCGAAAAAGCTTTCCTGCAACCCGGCACGGCCCAGGTGGCTGCCGGTTACGCCGTCTACGGACCGACCACCCTGCTGGTGCTGACGGTCGGCGACGGTGTCGCCGTCTTCACGCTCGACCGCGAGCAGGGCCATTTCGTGCTGACCCAGGAAAACGTCCGCATTCCCGAAGAGACCAAGGAGTTCGCCATCAACATGTCCAACCAGCGCTTCTGGGAAGCCCCGGTCAAACGCTATGTGGACGAAATGGTCGCCGGCAAAAGCGGCCCGCTCGGCAAGGACTACAACATGCGCTGGGTGGCCTCGATGGTCGCCGATGTCCATCGCATCATGACCCGGGGCGGCATCTTCATGTACCCGATGGACGAAAAGGTCCGCGACAAGGGCGGCAAGCTGCGCCTGATGTATGAAGCCAACCCGATGGCGCTCCTCGTTGAGCAGGCCGGCGGCGCCGCCACCACCGGCCGCCAGCGCATTCTCGACCTGCAGCCGACCCACCTGCACCAGCGCGTCCCGGTCATTCTCGGCTCGAAGCAGGAAGTCGAGCGCGTCACCGGCTATCACGGCAACTGAACCGGAGCCCGCATGCGCCCGCTAAGCCTTGCCCTGCCATTGCTCGCCACCATCGCTCTGAGTGCATGCGGCGGCAAGGACACGCGTCCGGATGCGCCGCCGGCGTCCTCCGCTGCCAAGGCCACGGCGGCAGCGCCGGTGGTCACCCCGGCGCCTGCAAAACCCGCCTGCGACCCGGCCGCCAAACCGGCACCGGCCAAGGCATCGAAGAAAACCGCCAAGGGCAAGACCGCCACGGCAACTGAAACTGCGAATGGCTGCCCGCCGCCCGCCAGCGAAACGTCCGCCCGCGTCGTTGCCTCCTCTCCGGGTGCAGCGGCGAGCAAGGAGCCGGTGAGCAACGGCAAGGCCTGCAACCCGTGCAACGTGAGGTCCAAGGACGGCAGCTTCGATGGCGAGATTTACGGCACCATTCCCGCCAGCAGCAAATGGGCAAAGTTGCAGATCGGCATGCACCAGAGCGAAGTCGAGCGCATTATCGGCGTCAGCCGCAACGTTCGCGCCTACGTCACCGGCAAAGCCTTCATCCCGTTTTACTTCGGGTCCGACAGTCATCGCTACGAAGTGGTCTATCCCGGACAAGGCAGCGTGGCCTACACCGGCGGCAGCTTTGGCGGCGGCATGGGGGTGCTGATGATGATCAATTTTGACGCCAAAATTCAGTAAAACCGCACAAAACCCGGGCTGAAAAGCCCGGCTTAATGGCCGGCCACCCTACCCAAAAAATGGGTTTTCCCGGATAATTTCAGCTTTTAAGCAGGCTGGATTTCCGGATCATGAGCACCACCAACCCTCCCAAGTTCTCCCCGCTGACCGGCGCCATCCGCGCACTGGCCATGGATGCCGTTCAGCAGGCCAATTCCGGCCATCCGGGTGCCCCGATGGGCATGGCGGAAATCGCCGAAGTGCTCTGGCGCCGCCACCTGCGCCACAATCCGGCCAATCCGGCCTGGCCCGACCGCGATCGCTTCGTGCTCTCGAACGGCCACGGCTCGATGCTGATCTACGCGCTGCTGCACCTGACCGGCTACGATGTCAGCATTGATGACCTGAAGAACTTCCGCCAGCTCCACACCAAGACGCCGGGCCATCCGGAATACGGCTACACACCTGGCGTCGAGACGACCACCGGCCCGCTCGGCCAGGGCATCACCAATGCCGTCGGCTTCGCTCTGGCCGAAAAAGTGCTGGCTGCCGAATTCAACAAGCCCGGCCACGAAATCGTCAATCACCACACCTACGTGTTCCTCGGTGACGGCTGCCTGATGGAAGGCGTTTCGCACGAAGCCTGTTCGCTGGCCGGCACGCTCGGCCTCGGCAAGCTGATCGCCTTCTGGGACGACAACGGTATCTCCATCGACGGCCACGTCGAAGGCTGGTTCACCGAAGACATTCCCAAGCGTTTCGAATCCTATGGCTGGCAGGTGATCGCCGGCGTTGACGGCCACGACAGCGAGGCCATCGAGCGCGCCCTGCTCGCCGCCCGCGCCGAGACCGGCCAGCCGACACTGATCTGCTGCAAGACTACCATCGGCATGGGCTCGCCCAACAAGCAGGGTTCGCACGACTGCCACGGCGCCCCGCTCGGCAAGGACGAAATCGATGCCGCCCGCGAATACATCGGCTGGCCGCACGCTCCGTTCGAGATCCCCGACGAGGTCTACGCTGCCTGGAACGGCAAGCCGCGCGGCGCCACCTTCGAGGAAAACTGGGGCAACCGCTTCAAGGCCTATCAGGCTGCCTTCCCGGCCGAAGCGGCCGAATTCGAGCGCCGCGTCATCAAGGGCCAACTGCCGGCCACCTGGGAAGCCACCAAGTCGACCTACATCGCCGCCTGCCGCGACAAAGCCGAGAACATCGCCACCCGCAAGGCTTCGCAGAACGCCATCGCCGCGCTGGTGCCGGCGGTGCCGGAAATCTTCGGCGGCTCGGCCGACCTCGCCGGCTCGAACCTGACCTTCGTCAAGGGCAGCAAGGGCGTGACCCGTACTGAAGGTGGCAACTACTGCTACTACGGCGTGCGCGAATTCGGCATGACCGCCATCGCCAACGGCATCGCGCTGCACGGCGGTCTGCTGCCCTACACCGCGACCTTCCTCGTCTTCTCTGACTACGCCCGCAACGCCATCCGCATGGCAGCACTGATGAAGCAGCGCCAGATCATGGTCTACACCCATGACTCCATTGGCCTTGGCGAAGACGGCCCGACCCATCAACCGGTCGAGCACATCCCGTCGATGCGCATCATCCCGAATCTGGATGTCTGGCGCCCGGCCGATGCCACCGAAACGGCGATTGCCTGGACTGCCGCTGTCGAGCGTGCCGACGGCCCGAGCATCCTGGCCCTGTCACGCCAGAACCTGCCGACCGTGACCCAGAAGGTCAGCGATGCCGACATCGCCAAGGGCGGCTACGTGCTCTCCGACATGGCCGACGCCAAGGCGGTGATCATCGCCAGCGGCTCTGAAGTCAAGTTGGCACTGGATGCGCAGGCCGCGCTGGCCGCTGAAGGCATCGCCACCCGCGTCGTCTCGATGCCCTGTACCAATATTTTCGACCGCCAGGACAAGGCTTACCGCGTTGCTGTGCTCGGTGCCCACGTGCCGCGCGTTGCCATCGAGGCAGCGCATCCGGACTTCTGGCGCAAGTACGTCGGCCTGCACGGCGCCGTGATCGGCATTGACCGCTTCGGCGAGTCGGCGCCGGCCGGCCAGTTGTTCGAAATGTTCGGCTTCACGGTCGCCAATGTCGTCGCCACGACCAAGGCACTGCTCGCCTGATCCCGTATTGCTGATTCAATAATTCAACGTAGAGAGGAAATACCCATGGCTATCAAGGTTGCAATCAACGGTTTCGGTCGCATCGGTCGCTGCACGCTGCGCGCCATCTACGAACAGGGCCTGCAGAATGAATTCGAAGTCGTCGCCATCAACGCTTCCGGCGATCTGGCGACCAACGCCCACCTGCTGAAGTACGACACCACCCACGGCCGTTTCACCACCCCGGTCGAAACCGAAGGTGAAAACTGCATCATCATCGACGGCAAGAAGATTGCCTTCTACTCGACCAAGGACCCGAAGGGCGTCAACTGGGCCGACCACGGCGTTGACGTTCTCCTCGAGTGCACCGGCGCCTACACCACCAAGGCCAAGGCCCAGGCCCTGCTCGAGCAAGGCGCCAAGCGCGTGCTGATCTCCGCACCGGGCGGCGACGACGTCGACACCACCATCGTCATGGGTGTTAACGAAGGCGCGCTGAACGCCGGCATGACCGTCGTCTCCAATGCCTCCTGCACCACCAACTGCCTGGCCCCGGTCGCCAAGATCCTGTCCGACAGCATCGGCATCAAATCCGGCCTGATGACCACCGTGCACGCCTACACCAACGACCAGGTCACCGTTGATGTCCGCCACAAGGATCTGCGCCGCGCCCGTGCCGCTGCCGCCAACATCATCCCGACCAAGACCGGCGCTGCCAAGGCCGTCGGCCTCGTGCTGCCGCAACTGGTTGGCAAGTTCGACGGCTTCGCCCTGCGCGTCCCGACCATCAACGTTTCGCTGGTCGACCTCACCTTCACCGCCGAGCGCGCCACCACCAAGGACGAAATCAACGCCCTGATGACCGCCGCCGCCAACGGCCCGCTCAAGGGCATCATGGCAGTGAACACCGAGCCGCTGGTGTCGTCCGACTTCAACCATACCACCGTCTCCTCGACCTTCGACGCCACGCAAACCCGCGTCCTCAAGGCTGAAGACGGCTCGACCCTGGTCAAGGTTCTGGCCTGGTACGACAACGAGTGGGGCTACTCCTGCCGCATGCTGGACGCTGCCCGCGCCTGGATGGCCGCCAAGTAATCACGACAAGCTGTACCCCTCGCCCCGCCCCAAGCGGGGCGAGTTGTTTTACCCGGAGAGATTGTGTCTGCCTTCACCCCCAAGGAGAAAACCATGACCGCCAGCCTCACCCGCATTACCGCCATTGCCCTGTCACTTTCTTTCTCGCTCGCCGCTCCTGCGGTCCTTGCCCAGGAAAAAAAGGCCGAAGCCGCCTCCGACGGCAGCGTCACCGGCAACCCGCCGGCCGACCATCCCTTTGCCAAGGTCAAACCGGGCATGAAATTCGAGGAGGCTCTCGCCATCCTCGGCAAGCCGACTTCGGAACGCGCCTACTGCACCGGCAAGCACCACATTCCCTTCTACTTCGGTCGCGACCGTGCGCTGACCGAGTACTACTACAAGGACCAGGGCGTCGTCGTCTTCTACACCGAAGCCAGCATCTACGGCTGGAGCCGTGTCCAGAGCTGCAGCCCAAAGGCACCATTTGAGCTCGGTGAAGTTCATTACAACCCGAATGAAGCCGGGGTTGCGCCGAAGGAAGGCGAAGAGCGCCCGAAGACACCCGCCGAGGCCCCCAAGTAACTTGACCACCCCGTTTCGCCTCGCCATCAATGGTTACGGCCGCATCGGCCGTTGTTTCCTGCGTGCGCTGCTGGAATCCCCGGCAGCGCCAGCGCTTCAGGTCGTTGCCATCAATGAGCCGGCAAACCTGGAGAGCATGGCCTATCTGACGCGTTACGACTCGACGCACGGCCGCTTTCCCGCTGAAGTCAGCCTCGGCAGCGGCCGCCTGTTTGTTGACGGCCAGCCGATTATCGTCAGCCATGCCCGCAAACCCGGCGGCGTGGACTGGGCGGATCTCGGCATCGATTTGTTGATCGAAGCCTCCGGCTGCTACGGTCGACGCGAAGAATTGACCGAATTCCTGACTGCCGGCTGCCCCCGGCTGCTGCTGTCGCACCCCGCCCACAGCAGCAGCGACGTCGACGCCACCATCATCGCCGGCATCAATCAGCAGACATTGACCGGCAGCGAGCGTCTGGTGTCCGCTGCCTCGTGCACCACCAATGCCATCGTGCCGGTACTCGATCTGCTCGATCGCGAAATCGGCATCGAACAGGTCATGCTCACCACGCTGCATTCGGTGATGAACGACCAGCCCCTGATCGACGGCTACCACCATGACGATCTGCGCCGCACCCGTTCGGCGATGCAGTCGATCATTCCGGTCTCGACCGGGCTGGCGCGCGGCGTTGAGCGCCTGCTGCCGCAACTGGCCGGCAAGGTGCAGGCCAAGGCGATCCGCGTGCCGACAACCAACGTCTCGGCCATCGACCTGACCATCGCCACCCAGCGCCCGGTCTCGGCCCGCAGCATCAATGCCCTGCTCGCCGAGGCGGCGGGTGGCCCGCTCAAACACCTGATCGCCTATTCCGAGGCCGCCCATGCCTCGATCGATTTCAACCACGACCCCCATTCGGCGATTGTCGATGGCAGCCAGACGCATACCGCCGGCACCCATCTGGTCAATCTCTTTGTCTGGTTCGACAACGAATGGGGCTTCGCCAACCGCATGCTCGAAGTCGCCGACCACTGGTCGCGACTTTGGTCAGGTCAAAACAACTAAGCTCAATCTCTGGAGAAAACCATGAACGTCATCAAGCTCACCGATCTCGATGTTTCCGGCAAGCGCGTCTTCATCCGCGCCGACCTCAACGTGCCGCAGGACGAAGCCGGCAACATCACCGAGGACACCCGTATCCGCGCCTCGCTGCCGTCGATCAAATACTGCCTGGAAAAGGGCGCAGCGGTCATGGTCACCTCCCACCTCGGCCGTCCGACCGAAGGCGAACTGACGCCGGAAGACAGCCTGACGCCGGTCGCCGTGCGCCTCGGCCAGATGCTCAAGCAGCCGGTGCGCCTGATCACCGACTGGGTTGATGGCAATTTCGAGGTCAAGCCGGGCGAAGTCGTCCTGCTCGAAAACTGCCGCGTCAACAAGGGCGAGAAGAAGAACAACGAAGAACTGGCCCAGAAGATGGCCAAGTTATGCGACATCTACGTCAATGACGCCTTCGGTACAGCCCACCGCGCCGAAGCCACCACCCACGGCATCGCGAAATTCGCTCCGGTTGCCTGCGCCGGCATGCTGATGGGCGCCGAAATCGACGCCCTGGGCAAGGCCCTGCACAACCCGAAGCGCCCGCTGGTCGCCATCGTCGGCGGCTCCAAGGTCTCGTCCAAGCTCACCATCCTCAAGTCGCTCGCCGACAAGGTTGACCAGCTGATCGTGGGCGGCGGCATCGCCAACACCTTCCTGCTCGCCGACGGCAAGCGCATCGGCCAGTCGCTGGCCGAGCCGGATCTGGTCAAGGAAGCCCACGCCATCATGGACATCATGAAGGAGCGCGGCGCCGAAGTGCCGCTGCCGACCGACGTCGTCGTCGCCGACGAAGTTTCCGCCTTGGCCCGCGCCAACAAGATTTCGGTCGAAGACGTCCATGCCAATGACCGCATCCTCGACGTCGGCCCGAAGACCGCGGCCAAGCTGGCCGAGATCATCGCCAACGCCGGCACTGTCGTCTGGAACGGCCCGGTCGGCGTCTTCGAGCTGCCGCAATTCGCCGGTGGCACCAAGATGATGGCCTCGGCCATCGCCCACTCCGAGGCCTTCTCGATCGCCGGCGGTGGCGACACGCTGGCCGCCATCGCCAAGTTCCACATCGCCGAGGACGTCGGCTACATCTCCACCGGCGGCGGCGCCTTCCTCGAATTCCTCGAAGGCAAGACCCTGCCGGCAATCGCCATCCTTGAAGAGCGCGCGGCCAAGTAAGCCGATACTCCGGGGCCATCGCAGCCGCCAGGGTCCATTCCCAACGGCTACGGTGAACCCGAAAAATGCTCAAAAAACAGAACAACACCGGAGTAGGGAAGAGAAGACATGTCACGCCACACCAAGATCGTCGCCACGCTGGGCCCCGCCTCGTCGGCACCGGAAGTCCTTGAACGCCTGGTTGAGGCGGGAATCGACGTCGTCCGGATGAATTTCTCGCACGGCTCGCCCGAAGACCACAAGGCCCGAGCCGACGGCATTCGCGCCGCCGCCGCCAAGCTCGGCCGCACCGTCGGCATCCTCGGCGACCTGCAAGGCCCGAAGATCCGCGTCGGCAAATTCACCGACGGCAAGATCACGCTCGAAGCCGGTGCCCGCTTCATCCTCGACGCCGCCTGCCCCATGGGCAACGAGGAGCGCGTCGGCCTCGATTACAAGGAGTTGCCGAAGGACGTCAAAAACAGCGACATCCTGTTGCTTGACGACGGTCGCCTCAAGTTGCGTGTCGACAGCGTGCGCGGCAGCGAGATTCACACCACCGTGCTCGTCGGCGGCATCCTATCCAACAACAAGGGCATCAATCGCCAGGGCGGCGGCCTGACAGCACCGGCGCTGACCGCCAAGGACATGGACGACATCAAGACCGCCGCGCAGATCGGCGTCGATTTCGTCGCTGTCTCCTTTCCCAAGAGCGCCGCCGACATGTACATGGCGCGCCAGCTGATGCGCGCCGCCGGCAGCTCGGCAGTGCTGATCGCCAAGATCGAGCGTGTCGAGGCGATCACCAATCTCGAGGAAATCCTCGAATCCTCGGACGGCATCATGGTCGCCCGCGGTGACCTGGCGGTCGAAGTCGGCGACGCCACCGTGCCGGCGCTGCAGAAGAAAATGATCCGCATGGCGCGCGACCGCAACAAGCTGACCATCACTGCCACACAGATGATGGAGTCGATGATCACCTCCCCGGTGCCGACCCGCGCCGAAGTCTCGGACGTCGCCAACGCCGTGCTTGATGGCACCGATGCCGTCATGCTCTCGGCCGAGACCGCGAGCGGCAAGTACCCGGTCGAAACCGTCGAATCGATGGCCCGCGTCTGTGTCGAAGCCGAGCGTTCGGCGGAAGTCACGCTCGACCGCGAATTCCTCGACCGCATCTTCACCCGCATCGACCAGTCGATCGCCATGGCGGCGATCTGGACGGCCCACCACCTCAAGGTCAAGGCGATTGCAGCGCTGACGCAGTCCGGCTCGACCGCCCTGTGGATGAGCCGTCTGAACTGCGGCGTGCCGATTTACGCGCTGACGCCGGATGCTGCTTCGGTCGCCCGCATGGCACTTTATCGCGAGGTTTATCCCTTGCAGATGGCGCAGGAACACATCGACCGCGACCGCCTGCTGGCCGAGGCCGAGCAACTGCTGATCGACCGCGGTGTCGTCCAGCACGGCGACCTGATCGTGCTCACCATCGGTGAGCCGATTGGCTGCGCCGGCGGTACCAATACCCTGAAGATCGTCCGTGTCGGCGAGCATCAGATCAACTAAAATAGAACATTCAACTAAACACGTTATCGAACAGGAGTTCCCATGCCGATCGTCTCCATGCGCCAACTGCTCGACCACGCTGCCGAAAACAGCTACGGTCTGCCCGCTTTCAACGTCAACAACATGGAACAGGTGTGGGCGATCATGGAAGCCGCCCATCAGGTCGACGCACCGGTGATCATGCAGGCCTCAGCCGGCGCCCGCAAATACGCCGGCGAGCCCTTCCTGCGCCACCAGATTCTCGCCGCCCTCGAAGCCTACCCGCACATCCCCATCGTCATGCACCAGGACCACGGCCAGTCGCCCGCCGTCTGCATGGCTGCGATCAAGTCCGGCTTCTCGTCGGTGATGATGGACGGCTCGCTGCAGGCCGACGGCAAGAGCGTTGCCAGCTACGAATACAACGTCGAAGTCACCCGCAAGGTTGTTGAATTCGCCCACTCCATCGGCGTTTCCGTCGAAGGCGAACTCGGTGTGCTCGGCTCGCTGGAGACCATGAAGGCCGACAAGGAAGATGGCCACGGCGCCGAAGGCCACATGACCCGCGAAGACCTGCTCACCGACGTCGAGCAGGCCGCCGACTTCGTCAAGCAGACCAACTGCGACGCGCTGGCCATCGCCATCGGCACCAGCCACGGCGCCTACAAGTTCACCAAGAAGCCGACCGGCGACATCCTCGCCATCGACCGCATCGCCGAAATCCACGCCCGCATCCCCAACACCCATCTCGTCATGCACGGCTCCTCCTCCGTGCCGCAGGAACTGCTGGCCGAAATCCGCGAGTTCGGCGGCGACATGAAGGAAACCTACGGCGTGCCGGTCGAGGAAATCGTCAAGGGCATCGCCCACGGCGTGCGCAAGGTCAATATCGACACCGACATCCGCTTGGCGATGACCGGCGCCATTCGTCGCTACATGGCCGAGCACCCGGACAAGTTCGACCCGCGCGACTACCTCAAGCCGGCTCGCGAAGCCGCCAAGAAGATTTGTCTCGCCCGCTTCGAAGCCTTCGGCACCGCCGGTCAGGCAAGCAAGATCAAGGCGATTCCGCTCGACAAGATGGCCGAGCGCTATGCCAAGGGCGACCTGAACCAGATCGTCAAATAAGCCGGTTTTTCAGGTTCACCGCAGAAGCCGCCTCCGGGCGGCTTTTTCGTTGGCACTACGGACAAGCCACACTTGGGTTTCCGGGGGCATCGGCTACAATCTGACGCACCGCAACATTAGCCACGACCGATCATGCACCCCCGTCTGATGCTCGCCGACCTCGAAGAACATCCGCTGCGCCAGCGGCTGAACAACGAGTTCCACGCCCGCCCGCCGATCCCGCTGGTGGGCGCAATGCTGGTCTCGCATCTCGTCTTCAAGCACAGCGCCACGACCGCCCAGGTCGAGAAGGAGAACCTCGCCAAGCTCTGCCAGGGCCACGTGTGCACGGCCATCGACAGCTCGGACTCGCATGTGATGATCGAAACCGGCGCCTTCCGCATGCGCTGGGAGTTGCACACCGAGTTTTCCAGCTACACCTTCTTCCAGCCGCTGGAAGCCGGCCAGGAGCTGCACCCGGATGCCACCGCCTTCGACGCCGTGCAACCGGACTGGTTGAAGGGCATTCCCGGCAAACTGATGGTTGCCACCCATGTCGAGCTGCGGTCAACCCGGGAAATCAGCCCGGATTCTGTCCTCGCCGGGCTGACGCCGAACGGCCGGACGATGGTCGCCGCCCGTGTTGCCGACAAGGCCGCGTGGATCTTCACCGACTTCAAGATCGACAACGGCTTCTCGCGCTTCCTCATCCTCAACGACACCATGACCCAGCGGCAGACCGGCCGCACCGTACAGCGCCTGTGCGAGATCGAAACCTACCGAATGATGGCGCTGCTCGGCCTGCCGGTCGCCAAGGAAGTCGGCAAATGGTTGTATCAGGGTGAAAAGCAGCTCGCCGCGCTGATGGACCGCATCGGTCAGGCACGCAGCGCCGAAGACGAGCGCGACATCCTCGCCAGCCTGTCCACGCTGGCCGCCGAAGTCGAACATTCGGTCGCCCGCACCACCTTCCGCTTCGGGGCTGCCCGCGCCTATCACGGGCTGGTCATGCAGCGCATCGAGGAACTGCGCGAGCAGCGCATCTCCGGGCTGCCGACCTTTGCCGAATTCATGCAGCGTCGCCTGCTGCCCGGCATGAACACCTGCGAAGCCATCGCCCGCCGCCAGGAAGAGCTCTCTGCCCGTGTCGCCCGCAACAGCCAGCTGCTGCGTACCCGCGTCGACATCGAACTGGAGCGCCAGAATCAGGAACTGCTTGCCCAGATGAACCGCCGCGCCAAGCTGCAACTGCATCTGCAGGAAGCCGTCGAAGGCCTGTCCGTCGTCGTGCTCACCTATTACGGCTCGCAATTGGTGCAGTACCTCGCCAAGGGTACCAAAGACCTTCACCACCTAAACACCGACCTGATCACCGCTGTTTCGATTCCGATCATCGCCGGTCTGGTCGCCTGGGGCACACGCCGCATGCGGAAAAAGCTTGCCGCCGAGGATGGCGGTGCACACTGATTTATAATCACGGTTTTGCTTATCGGGACCACGACCGTGACCGCTCCGCTCTTCGAATCCACCATCACCAGCCTGCCGCTCATCTCCAAGGGCAAGGTCCGCGACATTTATGCCGTCGATGCCGACAAGCTGCTGATTGTCACCTCCGACCGTCTCTCCGCATTCGACGTCATCCTGCCCGATCCGATCCCGAAAAAAGGCCAGGTTCTGCAGACGGTCGCCAATTTCTGGTTCGACAAGCTGGGCCATATCGTCCCCAACCAGCTGACCGGTATCGACCCGGAAACCGTGGTTGCAGAAAATGAACGCGAGCAGGTGCGTGGCCGCGCCGTCGTCGTCAAGCGCCTGAAGCCGCTGCCGATTGAAGCCGTCGTCCGCGGCTACGTCATCGGCTCGGGCTGGAAGGATTATCAGGAAACCGGCGCCATCTGCGGTATCGCGCTGCCCGCCGGCCTGAAAATGGCCGCCAAGCTGCCGTCGCCGATCTTCACCCCGGCGACCAAGGCGGAAGTCGGCGACCACGACGAAAACATCTCCTTCGCCAAGGCCCAGGCCAACACCGCCGCCGCCTTCGCCGATGTCCTCGCCGGCACTGGCAAGAACGGCGCCGAGCTGGTCGCCCAGGCCCGCGATGTCGCCATCAAGCTCTACGAAGCCGCCGCCGCCTATGCCCGCGGCCGGGGCATCCTGATCGCGGATACCAAGTTCGAATTCGGCATCGACGCCGCCGGCACGCTGCACCTGATCGACGAGGCGCTGACGCCGGATTCTTCCCGCTTCTGGCCGGCCGACCAGTACGAGGAAGGCAATAACCCGCCATCCTACGACAAGCAATACGTCCGCGACTACCTGGAAACCCTGGACTGGGGCAAGGTTGCTCCCGGCCCCAAGCTGCCGGCCGATGTCATCGCCCGCACCAGCGCCAAGTACATCGAAGCCTGCGAGCGCCTGACCGGCAAGACACTGTAATCAGCGCCCGGTGATGGAACCCGGCCGCTTCGGCCGGGTCATACGGCAGTAACGCTTGCTCAGGGAGACTGCCGTGAAAAATACCTATCCATTTTCGCCCGCCGGCATGCGCCTGCCGGTCATCCGCCGCATCGGCGCCGATCGCCCCTTTGCCTGGCTCGCCGCTGGCTGGCGCGATCTCAAAGCCAACCCGCTGCCGTCGCTGGCCTATGGCCTGCTCTTCGCCATCGGCGGCGACCTGATCATTCTGGCCACACTCGACCGCCCCCATCTGGTTACGGTGGCCGTTTCCGGCTTTTTCCTGATCGCGCCACTGCTCGCCGCCGGACTCTATGAATTGAGCCGACGCACAGCACAGGGCGAGCGCATCCTGTTCATCGACTCGCTATCGTGTTTCCGGCGCAATGGCGAATCGCTGGCGCTCTTCGGGCTGCTGCTGGCGCTGATCACCGTCTTCTGGGAACGCTTCTCGGCGATTGCCTTCGCCCTGCTGGGCAGCAGTGCCGGCACCGATGCCGGGCTGTTCATTGGCCGCCTGCTGGCTAGCGGCGAGCACACCGCCTTCATCGCCACCTGGTTTGCGCTCGGCGGGCTGATTGCGCTGTTTGTCTTCGCCATGTCGGTGATCTCGGTGCCGATGCTGCTCGACCACGATGCCGATGTCGCCACGGCCACCATGTCCAGTCTGCGAGCCTTTGCGCAGAATCCGCTGCCCTTGCTGCTGTGGGCGGCGCTCATCGTCACGCTGACGCTGATCGGGTTCGCCACGCTGCTCTTTGGTCTGGTGGTGCTGATACCGATTCTCGGCCACGCGTCGTGGCACGCTTACCGCGAACTTGTAGAATAGACCTTTGCTCCCCGACACCCCACGGGCGGCGCAGACCGCCCTTTTTATCGCCCCGACATCATGAACACGACCGCCAACCCGCTGCTCGACTTTTCCGACCTGCCCCGCTTCGACCTGATCCAGCCCGAGCACGTCAAACCCGCCATCACCCAGCTGCTGGCCGATGGCCGCGCCCTGATCGAACGCCTGACCGGCGATGCCACGCCGGCCACCTGGGGCGACTTCGCCGGCGCGCTTGCCGATGGTCTGGAAGGCTTCGGCCGTGCCTGGGGCGTCGTCGGCCACCTCCACTCCGTCAACGACGTGCCGGCCTGGCGCGAGGCCTACAACGAAATGCTGCCGGAAGTTTCGCGCTTTTACACCGAGCTCGGCCAGAACCTCAAACTCTTCGACAAGTACCGTGCCTTGCAAGCCGATTTTGGCCACTTTTCCGGGTTGACCGCAGAACAACAGAAAGTCATCCGAAACGAGATCCGCGACTTCCGCCTCGGCGGTGCCGAACTGCCGGAAGACCAGAAGCCACGCTTCCAGGCAATCATGGAAGAACTGTCGCAGCTGTCGGCCAAGTTCTCGGAAAACCTGCTCGACGCGACCAACGCCTTCGCCGAAATCGTCACCGACGAAGCGCAGCTGGCTGGTCTGCCCGATTACGCCAAGGACGCCGCCCGCGAAGTGGCGCAAAAGGCCGGGGTCGAGGGCTGGAAATTCACGCTGCACGCGCCGTCCTACGGCCCGCTGATGCAGTATGCCGAGAACCGCGAGCTGCGCGCCCGCATGTACCGCGCCTACGCCACCCGTGCTGCCGAGATCGACAACGGCTACAGCAAGCCGGAATGGGACAACGGCCCCTTGATGAAGCGCATCCTCGAACTCCGCGAAGAAGACGCGAAGATGCTCGGCTTCGCCAATTTCGCCGAGGTTTCGCTTTATTCGAAGATGGCCGACACGCCGCAACAAGTGCTCGCCTTCCTGCGTGACATTGCGAAGAAGGCCAAGCCTTTCGCGGAAAAGGACATGGCCGAACTGCTCACCTTCGCCAAGGACGAACTGGGCATTGCCGACTTCCAGCCCTGGGATGCCGCCTATGTCTCCGAAAAGCTGTTGCAGGCGCGCTACGCCTTCTCGGAACAGGAAGTGAAGCAATATTTCACCGAGCCGAAGGTGGTCGCTGGCCTGTTCAAGGTCATCGAGAGCCTGTTCACCGTCAAGGTCAAGGAAGACAGTGCACCGGTCTGGCATGAGGACGTGCGTTTCTACCGTATCGAGACGCCGGCCGGCGACCTCGTCGGTCAGTTCTACATGGATCTCTACGCCCGCGAAACCAAGCGGGGCGGCGCCTGGATGGACGAGGCACGCGCGCGCAAACGCATGGCCTCGGGCATCCAGAAACCGATCGCCTACCTGAACTGCAACTTCGCCCGCCCGGTCGGTGGCAAGCCCGCCACCTTCACGCACGACGAAGTGATCACCCTCTTCCACGAAGCCGGCCACGGCCTACACCACCTGCTGACGCGCGGCGAGGAATTGGGCGTTTCCGGCATCCACGGCGTCGAATGGGACGCCGTCGAACTGCCGTCGCAATTCATGGAAAACTACTGCTGGGAATGGGCGGTCCTGCAGGACATGACGGCTCACGTCGATACCGGCGAACCGCTGCCGCGCACGCTCTACGACAAGATGCTGGCGGCGAAGAATTTCCAGAGCGGCATGATGACCGTCCGCCAGCTGGAATTCTCGATCTTCGACATGCGCCTGCATTGCGAATTTGACCCGAAATCCTGGTTGACCGTGATGGACCTGATCCGCGAAGTCCGCGACGAGGTGGCGGTGCTGATCCCGCCCGAATGGCACCGCTTCCCGAACAGCTTCTCGCACATTTTCGGCGGCGGCTATGCTGCCGGCTACTACAGTTACAAGTGGGCAGAAGTGCTCTCTGCCGACGCCTACGCTGCCTTCGAGGAGGCCGGCAATCCTTTTGATGCCACGGTCGGCAAGCGTTACCTCGACGAAATTTTGTCGCGCGGCGGCTCTCGTCCGGCACTGGAGAACTTCAAGGCCTTCCGTGGCCGCGAACCCAGTGTCGACGCATTGCTGCGGCATAGCGGTATGATTACGGCGTAACGTCCTTCTGGAGACGACCATGCGCCCCGCTCTGCAACCCGTCCTGTCCTTGCGCCTTGCCGCCGGCCTGGCACTCGGCCTCTGCCTCGCCAGCCCAAGCGTTCAGGCCCAGACCTATCGCTGGGTGGATTCATCCGGGCGCACGGTGATCTCCGACACGCCGCCGCCGGGCAAGGCCAAGAGCGTCGCGCAAGTGGGTGGCGGCAGCAGCGAACCGGGCGAAAACCTGCCTTTCGCGGTACGCAAGGCGCGCGAGAGCTTCCCCGTCACGCTGTTCACTTCCGCCGACTGCCAGCAGGAATGCCGGCAGGCGCGCGATCTCCTGAACGGTCGCGGCGTGCCCTTCTCGGAGAAAATGCTGCAAAAAGCTGAAGACGCCATCGAACTGAAGGCGCTCGTCGGCGATGTCTTCGTGCCCACACTCAAAGTGGGCAAGCAGGGCTTCCGCGGCTTCGAAACCGGCGCCTACAATAATTTGCTCGATCTGGCGGGCTATCCGAAAACTGCCCCCTACGGCAGCAAACCCTCCGGCGGGATCGCCCCCGCCGGCAAGGATACGCCCGCTACCAACGCTCAGTAGAGCGCGGCCACCATCAGGGTCTGACCGTCGAGTACGGTCACCTTGTAGGAATTTTCCTTGTAGGTCTTGTTGTCGGCGACCAGGGTCGTCTTGACGGTGTACTTCTTGCCCTTGGCATCCGCCGGCAGCTTGAACTTGGAATTGGTCTGGTAGCGCCCGGCGCCATCAACCGCCGTGACCTTCTCGGTCTTTTCCTCGACCAGGTTGTTCTTTTCGTCGTAAATGGCGTACTTCTGCTCGACCACCGGCACCTTGTCGCCATAGCCGACCAGATCGGTGTTGGAGGTGACCTGGATTTCCTTTTGTCCGGAATTATCGGGCGGCGCGGTGTTGACCTTGGTCTCGAACTTGGCCGGAATCACGTCGTTCTTCGGCAAAGGTTCAGCTTTGTTCTTGCCCTTGCCCGACGTTTTGATCTGACGCTCGTACTCGTTGTTGACCACTTGTGCATCGGCCAACTTCTTCGACTCGAAATACCAACCAATCAGATAACCAGCAGCCGCGCCAACCGCCGCGCCAACCACACAGCCCTGCGCCCCCTTGGCGGCTGCGCCAATCGCGCAACCCGCTGCCGCACCGATCAGCGCACCGGTGGCCTTTTCATCCATTTTGAACGAGCCGTCCGGATTGGTCGCACAGGCCGAGAGCAGAAAGATCGCGGCGACACCGGCCGCAATCGGCCGTTTGATGGTATTGAACTGCATGTAACCCCCTGGTAGCTTTATTTGACGACTACGGCAATCGGATCATCAATACCGTGGTCACTGACATATGGTCGTTGCTGATTATCCGTCAAATCGCGGACGCGGCGTGTAACGTAACGCTTGAGACCGGTGGGATAAACCAGCTTGTCACGCGGATCTTCCGCCTCGCCACGCAGGCCCTCGATTAGTGCCTTGGTGAATGCACCGTTACCCCACTCATCGGTTTCCTGTGCCAGTTCCTTCGCCGTCGCCGAAGCAAAGACGATCACGCCGCGTTCTTCATCGACCTGATTCAGCGTTCCGGCCACCTTGGCCTGATTCGCCAGCGCCCCCGAATGGCAGGTATCTAGGAAGAACATCGCCCGGCCGGGAAGATTCTGCAAGGTCTCGACAATCTCCTTGCCGGCCACCCAGTCACCGCTCTTGCCAACGCTGTCCGGACGGTAGGGAATGAAGAAATAGGATTGCTCCTGCGACATGCCGTGACCGGCGAGGAAGATCACTCCGGCATCGCGCTCCTTGACGCTATCACGCAGCCACTTGAGGCCGGCGCGGACATTTTCCTGCGTCGCTTCCTCGTCGATCAGGATTTTCAATGCAGGACGCTCATACAAGGCCGGCTTGCCCGGTTGCGGCGTGGCAATCCGCGTCATCTGACGGCGGAAATCCGACGCGTCCTTAACCGGCAATTGCAGCGCATTCTGGCCCGGATACTTGTTCACCGCGACCACCAGCATGTAGAGGGTCTCGTACTTTTCGATGTATGGCTGCTTGCCGACCGTGCCGACCGGACGGCGGACGGTGATGCTGACCGGCTCCGACTTGGCGTGCTTGTTTTCGGCAATCAGCAGGATTTCCGAGTCCTTCGGCGGAACCGGCACCACCGCCTCGAACACCTGCCCTTCAGGCGAACGGGTGGCGCGCGTCTTGATGTTGCGTTCCAGCTTGCCGTTGATCCGGAACTTCACGTCCTTCACCGGCGCATCGCCCGGCGCGCGCACGGTGTAGCGCACCGGCACCTGAGTCTCGTTGCTCTCCAGCAGGCGGTCGGATTGCAATTCGATCACCGGCGGCAGGACTTCGGTAATCTGCGGTTTGGCGGCGGCCAGTGTCATCTGTACCGGCGCTGGGGAAGGCGTTACTGCAGGTGCAGGCTTGGCGGCGGGCTTTACCGGTGCCGCCTTGACCGGCGCAGGCGGCGCTTCGGCATTCATCTGCTCCAACATGGCCATCTCGGCACGATGGGCGCGCAGTGCTTCCTGCTCGTCGCCCAGTTGCATGACTTTCTGAATCACGGAGGGCTGATAGAAACGATCGCGGAAACGCCCCACCGAGAAAAAGTCGGCCGACTGGTTAAAGCCGCGGTTGACGTGCCAGCCGACGAGATTCTCGCCGCCCATCGAGGTATCGTAATAGCCGGTTGGCGTCCAGGCGATCCATCGTTCATGATCGCCGTGTACGAACAACGCCAGTTGCTCTTCGCCGTCGCTGGCACGATACCAGCGGACACTGCCGTCGCCCAGCGCAGCGACCACCCAGCGACCGTCACCACTGGCATTGACCGCCCACACGGCCCCCGGCATCCGTCGCTCCCAGACCTGCGCCGCGTCGTTGCCGTAGAGCCTGAGGAACCATTCCGTCCCCAACACAAATTTTCCGCCACCCGGTAATTCAGCCGCGCTGCGTGCCACCTCGCCCGGACGCAATGACAACGGACGACCGGCATAGCGGGGAGCCGTCGAATTACGCCAGTCACTCAGATCGCCCGGCACTTTCGGGGCGCGAGTCGAATCAGGGGCGGCAGCGCTACGCAGCTCCCCTTTCGAAATATCGAGCACGGCCGGCTCTTTGCCGCCCTGAACCATCGGGAAGGCAATGATCTGTCCATCCTGACTGACCCGGAAGGTGTTGCCGGCATCGCGAAAATCGCCATTGCGCGCACCAACGACGAAGCGACTACTGCCACTGGCATCGAACGATGCCCAAGCCGGCTCGGCCGAACTGGCCAGCACCCCGGCCGCATGAGATGACAGGCTGCTGACGGTATTGCTGAAACTCGCCACTTCGCGCCCCGCCCCCTGACCGCGCCCGGCAAAGGCAAAGACGGCAAAACGTCCGCCACGGACGACACTGCCCGCGGCATAAAGGGTTTCGCCATCCGGCGACCAGGCAACGCGGCCGAGGTTGCCGTTGCCTGCTGTCTCAACAGTCGAATCAACGCTCAGACTGGAGGACGAGAGCAGCAGTACTCGAGGAGCATCCTGCAAACCAACGGCGATCTTTGCACCATCAGGCGACCAAGCCACGGAATAAGGTTTCCCCGGCAAACGCATTCGGGCAACACGCTCGTACTTTCCTTTCAAGATCGCATATATTCGGATGGAGCCATCCAAACTCACGACAGCCAACTTGCCATCTACTGAAAACGCAACTCCAAACACGGCATCGTTGTACTCTTGGTCATCGTAGATGAATCCGAGATTTCTCCGAAAAACCCGAACCCCTCCCTGAAGCAAGCCAACAGCAATCAACTGACTGTCGGTAGACCACGCCAGTTGCGTGACAGGAGCCTCTATCCCGGAGAGTGTGCTTTTCGGCGGCAGGGTTCCGGTGGCACGGTCGAAAAGGTAGATTGAGTGCGTCTTGTTGTCGAAAGCCGCATTGCCGCCCGCGACGACCTGCCGCCCATCGGGCGACATGGCTGCGGCGTAAAGCGCACCGACGCTCTCGCGCCCGAGCGGCGGGCGCAATACCGACAAGGCCTTGCCGGTTCGCAGATCCCAGATACGCGCCGTCTTGTCCTCGGACGAAGTCACCGCCCAGTTGCCGGCAGCATCGCTGCTGATCCGCGTGATCGGCGACAAATGCGCGCCTGTCTCGATACGCAGCACCGGCTCCTTGGGGATATCCGGCGCTGCCAGCGCAGAACCGCAAATTGCGACAAGGCCGAAGAACAGGACAGGCAGGCGCAGCATTTTCATACTCCAGATTCAGCGAACCAGCATTTCAACTCGGCGGTTTTTCGGCTCGGCGACCTCGTCAGCCGTCGGCACCAATGGCTCACGCTCGCCACGCCCGGCGGCCTGCACGCTATCCTCAGGCAAGCCGAGGCGGACCAGTTCCTGACGCATTTTTTCGGCACGGCGCAGCGCCAAGCGATCGTTATCCTGCATGTAACCAACCCGATCTGTATGACCGACGACGATAACATCCGGCGCCGCACGCTTCTTTACTTCCGCCAGCACGTTTTCGAAGTCTTT
The DNA here is from genome assembly GCA_041917165.1 of Azonexus sp. Lineage (GTDB taxonomy): Bacteria > Pseudomonadota > Gammaproteobacteria > Burkholderiales > Rhodocyclaceae > Azonexus. The sequence continues at coordinate 115,657 of JAYRYB010000005.1, forward strand.
CCGGGACTCCGGCGTTAGTTCGTCGCTGCCTTCACGGAAATAAAGGGTGAATTTGATCGGCGCATCCGGGCGGGCTGAGAGTGCCTCGGCAAAGGCCGCCTTGATTTCCTCTTCGGTCAGCTTCGCAGGAACCGGCGCAGAACCCGGTTTGCCGACCCCGCTCGCATAAGCGCCCTGCAGCTTGAGCGCCTGTCCTTCCTTCGGTGTGACAGTCAGCGCCCCGCCCTGCCCCTTGGCATCCGGCAACACGACATAGGTTTCACGCTGCCCGGCACAGCCGGCCAGAACGACAAGTGCCAGCGCCGAAAGGGTCAGTGCGGTGAATTTGACGGGCTTCTTCATCTTTACTTTCCTTCGACATTGACGGCAAAGTTGCGGGCCTGGCCCTTGATTTCGGCCTGCGGCGTCTTCACGCGGACCGACTCCGGCGCGGCATTGGCGAGGTTGCCGGCCTCGAGCGAAACTGCACCGCGTTTGACGAAGGCATCGAACGCCCCGAGATAGGTCGTCGAATCGTAGGCGTAGCGCTCAAGCACCACCTCACCATTCGGCCCCATCGACAGTGTCGAATTATCGTTGAACATCAAACCCACCGAGCCGTTGGCCTCGGTCAGGATGACATCGTTCTCCTTGAGGCGCAGGCCCACCGGCGCCGGAAAACGTTGTCCGGCACGCTCCAGCTGGACAATGCCACGCGACACCTTGACCTGACCAACCCAGCCCGCAGCCTGCGCCTGAGCCTGACTCACGCCGAAGGCCAGTCCGGCCCCGATCAGCGCACTGAGCACACTTGTCTTCTTGTAGTCCAAACCCGTCTCCTTATGAACGTGGCGTAGTGGGGTGGTGCATTTCAAAACATAGCAAGGCGCATGGGTTTAGGCAATGGCTGTGGCAGAATCGGCCTGCCCCATCCGTGAAATCCGCCATGAAAATTGCTGCCTGGAACGTTAACTCCCTGAAGGTTCGCCTGCCTCACCTTCTCGACTGGCTCGCCGAGGCATCACCGGACATTGTCTGTCTGCAGGAACTGAAACTTGAGGACCACAATTTCCCGGTTGCCGAGCTTGCGGCCGCCGGTTATCACGCAGCGTATGCCGGCCAAAAAACCTACAACGGCGTCGCCCTGCTCGCACGGCAGCCCATCGAGGATGTCTGCTATGGCAACCCGCACTTTGCGGATGAACAAAAGCGCCTGGTCACCGGCACCATCGACGGCGTTCGTGTCGTCTGCGCCTACATGCCCAACGGCCAGGCCGTCGGCAGCGAAAAATACGACTACAAGCTGCGCTGGCTGGATGCACTCGCGCTCTGGCTACAAGAGGAACTGGCTCGCCATCCGCAACTGGCCTTGTGCGGCGATTACAACATCGCGCCCGATGATCGTGACGTCCATGACCCGGACCGCTGGCGCGGCGAAATCCTCTGCTCAGAGCCGGAGCGCAGCGCCTTCCAGCGCCTGCTCGGTCTCGGGCTGGCCGACAGTTTCCGGCTTTTCGAACAACCGGATAAGACTTTCTCCTGGTGGGATTACCGGATGCTTGGCTTCCAGAAGAACCTTGGTCTGCGTATCGACCACATCCTGCTCTCCGCCCCCCTCGCCGACCGTTGCTCAGCAGCCGGCGTCGACCGCGGGCCGCGCAAACGCGAGCGCCCGTCCGACCACGCCCCGGTCTGGGCACAACTGACGGACTGAATCATGACTGCTGCGGTGAACCGGGAAAACCTGCTCAAACTGTATCCGGCCCTCGCCGATCTGTCGGCAACGGATTTCGAGGCGCTGCTCGACCCGTGTCGCCAGATGACTCTGCCGGCGGGCAGCCAGATTTTTGCAGAGCACCAGCCCTGTCAAGGCTTCCCGCTGGTTGTCGAGGGCAGCATCAAGGTCCTCAAGCAGGCACCCAGCGGTCGCGAGTTGCTGCTCTACCGCGTGCGCCCCGGCGGCTCCTGCATCATCACATCCAGCTGCCTGCTCGGCCATACCGACTACAACGCGCGCGGCATCGCCGAATCGTCGCTGACGCTGCTGGCGGTGCCCGTGCCGCTTTTTTCCCGGCTGATGCGCGAGCACACGCCGTTCCGAGATTTCGTCTTCCACCTCTTCGCCGAACGGATCAGCGAGTTGATGCAACTGGTTGAAGAGGTCGCCTTTGCCCGCCTCGACCAGCGCCTGGCAAAGGCCTTGCTGGCCCGCGAGGCGGCGACGCTGAACCTCACCCATCAACAACTAGCCGACGAACTGGGCAGCGTCCGTGAAATTGTCAGCCGGCTGCTCAAGGGCTTTGCTGCACAGGGCTTGGTCAGCCTTGGGCGCGAGCAAGTAACAATCACTGATCGTGACGGCCTGCAGAAAATGCTGGCTGTGTGACCCAAGTTACATACAGCCCGTCCCCGTGCCGGTAAATTGAGCACCGTCTACAAACCTCACGGAGAAAACATCATGGCTGCAAATGTTGGTGGTATCGACAAGATCCTTCGTATCGTCGCCGGCGCTGGCCTGGTTGGCGCCACTGCGGCTGGCATGCTGCCGGTCTGGGGCTACATCGGCATCGTCCCGCTCGCAACGGGCCTGATGGGCTGGTGCCCGGCCTATTCGCTGATCGGCCTGAATACCTGCCCGCTGAAGAAGGACTAAGGTCGAGCAGGAACGCGCTTTGACGCGAAAGGCGGACGGGGCAGCCCGATCCGCCTTTTTTCATCCTGCTGAAACAAGTTTCGCTCAGGACGTCAGGTAATTGGCGATCCGGACGTAATCCTCGACCGGCACATCTTCCGGACGCAGCGTCGGATTGATGCCGAGCGCGACGAACCCGGCATCGTCAAGGATGCCCTTGAGGGTATTGCGCAGCATCTTTCGCCGCTGGGCGAAGGCGGCCAGTACTACGCTGGCGAGTTTGTCCGGATTGCGCACCTTCAGTTCGCTGGCCGGCTTGGGAATCAGGCGGACGACCGCTGAATCGACCTTGGGTGGCGGATCGAAGCTCTCTGGCGGCACGTCGATCAGCCACTCCATCCAGAAGCGGTACTGCAGCATGACCGACAGGCGGCCGAAATCGGGATCGCCCGGCTCAGCAACCATGCGTTCGACGACTTCCTTCTGCAGCATGAAATGCATGTCGACGACGCAGTTGGCGTAATCGGCAAGATGAAAGAGCAAGGGCGTCGAGATGTTGTAGGGCAGGTTGCCGACGATCTTGAGTCGCTCGCCGATGGTCGCGAAATCGAAGGCCAGGGCATCACCCTCATGCACGCTCAGCCGCTCGGGCGGGTGCTTTTTCTTGAGGCGGGCGATCAGGTCACGGTCGATTTCAACCACATGCAGGTGGTCGACCTGCGCCAGAAGCGGCTCGGTCAGCGCCCCCAGACCAGGGCCGATCTCGACCACCTGGTCACCTGCTTGCGGACGAACGGCACCGACGATGGCATCGACAATGCCGCGGTCAACCAGAAAGTTCTGCCCAAAACGCTTACGAGCAACGTGCGAGGTACCGGCAACCGGTTTTTTCATCTCGGTTTCCTTTCAGAGGGCTTGCTGCCGGCACCGGGCCATGCGCGCCGCTTCATTGACCGCTTCAAAAAGGCTGCCGGGATCGGCCTTGCCGGTGCCAGCGAGTTCGAGTGCGGTGCCATGATCGACCGAGGTGCGGATGATGGGCAGTCCCAGCGTGACATTGATCCCCTGACCGAAGGTCGCGTACTTGAGCGCCGTCAGGCCCTGGTCATGGAACATGGCGAGGACGGCATCGCCCCCGGCCAGCACCGGCGGGGTGAACATCGTATCTGCCGGATGCGGCCCGGAAAGCAGCATGCCTTCACCACGTAGCTGGTCGAGCACCGGGGTAATCACCTCGATTTCCTCCATGCCAAGATAGCCGCCCTCACCGGCATGCGGGTTGAGGCCGGCGACAAGTATCCGAGGCTGGGCGATGCCGTACTTGCCACGCAGGTCGGCGTGGAGGATTTGCAGGGTCCGCACCAGCACGTCCGGCGTGATTGCTGCTGAGACGTCCTTGAGCGGCAGATGGGTGGTCGCCAGCGCGACCCGCAACTGGCCGCGCGGTGTGTCACCGGCAAGCATCATGACGACGAGCGGGGTATCGGTTTTTTCGGCGAGGTACTCCGTATGACCGGTGAAATGCACGCCCGCCTGATTGATGACACCTTTATGCACGGGCGCGGTCGCCATCGCAGCAAACTCGCCGCTGCGGCAACCGGCGAGTGCGCGATCGAGGAGATCGAGCACATAGCGGCCATTGCGGGCATCGAGTTTGCCCGCCGCGGCCGGTGCGGCGAGTGGTACATGGATGACCGGCAGGCTGCCGCGGTCAACCGGAAAATCGGGCGAAAACGGGGTCAAGCGAACCGGCAGGCCGAGCGCTTGGGCACGCGCTGCCAGCAAATCCCGGTCGCCCAGGATGACGGGCTGCGCATCACCGGAAAAATCGGCCAGACGCAGGCAGAGTTCGGGGCCGATACCGGCCGGTTCGCCGCTGGTAACGGCGATGATCGGGCGCATTACTTTTCTTCGAGCCGGTTTTCGACGTAGGTGCGATCACGCAACTGGCGCAGCCAATCCTGGAAGGCCTCGTCGAGTTTGCGCTCACGCAAAGCCTGACGCGCCACGGCACGCTGCCGCTCGGCGGAGACATCGCGCTCGCGGCGCTCCTGAACCTGGATGAGGTGCATGCCGAAGGGCGACTGCACCACCGGGCTCAGCTCATTGGGTTTGAGTGCGTCCATGGCGCGCTCGAATTCCGGCACGGTGTCGCCCGGATTCAGCCAGCCCAGGTCGCCGCCCTTGGCCGCCGAGCCATCCTGCGAATAGAGACGAGCCTGCTCGGCGAAGTCCACGCCATTGACGATGCGTTCGCGTACGGTTTCGAGCTTGCGGCGGGCCTCAGCCTCGGAAACCACTTCGTTGATGCGAACCAGAATGTGCCGGGCACGGGTCTGCTGCACCGAGGTGGGCGCACTGCCGCCGCGCTTGCCGATCAGCTTGACGATGTGAAAACCGGCAGAAGAGCGCAATAGTTCACTGACACTACCGGGCTGCATGCGGGCAGCCGCTTCGGCATACAAGGCCGGCATCCTGTCCAGCGCCCGCCAGCCCAGATCACCGCCCTGCAGCGCGTCCGGTGCATCGGAGAAAGCTGCGGTCAGTTCAGCAAAGTTCTCCCCGCCCTGCGCGCGCTTCAGCGCCTGCTCGCCGCGCTGACGCAGCTTCTGCAGTTGCTCCGGACTGGCCGACTCCGGTGCCCGGAGCAGGATATGCGCCAACTGGTATTCCTCGCCAGCCCCGGTGTTCTTCTGGTCAGCCAGGTAGTTGTCGATTTCGCCGTCAGAAATGACCAGCTTGCTATCAACTTCACGCTCGCGCAGGCGAACCATGGCGATTTCGTTGCGGATTTCCTCGCGGAAACGGGCATAAGCCACGCCATCCTTCTCCAGCGCTTGACGGAACTGCGTCAGATTCATCTTGTTGCCGCTGGCGATGCGGTTGATCGCCTGATCCAGTTGCGCATCGTCGACCCGCAGCCCGGTCTCGGCGGCAGCACGCAGTTGCACGCGCTCCATGATCAGCCGCTCGAGCATCTGGCGTTCCAGCACATCCTGCGGCGGCAAGGGTGTGCCCTGTCGCTGCAGTTGCTTGAGCGCAGAGGCCAGCCGCCCCTGCAATTCGACATAGGTAATCACCTCGTCGCCAACCACGGCCACGATACGGTCGGCCTCAAGCGGTTCCTGCGGTGCAGCCGTCGTGAGCGGGGAAAAACCCGTCGCGGCAAGGCAGATGAGGATCAGCATTAGTCGTTGCAAGGCTGAAAAGGCACGAATCGGATTCATGGGCATCATTGAGAAGTAAGCAGGCTGTTGCCCGGCAGTTCATTGACCTTGCCGTAGCCGGGAATGGTCCGCCGCAGCAGACCGATGGGATTGGAGCCGATACTGGCGAAATCGGTCAGTTCAAGCTGGAAGAACACCGAAGTATTCGGCGTGCCGGAAACAGCTTCCAGACGCTGGGCAACGACACGCGCCGCCCAGCAGCCGGTGTTGTACTCAAGACCGGCAATCGCCTCAAGCAACTGCCCGCCCTTGGTTTCGCCGGTAATGGAATTCTGTTTGCCGAGCAGGGAGTAGTTGTAGCGACCGACTGCGTACCAACGACTGGACAAGGGCCACTGGCCGGCAATATCGATCTGGTCGACCGAAGGCTTGCCTGTCAGTGCGTTGCGCGTGTAACGATAACTGGCGCTGAGTACCTTGCCATAATCGGGCTGGAATCGCAGGCCAGTGGCAAGACGCTCAGTAAATCCTTTGCTGTCGTTGAACTCCCACGCCATATCAGCATAGGTTTTCGGCGCCACCAGTCCATTCACTGCCGCAATCGTGTTGGAAAAATCGGCGGTGCGCGGTGTCTCACCGGGGATGGTCACCCGCTGATCACGGAAATAATAACGCTGACCGATCATCGCCTTGAAGCGCTCAGCCCCCGTGGTGCCATCGAGAATCCGCGTCGTCAGCGCTGCCGTCAGCTGGTTGGCATCGTTGATCCGGTCGAAACCGCTGTAACGGTTTTCGGAGAAGATCTGGGCAAAGTTGAAGTCAGTCAGACCGGAATCGAACACCGGAATCCGGCTTTGATCCTTGTACGGAATATTGACGTAATACAGCCTGGGCTCAAGCGTCTGAATGTACTCGCGGTCGAGCAACTTGCCCTCTCGCTCGAAAATCACTGTGGAATCCAGCGAGAGGATCGGCAGGCTGCGACTCAAGCTGGTGGGCTCGCCGGCCACCTGCTGGTTCAGCGCATAGTTGGTCAGATGCATCCCGAGCTTAGGCGTGATCTGGAAAGCCGGATGAACAATGGGCAGCGACACCTGCGGATAGAAGACGACCCGATCGCCCTGCACCTTGTCCGGATGCACGAAACGCGAAAACTGCCCGATCATGCTCATGTCGGTCTTCAGCACATTCGCCTTGTACCCGAGCACGTTGAGTTGCGGCTCCAGGAAGTAGGGGCGGGCAATCGGGTTGGTCGGATCCGGCTGCAAGGTCTGGTAACGCAGCACCTGCAAGCTGCTCTGAATACCGGGCAGCGGCGAATAGCCGAGCATCAACTGCCGGGGCAACTGTGTCGCCGAGGTTTGCAGCAGTCGTGAGGACAGGTCTTCCCAATAACGATCATCCGACACCGCCTGCCAGTTGACGAGCGCCGACACACCCCGACCGAGGTTGTGCACGTGCTGGATGTTGTAGGCGTAACGCTGGCGGCCCTCGATTTCGTCATTGGGCAGATATTCGCCGCGCCAGGTACCGCGGTAGTTGTAGTCGAGGTACTGCGCCTCCCCGCCAAGCTGAACGCCACGCTTGCCCATGTAACGCGGATACAGCGTCACATCGTAGTTGGGCGCAATATTCCAGTAGTACGGCAGCGTGATGTCGAAGCCGTTCTTGGTCGATGCCGAATAGAAGGGATGCAGGAAACCGCTGCGCCGCTTGTGGTTCAGTGCGAAGGAAGCATACGGCGAATAGAAAATCGGCACCCCGCCGAACCACACCGACGCATGCTTGGCATCACCGACATTCTCGTCGTAATCCAGATGCATCTCCGACGACTGCAGGTACCAATCTGTCTGCCCCGGCTTGCAGGTGGAATAGGTGGCCTCGTTGAGCGTGATCTGGTTCTCACCCTCGAAATCGACCCGCTCCGCCGTGCCTGCCGCCTCAGATGGACGACGCGGCGGCAGCGTGGTTGGCAGCCCATAACTGTTGGGCACATTGAGCATCATCGGTGCCCCGGCAGTGGTCGCGTTGCTGGTCGCCGCGGTGACGACGATCTGCTGCTGCCGATACACCTTGCTCGGCACTTCACGCACGATCCGGTACTCGGCCTGCTCGGCAAAACCAATCTGCTCCGACAGTTTCATCCGCAGATGCGGGGTTTTGACTTCGGCGCCATCCTGAAGCAAACGCACCTGACCAGTTGCCTCGATCTCATCCTCCAGCGGCCGGTAAAGCACCTTGTCGGCGTACAGCAAGGAGCCAGCCTTGCGCAACTCGACGTTGCCGACGGCCTCGGTTACTTCGTCGGTACGCCCCTCGATCTGATCGGCCACCACGAAGAGCGGATAGTCATCGCCCTTTTTCAATTCGACCGGATGATCGACCCCGACATCCGGCGCCAGCGGCTTTTTCTTCTTGCCCAGCACATTGAACTTGTGTTCAACGCGCAAGCGTACCGGCACGGTATCGTTTGCCGAAAGCAGCAACGGCGCACCGCCCGACAGCTCCGGCGTCGACGCCCCCAAGGCGCGCGGCAGCGGATCCGTCGCCGCATGCGAGGCCTGCTGGGCGGCGAACATGCAGCACACGAAAATGGCGAGGGGACGACGGGAATAACCGGTCACAGGACGCTGGGATAGGGAGAGAGCCCGGAACGTCCGGAACCCGAGTGTTAAAATCGCAGCATTTTACAACGAAGACACCCCTGCCCGCTTATGACCGCTACCTCGCGCGATCAATTGGTAACCGACTGGGTCGCCCAGCGCTTCCCCAACCAGAACGTCCAGATCACCCCGGCCTCCGCCGACGCCAGTTTCCGCCGCTATTTCCGCTTGGCCTGGCCGGATGGCAGCACGCGCATCCTGATGGATGCCCCGCCGGAAAAAGAAGACTGCAAACCCTTCATTCATGTCGCCGGCCTGCTCGCCAAGGCTGATCTCGCCGCGCCGCGCATCCTCGACAAGGATCTCGACAACGGGTTTCTGGTGCTCACCGATCTCGGCCGCATTGGTTATCTCGATGCCCTGAACGCCGACCTGTCGCTGGCAGACACCCTGTTCCGCCCGGTACTCGACACACTAATCCAGTGGCAGCTCGCCTCCACCGCCAGCACCCTGCCGCCCTACGACGGCACGCTGCTGCGCCGTGAGCTCGACCTCTTCCCGGAATGGTTCGTCGGTCGCCACCTCGGCATCGAACTAGCGAGCGAAGACAAGATCATGCTCGACCGGACCTTCAAGTACCTGATCAACTCGGCGTTAAACCAGCCCAAAGTCTTCGTGCACCGCGACTTCATGCCGCGCAACCTGATGGTCGTCGAAAGCGCCGAGCGCCTGACCCCAGGCATCATCGACTTTCAGGACGCCGTCTTCGGCCCGATCACCTACGACGTCGTCTCGCTCTTCCGCGACGCCTTCATTTCCTGGGACGAGGAGCAGGAAATCGACTGGGTTGTCCGCTACTGGGAAAAGGCCCGTGCCGCCGGCCTGCCGGTGCGTGAGGATTTCGGTGACTTCTGGCGCGAATACGAGCTGATGGGCCTGCAACGCCACCTCAAGGTGCTCGGCATCTTCTGCCGCCTGCAGTACCGCGACGGCAAGGAAAAATACAGCGAAGACCTGCCGCGCTTCATCAACTACGCCCGCAAAACGGCCAGCCGCTATATCCAGCTCAAGCCGCTGCAAAACCTGCTCGACCGGCTGGAAGGCAACACCACACAGATCGGCTACCGCTACAAGTAATGAAAGCGATGATCCTTGCCGCCGGCCGCGGCGAACGCATGCGGCCGCTGACCGACCACACACCCAAGCCGCTGTTGGTTGCCGGCGGCAAGCCGCTGATCGTCTGGCATCTGGAAAAACTCGCGGCGGCAGGCTTCCGCGAGATCGTCATCAACCATGCCCACCTCGGCGAACAGATCGAGAAAGCGATTGGCGACGGAGCGAAGTGGGGACTTACCATCACCTACTCGCCCGAACCGCAGGGCGCGCTGGAAACCGCCGGCGGCATTGCCCAGGCGCTTCCATTGCTCGGCGATGGCACCTTCCTCGTCGTCAATGGCGACGTGTATTGCGATGTCGATTTTGGCCGTTTTTTCCGGTTGACCGCGACAGGCTGGCAACCGCCCGCCCACCTCGTCATGGTCGACAACCCGGCGCACCACACCAGTGGCGACTTCAGCCTCGAAGGCGAGCGCATCGTTTTCGCTCACGGCGGCCAGACCGTCACCTACGCCGGCATCGCCGTGTTCTCCCCCGCTTTCTTCCGCGACGTACCCGTCGGCCAGCCGCTCAAGCTGCGCCCGCTCCTCGACGCCGCCATCGCTGCCGGCACACTGAGCGGGGAACGCTTCACCGGCCGCTGGGTCGATGTAGGAACGCCGCAACGCCTTGCGGAACTGGATGCCGAACTGAGGAACGCATGACCCACGCCCACTTTCTCGCCCGCCGTAAACGCCTACTGAAAGCCATCGGCGACGGCGTTGCCATCGTGCCGACGGCGCCGGAAGTCATCCGCAACCGCGACGCGCACCATCCGTATCGGTTCGACAGCTATTTCTGGTACCTGACCGGCTTTCCCGAGCCGGAAGCGGTCGTTGTGCTGGTTGGCGGCAAGCGGCCGAAATCGATTCTCTTCTGCCGCGAGAAGCACGAAGAGCGGGAAATCTGGGATGGCTACCGCTACGGCCCGAAAGCCGCCAAGGCCGCCTTCGGTTTCGACGCAGCTTACCCGATCGAGCAACTCGACAAGAAACTGCCGGAACTGCTGGTCGACCGCGACACGCTGTGGCATGCCATCGGCCACGACACCGAGTGGGATGCCCGCATTGCCAAGGCATTGAACGCCGTGCGCGCCCAGACCCGCGCCGGCAAGCGGGCGCCGCGCGCCATCCACGACCTGCGCGCTGAACTCGACGCCATGCGCCTCGTCAAGGATAGCGCCGAAGCCGCCATCCAGCAGCGTGCCGCGGACATCGCCAGCGCCGGCCACGCCCGCGCCATGCGCGCCTGCCGCCCCGGCATGGCCGAATACGAACTGGAAGCCGAACTGACCTACGAGTTCCGCAAGCGCGGCGCCGATGCCCACGCCTACACGCCCATCGTCGCCGGCGGCGCCAATGCCTGCGTGCTGCACTACGTCGAGAACAACAAGCTGCTCAACGACAACACGCTGGTGCTGATTGATGCCGGCTGCGAGGTCGAGGGCTACGCCGCCGACATTACCCGCAGCTTCCCGGTTAATGGCCGCTTCAATGCCGCGCAGAAGGACGTTTACGAGATCGTCCTCGCCGCGCAGGACGCCGCCTTCGCCGCCTCAGCCCCTGGCCGCCACTTCATGGAAGCACACGACGCTGCCGTGCGCGTGCTGACCCAGGGCCTGATCGACCTCAAGCTGCTCAAGGGATGCGTCGACACGCTGATCGAAAAAGGCGACTACAAACGCTTCTACATGCACCGCACCGGCCACTGGCTTGGGCTGGATGTGCACGACGCCGGCGAATACAAGGTCGGCGACCAGTGGACCACGCTGCAGCCGGGCATGACCGTCACCGTCGAGCCCGGCCTCTACATCCGTCCGGCCGACGACATCCCGCCTGCGCTGGCCGGCATCGGCATCCGCATCGAGGACGACGTACGCATTACTGAAACCGGCTGCGACATCTACACCTCGGCGCCCAAGACCATCGCCGAGATCGAGGAGGTCATGCGCCGTGACTGATTCCAGCAACGAAAACGTCGACATCCTGATCATCGGCGCCGGCCCGGTCGGCATGACGCTGCATCTGGCGCTGGCCGCCGGTGGCCAGTCCTCGCTGCTCATCGACCGCCGCCCGCCGGCCGCCCTGCAAGCTGACCCGCGCGCCCTGGCCCTGTCGCATGGCGCCCGCGAACTGCTTGAACAGATCAATAGCTGGCCGCCCCGCGCCGCAACGCCGATCGAGACCATCCATGTTTCGCAAAAGGACGGCTTCGGCCGCACCCTGATTGATCGCGCCGACTACGCCTTGCCCGCCCTCGGTTACGTCGTCCGCTACCGCGACCTTGCGGCGGCACTGGCCTCGAACCTGCAAACCGAGAGCCTGCTGGCCGAATCAGAGATCCTGAATATTGAGACCGATGACGACAGCGCCACGGTCGCCCTGCGCCACACCGGGCAGCTGCACACGATTCGCTGCAAGCTGCTGGTCCACGCCGAGGGTACGCCAACCGACGACCCGGCCGTGTCGGTCAGCGACTACGGCCAGCATGCGGTGATCTGCGAAGTCACGCCGACACCTGGACACGCCAAGCGCGCCTGGGAACGCTTCACCCCGGACGGCCCGCTCGCTCTGCTGCCGCTGGGCGACGAATACTCCATCGTGTTTACGCTACCGCCTGCCAAAGCGGATACCGTCATGGCGATGAACGACGACGAATTCATCACTGCGCTGGAGCAGCAGTTCGGCCGTCGCATGCGCTTCGCCAAACCGGGCAAGCGCAGCCGCTTCCCGCTGGCGCTACGGATGCGCGACACCCTGGTCAAGGGCCGTGAAATATGGATCGGCAACGCCGCGCAAACCCTGCACCCGGTGTCCGGCCAAGGCTTCAACCTCGGCCTGCGCGACGCCTGGCAACTTTCCGAAATTTTGCTCAAAAACGGCGTTCACCGCAGCGAACTAGCGGCCTACGCCGCCAGCCGCCGCCTCGACCGCCAAGGCGGCGCCTTCTTCACCGACAAGATCGTCAAGGCCTTCTCGAACGACGTCGGCCCGCTCAAGCTGGTGCGCGGCCTCGGCCTGCTGGCGCTCGACCTCTGCCCGCCGGCCCGCCACTTCGTCGCCAAGCGGATGATCTGGGGCGCCCGCGCCTGGCCTTGATCTGCACCAAGGGCAAGGGTGCGGCACCCCGGTAAAGTCGTGCCATTCACCCACGCGCCTGACGCATGAACAAAACCACCGCCTGGTTCCTCGCCTGTCGCCCGAAAACGCTGTCGGTATCGCTATCGCCGGTGCTGGTCGGTACGGCTGTCGCCTGGCACGATACACACGCGATTCTCTGGCTGCCGCTGCTCGCCGCCGCGCTCGGCGCCGCCTTCATCCAGATTGGTACCAACCTGTTCAATGACGTCGGTGACTTCCTGCGCGGCACCGATACGCCCGGCCGTCTTGGCCCTAAGCGCGCCACGGCCGAAGGCTGGCTGACCCCGCGCATGGTCAAGGCCGGCGCCTGGTTCAGCTTCGCGCTGGCCTTCCTGTGCGGAATCTATCTCGTCTGGCATGGCGGCTTGCCCATCGTCGCCATCGGCCTTGCTTCGCTGGCGGCTGGCTGGGCTTATACCGGCGGACCGAAACCCATCGCATACGGGCCACTCGGCGAGGTCTTCGTCTTCGTTTTCTTCGGTCTGGTCGCTGTCGGCGGCAGCTATTACCTGCAAACGCTGAACATCACGCCGCTTGCCCTGCTGGCGGCTAGCCTTGTCGGCATCCACGCCGCAGCCGTGATCACCGTCAACAACTACCGCGACCACGACGGCGACAAGGCCAACGGCAAGAACACCCTCGCCGTCCGCCTCGGCCGACCGGCCACTCGCCACATCTACGCGGGGGAAATGCTGGCCCCCTATGCCTTGCTGCCATTGCTGGCCGAACTCGGCTGGCCGGCCGCTCTGCCTCTGCTCTCGCTACCGCTGGCGCTCCGGCTGATCGGGCGTTTCCACCGCGAAGCCCCAGGCCCGGTGTTCAACAACATCCTGGCCGCCACCGCCGGCCTGCAACTGATGTTTGCCCTGCTGCTTTTGCTCAGCTTCACGATTTGACTATTTTTTAAGCGCCGTTTCCGGTAAAATCTCGGCCTTCCCCTGATCTGCCCGCTGCCCGCGCTCACCCATGGAATTTGCCGGTTTTACCTTGCGAAACAACCTCTTCGTCGCACCGATGGCGGGCGTCACGGATCGTCCGTTCCGCCAGTTGTGCAAGAAGATGGGCGCCGGTTTGGCCGTTTCCGAGATGGTGACGTCGAACTCGTTGCTCTACGGCAGCGCCAAGACACTGCGCCGCGCCAATCACACCGGTGAGGTCGAGCCGATCTCGGTGCAGATCGCCGGCGCCGATCCGAAGATGATGGCCGAAGCCGCGAAGCACAACGTCGATAATGGCGCGCAGATCATCGACATCAACATGGGCTGCCCAGCCAAGAAGGTCTGCAACGTGATGGCCGGCTCGGCGCTGATGCAGCACGAGCAACTGGTCGGTGAGATTCTCGATGCCGTCGTCGGCGCCGTGCCGAACACGCCGGTGACGCTCAAATTCCGCACCGGCTGGAACATCGCCAACAAGAACGCACCGAACATCGCGCGCATTGCCGAAAACGCCGGCATCCGCGCCGTTGCCATCCACGGCCGCACGCGCTGCCAGCAGTACACCGGCGAGGCCGAGTATGACACCATCGCCTACGTCAAAACGCTGGTGAAGATCCCGGTCATCGCCAACGGCGACATCACGACACCCGAGAAGGCCAAGCACGTCCTCGACGTAACCGGTGCCGATGGGGTGATGATCGGCCGCGCCGCCCAGGGCCGCCCCTGGCTGTTCCGCGAGATCGAACACTATCTGAAGACCGGCGAGAAAATGGCGCCGGCCCCGGTTGCCGAGATCCATGCCATCCTGATGGCGCATCTCGAAGACCTGTACGATTTCTACGGCCTGGATACGGGGGTCAAGGTCGCGAGAAAGCACATCTCCTGGTACACCAAGGGCCTGATTGGCTCCGCCGCCTTCCGCAAGATGATGAACACCTTGCCGACGGTCGAACAACAACATCAGGCGGTCAACGAGTTCTTCCTGCGCTATGCGGAGGAGCACGATCATCTGCAATACGAAGAAAACAAAACACAAGAGGAGGCGTTGGCAGCATGAGCCAACATGACTTGGGGAAGTGCGTCGTCACCGCACTGGAGCAATATTTCCGGGACCTGGACGGCGAAAGCCCGTCCGCGATCTATGACATGGTCCTGAAGAGCGTGGAAAAACCGATGCTGGAAGTGGTGCTGGCCAAGGCCGGCGGCAACCAGACACTGGCCTCAGAGATGCTGGGCATCAACCGCAACACGCTGCGCAAGAAACTCACCGAACATCAACTTCTGTAAGCCACGACCATGACCATCAAGCAAGCGCTGATTTCCGTCTCCGACAAGACGGGTGTACTCGAATTCGCCCAAGGCCTCGCCGCGCAAGGCGTCAAGCTCCTGTCCACCGGCGGCACCGCCAAGATGCTGCGTGACGCCGGCCTGGCCGTCACCGAAATCGGCGACTACACCGGCTTCCCGGAAATGCTCGACGGCCGCGTCAAGACCCTGCATCCGAAGGTGCACGGCGGCATCCTCGCCCGTCGCGACCTGCCGGAACACCTGGCGACCATCGAGCAGCACGGCATTCCGACCATTGACCTGGTCTGCGTGAACCTCTACCCCTTCGCCGCCACCATCGCCAAGCCGGGCGTGACGCTGGAAGACGCCATCGAGAACATCGACATCGGCGGCCCGGCCATGGTTCGTTCCTCGGCCAAGAACTACAACGGCGTCGCCATCGTCACCGATCCGGAAGACTACGGCCCGCTGCTCGCCGAAATGAAGGCCAATGGCGGCGCCCTGGAACTGGCTACCCGCTTCAACCTGGCCAAGAAGGCCTTCACGCACACCGCCCGCTACGACAGCATGATCGCCAACTGGCTGACCGGTCTCGACGAAGGTGCTGAAACCAAGCCGGCAGAAGCTGCCCCCACCCCGGCCATCTTCCCGGCCAAGCTGCAACTGGCTTTCGACCGCACCGAAATCCTGCGCTACGGCGAAAACTCGCACCAGCAGGCCGCTTTCTACCGCGACACCGTCGCGCTGCCGGGCAGCATCGCCGCTTACACCCAGCTGCAGGGCAAGGAACTGTCCTACAACAACATCGCCGACTCCGATGCCGCCTGGGAATGCGTCAAGGCTTTCGAAGCCCCGGCCTGCGTCATCATCAAGCACGCCAACCCCTGCGGCGTCGCCATCGACGGCACCCTGCTCGGCGCCTACGAAAAGGCTTTCAAGACTGACTCCACCTCCGCTTTCGGCGGCATCATCGCCTTCAACGGCGAAGTCGGCCTCGATGTCGTTGAAGCCATGAACGCCCGCAAGCACTTCGTCGAAGTGCTGATCGCCCCGTCCTTCACCGTCGAAGCCAAGGCCGCGCTGGCTGGCAAGACCAACCTGCGCGTGCTGGTCGTGCCGCTCGGCAATGACCTGAACAAGCTTGAACTGAAACGCGTCGGTGGCGGCCTGCTGGTGCAGACGGCTGACGACTTCACCGCCCAGGCGTCCGGCCTCAAGGTCGTCACCAAGGTGCAGCCGACCGCCCAGCAGATCGACGACCTGCTCTTCGCCGAGCGCGTGGCCAAGTTCGTCAAGTCCAACGCCATCGTCTTCTGTGGTGGCGGCATGACGCTCGGCGTTGGTGCCGGCCAGATGAGCCGCGTCGATTCGACCAAGATCGCCAGCATCAAGGCCCAGAACGCCGGCCTGCCGCTCAAGGGTTCGGTTGTCGCCTCAGACGCCTTCTTCCCGTTCCGGGACGGTCTCGATGTGCTGGCCGAAGCCGGCGCCACCGCCGTCATCCAGCCGGGCGGCTCGATGCGCGACGAGGAAGTCATCGCGGCGGCTGACGAGCATGGCATTGCGATGGTGTTCACCGGCGCCCGCCACTTCCGCCACTAAACGCACCACACAAAATGATCCTGCCCGCGTTGCGCCGCCTTGCCGTACAGACTGGTACTGTCTGCGGCGGCGCGCCTTGGCAGGACCGCTTCGCTTCATTTTGTGAGGCGCGTTCAAGCCAAGCATCGTCTCGGACATAACAAGGAAACAGCCCCCATGAAACTACTGGTAATCGGTTCCGGCGGCCGCGAGCACGCCATGGCCTGGAAGCTGGCGCAGACGCCCGGCCTGCAGAAGGTTTTCGTTGCCCCCGGCAACGCCGGCACGGCGCGTGAGCACGAGCTGGAAAACATCAACATCACCGATCCGGAAGCCCTGGCTGATTTCGCCGAGCAGAACAAGATCCACCTGACGCTGGTCGGCCCCGAGGCGCCGCTGGCGGCTGGTGTGGTCAATGTCTTCCGCGCCCGCGGCCTGAAGATCTTTGGCCCGACGAGGGAAGCCGCGCAGCTCGAATCCTCCAAGGACTTCGCCAAGCGCTTCATGGCCCGCCACAACATTCCGACGGCTGGCTTCGAGACCTTCTCGGATGCCG
The DNA here is from genome assembly GCA_041917165.1 of Azonexus sp. Lineage (GTDB taxonomy): Bacteria > Pseudomonadota > Gammaproteobacteria > Burkholderiales > Rhodocyclaceae > Azonexus. Next base: position 132,695 of record JAYRYB010000005.1, read on the forward strand.
CTGCGGCCCACGCCTACATCGACAAGCAGGGCGCGCCCATTGTCATCAAGGCCGACGGCTTGGCGGCTGGCAAGGGCGTCGTGGTCGCCATGAGTCTGGAAGAAGCGCATGCCGCCATCGACGACATGCTTTCCGGCAACAAGCTGGGCGATGCCGGCGCCCGCGTCGTGATCGAGGACTTCCTCGACGGCGAGGAAGCCAGCTTCATCGTTATGGTCGACGGCAAGAACGTGCTGGCCCTGGCCTCCAGCCAGGACCACAAACGTATCTTCGACGGCGATCAGGGCCCCAACACCGGCGGCATGGGCGCCTATTCGCCCGCCCCCTGCGTCACCCCGGAAGTGCACGCCAAGGCGATGCGTGAAATCATCCTGCCGACCGTGCGTGGCATGGCGGCCGACGGCATTCCCTTCACCGGCTTCCTCTACGCCGGCCTGATGATTAACAAGGACGGCTCGGTCAAGACGCTGGAATTCAATTGCCGCATGGGCGACCCGGAAACCCAGCCGATCCTGATGCGCCTGAAGTCCGATTTCGTCGATCTGCTGGAGCACGGCATCAACGGGACGCTCGACCAGGTCGAAGCCGAATGGGACCGCCGCGTCGCGCTGGGTGTCGTGTTGGCCGCCGCCAACTACCCCGATACCCCGAAGAAGGGCGACGTCATCGGCGGCCTGCCCAAGGGCAACAGCTTCGGTGACGATTGCCACGTCTTCCACGCCGGCACGGCCGACAAGGATGGCCAGGTTGTGACCAATGGCGGGCGCGTGCTCTGTGTCACGGCGCTGGGCGAAAACGTCAAGCTGGCGCAAAAGGCTGCCTACGAGGCCACCGCCCAGATCACCTGGGACGGCCTGCAGTACCGCAAGGACATCGGCTACCGCGCCATCGGGCGATAACACGAAACGGCCGAGCTGCCCGTTTTGGCCGGAATTTCCGGTTGACCGCAGATCGGCATCACAACAAACAACGGGCGGCTCACGCCATGCATGAGCCGCCCGTGGCACATCCAACGGAGACATGATGGACACCACCCGCCTCAAGGATTACTTCACCGGCCTGCAAAGCCGCATTGTTTCCGAACTCGAAGCCTTCGACGGCCAGAGCTTCCGCACCGACAGCTGGGTTCGCCCGGAAGGCGGCGGCGGCATCTCGCGACTGATCGAGGAAGGCGATTTCTTCGAGCGCGGCGGCGTCAATTTTTCGCACGTCACCGGCAAGTCGCTGCCCGCTTCGGCGACGGCCGTTCGTCCGCAGCTGGCCGGCCGCTCCTGGGAGGCCATGGGCGTCTCGCTGGTGCTGCACCCGCGCAATCCCTACTGCCCGACTGCCCACATGAACGTGCGCTGCTTCGTTGCCAGCAAGGAAGGCGAAGACGACGTCTGGTGGTTCGGCGGCGGCATGGACATGACGCCCTACTACGGCCAGCGTGAGGACGTGCAGCACTTCCACCGCAGCTGCCGCGACGCGCTCGCACCCTTCGGCGAAGCGGTCTATCCCAAGTACAAGCAATGGTGCGATGACTACTTTTTCCTCAAGCACCGTAACGAGCCGCGCGGCGTCGGCGGCGTCTTCTTTGACGATTTGAACGAAGGCGGTTTCGAACGCTGCTTCAACCTGACCCAGGCTGTCGGTAACGCCTTCACCACGGCCTACCTGCCGGTGCTCGCCAAACGCCGTGACATGCCTTACGGCGAGCGCGAGCGCGACTTCCAGGCCTACCGCCGCGGCCGCTACGTCGAGTTCAATCTGGTCTGGGACCGTGGCACGCTCTTCGGCCTGCAATCCGGCGGCCGCACTGAATCAATCCTGATGTCGCTGCCGCCCATCGTCAAATGGCGCTACGACTGGCAGCCGGAAGCCGGCTCGCCGGAGGCCGAACTGTACGAGGTTTTCCTCAAGCCGCAGGACTGGGCCTGAGAAAAAACGGGTGGCCGCAGCCACCCGTTTTAGATTGCCAACTTACTTCAGCTTGCCCCGGACGACGCGAACGAGGGTCGCGTCCTTGACATTCAGCTTACCGCCCCCGCCCTCGAGGTTGCCGCAGGCACAGGCAGCCTTGATGTGGGGCACGGAATTGACGATCACCGAACAATCAAGGCATTCGTAATACAGGTCGCCGCCGGTGGGTAGCACCGCCGGGTCCGGCGCAGGCTCGACCGGGTAGAAGTTGTAGATCTTGCGCATGTCGATGTTCAGCATATTCCCCCCCCCTGTCTGCCGGTTCAGCGGGCGTCGAGTGACGCCAGCGCCCGGTAATGTGTATTGGCCTCATCGGCCTGTTCGAGCTGGTCGAGCAGATGCGCCAGCTCCAGATGCGCTTCGGCCGTTTTGGCCACCGACAGCGACGCCTCGAGATAGGTCCGGGCCTTGCCCCACAGCCGTTGCCGGCGACACATCCGGCCCAGTGCGAGCAACAGTTGCGCATCCATCGGATGCTGACGCAGCCAGCCGTCGGCGCGGGCAATGCGTGCGGTCTGATCACCGCCGCTCAGGCGACCGTACAAGGCAGCCAACTCTGACTGCCAGTCATCCTGACCCGCGGCATCGAGGCGTGTTTCGATCAGCTGCTGGGCGAGGTCATCTGCCCCCTGGGCGACCAGCGCCCTGGCCGCAGCCAGGGCCACGCGCTGCCCCAACTCCTCAGCGGGCAACTGGCGCAGGTAAGTCTTGAGTGCATCCGGAGCCGCCGCACAGGCGGCGATGTTGGCCAGATGCGCCTGCGCGCGCAGCTCACGCACCACCTCCGGCGCCAGCGCGTCGCGCTTGGCAAGCTGGCGCACCAGTTTGAGCACGCCCTCCCAATCGCCAATCCCCTGCCGGGCGCGCAACTCCAGCCGCAAGGCGGCAATATGCCGGCCCTGCTTACCCTGCAGGCGTGCCAACGCGGCGAGGGCGTCAGCGAAGCGGCGGTCTTCGTTGGCCATCTCGGCTTCGAGCATCAGCGTCGCGGCTTCGGTCTTCGGGTCGTCGATCATGGCCCGCGCCAGCCAGCCCTGCTGTTTTTCCGATTCGCGCATGCGCTGGGCGGCGCGAGCGGCGATCAAGGCCGACAGCCCGGGCGCCGTACCTGCCGCGTTGGCCTCTCCGGCACGCTTGAGCGCCTGGCCAAAACGGCCTTCGAACAGCAAACGAACGGCATCCTGAAACACCTGAGCCGCCTTTTCCTTCTGGCGCCGCGCCCGCCAGTCACTGACGCGCGCCGGCATGCCCAGCGTCAGCGCCAGGCTGCGCAAAAAGAAATAAAAAACACAGAAACCCGCGAAGATCACGAGCACCATCAGGTTCAACGACACCTCAGCGCGCCACGGCGGCAGTACCAGCAGCACATAACCGTCATTGAGCCGGGCACCCAGCGCCACGGCCACCGCCAGAACCGCCAGCACCAGCAACCAGAACAGGCCTCTCAACGCTTGTCCTTCCCGGTGCGCAGGTTGCGCAATGCCGTCAGGCTCGCGGTCAAGGCCGGCACCTCGGCCTGAATGGTCGTCGACGCGGCCTGGCGCAGGCTGGCCAGGGCGGCTTGTACGGCCGAGTCATCCACGGCGTAGTATTTCTCCAGCCAGCCGTAAGCCACTTTCAATTCGTCGCGATAGGTCACCTGGTCGCGCGCCATCAGGGCCAGACGGGCGTTGAGCAGGCGCAGCTTGAGGTTCTCGCGCAAGATCAGCGCCTGGTCGGCTGCAAGCAGCTCCGGTGCCGCGCCATCGAAGCGCTGGATGCGCACCAGCCCGCGCAGCTCCTGCCAGACATCGCCGGCCAGCAACTGCCACCATGGGGCCGGTGTCGCTGCGGCCTTTTCCTGAGTGGCGTTTTTTGACGGATTTTCAGGTCGACCGTGGGCGGCCAGCGGCAGCCGGTCGATGCCGTTCACCAGTTGTTCGAGACGCAAGCCAAGGCCAACCGTGTCGACCACCGGCAGATTGCCGAGGCGCTGCAGGTCAGCCGCCAGCGCCTTGCGCAAGGGCAGGTGGGCGGGACGATCGAGACGGGCGAGACGGCCGTCGGCCACCTGCAGGGCCAGCAGCGCTGCCGGCACATTCCCGGCCAGTTGCAGCTGCTGGCTGGCCAGCGTGATGGCCTGTTCGACATCAAGCAGCGCCACCTCGTCGCGGCTGCGCGTCGCTTCCTGCAGCATCGCCTGCAGCGCGTCACGCTGGCTGTCGAAACCTTCTACCCGCGCTTCGATGGCACCCAGCTGCCCATGCACCGCCTCGAACTGCTCACGCAACTGCTGGTTGGCCGCACGCAACTGCGCCAGCTCATCGCCATCCTGCGTCTGCAGGGTTTTAAGTTGCGCCTCAAGATCGCCGAGTCGGCCGCGGGCGTCATAGCCCTGCCAGATGGCAACCGCTATCGCCAGCAAGGCAATCGGCAACCAGGGATTGAGAGGACGCCGGCGGGGTGTCGGCGGCGAAAGTTCGGATTCGGACATGGCGGGGATCAGCGCGCGGCGCGAAGCTCAATGCTGCCAATTATAAGCACGTAAACCGGCAATGATCCCGGCATCGGCCGGCCCGGTCAGGATGACACGCTGCAAGCCGAGCGCCGTCGCATTTTCGGCAATGCGCGCATGCGGCACGAATACAGGCGTTGTCCGCAGGTAGCCCCGGCCAGTGGCATCGAGCAGATCGACGAGGTAACGCAGTCCTTCGCTGCTCGACACGGTCAGCGCATCGAGTTGCCCGGCCTGCCAGGCGGCGAGCAAGGGCGCGACGCGCTCACTGGGCCCGCTCCGCCGGTAACAGGTGATGCAATCGACCTGCGCCCCGCGCACGCGCAAGGTGTCGGCCAGCAGTTCCCGACCGCCATCGCCGCGAAAGATCGCAACGCGCCGGCCGGCGACTTCGCTCGCTGCCAGCGCCGGTAGGGCCAGCAAGGCTTCGGAATCGAAACGCTCGGTCGGGACGATGCAGCCGCTGACACCCAGTGCAGCCAGTGCCCGTGCCGTGCCCTGACCGACAGCAGCCGGTTTCAGCCCGGCCGGCCAGGGGCGATGGGCGAGTAGCGCCGGCACGCTGTAGTCGACGGCATTCGGGCTGATGAAGATCGCCAGCGCATAGTCGTCGATAGCGGCCAAGGCCATGGCCAGCGACGCCGGGTCGGGCGCCGCGGTGATTTCGAGCAGCGGGAAGATCAGCGGCTTGCCGCCGGCCGCGGTGATCGCTTCGGCCAACGGCGCCGCCTGGGCGAGTGGCCTGGTGACGACGATGGTCCGGCCGGCGAGCGGGCCGCCCGCGTTCATGGCTTCAGCGGTGGCAGGCGAGCTTGGAGAGGATGGCGTCGGCGCCCCGGGCACGCAGCGTGTCCGCCAGCTGGCGACCGAGCGCCTCGTCGTCGGCCGGATTGCCGCGCAGTTCGGCGCTGACCATTTCCTTGCCATCGACCGTGGCAACAAAACCGCGCAGCCAGAGCTGGCCGTTGTCGATGATCGCGTAGCCGCCCAGCGGCACCTGGCAGGAGCCGCCCAGCGCCCGCGAGAAGGCGCGTTCGGCCTTGACGCAGTGTGCCGTCTCGGCGTCGTTGAGCGGTGCGACGACCGCAGCCATGGCGGCATCGCCATCGACCAGCTCGATGCCCAGCGCACCCTGCCCCGGCGCCGGCAGCGACTGTTCTGCGGTCAACACGGATTTGATGCGATTTTCCAGACCAAGGCGGATCAGGCCGGCTGCGGCGAGGATGATCGCGTCGTACTCACCGGCATCGAGCTTGCGCAGGCGAGTATCGAGATTACCGCGCAGGCTCTTGATCACCAACTGCGGGTACTTGGCACGCAGGATGGATTCGCGGCGCAGGCTGGAGGTGCCGACCACGGCGCCGGCCGGCAGGTCGTCCAGCGCCTGATAATTGTTCGAGACAAAGGCATCGCGCGGATTCTCACGTGCCGAGATGGCCGCCAGCACGAAGCCTTCCGGCATCACCATCGGCACATCCTTCATCGAATGCACGGCGAGATGCGCCCGGCCTTCTTCCATCGCGACTTCGAGTTCCTTGATGAACAGGCCCTTGCCGCCGATTTCGGCAAGCGGGCGATCGAGGATCTGGTCGCCCTTGGTCGTCATGCCGAGAATGACAACTTCCGAGCCGGGATTTAAACTCGATAAGCGATCTCTAACGTGCACCGCCTGCCACATGGCCAGACGGGATTCGCGGGAGGCAATGACAATCTTGGAAGGAGCAGACATGTTGCGTCACTTGGCAGGGCTTTTTGGAGGGCTGATTCTAGCATGCGGCCCCGCGCTCGCTCTTGATGCATCCGGTGTTCTCCCTGCCGGCGACCTGCATGCCGAAGCAGCTGCGGCGGCCCGCGCCGGCGCGCCCTTGATGGTCATTTTCAGCCGCGACGACTGCAAGTTCTGCAAGGTGATCAAACGCGACTATCTGGCGCCGATGGCCCGCCAGCCGGGCCACCGCGACCGTCTGGTGATCCGCGAGATCCGCCAGGACAGCGAGTTGGCGCTGACCGGATTCAGCGGTGAAAAGACCACCCACGCCAGTTTCGCCCGCAGCGAGAAGGTTAAACTGGTGCCCGTCGTCGCCTTTTACGGACCGGACGGCAAGCAACTCGCCGAACCCATCGTCGGCGTCCGTCTGCCTGACTTCTACCAGAGCTATCTCGACGACGGCGTCGAAAACGCCAGCAGGAAACTACAGAAAAAATGAGCAACGCTACTGAGAACAGCAACGACAAACCCGCCGACCAGCGACCGGAACACCCCGATTTCTGGTGCAAACGTTTCGGGCAGGGCGTCACGCCCTGGGATGCCGGTCGCGTGCCCGAAGACTTCTCCGCCTTCGTCAACGCCCAGGCGACACCGATGAACACGCTGATACCCGGCTGCGGCAGCGCCTGGGAAGCGGGTTTTCTCGCCAGCCAGGGCTGGCCGGTCACCGCCCTTGATTTCTCGCCGGTCGCCATCGACACCGCCCGCGGCATCCTCGGCGACTGCCCAGTCGATCTGGTCTGCGCCGACTTTTTCCAGTGGCAGCCGGCTCGCCCGCTCGACCTGATCTATGAACGCGCCTTCCTCTGTGCCTTGCCGCGCAAGCTGTGGGACGACTGGGGTCGCCGCATCGCCGACCTGCTGCCCGGCGGAGGCCTGCTTGCCGGTTACTTCTTCGTCTGCGACCAGCTCAAGGGACCGCCTTTCGGCATCCTGCCCGAACAACTCGATGCCTTGCTGACACCGAACTTTGAGCGCATCGCGGATAAGCCGGTCGACGATTCCATCCCCGTTTTCTCTGGCCGCGAGCGCTGGCAGGTCTGGCGGCGACGCTGAGCGTCGCGCGTCGGCAAAAAGCGACAGGTTTTTTGCCGACAGATGTCGACCGGGCGGCCGGGCCCGGCGTTTAATGGGAAGTTTCCATGCATGACGGCTCACCATGAACTTTCCCCGCCTTGTTTCACTTGCGCTGTTTCCTCTGCTGACCTGCGTCAGTGCTTATGCTCAGGTTTCCGTCAGTATCGGCCAGCCCGGCTTCTACGGCCGGATCGATATCGGCGGCTTCCCACCACCGCCACTGCTGTTCGCCGAACCCATGATCATCCGTCCGACGCCAGCGGTTTATCCGCCCATCTACCTTCGCGTACCGCCTGGCCACGCCAGGAAGTGGCACCGCTACTGCGACCGCTACCGCGCATGCGGCCGCCCGGTCTATTTCGTCCAGGACAACTGGTACCGCAACGACTACTCACCAGTCTATCGCGAACGCCATCACCATAACGACCGCCGGGAGTACCGCAGCGATGATCGCGACCATGACCGTCACGAAGAACGCGGGGGGCGCGGACACGGACATGGCCACGGTCGCGGTCGCGACTGACCCGCGACTGTGCCGACATCCCGGCAGCAAAGGCGCGCTACCGAGACGGCTTGACGTATCATCGGGCAGTTAGTCCCATGCCATCTCACGACAATGAAAACCGACACACCCCAAACGATCTACCTCAAGGATTACACCCCGCCCGCCTACTGGATCGACACCGTCGATCTCGATTTCAGCATCGAAGCCACCGGCACCATCGTCCGTTCGACGCTGGTAATGCGCCGCAACCCGGCTGTTGCCGCCCAGCCGCTGCTGCTGGACGGCGAGGAACTGGAAACGCTATCGGTTACGGTGAACGCGAAAAACTGGCCAAAATCGGAAACACCGACGACGCTGACCCTCAACGATCTGCCGGATGAATTCACGCTGCAGACCGTGGTGCGCATCCAGCCCGATCACAACACCCGTCTTTCCGGCCTCTATCGCTCCAAGGATGGCTATTTCACCCAGTGCGAGGCGCAGGGCTTCCGTCGCATCACCTGGTTCCTTGACCGCCCGGACGTGATGGCCACCTACACGGTGACCCTGCACGCTGACAAGGCGACCTACCCGGTACTGCTCGCCAACGGCAACCCGGTCGCCAACGGCGACGAAGCCGACGGCCGCCATTGGGCGAAGTGGGCAGACCCGTTCAAGAAACCGGCCTACCTGTTCGCCATCGTCGCGGGCAAACTTGATGTACTGAACGACACTTTCCAGACCGCCTCCGGACGCAGCGTGCAGCTCGCGATCTACGTCGAGCCGGGCAAGCTCGACCAGTGCCCGCACGCGATGGAAGCCCTGAAGAAGTCGATGAACTGGGACGAAGAACGTTTCGGCCTCGAATGCGACCTCGACCATTACATGATCGTTGCCGTCGGCGACTTTAACATGGGCGCGATGGAGAACAAGGGCCTCAACATCTTCAACACCAAGTACGTGCTGGCGCGCCCGGATGTCGCCACCGATGTCGATTTCGAGAACATCGACCGGGTCGTCGCCCACGAATATTTCCACAACTGGACCGGCAACCGCGTCACCTGTCGCGACTGGTTCCAGCTCTCGCTGAAGGAAGGCCTGACCGTCTTCCGCGATCAGGAATTCGGCAGCGACCTGCATAACCCACAGACCGCCCGCATCCGCGAAGTGCGCGGTCTGCGCGCCGCCCAGTTCCCGGAAGACGCCGGCCCGATGGCGCACCCGATCCGCCCGGAAAGCTTCGTCGAGATCAACAATTTCTACACCGCCACCGTCTATGAAAAGGGTGCAGAAGTCATCCGCATGATCCAGACCCTTATTGGCCGCGACGGTTTCCGCGCTGGTATGGACGAATATTTCCGCCGCCACGACGGCCAGGCCGTGACCTGCGAGGATTTTGTCGCCGCCATGGCCGCCGCCAGCGGTTTCGATTTCACGCAATTCATGCGCTGGTACAAGCAGCCGGGCACGCCGAAGCTGGCGGTCGATGGCTATTTTGACGCCGAATCCAAAACCTACACGCTGACCTGCACCCAAGCCAACCCGCGCGCTTCCGACGATGCCCCTTACCTGATCCCGATCCGCGTTGCACTGTTTACCGAGGCGGGCGAACTGATCGCCGGCAGCGAGCGCACCTTGCAGCTCACCGCGACGACGCAATCCTTCGTCTTCAACGACGTCGCCGCCGAGCCGGTACCGTCGCTGCTGCGCAACTTCTCCGCGCCGGTCTATCTCGATTTCGACTACACGCCGGAACAGCTGACGCTGCTGATGGCGCACGAAAGCGACCCGTTCAACGCCTGGGAAGCCGGTCAACGCCTCGCCTCGACATTGATCCTCGACGCCGCCAGCGAAATCGCCGCCGGTCGCAAGCCGCAATGGCCGCAAAGCTTCGTCGCCGCCTGCCGTCGTCTGCTGCAAACGCAAGCCGAGCGCGGCGCGGCCTTCGTCGCCGAAGCTTTGACCCTGCCCGGCGAATCGACGCTGGCTGAGTTGCTCGAACAAGTCGATCCCGACGCCCTGCACGCCGCCCGCAACGCCCTGCGCCGCCATTTGGCGGAAGAGCTCGAAGGCGAGTTTTCCGGCCTCTACGCCGGCTTGGCCGCAAAAGCGCCCTATGCGCCGACCAGCGAACAAGCCGGCCAACGCGCCCTGCGCAACATCTACCTCTCCTACCTGCTGGAGCTGGACACCGACGCCACGCGCCAACTCGCCTACGCCCAGTTCAGGCAAGCTGACAACATGACCGACCAATTCGCCGCGCTCGCCGCGCTGGCCAACGTCAATGCACCGGTTTGCCCGCAACGCGAACAGGCGCTGGCCGAGTTCTACGACAAATGGAAGGACGAGGCGCTGGTCGTCGATAAATGGCTGGTCGCCCAATCAGCCAGCCGCCGCCCGGATACGCTGGCCACCGTCAAGGCGCTGACCGAACATCCGGCGTTCGACGCCGGCAATCCGAACAAGATCTACGCGCTGATCCGCAGTTTCGGGGCCAACCTCGTGCGTTTCAACGCCGCCGACGGCAGCGGCTACGCCTTCATCGCCGACCGCATCCTGATGCTGCACGACAAGAACCCGCAAGTCGCCTCGCGCCTCGCGCGCTGCTTTGACCGCTGGCGGAAATTCGACGCTGGCCGTCAGACGCATGCCCGGGCGGCGCTCGAACGCATCCGCGATCACGACGGCCTGTCGCGCGATGTCCTGGAAGTGGTGACGCGGGTGCTGGCGGCCTGACCGCACCCCGCTGCGGTCAACCCGAAAAAGCGGCCAAAATCAGCTCTTCTGCACCGCCGCCTTGGCCGCCGCCCACTGGCGGCGGCTGACCGGCAGCTTTTCCGGCACGCCGCGCAGCAGCGCCCAGCCGTAGGCCTCGGCATCATCGCCGGCGGCTTTCTCGAAACCGGCGAGTGCTGCCGGCGCCACCAGCACCGCCCGATGCAGGCGCAGGAACAGTGCGCCGAACTCGCTTTCCAGTTGGGTCAGCGACTCGTCGAGCAGGTATTCGCGCTCGACGGTGCGTGCCGTGACGTATTTGAGATCGGCCCGGAAATAGAGCACCTCGCCCACCGGCACCAGCAGCAGCCGGCCGCGTTCATGGCAGGACAGATGCGTCCGCCCGCAGCCGCGCACGCCCTGGCCGATGCCCGCCAGCACGTCGCGCTCCAGCGGCGAACCCGGCACTTTCTGCAAGGCGGCGAGCAGGCGCTGGGCGCGCACCGGCTTGAGCAGGTAATCGATGGCATTCAGGTCAAAGGCCTGCACCGCATAGTTGTCATAAGCCGTCGTAAAAATCACTGCTGGCGGCTTCTCCAGCCGACCGAGATGCGACGCCAGTTCGATACCGTCCATCCCCGGCATGCGGATATCGGCCAGCACCACATCGACACTTTGCTTGCGTATCGCGGCCAGCGCCTCGAGCCCGTTCGCCGCCTCGCCCACCACCTCGGTCGGGCGCTGCACGGCGAGGTCGCCGAGCAGAACCCGCAGGCGGTCGCGCGCCGGCTGCTCGTCGTCGACAAGGAGGATTCTCAGAGGCGTTTGCGTTGGCATGGCAGGATGATGCGAACTTCGTATTGATTGAAGCCGGTGGCGATTTCCAGCCGGGATTCCAGATCGTAGTACAAGGCCAGCCGCTCGCGTATGTTCTCAAGCGCAATATGGTTGCCGGCGGCGTGGCTGCCGGGGTCGGTGGTCGGGTTCGCCACTGAAATCTGCAACGTATCGCCCTGACGGACAATCGCCACGCGCACGGTGCCTCCGGCCGGGGCAGGCTCGATGCCGTGATACACCGCATTTTCCAGCAGCGGCTGCAGCATCAGCGGCGGAATTGGCACCTGCAGCGAAATCGGATCAATCTGCCAGTCGACCAACAGCCGCTCACCCAGCCGCAGCCGCTCCAGTTCAAGGTACTGCCGCGCCAGATCGACCTCTTCGGCCAGGCTGACCATGCTCGCCGGATCGCGCATCGCCGCGCGGAAGAGGTCCGACAGCGACTCCAGCGCCTCCTCGGCCTGCTGCGGCCGGGCGCGGATCAGCGACAGCACTGCGTTGAGGGCATTGAACAGGAAATGCGGCCGAATGCGGGCGTTCAGCGCCGCCAGCCGGGCTTCGGCCTGCACGGGCGAAAACGAGCGGGCACGCAATTCAAAATAGGCCAGCAGCAACCCCGCCGTTGCCGCCGCCAGCAAGCCGGCGCGGAGACTGCTGCTACCGCCGGCCGTCAGACCGAAGGCCTGCGCGTAGAGCATCATCAGCGCCGCCAGCGTTGCCGCCAGCCCCATCACCACCACCTGACCAAGGCGTAGCGGCAGGCGCCAGAGCAGGTTGCGCAAGCCGGTCAGCAGGCCGAGGCAAAGCAGCAACAGCGGCTCGACCACCGCAGCCAGATCGACATAGCGATCCACCCAGCCGGCCAGCTCCGGCGCCTGCACCAGCGCCGCGAGCAAGGCCAGCAGATTGACCCCGAGCAAGACCCGCAACATGACGCCGAAATTGCGCCAGTCGGGAAGCGGGTGGGTGGCGGGAAAGTGCCGTATACTTGTCATCTTTGGGCGGGTTTTTTGCTGAAACTCGTCTGGTAACGCCCCATTCTAGACCAGAGTCATGACTTCCAACGCCAATCAATATACTTGGGCCGGCCGTTTCTCCGAGCCCGTCTCCGATCTCGTCAAACGCTACACCGCCTCCGTGGATTTCGACCAGCGCATGTGGCGCCAGGACATCCGCGGTTCGCTGGCGCACGCCAAGATGCTCGCCAAGCAGGGCATCATCAGCGCTCAGGATCTTGCCGACATCGAGCGCGGCATGGCGCAGGTGGCGCAGGAAATCGAATCCGGCCAGCTGGAATGGTCGATCGACCTCGAAGATGTGCACCTGAATGTCGAGAAGCGCCTGACCGCACTGGTTGGCGATGCCGGCAAGCGCCTGCACACCGGCCGCTCGCGCAACGACCAGGTCGCCACCGACATCCGCCTCTACCTGCGCGACAGTATCGACGACATCCAGGTGTTGTTGAGGCAATTCCGCAGCGCGTTAGTCGATCTGGCTGAAAAGGAAGCCGCGACCCCGATGCCCGGCTTCACCCACCTGCAGGTGGCGCAACCGGTGACCTTCGGCCACCACATGCTGGCCTACTTCGAAATGTTTGGCCGCGATGCCGAGCGTTTCGCCGATGCCCGCAAGCGCACCAATCGCCTGCCGCTCGGCTCGGCAGCGCTGGCCGGTACCACCTACCCGATCGACCGCGAATTCGTCGCCGCCGAACTGGGCTTTGAAGGTGTCTGTGAAAACTCGCTCGATGCCGTCTCCGATCGCGACTTCGCCATCGAATTCACCTCGGCCTGCGCACTGCTGATGATGCACATCAGCCGCCTGTCCGAAGAACTGGTGATGTGGATGAGCCCGCGCGTCGGCTTCATCCAGATCGCCGACCGCTTCTGCACCGGCTCCTCGATCATGCCGCAGAAAAAGAACCCGGACGTCCCGGAACTGGCGCGTGGCAAGACCGGCCGCGTCTACGGCCAGCTGATGAGCCTGCTGACGCTGATGAAGTCGCAGCCGCTGGCGTACAACAAGGACAACCAGGAAGACAAGGAACCACTGTTCGACGCCGTCGACACCGTGACCGACACCCTGCGCATCTTCGCCGACATGGCCGGTGGCATCACCGTCCGTGCCGACAACATGAAGGCCGCGCTGACCCAGGGCTTCGCCACCGCCACCGACCTCGCCGACTATCTGGTCAAGAAGGGCCTGCCCTTCCGCGATGCGCACGAAGCCGTCGGCCACGCCGTCAAGGCGGCCGAAGCCAAGGGCGTCGACCTGCCGCAACTGACGTTGGACGAAATCCGCGCCTTCTGTCCGCAGGTCGAAAATGACGTGTTTTCCGTGTTGACCGTGGAAGGCTCGCTGGCCAGCCGCAACCACATCGGCGGCACGGCACCGGAACAGGTCAAGGCGGCCGTCGCCCGCGCCCGCAGCCGCCTCTGAGCCCATGCTGAAAAAGCTCGGAAAATACGAGCTTTACCGCAAACTCGGCGCCGGGGCGACGAGCACCGTCTATCTCGGCTTCGACCCGTTTGCGCAACGCGAGGTGGCGATCAAGGTCGCCACCCCGGATGTTCTCGCCGATCCGGAGAAGCGCACGCTGTACGGCCGCTTCTTCCTCAACGAGGCCTCGCTGGTCGGCAAGCTGAACCACCCTCACATCGCCCAGATCTACGACGCCGTCGTCGCCGAAGACCTCTGCTATGTGGTCATGGAGTATGTGCCGGGCGGCACGCTGGAACAGTTCGTCAAACCGGGCAAGTTGCTGCCGGTCGACAAGGTGGTGGAAATCATCTTCAAATGCACGCGGGCGCTGAACTTCGCGCATCGCCTCGGCATTACCCACCGCGACATCAAGCCGGCCAACATCCTGCTCACCGACGACGGCGAAATCAAGATTTCCGACTTCGGCGCCGCGCTGACCAGCGAGCACAATGACATCACTCAGGTCAGCGGCGTCGGTTCGCCCTGCTACATGTCGCCGGAACAGGTCCAGGAAGTGCCGCTGGACCAGCGCACCGACATCTACTCCCTCGGCGTCGTCATGTTCCAGTTGCTGACCGGCAAGCTGCCCTTTGACGGCGACACCCAGTACAAGATCATCTATCAGATCATCCACCACCTGGCGCCGATCCCGTCATCGTTGCGCCCCGGTTTGCCCAAGGTACTCGACGACATCGTCGGCCGGGCGATGACCAAGGATCGCGATGCCCGCTACCTGAGCTGGGAGGCCTTCGCCCACGACCTCGCGCAGGCCGTGCGCCACCGCAAGCTGGCGGCGCCCAAGGTCGATTTCGCGGCGACTGAAAAATTCGCAACGCTACGCGCCCTGCCCTTCTTTGCCGATTTCTCCGACGTCGAAATCTGGGAAGTGCTGCGTTTTTCCGAATGGCGCCACGTGCCACCCGGTGCCCGCATCATGCGCGACGGCGAGAACGGCGAGTTTTTCTGCTTCCTGACCGAAGGCGAGCTGGAGGTCAGCAAGGCCGGTCGGCCACTCGGACGCCTGAAGAAAGGCGACTGCTTCGGTGAAATGGCGGTCATCCGCAAGCACCGTCCGCCTCGCAACGCCGACATCAGTGCCCTCAGTGCCGCCAACATCGTTACCATCCGCGGCGAGGCGCTGGAACAGGCCTCCGAGGCCTGCCGCATGCATTTCTTTCAAGGTTTCGTCGAAGTCCTCGCCAATCGTCTGGCCAGCGCCAACCAGCGAATCGCCAGCCGCTGAACTGGCGTCTGAGCACACGCGGGTGTTGCAGCACATATATTAGCGGTTTAATATATTCGAACGCGGCAAGCCATCGGCATGCCCATAACGAAACCAAAACGAAAGAACAGCATGTACAACACCACCGTCGACAAGACCCCGCTGATCAAGGTCAGCACCGGCAAACACGAAGCCACCTACGCCCTGGATGGCTCGCTGATGAATCCGCTCGAAGCCTTTTACGCCACGCTGGCGGGCTGCGCCGCCGTCTTTGCCAAGAAGTCGTGCAAGGCACTGGGCATCTCTGCCGAAGGCATCGAGATTTCCTGCAAGCCCTTTGCCGGCCCCGGCGGCCCGCTGACGCTGGCCAAATTCAAGACCGAAGTCCGCTTTCCGGCCGGTTTCACGCCGGAACAAAAGGACGCCGTGATGAAGAGCATCGCCGAATGCGCGGTCAAGGAAGTGGTCAAGGACGGCGCCAGCATCGACTTTCAGGTCAGCGAAGTCTGATCCAACCGCGTTAACGACAAAGGCCCGGCGCAATGCCGGGCCTTTGTCGTTTCTGTGTGGCCAGATCAGGCCTGAGCGATGCCTTCCAGCAATTTCTGCAGTTCGCCGGTCTGATACATCTCCTTGGCGATGTCGCAGCCACCGATGAACTCGCCCTTGATGTACAGCTGCGGGATGGTCGGCCAGTTGGCGTATTCCTTGACGCCCTGACGGATTTCCTCGTCGGCGAGCACGTTGACGGTGACGAAGTCATTGACACCGCAATGTTTCAGGATTTGCACGACGGTGGCGGAAAAACCACACTGCGGGAAACGGGCATCGCCCTTCATGTAGAGGACGACCGGGTTGCCGGTCACGGTTTGGTGGATACGCTGCTGAACGTCGGACATGATTTCTCCAGATTACAAATGACCGCCTGAAACGCGGTCGGTGCCGGCTAGGTCGGGGTGAGTGAACGCCGCTTTGAACCCCGCGGCGGTTAATAAGTTCCGGCCGGCTTCGCCCTGATCGTAGCCGTGCTCGAAAAGCAGCCAGCCACCGGGCGCCAGATGCGCCGGCGCGCCGGCAACGATGGCACGAATGCAGTCCAGCCCGTCACCGCCATCGGTCAGGGCGCACTGCGGCTCGAAGGGCAGGCCGTCGCCGGCGAGGTGCGGGTCGCCGGCAGCGATATACGGCGGATTGGAAACGATGACATCAAACTGCTGACCGGCCAGCGCCGAATACCAGTCGCTCTCTACAAACCGCACGCTTGCCCCGAGGCGACCGGCATTGTTGCGGGCAACCGAAATTGCGCCATTTTTCAGGTCCACCGCAGCAAGCGTCGCCGACGGGCATTCAAGCGCCAGCGAAATGGCAACGATGCCGGAACCGGTACCGAGATCAAGCACGCGGGGGGCCACCATACCCTGCAATTTCGCCAGCGCCAGTTCGATCAGCACTTCGGTTTCCGGACGCGGAATCAGCACATCGGGCAATACCTGAAACACCCGGCCACGGAATTCTGCTTCGCCGACAAGGTAAGCCAGCGGCTCGCCGGCCGCACGCCGCGCCACCCAGTCCTCGAACTGCATCGCCGCCGGGCCGATCACCGGCGTTTCCGGCCGCGCCAGCAGATCGGCGTGGGTGCAGCCGGTGGCGTATTCGAGGAGCAGCCGGGCATCGAGGCGGTCGATGCGGCCGCGGGCTGCAGCCAGCAATTCGCCGAGCGTCATGACTGTTCGGCCAGCTCCGCCAGCAGGTCAGCCTGATGTTCAGCGGCCAGCGCGCCAAGCAGTTCGTCCATGTCGCCGTCCATGATCGCGGCAATCTTGTACAGCGTCAGGTTGATTCGATGATCGGTGATCCGCCCCTGCGGGAAGTTGTAGGTACGGATGCGCTCGGAGCGGTCGCCGGAACCGATCAGCGACTTGCGTGTGCTGGCAATGTGGCTCTGCTGGGCGCGCACCTGCACGTCCTTGATGCGCGCTGCCAGCACCTTCATCGCCGAGGCCTTGTTGGCGTGCTGCGAACGGCCATCCTGACATTCGGCAACGATGCCGGTCGGAATGTGCGTGATGCGCACCGCCGAATCGGTCTTGTTAATGTGCTGGCCACCGGCACCGGAGGCACGGAAGGTGTCGATACGCAGGTCGGCCGGATTGAGGTTCACATCCTCGACCTCGTCGGCCTCCGGCATGATCGCCACGGTGCACGCCGAGGTGTGGATGCGCCCCTGGGTTTCGGTCTCTGGCACGCGCTGCACGCGGTGGCCGCCCGATTCGAACTTCAGGCGCGAGTAAGCGCCCGCTCCGGCGATACGGCAGATGATTTCGCGGTAGCCGCCCAGCTCCGACTCGCTGGCCGACATCACCTCCACCTGCCAGCGCTGACGCTCGGCGTAGCGGCTGTACATGCGGAACAGGTCGCCAGCGAACAGCGCCGACTCGTCGCCACCGGTCCCGGCGCGGATTTCGAGCAGCACGTTGCGCTCGTCGTTGGGATCTTTCGGCAGCAGCAGTTTCTGCAGCGCCAGTTCCAGTTCCGGCAGACGCGCCCGGGCGGCGGCAATTTCCTCTTCGGCGAATTCGCGCATGTCGGGGTCAGACAACATCGCCTCGGCTTCGACGATGTCGTTTTCGGCCTGGCGGAAGGCATTGAACTCGATGGCCACCGGCTCGACTTCGGCACGCTCGCGCGAAATCTTGCGGAACTGCTCCATGTCGTTGGCGGTATCCGGCGCCGCCAGCAGGCGGTCGATTTCATCGAGGCGGTCGACCAGCAACTCGAGTTTCTGGCGGATGGATGGTTTCATGTCGGTTCTTTATCGGAAACAAAGGCGGCGCGGGACGGCAAGCCCCCCCGCGACGGCAGCGCTAATCGCCGGTATGCAGGTGGAACAGGCGGGCAGCGGCCATCTGCAGCTGGGCGCGTGTTTCGCCCTCGGCCGCGTTCAGCGTCTGGGTCGGCGCATGCAGGAACTTGTTCGTGAGGCGGTGCGACAGGTGATCAAGCACCTTCTCCGGCGCCTCGCCCTTGGCCAGCAATTTGAGGGCATGCTCCATCTCGTGGCGGCGCATGCGTTCGGCACTGTCGCGCAGCGAGCGGATCACCGGCACGGTGTCGCGTGCCTGCAGCCAGCCGAGGAAATCGCGGACACGCTGGGCGATGATGTCCTCGGCCTCGACCACCGCCGCCTGCCGCGACTCCATGCCGCTCTCGACCACCTGCGCCAGATCGTCGACGGTGTACAGGAAGATATCGTCGAGCTCGCCAACTTCTTCTTCGATATCGCGCGGCACGGCAAGATCGACCATGAACATCGGCCGGTGGCGGCGGGCCTTGATTGCCCGTTCGACCATGCCCAGGCCGATGATCGGCAGCGGACTGGCGGTACAGGAGACGACGATGTCGTGCTGCGCCAGATGCTCGCCGAGTTCGTCAAGGCGGATCGCCTTTCCGCCGTACTGCTCGGCCAGCGCGCGGCCACGCTCGAGGGTGCGGTTGGCGATGGTCACGGCCTTGGGCTTGTTGGCGCAAAAGTGAGCGGCGCACAACTCGATCATCTCGCCGGCACCGATGAACAGAATGCGCTGACCGGCAATCGACTCGAAAATCCGCTCCGCCAGATGAACGCCGGCCGCTGCCATGGAAACGATGTTGGCGCCGATCGCCGTCGTGCTGCGGACTTCCTTGGCCACCGAGAAGGAGCGCTGAAAGAGCTTGTGCAGCTGGGTGCCCAACGTACCACCCTCTTCGGCAGCACGGACAGCGTCCTTCATCTGCCCAAGAATCTGCGGCTCGCCGATGACCATCGAATCCAGACCGCTGGCGACACGGAAGGCATGGCGGATCGCTTCCGGCTGGTCATGGGTGTACAGGTAGGGCGCAATCTCGCTGCGCTCGATCTGGTGGTAGCGGGAAAGCCAGTCGATGACCGCCTCCGGCGTCTCGGCCGCGCAATAGATTTCTGTCCGGTTGCAGGTCGACAGGATGGCGACCTCCTTGGCCGCCTCGCTGCGCGTCAGATCCGACAGCGCATGCTGCAATTTGTCGGCACCAAAGGCGACGCGCTCGCGGATGGCGAGCGGTGCGGAGTGGTGGTTGATGCCGAGGGTAAAAATCACGGAGCGATGCGAAATCTGGCGAAAAATGGGGCGAATTATAGCATCCGCGTCGTGCTGCCTCCGCCCGCCATTCCGGCGCTCGGACAAGGCATGCCAAACGCCTGAGACGTTTGGCTGGGCGGTGGCCTTGTGCTAGATTCTTGATGTTAATCCAGTCGTTTTCCTTGATCTCTCCGAGACTTGCCGTGACTTACCCCACCTCCAGTCGCCGCCGCGGTGCATTTGCCTCCTCCCTCCTCGCAATAGTCCTGGCCGGCTGCGCCGGCTCGCCGGCCAAGAATGCCGACGGCAGCGATGCCGAAAGCAGCCCTCAGGACACCAAGGCGGCACTGGTCGATGTCGGTGCCGATATCGGCTGCGGCATCGCCAGCATGATCAACAAGGACTGCGCCAAGGGCGCCCGGGTTGGTGCCCGCGTTGCCGACAAGGTCGTGTCCTGGGTCTTCCGTTCGCTGAAAATCGCCGACGGCAAGACCGTCAACAAGGAATACGAGGACCGGAAGGTCAAGGTATCGAAGGACGACGTCAAGCCGATGGCTTTCACCAGCGAGATCCAGCACGCCGATGCAGCCGATCCGAAAGCCTCGCGCACGGCCGCCGAGCAGACGCAGATCAAGGTCACTTCCAATACTGATCTGGTCGGCTATGGCGACAAGGTGCCGACTGTTACGCAGCGCTACGCGCTCTACGACGAGAAAAACAAGCTGGTCAGCACGCAGACCGAGAAGCTGGCGGCGGTGGACGGTGCCGGACGCTACGAGACCGAAGCGACGATCAAGGTGCCCAAGGCCAAGGGCAACAAGAAATACCGTGTCGAGACGACGCTGGTGGTCGACGGCAAGGATTACAAGAAAAACAGCTACAACCTGAGCTGGCTCGACGACGAGGCGGCACGCCTCGCCATCACCCACATCCGCCCGGCTGGCTAGAAAAGGAAGGCCTGCTTCTCTGCCGCCGGCAGCGGCTGGTTGTCACCGCCAAATACCCGCAACTGACGCGGACGGAACCAGATCGACTGGCCGACCGTCAGTTGTAGCGCCTCGTGGCGTTCGCGCGACAGTTCCACCTCGACGATCTCCTGCCCGTGCTGCAACTCGACGCGCACCACCGGGCCGATCGGATGCACATGGGCGACCGTCGCCTGCTGGGCGTTTTCCAGTGCAACTTCCGAGAGGTCGATGTCGTGCGGCCGGACGAAGGCCGTGACCTTTTCTGCGGTCTCGTGGCGCTCGACTTCGGCATAGCCACCCTGTACCCGGCTGTGGAAGACGTTCACGTTGCCGAGGAACTGGTAAACGAAGGGCGTTGCCGGCGCTGAATAGACTTCATCCGGCGAGCCGATCTGCTCGATCCGGCCATGGTTCATCACCACGACGCGGTCGGCAACTTCCAGCGCCTCTTCCTGATCGTGCGTGACGAACACCGACGAGATGTGCATTTCGTCGTGCAGCCGACGCAGCCAGCGGCGCAGTTCCTTGCGCACCTTGGTGTCGAGCGCGCCGAAGGGCTCGTCGAGGAGCAGCACCTTCGGTTCGACAGCCAGCGCCCGGGCCAGCGCGATACGCTGGCGCTGGCCGCCGGAAAGCTGCGACGGGTAGCGTTCGGCCAGCCAGTCGAGCTGGACGAGGCCAAGCAATTCCATGACCCGGCGCTTGATTTCGGCATCGCTGGGCCGCTCCTTGCGCGGCTTGACGCGCAGGCCGAAGGCGACGTTCTCGAACACCGTCATGTGGCGGAACAGCGCGTAATGCTGGAAGACGAAGCCGACATTCCGGTCGCGGGCGTGCAGGTGCGTGGCCTCGGCACCGGAAAACAGGATCTCGCCCTCATCGGCCGTTTCCATGCCGGCGATGATGCGCAAGAGCGTCGTCTTGCCGCAGCCGGACGGGCCGAGCAGCGCGACCAGTTCTCCGGTCGGGATGTCGAGGTTGATGTTGTCGAGCGCGACGAAGTTGCCGAAGCGCTTGGAGATGTTGCGGATTTCGATGCTCATGAGGTTTTCTCGCCGGGGAGTTCAGCGTTCAGCATGTCGGTCTCGGCCTTCATGCGCCATTCAACGATGGTCTTGGCCACCAGTGTCACCAGCGCCAGCAGGGCCAGCACGGAGGCAGCGGCAAAAGCGCCGATCGCGTTGTATTCGTTATAGAGGATCTCGACGTGCAGCGGCAGCGTGTTGGTTTCGCCGCGGATATGGCCGGAAACCACCGACACCGCGCCAAATTCGCCCATCGCCCGGGCGTTCGACAGGATCACGCCGTAGAGCAGGCCCCACTTGATGTTGGGCAGCGTTACGCGCCAGAACATCTGCCAACCGGAGGCGCCGAGCGAAATTGCCGCCTCTTCCTCGTCCTTGCCCTGCGACTGCATCAGCGGGATCAGTTCGCGGGCGATGAAGGGGAAGGTGATGAACAGCGTGGCGAGGATCATGCCCGGTACCGCGAAGATGATCTTGATCTCGTTAGCTGACAGCCAGTCGCCGAAATAGCCCTGCGAGCCGAACATCAGGATGAAGATCAGGCCGGCGACCACTGGCGAGACGGCAAACGGCAGGTCGATCAGCGTGATCAGGAGGCTCTTGCCCTTGAAGTCAAACTTGGCAATGGCCCAGGCCGCCGCGACGCCGAACAGGATGTTGAAGGGCAGCACGGCCAGTGCGATGATGATGGTCAGCCAGATCGCCGAGCGCGTTTCCGATTCCTTCAAGGCCTCGAGATAGATCGGCAGGCCTTGGGCCAGCGCTTCGACGAAAACGGCCACCAGCGGCAGGCCGAGGAAGAAGAACAGGAAGCCAAGGCCGACCGTCAGCAGGGTGTAGCGCACCCAGGCCGGCTCCTGCGTCGCGCGTGTCAGTTTGTTGTGGCTCATGCCTCACCTGCCTTGGCCTTGCCGGCCGCCACGTCAAGGGGTTCGCTGTTCTTGTGGCGGTTGGCCGCCCACCATTGCAGCGCATTGATAACCAGCAACAGCACGAAAGAAATGGCCAGCATGACCACGGCCAGCGCCGTGGCGCCGAGCACGTCATACTGCTCCAGCTTGGAAATGATCAACAGCGGCACGATTTCCGAAATCAGTGGCAGGTTGCCGGCAATGAAGATCACCGAGCCGAACTCGCCAAGCGCCCGGGCAAAGGCCAGCGCGAAGCCGGTGAGCAGGGCCGGGCCGATGGCCGGGAAGATCACCTTGGCGAAAGTCTGCCAGCGCGAGGCGCCGAGCGAAGCGGCTGCCTCCTCGACTTCCGTCTCGATGTCCTCGATCACCGGTTGCAGCGTACGGACCACGAAGGGCAGGGTGATGAAGGTGAGCGCGACGACGATGCCGAGCGGCGTGTAGGCGACCTTGACGCCCAGCGGCTCGATGTACTTCCCCAGCCAGCCGTTGCCGGCATAGAGCGTGGCCAGCGTGATGCCGGCGACCGCCGTCGGCAGCGCGAAAGGCAGATCGACCAGCGCATCGACGAAGCGCTTTCCCGGAAAGGAATAGCGGACAAGGATCCAGGCGACGATCAGCCCGAAGAAGGCATTGATCGACGCTGCCAGCAGTGACGAGACGAAGGTCACGCGAAAGGCAGCCAGCGAGCGCTCGCCGAGCGCGATATCGAGGATCTGACCGAAGCCAAGTTCGGAAGCTTTCAGGATCATGCCGCCGAGCGGCAGCAGGATCAGCAGCGAGAGATAGACCAGCGTGTAGCCGAGCGCCAGACCGAAGCCGGGCAACACGCGATGGGGTTTTGCAGACATGGTGATTTTCGCCCGTTTTCCAGGTTTACCGCGCCCCGAAGGAAGTCCCCTTGGGGGGCAGACGACATCAGTCGCCTGCGGCAGAGGGTTACAGGGGCTTACTTGGCGACGTAAATCTGGTCAAAGCTGCCGCCATCCTTGAAGTGGGTGGCGAATGCCTTGTTGGCACCGCCGAACACCTCATCGACGGTGAAAGTCTTCACCGGCGGGAAGAAGGTTGCGTATTTCTTCAGCAGGTCGGCATCGCGCGGGCGCAAGTAGTTCTGCGCGGCGTTCTCCTGGCCTTCCTTCGACCACAGGTATTCGAGATAGGCCGTCGCCTGCTTGCGCGTCCCTTTCTTGTCCACCACCTTCTCAACCACGGCGACCGGGAACTCGGTCTGCATGGTCAGGCTGGGATAGACGACCTCGAAGTTACCCTTGCCGAATTCCTTGGCGATCATCTCGGCTTCCGACTCGAAGGTCACCAGCACGTCGCCCAGACCGCGCTGCATGAAGGTCGTCGTCGCATCACGGCCACCGGCGGCGAACAGCGGCACGTTCTTGAGGAGCTTGCCGACAAATTCCTGTGCCTTGGCGTCGTTGCCACCCGGCTGCTTCAGCGCCCAGGCCCAGGCCGACAGGTAGGTGTTGCGGCCGTTGCCGGTGTTCTTCGGGTGCGGCAGGATCACTTGGATGCCCGGTGCGGCGAGATCGACCCAATCCTTTAGCGCCTTCGGGTTGCCCTTACGGACGATGAAAACCATTGCCGAGGTATACGGCGAAGCATTATTCGGAAACTTCTTCGCCCAATCCTTGGCGACCAGCCCCTTCTCGGCCAGGAACTCGATGTCGTTGGCCTGATTCATCGTCACCACATCGGCCTCCAGGCCATCGGCCACAGCCCGCACCTGCTTCGACGAGCCGCCGTGCGACTGCTTCAGCTCCAGGCTTTCGCCGGTCTTGGCCTTCCAGTGCTTCTGGAACATCGGGTTGTAATCCTTGTACACGTCGCGAGCGACGTCGTAGGAGGCGTTGAGCAAGGTCGCATCAGCCAGGGCGGCACTGGCGACCAGTGCGAGACAGAGAGCGGAAAGGGTTTTGCGGAGCAGCATGTCGATTCACCGGAATGATCAAGGGACAAACGCAAATTTAGCCGATGGTTTTATAACCACAAAAGACGATTTCTTCATTTACTTATTCAATAATTGATTTTCATGACGCCGCTTGAATCAACGGCGGCATATTCTCGCTGGTCGTCGCCCCGCCGAGCGGCTATCATTCGACATTCCTCTCGCCGCCGAATTTGCCATGCGCGCCTCATTGCCCCTCAGTTTCCTGCTCGTCGCACTGCTCTCCGCCTGCGCCTCGCAAAAAGACATTCCGCCCAGCAAGCACATCTCCCAGACCGGCGCATTGCGCGTGCACCCCGGCCTGCTCGGCCAGCCTGTGCCGCCGGAACTGCAGGAACCTAGCGTTGCCGCCGCACCGGCCGCCGCCAGCGAAGGCAAGATGCAGATGGACGAAGCCGGGCTGCGTACCCAGCGCAGCGTGTATTTCGACTTCAACAGCGCCGACATCAAGGCCGACTTCGACCCCGCCCTGCGCGCCCACGCCCGTTACCTCGCCAGCAACCCCAAGGCCCGCATCCGTATCGAGGGTAACGCCGACGAGCGCGGCAGCGCCGATTACAACCGCCGACTGGGTCTCAAGCGCGCCGACAACGTCCGCGCCGCCCTGCTCGGCGCGGGCGCCGGCGAAAAACAGGTACATATCCGCAGCCTGGGCGAAAGCCGTCCCAAGCTGACCGGTCGCGACGAGGAATCTTGGGCCGAAAACCGCCGCGCCGACGTCATCTACGAAAAAGAAGACTGATCCGGGCGATTCCCGGAATTGGACTGAATTCCAGGTTCACCGCAAAAGCAAAGGCCTCGCGATTGCGAGGCCTTTGCTTTGGGCGGCTCGGAATATCAGGCCGCTTCGCGAACCTTCACCACAGGTGCCGGAAAGCGGGCCAGCCACTCGGAAAACGGAATCTCGACCACGACCGGCAGCCGCCGTTCCACCGACTTGCGCCGCTCACTCCAGCCTTTCGGTGGCCCAAGCTCCTGCTCACGACGATCAATAATCTGGCGGCGATTGTTGATGGTTTTCATGTCTGTTCTCCGGGGGAATACATACGGCAACTTTTATGGCCGCACTGTAACCAGCCCGCTCCGGCACGTCAGTGAAAAAAATCACACCGCAGGCGATCCCGCCAAAGAAAATGCCCGGCACGTGGCCGGGCATGGATTGATGCTTCGCTTAGTCGTGCTTACCAGCTCGGCTCACGCTCCGGCGTCGCGGTAATGCGGTGGATCGAGAGGTCGGCCCCCTCGTATTCTTCCTCCTGATCCAGACGCAAGCCGAGCGTCATTTTCAGGACACCATAAACCAGCGCACCACCAGCAAGCGCGATGGCAACAGCCATCAGCGTCATGATCAGCTGCGGCATGAAGGCGATGCCACCGGCGCCACCCAGCGCTGTACTGCCGAAGATGCCGGCCGCGATACCGCCCCAGGCACCGCACAGACCATGCAGCGGCCAGACACCGAGGACGTCGTCGATCTTCCAGCGGTTTTGCGTCAGCGTGAACATGACCACGAACAGGGCACCGGCCACGCCACCGACCACCAGCGCACCAATCGGGTGCATCAAATCGGAGCCGGCGCAAACAGCAACCAGACCTGCCAGCGGCCCGTTATGGACGAAGCCCGGGTCGTTCTTGCCGAGGATCAGCGCGACCAGCGTACCGCCGACCATCGCCATCAGGGAGTTGAGGGCGACGAGGCCCGAGATTTTGTCCAGTGTCTGGGCGCTCATGACATTGAAGCCAAACCAGCCGACGGTCAGAATCCAGGCGCCAAGGGCGAGGAAGGGAATCGAGGACGGCGGGTGGGCGGAGACGCGGCCATCCTTGCCGTAGCGACCATAGCGTGCGCCGAGCAGCAGCACTGCCGGCAGGGCGATCCAGCCACCCATAGCATGCACAACAACGGAACCGGCGAAGTCATGGAACTCCTCACCGTAGCTTGCTTTCAGCCAGGCCTGGACACCGAAATGCTGATTCCAGGCAATGCCCTCGAAAAAGGGATAAACGAAGCCGACGATCAGGAAGGTTGCCATCAACTGCGGATTGAATTTGGCGCGCTCGGCGATGCCGCCGGAGATGATCGCCGGAATCGCGGCAGCAAAGGTCAGCAGGAAGAAGAACTTGGTCAGCTCGTAGCCGTTCTTCGCCAGCAGGGTATCAACGCCGGAGAAGAAATTGACACCGTAGGCGACGCTATAACCAATGAAAAAGTAGGCGATGGTGGAGACGCCGAAGTCGGTCAGGATCTTGACCAGCGCATTGACCTGGTTCTTTTTGCGCACCGTGCCGACCTCAAGGAAGGCAAAGCCCGCGTGCATGGCCAGCACCATGATGGCGCCAAGGAGAATGAACAGCACATTGCTGCCGTTTTGGTACGCTTCCATGAAACCCCCGAAAAAATAATTCGGGAGGCTAAAGCAAGCACCATTCCAGTGCGCAATTTTTGTTTCAAATCAGTGCATTGACATTCGCATTACAGCGCAAAACGCACCAAAAACACACAGCAAAACCCATGGCCGCACCTGATTGGTGCAAACCACCGATCCAGTGCGCGCTATTTAAGGGCAGCCTCCGGCGGCAACAGCACCCAGAAACGACCGCTCTGTTTCATGCGCCCGGCAAGTTCGCCCGCTGCCTTGCCGAAGCCCCAGAAGAAGTCACCGCGCACCGTCCCCTTGATGGCCCCACCGGTGTCCTGCGCCATCATCAGGCGGTTCAGCGGCTGGCTGCTGTTGGGACGGGTCGTCGCCAGAAACACCGGCGCCCCGAGCGGGATGGAGCGCGGGTCGATGGCGAGGCTGCGCTCCGGCGTCAGCGGTACACCCAAGGCGCCAATCGGGCCGTCCTTGCTATTCGGCATTTCGCGGAAGAATACGTAGCTTGGATTGGCATTGAGCAACTCATCGAGGCGCGCCGGGTTGGCGCGCGCCCAGGCCTGGATGCCCTGCATCGAGGCCTCCTCCAGCTTCAGTTCGCCGCGCTCAACCAGCACCTTGCCGATCGATTGATAGGGATGACCGTTCTGGTCGGCGTAGTTAACGCGGACGGTACTGCCATCCGTCAGCTGTACCCGCCCGGAACCCTGAACCTGGAGGAAGAACAGCTCGACGGCGTCATCGACATACAGCAGCGTCTTGCCCGGCAACTGCTCGCCGCGTTTGCCAATATCCGCCCGCGTCCAGTACGGGACGACCTTGTTGCCCTCAAGCCGGCCGCGCACACGCTTGTCCTTCAACTCCGGAAACACCGCCGAGAGATCAATCGTCAACAGATCATCCGGCACCGCCCGAACCGGCTGCTCGTAGCCCTTGGCCTTGAGACGGCTGCCGCGCAGCAGCGGTTCGTAATAGCCGGTGAACATGCCGGCAAACGCGCCATCGGCGGCCTGCACCGCATATGGACGGAGGTGCTGCTCAAAAAATGCGCGGACATCCCGCGCCGATTTGCCATCGATGTCCTTCGCCAGCTCGCAGACCCGCTTCCAGGCGGGTCCGTGCGGCCGGCTGGCCATGCCCCGGCATGAGATCAGGAAGGGCTGCCAGGCGGCGCTCAGGTCGTCGTCCTTCCAGCCCGGCAGGTCGTCCCAGCCGCCCGGCACCAGCGTGCGCGAGAAGGCGGCCGGGGTCGCCGGCGCCGGCGGGGTTGGTGCGGCCACGGGAGGCGGCGGACAGGTCGGGCATGCGGCACAGGCGGGGCAAACCACGGGTGCCTCGACGGCAGGGCGAGTGGCACAGCCAGCCAGAACGAGCAAGGCAGAGAAGAGGAGAGCTTGGATTTTTTTCATGGCTTTCGCTAGAGTTCAGCGTTTCCTGCCTGGCGCTGCCCGGCAGTCACGTCAATCGCCGGGGAGTATACCGTCCGTCATGTCCGCCGCCACGCCTGAATCCGCTGCTGCCCCCCTCGCCAGCCCCGATGCCACCGCGCTGGCGCGGCTGCTGAACCGTGCCGAAGCCGTCCTCGGGCGGCTTGAAGACATCCTACCCGCTCCTGCCGCTGCCCCCGACTGGCAGGCTGCCATCGCCTTCCGCTGGCGCAAGCAGCAGGGACGGGGCTGGTTGCAGCCGGTGCGCCGCCCGCATGCCATCCGCCTCGACGATCTGGAAACCATCGACGACCAGAAGGCGCGCATCGTCGCCAACACCGAGCAATTCGTCGCCGGCCGCGGCGCCAACAACGTACTCCTCACCGGCTCACGCGGCTGCGGCAAGTCCTCGTTGGTCAAGGCCGTGCTCAATGCCTACGCCGAGCGCGGCCTGCGCCTGATCGAGGTGGACAAGGACGACCTGATCGACCTGCCGGAGATCGTGGATCTGGTGGAGGGCCGCCCCGAACGATTCATCATCTTCTGCGACGACCTGTCCTTCGAAGCCGGCGAGACCGCCTACAAGGCGCTGAAATCGGTGCTCGACGGCTCGGTCGCCGCGCCACCGGAAAACGTGCTGATCTACGCCACCTCCAACCGCCGCCACCTGATGCCGGAATACTTCGCCGAAAACCTCGACACCAAGCACGTCGATGACGAAATCCACCCCGGCGAAGCCGTCGAAGAAAAAATTTCGCTCTCCGAACGCTTCGGGCTGTGGATTTCCTTTTACCCCTTCAGCCAGGAAGATTACCTCGCCGTCGTCGGGCACTGGGCGCGACAGTTCGGCGTCAGCGAAGCGGTCATCGCCGCCAGCGAACGCGATGCGCTCAACTGGGCACTTGGCCGCGGCTCGCGCTCCGGTCGCGTCGCCTGGCAATTCGCCCGCGACCTCGCGGGGCATCAAACAGGCGCACCAGCATGAGCGCAGCGACACCGATCGTCGAAGTGGCCGCTGCCGTCATGCTCCGCGACGACGGCCGGCAGTTCCTGCTGGCCCAGCGGCCGGAGGACAAGGTCTACGCCGGCTACTGGGAATTTCCCGGTGGCAAGGTCGAAGCGGGTGAGACGGTGCGCGATGCACTGATCCGCGAGTTGCAGGAAGAACTCGGCATCACCGTCACCGACTGCTCGCCATGGCTGACGCGCGTCTTCACCTACCCGCATGCCACCGTGCGCCTTAACTTCTGGCGCGTCACCGCCTGGTCAGGAGAAATCGGCATTACCGCCCCGCTCGAACATGCTGCGGTGGACTGGCAAAACACCGGCAAACCGGCAACAGTCCATCCGATCCTGCCCGCCAACGACCCGATCCTCAAAGCACTGTCGCTGCCGACGCAGATGGCCATCACCATGGCCGAAATTGAAGGCGTCGAGCGTCACCTGGAACGGCTCGAGGCGGCACTGGCCGGCGGTCTGCGCCTGATCCAGATTCGCGACAAGACGCTGCCGCCGGCACAGCGCCTGTGGTTTGCCGAAACGGTCTGCCAGCTGGCGCGTAGCCATGGCGCGCTGGTGCTCGTCAATGACGATACCTACCTCGCCCGCCGCATCGGCGCTGACGGCCTGCATCTCAGCGCAGCCAGCCTCGGCGCCTGCATCACCCGCCCGGACTTCTCTTGGGTCGGCGCCTCCTGCCATGGCCAGGACGAAATCCGCCACGCCGGCGAACTCGGCCTCGACTACGCCCTGCTCGGACCGGTACTCCCGACGCCCACCCATCCGGAGGCTTCCGGCCTCGGTTGGTCCGGCTTCGCCCGCGAAGCCGCCGGTAATACGCTACCAGTCTTCGCTCTCGGGGGCATGCAACCGACGCTGCTCGCAATCGCGCAAGCCCACGGCGCGCACGGCATCGCACTGATGCGCGGCTGGTAGCTCAAGCGCTAAAATCCGACCACCATCGCTCATCGGAAATATCGATGATGCGGCGCCCGGACCGGCCAGGTGCCGCATCCGGCGGTCCGGATTTTTGCAGGATTTTCGGGTTGACCGCAGCAGCGGCCGATCAGTTACGCGGTGGTACGTCGGGGAAATCGAGGCCGGGCGTACCCGCCTCGTCGTCACTCACCTGGCCGGCAATGCGATAACTCTCGCTCGCCCAGGCGCCAAGGTCGATCTGCTTGCAACGCTCGGAACAGAACGGACGCCATTTGTTTTCCGGCGCCCAGAGCGCCTCGCCGCCGCATTGCGGACAACGGACCTTGCGTACACCGGTCATCAGAGATTGCAGAAGGTGAGTTCGAAACCGACATCCTGCTCGCAGACGCGGGCCTTGATTTCGCCGGCCGGCGGCTTGGTGAAGCGGATGTTCAGGAAGTATTTGTTGGCGCTGACTTCGGGGATCGCCGGAGCATCGACAGCCAGCGAGACACGGACCATCTGCGCGGCGGTGCCGCCGAGGTTGAGCTGGAACTGCCCGCCGGGCGCGGTGTGCTGCTTCGGCCGGCCGCTGGAGCGCAGCAGGCGCAGGACGATGGCCGACGCATCGCGCATCGGCAGCAGCGGTTTGGTCCAGCCGGCCAGTGCGTCGCGGCGGGCATCGGGGTTGCGATGCAGCCACCAGTGGTAGGACGGCAGATCGAATTCGCAGACGCCACCCGGGATCGCCGCCCGGCTCTTGATGCCCATCAGCCAGTCGTTGTCGCGCATGTACTGGCCGATCTTGCCGGTCATGGCGAGCAGGGCCGCCGATGACTGCTCGATCTCGTAGAGGGCGCCGGACAAGGCTTCTTCGGAGATTTCAGGGTTGTTGCGGAAAGCCAGCAAGGTCTGGCGCTGGCGCTCGAGTTCCTGAATCAGGTCCATCTTCAGGTCAGCGCGCCCTGCCACTTCAAGGATTTCGAAAAGCGTCACCAGACTGGTGTGATGCTCAGATGCCCCGTCCGATTGCGCGAAATACGCCGTCTTCTCGAAGAGATCTTCGAGACGCAGCAACGTGCGGATGCGCTCGTTGAACGGGTATTCGTAGGTAATCACGCGGCCGGGTCCGTGAAGAACAGAAAAATTTGTTTAATTTTGAGCTATTTGCATGCAAATCTCAACAGCCTGCATGAAGTTTATTTCCAGCCAGCGCCAGATACTTGCGATGCAGACGGAAGACCTGCGGTTGCAGGTTGGCCAGATCGTGATCGTTCATCACGACGTCATCGGCCGCCCGCAGTCGCTCGCTGCGGCTCACCTGCGCCGCCATGATCGCCTCGACCTCGGCAGAAGTCAGACCGCTGCGCGCCATCACCCGCGCCACCTGCAGGTTCTCCGGGCAATCGACGACGACGATGCGCTGGCAGCGTTCGCGATACGTGCCGCTTTCGATCAACAGCGGCACGGCGAGGATGACGTAGGCCGATTCGGCGGCTCGACAACGGGCGTCCGCGAGCGCGCGGATCCGCGGATGCAGGATGCCCTCCAGACGCGCCTTGGCCGCGGCGTCAGCAAACACCCGTCGCCGCATCGCGGCACGATCGAGCGCGCCGTGCGCATCGACGATCTCGGGGCCAAACGCCTCGATCAGCGCCGGCATGGCGCCGCCTTGCGGGCCAGTCAGTTGATGGGCGATGGCGTCGGTATCCACCAGCGCCGCGCCAAGTTCGACAAACAGGTCGGCAACGGTGCTCTTGCCACTGCCAATGCCGCCGGTCAGGCCAACGACAAAATCGCTCACGGACAGGCCTGCGCGG
This sequence comes from Azonexus sp., assembly GCA_041917165.1. Classification (GTDB taxonomy): domain Bacteria; phylum Pseudomonadota; class Gammaproteobacteria; order Burkholderiales; family Rhodocyclaceae; genus Azonexus. Next base: position 164,238 of record JAYRYB010000005.1, read on the forward strand.
CAGTTTTTGGCAGGATGCCGGCGACCGCCGAGCGCACGGCAGCGCGTGCGCCACCCGGACCGCTGGCGGTGAGGGTGACGGTGGCGTCCTTGCCCGGGCGCGGCATCAGCTTCGCCGAGCGGACGCCTTTGGCCTTGAGTTCGGCCAGGCGCTCCTGAGCGCCTTTTTCGGAGGAAAACACACCCAGCGAGATGGCGAAGCGGCTGGCGCCGTCCTGCAGGATGAAGTAATCGGTGACCTCCAGCGCCCGCAACTCCGACGCTTTCTTGTCGGCCTCGGCCTTGCCGGCCAGCGGGGGAATGAAGACCCACCAGCCGTTGCCCTCGCCCGGCTCGACCTGACGCTTGACGCGGTAGTCGGGGAATTTGCCGGCCAGCAGCGCCGTCACCCGGTCAGCATCAGCCGCTGCCAGATGGTTCCAGGCCAGACAAGCCGCCGGCTCGGCAGCCGCCGCAACCGGCGCCGGGGCCGGGGCCGGCTTTTCGGCCTCGACCACCGGCGTGGGTGCGGGTGCTGCGGTGCTCTCCTGCGTACTGGCAGCCGGCGCGTCGCTCTTCGTTTCCACCCCTTCGGCAGCGGGCACGGCCGGTGCGGGCGGGCCGGCGGGTGCCTTGGGTGCTTCGCCCCGCGACACGATGCGCATGCGTTCGGGCATCAGTTGCTGCTCGACACGATGCGCATCCGGGTTCTGCGGTCCACCGAAATAACCGGCCGAAAAGGCATAGAACAGCACATTGACCAGCACCAGCAGGAAAACAAGAGCCTTCATGCGGCTCAGCCCACCTTCGGCAAATGCTTCAAGGATTCGGCAATGGCTTCCTGCGGATATTCGTAATCCTCAAGCTGGCCGGAGAAGAAGCGGTCGTAGGAAGCCATGTCGAAGTGGCCGTGGCCGGTCAGGCAGAAGAGGATGGTCTTGGCCTCGCCGGTCGCCTTGCAGCGCAGCGCCTCGTCAATCGCGGCGCGGATGGCATGGCAGGATTCCGGCGCCGGGATGATGCCTTCGGCGCGGGCGAACTGGACGCCTGCTTCAAAGGTCGCCACTTGCGGCACGGCAACCGCTTCCAGCAGCTTCTCGTGGAAAAGCTGCGAGACCAGCGGCGAATCGCCGTGGTAGCGCAGGCCACCGGCATGGATACCCGGCGGCATGAAGTCGTGGCCGAGGGTGTACATCTTCATGATCGGCGTGTAGCCGGAGGCGTCACCGTAATCGTAAGTGTAGGCACCCTTGGTCAGCGTCGGGCAGGAGGTCGGCTCGACGGCAACGCAACGCAGGTTGGTCGCCCGCTTGTCACCCGCGGCCTTGTCGGCCAGGAAGGGGAAAGCGATGCCACCAAAGCTGGAACCGCCACCGCAAGGCCCGAAGATCACATCCGGATACAGCCCGATCTTGTCGAACTGCTTCTTGGCCTCCAGCCCGATCACCGTCTGGTGCAGCAGAACGTGGTTGAGTACGGAGCCCAGCGTGTAGCAGGTGCCGGGATCGGCGGCCGCTTCTTCCACGGCCTCGGAAATCGCCAGACCGAGCGAGCCCTGGCAATCCGGATCAGCGGCGAGTGCGGCGCGGCCGGCGTTGGTCATGTTGGTCGGTGAGGCGAACACTTCGGCGCCCCAAGTCTGCATCATCGAACGGCGGAAAGGCTTCTGGCCGTAGCTGACCTTGACCATGTACACCCGCACCGGCAGGCCGAACATCTGGCCGGCGTAGGAGATCGACGAGCCCCACTGACCGGCGCCGGTTTCGGTGGTCAGGCGCTTGGTGCCGGCCAGCTTGTTGAAGTAGGCCTGCGGCACCGCCGAGTTCGGCTTGTGCGAGCCGGCCGGCGAAACACCTTCGTACTTGAAGAAAATCTTGGCCGGCGTGCCGAGCGCCTGCTCCAGCCGCAATGCGCGGCACAGCGGCGCCGGGCGCCATTGGGCATAAATCTGGCGCACTTCTTCGGGAATCGCGATCCAGCGTTCGGCCGACATTTCCTGCTCCAGGATCGGGCCGGGGAAAATCGCGCCCATCGCCTCCGGCGGCACCGGGTTGCCATCCGGCCCGAGCGGCGGCGCCGGCGGGTTGGTCATATCGGCAACGACGTTGTACCAGTGGGTGGGGATATCGTCCTGATCGAGATTGATGCGAAGCGGGGTCATGCTGGTCTCTCTCCCTGAGATGCTCGGTGTTGTTTTGAAAAGCGGTAAATTACTCCAAAAGCGCCGCAAGCCCAAGCCGCCGGCATGTGGCAACGGCTGTTTTTGGCCACTTTTCCGGGTTCACCGCAGCCGTTGCCGTCGAGTCCGGTTAAAGTACCGACTGATCCCTGTTTCTGCCCGTTCCAGCCCGCGCATGACCTCGCCCACCTCCGTCGAACTGCTTGCCCATCCGGCCATTGCCGCCAACCCTTTCGGCCCGGTATGCGCCGAGGTGGCTTGGCGGGCAGATGGTGGCCTGCAGTTTGAGTACCGCATCGCCGATCCCGGCGCTCGACTCCGGCTCCCCGACCCGGCCCCGGCCACATTCACCGACGGCCTGTGGCAGCACACCTGCTGCGAGGCATTCATCGCGCCGGCCGGCGGCCGAGCCTACCGCGAATTCAACTTCGCGCCGAACGGCGCCTGGGCGATTTACGACTTCAGCGACTACCGGCAACGGCTGGCGACGCCCCCGACTAGCCTTGCGCCGACCATCGCTGTCCTCGCGACCGCCAATGAATTCACCTTGACCGCTACCCTGCCGGCTGCCCTGCTGCCCGCTGCCGACACCTGGCAGATCGGCCTCACGGTCGTCCTCGAAACTGTCGATGGCGACAAATCCTGGTGGGCGCTGACGCACACCGCAGCGCAGCCCGACTTTCACCCGCTCGCCAGCTTCACGCTGGCGCTGAACCGCCCCGCACCATGACCCCCATCCAATTTGGCATCGACCGCCTGCTCGCTGAACCCGAACTGCGCCGCCCGCTCGCTGGCCGCCGCCTCGCCCTGCTCGCCCACCCGGCCTCGGTCACCGCCAACCTCACGCACAGCCTCGACGCGCTGGCCGCCTGCCCCGACCTCCAGCTCACCGCCGCCTTCGGCCCGCAACACGGCATCAAGGGCGACAAGCAGGACAACATGGTCGAATCGCCGGATTTCATCGACCCGCAGCACGGCATTCCCATTTTCAGCCTCTACGGCGAGGTGCGCCGGCCGACTGACGCGATGATGGCGACCTTCGACGTGCTGCTCGTCGATCTGCAAGACCTCGGCTGCCGTATCTACACCTTCATCACCACGCTGCGCTATGTACTCGAAGCGGCGGCGAAGCACGGCAAGGCCGTCTGGGTGCTCGACCGCCCCAACCCCGCCGGCCGCCCGGTTGAAGGCCTGACGCTGCGCGACGGCTGGGAGAGCTTCGTCGGCGCCGGCCCGATGCCGATGCGCCACGGGCTGACCATGGGCGAACTGGGCCGCTGGTTCATCGACCAGTTGGAACTCGACGTCGATTACCGCGTCATCGAAATGCAGGGCTGGCAGCCCGATGCCGCCCCCGGCTATGGCTGGCCGCTGGGCGAGCGGACCTGGATCAACCCCAGCCCGAACGCGCCCAACCTGTGGATGGCCCGCGCCTACGCCGGCACCGTGATGCTTGAAGGCGCGACGTTGTCGGAAGGGCGCGGCACGACCCGGCCGCTGGAAATCTTCGGCGCGCCGGACATCGACGCCAGGGCGATCATCGCCGAAATGCAGGCGCTCGCGCCGCACTGGCTCAAGGGCTGCAAGCTGCGCGAAATCTGGTTCGAGCCGACCTTCCACAAACATTCCGGAAAGCTCAACCACGGCGTGCAGATTCATTGCGAAGGCCCGTACTACGACCACACCGCCTTCCAGCCCTGGCGCATTCAGGCGCTGGCCTTCAAAGCAATTCGCCGGCTGTATCCGGACTACACACTGTGGCGCGATTTCGGCTATGAGTACGAATTCGACCGGCTGGCCATTGATCTGATCAACGGTTCGCCCTTGCTGCGCGAGTGGGTCGATGACCCGGCCACGACCGCGGACGACCTCGACCGGATCACGCAGGCTGACGAAGCGGCCTGGCTGGCCGAGCGGGCACCTTATCTGATCTACCGCTGAGCTGGCGCCGGATGACCCTGCCCGAGCCGCTCGCCGCCGTCGGCAGCCATCCGCTGGAGAGCGCCATCGTCGGCATCTTTGCCGTCGTCTATCTCGGCATGTTTCTCGGCGGCCTGCCCAAGCTGCGCCTCGACCGCACCGGCGTCGCGCTGCTCGGCGCCATCGCGCTGATCGGCATCGGCGCTGTCAGCACGGAGGAGGCCGCCGTCTCGGTGCATCTGCCGACCCTCCTGCTGCTCTTTGCCTTCATGGTCGTTTCGGCGCAGATGCGCCTCGGCGGCTTCTACACCGCAGTCACCCGCCGCGTGGCGGCACTGCCGCTGTCCGAACGCGGCCTGCTCGGGGCGCTGATCGCGGTCGCCGGCGGGCTGTCGGCGGTGTTTTCCAACGACATCATCTGTCTGGCGATGACGCCGGTCGTCGCCCATATTTGCATCGAAAAGCGCTTCGACCCGATTCCCTTCCTTGTTGGACTCGCCTGCGCGGCCAATATCGGCTCGGCGGCGACATTGATCGGCAACCCGCAGAACATGCTGATCGGCTCGGTGCTCAACCTCTCCTTCAGCGGCTACCTCAGCCGTGCCCTGCCACCGGTGGCGCTCAGCCTGCTGGCACTGTGGCTGTGGCTGGTGTTCTTCCCGCGGCAGCGCGGCGTCCCGCCATCACCTGTCCCCCAAGGAGACTTCCTCCGGGGCGCGGTGAACCCGGAAAACGAGCCAAAATTCGATGTCTGGCAAACGGGCAAGGGCTTGCTCGTCGCCGGCAGCCTGCTCGTCATCTTCCTGTTCACCGACCTGCCGCGCGATGTCGCGGCGCTGGTCGGTGCCGGTATCCTGCTGCTGTCGCGACGGTTTCACTCCTCCGAGGTGATGGGTTTCATCGACTGGGAGTTGCTGGTGCTGTTTATCGGTCTCTTCGTCGTCAATCATGCCTTCCAGCAAACCGGTCTCGCCAGCCTCGCCGTCGCCTGGCTGGGCGGGCATGGAATCCGGCTGGGCGACAGCGGGCCGCTGTTCGTGGTCGGGGTCACGCTGTCGAATCTAGTCTCCAACGTACCCGCCACCATGTTGCTGCTGCCGCATCTCAGCGGCGAGCGTGCCGGCGTCACGTTGGCGCTGGTCAGCACGCTGGCCGGCAACCTGCTTCTGGTCGGCTCGATTGCCAACCTCATCGTTTGCGACCTGGCGCGCAAGGAGGGCATCAGCATCGACTGGCGTCAGCACGTCGTGATTGGCCTGCCAGTGACACTGATTACCCTCGCCATTGTCTGGATCTGGCTGGTCTGAAACGACACTTCATGTTGCTGGCTTTGTGTATCAGCAAGGGCTAAGATGACATTTCGATCGATAACAATGTTTCGGCGGGGTGATCGTGAAAACAGGGGGAACCCCCTCAGGCAACAGTCGCACGCCCTGGCTCACCAGGTTATGGGTGCTGCTGTGCCTGTTTCCGTTGCTGGCACTGGCCGCGCCGGACACGACCCTGCCCGCCCACATCGGCATTCTCGCCTTCCGCCCGAAGCCGGAAACCAGCCAGCGCTGGCAACCACTGGTTGATTATCTCAACGCAAACATCAGCGGCCGCCGGCTGGAACTCGTCCCGCTGACTTATCCCGAACTCGAAGCTGCTGTCCATAAAAAAGAGGTCGATTTTGTCCTCACTCAGCCGGCCCACTACGTTCAGCTAACTTACCGCGAGCGCCTGCATTCGCCGCTTGCGACGCTTGTTGAAAAACAGGGCAACCTCAGCCTCGGCAGCTTCGGTGGCGTCATTGCCGTTCGCGCCGAGCGTAGCGACATTACCTCGCTGACCGACCTGCGCGGCAAGCGCATTGCCACCAGCGGTACCAACTCGCTGGGCAGCTACCAGATGCAGGCCGGTGAGCTGGCAAATGTGGGCGTTATCCTACCCCGTGACGCCAAAGTTATAGAAACCGGACAACCTCAGGATCTGGCCATCATCGAACTGCTTGCCGACCGCGCGGATGCCGCCTTCGTCCGCAGCGGTGTGCTCGAAGCCATGCAGCATGAAGGCAAGCTCGACCTCGCCAGGATACGCGTCATCAATACCCAGCAGGTCGAGGGTTTTCCACTGCTGCTATCAACGCGGCTCTATCCGGAATGGCCGTTTGCGGCGATGCCCTGGGCCAATGAAAATCTCTCGCGGCAGGTCGCCTCAACCCTGCTCGGGATGAGCCATGACGGCCCCGTCGCACGCGCCGCCGGCATCCACGGTTTCAACATCCCCGGTGACTACCGGACAGTCGACGACCTGATGCGCAAACTGCGCCTGCCGCCATTTGATGTCGCGCCCCGCCTGACCCTGCGTGACCTCTGGGAGCAATACGCTGTCGCCATCGCCCTGAGCGCCGGGGTCGTGCTGCTCGGACTGCTCACACTGGTTCTCAGCCTGATCCGCCGCAACCGCCAGCTACGCGACGAACGTAGCCGGACCAACAGCGCGCTGGCCCAGGCCACCGTCAGCGAGGCGCGCTTCCGGGCGATTTTTGAAAATGTCGACGCCCTGTCGATTCAGGGCTATACCCGCGATGGCACGGTCGTTTACTGGAACCATGCCTCATCGCTGATCTACGGCTATCAGCCTCAGGAAGCACTGGGCAAGTCGCTCTTTGATCTGATCATCCCGCCACCGATGCACGACGAGGTGCGACAGGCGGTGCGATGGATGTTCGACAACCGGACCGGCGTTCCCGCCGGCCACCTATCGCTGCATAACAAAAACGGCGAGGCGGTGGAAGTGTGGTCTAGCCACACCGTCATTGAAACACTGGATCATGGCCCGGTGATGTTCTGTCTCGACATCAACCTGGCCGAGCAGGTCCGCGCGGAAGCAGCACTACACGAGAGCGAACTACGCCAGCGCCTGATCCTCGAGTCGCTCGGCGAGGGGGTTTTCGGCACCGACACGAAAGGCAAGTGCACCTTCATCAACCCGGCGGCGCTGGCAACGCTGGGATTCCGCGAAGATGAAATCATCGGCCATAACCAGCACCAGCTCTTCCACCATCACCACGCCGGTGGCCAGCACTACCCAAGCGAGGACTGCCCGGTTTACCAGACCGCCCGCGACGGAAAGACGCGCCGGGTGGACGAATGGTTCTGGCGCAAGAACGGCGAAGGGTTCCCGGTACGCCTGACCGTTACCGCCCTCTGGCGGGACGGAAACATTGTGGGTACAGTCAGCGCCTTCTCCGATATCAGCGAGTCCGTCCGCATCACGCGCGAACTGGAAAACTACCGCGACCAACTCGAAGCCAAGGTCCGCCAGCGCACCGCCGAACTCGAGGACGCCCGTAACGCCGCCGAAGCCGCCAGCCGCGCCAAGAGTACCTTCCTCGCCAATATGAGCCACGAAATCCGGACTCCGATGAACGCGGTGCTCGGCATGACCCACCTGCTCCGCCGCGACAATCCGACGCTGCGCCAGCAGGAGCGGCTCGAGAAAATCGATGGCGCCGCGCAGCATCTGCTCTCGGTGATCAATGACATCCTCGACATCTCCAAGATCGAGGCCGGCAAACTGACGCTGGAGTCGGTGCCGGTCAAGGTCGACGCCCTGCTCGCCCACCTCGATGCCGTGCTCGGTGACCGCATCCGCGACAAAGGACTGGCCTTCAATATCGACGCCGCCCCCTTCCCGCCCGACCTGCTGGGCGACCCGACGCGGATCAGCCAGTGCCTGATCAACTACGTCGGCAATGCCCTGAAATTCACCGACCACGGCCACATCACCGTCCGCGCCCGCATCGTCGGCCAAACAGCCACGCAACTCGTCGCCCGCTTTGAAATCGAAGACAGCGGCATCGGTATCGCGCCGGAAGCCGTCGGTGGTCTGTTCAGCCTCTTCCAGCAGGCCGACAACTCGACTACCCGCAAATACGGCGGCACCGGCCTCGGCCTCGCCATCACTCGCCGCCTGGTCGACATGATGGGCGGCAAGATCGGCGTCGAGAGCGAACCGGGCCGCGGCAGCCGCTTCTGGTTCACCGTCCGGCTTGCCAAAATTGGCGACATTTCCACGTTGACCGCAGCAGAACCGGCCAGCACCACCACCAGCCTCGCCGGGCGCACGGTGCTGGTCGTCGAGGACGAACCGATCAACCGCGAAATCGCCATCGAACTGCTGCAGGACTTCGGCCTGATCACCGACATCGCCGTCACCGGCCGCGAAGCGCTGGAACGGGTCCGCCGACAGAATTTCGACCTGATCCTGATGGACATGCAGATGCCGGAAATGGACGGTATCGAAGCCACCGGGGCCATCCGCCAGCTACCCGGCGGCCATCAGATTCCGATCATCGCCATGACCGCCAACGCCTTTAACGACGACCGCGACCGTTGCCTCGCCGCCGGCATGAACGACTACATCGCCAAGCCCTTCGAACCGGACGCGCTGATCGCGAAACTCAGGCAGTACCTAGGCTGAGCGCGCTCCCCTACGCCCAAGGTGCTATTGCCGACATCATTTGGCTTCGGCAAAATCGCGTCGCTTCAACAATTTTGACAAAAACACAGGGAGTGAAAATGCTACGTAAACCCATGCTGGGAATCCTGGCGCTGGTCGCCGCAACCTTGCTGATGACTGGTTGCGCCAACCGCGCAACCGCCAAGGTCGACCCCAGCGCCCGTCTCGATACCATCAAGACCATGCATGTCGTCAAGATCCCCGAGGAAACTGCGAACATCAGCACCATGATTGCCGACAAGCTGCGGGTCAAGGGCTATCAGGTCAGCACGGGCACCGACAAACCGGCCAATGTCGACGCAATCGTCACCTACGTCGATCGCTGGATGTGGGACATCACGATGTATCTGCTCGAACTGACCATCACCATCCGTGACGGCAAGACCGAATTCCCGCTGGCCTCCGGAAACTCGCTGCACGGCTCGCTGACACGCCTCTCCGCTCATGAGATGGTCGATGAAGTGATGGGCAACATCTTCAAGGAAGCCAACATCTCGGAGGCACGCAAATGAACGCGGTCGCCAAGCGCGGACTATTCGTCTGCTCCCTGCTGCTCGCGACCCTGACCGGCTGTTCATCGCCGGCCAATCGGGAGGCGATGGCGACGGGGCAGCTTCCGATCAGCCAGAAACACGAAGTGTCGGTCAGCGTAAAGACCTCGGGGGGTGCAGACACCGGCGCCATGGACAGTTCGAATATTTCCGATGCGGACCTGAAGGCGGCCATCGAGGATTCGATCGCCCAGAATGCGGTGTTCAAACGCATCGTTCAGGGCACTGGCAGCGACTACGAGTTGACGGTCAGCGTCGCCAACCTCGACAAGCCGATATTTGGCGCCAGCTTCACCGTCAACTTCGAGGCAGGCTGGACGCTGACCAAGCTTTCCGACCGGAGTATCGTCTATCGCAAGGCGATTAAATCCAGCCATACGGCCACAATGGGGGACGCATTCGTCGCAGTCACCCGCCTGCGGCTCGCCGTTGAAGGCGCAGTTAAGAACAACATCGCACAGGGCCTGAAGGACATCTCGAACCTGAAGTTGTAATCCGGCCAGAAGACGCGTTCAAGCCGGGCTCACTCCCGGCTTTTTTACGCCTGCAACACCCGTTCCGCCGCCATCACCCCCCGATACTGCGCCTCCTCGAACAAGGAAAACCCGGACAGGTCGGCGTGCGCGAGCGCGATGCGCGGATGGCGGAAATCGGCCAGTTTTTCGCGTTCACCGTGGAAGAGGCTGCCGGGCACCGGTCGGCGCATGGCGTGGCCGTTGCGGTAGACATCCAGGCGGCTGGTCAGGCGGCGGATGTCGGGGTGAATGGCGGACAGTTCGCTCAGGATGCCGTCGGCCCAGCTTTCACGCGAAGTCTCGAGCAACAAACGCCGGCCGACGGCGGGCGTGACATCGCTGAGTGCACGGTAGTAGGTGAACACGGTACCGGTCAGGCGGCGGCGGATAAGCTGGTGGGTGGCCACGACGTAGCCCAGCCCGGCGCTGTCGTAGAGCACGTTGTCCCAGGCCGGCGGCGCGCCGCGGCGCTCTTCGGGGAAGTCGGACAGATGCAGGTTGGCGGTCAGCCACGGGGCATAGTCACCCGCCCGGGCGGCGGTTTTCAGGGCCGTGGGCATCTGCTCCCAGACGTGGGGTAACAGGAATGCGGGCGCCGCCCAGATCAGTTTCTGGGTTTCGTAGCGTACCGTTTTTGGGCCGATTTCCACGTCGACCGCAAGCGACGACTTGCCCTCTTCAATCCTCCAGACTAGGGCGTCGGTGACGATCCGCCCCTCGGCGGCACGGGCCAGACCGCGCGCCAGCCAGGCGTTGCCGTCGGGCGCGGTGAGCACGGTGTCGTCGCTGGCGTGCAGCGCCTCGCCATCGCGGCAGGCGAAGTAGTGCAGGCCGGCCCAGGCCGAGGTTTCGGTATGCGCCGTGCCGTAGTCGTCGCGGCAGGCGTAATCGGCCAGCCAGCGCAGCGTCGGCGCGGTGTAGCCTTCGTCATCCAGCCATTGCCGGAAGCTGATGCGATCGAGCGCCAGCCAGGCGGGATCGCGGCTGGAAAAGGCCATCGGCAGCGCAAAGACGGCCCGGCCATCGCGCCCGCGGGCATGTTTGAGCGCCTGCATGTGTTCCGAAAACCGCTGCTGCTGCGCCCGTTCCTCGGCAGACAGCCCGAGATGGGGAAGCAAGCCCTCCTGCCACAGGCCATGGCGATACACGCGCTCCTGTGGAGTCGCACACAGGTAATGCTCGTCGTAGCGCGGCTTGGTTGCCGTCGTACTGCCTTGCAGCACGCCCAGTTCCGCCAGCAACTCGCGCACCCAGACCGCCTGCGGGCCGGGCAGCGGCAGGTAGTGTGCGCCCCAGGGGTAGGCGGTGACCGCGGACTGGCCAGCGCGCGAGTTGCCGCCGGGCTCGGCTTCCATCTCCAGCACGGTAAAGTCATCGACGCCGCTGCGTGCCAGTCGCCACGCCGCAGAAAGGCCGGAAATGCCGCCCCCGACGATCAGGATGCCGGTGCGGCGGACGCTGTCCGGGGCGCGGCGGATACCGTCGCGCAGACGATGGCCAAGCTGGATAGCGGGGCCGAGGAGTTCACCGGGTGGTAATGGCGGCTGCCCCGCCGGCAGGCAACCGCCGGTGCCGCAGACCCCGAGTGCGCCGAGCGTCTGCAGAAAACGGCGGCGTGCGGGGTCAGGCGTGGTCAAACTTGCGGAGCGACAGGCTGACCGACAGTTGCGCGCCCAGCCAGCCGAGCAGCGCGCCGGCCGAGGTAAGCACGCCGATTTCCAGCGCCGCCGGCACGCGCAGCACAAAACTGCCGCCGTAGAGCACCGCCAGATCGCCCACCGGCCCGGCCAGCAGGCGCAGGCCGCCGACGACCAGCCCGGCTGCCAGCAAGCCGCCAAGCGCGCCCTGCAAGGCGCCGAAGTAGTAGAAAGGCCGGCGGATGAAGGCATCCGTCGCCCCGATCATCCGCGCCACCTCGATCTCAGTCGCCTGCGCCATGACCTGCAGACGGATGGTGGTGAAAGTGACGGCAACCAGACCAGCCGCGAATAGCCCGGCCAACAAGGTCAGCGCCAGCTTGCCCAGTTTGATGAAGGCATCGAAACGCTTCACCCAGGCCGAATCAAGCTGCACGTGGGCGACTTTCGGCCAGGTGGACAATTCCTTCTTCAGCACTTCCAGCGCCTGCGGGTCGGTATTGGTCGGCTCGACAATGAAGGCATCGGGCAGCGGGTTGCGCGGCAGGCTGGCGACGATTTCGGCCATGCCTTCGCTGGCCTGCATGCGCTTCAAAGCCTCTTCTTTGGGCACGAAGCGCCACTTGCCGCTGGCGGTCTGGCGCAGCCGGCTCTCGATTTCGCCGACGTCCTTCTTGCCGGCCTCCAGTTGCATGAAGACGCTGATCTGCTGGACGCCGGACGCCGACTGCCCCAAGTCGCGCAGATTGTCGAGAATCACATAGCCGAAGCCGGGCAGGGTCAGGGCGATGCCGATCACCAGCAGCGACAGCAGGGTATTGAGCGGCGAGGCGCCGAGGCGGCGCAGGGCCGAGCCGAGCGCAGCGCGGTGCTGACTGAACCAGGCCTGCATCAGATGAGTCTCCCGTGATCGAGCCGGAGCACGTTGGGGTGATAGCGGTCTACCCAGCTCTGGTCGTGGGTGGCCACGACGACGGTCACGCCGACGCGGTGAAACTCTGCAAAAATCTCCAGCACCTGCGTGGCCGACTCGCTGTCGAGGTTGCCGGTCGGTTCGTCGGCAATCAGCACCGTCGGCCGGTTGACCACGGCACGGGCGATTGCCAGGCGCTGTTGCTCGCCGCCGGAGAGCGCCACCGGATTGGCCTTCTCGCGCGACAGCAGCCCGACCTTGTCGAGCGCGGCCTGGGCGCGACGGATGGCCTCGCGCCGGCTGAAACCGACGATCTGCAGCGGCAGGAGCACGTTATCCAGCGCCGAGCGGTCGAAAAGCAGCTTCTGGTCCTGAAAGACCATGCCGAAATGCCGGCGCACATAAGGCAAAGCGCTGCGGCGCAGCGCCGAGAGGTTCTGGCCGTTGACCACCAGGCTGCCGCTACTCGGCCGCTCGATAGAAGCAATCAGCTTGACCAGCGTGGTCTTGCCGGCGCCGGAGTGCCCGGTGATGAACACCATCTGCCCGGCGCTGATTTCGAAACTGACATCCGCCAGCGCCTCGTAACCGCCGGGGTAACGCTTGCTCAGTTGGCTGGCAACGATCATTGCAGGCAGCGATTACTCGAACATGGCATCGACGAAATCCTGCGCCGAGAACGGGCGCAGATCGTCGATCTGCTCGCCGACGCCGATGAAGCGGATCGGCTTCGGGCACTGGCGGGCGATGGCGGCAACCACACCCCCCTTAGCGGTGCCGTCGAGCTTGGTAACGACGAGGCCGGTGACGTTGATCGCCTTGTCGAAAGCCTTGACCTGCTGCAGCGCGTTCTGGCCGATGTTGGCATCGAGCACGAGCAGGGTTTCGTGCGGGCCTTCCGGGTCGATCTTCTGGATCACACGACGGACCTTGGCGATCTCTTCCATCAGGTGCAGCTGCGTCGGCAGACGGCCGGCGGTGTCGGCCAGCACGATGTCGATGCCGCGCGCCTTGGCGGCGGAGATGGCGTCGTAAATCACAGCCGCCGGATCGCCGGACTCCTGCGAGATGACAGTCACGTTGTTGCGCTCACCCCAGGTCTGCAGCTGTTCGCGGGCGGCGGCGCGGAAGGTGTCGCCGGCGGCCAGCAGCACGCTCTTGCCCTGGGTCTGGAAATATTTGGCCAGCTTGCCGATCGAGGTCGTCTTGCCGGCCCCGTTGACGCCGGCAATCATGATCACGAAAGGCTTGTGCGTCGAGACATCGAGCGGCTTTTCCAGCGGCTTGAGGGTGTCGAGCAATGCCGTCGCCAGTGCCTTCTGGATGACTTCCGGCGTATCGAGCTTGTCGCGCTTGGCGGCTTTCTTCAGCTCGTCGAGCAGATGGGTGGTCGCCTCGATGCCGACATCACTGGTCAGCAGCAGAGTTTCCAGCTCTTCCAGCAACTCGTCGTCGACCTTGCCGCGCGAGAAGATGGTCTTGAGCTTGCCGCCCCACTGGGCGCGGGTTTTGGCCAGCCCCTTGAACAGTCGCTCGCGCCAGGAGGGCTTGGGCGCCTCGTCCGCGGGCGCAGCGACCTGAGCCGCCTGCGCTTCGGGCTCGGGTTTGTTTTTCTTCAGGAAACTGAACATGGATTTTCTGGTCTAGAGCAACGACGCCAGCCTTGCTGACAGGCGGACGGCAAGTGGATAAGATGCCGACCGGTTAGGTGCAAAATCAACCGCAAATTCTAGCAGAAAGCCTTGTTTTCCCTATGCCTTACAAATTGATGCTCTCCGCCCTGCTGGCCGCCGGCCTCGCCGCGCCAGCCCTCGCCAATCCTTATGAAACAACGCTCAAGAACGGCCTGCGCGTGATCGTCAAGGAGGACCGCCGCGCACCGACAGCCGTGCAGATGGTCTGGTACCGCATCGGCAGCATGGACGAGGTCGACGGTCAGTCCGGCGTCGCTCACGTGCTTGAACACATGATGTTCAAGGGCACGCCGACGGTTGGGCCGGGTGAATTCAACAAGCGCGTTGCTGCCGCCGGTGGACGTGACAATGCCTTCACCAGCCGCGACTACACGGCGTACTTCCAGCAGGTGCCGAAGGAGAAGCTGGAAGACGTGATGGCGCTGGAGGCAGACCGCATGCGCCACCTGACGGTCGACGAAAAGGAGTTCGCGCAGGAGATCAAGGTCGTCATGGAAGAGCGCCGCATGCGCACCGACGACAATCCCCAGTCGAAACTCTACGAACAGATGAACGCCGTCGCCTTTCAGGCGCATCCCTACCGCCGACCGATCATCGGCTGGATGAGCGATCTGGAAGCGATGACCGCGGCCGATGCCAAGGCCTGGTACGACACCTGGTACGTGCCGAACAACGCCTATGTCGTGGTCACCGGCGACGTCGATCATCAGGCGGTATTCGCGCTGGCCGAGAAATACTACGGCCCGCTGGAAGGCCGCGCGCTGCCGGTGGGCAAGCCCCAGACCGAGCCGAAACAGGAAGGTACCCGCCGCGTCACGGTCAAGGCGCCGGCCGAACTGCCGACGCTGATCATGGCCTACAAGGGCCCGACGCTGCGCGACGTCGAGAAGGACAAGGATCCCTATGCGCTGGAAATGCTCAGCGTCATTCTCGACGGCCATGATGCCGCCCGCTTCAACAAGAAGCTGGTGCGCGAGGACAAGGTGGCGCTGTCGGTCGACATTGGCTACGACGGCACCACGCGTGGCCCGGGCATGATTTATATGTCGGGCACGCCAGCCGAAGGGCGAACCGTCGCTGATCTCGAAGCCGCCCTGCGCGCCGAAATCGCCCGCGTGCAGAAAGATGGCGTCAGCGAGGCCGAGCTCAAGCGCGCCAAGGCGCAGCTGATCGCCAGCCAGGTTTACAAGCTCGACTCGATGTTCGGCCAGGCGATGGAGATCGGCCAGATCGAGTCAGTCGGCATTTCCTACAAGAAACTCGACCGCATGCTCGAAAAGCTGCAGCAGGTCACCGCTGCCGACGTGCAGGCCGCGGCGCGCACCTGGTTCAACGACGACACGCTGACGGTCGGCGTCCTCGACCCGCAGCCGCTCGACGGCAAGCCCCGCCGCCCGGCCATGGCCGGCCGTCACTGAGCGATACGGAGCCATGAAACCGATGAGCAAAATTGCCATGAAATCCCTGTTCACCGCAGCAGTTGCCCTTTTCTTCGCACAAACGGCGCTGGCCGGCGTCAAGATCGAGCACTGGGTGGCGTCGTCCGGCGCCCGCGTCTATTTCGTCGAAAGCCGCGTCCTGCCGATGCTTGACGTCCAGATCGACTTCGCTGCTGGATCAGCCTTCGACACCGCCGGCAAGTCAGGGCTGGCCGCGATCACCCGCGGCATCCTCGACCTCGGCGCCGGCGAGCGTGACGAGTCGCAGATTGCCGAACAACTCGCCGACCTTGGCGCCAATCTCGCCGGCGGCGCCGACACCGACCGCGCCAGTGTCTCGCTGCGCACCCTATCGGCGCGCGACAAGCGCGACCCGGCACTGGATATCCTCAAGCTGGTGGTCAGCCGCCCGACTTTTGATGCGGCGATCCTCGACCGCGAAAAGACCCGGACCATCGCCGCCCTCAAGGAAGCGATGACGCGGCCGGACAGCATTGCCGGCAAGGCCTTTTGGGCGGCGCTGTATCCGGATCACCCCTACGGTCGCCAGGCAGAACCGGACACCGTCGCCGCCATTCAGCGCGCCGATGTCGTCGCCTTCCATCAGCGTTACTACACCGCCGCCAATGCCAGTGTGACGCTGGTTGGCGACCTGTCGCGGGCGGATGCCGAAAAGATTGCCGAGGCACTGACCGCTGACCTGCCCAAAGGCGAAGCCGCGCCCCTGCCGCCCGCCCCCGGTGCGCCGGCCAAAGGCCTGAAGAAACTCACGCACCCGGCCAGTCAGGCACATATTTTCATCGGCCTGCCGACGATCGAGCGTGGCAATCCCGATTTCTTCCCGTTGCTGGTTGGCAACTACACGCTCGGTGGCGGCGGCTTCGTCTCCCGCCTGATGAAGGAAGTCCGCGACAAGCGCGGCTATGCCTACAGCGTTTATAGCTACATCGCTCCGATGCGCCAGCCCGGCCCCTTCCAGATTGGCCTGCAGACCAAGCGTAGCCAGGCGCAGGATGCGATCAAGGTCACCCGCGACATTCTCGACAACTTCGTCAAGACCGGCCCGACCGCCGAGGAGCTTGCCGCTGCCAAGGCCAACCTCGTTGGCAGCTTCCCGCTGCGCCTGGACAGCAACCGCAAGTTGCTCGACAACGCCTCGGTGATCGGCTTCTTCGGCCTGCCGCTCGACTACCTCGACACCTATCAGGCCAAGGTGCAGGCGGTGACCATCGACGACATTCGCGCCGCCTTCGGCCGTCGCGTGCGCCCGGCGGATCTGGTCACGGTCACGGTGGCGGCCGACTAAGCGCGACGCATTGATGAATTCAGTACGCATCGTCGGCGGCGAGTTTCGCCGCCGCGTCCTGCGCTTTCCCGACAGCGAAGGACTGCGCCCGACGCCAGACCGCGTCCGTGAAACGCTGTTCAACTGGCTGGGGCAGGAACTCGACGGCTGGCATTGCCTCGACCTCTTCGCCGGCAGCGGCGCCCTCGGCTTCGAAGCGGCCTCGCGCGGCGCCAAGCGCGTGGTGATGCTTGAAAAATCCCCCCGCGTGCTTGCCGCGTTGCATGAAAACCACGAATTGCTGCATAAACCGGCAACGGTGGAGATCGTTCGCGGGGATGCGCTACAATATTTGGCTTCTGCGAAGTCGAAATTCGACCTGATCTTTCTCGATCCACCCTATCACAAGGGCTGGCTTGACCGTCTGGCGCCGCTTTTGCCGTCGGTGATGAACGAAGACGGGTCGCTTTACGTCGAAGCAGAACACGCCCTCGAATCGCTGGGCTGCTGGCGCACCGTGCGTCACGGCAAGGCAGGCGAGGTCCATTATCATCTGATGCAGCAGCCGACAGCTTGAAAAAACTCGATCATCGCGTCGCCATCTACCCCGGCACCTTCGACCCGATCACCCGCGGTCACGAAGACCTCGTGCGCCGGGGTGCCGCCCTGTTTGACCGGTTGATTCTCGCCATTGCCGAAAGCCCGAGCAAAAAGCCGCGCTTCTCGCTGGCGGACCGCGTCGAAATGGCTTCCGAAATCCTGCATGACGTGCCCAACGTCGAGATCGTCGGCTTCAATACGCTGCTGATGAATTTCGTGCATGAACAGGGCGCCAAGGTGATCGTGCGCGGACTGCGCGCAGTCTCCGACTTTGAATACGAATTCCAGATGGCCGGTATGAACCGAAGCCTCTATCCCGAGGTCGAAACCGTGTTTCTGACGCCGGGCGAACAGTACATGTTCATCTCTGCCACCATGGTCCGCGAAATCGCGCGCCTGGGCGGCGATGTCAGCAAATTTGTGCAACCTTGTGTCGAAAAGCGCCTGCGGGCGACAACCACTGCTTGAAGCGAGAGAGGAAACAGCGATGTCCCTGATTATTACCGATGAGTGCATCAACTGCGACGTGTGCGAACCGGAGTGCCCGAACGAGGCAATCTCCCAGGGCGAGGAGATCTATGTGATCGATCCGGCCAAGTGCACGGAGTGCGTCGGTCACTACGACGAACCGCAGTGCGTTCAGGTCTGCCCGGTCGACTGCATCCCCAAGGATGCCAGCAACGTCGAATCCGAAGACCAGCTGTGGGCGAAGTACGAAAAGCTCACCGGCAACAAGCGCGCCTGAGTTTTACTCGCCCACAAAAAACCCGCGATACCGCGGGTTTTTTTACGGCTGCCGCCCGGGTTTTGACGGCTTTTTCGGGTTGACCGCAGCCGGTCAAGCGGCCTTGAGATGGTCGGCAGTCAACGGCTGGAGCAGATCGCGCACCTTGCCGGCGACGTCCTCGAGGGCATGAATCTGCTGGAGCAGGTTCTTTTCGACCGTTTCCAGTTCAAGGATGCGATCTTCCAGCGTATCGGTCGCCTGATGGATGCGCTTGATGCTCTCCAGACGACGCTTGAGCTGAATCTGATGCTCGCGGACCTGAGTCTCCATCGGCGCCATGATGGCGCGCAACCAGATTTCGGCATCCTTGTTGGCATGCTCGAAGGCACGGCGGACCTGAACGGCGACTTCCTCGAAGAACTTCTGTGTGATGTGCTTCTTGTCAGTCGTCAGCAGGCTGACGACGGTATTGAGGTGGCTGTCGCACCAGGCCTGCAGGCGATCCAGTTCCTTTTCGTAGCGGAGTAGCGAAAACGCGGTCGGCGAGCCAAGCTTGAGCCCATGCTCGACCGAGAATTTCTTGTAAACCGCCTCCATCATCGCCAGAATCTCGCCAACTTCATGGCTGGACTTGCCCAGCGACTCCCGGGCCTTGTTGAAGAAGTCGCCCATAGCCGTCGACAGGCTCTTGGAGAAATTGGCGTCAAGCATCGCCTCGCGGGTTTCCACCGTCAACTGGCGCAGCGAATCGAGGCCGAGGTGGCCGAACAGGTTGTTGGTCAGTGTCGAGAACACGCTGCGCACGGCGTAATAGCGCTGCAGGCCGGCTTCGAATTCGTCCTTCTCGGCGCGCACCTTGCCCATCATGTATTCGACGACGCCCTTGTTCTTGCCGCGCAGTTCGGTCAATTCGGTCAGTTGCTCGCGCAGGCCGGCAAGACGGGATTCCAGCAGGCCGCGAATGCGGCGATTGACCTCGCCGAACTCGCTTTCGGTACTGTCGCAAACGATGTCGCGCTTGGCCGGGATCAGCTCCTCGGACAAGGCGGCTTCCAGCGCCGGCAGACGGCTGCGGGCCAGCAACGGCGGATCGCCGTTGATCTTGGCAACCAGCCCCTTCTGCGCCGACACCGGGAACACCTGACCGGCCGGCAGATCGAGAATGTCGGCACAACTCTTGGCCTGACGCGCGATTTCGGCGTCGATTTCATCTTCGGATTTCAGTTCGTCCCACTGACCGTCGATCTTGTTCATCACCACCATCCGCCCGCGGCGGGTGGTGCCGCCGGTGCAGATGTGTTCCTTCCAGATCGCCAGATCGGACTGGGTGACGCCCGTATCCGCCGCCAGAATGAAGAGCACGGCATGGGCATTCGGCAGCAGCGACAGGGTCAGTTCCGGCTCGGCACCGATGGCGTTGAGGCCCGGGGTATCGAGAATGACCAGGCCCTGCTTGAGCAGCGGATGCGGAAAATTGATCACCGCATGGCGCCAGCGCGGCACTTCGACCAGGCCATCGTCGCCGACACGATAGAGATCGATTTCCTCCTCGCCGACCGAAAAACCCAGGCGACCGGCTTCATCCGGCGACACCCGCGTGGTTTCGCTGACGTGGCGCAGCGCGTCCTGCATGCCCTCGGGCGACTCGACATCGAGGCGAACGACGGTCCACTCCTCGGCGAAGCGCTTGTATTCGGTGACGCTGGAATTCGATGCCCGCGTCTGGATCGGCAGCAGTTCGATGCAGGGCAGCTTGTTGCCATCGAAGAGCAACTCGGTCGGACACATCGTCGTCCGCCCGGCCGAAGAGGGCAGCATGCGGTTGCCGTAATCGGCAAAGAAAATGGCGTTGATCAGTTCCGACTTGCCACGGGAAAACTCGGCGACGAAGGCAACGTTGAGGTGATCCTCGCGCAAGCGGTCGAGCAACTGCGTCAGTCGCAGGTCGGTTTGCGCGTCCGATAATTCGTTCTGCCCCAGCCAGTCCTGAAAGTCACCGATACAGGACGAAAGACGGGTGCGCCACGAGGTATAGGCTGCAAAATGGTTGGCAAGCGACATAATCAGACACCGTTAAAGGCGGACGGAAATTTCAATTTAGCATAAAAACATATAGTTGCCGCAATAAATTAATGTTGGCACGCTGGGCAGTAATACGTACTTCGACCCGCTTGTCGTATTTGTTTCACCGTCCCGCCACAACGAAGGCAAGGCTCGCCAGCGCGATCATAGACACCGGCCTGAATCTGGAAGCAGCCCGCCCCGCCGTCACTATGGACGTAATCGCGAATGCTGCTGCCGCCAGCGGCAATGGCATCGGACAAGGTTTCGCGGATCGCCGGCAGCAGCAGCTCATAGCGCGCCCGGCTGATGCGGTTGGCCGCACGCAGCGGCGAAATGCCGGCACGAAAGAGGCTTTCCGACGCATAGATGTTGCCGATACCGACCACCAGATGGCTGTCCATCAGCACCGGCTTGATCGGCGCGCTACGTCGTAAAATTGCCTGAAAAAGCCAGTCGACCGTAAATGCGTCGGACAAGGGCTCGATGCCCTGCGTGGCCAGCAGCGGATGCTGCTCGGCAACCTCTGGCGCCCCCGGCTGCCAGAGGACGACGCCAAAACGGCGGGGATCGGCGAAGCGCAGCGTTTGCGTCGGCAGCACCAGATCGAAATGATCGTGCTTGGCCACCGGCTCGGCATGCGGCACAAAACGCAGGTTGCCCGACATCCCGAGATGGATGATCAGGCAGCCGCTGACGCCGGACCGGCTGCAGTCGAGCAACAGGTACTTGCCGCGCCGCCGAACCGCCGTCACCCGACAGCCGGGCAGCCATTCCGCCAAGCCCGGCGGAATCGGGTGGCGCAGCTTGGGCACGCGGCTGACCACCCCGGTAATCACCTGCCCTTCCAGCTCAGGCGCAAGCCCGCGCCGGCAAACCTCGACTTCCGGCAACTCCGGCATCGCTTGTTCCTCCGTCAAAAGCCAAATAACATCACAAAACTATCCGGATTTTATGCGTTCAAAGACGCATAACACGACTGAAAGCAAGACATGCAACCGAAGCTGATCACCGCCATTCTCATTGCCGCCCTGGGCCTCGGCCAGGCTGGCGTCAGCCTGGCGGCCGGCGAAACACCATCCAAGCGCAGTGGCGCCAGCCGCGAGAACGTCATCGGGCGTACGGTTTTTCAGGCGCTGGTCGGCGAATTTGCGCTGCAACGTGGCGACACCAGCCTGGGTTCCGACGCCTGGGCCGATCTCGCCGTGCGCACCCGTGACCCGAAAGTCATCGCCCGCGCCACCGAGGTGGCCGGTTTTTCCAAGCAGTACGACCGCGCCCTGGAACTCACCAAGCTCTGGCTGGAAGTTGAACCGGAGTCGATGAAAGCCCGCCAGACCCAATCAACCCTGCTGGTGATGGCCAACCGCATCGATGACCTGGCGCCGCAGCTGGCCGCCTTGCTGGAAAAGGACAAGGCTGCCCTGCCCGGCAACCTGATGCATCTCAACCGGATGCTGGCGCGCCACACGGACAAGCAGGCAGTACAAAAACTGGTGGATCGCGTTGCTGCTCCTTACGAAAACGTGCCCGAGGCGCACTTCGCGATGGCCCAGGCGGCCGCCAACGCCGGCGACAACCTGCGGGCACTGGCCGAGACCGAGCGCGCACTGGCGCTGCGCCCCGACTGGGAAGCCGCAGCTCTGGCACGCGCCCAGTTGCAGGCCGGGCGATCGAGCGCCACGGCCATTGATAGTCTCAACGATTTCGTCAGCCGTAATCCAGGCGCCCGCGACGCCCGCCTGACCCTGGCGCGGCTGCTGATCAGCGAGAGGCGCTACGACGAATCGCGCAAGCAGTTTGACCGCCTGATTCTCGACAACCCGGACAACCCGGAAGTGATTTATCCGGTGGCCATGCTGGCCCTGCAACAGGGCGATGCCAAGACCGGCCGCACCCAGCTGGAACGCCTGCTGACCACGGATTTTGCCGACAAGAGCACGGTTCATTTCTTCCTCGGGCAACTCGATCAGGAACAGAAGCAACTGACCTCCGCCCTGGATCATTTCCGCCAGGTCACGGCCGGCGAACAGTTCGTCCCGGCCCGCTCCCGGGCCGCCCAGATCCTGATGCAGCAGGGCAAGACCGAAGAAGCGCGACAACTTCTGCGCGACACCCGCGGCAACACCCCCAGTGAGCGCACCCAGCTCATCCTCGCCGAGTCGCAACTGCTGCGCGAAGCCGGGCGGCACAACGACGCTTACATCGTGCTCGAGAGCGCACTGACCAAACAACCCGACAATCCCGAAATTTTGTATGAAACCGCGTTGACCGCAGAACGCATCGGCAAGCCGGAGTTGCTGGAAGCCCATCTCAAGCGCCTGCTCGAACTCAAGCCCGACCACGCGCATGCCCTCAATGCACTGGGTTATTCGCTCGCCGACCGCAACCAGCGTCTCGACGAAGCCCGCGACCTGATTACCCGCGCCCTCAATCTCAACCCGGACGACGCCTTCATCATGGACAGCATGGGCTGGGTGCTTTACCGCCAGGGCAAGCTCGACGAAGCTCTGCAGACGCTGGAACGCGCCTACAGCCTGAAGGCCGATCCGGAAATCGCCGCCCACCTCGGGGAAGTTCTGTGGCAGCTCGGACGCCGAGACGAGGCCCGGCGCATCCTGCGCGATGCCGCCAAAAAGCACCCGGAGAACGAAGTCCTCGCCGGTACGCTGAAAAAATTCCTGCCCTGATGCGTGGCTTGTTGTTCGCGCTGGCAGCATTGCTGGCCGGCTGTGCCAGTGCGCCGCTGACGACGACGCTGGAACGGGACGCCGTACATGGGTTTGACATGAGCGGCCGCTTCTCCTTGCGCGTCGAAGCCGGCGAGCAACCAGCACAAAGCGCCAGCGGCCGGCTGGAATGGACGCATCGCCCGCCGGTAAGCCAGCTACTGATCGCCAATCCACTGGGCCATGCCGTGGCCGAACTGGACATCGCGCCGGAGCGATCCAGATTACGACTGGCCGATGGCAGCCAGCGCGAAAGCAATGACCCCGAAGAACTGATCGCCACCGTCACCGGCCGCCGACTGCCGCTGACCCGCCTGCCCGACTGGCTGCTCGGACGGGGTGATGGCACGGCGCAGCGCCTGAACGACCCCCTCGGACGACCACTGCAACTGCGTGAAGCCGGCTGGCAAATTGATTACGACTACGACGAAGCGCGCCCCGGCGCGCCGCCGGCCCGCCTGACCGTGCGCCGCAGCGGCGACCTTGAACTCCGGCTGCGGATAGAAGAATGGAAAGCCTCACCATGACCCCCTGGACTTGGGACAGCACCTGGCCGGCCCCGGCCAAGCTCAACCTTTTTCTGCATGTCACCGGCCGTCGCGCCGATGGCTACCACCTGCTGCAGACGGTGTTTCGCTTCATCGACCGCTGCGACAGCCTGCGATTTGCGCCGCGCAACGACGGGCAGATCGTCCTCGCCACACCGATTCCCGGCGTGCCGCCGGAAAGCGACCTGACCGTGCGCGCCGCCCGGCTGTTGCAGCAGGCCAGCGGCTGCCCATACGGCGCCACCATCTATCTCGACAAGCAACTGCCGATGGGCGGTGGCCTCGGCGGCGGCTCCTCCGATGCCGCGACGGTGCTGCTGGCGCTCAACCACCTCTGGCAAACCGGGCTGTCGCGCGGCGAACTCGAGCGCCTCGGCCTCAGCCTGGGCGCCGACGTGCCGGTTTTTGTCCATGGCCGGAACACCTTCGCCGAGGGCATCGGCGAGGCCTTCACCGACATCGAACTGCCACCGTCCACCTATCTCGTGCTGCAGCCGGCGGCCACCGTGCCGACTGCAGCCATTTTCGGCGCCCCCGAACTGGTTCGTGACACGCCATCAATCCGCCCCGCCGACTGGCGGCCGGGCATCGGCCGCAATGATCTGGAAGCCGTCGCCTGCCAGCGCTTCCCGGCGGTCGCCGCCCAACTCGACTGGCTGCGCCGGCACGCGCCGGATGCGATGATGACCGGCTCCGGCGCCTGCGTTTTTGCCGCATTTGCGCAGCGCAGCGCGGCAGAAGCGGTCTACGCGCAACTGCCACCAGACACCGCCGGCTGGCTGGCCAACGGACTTACTGCTCACCCGCTGGCGATGCTCTGACAACACCGATTGCTGCGACGAACAAAAATACTGGATTTTATTTTTCCGCTCCTGTATTATTCGCGCCTCGTTTGAACGGACCCTGTTTGAACGACCGCTGGGGAGTCGCCAAGTTGGTCAAGGCACCGGATTTTGATTCCGGCATTCGAAGGTTCGAATCCTTCTTCCCCAGCCAGTTTCCCTTCGGGCAGGTCTAGGCCTGCCCGATTTTCATTGTATCGGGCGAAAGCAATGCGCATGCTGCAACCCGGAGGAATGTGGAAATGGCCTACAACAGCCTGATGGTCTTCACCGGCAACGCCAACCCCAAACTGGCAGCCGACGTCGCGAACCAGCTCAATGTCGACCTTGGCCGAGCCAATGTCGGCCGCTTCTCCGACGGTGAAGTCAGCGTCGAACTGCAGGAACACGTCCGCGGCCGCGATATTTTCGTGCTGCAATCCACCTGCGCCCCGACCAACGACAACCTGATGGAACTGCTGGTCATCGTCGACTCGCTGAAGCGCGCCTCGGCCGGCCGGATCACCGCAGCCATTCCCTACTTCGGCTACGCCCGCCAGGATCGCCGCTCGCGTTCGTCGCGCGTGCCCATCGCGGCCAAACTGGTCGCCAACATGCTCGCCGCTTCCGGCGTCGACCGCGTGCTGACCATGGATCTCCACGCCGAACAGATTCAGGGCTTCTTCGACATTCCGGTCGACAACAT
Source organism: Azonexus sp. (assembly GCA_041917165.1). GTDB lineage: Bacteria > Pseudomonadota > Gammaproteobacteria > Burkholderiales > Rhodocyclaceae > Azonexus. The sequence goes on from JAYRYB010000005.1 coordinate 189,047, forward strand.
CTACGCCCTGCCGATCCTGCTCGACGACATCCGCAAGCAGAACTACGAAAACCCGATGGTCGTGTCGCCTGACCACGGTGGCGTCGTCCGCGCCCGTTCGCTGGCCAAGCGCCTCGAATGCGATCTGGCCATCATCGACAAGCGCCGTCCGAAGGCCAACGTCTCCGAAGTGATGAACATCATCGGTGAAGTCGACGGCCGCACCTGCATCATCATGGACGACATGGTCGACACCGCCGGCACCCTGTGCAAGGCCGCCACCGCGCTCAAGGCCAATGGCGCCAAGCAGGTCGTCGCCTACTGCACGCATCCGGTCCTTTCCGGTCCGGCGGTCGAGCGTGTCAATTCGTCCGATCTTGACGCTCTAGTCGTCACCGACACCATTCCGCTGCGTGACGATGCCGCTGCCTCGCCGCGCATCCGCCAGCTGTCCGTGGCCGAAATCATGGCCGAAACCATTCGCCGCATCAGCAACGATGACTCGGTCTCGTCGCTGTTCATCGACTAAGTTTTTTTAACCTTCCCGTTCTGGTCGCGGATCGGGAAACATTCTGGAGTAACAACATGCAATTCGAACTCAACGCGCAAGCGCGTACGCTGCAGGGAACGGGTGCGAGCCGCCGCCTGCGTCGTGCTGCCAAGGTCCCGGGCATCGTCTACGGTGGCGAAGCTGCCCCGGTGGCCATCGAAGTCGACCACAACGACATCCTCCTCAAGCTGAAGAAGGAAGCCTTCCATTCGTCGATCATCAACCTGAACATCGACGGCAAGAAGGAACAAGTCCTGCTGCGCGACTTCCAGGCCCACGCCTACAAGCTGCTGGTCCTGCACGTCGACTTCCAGCGCGTTGATGCCACGCACGAACTGCACATCAAGGTGCCGCTGCACTTCGTCAACGAAGAGAACGCCCCGGGCGTCAAGCTGGGTGGCGGCCTGGTCAACCACGTCACGACCGAACTGGACATCCACTGCCTGGCCAAGGATCTGCCGGAGTTCATCACCGTTGACGTCGGCGCCCTGAAGGTTGGCGAAACCATCCACGCCTCGCAGGTCAAGCTGCCGGCCGGCGTTGCGCTGGTCAAGCACGGCGATGAAGATCCGATCGTCGTCGGCATCGTCGGCAAGGGTGGTTCCAGCGAAGCTGAAGGCGAAGCTGCCGCCGAGTAATTCGGCCCCGCTTCACGACTGGCCGCCGCAGGCAAACGCCCCGGCGGCCTTTTCGCACCTATGACCGCACCCCGTCTCATCGTCGGCCTCGGCAACCCCGGACCGGAATACGAAGCCACCCGCCACAACGTCGGGTTCTGGTTCGTGGACCAGCTTGCCGACAAGCTGAAGGTTTCCCTGGCACCACAAGGCAAGTTCTACGGCCGCGCCGGACGTGCCGGCGAGCTATGGCTGCTGCAGCCATCGACCTACATGAACCGCTCCGGTCAGTCGGTCGCGGCGTTGGCGAATTTCTACAAGATTTCTTCGGCCGAGATTCTCGTCATCCATGACGAACTCGACCTGCCGCCCGGCGGCATCCGCCTCAAGCAGGGCGGTGGCAATGGCGGCCACAACGGCCTGAAGGATATCCAGGCCAAGCTCGGCACCCCGGATTTCTGGCGCCTGCGCCTCGGCATCGGCCACCCGCGAACACTCGGCCTCTCGCAACAGGTTGCCGATTTCGTCCTGCACCAACCGCGCAAGGAAGAACTGCCGGATATCGAACACGCTTTGGCCCGCTGCCTGCTGGCCTGGCCCAAACTCTCTGCCGGGGACTTCGCCGGCGCCCAGCAACAGCTGCACGGCAAAGCCGTCTAAGGAAGAACCATGTCTCTCAAATGCGGTATCGTCGGTCTGCCCAACGTTGGCAAGTCCACCCTCTTCAACGCGCTGACCAAGGCCGGCATCGAAGCGGCCAACTATCCGTTCTGCACCATCGAGCCGAACGTCGGTATCGTCGAGGTGCCGGATCCGCGCCTGAAAGCACTGTCGGAGATTGTCAAGCCGCAGAAGATCCAACCGGCCATCGTCGAGTTCGTCGACATCGCCGGTCTGGTGGCTGGTGCTTCCAAGGGGGAAGGCCTGGGCAACCAGTTCCTGGCCAACATCCGCGAAACTGACGCCATCGTGCACGTCGTCCGCTGCTTCGATGATCCGAACGTGATTCACGTTTCCGGCAGCGTCGACCCGATCCGCGACATCGAGGTCATCGATACCGAACTGGCACTGGCCGACATGGCCACCGTCGAGAAGGCCCTGAACCGCTACAAGCGCCCGGCAAATTCCGGCGACAAGGAAGCCAAGATCCTCGTTGCCGTACTCGAAAAATGCTTCGCCCAGCTCGATCAGGGCAAGGCCGTCCGCGCCCTCGACCTGGCGAAGGAGGAATGGGCCACGCTCAAGCCCTTCTGCCTGATCACTGCCAAACCCGTGCTCTACGCTGCCAACGTCGCCGAAGACGGTTTCACCGACAACCCGCTGCTGGCCAAGGTCGAAGCTCACGCCGCGGCCGAAGGCTCGCAGGTCGTCGCCCTGTGCGCCTCGATCGAAGCCGAAATCGCCGACCTCGAAGACGCCGACAAGATCGAGTTCCTCGAATCGATGGGCCTGCACGAAGCCGGTCTCGACCGCCTGATCCGCGCCGGCTACACCCTGCTCGGCCTGCAGACCTACTTCACCGCCGGCGTCAAGGAAGTGCGGGCCTGGACCATCCACGCCGGCGATACCGCGCCGCAGGCGGCTGGCGTCATCCATACCGACTTCGAGCGTGGCTTCATCCGCGCCCAAACCATCGCCTACGAGGATTTCATTACCTACAAGGGCGAAGCCGGCGCCAAGGAGGCGGGCAAGATGCGCGCCGAAGGCAAGGAGTACGTCGTCAAGGACGGTGACGTGATGAACTTCCTGTTCAACGTCTGACAGCAACACCCCGAGACATCGCCATGCACGCCGCTTTTGACGCCGCCGGCCAGCCGCTTTCCGCGGCAGTGCTGGCGCGCGCCTACGCGCAGTGCCGCGATGCCATCCTGATCACCGATCACAACAACCGCATCCTTGCGGTGAATCCCGCCTTCAGCGAACTGACCGGGTACACCCTGGCGGAAGTCGCCGGGCGCGACCCGGGCATGCTGGCCGCCGGCAACGCCAGCCGCGAGTTTTATGCCGCCATGTGGCATGCACTCGACAGCGAGGGGCAGTGGTCGGGCGAGATCTGGGACAAGCGCAAAGATGGGACGGCCTACCCGAAGTGGCTGACCATTTCGACCGTTACCGACGAGAACCACCGCGTCGCCTACTACGTCGCCAGTTTCACCGACATCAGCGCCAGCAAGGAGGCCGCTGACCGCCTCGCCCACCTGGCCTACCACGATGCCTTGACCGGCCTGCCCAACCGCCTGGCCTTCGAGCACCAGCTCGATCATGCGCTGCGCATTGCCAGTCGTGAGAACCGCCAGCTGGCGGTGATGCTGATTGACCTCGACAACTTCAAGAACATCAACGACACGCTCGGCCACCATGTGGGCGATGTCCTGCTGCAGGCAGTCAGCCAGCGCCTGCGCGACTGCGTGCGCGGCAGTGATCTCGTCGCCCGTCTGGGTGGTGACGAATTCGTCGTCGTGCTGCCTGAAATTGAAAGCGCGCTGACCGCCGCGCGTGTCGCCGGCAAGATTCAGAATGCGCTGGCCGGCAGCCATCAGCTCAGCGGCCACGCGCTGTACGCAACGCCCAGCATCGGCATCAGCCTCTACCCGATCGATGGCGCCGATACCGGCACGCTGCTGCGCAATGCCGACACGGCGATGTACCACGCCAAGAATGCCGGCCGGAACAATCATCAGTTCTACGCCCAGCGGATGAACGCCACGGCCGGCGAGCGACTGCAACTGGAAAATGCCTTGCGCCAGGCCATCGCCAGCATTGCGCCGGGGCACAGCGAATTTTCACTGCAGTTTCAGCCCCAGATTGCCGTTCGGAGTGGCCGGGTTTGCGGCATGGAAGCCCTGCTGCGCTGGCACAGCCCCGAATTCGGCCCGGTATCGCCGCTGCGCTTCATCGGCATCGCCGAAGAAACCGGCCTGATCCAGCCGCTCGGCGACTGGGTGATCTGGGAAACCTGCCGGCTGATCCGCGAGATGAAAACTCAGGGTATCGACGGCCTGCGTGTCGCGATCAACCTGTCGGCGCAGCAATTGCGCCACGAAAACCTGCTGTTGCTCGTCCGCGGCGCGCTGGCCTGCTATGACCTGACGCCGAATGACATCGAGATGGAAATCACCGAGAGCACGGCGATGCAGAATCCCGAGGTCACCTTGTCCATCCTTGACCAGCTGGCGGACATGGGCATCCTGCTGGCCATCGACGATTTCGGCACCGGTTATTCCTCGCTCGCCTATCTCAAGCACATGCCGATCCGTCGCCTGAAGCTCGACCGATCCTTCGTCAAGGACATCGAGACCGACGCCAACGATGCCGCGATCTGTGCGGCGACCATCGCCCTTGGCCACAGCCTGGGGATCGAACTGGTGGCCGAAGGGGTCGAGACCGACACCCAGCGTGAATTCCTCAGCCGGCTGGGCTGTGACTACCTGCAGGGCTACCTGTACAGCCGGCCGGTCGGCCTTGCCGAGATCATTGCGTTTGTGAGCAAGCGGAACGGCACTGGCGAAGTCATCAGCGGATGACCTTGCGCCACTCCGCCTCGAAGTAGCGCACCAGCACCTGATTGTTCAAGCGGTTCGGCTCGGCCGGCACCCGCGCCATGTCGGCCGGGAAACGGAAAATATCGGGCAGGATGTCGGCGGTCAAAAATCGCGTCTTTTCCAGGTTCACCGCAGCAGAGCCGTCTGGTAGCGGCGTATTGCCCCGCGCCGCGAGGATGAAGCCCCATTCGCCAAAGGACGGCACCAGCGCGTGATACGGCGCGGTCCGGAAGCCCGCCTCCTCCAGCGTCGTCACCACGCACCAGAATGACTGGCGCGCATAGAGCGGCGAGGTCGACTGAATGACGATCAGGCCATTGGCCGCCAACCGCTTCTCCAGCAGCCGGTAGAAAGCCGAGGTGTAGAGCTTGCCAAGGGCGAAATTGGCAGGGTCGGGAAAGTCGACGACGATGAAATCGAAATGCTCGCGACTGTCTTCCAGCCAGCTCAGGGCATCGGCATTGATGACCTTCACCTTCGGCGACTTCAGTGCGCCTTGGTTGAGCGCCACCAGCGTCGGCGCCGTCGAGAACAGGTCGGTCATCCCCGCATCAAGATCAACCAGCGTCACCTGCTCGACCTGCGGGTATTTCAGGATCTCGCGCACGGCCAGCCCATCCCCACCACCGAGCACCAGCACCCGCCGCCCTGCCGGCAAACTGGCCAGCCCCGGATGCACCAGCGCCTCGTGGTAGCGGTATTCATCGTGCGATGAAAACTGCAGGTTGCCGTTCAGGAACAGGCGCAGATCGTCACGCCAGCGCGTGACGACAATGCGCTGGTAGGGCGTACTCTCGGCATGCACGATATCGTCGGCGTAGACGTGGCTCTCGGCCAGCGTCGTCAGCTGCCCGGCCCCGGCAAAACCGGCCACCAGCACGACAAAGGCCGACCAGCTTTGCAGCAGCAGGCCGCGCCGCGCCGGCAACTGGTCACGGAAAAGATGCAGCGCCCACAGAGCGACCGCGACATTGAGCAAGCCGAACAGCAGGCCGGTACGCACCAGCCCGATGTGCGGCGCGAGAATCAGTGGGAACAAAACCGACACCGCCAGCGCCCCGAGGTAATCGAAGGTCAGCACCTGCGATACCAGATCCTTGAACGCCAGCTCGCGCTTGAGGATGCGCATGACCAGCGGAATCTCCAGCCCGACCAGCACACCGACACCGAAGACGGCCAGATAGAGCACCAGCTTGAACGGTCCCGACAACCAGGTAAACACCATGAACAGCCCGATCGCCGAAAAACCACCAAGCAGGCCGACCATCAGCTCGATCTGGATGAAGCGCCCGATCAGGTCGCGGGTGATGTACTTCGACAGCCACGAACCGACGCCCATGGCGAAAAGATAAGTGCCGATGACCGTCGAGAACTGCATCACCGAGTCGCCCAGCAGATAGGACGACAGGGCACCGGCGACCAGTTCGTAGGCCAGCCCGCAAGAGGCGATGACAAAGACGGAGAAGAGAAGCGCGTGCCGCATGGGCAGCGATGCTACCCGAAAGGCGGGAACAGCGCGTCATAATCGGGGTCTGAACGGAAGCCACTCCCCATTCCCGATTTTCGACACTTTTTCATGTTCACCGCAGCACGCCATCTCGCCGGCCTCTTCCTCCTTTGTCTCGTGCTCGCCCTGCCCGCCAGGGCCGAGACCTACGACATCGACCCGACGCACACCTACGCCAGCTTCGAGATCGACCACCTCGGTTTCTCGACGCAGCGCGGGCAGTTCAATCGCAGCCGCGGCAGCCTGCGCTACGACCCGGCGCAGCAACAGGGCGAGGTCGACATCCATATCGATGCCGCCTCGCTCGACACCGGCCTCGCCGCCCGCGACGACATCCTGCGCGGCGAAGACTGGTTCAACGTCGCCGCCAATCCCGACATCCTTTTTCGCAGCACTGCCTTCGTCTTTGACGGCCCGCGGCTGACCGCCATCGACGGCCGCCTGACCCTGCTCGGCCAGAGCCGGCCGCTGCGCCTCGACATCCAGCGCGTCAAATGCGGCCTCAACTTCGTCAGCCGCAAGCGCGGCTGCGGCGCCGACGCCACGGCCACGCTGCGCCGGTCCGATTTCGGTTTCAACAACGGCCTGCCCTTCATCGGCGACGAAGTCCGACTGCGCATCCAGGTCGAAGCCTACGCCCCATAGCGGCACGCGCTCGCACAAAAAACGGGCGTCAAGCGCCTGTTTCTGCGAAAATATCACCCCTTTTTTTTGCTGCACCGGAACCCCATGCCACCCCATCCCGCCATCGCCAGCACCGCCGATATCGTCGCCGAAATCAAGGCCGGTCGCATGGTCATCCTGGTCGATGAAGAAGACCGCGAAAACGAGGGCGACCTCGTCATGGCCGCCGAGCACATCACGCCCGAAGCCATCAACTTCATGGCCAAGTTCGGCCGCGGCCTGATCTGCCTGACGCTCACCGAAGCCCGCTGCAAGAAACTGGGCCTGACCCAGATGGCGCGCAACAACGGCACCGTTTACGGCACCGCCTTCACTGTCTCCATCGAAGCTGCCGAAGGCGTCACTACCGGCATTTCCGCCGCCGACCGTGCCAAGACCATCCAGGTCGCCGTTGCCCGCAATGCCACCGCCGACGACATCGTCCAGCCCGGCCACGTCTTCCCGATCATGGCGCGTCCCGGCGGCGTGCTGGTCCGCGCTGGCCACACCGAAGCCGGCTGCGACCTCGCCGGCATGGCCGGCCTTGAACCCTCGTCGGTGATCTGCGAGATCATGAACGACGACGGCACCATGGCCCGCCTGCCCGAGCTGATCGAATTCGCCAAGGAACACGGCCTGAAGATCGGCACCATCGCCGATCTGATCCACTACCGCGCCGGCGCCGAAACCCTGGTCGAGCGCGTTACCAGCAAGACCGTGCCGACCGTCCATGGCGATTTCACGCTGCATGCGTATGTCGACCGCGCCAGCGGCGCCACGCATCTGGCGATGGTCAGGGGCGAAATCCCGGCCGGCGCCGAAACCCTGGTCCGCGTCCACGAACCGCTGTCGGTGCTCGATTTCATCGACCCGGCCAGCAAGGCCGGTTCCTTCTCGATCGAGGAAGCGCAGGCGGCACTGGCAAAACACGGCCACGGCGTCATCGTCCTGATGCACCGCCCGGAAGACGGCGAGGCCCTGCTCAACCGCCTCACCGGACAGACCGCCAGCACACCGAAAACCCAGCAGAAATGGGACCCGCGCACCTACGGTATCGGCGCCCAGATCCTGCGCGACCTCGGCGTCAGCAAGATGCGCCTGCTTTCCAGCCCGCGCAAGATGCCCTCCATGACCGGTTTTGACCTGCAGGTCACCGGCTTCGTCACCTCTCCCGCGGAGCTCTAATCCATGTCCCGTTTTGCCAATGTCGTCGAATTCGACCAGAACCTGAACGGCACCGGCCTGCGCGTCGGCGTCGTCATGGCCCGCTTTAACCTGCCGGTCTGCGAAGGGCTACTCTCCGCCTGCATCCATGAACTCAAGCGCCTCGGCGTCGCCGATGCCGACATGCGCATCGCCACCGTCCCCGGCGCGCTGGAAATTCCGCTGGTGCTCCAGTCCATGGCCCAGAGCGGCAAGTACGACGCCCTCGTGGCGCTCGGCGCCGTCATCCGTGGCGAAACCTACCACTTCGAGGTCGTTTCCAACGACTCCTGCCGCGCCATCATGGAAGTGCAACTGCACACCGGCGTGCCCATCGCCAACGGCATCCTCACCTGCGAGACCGACGAGCAGGCAGAAGTCCGCATGCAGCCCAAGGGCGCCGACTGCGCCCAAGCCGCTGTCGAAATGGCCAATCTGAAGAAAGCGCTGAGCCAATGACCACCTTCATGACCGATACCGATCACCCCGAAGAGCCGAAGGCGCCGCCCAAGTCGGCCCGTCGCCGGGCGCGCGAATTCGTGCTGCAGGGCCTGTACCAATGGCGTGTCGGCGGTGCCGACGAAGCTGCCATCGAAGCCTATGCACCGGAAATGGACGGTTTTGCCAAGGCTGACCGCGAATTCTTCGTCGGCACCCTGCGCGGCGTCATCGGCCAGAATGCCGAGTTGACCGAACTGATCGGCAAGCACATTGACCGTCCCTTCACCGAACTGTCGCCGATCGAAGCCTGCGTGCTGATGCTCGGCTGCTTCGAGATGAAGAATCATCCGGAAACCCCGTACCGCGTGATCATCAACGAAGCCATCGAGCTGACCAAGGCCTTTGGCGGCACCGATGGCCACAAGTACGTCAATGGCGTGCTCGACAAGATCGCCGCCGGCCTGCGCCCGGACGAAGTCGCGGCGCGCAAGAAAGGCAAGTAAGCCGGTGGTGACCAGCGCCGCGGCCAGCGAATTCGCGCTGATCGACAAGTATTTCGCGCGGCCGACGCCGTCTGCGGTGCTTGGCCCCGGCGACGACTGCGCGCTGCTGCAACCCTCGCCGGGCATGCAGCTGGCAGTCACCACCGACATGCTGGTCGCCGGCGTCCATTTCCTGCCCGATACCAACCCGAAAAACCTCGGCTGGAAGGCTTTGGCGGTCAATCTTTCCGACCTCGCCGCGATGGGTGCCACCCCGCGCTGGGTAACACTGGCCGGCGCCTTGCCGGCAGTCGATGAAGTCTGGCTGGCCGCCTTTGCCGAAGGCTTCTTCACCTGTGCCAGCGAATACGGCGTCGATGTTGTCGGCGGCGACACCACACGCGGACCGATGAACATCTGCATCACTGCGCTCGGTGAAGTCGCACCGGATCGCGCCCTGCGCCGCGACGGCGCCCGTGCCGGCGACCTGATCTGGGTGTCTGGCCGTCCCGGTCTGGCGGCGCTTGGCCTCGCCCACCTGCAGGGCAAGCTCAAGCTGCCCGAACCCTGGCCGCGCCTGTGCGTTGCCGCGCTGGAAAAACCCCGCCCCCGCGTCGCCCTTGGACAGGCACTGGCCGGCATTGCCAGCGCCGCCATCGACGTTTCCGACGGTCTGCTCGCCGACCTCGGCCACATTGCCGAACGCTCAGGCCTCGCAGCGCAGGTCAAACTTGTCCAGTTGCCGCAACTGAAGGATGTCTGTGGCAGCGGCGACAGCTACGACGCCGACCTGCGCCGCATGGCGCTGGAGTGCCAACTGGCCGGCGGCGACGACTACGAACTCTGCTTCACCGCGTCCGGCACGCAAAGCCTCGCCATTGGCCAGATTGCCGCCCGGCTAGAACTGCCGCTGTGGTGCATCGGTGAGATGATTGCCGGTCCAGCCGGCGAGGTGACGGTGCTTGACCCGGATGGCCTGCCCGTCAGCATCAGCAGGTCCGGCTACGACCATTTTGCCCGTGATGAACAGCCCGAGACGCCCTGACGTCCGTTTCATGCTCGCCCACCCGGCGCACTTCTTTGCGCTGGGCTGTGGTAGCGGCCTTGCGCCCAAAGCGCCCGGCACCTTCGGCACACTGTTCGCCTGGGCGAGCTTCATGCTCTTCCGGCATTACTTTGGTGATTTTCAGCTGCTTTTCCTGTTCACCGCAGCTTACCTTGGCGGCATCTGGTTCATCGACGTCACCGGCCGTGCCCTCGGCGATCCTGACCACGGCAGCATCGTCTGGGACGAAATCGTGCCTTTCTGGCTGGTGCTGCTGCTGACGCCGGACAACTGGTTCTGGCAGGCCACCGCCTTCGCACTGTTCCGCTTCTTCGACATCACCAAGCCGCAACCGGCCCAGTATTTCGACGAGCACGTCAAAAACGGTTTCGGCGTCATGGCCGATGATCTTGTTGCGGCAGGGTACACGTTGTTGATGCTGGCGCTTATCAAGATCATCCTGACCTGACGCTGCCTCGCCAGAGGCATACAATAATGGCATTCCAGTTCACTGGGAGCATTGCCATGAGCAACAAACACGCGCATCTGATGCGCAGCATCTTTCAGGATCCACCCTCGGCCAACATCCACTGGCGGGAAATCGAATCCCTGCTCCACCACCTCGGTGCCGAAGTCGAACCGGCCCACGGCGCCCGCTTCAAGATCACGCTGAACAAGATCGAAGCCTTCCTGCACCATCCGCACAACAGCAACACCTGCAGCAAGCAGGACATCAAGGCGCTGCGCGAGGTATTGAGCCACGCCGGGGTGACGCTGTCGCGCTACGAGGAAGATCACCAGCGAGTGTGAGGCACTTCACGGCCGGCGACGAATCCTTGTTTCCGGCACCGGCTGTGCGGGTTAGGATGTCTGAACAACGATATCCGCTCAGGGAAGTCACCGAAAATGTCTGTCGCAATCGAAATCCGCAAACCGGACGGCCGCTGGGTCGAACTGGCCGACGGCATCCGCAACAACCGCGAACTGATTGAAAGCTGGATTGGCATGGCCCGCGAAATCTACCCCATGGCCGAAGTCCGCGTCCTCAACGCCAACCCGCGCCAGCCGGCAAGCAGCCTTACCCACTGACCGCCAAACGGCGTCTCAGCGCTCGACGATCGGTAGCCCGGCCAGGTCCGACGCCGTCAGGCCGGCCAGCTCGCCGACCACCCGGTTGATATTCCGCCCCAGCAACCACCAGCCGCCGGCATAAGGACGCACGTCAATACCGTGCTCCGCACACAATTGCAGCGCCTTGCTGCGCAGTTGTTCGATCATTGTTCTCTCCTTTGGTGCGCCACATTATTCCGGCGGAAAGTGACCGGAAGATGACAATACAGCGGTTCAGAAGAGCTTTTGCAAATGCGTGGAGAGCGTACGTTCGTTGACGAATGTCAGTTCGTACATCGCCGTATACGCCTTGGCCTGTTCGTCGCTCAACCCGGCAACACACATAACGAACTGCCGCGCCTCAAGCCCCAGGCGTTTGCGCAGCATCAGCGCACGGTCGATGTGCGGCCGACAGTCGCCACTCTTGCATTCGATACAGATCGGCAGATTGCCATCAAGCAGCGCGAACACATCAAGTTCCGCCTTATCCCCGTTTTGCAGCGAAATCTCCAGACCACGCGCGCAGGAAAACCGACGGCCCCGTTCCTTGGTATAGCGCAGCACCTGCATCAGGGCGAACCACTCGAGCCACTCACCGCTAAAATACTGGCGGATACTGGGCGCGGTCTGCAGAATCAGGCGGACATTCTGCTCTGCCTTATTGTGAAAACACTTGGCAACGAAGGAAAAGTCGTACAACTGCTGGCAGAAACGTGACAGCTGTGCCGCCTCGTCAGGCGTCTTCTTGTCCAGATGGATGGTCGTACTTGCATACTCTTTCTGCTGCGACCAGCGGATACGCTCAACGACCTCTTTGAACAGATCCAGGTTGTCACCGATGGCCTCGGCCACCTCATCATAAAAGCCACTGGTATCAACGCCTCGCATGTCAGCCTGAACCGCGATCTGCTTTTTGCGGAACCAGTCATAGATCGGGCCATGCTGAAGCTCGTTCGCCAGATGGTCGGTATTGCTCAGATCGAACTCCTGCGGCGCAGGCGGAGCACTTGCAGCCGGCGTGGCAGCCACCGAGGCCGGACTCGCAGGCGTTCTCAGACGGATAAGCTCGCGCTGGGCGGTAAAGTACTTATCCAGCAAGCGTTCGATGAAAAACAATGTTGGATAGGTCTTCGCCGGCTGACTGCATTTCGGGCAGGGCACGGTCTTGTTCGCAGCATCATCCGACACTTCTGCCAGATGACCGCAATGGTTGCATCGCAGTATCGCCATGGTTTCACGCAATATAAATATGCCCTGAGTATACCGTCTCCAGCCATTGAGCATGACGTGCTGGCACAGCTTATGCGTTTAAAACCCTGTCAGTCACCTCATCAGGGAGGCGAAGAAATGCTTTCGACCGAAATTCTGCTGATACTGGGCGGCGGCGCAGTATTGCCCTACGCCGCCGAGGCACTCTGGTCATGGGCGCGCGAACGACGGGCGCACCACAAGGCGGCGCATCAGGGGGAAAACGATTCGTAGTGGTGCAGGCCTGCGTATCCAGGCCTGCTGCGGTCAACGCGGTTTTCTGCCGAATTTCTCGGTCAGCTGGCTGAGCTTTTCCTGGCGGCGCTGTTCGGCCTTGGCTGCAGCTTCGGCTTCGCGGCGTTGCTCGGCCTGTTTCTTGAAGCGTTCTTTCAGCTGCTCGGACGCATGCTGACGGTTTTCGTCGGTGACTTCGCCGGCGGGCGAGCCGTCGAGGTTGAGGCGGACGGTGCCTTTTTCCATTTCCTTGAGGTAACGGGTGGAAATGGTGTGGCTGCGCATGGCGAGGCGCAGGCTTTTCTTGCTAAGTTCCGGCAGCTTCTCGAAGACCTGCTTGTCGATGCCGATGGCCAGCGGGCTGAAATTGCGGAAGACCTCGAAGCGTTCCTGCAGCGTCTTCAGCAGCGCCCGGTTATCGGCAGGTTTTTCGGCGGGCGTGTCTTGGGTCGCGGCGGCAGTCGTTTCAGCGGTGGTCATGATGAAAAATTACGAGATCAGCTCAAGGCGCGAAGGGTAGCACGAACCGGCCCCCATCGGCGCCCGGAAATGGCTTGAGAATGCGGTTTACGCCAGATTTCGGCCAAACCACGACAGCATTTTCTTCCAGCCGTCCTCGGCCTCGTCCTTGCGGTAGCTTGGGCGGTAGTCGGCATGGAAGGCGTGCGGGGCGTTGTCGTAGACCTCGATCAGCGAGGCCTGCGCTGCCAGACTGCCCGTTGCCAGCTTCTTCTCCATTGCCTCGACAGTGTCGAGAGGGATACCGGTATCGAGGCCGCCATAGAGCCCGAGGACCGGCGCCTTGAGTTCGCCGGTAACGTCGGTCGGATGCCGTGGCGTGAATTCATTGACGACCCCGACCAGACGACCGTACCAGGCAACACCCGCCTTGACCTGCGGGTTGTGGGCGCAATACAGCCAAGTGATGCGGCCACCCCAGCAGAAGCCGGTGATTGCCAGTCTCCGGGTATCGAAACCCTGCGCGGCGGCCCAGGCGACACTGGCATCCAGGTCGCGCATCACCTGAGCGTCCGGCGTCTTGCTGGTGACATTGGCGAGCACATCGGCGACGCTTTCGTATTTGCGCGGATCGCCCTGACGCGCAAACAGTTCGGGCGCCAGCGCGCAGTAGCCCTGCTGCGCGAGACGACGGCAGGTGTCGCGGATGTACTCATGGACGCCGAAAATTTCGGAGATCACCAGCACCACCGGTGGCTTGGCGGCATTCGCCGGGCGAGCGCAATAGGCGACCATCTCCCCGTCCTGCACCGGCACCTTCACTTCGCCGGCCGTCAGGCCTTCGCTTCCGGTCTTGATCGCGGTCTGCGCCATCACCGGCTGCACCGCCAGCGCAAAGCCAGCCCCCAGGCTGGTGACAATGAAACTGCGGCGGTCGAAATGCTGCGGCGGGACCAGACTGTCGAATTCGGCATCAGATTTCATTGGCGTCTCCGTATGTTATGGGTACTACATGAGGACGATATCGTACTGCTCCAAACAAAAAATATTTTTACTTTATATTCAGTTGCCTGCGATATATTCGATCTGGCTTTATTGCTGCTAGCTACCCGTCTAGCTACCCATTGACCACTAGCATCACTGTGTTTCGATTTTAGAGTGCTTTCAACCCAATAGTACTCACCTCAGATTGATGCTTCTCGAACGACCACTTAGCGGACGTTCGCATTTTACTCCACTGACCACTGCAGCTTTCCTAGGCTTGGTCCGCCGCGTACATCTCAACCTTCGGTAGCCGCGAGTTGTCAAGACGCGATATTCGGGGAATTTCGCGTCAAGGAGAAAGTCGCGAATCTCAGGAAAATCGGCGTCACCGAAAAACGCCACAGATGACGGAGGAGAAACAATCGATGCGAAAGAAGGACCTTACAGAATTTGACGATTTGCCGAACGCGGCGCACGTAGACGTAAACGTAGTTGCCGCACTTTTCGGCTGCAAGCCACCAACAATCTGGTCACGGCTTCGCAGGAACGAATTGCCGCAGCCAAAGAAATTTGGTTCGCATACGCGCTGGAACGTTGGCGAACTGCGAGCTGCGCTGTTTGCTCAGAACCCCTAAAGGGGAGAACAACCCAACACAATATTCAATACACATAGCTGATCGCCATGCACGGGCCCTGCATAGCACTCAGATAACCCTCGTGATGCAGGAAACCGAATTGGAGAATCAAATATGTACGTAAACTCAGTTGAAGTCACTTGCGCAGCACTTATTCCCGCAAAACCCATCGATTGGATCTGGCAAGATCACTTGGCAGCCGGCAAGCTGACCTTGTTGGCAGGCTCACCGGGCACCGGCAAGACCCTCGTCGCGTTAACTTGCGCTGCAACCGTATCCCATGGGGGACTGTACGGCCACCGCTGGCCAGACGGCAGCTTTTCACCGACCGGCGACGTTCTCATCTGGAGTGGCGAAGACGGCATTGAAGACACCATCATTCCTCGCCTCATGGCTGCCAACGCAAATCTTTCACGCATCCACGTCATCGGTGCCACTCACGAGCGTGGCAAGCAGCGCCCTTTCAATTTCGACACGGACCTTCCTCTCCTTGAGACGAAAATCCAGCAGAATCCAAATATTCGATTGCTGATTATCGACTCGATCGTCCAAGCCGTGTCAGGAGACTCTCATAAAAACTCAGAAGTTCGGCGCGCGCTCGAGCCGCTCATTTTGCTTGCAGAAGAGCACGGTTTCGCAATCATTGGCATCACCCATGTTACCAAGCACTCCAAGGGCAAGAATCCGGTTGATCGCGTCGCGGGCAGCTTGGCATTTGGTGCTGTGGCAAGGGTAGTGCTAATTACCTCTAAAGTCGCATCTGGGCAGATGGACGATGAGACTCAATGCTCTGTCCTCGTTCGCGCGAAATCCAATCTGGGCTCAGATCACGGCGGGTTTCTGTACGAAACACAGGGAGCTACCGTGATGGCAGCATATCGCCCGATTGAAACATCAAAGGTTTCTTGGCATGACGTCGTGGAGGGGTTGGCTAGCGAAATTCTGGCTTGGGCAGAAGGAGGTGACTCTGATCCCGAAGTGGGTGCCGTTGGACAAGCCAAGACCTTCCTGCTCAATCAATTAGCGAATGGATCGCTTCCCGCCAAGGATGTCGAAAGTGCAGCCACAGCAGTGGGAATCTCGCTTTCATCACTGAAGCGCGCCAAGAAAGCATTGCGGATTACTAGTCACAAGACGGCGGTATGTACCCTGTGGGAATTGCCTTCAACCCCACTGTACCCGATGCCTGCCATGTCTCCAGTTCGATATGATCGCAATGGGCAAACACATCCGTTTCCTAATCCGCAGTTCACTTTCGCCGCCATGCCCCAAGGCATGGCCCCCATCTTTTCGCCACTTGCTCACCCTGCTCCACTTTGTCACCTTGACCAAGTTGACCGCTTTGGTCAGCTTGCTCAGGTTGCCCCGGTTGGTCCACTTGATCCAGTTGCATCAGTTCCCCAGATGCCGGCAACGATGGCCTTGAACACGGACACCCCTCCACCAATTCCTGCACACTTGGTGGAAATCTTGACGCAGGAAGCGCATCGCGCCTGGTATCAGAAGGGGGATTACTTGTGTCGTAAGTGGCTGATGCTGGCACTCCAGCAGAACGCCACGTTGAACCCAGAGGATCAGGAAAGCGTTTTCCACATTGGGCGTACCGTTGTTGATCGGGTTATCGACGATCTGTTCTATCCTGATCAGGACCACTATGCGGCGCTTGTCGGCTACTACCGTGCACTCTTTGAGTGCAGCTTGGTGGAGCAGCCCCAGGGGAAATATCCGAACGAGGGCCCCGCTTAATCCATCTGCAAGCCCACTGGACGCCGGTGGGCTTCTTTGCATTGAGCGAAAAACCTTGCAGTGATTAGCCGATCATCGCTTGTGGCCAAGGCTGGAATTAGCTGCTATTGGTTAGCACTAGCTCGACGGCCTTTGCGGCGATTCGGGATCTCCGACCTAAGCAGCCGGTTTTGTATGAAAGCTGACTTTACTGTAACTACGAAAGCCAGTTTGATTTAGGCTAGCATGCTGGATACATGAAATCACAAGCAGAAACGGATACATTCTGTTGCAGGGAGAGCTCACATATGCATGAAATCATCTGCCCACATTGCGGGAAAGCCTTCAAGATCGACGAAGCGGGTTACGCGGACATCCTCAAGCAAGTTCGCGATGCGGACTTCGACAAGCAGTTGCACGACCGGCTACTTCTCGCCGAGCAGGACAAGCTCAAGGCCATCGAACTCGCCGAGGCAAAGATGTCGGGCGAGCTGCAGAAAGCCGCCTCTGCCAAAGACAGCGAAATTCAGACCCTCAAGGCCCAGATCGACGCAGGAAAAGTTCAGAGCCAACTCGCCGTCACCCAAGCCCTCAGTGCCGTCGAGAAAGAGCGCGACTCGCTCGCCAACCAGCTCGCCCAAGCGCAGCAAGAAAAAGACGCCGCCGCCCAGCTTGCCGAAGCGAAGATGCTTGCCGAGCTGCAGAAGAGTGCCGCCAGCAAGGACGCCGAGATCCAGGCCCTCAAGGTTCAGCTCGACACCCTCTCGCTTAACCAAAAGCTGGCGCTTGCCGACGCACTCGGCAAGGTCGAGAAAGAACGCGACGAACTCAAGAGCAGCCTTGAGCGCGCCGCACTCGAAAAGCAGCTCGCCGAAAAATCACTCAAAGACAAATACGAAACCCAGCTCAAAGATCGTGACGACGCCATCGAGCGCCTGCGCGACATGAAGGCGCGCCTCTCCACCAAGATGATCGGCGAAACGTTGGAGCAACACTGCGAGACCGAATTCAACCGCATTCGCGCCACGGCATTTCCGCACGCATATTTCGAGAAAGACAACGACGCTCGCAGCGGTAGCAAAGGAGACTATATCTTCCGCGACAGCGATGAGAGCGGCACCGAGATCGTCTCCGTCATGTTTGAGATGAAGAACGAGAACGACCTCACCGCCACCAAGAGCCGCAATGAAGACTTCCTCAAAGAACTCGACAAGGACCGTAATGAGAAGGGCTGCGAATACGCCGTGCTCGTCTCACTGCTCGAACCCGAGAGCGAGCTCTATAACACTGGCATCGTCGACGTATTTCACCGTTATCCCAAGATGTACGTGATCCGCCCGCAATTCTTCATCCCCATCATCACACTGCTGCGCAACGCCGCAATGAACGCGGTCAAGTACAAAGCCGAACTTGCCCTAGTCCGCGCGCAGAACATCGACATCACCAATTTCGAGAACGAACTTGAAACCTTCAAGTCGGCCTTCTCCAAGAATTACGACCTCGCTTCACGTCGTTTCCAAACTGCAATTGAGGAGATCGATAAATCCATCGACCACCTGCAAAAAACTAAGGAAGCCTTGCTCGGCACCGACCGCAACCTACGCCTTGCTAACGACAAGGCGCAGGACGTTACGATCAAGCGGCTGACGCGCGGCAACCCAACAATGGCTGCAAAGTTTGCCGATGTTAAGAAGCCCTAGTGAGCGGACATCGGCCGCTATGCCGATTTCCTGACCGATATCGCCCCCTCCCTAATAAAAGTTTGCGCTTCAGGCTTGCCCCCCAATTGGGGGGCAAGTGCCGTCCTATTGCCAGTCAGTTCAGAAGCTTCTCATCTGAAGCATCGTGCCATTTAACCCACTGCTCTCGTCTTCCTGCGAATCGCCGGTATCCCCTCTGACAGAATCACCCTGGCGAGGCCTCCCAACCTGGCTTTTCTTACGAGGCGCAATGCCACGGGTAAATGAACGTTCGGAACCAGATTGCTTGAGCGGATTGATGCTTTGCTCCTCCTTGCAAAGGTAGGCAATAGCCTTTTCCTTCAGCACGGTGCGCTTGGCGTCATCCGTATGCTCAATCAGCCCTAGAGCGCATTCAGCATACGTGTCCTTTTCTCGGTTGCAGTTGTGGTATATGCCCTTGCCGTCGGTAATTTCGTTCTTCCAGTACTGGCCAATTTGATCACCCATGTGGGCATCCTTACGGATCTTCTGTCCGTCGTAGATGAAGACGCTGTGGATATGCGGTCCTTTGTCTTCCGTATATTCCCGCTTGGCGATGTAACCGACCATGTTCTCGAAAATGGAAGGCTTAGTCCGACGATTGTTGAGCAAGTGTGTGAAATCCTGGTTGATCTTTTCAAGTGATGCCTTTCTGGCATGTTCCTTCTTATAGCTCAGATCCAGTCGGATCACTTGAATCTTTGAATGGTTTTCCAGGAGCTTGTCGATATATGTCGAGGTGCTATTAACCATGTGCTTGTTTTTTCTTGTTTTGTCCATTTCAATACTCCCGTTTAATGTCTGGCGAATTTGCCAAACTATGTATACGGAATCATTAAAAAAGTACTCCTCGTTGAAATGCGATAGCTTGAACGGTAGTGGCGATTTGTTGTTATATTGTTCGGATGAACATGGTTTGGGATAAGCCATGACATGGGTTATTAATACATATTATATTTAATATATATTATTAATTAACCTTAACTCACGCCTTCATTTATTTGCTTGGATTGGTTTGTATACGGAAATCAATGCCCAAGCTATTCAAGGCACATTGAATCATTTGTGCACATACAAGGTTGTCGTAAGGGACCATGAATTGATGGTTTTAAGCGCGGCTTTGGATATCTCCGATTTCCTCAGGCATCTCCCGCGCCTGAGTTGGCAAACGAGATCCAGTCACTCGCTTGGCTTTGGTAGCGCAACGCCTAGTCACGCGCTACCTACCCAGCACTCAATCTGCCGCTTGCTTCATTGGCGGGTACTCCCCCGGGGCTTCCCTAGGACTAGGACGTCTCGGTGCGAATTGAACTAGCGCCAAACAGTGGCCACCTACCCCCCCTCATTGAAAGGGGGTAGGTGGGAGGTGAGCCAAGGTGGTTCTCGATGTTCAGCTCCAAACCTGAAAATCTAGAACGACTCAACCCATGGTATTTGATTGCAGATCGTCGTCAAACGCTTCGGAGTAAGCCAGAGGTTCTATATGTGCCAGTTTGTTGCGATACCGACGGAGGGTATCGGTTGCATGCCGAATCTGGGGTTTGAGATTGTGTTGCTTGGCCAGAAACGCAAGCTGGCCTATCTCCAATTCATCGATATCATCGAAGGTCTGCTCGCCCAGGCGAATGGGAGTACGGATAATCGTGCGAAGCTGCTGAGCCCAGTAATGCCTTCGAGTTTCGAGCAGTGGCAAAAGGTCGCTTGCCTGTGCCTCCCATAGGCGTCTTCGGAGCATTGCGTGCTTAGACGCATCCGCAAGTAGCAGATACGGATGCTGGAGCGAAACATCGTCAAACAGCATCATGCCGCCAGCCTCCCAGCTAGCAGCCAACCCATCGGGAACTGGTAATAACTGAACTACCGAATTCAAACTATCAATCGGCTCAAATAGCAGACGTTCGTCAACTTCTGCCAAGTAACTGGCCAACTCAAAATCCCAGAGAGACAGGCGAGCGATAATGCGCGACAGCAATCGTGCTTTGCTTGGCTTATTTATTCTGTTCCGCAAGGATTCCAAGACAAACAACATAATGTCGAATTCACCGACAACGTTCTGCCAGATAAGGACTTTAAGCGCTGCGCAATCGCGTCCTAGTTCTGATGAGGGCACTCCCTCAACGATTGCTAGTAACAAAGGCCTGTCCGAGCGCGGAATGCCCCGGCTAGCCGCCTCATACGTAGCGAAAAACTGTTTCCATTCAGCCCACTTGTCATGTTTAATTCCATCGATGATGACAACGGAGCCAGGCTCCAGTCCTCCAAGAAGCGTTGAAATCGAGCGGCAACCGGAATCCTGATCCGGAATTTCCATCGTGCGGTATAACTGATCCAGCGGATTCAACGAGGCGTCCGGGAGATGCCCGGCAACTATCCACCCTTCATCCATAAGGTGACACCTCAAGGCATCACCAAGCCCCGAGGCTCCATAATTCGGAACCCCTGAGACGACATTGAATCCACTCCGCAGCGCTCGTACAACGGATGATATGTACCCTTGTGGGCCTGGTAGGCGCCAACGATGCATTGCTACTTTCTCACCGATAAAAGAATCTGTTTGACGATTTCGTCAAGCACCCAATGGTTTGCGCCTTCCCTTCGCACAATTCCCAATAACTCCCCCCAGGCCAAAGTTAGATGCACTCTATCAATCGGCGCTTCTGATAGATCCGAAAGATCCTCTGGCTCTATCGCCTCACCAAGTTCAGCCAATGTGGTCAAAATTGGTACAGTGATGTCGACATCCAGGCCAAATTTTGCAAACAATTGCTTAGCCACCTGAATATCTTCCAGCGCATCTTTTGCCGCATTGGCTTGGCGCTCCAGGTCACGTACCTGAGAAGATTTTTCAATGAGCGAATAGACGAGCGCAGGCCAATAACCAGTGGCGCTGCGAATGCTATCGGTCGTCATTGATAGCTGCTGGTCCTCCAAGTATTGATATACAAATGTTTCCCGCCAAGGCAAAAGGGAAATCCAAGGGATACTCAGTTCGTTAAATCTATCATCTGAAAAAGTACCCCAAAGCGTCTTAGGATCTGCCAGGAAACAAACAGCGACATACCCGGTCGGCGATTTGAGGTGACTCAATTTATCTTTGGCCTCGGCAACCCACCGCCCTGTCCAAGGAACAGAACTTGGAACGACAAATACGGTATGCCCCTTCATATCCCGGTTACCGATTTTTTCATTCAGCCGTACGATGAAATCCTGATGATCAAGAACGTCATCGAAAATGTGACACACTCCCGCTCCGCTTTGTTCAACATAGGCTTTTAGGCTTCCAGCGAGTTCCTCGACATCTGCTGCTGGAGATCCAGCAATCGCACTCACCGTATTGCCATGTCGGAGAATTTCGCTTAGCTGCTGAAATGTCAGAGGATGCCTTAAGTGACTTCCATTTTGAGTCCGCAACCGTGGATGAAATACAGCGGAATCGAATTCCACAGCGGGCTGCCGACTACGTGCCAAAACGGTTTCAATCTCATCGCGATTTCCGAGCAGCAACAAGATATTGGGGTTACGCAAGTCATAGCTTCCTGTCGAAAGACGTGAGAGCACGCCCAGTTCGACCATTTCATCGAGAAGAACTCTGAAGTCGAGCTCACTGGTATCTCGGAATCCCTCAGACCACCACTTAATCGCGCAATCGAGCCAAATTGATCGCCACTCCATACCGCCAACAATCGTCAAAGGCCCTGCGAGTGCCTCGTAGGCCATGCCGTAAGCGATAACCTCATAGCGAGGGTCCAGTTGTAGCGTGAAGTTGAATTTGGCGCGGATTTCGCCACGCAAATCACTACTCGAATATACCGCCTCAATATCATGACTCGTGATTTTGTATCTTGGCCCAGCAAGGCGTTGAGTGGTTGCAAGGCGAGTCAACATATGCTGAAGAAGATGATTGCAGTAAAGCTGAATGAGACTCGGGTAATAGTTGGTCTGAGCAAGGATACGCATCACCAGACTGCGTGAATCAAATTCAAAGCCGGCCGCCGCAAGCGGTAAGCGAATGAGTTCACGCGCCTC
Source organism: Azonexus sp. (assembly GCA_041917165.1). Taxonomy (GTDB): domain Bacteria; phylum Pseudomonadota; class Gammaproteobacteria; order Burkholderiales; family Rhodocyclaceae; genus Azonexus. Next base: position 211,218 of record JAYRYB010000005.1, read on the forward strand.
CCTAATTTCATGCTCTTCAATAAATGGACCAATCTTGATTGGTTGCCCAAAGTGCGCCAACGGGTGATTGGCGCGCTCTGTCATTCGCAACACGTTATGCAATCCGGCAAAGACCACCTTAAATCTTCGCTGGGTCGAATCCATAATTTGTTTGAGACGACGTGTTTCCGAGAAATCATGCCTCCCGTCTTGTTCAAAAAAGCGATCTGCTTCATCAAGTAACAATAAGACGCGTCGCTCAGCATTCTTGTCCAAGAAGGAACGAATATTTTCGAGCAAAGAATCAATTCCAGCCCTTTTTGTGAGTTCCGCTAACGTTGGCGCTTCTGTCAAAACTCCAACAGACTTCATCGCTGCCGCTATCGATTGCCAGACTTCCGATGCACTACGATTGACGCCGATTCCCTCGGCGCGAAGATCGATGTAGTACGACCACCTCCCTTTATCAGGCGCATGAAACATCTGCTCGGCTCGACGCATCAGCGCAGTTTTTCCAAGTTGGCGCCCGCCATAAATAAAACAGCGCCCATTCAAACCAAGAATAGCGTCAAGCTCGGCCGAGCGACCGTAAAACATCTCAGGGGGAACAAAGCCTGCTGTGGCATCGAACGGATCGGCGAACGAATATGGAAGGCTTGTCGCAAATAGCGCCGCTAGCCGAGAGCCGGCTTGAGCAGCCAGAAAAAGTAGCAGCATTTCGTCGATCAGAACGAAGCTCTTTCTGGCAATCTTTGTCTTTCTGCTAAGGTCGCGCCACTTGCGCTCAGTCATTCGTCCGAAATAAAGTACGATCGTTGCACGATGGAGATTAGAGTCTCCAACCAGCTGCACAATATCGTCTTCAATCGGGCGCTCCCAAAGGCAAATAAGTCGATAAGCCCCCTTGGCTGCTGATCCAAAATGTGGAATTGGACACATAGTTCGGTCGCTGACCAGGTCAGCGCTGAGCATCCAAACCTCTTTGCCGGGAGGAGATTCTTGTCGGGACGGCGCTCTGCCGGTAACAAAGCCCAATGCACTTAACAAGGAATGCAGCTTGCCTGCATCTCCCGATTTTCTGGATTTCAGATAAGTCCAATCGGAAAACATATTCGCCGCCTGGTCTCGCTGCGCTCCTGCCACCTTTCGGAAATCCAGGCCAGGAATCGCGCCGCTCTTGATCGCGCTGCGGATATCATCCGGATTGCGTCTTGTAGAAAACCAATTGTCGAGTTCAGCCATACTGGCAACAAACGACTGAAAGCTATCGACTGCTGTTATCTCTTCCGGCCACGCGGAAAGACCGCGTCGTACGCGCTGCAACAACTCATTGGCTGTAGCCATATCCCCCTCGTCGAGAGAGGACTTCACAGCCTGGATATCTACTTCATTTCGTTGCTCGGTTTCAAGTTCGACAATGGCGTGCTTGATAACTTGAGCCTTCTCAGCGCGATTCTGGCGAATTGAGTCACGGATACGCTCGATTGATTCCAGGGCGACATCGAAGCGAAGCGATTCCTCGGACTGAGCTTCGATACGGACCAGTTCGCTTTCACATTTGTTGCGTTCCGAATCCGAAACATAGCCATAAGCTGAGCCTACCTCAACATCCCGTCTGCAATCCAACACCCGAGACTTAAGCTTGGCGCGCCAACTGTCCGTCTCTCGTCGCAGCAAATCACTCAGGCCGAGCTCCTCAACTTCGCAATCCTTGCGATCAATTAATCGCTTTCCACCCAACAAATCCCCGGCAGCAATGCGTGCATCGAACGCCTCTTTCCATGACAACGGCGAAACACACCATTGGCGAATAGCTCCAGCGACGTCTGAGGCAGATGATTCAACCGTCCAGTTGGGCGATACACGAATTGAAGGGACGTACAAAAGTTCGCGAGCAATAACTTCGGTGGCGGTGGATTCGTAAGCCGCAAGAGGAGCACTCGGATTAAACAAGTCAATAAGTCGTTCGATTTGGCGCAAGACCGCATTTTGAGCACAGGCAACCAACGGCCAGCGGCCGACGGCGGATTGACGAAGTTCCTCACGAACAGAAGGCACCAGCTGATCGATTTCCTTCCGCATCTGCAAGAGTAATTCCCGCATTCGATCGTTCGATGGAGTTCGAGCTTCGACATAAGGCAGCCATCGCCTCGCTAACGAAATTGCATCCTCACTACACCGGCTCAGATGATCCAAGGCGCCCGAATGAATATCGTCACCCTTGCGACGATCGTTGTCAGTCCTATCGGTTTTTCGCACCAATTTCTGGAAACTCGATGCATCTGAAATTTCCTTGATCAAATCTGCGACCTCGTCAGCAGCGCTCTCCCGATTTTCGACTACCGGCGAAACTAAACGCTGAATGATTCCATCAGGACGTAGCCAGCGAAGCCAAACTTTTGTTGCAGGCGCGAACTTTATAGTCATCGCCGGAGCCTGATTCCTCAACCACACTTGTGCTTCCTGCTGCAGGCTCTTCAGACCTTCGGCGATCGCAGCTTGGTCGCGTGCAGATCGAAGACTCGCCAGATCGATCCGGAATCCGCGAAGTCTTTCGCTTGTCTCTCGAATTGCCCCCACCAGTTTCCACAGGTTCGGGTAACGGCCTTGACTATCTAGGTGAAGGTATCCAGCAATAACTGAAGCGCCACTGTCCGGTGCAAGAACCATTGGGCGCAAGGTTGATGCAATGAGAAGGAGATTTAGCGCTTTATTCCACGATTCCGGAGCATCCTCATGAAACCACTCTTCGGAAATTTCTTGCAATCGCGCCGCAACAGCATCGTGCAAGTTGCCATCGGGAAGACTCAGTACGTCGGCAAGCGCTACCGCTTCCAATAGCGTTTGAGGTGGCATTTGCGGCGCATCCTCTAGTGTTCTCATTGCACGAACAAACTGACAGGCCAGTGAAAAATAGCCATCGGATATCAACTTCCAAATCGGCTGACAGGCATCTCCGGCTTGCTCGTTATAAATTCCGTCTTCCACAGCAGAATGTGCGTCATTGCTCGCTAAATTTGTCGCCCCCACCTGTTGGTGGGACGATAGCGAAGTCTGCTCGTCTGCCCCGGCCTGCAGTGCTGACGATGGCACGGCAGCCACTCCCGCCATTTCCATGCTGGCATCCTCAGCATCTTCTGCAGCGGCACTTTTATCGTTGGATTCCTCCTCCACAAAAGTGCGGCTACGCTCTAAAGCGCTATCCAGCAGTTCTCCGTTCCCTTTGTCCGGATCAATGGCGGGTGTTTGCTCGGGTGTTTGCTCGGGTGTTTGCTCGGGTGTTTGCTCGGGTGTTTGCTCGGGTGTTTGCTCGGGTGTTTGCTCGGGTGTCGGCTCGGGTGTCGGCTCGGGTGTCGGCTCGGGTGTCGGCTCGGGTGTCGGCTCGGGTGTCGGCTCGGGTGTCGGCTCGGGTGTCAGTTCGGGTGTCAGTTCGGGTATCGGCTCGGATGTCAGTTCGGGTGTCAGTTCGGGTGTCAGTTCGGACTTAGATATGGCACCAGACTCTTGTTCGGTAACTCCGAGTAAAAGTGCTTGATAGTCGACTGCATAGTCAAACACTTCTTCAAACGGGCTGCCTGCGGCTAACAGATCATCCTGTCCGGCCGAAATTTGCTCATCAAGAGTAAGCAACTCTTTCTGCGTCTCACGTCGTTGTTGCTCGAGCGCTCTGCGCTCTACAACTGAGCCAGCTTTTCCAATTGCCTCATTTTGTTTTGCAAGCTCAATCTCAGCGGCTTGCTTTGTCGCTGCCTCAACCCTGATTCTTTCGGCAACCTTTTCAACTCTGTCCGTCGCAGCAGCAGCGTCATCAATAAGCAGAGATACGCTTTGTTCTGGGACATTCAGCGCAATTTTCCACCGCGCTTCAATCTGTCCGAGCAGGCTTGCATCAAGCCAAGAAAATTCCGGGTCTTCAGCTAGGTTCCTGCAAAGATCCATCAATGGATTAAGCTTCTCCGCCAGCAACTCAAGGGGCGAATCATTGCCAACAGGTAACCAATGAGCTGCCTCACCAAAATCCTGCGCCAGCAACTGTAACGACGCGACCGTCTTTTGCGTCGGTGCTTTCCGTAATTCATCGGAAAGCATATCCAGCCGCTCAAGCAATTCGCTCCACATCGCCGTATCGTTCCCAGGGTCATCAGTCGATACTGCGCAGGATTCAGCAGTCTCATCCGCGTCTTCAGGCGGCAAGCAGTACTCGTCGGCAAGATCAGGGCAGATACTGACTGCCTCGCGCGCAAACCAGTCACTGAGCGACACAGAAGAGAGTGCGAAGACAACTCGACCTACAACGGCCTTTTTTTTCTCTTCGAGTTCAGCCCAATGATCCAATTCAGCGAGAATGCGGGGCCAAAGCATAAACACGCCGAAATCCTTGTTGTATTTAACTAAGCCAACTGGAAACTCTCGCTCGATTTTTTCCCTAATTTCTTGCCAGACGGGACAGGCTTTCGACAACTCGCCCTCCTCCTCGCGAAGATTTCTCCAATCCGGAGCAAAGTCATCAAGCCATAGCAAATCGATAGACCTTGAATAGTCCATTGCATCATGCTTAAGCAGCCCCCTCTTTGGCGGTTTCATCGCAGCCCAAAAACCCGCAGCCCTGGCGAACGGATTTGCCCAATGCCTAAGCAGCCGTCTGTCAGTCTCGCTCAATGACGCAGGCAGTTCGGCGAGCACTAGCCCGGCAACCTGATCCAGCTTGCCCTCCGCCCCCTCGGTAAGACTGCGCTTGAGATCTCGGTTCAGGCCTTTCTCCTGCAGCCTTGTAAGCAAGAGAATGGTTTTTCCATTTTCTGCAAGAGCCGTCTTTGGCAGCCCGACCAACGGGAGCAGTTTGATAGGCCCTTCGACGGAATCCGGCAGACGAGACGCCACGATGTTTTTGCTCATTTTCTTGTCCCTGTTTCATTCTCAGATGCCGAGACCATCAGCATCGATTTTTACACCAACGAAATTCAGCCCAACAATCGCAATGCTATTCCGATAGCTCAATACAAAGACTTCTGTTTAGGCAAGGAATATGCAACCGGCTTTTTTTGCTTTTCCACACTACCCCCAGCGATGGCCGCAGCGAGCCACGCCTTGAGTTGCGACTTCTCGAGGCCGAGCGCAAGTCGGACCTCTTCTTCCGTCTTTGTACCAGCGCCTAAAACCAAAGCAAGCTGTTCCATGAACAGCGGGAACATGTCGAAAGACCGCTCCCTGATAGGTTCCGTCGAAATCGGCAATTGCTCTACCGGATCGGCAGCACGCAGAACTTCTTCTTTCAGTTCGACATCCGGGGAAATCGCGGATGGCAAGGGCGCTTCAGGCTTGACGTGAGGCGGCGCTGCCAGCAAATCCAGAGTTTCCGGAGAGGGAGCTTCGTCACTCAGCGCCAGATATGCTTTCAATGACTCCCGTGTTTCAAATCGATAGTCGAAGCTTCGTCCGCCCTTGGCGATCAGCGCTCTGTTACCCGGTTTGTCCGCCGCATCGCGAACATATAGCGGAGCCCATTCGTGCCGAAGATCCTCGATAGCTCCAGCCCAGGTGCCTCCTTCGCCTTCAGCTGCGTCTACTACGACAGCATGGTCCGCAAGCGCGTAGATGTATCGGTTGCGGGCCATCGCATTTCCGGCATTGAAGCCGGCTTCCGGATTGAATGGAGAGACAAGGACGAGTTGGCCCGACATCAGGCCCTGACGGTTCTGGCGATTGACGCTGGCACGCATCAGATCGGCAGCAAGGACGCCAACGACAATACCGCCAGCCTCTCCACATGCCTGCATGGCGGCAGCATCGACACCTTTCGCCCCGCCGGAGACAACGCCAAGGCCATCGCGCACGCACGCATGGGCGAGTGTCCGGGTAAATTCCAATCCAGCCTGAGAGACATCGCGGGAACCAACGATGGCAACGCCTCCATTTTCCAGCAACGAAGGATCACCGGCGCCATAGAGCAGCGGAGGTGCAGACTGCCCGAGCTTCCTCTTCAAGCGCCTCGGGTAAGCAACATCACTGCGCGAAAGAATCCAAAGGCCGCTACGACGCCACTTTTCCATGGCCAGGGCGAGTGCTGTCCCTCGTTGCAACAGCGCCCTGACCTTGGCCGCATCAAGTCTGGCTTGAACCAGATCACCCAGCAGCGTGCTATCGGCAGCCAACAAATCGGCCGGGCGCAGCTTTCGCTCCAGTAACCAGCGCGTCAGGGCTTCATATTCCTTCTGTGTCAGCGGCGAAACCGATTCGCCGCGCTCGTTACCGAAACGCCCACACAGCAAGAGAATGGCCTCTGTATCCGGAGATAATGTTGAGTTTTGTGGGTAATCCTGAGGTTCATTCATCGAATTATTTCGCTGTCGTTGTGGCGAGTGCGAAAGGATAAACCGGTCCGCACCCTGCTTGTCTGAGAAGGGCAGTGGCGAGCGTCATCGTCCAGCCGGAATCGAATACGTCGTCGACCAGCAGCACGGGATCCTTGATCTCGGCTGGGTCGGCATGGACGGCGAAGGCGCCATCCAGATTGTGGCACTGGTGATAACGGTTCTCCATGCCCTTCTGCTCGTCGGTTGACCTCGTCTTGACGAGGGCTGGACGGAAACGCATTCCCAGCGCATCGGCCAGCCGCCGCGCAAAATCAGGAACGAGTTCCGGATGGCGCAGAGAGGGGATGCAAGTCACCCAGGTCGGGCGAGAATTCATCGACCAACGGGATTGGATCATCTCGGCAGAGGCTGTCACCAATTCATCGGCAAGCCTGCCCTCGGCTTTACCTTTCAGGACCAGCTCACCCCAGACCGGTTCGCCCCATCGGGAGAAGATGCGGCCCGTTTCGCCGCGCAAGTGAGTTGGGATATTCGCAGTCGTCCAGCCAAACTGTCTTGCGTAAACGGGGAGTGCGGAACGATCCCACTGTTTCTTCAATTCGAGGAGCATCTCGCTCTGACGTACGAATCGCTGAGCTGCAATCAGGCGCTCACGCGAGATCACCGGAGAAATTACCGGAGCACCAAGGCAAACGGCGCACTTGCCGCAGGGTTCCGCCAGCGGGTCATCCAGGGCCTTCGCCAGGAATTGCATCAGGCACTGCCGATTGGAGAGGTAATCCTTCATCTGCACCCACTCCAGCTCGCGCTGACGGGTCAGATGCTCTATGCGTTCACTGTCGAGCACAAAGGGCTGTGTCGTGCGATTCCACTTCCCGCCGATTCGCACGACAGGGCTCGCATCCTCGACAACCAGGAGCTTCAGAACCTTTTCGATCTGTGACGGGCGCAGATTTACCGCATGTTCTATATCGCGCACCGACATACCGTCATCGGAACTGCTTTCCTCAAGTGCCTTGAGGATGCGGTCGATCTGCCATTGCGGCGGAAATGCCGTGTCACGGAAGTAGGCATTGATGTCCTCTTCCTCGTCACCGGAGAGCAAGACGCCAACAGCCCGGTCAATGCCACGGCCTGCACGGCCCACCTGCTGGTAGTAAAAGACCACCGATCCGGGCGTCTGGTAATGCACAACAAAACCGAGATCTGGCTTGTCATAGCCCATGCCGAGCGCTGTGGTCGCCACCAGACACTTGATGCGGTTATCCAGCAATGCCTGTTCAAGCGACAAGCGGTCCTCGTGCGACTTGCCTGCATGGTAGGCATCTGCCTTAACGCCGTTATCAAGCAGCCATTGCGCCACGCGATCTGCATCCCGAGTAGTCAGCGTATAAACAATGCCGCTGCCCGGCAGATCCCTCATGTGGTCGGCCAGCCAGGCCAGCCGCTCGGCCGGATTAGCAAACTGCAGCGTCTGCAGCGCCAGACTCTCACGGATCAATGGTCCGCGCTGCACCAGGACCTTTTTACCCAATTGCTGGCGAACGTCTTCCTCGACCCGGTGATTGGCAGTTGCCGTTGTCGCCAGTACGGCGATGTTCCCAGGTAGCAGGCGTAGTATCTGGCCGATGCGGCGATAGTCGGGCCGGAAATCATGACCCCAATCCGAAATGCAATGCGCCTCGTCGATCACCAGCAGACCGATACGGTCGGCAATCGGCATCAAGGTATTCTCGACAAAGTCATCGTTCGCCAGCCGTTCGGGCGAGATCAGCAGCAGATCGATCTCGTCTCCCAACAGACGGCGGCGCACCGCTTGCCAATCATCGGCATTGGTGGAATTGACGGTCTCGGCACGCAGTTTCAGCCGGTTCGCTGCATCCACCTGGTTGCGCATCAGCGCGAGCAGTGGCGAGATGATCAGCGTCGGCCCGGCCCCCTGTTCGCGCATCAGTTTGGCGGCGACGAAATAGACCATACTCTTGCCCCAGCCCGTACGCTGCACACAGAGCACGCGCCCGCGCCGGGTGACGAGCTGCTCGATAGCATCCCATTGTCCATCGCGAAAATCGACGGAGGTCTTTCCGATTGCAGTTCGCAGCCAAGTCAGTGCGAGTGTTTTCATGGCAGTCATGGCTCGGCCTCCGTTATTCCGCCATCACAGCCGACGAAGACTCGCCGGCAGCCTTGAACTCGCTGTATGCCTTGTCCCAATCCACATTTGGGAAGGCAAGCTTCACCGATTCCAGAAAATCTTTCCGGTTCAGGGTTTCAAACGTCACATCCTTGAATCGCTCTTCCAGCTTCATTTCCTGGATGAGTTCGTCGGTCGTCGGAAAAACCCGATCAAGCTCGCTGCCAAGCCAGCGATGCGCATCTTCTTCGCTGGGCGTGGGGCTTAATAACTGCCCGCGCAGCGCATCCGGTGGAGAGTCGATGACTTGCGGCAAGAAATAGTTGATGACCTCTTCGCGGGACTTTTCGAGATGCCCCTGAAGCTCAGCTTTCACCTTCAGCTGATACTCGGTGAGTTTCTTTCTGAACTCGGCTAGTCGCTCCACGAGCACAGGCTTTGCTGCCTTCAAGACGACGCGCCCATGATCCTTCCCGAGTGAAGGCGTGAAATTCTTGCGGATTTCGTTCAGTGAGTCTTCCAGTGGCTTTGAGGAGAGCTTGCTACCTTTTTCGATCAGGTCGAACGTGGTGCGCAGCCGATTCTCCAACTCCTTGCTTGCACCCAGCTTCTGAATGCTTGGCGGGATCGCCAACCGGTGGCGCTGAATCGCCGCCCCGGTAAGGCTTAGCTCGACATACTGAAGATAGGGTTCAAACACCCGCACTTGCCGAACAACGTCAAACGACACCGGCGGCACCTCGTGCAATTTTTGCTGAACGGCCTTGAATTCCTGTTCCTTGACCACGCTGGTCTTTACGTCCAACGGTAAAGCTTCAATCTTCGCCTTTTCCTCTGGCGTCTTCGCCTGTGCGATCGCGATTGCCTTTGCAGCGGGAGAGAGCCTGGCACGGGCTTCATTCAATTGCTCGCTCGACAGGCGCATCGCGTTGGGAGCCCCCACATGCGACTGCTCAGCTTCGAGATAAAGCGCCGTTGGGGTGAAAACGTAGCCACGCTGATCCACGATCACCAGCCCTGTGCGTAGCCCCGAAGAGTTTTGAATAACGACGCCTACGTCGCGGAGCTGACGGACAGCATCGATCGACCCGAACCCCATGCGGATCACGCGTTCGTCGAAATCCAGGCTCACCGAAGCCATCTCAGGCCCCAGCCGTTGCGCGACCTCGGCAATCGCCGAAGCAACCTCCGGCTGAAGGCCCGGCGCGGCATAGCAGACCGATGCGTTGGCCGAACGGATGAAGTTCGCCATGCCTTGTGACGACAGATTGCAGAACATGGTGTATTCGTCGGCCATCAGAACAGATCTCCATTGAGTTCGTTGTTAGCCGATTTTTTTCCCCGCTTCTTCTTGGCCGGATTAGTTGCCTCTGCAGCCAGTGTCTGCAACGCCGCGCGCCGGTGGTTTTCGGCGAGCAGGCGTTTGAGGACTTCTTTACGGGCGGCGGGGCTGATGGTGTAGCGGACGCGGTCGTTCTCGGGGAGGGTTTCGACTTCGACGAAGTCGTGGCCGAGATCGAGGTCGGTCCAGCCGTAGGCGTCGCGGACGGCGAGGTCGAGTTCGCGGTGCAGGCGACGCAGTTCGAGGATGCCCTGATAGCCGGCTTCGGCTTCCGGTAGCGGCTTTTTGCTGACACGGGCGACTTCGGCGGGGGTGAGGTCGCGGGTATGAAATAGGTTGTAGATGTCAGTGAGACCTAGCCATAGGCTCTTCATCAGAGCGCGGCGGTGTTCGTGGTAGCGCTCGCCGAGCGCTGCAAGATTTTGGTTGTCGGTTTGCCAGAGACCGTACGGGAAGGGGAATGTCTCGAAGCAATCCGACGGCGAGTAACGCAACCGTGTTTCCAGCGCGCCACTGTACTTGCGTGCCCAGACCTCGTGTAGTGTGGATTGAACGACGGTGTAGAGGTCCCAGCGGTCGGTGGCGAAAACGTTCTGAGGGTGACTTATAAGCGTTGTAGTTGGTATCGCTGAAAAATTTAGGTACTTGGTCGTGTTCGCAGCGGCAAAGCAAAACTTGAGTCCTTTGAGCGCTGCAGTCAGCCCAGGACGATTCTCGGCATAGATCCACCAGTTATCACGATTCCTCTGACGGTTCTGCTGTGCTCTGAAGGGCTTCACCAGATCCTCTACTATCTGAAAGGGCCCCTCAAACGTTCTTGCCTTTTCAATTGGCCAGTCGTGAAAGCAAATAATTGAACGCTGGGGAGCTTGCTCTGGTTCGTTATTCAACTCCTGCCCATTGATAAGTTGAAAGATCACTTCTACGTTTCGAGGATCAGCCTGCTTTAAGCTCTCGGCCTTTTCATGATCAAGAAGGTATCCATCGCCTAACCAGTAGTAACCAATGAAAGCTCTGCGTGAGCTTTCATCGAGTTTTAGTGGCTGACCCGCATCCTGTGCTGTTTCGAAGAATGGCGTAATTAGTGGGACAGTTTTGCCATCAAGTACCCTTATGCCATTCCAAGTGCCTTTGTGTAGTGCAACAAGTGAAACAACGAGATTCGCTCGCCCTGGCCACTTAATTCCGCGCACAGCCATATTGATAACACCACCCTGCTTGGCGACAGTTTCCAACCCGTCTTTTCGTATGTCCCCATCCTTAATCGAATTAGTTGTAATGAACGCAGTAAACCCATCTGGCCGCAGTAGTTCAAAGATGCGCCGAAGAAAGTACACAACCAAATCAGACAATCCAGCGGGGGCGTATTGCCATTTGACATACTCGCAGAATGGGTGGCCATATGTCCCACTGAGTCTCTTGTCACCCAAATAGGGGGGGTTGCCAAGAATGCAGTCGAATCCACCGCGATCCATGATCTCTGGAAATTCCAGAAACCAATGAAAGAAACGCTTCCGCTCGGCCATCGCCCAGGCTTCTGCCGTCGCCTGCCCTTGCGGACTAAGCTCGCCTTTCCAATAGCGCCGGTAGGCGGCATCAGTGACAAATTTTTGCAAGTTGTCGGCCGCTTTTGGGATGTAGAACTGGGCGATTGGAATCGACGCGATCTGGTGCAGTAGCCAGGAATCCTTGCTCTGCGTGAAGGCCAGGTAGCGCGCCTTCTTGGCCTCAATTTCATCTGGCGTGTGTTCAGGCAGGCGATTCAGTTCGTTCCATCCGCGCAGGATGTCATCGAGTTGTTTTTGCAGGCTCGCCGAGAGCGGTAACTGCCCAGCGGCGTGGTCTTCGCGTTCCTTCTTGTTGCGCTTGCGCAGTAGCGCGGCGGTGTCCTTGTCGTCATCCGGCAGGGTCTTGAAAGCTTCGTCGGGAACCCCGCGTTCGGCCTCCTCGCGACGGGCAAAACCGACGATGGCGTTGCCACACTTGATATGGTGATCAAGGAAATTGAGCGGCTCACCGGGGGTATGTGCTTCGAGCCAGAGGGCGACCTTGCACAGTTCGACAGCGAGCGGGTTCAGGTCGACGCCGTAAATGCATTCGCGGATCACGTCGCGAATGGCGGCGCGGAAAGCAGTCGGCGACGGTTGCTCTTCGCCCGTCCTGACGATGGCCAGTTCGGTAGCGATGCGGCGTGCAGCGGCCAACAGGATGTGACCGGAACCACAGGCGATGTCGGCCACGCGCAGATCAAGCAACGCCTTGGCGGGTTCGGGCTTCTTCAGTGCATCGACGATCAGGTAATCCAGCGAGTGCTTGATGAGCGGCTGGACGAGATCGTCCGGCGTGTAGTGTGAGCCGGTGGCAGCGCGCTGGTCGCCCTGGGCGAAGTCGAATTCGACGCGCTCGCCTTCGGTGAGGAAGACGGGCTGGAATTCGAGCAAGCCTTCGTAGACCGAACCGAATTCCTCGACGTTGAGTGCAGCGTAATTGACGCGGATGGTCTGGCCGTTGTCCGGATGCTGATAGAGGCCGAGCGAGCGCAGGCAACCCAACAGCACGTCGTTGCCGAGGCGGCAATGGGCCAACGGGCCGATGGCGGCAGGACCGAAGAGGTCGCCGGCCAACGGCGCAATGCCGAGTTTTTCCCCGGGGCCGTGAGCTTCGAAGAGCTTGAAGGTGGCCAGCAGGCTGAGCCAATGGTCGTGAAAGCGCTTGTCGGCGAGGTGGCGCTTTTCAGAGAGCAGGCGCAGTCGCTCGACGCTGTAGTAGTTGCGGAAGATATCGCGCTGCTGCCGTGAGGCGCTGGGCGGGAATATCAGGTCGCGTTCTTCGATGACAAGCAGGAAGAGCAAGCGGTAGATCAGGCGCAGGAGATGCTGGTAGTAGGTTTCCGGCGAGAGCTTACCGTCGCGGATAGCCTGGCGCAGCGCCTCGTTGTCGCGGTGTGAGAGGAAGCCGTTGGCGAAATCGCGAATCGCCTGCTCGACGGCCTTGGAGAGGCCATCGCGAATGCGAGCACCAGAATCGAGCGAGTCCTGGTGATAGCGCTCGATCAGGCTTTCGGCTGCGGCTTCGTTGCTGAGCGGTAGCCGGGTGACGTGCAGCAGGCGGTAGAGGACCGCGAAATCCGCGAACAGGCCGTCGTTGAAGATGCGGTCGAGGTCGAACTCAAGGTAGGTGAGCTTGATCAGGCGTGAGCTGTCGCGCAGCAAACGCAACAGCCGGCCGTTGGTGACAAGGCCATAGAGTTCGTCGTGCAGATTGAGGTATTCCTGCACCAGGCCGTGCGCGGACATGCGTGGCGCACCGATGTGGGTGCGCTCGGGCTTGCGGTCCAGCCCAGCCGCTTCACGGTAGCCGACAACATGCACGGGGGTATGGCCGCGATTGGCGGCGCGGTGTGAGATCGTGTAGTTCTTGCCGTTCAGCTCGACGCCCTTGGCCTGGTATTCGAGCTGATAGCCGAGCAGCCCCAGCAACGGCACGATCCATTGCTGGCGGGTCTCGGTGGTGGCCGGGGAATCGGGTTTCAGGCTTTCGAGCTTGCGCTGGAAGATGCGCCAGTAGTCCTGCGCATCGGCCCACGCACGGGCAATTTCGTCCTTAACCTTGCCGCTGGTGTCGAGATTGAAGTCGGCTGGACGCTGACCGGGGGCATCTTCCAGCCGTTCAAGGATATCGGGCGAGAAGATGGCGCCTTCAATGCGAATGCTGGGGTAGCTCATGGCTGGCCTCCTGCACACCATGCCGTCTTAGCAACGCCGACTTTTGACCAAGCGTAGTCTTCGATATGGAAAAGATTCACCATGGATTACTCGGGAAGCAGGATGTAGATGCCGAGCAAATCCATCGGCAGTACGGGATACACGACCTGATAGCGCTGCTTGTCCATCAAGGCACTGAAACGTTCGTGGGCCTCGACGAGGCGCTTGGATTGCTGTTCAGCGATAACCTGAAATTCCTCACCCAGCGTATCGAGCAGTTTGAGTTCGTTCTGTAGGAAGCTGGCACGCGCCTGGGGCGAAATGTCCGACGATGCGCGGGCTTCGGCGAGCAGTTGCTTGGCGGTAGCATGATCGAGAAATTCCTTCTGCTGCGGTGTACCGCGCCAGCCCCAGAGCAGCATTTCTTCGGCGACGATCTGATGATTCATCTTGCTTTGCTCGATGACGTTGCGGCAGCGAAAGAGCATCAGCGTCGTCTTGACGGAGACCTGCCGTGAACGGATGACGGCTGTTCGAGCGGCACGCCGATCTGTGCGGGCCAGCGTGTTGGCCATTACCAGTTGGCAGAGCTGCTCGACGAAGCGATGGTTACGGCCGAGGTAGTGGTAGCCCTCAGGCGTGGGCGACTGGAAGCTCACCTTGATTGCATCGCCGGCAGGCAGGAGGTCACGTAACTGGGGCGGCATGTTGCCCATCACGATGCGATAGCCCTTGGCATCCTTGGCGACTTGCACGCCGAACAGGTTGTTGAGGGATGCGGTGACGAAACCCTCGACGGCACGCGGGTCGCCAATCGCTTCATCAACTTCCTTGAGGTCTGCCTCGATCTCCTGGGCTTTGATGGCGTTCTGGGCAAAGATGCTGCGCGAGGCTTTCTCGCGGGCGGCCGCTTCATCCACCTTGCGGGTGACGTTGGCCTTGGCGGTGGCGGCTTCGTCGAAATCGCCGAAATCGAAGGCAATCTGCCGCTTGTCGATACGCTTGGTGGAGACCTGGCGATTCGGGTTGAGCAGCAGCGCCTGGGTGATCGTGTCGATGATGCTCTGCGAGTCTTCCGGGAAGGGTACGTTGATGCCTGTAGCTCGCTTGATCTCGCGGACCTTGCGCAGCAGAACGTCGAGCACGATGCCATCGATGGGGTTATCTGCGCCGTACAGGAGGCACGCCTTCACCGTCGGCGCGACCTGTCCGAAGCGATCGACGCGACCTTCGCGCTGCTCCAGCCGATTGGGGTTCCAGGGCAGGTCGTAATGCAGGACTCCGGTAAAGTGTTCCTGAAGATTGATACCCTCGGAAAGGCAATCGGTGGCGATCAGGACCCGCAGTGTTGAGCGCCCCATCTCTTCCACCCTCTGTTTACGCAGTTCATCCGGCAGCTCACTGGTGATGACTTGTACGTCAGCCTTGGGAAACTTTTTCCGGATCAGCGGGGCGAGTTGGGTGCCTATATAGTTGGCTGTCGAGATGTAGCGGCAGAACACCACCGGGCTATAGCCACCGGCAAGCCAGTCGTCGATGATCAGTTCAGCGGCGGCGAGTTTCTGGTCATGCTGGATGGTCGCCAGTTCGCCAAGGGCACGTGCGAATTCGCGCATTTCTTCGCGTTGGTGTTTGCTCCAGTCGTTGCGTTCCACCACCTGGGTTGGCGTGTTGTCGCCTTCGAAACCAAACTCGGTGTCGCCTACCGGGTTGTCGTCGTCACCGGTCGATGTGGACACTTCGGCGCCTTCCCCAAGGGCGGCGGTGAGGTTGCTCATCCGCGTATTCAGCATCTCGATACCGGCGGCCGGGCTAGACATCACGCCGCGCAGCAGGGCCAGCGCCGTCCAGTATTGGACGCGCTTGCGCTCGCCCTGTTTGGCATCCGGCGCAATCAGTCGGCGAGCGAAGTCGATAATCTGTTCGAAGAAGCGTGCGTAACCAGGCGAGAGTTCGTAGGGCCACTCAAAAGCGTCACGCTGCGGAAACGGGGTGTCTTCGCCCAGCCACTTTTCGACATCGCCGCGCTTGCGCTGGACGAAGTGGCCCGCCAACTCCTTGCGCTGCTGCTGGGTCGAATTCGGCAGATCGAGGGTTTCAAAATCATTGCGGATTAAGCCAAGCAGTGACTGGAATTCCTCCGGCTTCCCGCTATGCGGAGTTGCCGTCAGCAGAATCAGTTGCTGGCCAGGCTTCGCCGCGATCCGGCTGACCAGGTGGTAGCGCTGTTGCTGGCTGTTGGAAGCACCAGTAGGTCTGGCACATGCGTGCGCTTCGTCGACGATGACCAATTCGGGGCACTGCTCGACAAAAACATCACGGCGGGCATCCGATTTGATGAAGTCGATACTGATGACCTGGTAGGGGTAATACTCATAGACGCTCGTATCGCCCTGGATCTGCCGGTCGAGCCTGGCCTGCGTATTGGAACGGATGATGACGGCTTCGATATCCAGCTTGGAGCGGATTTCCGCCTGCCACTGCTCACACAGATGGGGCAAGCAAATGACAGCGAATCGCTTGATCCTTCGACGCTCCAGCAACTCGCGAACGATGAGCAGTGATTCGACAGTCTTGCCCACACCCACATCGTCGGCCACCAGCAGGCGCACCGATTCCTGCCGCAGCGCCATGATGAGCGGCACCATCTGGTATGAGCGTGGCCGAAACGACAGTTTGGCCAGCGCCCGGAAGGGACCAGCACCATTGCGGAAAGCCAGGCGCGCCGAGTCGTAGAGCAGGCGCGCCGAGCTAATATCGCCAAGGTCTTCGGCGGCGGGAGCAGCAAATCGCGCATCTGCCGGCCGATCTGATTCGAGGTCCAAGGGCAAGTAAATTCCGGTGGTTTCGTCATCGCTTCCGCCAAGCGGTTTGACGACCAGCAGATCGGGGTCATCGGAAGGTAGAACGATCCAGTCCCGGCCACGCAGGGTGACAAGCTTTCCGGGCTGAACGGCGGCGTGAGCGAGCGAGGTCATCGAACCTTCCTAAAGATATCCGGACGGGCGGCTACGATCTCAGCCAGATTGTCCTTGTAGTAATAAACCCAGACCTCGTCGCCACGCGCCATGATGGCTTGGCGCTTTGTTTCGTCGTCGGCCTTGACGGCCGGCTCGTCGTGCGGCGTTCCATCGCAGAAGACCCAGATACGGGGTTCGTAGTAGAAGTCCGGCTGCACATATAAGCCATCGACGCGCTTTTGCGCTGCGTCTGGCAGGCGCAATCCGTTTTCGTACAGATGCTGAATGAACTTCCGCTCGGTCGAGGACGTTGGATCGAGGTTGCGCATCAGCGACTCGTATTGGTCGTCGTAGCTGCGGAACCCCGAATTGGTCTGGATTTCGATTGTGCAAATGCGCAACTTGTTGAGCGCATCCTGGATCAGATGGCGGTCAATGATGGTGTGATCGCGCTGGTTGAAATAGCTCAGCAGATCGTCGTAGCTCGCTGGCTCCTTGTAGTCCGAGTCGTCGAAACGGCACAAGGCAATGGCTTCCGCGACGACGCGGTGAAAGACCTCCACGTTCTCGACGAACTGGGAAAGGATGCCGAGGCTACCTTCTGCCGCTTCATAAAGCAGGATGTTTGGCGCCTCGGGATCGCCGATGGCGACGACGCCGATCTCATTGGGCTCGACCTGGAAAACACGCTCAATCGCACGCTTCAGCGCATGTTGCAGCGTCACAACGCCATCCGGCTTCAACCCAAGCGGCTGCACCGGCTCGATGTAGAGCGCATCGGCCACATTGGATGTCCAGAGCTTGACGAGGCGAAACTCTTCCTTGCGGTTATCGTCGGCTTCGGGGATGGAGGATCGCCAATCGCCGGAGACCAGGCCGATGGGGAAGCCCTCGTTCTTGGCTGATCGCCATTGATAGTTCACATGAACCAGGCGCGCGGCAGGGACATAGCGCAAGTTGAGGAGTGCACTTTCACTGGACAGCGCTACCGCCTTGCGGATGCGCTCGACCTGACCACCATCGACTGAGAAATAGGTTCGAATCTCGAAGCCTCGTGAAACACGCTCCTCCTCCTCACAGGTAATCCGATCTACCTCTTCGGCACGCGACTCAGCCATTTCGATCAGGTCGTGCAAATGCTGCTTCGCTGCATTGTCCGAGAGGTCGGCACCGGAGATCGGGCAGGTACTGTCCTTGGCAGCTTCACCGGCCATGAAATAGCCGGTCTTGCTGCTGATCTTCGCTTCCGTGAGCGCTGAATCAGCATCCTGCAAGACCAGCTGGCAGACACGGTATTTGCGACCGTTGTGATAAATGATGTTCAGGGGCCCGAATTCACGCAGAGCAATTGAGCGTGGTCGCGAAACGAATTCACCCGAGGAGTCGCTGGTCGGGAGGAAGACGCGTATCGGTAGGCGAGTGAAGTTGTAGCCCGGCAGGAAACCTTCTGAGGCGAAATATCGGTAGGGGTAGAACTCGGATAGTTCGCTCGACGATCCCTTGAGGTCATTCTTCAACAGGTCGAGCTGTCGCGTCGCCTGATCAAGGTTGCGCTTGTGCTTTCGATATTCGTCGCTACCGCCTGCAAGCGTTCCACTTTCGATTTTCTGGGTAGCACGGGTCAGTATGGTTCGGGCAGAGCGATAGAGACGACGCCAGCGATCAAGGGACCGGTCGAGGTTGTCGGCAACCTTGGTCAGGCTCTGCTCGACCCACTGATCCGAGTACCAGGTCGATCCCGAGAGTTTCAAATCGTCTTCAAAATCGCGGATGACGCGTTTGAACGTTGCCTTGACGTCATTGAAGGTCGCCGGCGACAACTCCAGTCCCGAACGTACGTCCTTGGCGAGTGGCATCTTGTCATTGTCGTCAGTGACCAGACGCATGATAGATGGACGACCCATGCCCATGTCGTCCAGACCAGGCATGCCGATTTCGGAAGCGACGAGCGCATTCAGATGCGAGGCAAGCAATTCGCGGTTGCAGAGATCGAGGCGCGGTGCATTGACGCTACCCGCAACCATGTCGGTCTGCTTGGCAAAGTAGTGACGGTCATGGGGTGAGTAGGTCGAGCAGTAGGTGAATACCAGGGCTGCCTGACCGCTTCGGCCGGCACGGCCAGAACGCTGAGCGTAGTTGGCCGGGTTCGGTGGCGCGTTGCGCATATGAACGACGCTAAGGCTGCTGATGTCGATCCCCAGCTCCATCGTCGGAGAACAAAACAGGGCGCTGATGTCGCCAGCCCGGAATTGGTCTTCGCGGTCGATCCGCACATCGGTACCCAACTGCCCCGTGTGATCTTCGCCTCGCAGACGCTTGGATTTGGCGAAGTCGCGGGAATAGAGGCTCTGGAAGAAGAGATTGGGTTGCGGCGCCTGATCCTTGTAAGAGCGCTGCTTGATCAGATCGGCCTTGACCGTCTTTCCGTCGCCCAGCTTCCAGATGATCTTTTCCAGCCGCAGACGATAGATGGGAACCAGCTCGTTCTTCTCGTTCTTGGCCATTTGCGATTTAAGGAAGTCGGCTTGCTCAAGCATAACCATGAGACGCTCGACGAAGGCACGATAGTTCGCTCCTTTTAGGTCGATATCGATCTCGTAGCGTCGAACGTAAAGCTTGATGAACTTGCCGAGTGCACTTGCCGGACCCATGCTCTTTGAAGATAGCTTGGCTGCCTTGTGGAGCGGGTCGTAACGAATGAAGAAGGGCTCGCGCAGTTCTTCATTGCGATCCAAGGTCCAAGGTGAGCGGAGGCGTTCCCGGAAGTGTTTTTCGTTTTCCTTGAGCTTCGAATGCGTTAGGTAGTTTTCGCTGTGAATGGCGAATTCAAGACGGAAAAAGTCGAGAATCGTCGCGATGAAATCCCGTCGCTGTTCGACCTCGATGTCGCCGAGCAAAGGAAAACTGTTCCACACCGGGTCTGATGCCGCGCGATCAAGATCCGCGTAGGTTACCTCCAGCAAGGCACATTGTTCGAGGTTAGGCAGCACGATGCGCCAGCTCCGGCGCAAGTCGGCAATCGCGCGGTACAGCAAATATTCCTGAAAGGGTCGCTCGTAAAGCTCGCGGACGTGCGCAAAGGCTGGCTCTTCGTTACAGGCGGCAAATTCCAGGAAGGGCGCGTTCAGCGCCTTGAAGATTGCTTCGCCAAGTGTGGCGTAGTTGAGCACCTTCTCCGGCGCCAACTCCAACGCCTTGCGTATGCCTGCCCGCAGACGAACCACCTGAACGAAATCGTTGAAGTGACCCGCCTGGAGCGCGGCATCCTGCCGGTTATCAGTAAAGCTCAGTAGCTTCTGATCCTGCCCCTGGTAACCCGCGTCATTCAGGCGATTGAGGATCGAGAATGCAGTAATGGTGGTCGAGGTGCTTCGGCCTTCGCTACCTAGCTTGGTGAGCTTGGTACCTTCGTTGGTCTTGGTGTCGTAGAAGACGCCGGCAGACGGATCGAACAGCAGCGGCGCCTTCATGAACCAGCCCCACCACTTCAGCGGTTTCGACTCCGAACACTCTCCTAGCTCGTTGAAGTAGAGCTTGGTCGGGAAGAAGGCTTTCTTTTTTGAATCCGGCACGGGGCCGGTCTTGGTCTGCCGAACCCAGGCTTCCGGCAGAAGCTCCAGATCACCCAGCGGGTCCCACAAATCCTCTCCAATGATCAGGTAGCCATCCGTCGCATCTTGATCGTCGTCTGAACTGACACGGAACTCACGCGGCTCCAACCGAGTTCCTTGCTTCGACACGCAAATGAACGCATGGCCGCTGGCGCGTGAGAACACACTCGGATAGATCGGTTTCTTCGATCCATCATCTACCCGATAGACACCGGGCTCCAGCGTGATGAAACGGTTTTCGTCTTGGTCCAAAGTCGTATAGACCGAGCCCGTCTGTGATATGAACTGGTGCAGCTTAAACGGCAACAGCGTGTAGCGACGCCCGTTATCCTGGAGTTGCTTATTGATGACACTGATCCACTGCAAGAGTCCTTGCAGGTAGTCACGGCAAACGTCTGTCGCACAACCCGAGGCATCACCAAGCGCTTCAGCAATCTTTTCGAATTCACGGGGTTTGCCGCGAACAAGATGGCCATCACGCATTTCCAGGGCAATGGTGTTTTCGAGCCAAATTGCCACCGCGTTCGACTTCAGTTCAGCTTCGCCACCGGATAGACCGCTTTTGTCTGCAATTGCTTGGAAAAGGACATCTTGGCTCGGCGTGGAGCCCTTCGCATCAAGGGATCTCGCCAAGGTCTCATTGACGATCTGAGCCGGAGAGAACGTTTTGCCAAAAAGCTTGCTCGCCACCTTGGCAACTTCGGTCCGCTGTTCCGCCAACGAACCGACCGACACCATGGTTGCCGATGTGCCAATACAGACCACCGGATTGATGCAACGTGCCTGGATACGCCGGGTTAGCAGTGCGACATCAGCCCCCTGGCGCCCTCGATAGGTGTGTAGTTCGTCGAATACGAGGAAGCGCAGGTTTTCATAGATACCGTCCCGGATGTTGCGTTCACGCAATCGCGTGAGCAGCAATTCCAGCATCATGTAGTTCGTCAGCAGAATCTGCGGCGGCGACTCGCGCATCTTCTGGCGAGTATCTTCTTTCTCCTGCCCGGTGTACTGCCCAAATGAAATCGGGAATGGCTGACCCGTGGCCTGCTCGTAGTTCTCCCTGTAGCGAGTGATCTCATCGAATTGCGAGTTGATCAGGGCGTTCATCGGATAGACGATGATTGCCACGCAACCCTTCGCTCCAGGGTTCGTAAGCAGGTGGTGGAAAATGGTACCGAGATACGTCAGCGATTTTCCCGAGCCAGTGCCAGACGTGACGATGAAATCCCGACCAGCCGTGCCAAGCCCAATGGCCTCGGTCTGATGCCGATACAGTGAATAGCCCTTGAATACGTGCTTCAGATCTGCGTGGATAAGTCCTTTGTCACAAACCTCTGCGACGCTGCCGAACATCTCAAAAGAGGGGTTGAACTGAAGCAATGCCTCAGGCCAGAGGGTGCCCTTGTCGAGTGCCTGCTCGACAACCGATCGAATTTGCGGATCTGCAATCTTCAGGAAACTGCGGATGTACGTCGCATAGTCTTCAACAATCGCGGCGTGGGTCTGGAAGACGTTCATGGATTGGTCCAGTTCATTTGGTCAGAATCAGCAGCCTACTTACCTACTGAAAGTGTTTCGGCGCCTTCGTCATCCGCAATCCATTCAAACAAATCGCCCACTTGGCATTCAAACAAGCTGCAAAGCTTATTTATTGCGTGCAGTTCGATCCGCTGGCTGGTTTCGTAGTACAAATGAGTGATGGTTGCCCGATTCAACCCTGTTGCCCGGTGAACATCAGCAATGTTCATTTTTTTCTTGCCCATCATGACGGAAAGATAACACCGAATCATCTGAATGGCCCTCCTTTGCGGGATTTTAGCAATATCAAAATGATGCGTAGTTAAATATTTTTCCTATCCAGAGTTCAAGATTGAGTATCTGTGAGTCATGTTGCACAGGAGCAAATCTTCAATGCCTAAAGAAAAATCATGAGTCCAAAGTAAATATTGGCGCCTCACAAATCTCTTCCTCCGATCACAAATTGATGGCGGAGAGTGAAAGCCCCTCCGCCAGAACTGAATTATTGATTCGTATCGTCAGGCCGCTGCTCAAACTGGGCTTTACCCTGAGATTTCTTGCGTCGCAGGAAACTCGGTGCAGCCGACTCAGCGGCCATGCTCATCAGCAGTTCCTCTTTTGCTGAAACGCGCGATGACATCTTGCGACTGGAGTACATCGCCTCCTTGCGGAAACGGGCACTGTCCATTTCTTTGGCGATCTCGGCCATGCCTTCCAGCACCTCCAAGACCCAAGGATTATCTGCGAAACGCTGCCGTCCCTCGGCGATCATCGTCTGAATAGTGGCCCAGTCACCATGCTCAGCGGCAGCGCGGGCCTGGTTGAGGAATTTCCCGGCCTCGAGTTCCGTCAGACGTGCGACTACCAGCGGATCCTGCAAAAGCGCTTCCCATGCCTGGATGGACACTGATTTCAAGGTGAGCGTGGCATCCGGAATGGAGATTGGCGCTCCATCCGGCGTACAAGACGTCACGCCAGCTTGCAGCAATTGGTTTCCGGACTCCAATACCATCCCTGCCGGGATTTCCAGCTCAACGAGTGCCCAAGCCTCAGCGCCGAGAGGAATATCTGGAAGCCGAACGAGAGGAAATCCTTCTCGTTTCTCCACAGGGTAGTCGTTCAATAGCGTGATCTTGACGCCCTCAGGAGCGGCCAGTGCCAGGCGTACATGTCGCGCGTACAGGTTCGAAATGAAGTCGAACTCCTCAGCAAAGGGCTCGAACAGGTCAGCTGCGGTATCGCCGTAGTAGTGATTGCCACCGCCGCGCTTGCCCATCTCGACCATCAATTCTTCATTGAAGTCGCGACCCAAGCCATACGTCGACGTGGTGACGCCCTTTTCGGCGGCGTCAGCACACAGCGCGGCGATTTCACTAGTATCAGTTGTTTCGCCTACGTTGGCATTATCATCAGAGAGCAGGATGACTCGGGACAGGGCAGCCTGCTTTACACCATCGAGTATCTCCTCAGCACCGGTTTGCCATCCGCCGTGAAGATTCGTCGAGCCACCTGACCGGACATGGGCCAGCGCAGCATAGAGCGCCTTTCGGTCGCCGACGGGGTTTGCCGGGGCGAGTGTTTTGACGCGATCGTCGAAGACAATCAGTGAGGCCACGTCGGTGGAATCCAGGCGATCAACAATGTGCTTGGCACAGCGGACCGCCTCGAGCAGGGGCTCCCCAGACATCGAACCAGACCGGTCGATTACCAGCGACAGGTGGTACGGCTTGCGATCCTTCTTTTGCGCCGGATCAGGGTCAGGAGCCTGTACTCGGACCAGCACAGGGAGTTTTTGGGCCAAGCCCATAATTAGGGCGGGCTTGAGCGGGGTGATCAGGACTTGCGGAATGTTGTTGTCTTGCATCTCATCTCCTGTTCGTCCGGGCCAATTGCCGGAACATGGAAGACAAGATACGGGGTGACGGGCTCACGGAATGCGCCCGACAAATAACTTACCCCCTTATCGGCAAAAATTGTCGGCTGCATACAGGGCCTGGAGAACTGCACGCATCTCTTCGGGCAGAAAGCGCCATCCAGACGATGCAATCTCGTCGTCGATCCCGAATAAGGCTTCGGCGACCGAACCGGCGATCGCTGCTACCGTGTCGCTGTCGCCACCGATCGAGATCGCGTTTCGTATCGCGTCCTCGTAGCCAGTCGCTTCCAGAGCGCATGTCAGCGCCTGCGGCACGGTGTCCTGGCTGCGCTCGTTGAAACGATACGTGGGGCGGATTTCGTCCACGGAGGGTGCTAGGTCGTATTGGAATTGTTGGGTGATCGCCTGTCGGATTTCGCAGGCGGTCCGGCCCGACCTAGCGAGATGTATCGCTACGGCCGTGGCAGCCCCACCACGCATGCCTTCTGGATGATTGTGGGTTACCTCCGTGACACGGTTGGAGAGAGCGACGGCTTCCTCAACGCTTTTTGCCAGCAACCCTGCCGCCGATACGCGCATCGCCGCACCGTTGCCGAGGCTGTTGTACGGCCCCATGTCGTCGGTAGCAATCCACAGGGCAAATCGTTGTCCCCAGCCGCCGTTGTCCCAATATCGGCGCCCCCATTTCCGCAGTGTTACGGCTGGATCCTTGTCATTGACCAGTGCATCGGCAACCGCGATGGTACAGACGGTGTCATCGGTAAAGAACGCATTCGGGTGGAAAAAGGGCGTGAAATCCTTCGCCCGGTAGTTATTGAATTCGTAAACGGAGCCGACGATGTCCCCGATGATCGCACCCAGCATCAGTCTTCCCCCTGTTCACTGTCTTTGTCGATAAACACCCAGCGGGTAAGAAAGTGCGGCCCAATCGTTTCACCGCGCAGGATGACGTACCCGTCCCGAACTTCCTTACGCCCCCATTCCGATGTCCAGGGCGCGGAGAACCCCCACAGCTGGTCACCGTCCTGGATCGACCGCTTAAAGGTCTCCCATGCCGGGTTGAGATGGCCAAACGGAATACGAGGCGCTGCATCCAATGGATCCACAACCGTTTCGGCAGATTCGATCTCGTCTGCCGTCCATTGCTTCTGGAGATGATCGTTGCTCACCGCGAACTCCTTGTGCGGCTCCTCGTTCTTGATGCGACGAGCGTCGACCATTTCCTTGGCCTTCCAGTAGATCGCAATAGGCCACACCGTCAGAGCCATCAAGGCAGCGAGTATCGGCACAACCACATTGTTTAGCGGCTTCCACCACCATCGATCTCGCCTCGGGTCGGCGGCCTGAAGCAGCTCACTTAGACGGTCGTCGGCGGGTAATTTCGTCAATTGGTGCGAAATGAAGATAACGGCCAGGAAGACGGCGCCGATCCCGAGATACCAGTACAGGTAGATCATTGCTCGTCTGCCTCCTCGCGGCTGCGCCGAGGAAATACCGTCATCGCACCGATCCCGTACCCCTCTGGCCCAGAATCACCGTCAGCTTCGCCGTTCTGACGTACATGGCTGCTGACTACGACTCCCTTCTCGATCTTGAGGAGGCGATCGCGCTCATAGGTGCTGGCATACCCCATATGGACATATTCGAGCTGCTTTCCTTCCGGGATTCGGAGTGTCCCTGAGTACCAATGCGCGAACACACGGTCGGGGTAACCCGGGAATACTGTCTCCAGTGTGGCCTCGGTACCATCCTTGAGCGAGCCACTCAGGCTGACGATATAAAGCCGGTCGCCAACGATTTCCCAGGTACCGACGTAGCCCCGCCATAGCGCGGTACAGTTGGATTCAAACTCGGGATTTCGACCGCCGAAGGCGAAAAAGTCGCCGAGTGGTTCGGAGCACATGGAAACCTCGCGTCCGTCGTAGATCAGCCTTTCACCGATTTGTGCTGTCATGGCTTTTTCTCCCTGTCCTAGCCATTCATTAGTGCCGGTTGATCCGCTGCGTGCGGTGCCCTACGGTCACGATCGCGCCATCCGCTCCAAGCACTGCATAGGCATCGAGATGGGATTCGAGCCGCTTGTAGGAATCGCTGGCAATCTGCCGGCGAAGCTTGGTTCGAGCTTTATGGTCGAAGAAGAGGATCGTCCCTCCTCGATGATCATGGGCATGGCACCCGAAGTCGAGGAGACTCTCGACGACAACTGGCGGAATGCCCCGCTGCTGGAGGCGCGCTTGAGCATGATGAGTGATCGGTAGCATGGTTTGTCCCCTGGCGGCAGTTATGACGAGTGCCATGCTACGGGGTGCTAGGCTCATAGAGTGCGCCCCAGCGATCAACACCTCCAAACCTTGAATTGGTGTGGCTGCCTTATATTTACGCAGCGCTTAAGCGTACTGCGACAAGCCCCGTTTGAACTCCGTTATCACGCGCTCACGCAGGATTTTGGGTTCGATTACCTGGCAATCCCCGCCGTATTTGAGTATATCCATGATCAGTTCTCGATCATCGGCGTAGGGAACCTTGAGCTCGAAGGATCCATCCATGTTGATTTTGGCTTGCTGGTTGGTATGCCAGCGCTCGGATGACACCCAGCGGGATCGTTCAGGTGAGAATCGCAGGGTTGCCCAGGACACATCTTCACCAGAGAAGATTCCGTACCCCGAGCCCAAAACCTCATCGAGTCGCTTATCTGCAACGTCCTTTGCGCGTTTCTCGAGGATCTCCGCGCACTTGATGGCATCCACAGAGAAGGCTCGCAATCCGTCGCGCAGGTGGCACCAGGCATCGAGGTACCAGTTGTCTCGGTAATGGACAAGACGTTGCGGGGACACTTCGCGCTCCGTTACCTCATCTGTACCCCGGGCGTGGTAACGGATCACTAATCGCTTGCGCCGCAGCAGGGCTGAACCTACCGCCTGGAAGTGATCGAGATGAAACTGTCGGGCACCGACAGTTTCGATGCGGATGCGTCGCTGCACCTCCTCCGCAGGGTTGTCGGCCGAGCCAAGGAGTCCTGTCAGGCGAGCAAGCAGCGGTTTGATCTGCGGCCCGAGAAGGCCGCCCGTGTCCAGATTCGAAAGCAGGTGCTGCATTGTCAGCAGTGCGTGGATTTCCTCGGCAGAAAACCAGAGGCCAGGGAGTTCATATTGAGGGCCGAGCTGCTTGCTTTCGGCTTCGAAGCGGTAGCCCCCGAGATCGCGGTCGAAGATTATCGGGGCGTTGAGGCGGTCCTTCAGATAGGCGAGATCTCGCTTCAAAGTCGCCCAAGACACGCCTAGCCGATCCTGTAATTCCTGGCGTGGGACAAACTTTCGCCCAGCGAGGATCTGGTCTATCTGATAAATGCGCTCCATCCCGCTCATGCCGATCTCCAAGGTTCGCCAAGACAATCGGGCTTACACCATGAGCCCAACATGGTGCATCATGACATGGAAATGATGTCTGAAAAAAATACGCCCAGTGAGTTCAAATGCTGGTTAAGCGTTGATTCCCAGTTGCCTTGTTGATTCAATCGGCATTTATAGGGCAGTTGGAATTTCTTGACGCAAAAGAATTATAGGTTGGCTAATAACATGAAAATCGAAACGTCCTGGCTAACGCCACCGACTGCTATCGGGGGACTTGACCACCTTGGCACACAGGCACCCTGTCTGCTTATCTATGGGCAATTGCTCCCCGGCATCACCAACGTTACCGACCGGGCTCGTTATTACTCACTCTACCCGTGGATCGTCTGGTCCTACGACCAGCGTTACTCGAAAGACGATGCTTCGCTGTTCGTTGAGTACTTCCGCCGTGCCGATTGTTTGCTTACGCTAATAGCAGAGCGACACGCACGTCGCACAGACAACGACAATGAACGTCACGGTGCCGCCATGGTCGGGCGCATCCAGCTACTGAGCGCACTTGATCGCCTCGAGAATGGCCAAACCCTCCAGCTTTCTCACTACACCGCACAAGACTCCACCCACCGTTACTTCAAGAATCAATTAGGCGGACTCGGACAGTACTACGCGGGAACACTGGCGGAATTGGGTTTAATGGATTCCTCGACCCGGCCGTGGTTTCGCTACACCAAAGAGCATGGCGCGCCGCTAGCCGAGGCCGTCGATCTTGCCGTTCCGGGAGATCGTTTTTGGTCGGTCGTAGCATCTGATACTGTGACACTGGAGGATTTGGACGCACTCAGCGCCTTTTGTGCCTGTAATCTCGCTGCGAGCCAAGCTGAGTGCGAGACCTTGCGAAGCATTTTCTTCGACACGTCCAAACGCTTCGGCGAAGAAGGGGAGGAGCGACGCAAGTCACTCGGATTGATTCAAAAGCTGGTCAGCGCTCTACCGGAAGGTCACGACCTTTCGGAAGAGCTATTTCGGGCCTGTGCCTATTCGGGATCGTTACCTGGGGGTACGCCTTGGCAAGTGCCATCGACCTTGCACAACACGATGACCCATTGGCAGGTGTACGTACGAAACGACCTGCTCTCGACTGCCTGCCAAACCCTTCTCGCACTTTCTCTCCGAAAACTTCAACCACAAGTAGCGTCGGAGCGACGCTTCTTTAACTCAGTAGAGTCCTTCGCTGTCTCATTTTCTGCTGAGCCTGAGGTCAGTGATGCGATCAGCGGGCTCAGCGCCCTGACGTTTGGGGATCTGGTCCAACGCAGTGGCCAGCAAGCGCCCCAGCGCTCACATTGGGAACAAGAGGGGCATGAGATCCTGCTTGGGAAGAAGCTACTCGAGGGCTGGAAGCGTAACGAAGCTGACGGCCCGATGATCAAAAACCTGCTTCAAGTTATCGCACTCCTCGCCTTCCGTGACGATGCAGGGCAAGCACCCTACGCAGCACTTTCGATCTCGCCGGATGCGCTCAGCGACTACCCCATTCACCTCTCCAGCTTCCGGCAGCGCGTTGAAAAATGGCGTGACGCCCCAGTGGCGGAGATGCTTTCGGACCTAACTACTTGGGCCTTGAACACGCATCTGCGCGTTGCTCTACGAAAACTTCGCCAAACGAACCGCTCAACCTTCCATCTCCGCCCCTCGGAAAGAGGCCTGGAGGTGGTTGGTAACGATATACCGCCGCCGGCGCCAACAACGCCGCGCTTCCGGCAGGCGGTTCAAATTCTGCGTGACATTGGAGTCCTCGAGCGTGATCCATCGAAACCGAATCGACAAACCCGCTTGTCGGCGATCGGGATTGAACTGATGGAGGCTGCCTGTGCCTGAAGCGATCTCGATTCTCGACATCATCAAACGCGGGGGCTACGAGGCCTCGATCATCACGACCTTCAATGCCCATCTTCCGTTCTATGAAGAGGTCGTTTTGCGCAAACTGGCCAGCGCTGGGTGTCGGCACAATGTTGTCCTGATGGACAAGGGGCAATGTGCACAGGCCTGGCATAGCGAGTCCAGCCGTCCGCATCTTGCAGGTTTTGCCTACACCCTCATCCCTGTCGGAGTTTCCGGCGCCTTTCATCCGAAGGTTTGCATTCTCGTAGGCCCCAAGAAGGCCGCCATCCTGATTGGCAGTCACAACCTGACGTTATCCGGGTTCGGCTACAACCAGGAAGTCACCAACTGGATCGAGGTCACGGGAACCAAAGATACCGAGGGAGCCGCCTTGCTCAAGGCCACGTGGGCAATGCTCAACAGATGGATAGAACTGGAGCGCTCCAACCTTGCCGAGGAAATTCTGGAATCCGCGCAAGCCCTGTCGAATTTCATTAGCCCCTTGATCGCCAATGCAGGGGAAAGCCAGGGGGCACAGGCACTCGCCCAAGAGCCCGGCGGTCCTCCACTGCTTGAGCAGATTCAACCCAACATTCCTGCCGATGTGCAGCGCATAGCCGTTGTTGGGGCGTTTTTCGATCAGGACCTGGCGTTCATTCGCGCACTACACCAGAAATGGCCATCAGCTGAAATCGTTGTCGGGATTGATCCTGGCACCGTGTGCCTTCCTGGCAAGCCTGACACAGCGATCGCACGCTACGCCGATGTCCGCTCTCTCTGGGCAGGTCAGCACGGCTATCTGCATGCAAAAGTGATTTTGTTCGACAACGGCACGGCCAATGGAACGGTACTGGTTAGTGGTAGCGCGAATCCCAGTCGACCAGCTTGGTTAGCACAAAACGGATACAGCAACGTCGAGGCTGTCCTCCTGCGAATCGGCAAGGAAACCCAGCACGCAGCAGCCGAAATGGGGCTCTTCGATGTCTTTAACCAGCCAACGATCGAGCCCGCTGAGTTGTCAGCCATTGCAATCCGCAGCGAGACAGAGGACAGCCAGAACGACACCCCGTCAAATCCGGTATGGAGTGCCATTGCACTGACCGAAACGGGTGAGTTGCGCATTCAGTGCGCCGCACGACCGGAAGGAGCCTGTCGCATCATTCTATTGGATCAAAACGAAACGGAACTCGAAGCCTTCGACGATGTGACCGCTAGTGCCGGGGTTATCTGTATTACACCCAGTTGCGCACCTCTTCGTATCCGTTCGTGTCTGATCTACGTCGGCGACATTGTGTTAGCGCGGGCCATCGTCTCCCACCCTGAGCAACTCAGCGCATCAGCACGCTCATCGCGGCAGCACCAAATCAGAAGTGCGCTGGGCGCATTGGGTTCCAGCGATGGCGACATTTCCAAGGTGATTGCAACGGTTGAACGCGTGATCTTTGCGGATGACAGCATCCGTGAAATCGAAGCGGCGATCCATGAACACAAGGAGCGCCAATCTCGGGGCACTGCATCGACAAGTCTGTACACCTTGGCAGTCAGCATTAACGATATGCCGAAGGCGAAGAAGAAAATCAAACTGCTGAAGTCCGGCGACCTGGCCTATCTGATCGACGTCCTCCTTCGCCGCCTGTCAGATGGGCTTGAGCACAACACGGAAGAACGAGACAAGCGCGGCAGAAGTGAAGAGGAGCAAGTCGGTCAGGATGATGAAGACACCACGCAAACGCCTGAAACAACGCTGAACGATCTGAGCATTGCCAAAGCCGTCGCTTCGAAGGCACGGGCGCTAACCAGAAAAATGGTCGAGCAGTTTGCTACTTCCGATAAAAATACGACCCAACGCTCCAGCATCGTCATCCAACTCATTGCAGTACTCGCGCTGCTACGCGAATTACGGCACCTAGACAAAACGAAACGTTGGCGCCAAACAGGGCAGTCGCTCGCGGAAGAGCGTGACCGCCGCTATCTCTTCGATCACTGCCTTGGTTTCCTGCTTAGTTCGAGGACAGGCTCGCTGCATGTGATCGACGGAGCCACCGGCGAGAACTCGGAAGAGACCACAGAGCTGATTGTTTTACTGCTCTGGTTGGCTTGGGATCTGGGTCTCGAATTGACCGAACAGGTCGGGCAACTGTGGGATGACGCAGAGCAGCGGCCGGCGTTGAAAACTAATGGATTCTTCCTCAAGCTCCTGCCGGCACTTGTTGAAGATATTGCTGCGCAACAAGCCTTCGAAGAAAGCATCGCGAAGACAGTTCGCCCTACCCCTGCAGCACAGCAGCGCGCAAGTCGATGGATTGAGCGTCATTTATCCTTTGGAAAACGCTGGTCCAATGGCTTCGTGACAGCGGAGAAGATCAAAGTTGGCGGCTACTGCTTTGTGCCAGGGGTCATTGATGAGCCGCGAATTGTGCTCGGTGCCCCGGGTGCCACGGTCAGCATTTGGGATTTTGGGAGAGAAATCGGTTTTGCCCGAGATCGAGTTGTCGCCGTTCTTCCTTCTTGAGGAATATGGAGGGGCAAACACCGGATTTTAAGCTAGCCGAGTATTCAACCTTCAGAAATCAAAAAAAGAACGCAAAACTGAATCCCGAAGCGCAAGTGCGCCTCGGGCTTCGTTCCTTAGCTTTCCCTGTGGATTAGGGGAATTGAAAGAAGTGACC
>JAYRYB010000006.1:0-198775 GCA_041917165.1 Azonexus sp.
AGTGCGGCTCCACCACCAACAACACCGAACGCCAGAAGCAGGTCGCTTTCTCAACCAGCATCTTCATCATCGGCACCAAGCTGATGGCCAAGAAGGATGCCGGCATCAAGGACTTCGCCGACCTCGCTGGCAAGAACGTCGTCACCACCGCCGGCACCACCTCCGAGCGCCTGATCCGCAAGATGAACGAAGAGAAGGCGATGAAGATGAACATTATCTCCGCCAAGGACCACGGCGAAAGCTTCCTCACCCTTGAAACCGGCCGTGCCGTCGCCTTCATGATGGACGACGCCCTCCTCTACGGCGAAATGGCCAAGGCCAAGAAGCCGGGGGACTGGATCGTCACCGGCACCGCCCAGTCCAAGGAAGCCTACGGTTGCATGCTGCGCAAGGACGATCCGGGCTTCAAGAAGGTCGTCGATGCCGCCCTGAGCAAGGCCATGACCTCGGGCGACGCCGAGAAGATCTACAACAAGTGGTTCATGAATCCGATACCGCCGAAGGGGCTGAATCTGAACATGCCGCTGTCGGACGAGATGAAGGGCCTCTATCAGGCGCCAAACGATAAGGCATTCGACTGACCGCGCAAGCTTGACCCCGGCCGCGGAGGCTGACTGACACCGCGGCCAGCCTTGGAGTAGCACCATGGCGTACAACTGGAACTGGCAGATTTTTCTGCAGCCGAGCGCAACTGGTGAAGGAACTTACATTGACTGGCTGCTGCAAGGCCTGCAATGGACCCTGATGCTCTCGCTCTCGTCTTGGGTGATCGCGCTGCTGGTCGGTTCGCTTGTCGGCGTCCTGCGCACCGTACCGAACCGCTGGCTGTCCGGGCTGGCAACGTGCTACGTTGAGGTTTTTCGAAACATTCCGTTGCTGGTGCAGTTGTTCATCTGGTATTTCGTCTTGCCGGAATTGCTCCCTGTTACTTGGGGCAACGCTTTCAAGCAGATGAATCCGCTGGCACAGCAATTTCTCGCGGCGATGGTCTGCCTGGGGCTATTCACCGCCGCCCGCGTCGCGGAGCAGGTGCGTGCTGGCATCAACTCGCTGCCACGGGGGCAGAAGGCCGCCGGGCTGGCGCTGGGGCTGACGCTGAGTCAGGTCTATCGGCACGTGATGCTGCCAATGGCCTATCGCATCATCGTGCCACCGCTCACCTCGGAGTTTCTGAACATTTTCAAGAATTCCGCCGTTGCCACCACCATCGGCCTGATCGAGCTTTCTCGACAGGCCCAGCAACTGGTCGACTTTACTGCCCAGCCCTACGAGGCATTCATCGCCGTCACCCTCCTCTACGTGATCATCAATGTGACCGTGATGTTCCTGATGCGACGCCTTGAGCGGGCCGTACAAGTGCCCGGCTACATCGGGGGGAAATAGCATGTACGAATTTGACTGGAGTTCGATCCCCGGTGCGTTGCCATTACTGGGCAAGGGGATGCTGATCACGCTGGAGGTCACGTTGACGGCCATCACTGTCGGCATCGTATGGGGTACCGTACTCGCCGTCGCCCGGCTGGGCAGCAACCGCTTTCTGGCACTTGCAGCCGCTGCTTACGTCAATCTGTTTCGCTCCGTGCCATTGGTGATGGTCATCCTCTGGTTCTACCTGATCGTGCCGCAGGCTTTGAAAGCGCTTTTTGGTCCGTCCGTCGGCGACATCCGGCTTGCTTCTGCATTGACCGCATTTGCATTGTTCGAAGCCGCCTACTACTCGGAAATCATCCGCGCCGGGATTCAAAGCGTGCCAAAGGGCCAGGTAGCGGCCGGACAGGCACTTGGACTGACCAACGCACAAGTAATGTGGCTGATCGTGCTGCCCCAGGCCTTCCGCAATATGGTCCCGCTACTGCTGACTCAGGCCATCATCCTCTTTCAGGATACCTCGCTGGTATATGTGATCGGCCTGTCCGACTTTTTCGGAACCGCCTACAAGGTGGGTGACCGTGATGGCCGGCTCGTGGAGTTGTTACTCTTCGCCGGCGCCGTGTATTTTATTCTCTGCTTCTCGGTTTCCCAGTTGGTAAAACGCTATCAGGCAAGGACAAGCCAATGATCGACATCTCGGGCGTTTCGAAGTGGTATGGATCGTTTCAAGTGCTGGCTGATTGCAGCACACAGGTGAGCAAAGGTGAGGTAGTCGTCGTCTGTGGTCCGTCCGGCTCGGGAAAATCCACGCTGATCAAATGCGTCAATGGCCTGGAACCCTTCCAGGCGGGAACGATAAAGGTGAAAGGAACGTCGGTTGGCGACCCAAAAACTGATTTGCCCAAACTGCGGGCGCACGTCGGCATGGTCTTCCAGCACTTCGAGTTGTTTCCGCACATGACCATCACCGAGAACCTGAACCTCGCGCAGATCAAGGTACTCGGCCGTAGCCGCGACGAGGCCACGGAGCGTGGACTGAAGTTTCTCGATCGGGTCGGTCTGCGCAGCCATGCCAGCAAATTCCCCGGTCAGCTCTCCGGTGGTCAGCAACAAAGGGTAGCGATCGCCCGTGCCCTGGCGATGGATCCGATCTGCATGCTGTTTGATGAACCAACGTCAGCGCTGGATCCGGAAATGATCAACGAGGTACTTGACGTGATGGTCGAACTGGCGAAGGAAGGCATGACGATGATGTGCGTCACCCATGAAATGGGCTTCGCCCGCAAGGTCGCCCATCGGGTGATATTTATGGATCAGGGAAAAATTGTCGAAGACGCCGCGACGGACGCCTTCTTTGGCACGCCGCGTTCGGAACGAGCGCAGTTGTTCCTGTCAAAAATACTGCAGCACTAAAAAACAAGGCCGGGGAGAACCCGGCCTTGTTTTTCATGCTTGATTACGCTTACTCAGCGCTTTCCTCGACTTCAACAGCTTCCGTCGGTTCCGGACGATCCAGAAGTTCGACAAAGGCCATCGGCGCGTTATCGCCAACGCGGAAGCCACACTTGAGGATGCGCAGATAGCCGCCCGGACGGGTAGCGTAGCGCGGACCGAGTTCAGCGAACAGTTTGACGACGATCTCGCGGTCACGCAGACGGTCAAAAGCCAGACGCTTGTTTGCCAGCGTCGGGTTCTTGCCGAGGGTGATCATCGGCTCGACAACACGGCGCAGTTCCTTGGCCTTCGGCAGCGTGGTCTTGATGGCCTCGTGACGGAGCAGGGAAACGGTCATGTTGCGCAGCATCGCCAGGCGATGGCTGCTGGTGCGGTTTAGTTTGCGAAGTCCATTGCGGTGACGCATGGTTAATCCTTTCTATGTTCTACAGGCGTCCCTTGACAACCCGGATCGGAAAAGGCTTACGCCTTTTCCAGACCGGCGGGCGGCCAATTTTCCAGTTTCATGCCGAGGGTCAGGCCACGTGCAGCGAGCACTTCCTTGATCTCGTTGAGCGACTTGCGACCCAGGTTCGGCGTCTTCAGCAGTTCATTTTCGGTACGCTGGATCAGATCGCCGATGTAGTAAATGTTCTCGGCCTTCAGACAGTTCGCAGAACGAACCGTCAGTTCGAGATCATCTACCGGGCGCAGCAGCACCGGATCGACCTGGGCGGGCTTGGAAGCCTCTGCCACCGGCGCGGTACCTTCGAGGTCGGCGAACACCGAGAGTTGTTCCATCAGCACGCGGGCAGCGTAACGGATGGCCTCTTCCGGTTCGACAACGCCGTTGGTCTCGATATCGACCACCAGCTTGTCCAGGTCGGTACGCTGCTCAACGCGAGCATTCTCGACGGCATAGGCAACGCGACGAATCGGGCTGAAAGACGCGTCGAGCACCAGCTTGCCAATGGTCTTGGCATCGCCGAGGTTGCGGACATTACCAGGAACGTAGCCACGGCCCTTTTCGACCTTGACCTCCATCGCCAGCTTGCCGCCGGTCGACAGATGCGCAATCACATGCTCGGGGTTGATGATTTCGACGTCGTGCGGCAACTCAATATCGCCGGCACGAACTGCGCCTTCACCTTCCTTGGTCAGCTTCAGCGTAACAACGTCACGGTTGTGCAGCTTGAAGACAATGCCCTTCAGATTCAGAAGGATATCAACGACATCTTCCTGAACGCCATCAACGGTCGAGTACTCGTGAAGCACACCATCGATAGCGACTTCGGTGGGGGCATAGCCCGGCATCGAAGACAGGAGAATGCGACGGAGCGCATTGCCAAGGGTGTGACCGTAGCCGCGTTCAAACGGCTCCATGACCACCTTGGCTTGCACCGGCGAAACGCTCTGCACGTCGATGATGCGGGGTTTGAGAAGTCCACTGCTTTGCATGGGCTTGATTCCTCTGCTCAGTGCTTACTTCGAATAAAGTTCGATGACCAGACCTTCGTTGAGGGTCGGGGACAACTCGGAGCGTTGCGGCATGGCCTTGAAGGTGCCCTTGCCTTCCTTGACATCGACAGCGATCCATTCCGGGAAACCACGGGACTCAGCTGCTTCGAGGGCTGCCTTGCAACGAAGCGACGCGCGAGCGCGGTCGGTCAGTTGAACGACATCACCCGGCTTGACGATGTAGGAGGGAATGTTCACGCGCTTGCCGTTGACCAGAACGCCATTGTGGCGAACGACCTGACGGGACTCGGTGCGCGATGCGCCGAAGCCCATACGGTAGGCAACGGAGTCCAGGCGGGCTTCAAGCAACTGCAGCAGGTTTTCGCCGGTCTGGCCTTTGCGACGTTCAGCTTCAGCAAACGTCTTACGGAACTGACCTTCGAGGACGCCATAGACGCGGCGGATCTTCTGCTTGGCGCGCAGGTGAACACCGTAGTCGGACAAACGGGCACCCGACTTCTGGCCATGCTGGCCCGGTGCGTAGGAACGGCGCTCAATGGCGCACTTGTCAGTGAAACACTTTTCGCCCTTGAGGAAGAGCTTCTCGCCTTCGCGGCGGCACTGACGGCATTTCGGATCGAGATTACGAGCCACTTGTCTTTCTCCTTAGATGCGGCGCTTCTTGGGCGGACGGCAGCCGTTGTGCGGCACGGGCGTCACGTCGGAAATCGCGGTAATCTTGATACCGAGCGCGTTCAGCGCGCGGACAGAGGATTCGCGGCCAGGACCCGGGCCCTTGATACGGACTTCGAGATTCTTGATGCCACATTCCTGCGCGGTCTTGCCGGCAGCTTCGGCAGCGACCTGGGCTGCAAAAGGAGTGGACTTACGCGAACCGCGGAAGCCGGCGCCACCGGAGGTCGCCCAGGACAATGCGTTGCCCATGCGATCGGTGATGGTAATGATGGTGTTGTTGAACGAAGCGTGGATGTGGGCGATGCCCTCAGCAACGTTCTTCTTGACCTTCTTGCGAACTTTGGGTGCAGTCTTTGCCATGTTCAGTCCCTATTACTTCTTGCCAGCGATGGCCTTGCGCGGACCCTTACGGGTACGGGCATTGGTCTTCGTGCGTTGGCCACGGCAGGGCAAGCCCTTGCGGTGACGCAGACCACGGTAGCAACCGAGGTCCATCAGGCGCTTGATGTTCATCGTAACTTCGCGGCGCAGGTCACCTTCAACGGTGAACTTGCCCACTTCGTCACGCAGACGGTCCATGTCCGCATCGGACAGGTCCTTCATTTTGGTGGTACGACCAACGCCGGCTGCATCACAGATCTTCTGTGCGCGAGTGCGGCCGATGCCATAAATCGCCGTCAGGGCGATAGCGGCATGCTGATGGTTCGGAATGTTTACCCCTGCAATACGGGCCATTGAATCACTCCACTAAATCTAAAATTAACGAATGCCGGACTCGTCAGGGATTAACCCTGGCGCTGCTTATGACGCGGGTCCTTGCAAATGATGCGCACGACACCCTTGCGACGGATGACTTTGCAATTGCGGCAAACGCGCTTCACTGAAGGTTGCACTTTCATGTTTTACTCCTCGTCTGCGAGAGCTTGGAAGCAGCCGTGTTTCCTTGCCCTGCGGTTTATTGCGTAGAGAACTGTTTACTTGGCCCGGAAAACGATCCGTGCCTTGCTTAAATCATAAGGTGTGAGCTGAACGGTAACTTTGTCGCCGGGAAGAATCCGGATGTAATGCATGCGCATTTTTCCGGAGATGAATCCGAGAACGACGTGACCGTTTTCCAGCTTGACCTTGAATGTTGCGTTCGGGAGATTCTCAATGACCTCCCCTTGCATCTCGATGTAATCTTCTTTAGCCATGACTGCGCTTACTTGACCATCGGTGAACCCTTGAAGTTTGCTTTCTTCAACAGGCTTTCATATTGATGGGACATGACGTAGGCCTGGACCTGGGACATGAAATCCATGGTAACGACGACGATGATGAGCAGTGACGTACCACCGAAGTAGAACGGAACGTTCCACTTGAGAATCAGGAACTCGGGCAACAGGCAAACTACGGTGATGTAAGCCGCGCCCACCAGCGTCAGACGCATCAAAATCTTGTCGATGTAGCGGGAAGTCTGCTCACCGGGCCGAATACCCGGCACAAACGCACCGCTTTTCTTCAGGTTCTCAGCCGTTTCTTTACTGTTGAACACCAGCGCGGTATAGAAAAAGCAGAAGAAGACGATCGCAGCGGCATAGAGCATGACGTAGATCGGTTGGCCCGGCGAAAGGGTACCGGCCACGTCCTTCAGCCAACGCATGGAGTCGGAGGAGCCAAACCAGCCAGCAACGGTCGCCGGGAACAGGATGATCGACGACGCGAAGATCGGCGGAATCACGCCAGACATGTTGAGCTTCAGCGGAAGATGAGAGCTTTGGCCGCCGTAAATCTTGTTGCCTACTTGTCGCTTGGCATAATTGACCAGAATTTTGCGTTGACCGCGTTCGACGAACACCACGAATGCGGTAACCAGCACCACCAGCACGCAAATCACCAAAGCCGTCAGCGGATGCATTGCACCGGTGCGAACCAGCTCGAGCAGGCCACCAATCGCGTTCGGCAGGCCTGCGGCGATACCGGCGAAAATGATGATCGAGATACCGTTACCCAAGCCACGCTCGGTAATCTGCTCACCCAGCCACATCAGGAACATCGTTCCGGTCAACAGCGTGGACACCGTGGTCAGACGGAACAGAAAGCCCGGATCGTTGACCAGACCCGGTTGGGCCTCCAGAGCGACAGCGATACCCAAGCCCTGGAACAGGGCCAGCAGGACAGTGCCGTAACGGGTGTACTGAGTAATCTTGCGACGACCCGCCTCGCCTTCCTTCTTGAGCGCCTCAAGTTGTGGGCTGGCTACGGTCATCAACTGCATGATGATCGACGCCGAGATGTACGGCATGATCCCCAATGCAAAAATAGTAAAACGCGACAGCGCGCCACCCGAGAACATGTTGAACATGCCCAGAATGCCGCCCTGTTGGGAATTGAAAAGATCAGCCAGAACGTTGGGATCGATGCCGGGCACAGGTATGTGCGCGCCGATACGATAGACGACAAGTGCCCCGAGCAGGAACCAAAGCCGGCGTTTCAAGTCGCCAAACTTTTCACCCTTGCCTACAGTATTCGGATTTGCTGCCAACGTTCTGACCTTTCCCTGACTTACTCGGCGACGGAACCGCCGGCCGCTTCGATCGCTGCCTTGGCACCCTTGGTGGCGCCTACGCCCTTGAGTACGACCTTACGGGTAACCGCACCCGACAGGATCACTTTGGCGGAGAGTGCATCACCCGGAACGATGCCGGCTGCCTGCAGTGCGAGAAGATCAATTTCTTCTACCGGCAAACGGTCCAGATCAGTGAGGCGGACTTCGTAGTTGCGGGCACGGGTCAGCGAGTTGAAACCACGCTTCGGCAAACGACGCTGCAGCGGCATTTGACCACCCTCGAAACCGACCTTATGGAAACCGCCGGAACGGGACTTCTGACCCTTGTGACCACGGCCACAGGTCTTGCCCAGGCCGCAACCAATGCCACGACCGACGCGCTTGGCGGCCTTCTTTGAGCCTTCACCCGGCTTGATGGTATTGAGACGCATGACTTAACCCTCAACCTTCACGAGATACTGGACTTTCTGAATCATGCCGCGAACCGCCGGCGTATCCAGGAGCTCAGCGGAGCTGTTCAGCTTGCGCAGGCCCAGACCGCGAACGGTGGCGCGATGATCCTGCTTGGTGCCGATGATGCTCTTGACGAGCGTCACCTTGATCTTTTTGTCGGACATCTCTTACCCCAGGATCTGGTCAACCGAAAGACCGCGCTTGGCAGCAATTTCGGCCGGCGTGTTCACCTTCGACAGACCGTCGATGGTGGCACGCACAATGTTGTAAGGATTGGTGGAGCCGTGTGCCTTCGCGACGACGTTGGTCACACCAACGACTTCGAACACAGCACGCATCGCGCCGCCGGCGATGATCCCGGTACCTTCCGGTGCCGGCTGGATCATCACAGTAGTGGCACCATGGCGGCCCATCACGGTGTGATGAACAGTACCGTTCTTCAGGCTGACCTTGGCCATCTTGCGACGCGCCTCTTCCATTGCCTTCTGAGCAGCGACCGGCACTTCACGGGACTTGCCCTTGCCCATGCCGATGCCGCCGTCGCCATCGCCAACAACCGTCAACGCTGCGAAACCGAGGATGCGACCGCCCTTCACCACTTTGGTGACGCGGTTAACTGCAACCATCTTCTCGCGCATACCGTCGTCGCGCTCTTCCGCCTGTTGCGGCTTCTTGTTTCTTTCGGGTTTAGCCATTTCTTAACCTCGTCCTTTTGCCGTCGGTTAGAACTTCAGGCCGCCTTCACGCGCGGCTTCCGCCAGCGCCTGAACGCGACCGTGGTACTGGAGACCGGAACGGTCGAAGGCAACCTGTTCAACACCGGCGGCCTTAGCGCGCTCGGCGATGAGCTTGCCGATAGCGGCAGCTGCTGCCTTGTTGCCACCGTTTGCAACGGTAGCGCGAACATCCTTGTCCAGCGTGGAAGCCGAAGCCAGAACCTTGCCGCCGCACGGCGAGATGACCTGGGCGTAAATGTGGCAGTTAGTGCGGTTGATGCACAAACGAACAGCCTTCAGCTCGGCGATTTTGGCCCGGGTTTTGCGGGCGCGACGCAAACGCGCTTCTTTCTTGTTAAACATATGCCACCCTTACTTCTTCTTGGTTTCCTTGATCACCACGACCTCATCGGCGTAGCGAACACCCTTGCCCTTATAGGGCTCAGGCTTGCGATAAGCGCGGATTTCCGCAGCCACTTGGCCAACCTGCTGCTTGTCGGCACCCTTGAGCAGAATTTCGGTCTGCGTCGGGCACTCAACCTTGACGCCAGCCGGCATCTTGTGAGCAACGGGATGCGAGAAACCAAGCGACAGATTCAGCGTATCGCCAGCAGCCTGGGCACGATAACCCACGCCGACCAGCTGCAGCTTGCGCTCAAAACCCTTGGAAACACCGATGACCATATTGTTGAGGTTGGCACGCATCGTGCCCCACATGGCACCAGCGTTGGCAGCACCATCAACCTTGGCAACGGTGATACCCTGGGCCTCAACAGCAACTTTGACTGCCGGGTTGGCAGCCGTCTTCAGCGTGCCCAACGGACCTTTGACGACAATCTGCTCACCGACGGTCACTTCAACGCCAGCCGGGATTGCGACGGGATTCTTACCAATTCTAGACATGATCCCCTCTCCCTTACGCGACGATGCAGAGCACTTCGCCGCCAACCTTGTTGGCACGTGCCTTACGATCGGTCATTACGCCCTTCGGGGTGGAGACAATCGCCACACCGAGGCCATTCATGACGCGCGGAATATCCTCGCTACCCTTGTAGATACGCAGGCCCGGCTTGGACACACGCTCAATGCGCTCGATAACCGGACGGCCGGCGTAGTACTTCAACGAGATTTCGAGGGTTGCCTTGCCTTCCGCCTGGCGGACAGCAAAATCTTCGACATAACCTTCGTCCTTGAGCACAGCGGCAATTGCCACCTTCAGTTTGGACGATGGCATCGACACAGACGCCTTCTCGGCGAGCTGGGCGTTGCGGATGCGGGTCAGCATGTCCGCGATCGGATCGCTCATAGCCATTTCTGTATCTCCTGATTACCAGCTGGCCTTAACAACACCCGGAATCTCGCCATTGAAGGCAAGCTCACGAATCTTGTTACGGCACAGACCGAATTTACGGAACACACCACGCGGGCGGCCAGTCAGCTGGCAGCGGTTGCGCAGACGCGAGGGGCTGGAGTTGCGCGGAAGAGCCTGCAACTTCAGACGGGCTTCGTAACGCTCCTCTTCAGAGAGGCTCGCGTTGTTGATGATCGCTTCAAGGGCAGCACGCTTCTTAGCGTATTGAGCCACCAGCTTGCGGCGCTTCTCCTCACGGTTGATCAGAGCAAGTTTTGCCATGATTGCCTCAATTCTTGAACGGGAACTTGAACGCAGCCAGCAGGGCCTTCGCCTCTGCATCGGTCTTAGCGGTCGTGGTGATGCTGATATTCATACCCCGGAGCGCGTCAATCTTGTCGTACTCGATTTCCGGGAAAATGATCTGCTCCTTGACACCCATATTGTAGTTACCCTGGCCATCAAAACCCTTGCCGGAGATACCACGGAAGTCACGAACGCGCGGCAGCGCAATCGTCACCAGGCGATCGAAGAATTCAAACATGCGCGGACCACGCAGGGTGACCATGCAACCAATCGGATAACCATCACGAATCTTGAATCCAGCGATCGACTTACGCGCCTTGGTGGTGACCGGCTTCTGACCAGCGATCTTCTGCATGTCGCCAACGGCGTTTTCGAGAACCTTCTTGTCAGCCACCGCCTCACCGACACCCATATTCAGGGTAATCTTGGTGATGCGCGGGACTTCCATGACGGACTTGTAGCCGAACTGCTTGGTGAGTTCGCCAACAACCGTATCTTTATAAAACTGCTGCAAACGTGCCATGTCCGCCCCTTATGCGTTTACCAGTTCGCCGTTCGACTTGAACACACGAACCTTGCGGCCATCTTCCAGGGACTTGAAGCCGACACGGTCAGCCTTCTTGGTCGCCGGATTGAACAGCGCAACATTGGAGATATGAATGGGCATGTCCTTATCAACGATGCCACCAGCAACACCCTTGATCGGATTCGGCTTCACATGCTTCTTGGCGCGATTAACGCCCTCGACAACCACGTGATCGGCATCAACGCGACGCACAACGGTGCCACGCTTGCCTTTATCCTTGCCAGTCGTGACGACCACATCGTCACCCTTGCGAATCTTTTCCATCGTCAGCCTCTTACAAAACTTCCGGAGCCAGCGACACGATCTTCATGAAACGCTCGGTACGCAGTTCGCGGGTTACCGGGCCAAAGATGCGCGTGCCGATCGGCTCGAGCTTGTTATTGAGAAGAACGGCAGCATTGCCATCGAAGCGCACCAGCGAGCCATCCGGACGACGAACGCCTTTGGCAGTACGAACCACCACA
This sequence comes from Azonexus sp., assembly GCA_041917165.1. Lineage (GTDB taxonomy): Bacteria > Pseudomonadota > Gammaproteobacteria > Burkholderiales > Rhodocyclaceae > Azonexus. Next base: position 11,384 of record JAYRYB010000006.1, read on the forward strand.
GCGTTGTAGACGTCACCCTTCTTGACACGGCCACGCGGCGCAGCATCCTTGATGCTCACCTTGACGATGTCGCCAATACCTGCGTAGCGACGCTTGGAGCCGCCAAGCACCTTGATACACATTACTGAACGCGCACCGGTATTATCGGCGACATCCAGAATTGTCTGCATCTGAATCATTTTTAATTAACTCCAACTTAATCCGCAGCGCGGTCAGTCTTGGAACCCGTACGGGTTGAACACCTTTACGAGCACCAGGAAGGACGCTCGCAAAAAAGAAGCCGGATTATACCGGCCTCTTTTAATACTACGCAAGCGTTTTTGAGAAAAACTTAAACGATAACTGCCTTCTCAAGAACGTTGGTCACTGCCCAGGTCTTGGTGCGTGAAACCGGACGAGTCTCGACGATCTCAACCAGATCACCAGCCTTGGCGGTGTTACCTTCGTTATGGGCATGGTACTTCTTGGAACGAACCATGACCTTGCCGTACATCGGGTGCTTGACCTTGCGCTCGACGAGGACCGTAACGGTCTTTTCCATCTTGTCGCTGACCACGCGACCGATCAGGGTACGCTTGATGCTGTTGCTCTCGCTCATTGCTGCACCGCCTTTTCACGGATAAGCGTGCGGACGCGAGCGATGTCGCGACGCACCTTGGACATTTGGCTGGTGTTGGACAACTGCTGCGTTGCCAACTGCATGCGCAGGCCAAACTGGGCCTTGAGCAAATCCAGCAATTCCTTGTTGAGCTCGTCCACGCTCTTGGTTCTCAGTTCACTAGCTTTCATGATTACCCCAGATGACGAGTGACGAAGGTGGTGGAAATCGGCAACTTGGCTGCTGCAAGTGCAAATGCCTCACGAGCCAGCGCTTCATTCACGCCATCCATTTCATAAAGGACTTTACCCGGCTGGATTTCAGCAACCCAGTACTCCGGGTTACCCTTACCGTTACCCATACGGACTTCGGCCGGCTTCTTGGAGATCGGCTTGTCCGGGAAGATACGGATCCAGATGCGACCACCCCGCTTGATGTGACGCGTCATGGCACGACGGGCAGCTTCGATCTGACGCGCGGTGAGGCGGCCACGACCGGTAGCCTTGAGACCCCACTCACCGAAGGAGACCTTCGTACCGCGGGTCGCCAAACCCTCATTGCGCCCCTTGTGTTCCTTACGGAACTTGCGACGATTGGGTTGCAACATGTTAAGCACCTGCCTTTCTTACGCGCTTGGCCGGCGCGTCACCGTCTGCCTTCTTGACAGTGCGGGTACGCGGCTTGTCGCCTTCCGGCTTACCCGGAGCGCGGCGGGGACGACGCTCGTCAGCAGACGGCTCTTCAGCAGCCGGCTGCTCGTTACGATCGAGCAAGTCACCCTTGTAAACCCAGACCTTGATACCGATGATGCCGTAGGTCGTCAGCGCCTCGGAAGTTGCGTAGTCGATGTCAGCACGCAGGGTGTGCAGCGGCACACGACCTTCACGATACCACTCGCTACGGGCAATTTCGGCGCCGTTCAGACGACCTGCGCTCATGACCTTGATGCCTTGGGCGCCAAGGCGCATCGCGTTCTGCATCGCACGCTTCATCGCGCGGCGGAACATGATCCGCTTCTCGAGCTGCTGAGCGATGGAATCAGCGATCAACTGCGCATCGATTTCCGGCTTGCGGATTTCTTCAATCGACACATGGACGGGAACGCCCATGATGCGCTGAAGATCCGTACGAAGCTGTTCGATGTCTTCACCCTTCTTGCCGATGACCACACCCGGACGGGCGGAGTAAACGGTGACGCGGGCATTCTTGGCCGGACGCTCGATGAGCACGCGACCAACGGAGGCGTGAGCAAGCTTGCGCTTCAGATACTCACGAACCTTGACATCTTCCTGCAGCATCCCCGGAAAGTCCTTGCTGTTTGCATACCAGCGTGAACTCCAGTTCTTGGTGACTGACAGACGGAAGCCAGTCGGATGAATTTTCTGTCCCATGGCTTTTCCTTAGTTACCAACGGTCAGATAGATATGGCAGGTCGGCTTGCTGATCCGATTGCCACGACCCTTGGCGCGCGCCGTAAAGCGCTTGAGCACCATGCCCTTTTCGACGTAGATCACTTTGACCTTGAGTTCGTCGATATCAGCGCCGTCATTGTGTTCAGCGTTGGCGATAGCCGACTCGAGAACCTTCTTGACGATGCCAGCACCCTTCTTGGGTGAGAAAGCCAGGATGTTGAGAGCCTGACCAACCGGCTTGCCGCGCACCAGATCCGCCACCAGGCGGCCCTTTTGCGCAGAGAGGCGTACGCCCCGCAGACTTGCACGAGTTTCCATGTCAGCTCCTTACTTCTTGGCCTTCTTGCCGGCGGTGTGACCCTTGAACGTCCGGGTCAGCGAGAATTCGCCGAGCTTGTGACCGACCATATTCTCGGTGACGAACACCGGAATATGCTGCTTGCCATTGTGGACCGCAATCGTCAGGCCGATAAACTCGGGGAGGATTGTCGAACGACGCGACCAGGTCTTGATCGGGCGCTTGTCATTGTTTGCGCGAACTGCCTCGACCTTGTCGATCAGGTGCGCATCAACAAACGGGCCCTTTTTGAGAGAACGTCCCATTTCCTACCCCTTAACGCTTATGACGGCGCTGAACGATCATGCTGTTCGTGCGCTTGTTGCTGCGGGTGCGATAACCCTTGGTGGGCTGACCCCACGGGTTAACCGGCACGCGACCTTCACCGGTCTTGCCTTCACCACCACCGTGCGGGTGATCGATCGGGTTCATGACTGTACCGCGAACGGTCGGACGGATACCACGCCAACGCTGAGCACCGGCTTTGCCGATCTTGCGCAGGTTGTGTTCTTCGTTGCCGACTTCGCCAATCGTTGCGCGGCACTCGATGTGCACGCGACGAACTTCGCCAGAGCGGAGACGAATCTGGGCATAGACGCCTTCACGAGCCAGCAACTGGACAGAGGTACCGGCAGAACGCGCGATTTGCGCACCCTTGCCTGGCAGCATCTCGACACAGCAAATCGTCGTACCCACCGGGATATTGCGGATAGGCAGGGCGTTGCCCGACTTGATCGGAGCTTCGGAACCGCTCATGATCAACTGACCAACCACCATACCCTTGTTGGCGATGATGTAGCGACGCTCACCATCTGCGTAGCAAAGCAAGGCGATGTTGGCAGTACGGTTAGGATCATACTCAAGACGCTCAACCTTGGCCGGAATACCGTCCTTGTTGCGCTTGAAATCAACCAGGCGATACGCCTGCTTGTGACCACCACCCTGGTGACGAACGGTCACGTGACCATTGTTGTTACGGCCGGCATTCTTAGACTTGGATTCAACCAGGCCAGCGAACGGCTTACCTTTGTGCAGGTTCGGATTTACGACCTGTACAACGCCACGGCGACCAGGGGAAGTCGGTTTGACTTTAACGAGGGCCATCAGGCATTCCCCCCTTCAACAAAATTGATCTCCTGGCCCGGCTTCAGGCTCACGTAGGCCTTTTTCCAGCCCTTGCGGCGACCAGTTGCACCCTTGAAGCGCTTGACCTTGCCTTTGACATTGGCAACTTGGACACCTTCGACTTCGACCTTGAAGAGCAGTTCGACAGCAGCCTTGATTTCCGGCTTGGTCGCATCGGATGCGACGCGGAAGACCACCTGCTCGAACTTGTCAGCGATATAGGTCGCCTTTTCGGAGATTTGCGGTGCCAGCAGCACCTGCATCAGACGTTCCTGGTTCATCCCCACATCTCCTCGAACTTTGCCACGGCGTTCTTGGTCACGACGACCTTGGCGAAGCGAACGAGGGAAACCGGATCGGCTTCCTGTGCTTCGAGAACGAGAACGTTGGGCAGGTTACGCGACGACAGATACAGATTTTCGTTCAGCTCGTCGGTGACAACCAGAAGATTACCCTCCAACCCCATGCCCTTCAGCTTCTGGGCGAACAGCTTGGTCTTGGGCGCATCGACCGTCAGATCGTCGATGACGACCAAGCGATCCTGGCGGGCCAACTCGGAAAGGATCGCGGCCATACCGGCGCGGAACATCTTCTTGTTAACCTTCTGCGTGTAATTTTGCTCAGGCGAATTCGGGAAAATCCGACCGCCTCCACGCCACAGCGGGCTGCCATTGGAGCCGGAACGGGCACGACCCGTACCCTTTTGGCGCCACGGCTTGGTGGTGGTGTGACGGACTTCGGAGCGATCCTTCTGCTTGCTGTCACCGGAACGTGCGTTTGCCTGATAGGCAACGACGATCTGGTGCACCAGGGCTTCATTGAATTCGCGACCGAACAGCACATCGGAAGCCTGCAGCTTCGCCGCTTCCTGACCTTGTTCGTTGATTACCTTAAGTTCCATGATGCCCCCAATCAGCCTTTGATCGCCGGACGCACAATCACGTCCGAACCTTTGGCACCGGGCACAGCACCCTTGACCAGCAACAATTGGCGATCCGCATCAACACGAACGATCGTCAGCCCTTGCATGGTGCACTGAACGTCACCCAGATGACCAGCCATGCGCTTACCCGGGAAAACACGACCCGGATCCTGCGCCATACCGATCGAACCCGGAGCGTTGTGGGACACCGAGTTACCGTGGGAAGCACGATTGGAGCTGAAATTGTGGCGCTTGATACCGCCCTGGAAGCCCTTACCGATAGAGGTGCCGGTAACGTCAACTTTTTGCCCTTCAGCAAAGATCGTCACCGCGACAGCATCGCCTGCCTTAAAAGAGGCGAGCTGCTCCGCATCGATCTGGAACTCCTTGAGCACATGCCCCGCTTCCACACCCGCCTTGGCCAGATGACCAGCAAGGGGCTTGGAAACACGAGAGGCACGGCGCTTGCCGAATGCGACCTGAATGGCTGCGTAGCCATCGATCTCCGGCGTTTTGACTTGGGTCACGCGATTGTTGGACACGTCAAGCACAGTTACCGGGATGGACGCGCCATCCTCAGCAAAAATGCGAGTCATGCCAACCTTGCGACCAACAAGGCCTAGACTCATGGTTATTCTCCTCATCGCCGGCTGCGATTGGCCGTGCGATGTAAAACAACAAACGGGCAGCCGTTGCCGGCCACCCCCGAAAGGCGCGGATTATAACCGCGATTACCTGATTACTGCAACTTGATTTCGACGTCAACGCCAGCCGGGAGATCCAGCTTCATCAGGGCATCAACAGTCTTGTCGGTCGGATCAACGATATCCATCAGGCGCAGATGCGTGCGGATTTCGAGCTGATCACGGGAAGCCTTGTTCACGTGCGGCGAACGCAGGATGTCGAAGCGCTGCTTACGGGTCGGCAGCGGCACCGGACCACGGACGACAGCACCGGTACGCTTGGCGGTCTCAACAATCTCCTGAGCGGACTGGTCGATCAGACGATAGTCAAAGGCCTTCAGACGGATACGAATTTTCTGGTTTTGCATTTTCTTGGCTTCCAAAAGAACGATGGGGTGGTGGTGACACCACCCCGGATTTCAAAAGAGCAATTACTCGATGATCTTGGCGACAACGCCGGCGCCGACGGTACGGCCGCCTTCGCGGATGGCGAAGCGCAGACCTTCTTCCATGGCGATCGGGGCGATCAGCTTGACGGTCATCTGGATGTTGTCACCCGGCATGACCATTTCAACGCCTTCCGGCAGGGAGATCGCGCCGGTGACGTCGGTGGTACGGAAGTAGAACTGCGGGCGGTAGTTGTTGAAGAACGGGGTGTGACGACCACCTTCGTCCTTGGACAGAACATAGACTTCGCCGGTGAAGTGGGTGTGCGGGGTGATGGAGCCCGGCTTGCACAGGACTTGACCACGCTCGACGTCTTCACGCTTGGTGCCACGCAGCAGGGCGCCGATGTTGTCGCCAGCCTGACCTTGGTCGAGGAGCTTGCGGAACATTTCGACACCGGTACAGGTGGTCTTGACGGTCGGACGGATACCGACGATTTCGATTTCTTCGCCAACCTTGACGATGCCGCGCTCGACACGACCGGTCACAACGGTACCACGACCAGAGATGGAGAAGACGTCTTCAACCGGCATCAGGAACGGCTGGTCAATGGCGCGCTCCGGAGTCGGGATGTAGGAGTCCAGAGCATCTGCCAGACGGAAGATGGACGGCTCGCCGATTTCGGACTGGTCGCCTTCCAGGGCCTTGAGTGCAGAACCGTGGATGATCGGGGTGTCGTCGCCCGGGAAGTCGTACTTGGAGAGGAGCTCACGGAGTTCCATTTCGACGAGCTCGAGGAGCTCGGCGTCGTCGACCATGTCGCACTTGTTCATGAACACGAGGACATACGGCACGCCAACCTGGCGAGCCAGGAGGATGTGCTCGCGGGTCTGCGGCATCGGGCCGTCAGCAGCGGAACAGACGAGGATGGCGCCGTCCATCTGGGCAGCACCGGTAATCATGTTCTTGACGTAGTCAGCGTGACCCGGGCAGTCAACGTGGGCGTAGTGACGGTTTTCGGTTTCGTATTCGACGTGGGCGGTATTGATGGTAATACCACGAGCCTTTTCTTCCGGCGCCGCATCAATTTCGTCGTACTTCTTGGCTGCGCCGCCGAACTTGGCCGCCAGCACAGTGGTGATCGCAGCGGTCAGCGTGGTCTTGCCGTGGTCAACGTGACCAATCGTGCCAACGTTCACGTGCGGTTTGGTACGTTCAAATTTTTCCTTGGCCATTATCTTTTCTCCAATGAAAACTTACTTTTTGTTGATGACAGCCTCAGCGACGTTCTTCGGCGCTTCGGAATAGTGCTTGAATTCCATCGAGTAGGTGGCACGACCCTGCGACAGGGAACGCAGCGAAGTGGCATAGCCGAACATCTCGGACAGCGGGACTTCAGCACGCACTTCCTTGGTACCGCCAGGCAGGTCGTCCATACCCTGAACGATGCCGCGACGGGAGGAGAGATCGCCCATGACGTTGCCCATGTAGTCTTCCGGTGTTTCGACTACGACGGACATCATCGGCTCGAGCAGCGTCGGACTCGCCTTCTTCATGCCTTCCTTGAAGGCCATGGAAGCCGCCATGCGGAATGCGTTTTCGTTCGAGTCAACGTCGTGGTAAGAACCGTCGAACAGCGTGAACTTGATATCCACAACCGGGAAGCCAGCGAGGACACCGCTACCGATCGCATCCTGCAGACCTTTGTCGACTGCCGGGATGTATTCGCGCGGAACGACACCACCCTTGATGGCATCGACGAACTCGTAGCCTTTACCGGCTTCGTTCGGTTCAATCTTGAGCCAGACGTGACCGAACTGACCGCGACCACCGGACTGCTTGACGAACTTGCCTTCCTGCTCGACCGCCTTCTTGATGCATTCACGGTAGGCAACCTGCGGCGCGCCGACAGCTGCTTCAACGTTGAATTCACGCTTCATGCGATCGACGATGATATCGAGGTGCAATTCGCCCATACCCGAGATAATGGTCTGACCGGACTCTTCATCAGTACGAACACGGAAGGACGGATCTTCGGCCGCCAGACGACCGAGCGCAATACCCATCTTTTCCTGGTCAGCCTTGGTCTTCGGCTCGACGGCAACGTGAATCACCGGCTCCGGGAAGACCATGCGCTCGAGGATGATCGGTGCGTCCGGGTCACACAGGGTTTCACCGGTGGTGACTTCCTTAAGACCCACGCAGGCGGCGATATCACCAGCCAGAACTTCCTTGATTTCTTCGCGGTTGTTGGCGTGCATCTGCAGGATGCGGCCGATACGCTCTTTCTTGCCCTTGACCGAGTTATAGACGGTTGCACCGGACGTCAGAACACCCGAATAAACGCGGATAAAGGTCAGCTGACCGACGAACGGATCCGTCATCAGCTTGAAAGCCAGCGCCGAGAATTTCTCGGAGTCGTCCGCCTTGCGGGAGACTTCCTTTTCGGACTCGTCAACACCAGCAACCGGCGGGATATCAACCGGCGACGGCAGCAGCTCGACGACAGCGTCGAGCATGCGCTGAACACCCTTGTTCTTGAACGCGGTGCCACACAGCATCGGCTGGATTTCGCAAGCCAGCGTACGCAGACGCAGACCTTCCTTGATCTTCTCTTCGGAAAGTTCGCCGTTTTCGAGGTACTCGTTCATCAGATCTTCGCTGGCCTCAGCAGCCGCTTCGATCATGTGCTCACGCCACGTCTGCGCGGTATCAACCAGATCCGCCGGAACATCACGATAGTCGAACTTCATCCCTTGGGATGCTTCGTCCCAAATGATGGCCTTCATCTTGAGCAGATCAACGACACCTTCAAAGGTATCTTCAGCACCAATCGGAATCACGATCGGCACCGGGTTTGCCTTGAGGCGGGTGCGCATCTGATCAACGACCTTGAAGAAGTTGGCGCCGGAACGGTCCATCTTGTTCACAAAGGCCAGACGCGGCACCTTGTACTTGGTGGCCTGACGCCACACGGTTTCAGACTGCGGCTGAACGCCACCGACTGCACAGTAAACCATGCAGGCGCCATCCAGAACGCGCATTGAGCGCTCGACTTCGATGGTGAAGTCAACGTGCCCCGGGGTATCGATGATGTTGAAGCGATGCTCAGGAAAAGAGCTGTCCATACCCTTCCAGAAGCAGGTCGTCGCAGCCGACGTAATGGTAATGCCGCGCTCTTGCTCCTGCTCCATCCAGTCCATGGTGGCAGCGCCGTCATGCACTTCACCGATCTTGTGATTGACACCGGTGTAGTAAAGAATGCGTTCGGTCGTCGTCGTTTTGCCGGCGTCAATGTGAGCGCTGATACCGATATTGCGGTAGCGCTCAATAGGGGTTTTACGTGCCACGTTAGTGCCCTTTGAAAATTAGAAGCGGAAGTGAGCGAAAGCCTTGTTGGCTTCGGCCATGCGGTGAACTTCGTCACGCTTCTTGACCGCACCACCACGATTTTCAGAGGCTTCGAGCATTTCAGCCGCCAGGCGTTGGCCCATGGACTTTTCCGAACGCTTGCGGGCAGACTCACGCAACCAACGCATGGCCAGCGCAGCACGGCGGGCCGGGCGAACTTCAACCGGAACCTGATAGTTGGCACCACCAACACGGCGGGACTTCACTTCGACCATCGGCTTGACATTACCCATGGCGGAGCCGAAGACTTCGAGCGGATCCTTGCCAGACTTGGTGGTGATGATGTCAAACGCGCCATAAACGATACGCTCGGCGACAGACTTCTTGCCGCTTTGCATGATGGCGTTGATGAACTTGGAAACTTCGACATTACCGAACTTCGGATCCGGCAAAATGTCACGCTTGGGTACTTCGCGACGACGGGGCATATTAACCTCTAATAAACACGATTCAGTTGAAAAGCCGGGAAGGGGTTTTCACCCACCCGGCTCTCTCGGCCGCCCAAAAGAACGGCCACTTACTTAAGCCACTTAACGAATTAAGCAGCCTTCGGACGCTTGGCCCCGTACTTGGAACGGGACTGCTTACGATCTTTAACGCCTTGCGTATCCAGGGAGCCACGAACGGTGTGGTAACGCACACCCGGCAAATCCTTGACACGACCACCGCGGATCAGAACCACAGAGTGTTCCTGCAGGTTGTGACCTTCACCACCGATGTAGGAAATGACTTCGAAGCCATTGGTCAGGCGAACCTTGCAGACCTTACGCAGAGCGGAGTTCGGCTTTTTCGGGGTGGTGGTGTAAACACGGGTGCAAACGCCGCGCTTCTGCGGGCACTTTTCCAGAGCAGGAACCTTGCTCTTGGCCTTTTCGGCGACGCGCGGCTTGCGCACGAGCTGGTTGATGGTCGGCATATCAAACTTCCTTCAACAGCCGGGCACCTCAATGGTGCACGACGGCAATTTTGTTATCCAAAGCAGAGACACTGATTAGCCTCTGCCGACAAAGACCATAGATTTTATGGTTGATCAACCCCCATGTCAACGAGACACGGGGGTTTGCTACTGCTGGCTGCCGGTTACTCGGCTGCCTGTGTTGCGTTTTCGTCCACACCTTCGGCGATAGGACGATCTGCCGCCTGATCTTCGCCTGCCGCCTGAGCCTTGCGGCTGCGGTGATAAGCGAGACCGGTGCCGGCGGGAATCAGACGACCGACAATGACGTTCTCCTTGAGACCGCGAAGCTCGTCGCGTTTGCCCATGATGGCGGCCTCGGTGAGGACGCGGGTGGTTTCCTGGAAGGAGGCCGCAGAGATGAACGAGTCAGTCGACAACGAAGCCTTGGTAATACCGAGGAGCATGTGCTCAAACGTCGCTGGCAGCTTGCCTTCGGCGTTGACACGGTCGTTCTCGGCCAGCAATTCGGCCCGTTCGACCTGCTCCGACTTGATGAACTTGGTATCGCCCGGTTCGACGATGGTGACACGACGCAACATCTGGCGAACGATCACCTCGATGTGTTTGTCGTTGATCTTCACACCCTGCAGGCGATAGACGTCCTGGACCTCGTCGGTGATGTAGCGCGCCAGTGCCTCGACGCCCTGCAGACGCAGGATGTCATGCGGATCCGGTTCGCCTTCGACGATCTTCTCACCCTTGTTGACCACCTGACCATCGTGCACCAGTACGTGCTTGTCCTTCGGGATCAGGAACTCATGCACATTGCCGTCGAGGTCGGTGATGACCAGACGCTGCTTGCCCTTGGTGTCCTTACCAAAACTGATGGTGCCGGTCACTTCGGCGAGCACGGAAGCATCCTTCGGAGTACGGGCTTCAAACAGTTCGGCCACACGCGGCAGACCACCGGTAATGTCACGAGTCTTGGCCGATTCCTGCGGCATACGGGCGAGCACATCACCGACGCCAACCTGCTGGCCATCGACCACCGAAATGATCGAGCCTACCTGGAAGGCGATCGAAACGGTGTGATCGCTGCCGGCGACGCGGACTTCCTGGCCGGACTCGTCGAGCAGCTTGACCACCGGACGAACGCCCTTGGCCGCGGCCTTGCCGCCACGCTTATGGTCGATTACGACCAGCGTCGACAAGCCGGTCACATCGTCAACCTGCTTGGCGACGGTGACACCTTCCTCGACGTTTTCGAAGCGGACGGTACCCGCGTATTCGGTAATGATCGGACGGGTATGCGGATCCCAGGTAGCCAGCTTGGCACCAGCCTTGACCGTCTTGCCCTCATCAACAGACAGCATGGCACCGTACGGTACCTTGTGACGTTCGCGCTCACGGCCGTGATCGTCTGTGATCAGCACTTCGCCGGAGCGGGAGATGACCACCTTTTCGCCCTTGGCGCTGGTGACGTAGCGCATGTTGGACGTGTATTTGACAATACCTGCCGACTTGCCCTCAATCTTGTCGGCGACCGCAGCACGAGATGCCGCACCACCGACGTGGAAGGTACGCATGGTCAGCTGGGTACCTGGCTCACCGATGGACTGGGCAGCGATAACGCCGACCGACTCACCCGCATTGACCATGGTGCCGCGACCGAGGTCACGGCCGTAACACTTGGCACACAGGCCGTAGCGCGTGTCACAGGTGAGCGGGGTGCGAACCTTGACTTCGTCGATGCCCAGCTTGTCGATCAGGTCGACCAGATCTTCGTCCAGCATGGTGCCAGCGAAGATCACCGTTTCCTGGGTTTCCGGATCGACCAGATCATCAACGGTCACGCGGCCAAGAATACGCTCGCGCAGTGCCTCGATAACCTCGCCGCCCTCGACCAGCGCCTTAACGACGAAACCGTTCTTGGTACCGCAGTCATCTTCGGTGATCACCAGATCCTGGGTCACATCGACCAGACGACGGGTAAGGTAACCGGAGTTCGCGGTTTTCAGTGCGGTATCAGCCAGACCCTTACGGGCACCGTGGGTGGAGATGAAGTACTGGAGAACGTTCAGACCTTCACGGAAGTTGGTGGTAATCGGCGTCTCGATAATCGAGCCGTCCGGCTTGGCCATCAGGCCACGCATACCTGCCAGCTGACGAATCTGGGCCGCGGAACCGCGGGCGCCGGAGTCGGCCATCATGTAGATCGAGTTGAAGGAGTCCTGCTTGACCTTCTTGCCATGGCGATCGACAACTTCCTCGTGACCGAGCTCGTCCATCATCACCTTGGCAACCTGGTCACCGGTGCGGCCCCAGATATCGACGACCTTGTTGTAACGCTCGCCCTGGGTCACCAGACCGTTGGTGTACTGGGTCTCGATTTCCTTGACCTCGGCTTCAGCGGCCGAAATGATTTCGTACTTCTTGGCCGGCACCAGCATGTCGTCCGAGCAGAAGGAAATACCGGCGCGGGTCGCCAGCGCGTAGCCGTTCTGCATCAGCTTGTCGGCGAAAACGACGGTTTCCTTGAGACCGCAGCGACGGAAGGACTCGTCGATCAGCTTGGAAATTTCCTTCTTCTTCAGCGCCTTGTCGATGGCCTTGAAGGGCAGCCCCTTCGGCAGGATCTTCGACAGCAGTGCACGGCCAGCCGTCGTTTCGACGCGTACCGATTTTTCGACAAATTCACCGTCGACCGCAGACGGCTCGTACTGCGTGAGGCGCACGGAAATACGGGAGTGAATATCGAGCTGACCGGCTGCCATGGCGCGTTCGATCTCGTTGGTGTCAGCGAAGTACATACCTTCGCCCTTGCCGTTGATCTTTTCGCGGGTGGCGTAGTACAGACCGAGAACGATATCCTGTGACGGAACGATGATCGGCTGACCGTTGGCGGGCGACAGTACGTTGTTGGAGGCCAGCATCAGAGTGCGGGCTTCCATCTGCGCTTCCAGTGACAGCGGAACGTGAACGGCCATCTGGTCACCGTCGAAGTCGGCGTTAAACGCGGCACAAACCAGCGGGTGCAGCTGGATGGCCTTGCCTTCGATCAGGGTCGGCTCGAAGGCCTGGATACCCAGACGGTGCAGTGTCGGCGCGCGGTTCAGCATGACCGGATGTTCGCGGATGACGTCTTCGAGCATATCCCAGACGATTGGCTCCTGGCCTTCGACCATCTTCTTGGCTTGCTTGATGGTGGTCGCGTAACCACCGACTTCAAGTTTGTGGAAGATGAAGGGCTTGAACAGCTCAAGGGCCATCAACTTCGGCAGACCGCACTGGTGCAGCTTGAGCTGCGGACCGACCACAATGACCGAACGGCCGGAGTAGTCGACGCGCTTACCGAGCAGGTTTTGGCGGAAACGACCGCCCTTACCCTTGATCATGTCGGCCAGCGACTTGAGCGGACGCTTGTTGGCGCCGGTCATGGCCTTGCCGCGTCGGCCGTTGTCGAGCAGCGAGTCGACGGCTTCCTGCAGCATGCGCTTTTCGTTGCGTACGATGATTTCCGGCGCCTTCAGCTCCAGAAGACGCTTCAGACGGTTGTTACGGTTGATGACGCGACGATAGAGGTCGTTCAGGTCAGAAGTCGCGAAACGGCCACCATCGAGCGGGACCAGCGGACGCAGGTCCGGCGGCAGCACCGGCAGGACTTCCAGAACCATCCAGTCCGGCTTGATGCCCGACTTCTGGAAACCTTCGAGGATCTTCAGACGCTTGGCCAGTTTTTTGTTCTTCGCTTCAGAGCCGGTCACTTCCAGCTCGGCGCGCAGCGACTCCACCTCGCTCGGCAGATCGAGATTGCGCAGCAACTCGCGGACGCCTTCGGCACCCATCAGCGCCTGGAAGTCGTCGCCATGCTCCTCAACCATCTCCAGATACTGCTCTTCCGTCAGCAGCTGGCTGCGCTGCAGATTGGAAACCATGCCCGGATCGGTAACGACATAGGCTTCGAAATAGAGCACGCGTTCGATATCGCGCAGTGTCATGTCGAGCACCATGCCCAGACGCGACGGCAGGGACTTCAGGAACCAGATGTGAGCCACCGGGGAGGCCAGTTCGATGTGACCCATGCGGTCACGACGGACCTTGGCGAGCGTGACTTCGACGCCGCACTTTTCGCAGATGACACCGCGGTGCTTGAGGCGCTTGTACTTGCCGCACAGGCACTCGTAGTCCTTGATCGGGCCGAAGATCTTGGCGCAGAACAGGCCATCGCGCTCCGGCTTGAAGGTGCGGTAGTTGATGGTTTCGGGCTTCTTGACTTCACCGTAGGACCAGGAACGGATCTTTTCGGGCGAAGCGAGGCCAATGGTAATCGCGTCGAATTCTTCCTCGGCGGTTACCTGCTTGAACAGATCGAGCAATGCTTTCATTGTTTAACTCCTGAGCCCTGAATCAGTAACGTTCCAGATCGATATCGATCGCTAGCGAACGGATTTCCTTGACCAGCACGTTGAACGATTCCGGCATGCCGGCATCGATACGGTGCTCGCCCTTGACGATGTTTTCGTAGACCTTGGTACGGCCATTCACGTCATCGGACTTGACGGTCAGCATTTCCTGCAGCACATAGGATGCGCCGTAGGCTTCCAGTGCCCACACTTCCATTTCACCGAAGCGCTGGCCACCGAACTGCGCCTTGCCGCCCAGCGGCTGCTGGGTCACCAGCGAGTACGGGCCGGTGGAACGGGCGTGCATCTTGTCATCGACAAGGTGGTGCAGCTTCAGATAGTGCATGTAGCCCACCGTCACCTGACGCTCGAAGGCATCACCAGTACGGCCGTCAAACAGCGTCATCTGGCCCGAGGACGGCATGCCGGCGAGCGCGAGCATGGCCTTGATTTCCTCTTCCTTGGCACCGTCAAACACCGGGGTGGCGAACGGCACACCGGACGTGAGGTTACCGGCCATTTCCATGATCTCGGCGTCGTTCAGCTCTTCCAGATTCTCAGCCTTGCCGCTGTTGTTGTAGATCTGGTCGAGGAAGCCACGCACTTCCTTGGCAGTGGCCTGACGGCGCAGCATGTCACCGATCTTGTAGCCAAGACCCTTGGCAGCGAGGCCGAGGTGAACTTCAAGAATCTGACCGACGTTCATCCGGGACGGAACGCCCAGCGGGTTGAGAACGATGTCCACAGGACGGCCGTCAGCCATATACGGCATGTCTTCCACCGGCAGGATGCGCGAAACAACGCCCTTGTTACCGTGACGACCGGCCATCTTGTCGCCAGGCTGCAGGCGACGCTTGACGGCCACATAGACCTTGACCATCTTCTGCACGCCCGGCGGCAGTTCGTCGCCCTGGGTCAGCTTCTTGCGCTTGCCTTCGAAAGCAACATCGAAGTCCTTGCGAGCCTGCTCCAGACCATCCTTGACCTGTTCAAGTTGCTGGGCCACGTCATCATCCGCCATGCGGATGTCGAACCAGTGGTGCGGATCCATGCTGTCGAGGTAAGCCTGCTCGATGGTCGAACCCTTGGCCAGCTTCTTCGGTCCGCCATTGGCCTTCTTGCCGAGAATCAGACGACCGACACGCTCGAAGGCATCACGCTCGACGATACGCATCTGGTCAGCGAGGTCGAGCTTGTAGTGACGCAGGTGATCTTCGATGATCGATTGGGCGCGCTTGTCGCGCTCGATACCTTCACGGGTGAACACCTGAACGTCAATAACGGTACCGGCGATACCCGAGGGCACGCGCAGCGAGGTGTCCTTAACATCGGACGCCTTCTCGCCGAAGATGGCACGCAACAGCTTTTCCTCAGGTGTCAGCTGGGTTTCGCCCTTCGGCGTGACCTTGCCAACCAGCACGTCGCCAGCTTCGACTTCGGCACCGATGTAAACGATACCGGAATCATCCAGACGGGAAAGCTGCACTTCGCCGAGCGAAGCGATATCGCGGGTAATTTCCTCCGGGCCGAGCTTGGTGTCGCGGGCAACAACCGTCAGTTCCTCGATGTGGATCGAGGTATAACGGTCTTCGGCAACGACGCGCTCGGAGATCAGGATCGAATCTTCGAAGTTGTAGCCGTTCCACGGCATGAACGCGATCAGCATGTTCTGGCCGAGTGCCAGTTCGCCCTTGTCGGTGGACGCGCCATCAGCGACCACATCACCCTTGGCGATCACATCCCCGACCTTGACCATCGGGCGCTGGTTGATGTTCGTGTTCTGGTTGGAACGGGTGTATTTGGTCAGGTTGTAGATATCAACACCGACTTCACCCGCAACGGTCTCGTTATCGTTCACACGAACAACAACACGACCTGCGTCAACGTAGTCAACCTTGCCGCCACGGCGGGCAACCACGGCAGTCCCCGAGTCGACTGCGACGGTACGCTCGATGCCGGTACCCACCAGCGGCTTTTCCGGACGCAGGCAGGGAACCGCCTGACGCTGCATGTTGGCACCCATCAACGCGCGGTTTGCGTCATCGTGCTCAAGGAACGGAATCAGCGAGGCGGCGACGGAAACGATCTGGCCGGGGGCCACGTCCATGTACTGGACACGTGACGGCTCGGCAAGGATGGTTTCACCCTTTTCGCGGCAGGTCACGAGGTCATCGGCGAGACGGCCATTGTCATCGAGCGCCGCATTGGCCTGGGCAACCACATAGTTGCCTTCTTCGATGGCCGACAGGTATTCGATGTCGTTGGTCACCTGACCGTCATTCACCTTGCGGTAGGCAGTTTCGATGAAGCCGTAGCTGTTAACTCGTGCAAACAGCGCCAGCGAGTTGATCAGACCGATGTTCGGGCCTTCCGGTGTTTCGATCGGGCAAACACGACCGTAGTGGGTCGGATGCACGTCGCGGACTTCGAAGCCCGCGCGTTCGCGGGTCAGACCACCCGGACCGAGTGCGGAAACACGGCGCTTGTGGGTAATTTCCGACAAGGGGTTGGTCTGGTCCATGAACTGCGAGAGCTGGCTGGAACCAAAGAACTCCTTGATGGCGGCACTGATCGGCTTGGCATTGATCAGGTCGTGCGGCATCAGGTTGTCGGATTCGGCCTGCGACAGACGCTCCTTGACGGCGCGTTCGACACGGACCAGACCGGCACGGAACTGGTTTTCGGCCAATTCGCCGACGGAACGGACACGGCGGTTACCGAGGTGATCGATATCGTCAATTTCGCCACGGCCATTGCGCAGTTCGACCAGAATCTTGATGACATCAACGATGTCACGCGGCGACAGGGTCAACTGTTCGCGAACTTCGACGTTGGCGCCGCACGGCTTGATCTTGGCGGCGAGCGCTTCGGCGTCGGCAACGGTCAAGTTTTCCAACATGGCACGCGGACCGAAGGGCAGACCGCTGACGAGGTCCTGAATTGCCGACAAAGCGAAGCCGGAGGCTTCAGCGAGGTTCTTCAGCGCGGCTTCGGCCTTCGAGGCCAGGCTCTTGACCATCACCTTGTATTCGATGACGTCCTGGCGGCTCAGGCGACGGTTGAACTTCATGCGACCGACGCCCGAGAGGTCGTAGCGTTCGTCGGAGTAGAACAGACCGTTGAACAGGATCTCGACAGCTTCTTCGGTGGGCGGCTCGCCCGGGCGCATCATGCGATAGATCGCAATTCGCGCAGCCTGGCGGGAAGCCGTTTCATCACCGCGCAAGGTGTTGGAAATGAAGGCGCCACGATCGAGGTCGTTGGTGTACAGGGTCTCGAGCGTGGTAATGCCTGCTTCGCGCAGCTTGGCAAGCAGGGTCTCGGTCACTTCGTCGTTGGCATTGGCAACCACTTCGCCGGTCGAGGTATCGATGACGTTACGGGCGACAACGCGGCCGATCAGGAAGTCTTCCGGAACGATGACCTGCTTGAGACCGGCAGCGCCGATATCGCGAATGTGCTTGGCGGTAATCCGCTTGTCCTTCGCAACGATGACTTTGCCATCCGGAGCAACGAAATCGAAGCGGGCGATTTCGCCACGCAGGCGCTCGGCAACGAGCGAGAACTCGACGTTTTCCTTGCTCAGCAGGAAGGTGTCGAACTCAAAGAACTCGGCCAGGATTTCCTCGGAGGACATGCCGATCGCCTTGAGCAGCGTCGTGACCGGCATCTTGCGTCTGCGGTCAACCCGGAAAAACAGCGTATCTTTGGGATCGAATTCGAAGTCGAGCCAAGAGCCGCGGTAGGGAATCACGCGGGCAGAAAACAACAATTTGCCGGAACTGTGGGTCTTGCCGCGGTCGTGCTCGAAGAAGACGCCCGGCGAACGGTGCAACTGGGAAACGATGACCCGCTCAGTGCCGTTGATAACGAAGGAACCATTGGTCGTCATCAAGGGGATTTCGCCCATGTAGACTTCCTGCTCCTTCACTTCCTTCACGGTATCCGGCACTTCACGGTCCATGATCACCAGACGGACACGTGCACGCAACGACGAGGCGAAGGTCAGGCCACGCTGCTGGCACTCGGTCACATCGAACGCCGGTTCGCCCAGCATGTAGCTGACGAACTCGAGGCGGGCATTGCCGGAGTGGGAGACAATCGGGAAGATCGAGGTGAACGCGGCCTGCAAGCCTTCGTTTTTCCGCTTCTCGGCTGGAACTTCATCCTGCAGGAAGTCCTTGAAGGACTGCAGTTGGGTGGCCAGCAAGTAGGGAACGTCCAGCACGCTGGCGCGCTTGGCGAAGCTCTTGCGGATACGTTTCTTCTCGGTGAAGGAGTAAGTCATGGTAACTCCGTGAGGGTGAAATCAAACGTGGAACCTGAACAAACAGGCAAACGCAAACGAACTCCCCCGCTCACTCCAGAGCGGGGAAGACTGGTTTGCGTTTGCCGGCAAGCGGTATTCAATGCAGCGGTGTGAGACTCGGAAACCTGATTTACAAAGTACAAAAGGGCTGGCGGTGTTGCCGCCAGCCCGAAAGACAAAAGTCGATTACTTGACTTCGACCTTGGCCCCTGCGTCTTCCAGTTGCTTCTTGAGCGCTTCGGCGTCGGCCTTGGCGATGCCTTCCTTGACCGGCTTCGGTGCACCGTCAACCAGATCCTTCGCTTCCTTCAGGCCCAGACCGGTCACAGCACGCACGACCTTGATGACTTCAACCTTCTTGTCGCCGGCAGCAGCTAGGACAACGGTGAATTCGGTCTGCTCTTCAGCAGCAGCGGCAGCGCCACCGCCAGCCGGGCCGGCGACAGCAACAGCAGCGGCGGAAACGCCGAACTTCTCTTCGAATGCCTTGACCAGGTCATTCAGTTCCATAACGGTCATGGCGCCAACGGCTTCCAGGATGTCTTCTTTGCTCATAGCCATTTCAATAAACTCCTAAATACAGTTCGTAATTGGTACGTGTTAAGCGGCAGCTTGTTCGCGCTGTGCGGCGAGTGCGCCCAGGGCACGGGCGAAGCCGGACACCGGAGCCTGCATGACGAACAGCAGCTTGGACAGCAGCTCTTCGCGGCTCGGGACGGACGCAAGCGCCTGCACACCAGCCTTGTCGAGCACCTGGCCGGCATAGGAACCAGCCTTGAGTACCAATTTGTCATTGGTTTTTGCGAAGTCATTGAGGACCTTCGCGGCAGCAACCGGATCGGCGGAGATGCTGTAGATCAGCGGACCGACCATTTGGTCAGCCAGCCCGGCAAACGGGGTGCCGGCCACAGCGCGACGAACCAGGGTGTTCTTCAGCACACGCAGATAAACACCGGACTCACGAGCCTTCTTGCGCAGCACGGTGAGATCACCCACCTCAATACCACGGTATTCGGCAATCGCGATCGTCTCGGCGTTGGCTACTTGTGCCGACACCTCAGCTACGACAGCTTTTTTGTCATTCAGATTGAGACCCACAGGTCTTTCCTCCTTTCAAGTCATAACACGGCGGACAATTCCGCCGCCCCTACGGCGACCTGAACCAGAAGCCCGCTGACCGGAACCCGGTCAGCTGAAAATCTTGTTCGGGGACACCGTCTGCGCAGGGTGCTTTCGCGATTAAGCGCCGTTGCCAGCGCGCCTGCGGTCTTTGACGATCCGCAGCGGCCAGTCAAAAAACCGGCCACTACGTCCCAAAGTTCTTACTTAGCCTGCCAGCGTTGCCTGATCGACACGCACGCCAGGACCCATGGTCGCGGAGACGGCGATCTTGCGCAGGTACTGGCCCTTGGACGAGGCCGGCTTGGCTTTTTGCAACGCGTCGATCAGCGCCTTGAGGTTGGTCTCCAGATTCTCGACAGAGAACGAGGCACGACCGATCGTGGCGTGAATGATGCCCGCCTTGTCCGTACGGTACTGAACCTGACCGGCCTTGGCGTTCTTGACGGCAGTGGCGACATCCATGGTCACGGTACCAACCTTCGGGTTCGGCATCAGGCCGCGCGGACCGAGGATCTGACCGAGCTGGCCAACGACCTTCATGGCGTCCGGCGTGGCGATGACCACGTCGAAGTTCAGGTTACCGGCCTTGACTTCGGCAGCCAGATCGTCAAAACCGACGACTTCGGCTCCAGCAGCCTTGGCGGCCTCGGCCTTGTCGCCCTGGGCGAACACGGCAACACGTACCGACTTGCCGGTACCTGCCGGCAGAACGACAGAACCACGAACGACCTGGTCCGACTTGCGTGCATCAACACCGAGGTTGACTGCAACGTCGATCGACTCGTCAAACTTGGCGGTAGCGGTTTCCTTGGCCAGCGTCAGCGCTTCCTGCAGCGGGTAGAGCTTCTGGGCGACAACCTTGCTGGCAAGGGCTTTTTGTTTCTTCGTGAGCTTGGCCATGATTACAGACCCTCCACCGTGATACCCATCGAGCGGGCGGAACCGGCGATGGTGCGAACAGCCGCTTCCATGTCGGCAGCGGTCAAATCGGGCATTTTGGTCTTGGCGATTTCTTCGCACTGAGCGCGCGTGATCTTGCCAACCTTGTCGGTATGCGGCTTGGCCGAACCGGACTTGATACCGGCAGCCTTCTTGATCAGGATCGTTGCCGGCGGGGTCTTCATCACGAAGGTGAAAGACTTGTCCGCATAGGCGGTAATCACGACCGGAATCGGCAGACCCGGCTCAACACCCTGAGTCTGGGCATTGAAGGCCTTGCAGAATTCCATGATGTTCAGACCGCGCTGACCGAGGGCCGGGCCGATCGGGGGCGACGGGTTTGCTTTGCCTGCCGGCACTTGCAGCTTGATGAAGCCAACAATTTTCTTGGCCATTGATTACTCCTTGAAATTGAGTCGTAACGCGCGTTCGCCGCAGACAGCCAGCTAATAACGCTCCTCTTGCCGAAATCAGGGCTTCCGGCGGGCCCTAAAACTGGATCAGGACTTCTCGACCTGACCGAATTCCAGTTCGACCGGCGTTGCACGACCGAAGATGGTGACCGAGACCCGCAGGCGGTTCTTCTCGTAATTCACATCCTCGACGGCGCCGTGGAAGTCGGTGAACGGACCTTCCTTGACGCGAACCACTTCACCAACCTCGAACAGCACCTTGGGACGGGGTTTCTCTACCCCTTCCTGCATCTGCTGCATGATCTTGTCGACTTCCTTCTGGGAAATCGGCGTCGGACGCGTGGCCGTACCGCCAACAAAGCCAGTGACCTTGGGCGTGTTCTTCACCAGGTGCCAGCTATCGTCGTCCATTTCCATTTCGCAAAGGACGTAGCCCGGGAAGAATTTGCGCTCGGAGATGGCCTTCTGCCCCCCCTTCATTTCTACAACTTCTTCAACCGGCACCAGAATCTGGCCAAACTTGTCCTGCATGCCCAAGCGGTTGATGCGCTCCTGAATGGCGCGCATCACACTCTTTTCAAAACCGGAGTAGGCGTGAACGACGTACCAGCGTTTGCTCATGATTTCTTCCAGCCGAGTACGAGGTCATAAAGGACCCACTCCAGGCTCTTGTCGGTGAGATACAGGAAAAGCGCCATCACAACCACGAAGGCGAACACGGCGCCGGTGGTCTGCATGGTTTCCTTGCGGGTCGGCCAGACAACTTTCTTGGCCTCAACCACAGCTTCATTGGCAAAAACGAAAAATCGCTGACCTTGCTCGGTTTTCCAGGCAACAGCCACTGCCAGCGCCAACCCGGCGAGGACCGCCAGGACGCGCAAAATCATTGCCTGCTCGGAGAGCAGGTAGAAGCCAGCCACGCCAGCTGCCAGAATAACCAGCGCCAGCGCAAACTTGATCTTGTCAGCCATGACGTTCGCGATCTTTAAAAGAGAGTGGCAGGGGCGGAGGGAATCGAACCCCCGACCTTCGGTTTTGGAAACCGGCGCTCTACCAATTGAGCTACACCCCTGCTGCAGAAACATCAAGGCGCCTCGGCTTGCCGAAGCGCCTTGATTACAACATCAATCGATTACTCGATGATCTTGGCGACAACGCCGGCGCCGACGGTACGGCCGCCTTCGCGGATGGCGAAGCGCAGACCTTCTTCCATGGCGATCGGGGCGATCAGCTTGACGGTCATCTGGATGTTGTCACCCGGCATGACCATTTCAACGCCTTCCGGCAGGGAGATCGCGCCGGTGACGTCGGTGGTACGGAAGTAGAACTGCGGGCGGTAGTTGTTGAAGAACGGGGTGTGACGACCACCTTCGTCCTTGGACAGAACATAGACTTCGCCGGTGAAGTGGGTGTGCGGGGTGATGGAGCCCGGCTTGCACAGGACTTGACCACGCTCGACGTCTTCACGCTTGGTGCCACGCAGCAGGGCGCCGATGTTGTCGCCAGCCTGACCTTGGTCGAGGAGCTTGCGGAACATTTCGACACCGGTACAGGTGGTCTTGACGGTCGGACGGATACCGACGATTTCGATTTCTTCGCCAACCTTGACGATGCCGCGCTCGACACGACCGGTCACAACGGTACCACGACCAGAGATGGAGAAGACGTCTTCAACCGGCATCAGGAACGGCTGGTCAATGGCGCGCTCCGGAGTCGGGATGTAGGAGTCCAGAGCATCTGCCAGACGGAAGATGGACGGCTCGCCGATTTCGGACTGGTCGCCTTCCAGGGCCTTGAGTGCAGAACCGTGGATGATCGGGGTGTCGTCGCCCGGGAAGTCGTACTTGGAGAGGAGCTCACGGAGTTCCATTTCGACGAGCTCGAGGAGCTCGGCGTCGTCGACCATGTCGCACTTGTTCATGAACACGAGGACATACGGCACGCCAACCTGGCGAGCCAGGAGGATGTGCTCGCGGGTCTGCGGCATCGGGCCGTCAGCAGCGGAACAGACGAGGATGGCGCCGTCCATCTGGGCAGCACCGGTAATCATGTTCTTGACGTAGTCAGCGTGACCCGGGCAGTCAACGTGGGCGTAGTGACGGTTTTCGGTTTCGTATTCGACGTGGGCGGTATTGATGGTAATACCACGAGCCTTTTCTTCCGGCGCCGCATCAATTTCGTCGTACTTCTTGGCTGCGCCGCCGAACTTGGCTGCCAGCACAGTGGTGATCGCAGCGGTCAGCGTGGTCTTGCCGTGGTCAACGTGACCAATCGTGCCAACGTTTACGTGCGGTTTGGTACGCTCGAATTTTTCCTTAGCCATTCCAGTTCCTCAATAATCAAATAAGCAAAAAATCCAGAATCCAAGCTAATCGGTGGTGCCCATGGGCAGGATCGAACTGCCGACCTCTCCCTTACCAAGGGAGTGCTCTACCACTGAGCCACATGGGCCTACCTCAAAACTCTTGCCGTACCGCATCGTGGAGCGGGTGAAGGGAATCGAACCCTCGTCTTAAGCTTGGAAGGCTTCAGCTCTACCATTGAGCTACACCCGCTTAGCGCCTAGCCCGCAGCATCGGCCGTTACAGCAACAACTTGGTGGAGGGAGAAGGATTCGAACCTTCGAAGGCAGAGCCGACAGATTTACAGTCTGTTCCCGTTGACCGCTTGGGTATCCCTCCGGAAGAACCCGAGATTATCCAGATGCCGGCACACCCTGTCAACACTCTGAAAAGAAAAAAGCCGACCAATGGCCGGCTTTTCGGAGGAACGCAGCAGAATTACTTCTGAGCCATAACCCAGGTTGCCAGCTTGGAGGCCTCTTCCGGGGTCACGTTGTTCGGAGGCATCGGGATCTCACCCCAGTTACCCTTGCCGCCCGCCTTGATCTTGGCAGCCAGCGTGGCGACAGCGCCCTTGTCAGCCTTGTACTTGGCAGCAACGTCCTTGTAAGCCGGACCAACCAGCTTCTTGTCGACGGCGTGGCAGGACATGCAGTTCTTGGCCTTGGCCAGTGCTTCGTCAGCGTGAGCCTGACCGGTCATGACGATACCGGCGGCTGCCATCATGGCAACGTAAACAGCTTTCATATTCTCGCTCCGTTAATCGGTGGGTGGGTAAATCAGATTGGGATAATAAAGCCCCTGAATGGCGCTTGCAAACCCTTTTCGGAGAGGTCGTTGCCGTTGCACGTGCCAGATCCGTCAAGCTATAACGCAGCATGCAAGCATAGCGATGACACAAAACATCGCGACAGAGGTTTCAATGGCGTGACGAAACCGCCAGCATCGAACCCGCCGTGACGAAAACAGCTCCAAAAATTCGGTTCTGCCAGCGGATGTGCCGAGCCTCCCCCAGCCAACGCCCCATTTGCAAGGCGAGCACAGCATAGCCGGACATCACGACAATGTCTGTCGCGCACAGCGTAGCTGCAATCACGGCGTACTGTGCGGCCACAGGCTGCGCCGGGTCGATGAACTGAGGGACCAAGGCCCCGATGAAAACGATGGCCTTCGGATTGGTGAGATTGACCAGCAAGCCCTGAACGAACAAACCGCGTGTTGGCAAATCGCCTGACTTGACAACGACCGCATCCACGGGCGCGCGCCATTTCGTTACCCCGAGCCAGATCAGGTAAGCGGCACCCGCCAATTTCAGCAGGCCAAATGCCGTTTCCGATGCTGCCAGCAAGGCCCCCAACCCCAGTGCGACCACAATGAGTTGAAGCAGCAAGGCTGCCTGCAAACCCAGTATGGCGAGAAGTGCGCTACGGTAACCGTAGCGCATCCCGATGCTCATGCTGAGCACTGCCCCCGGCCCGGGTGTGATCGCGATCAGAACTGCCGCGAGCAGGAACCCGAGCCAGAGGGCGAAACTCATTTACGACGGGCAATCTGCGAAACGTCGCGGACGGCACCCTTGTCCGCCGAGGTGGTCATCAGGGCATACGCCTGCAAGGCCGCCGACACGACACGTTCACGATTGACCGGCTTCCAGGCCGCATCGCCGCGTGCCTCCATGGCGGTACGACGCCGCGCCAGTTCATCATCGCTGACTGCCAGATGAATACGCCGATTCGGGATGTCGATTTCGATGGTGTCGCCCTCTTCCACCAGTCCGATGGCGCCACCATCGGCCGCCTCCGGCGAGGCATGGCCAATTGACAAGCCGGAAGTGCCGCCGGAGAAACGACCATCGGTCAGTAGTGCGCAGGCCTTACCCAGCCCCATCGACTTGAGGTAGGAGGTGGGGTAGAGCATTTCCTGCATGCCCGGGCCGCCCTTGGGGCCTTCGTAGCGGATAACGACAACATCGCCGGCGACGATCTGGCCTCCGAGGATGCCGTCCACTGCCGCATCCTGGCTCTCGAACACACGGGCACGACCGGTAAACTTCCAGATCGACTCATCCACACCCGCCGTCTTCACGATACAGCCATCCACGGCGATGTTGCCGGACAGGACTGCCAGGCCACCATCCTGCGAATAGGCATTGGCCTTGTTGCGGATGCAACCCTTGGTGCGGTCAAGATCGAGTTCGTTGAAACGCCGACTCTGCGAGAAGGCCACCTGCGTCGGGACGCCACCGGGCGCTGCCTTGTAGAAGTCATGAACCTTGACATCGTGCTCACGGACGACATCCCAGCGGTCGATCGCCTCGCCAAGCGTGCGCGCATGGACAGTCGGCACCTGACGGTGCAACAGGCCGGCACGATCGAGTTCACCAAGAATACCCATGATGCCGCCGGCACGATGCACGTCCTCGATGTGGTACTTGTCGGTCATCGGCGCCACCTTGCACAGACACGGCACGGCGCGGGAAATGCGGTCGATGTCGGCCATCGTGAAATCAACACCGGCTTCCTGCGCCGCGGCCAGGATATGCAGGACCGTGTTGGTCGAACCACCCATCGCCACGTCGAGTGTCATGGCATTCTCGAAAGCGGCCTTGGTCGCCACCGAACGCGGCAGCACCGAGGCATCGTCCTGCTCGTAGTAGCGCTTGCACATCTCGACCGCCGTCCGCCCGGCGCGCAGGAACAGTTCCTTGCGGTCAGCGTGGGTGGCGACGATGGTGCCGTTGCCCGGCAGGCTCAGGCCCAGGGCTTCGGTCAGGCAGTTCATCGAATTGGCAGTGAACATCCCCGAGCACGAACCACAGGTCGGACACGCCGAGCGCTCGATTTCATCGAGATCGGCCTGGGAAACGGACGCGTCAGCAGCCTTCACCATCGCATCAACGAGATCGAGATGCACCACCTGCCCCTTGATCTGGACCTTGCCGGCCTCCATCGGACCACCGGAAACGAAAATAGCCGGGATATTGAGGCGCATCGCCGCCATCAGCATCCCCGGGGTGATCTTGTCGCAGTTGGAGATGCAAACCATGGCGTCAGCGCAATGGGCGTTGACCATATACTCAACGGAGTCGGCAATCAGATCGCGGGACGGCAGCGAATACAGCATGCCGTTGTGACCCATGGCGATGCCGTCGTCGATGGCGATGGTGTTGAACTCCTTGGCAATTCCGCCCGCGGCCTCGATTTCGCGCGCGACCATCTGCCCGAGATCCTTGAGGTGTACGTGGCCCGGCACGAACTGGGTGAAGGAATTGACGACGGCAATGATCGGCTTGCCAAAATCTCCATCCTTCATGCCGGTGGCGCGCCACAGGGCGCGGGCACCGGCCATGTTGCGGCCATGGGTGGAAGTACGGGAACGATAATGCGGCATGACTCTCTCCATCAGAAACTGAACGCCACGATCTTGTCACCGGGCGCGAACTATAATTGATCAATTCTAGCCCACTCCGCGCCCGCAATGCTTTTACACCCGCAGTTCGACCCTGTCGCCTTTTCGGTTGGCCCGCTTTCCGTGCGCTGGTACGGTTTGATGTATCTGGTGGCGTTTGTTCAATTTCTTTTGCTCGGTCGCCTGCGCATCCGGCAACACCCCGGTTTTTTGACGACCGAGCAACTCGACGACCTGTTGTTTTACGGCATGCTGGGCGTGATTCTTGGCGGCCGTCTCGGCCAGGTCTTTTTTTACGAACCCGGCCATTACCTTGCCCATCCGCTGGAGATTCTCGCTGTCTGGAAGGGCGGCATGAGCTTTCATGGCGGCTTCCTTGGCGTCCTGGTCGCAATGGCCTTATGGGCGCGCAAACATCAGCTTGCCTGGCTGAAGGTGACCGACTTCATCGCGCCGCTGGTACCACTGGGCCTGGCTGCCGGACGTGTCGGCAATTTCATCAACGGCGAATTGTGGGGACGGGTCGCCGACCCAAGCCTGCCCTGGGCAATGATATTCCCGCAGGCCGGCGATGCCGCGCCGCGACATCCGTCGCAGCTGTATCACGTCGGCCTCGAGGGCATCGCGCTGTTCGTCATTTTGTGGCTTTTTTCGCGTCGACCGCAGCCGACCGGTGCCGTCTCCGGCGCCTTCCTGATTGGCTACGGCGCCTTCCGCTTCATCACCGAATTTTTCCGTGAACCCGACGCCGGCATTTTCGGCCAGTCCTACACCATCAGCATGGGGCAATGGCTGTCGCTGCCGATGGTCGCCGCGGGTATCATCCTGATCGCGCTGGCTCGGCGCAGGAAAACACTATAATTATGGATTACGTTATCCACTACCAGACAGGAATCGCATCATGACTCGTCCGTTCAAGGTTCTCGGCATCCAGCAAATCGCCATCGGCGGCCCCTCCAAGGACAAGCTCCGCACGCTCTGGGTCGACATGTTCGGCCTCGAAGTCACCAGCACCTTTGTTTCCGAGCGCGAAAACGTCGACGAGGACATCTGCGCCATGGGTAGCGGTCCGTTCAAGGTCGAGGTCGATCTGATGCAACCGCTGGATCCGGAGAAGAAGCCGGCAGTGCACGCCACTCCGTTGAATCACGTCGGCCTGTGGATCGACGACCTGCCGAAGGCCGTCGAGTGGCTATCGGCCAATGGCGTGCGTTTCGCACCGGGCGGCATCCGCAAGGGCGCCGCCGGCTTCGACATCACCTTCCTCCACCCCAAGGGTAACGATGAGTTCCCGATCGGCGGCGAAGGCGTGCTGATCGAACTGGTGCAGGCTCCGCCGGAAGTCGTTTCCGCCTTCGCCAAACTGGCCGCCCAGTAAGCGCCTCCCATGGCGGACATTCCCGAGGACGATCTCGCGGGAACCCGGGCAGCCATGGCGCCGACGCTCAATGCGACGGCCTCCATCCTGCCCCTGCTGGCGAAAACCCGGCAGGCCCGCTTCGACCCGCAACTCAATCAGCGCTGGCTGGCAGCCGTCCGTCAGTTGAGCAGCGACTGGAGTATCCGCCACCAAACCGGCGAGGTCGCCGTGCGCCCCGGGGTGTTCGCCCTGTATCAACTGGCCCTTGAAAGCGCCGACGGTGATTGCCTGCGCCTCGTCGAAGGCCTGGCCAGCGTCATCGACCGGATCGAGGACGTCGGTCCATCGCCACGACTGGTCGCTGCCTTCAGCGCCTGCCTCGAATCACTGGGCGATCCGCGCGGACTGGAGCACGAAGCCTTCACCGAACGCGCGCACCATTTTGCCGAACGCCTGAGTGCGGTGGCCGGAGAATCCCAGGAGGCCGCCGCCCGCTCCACAGTGATCGACCGGCTGTTCGTGGGTGACAGCGAGGACAAGGTGAGCCAGATGCGTGACGCGCTCGCGGCCTTGCCCCCCGACGCCTATGCCCTGAAAACGCTGTCCGCGCAGATGGCGCTGGAAGCGGAACAGATCGGAATGTACGGCATCATGCATCTGGCGCGGCAACTGAACCGCGCCGTCGGCGACGGCGCTCATCTCGAACTTGGCGCAGTGCGTACGGGCATCTCCCGCCAGTTGGATCAGCTCAACGCGTCGCTGGCTGCGGTCAACGGCTAAATCTCGCGAAAAATGCCTAAGGCCAGCCGGCGGCCATCGCTGATGTCGGCCACTTCCGTCTCGATACGTACTGGTACGACGCGGCCATCTCCCCGCTGAATTTCAGTCGTTACCGCCTGTACGCTCTGGCCATTGACGTGGCAATTGAACTCGCCGGCGATCTGCACCTGCTGAGCCGGCGGATGCAACTGGCGCTGATGCTTGCCAACTAGCTCGCTGCGCTGGCAGCCAAACAGGCGTTCCGCCTGACGATTGGCATCGAGAATGACGCCGCTGTCACCATCAGCCAGCAGCAAGGCATCGCGCGAGGCATCAAATACCGCCTGCATCCGTTCCCGTGCCAGTTCAGCCTGGCGCCTGGCCTCGTCGGCTTCGTACTCGACCAGCGCCAGCGTCACCAGATTAGCCACCGCCTGAGCAAACATCCGGTGCGCCGGCGTCCAGGGCTGACGCGCCCCGACCTGCTCAAGCGTCAGCACGCCCTGCAAGACGCCGCGGATGTGAATCGGCGTATCCAGCTTGGCGCTGATGCGGTTGGCCTGCAGATAGTCGACGGTCAACTCGCTGGTCAGCGGATGGGCAAACACATCGTCGGCGGCGATGCAGGCCTCGCTACGTAAGCCACCGAAGTAGGCTGGGAACCGGCTGGCGGACAAGGCCCCACCGCTCAAATGCCGGCCGCTGCTGCGCTCGAAACGCTCCAGGCAACGCAATTCCTGCTGGTCATCGGTCAGCGCCCAGATGCCGACACGCTCAACCCCGGACATCTGCGCCGCAGCCTCGGTCAAAACGCTCAGCGTGACATCCAGCGACGCCTCCTTGAAGTAGAGGCCGCGCGACAGGCTGGCGACGCCCTCCTGCAATTCGGCTGGCGACATCAGCGTCGGCGAGTTTCCGCCCGGATTGAGCATGCTTCCCATGGTATTCACGACAGTTAGGCGACAAGAAGGTCATTGAACTGAAGTGAAGTTTAGGCGCCCCCCTCCGAAACAGCTGTGAAATACACCACACCCAACAAAAGTTATATCACCTTTGGCAATTTAATCCGGCCCGGGCGTGGTTTTGAAAATGAACGCCGCCTTCTCGATATCGGCAATCCAGACCAGACCGTCACCGTAGTGGCCGGTCTGCGCCACATCGGTAATCCGCTGAAAGATCGCCTCGGCGACATCATCCGGCGCAACGATTTCGACGCGGACCTTGGGTGTGTAATCGGTCAGTTCATCCTTGATCCGGACCTTGGCCGGCACGTGCCGGCTCGGCGCGCTACAGCCTTCGACCTTGGTCACGGTCATGCCCGGGAAGCCCGGAAGCGTTACCAACGCGTCACGTAGAGCCGGGAGTTTGTTGGGGCGAATGATGGCCTTGATTTCCTTCATGATCGTTTCTCCGTCAGGCCTCGACCTTCTCTTCGTCGAACCAGCGATAAATGGTAGGTAGCACAACCAGGGTCAACAGCGTTGAGGTGATCAGGCCGCCGATAACCACGATGGCCAGTGGCCGCTGCACCTCGGAGCCTGGACCCGTCGAAAAAAGGAAGGGGATCAGGCCGAGCATGGCGACCGTCGCGGTCATCATCACCGGCCGGAAGCGCAGCGTCGCACCTTCAACCACCGCCTCGCTGACGTTGCGACCATCCTCACGCAGGCCACGGATGTAAGACACGAGCACGACACCGTTGAGCACGGCGATGCCCCACAGCGCAATGAATCCCACCGAAGCCGGCACCGACAGGTATTCGCCGCTGATGAACAGCCCGACAATACCACCGATGGAAGCGAACGGCAGCACGGTAATGATCAGCGTCGCGAAGCGTAATGAATTGAAGAGCAGGAAGAGCAGGAAGAAGATCGCCGCGATGGTGATCGGAATGATCACGCTCAGGTGACCCAGTGCCCGCTCCATGTTCTGGAACTGCCCACCCCACTCAAGGTAGTAGCCTTCCGGCAACTTGATCTGCTGGCCGACCTTTTGCTGCAACTCGGCGACGAAACCGCCCAGGTCGCGATCCTTCACATTGACCCCGATAACGATGCGCCGCTTGCCGAGTTCGCGCGAAATCTGTGCCGGGCCATCCATGACCTTGATCTTCGCGACATCGGTCAGGCGTGCCTGAGCACCGTTCGGCGAGGTGATCAGGATGTTGGAGATTGCCTCGATATTGTTGCGGAAGCGCTCAGGCAGACGGACAACACCGGGGAAGCGCCGCTCACCCTCGAAAATCTCGGTGGCCACCTTGCCGCCAACCGCCGTTTCCAGCACGTCATTGACGTCGGAAACATTCAGGCCAAGACGGGCGATCGCCTGGCGGTCGATTTCCACAGACAGATACTGCTGGCCGCTGACCCGCTCGATGCGCAGATCCTGCGCCCCTTGCAGACTCTGCGCGACCTTGCCGATCTGGCCGGCAATCCGCTTCAACTGGTCAAGATCATCACCGAACACCTTGACCGCGATATCAGAGCGAACCCCGGTCACCATCTCGTCGACACGATCCGAAATCGGCTGCGCCATCACGATCTGCACGCCTGGCAGTGCCTTCAGCTTCTCGCGCATGGCATCCTGGATGTCGTCCTGACTCCAGCCATCCGGCCATTCTGCCCGCGGCTTGAGGCTGACAATCGGGGTCGATTCATTCGGTCCCTGCGGGTCGGCCGGCGATTCACCGCGGCCGACGCCGGACACCGCCGATTTGACGCCCGGCACCTGCATCACCAGCCGCATCGCTTCCATTTCCATCTTGATGGACTCATCGAGCGAGATGTTGGGAACGCGGTTGATACCTGGCACGACCGAACCTTCCTTCATTTCCGGGATGAAGGCGGTACCGAGGAAAGGCAGCATGCCGATCGACAAAACAAACGCGCCGATCGAAACGGTCACTGTCTTCTTGCGATTGGCCAGCGCCCAATGAAGCATCTTCAGATAGCGCGCCTTCATAACCTGAATGATGCGCGTATCGTGATCGCCATCGTGTGCCGGCGGCTTCAACAGGTAGGTCGACATCACCGGCGTCAGCGTCAGTGACAGGATCAGCGAAATCGCCAGCGCGATGGCGATGGTGTATGCCAGCGGCGCGAACATTTTCCCTTCCATACCCTGCAGGGTCATCAGGGGCAGGAAGACGAGGATGATGATGCCGACGCCGAAGATGACTGGCGTTGCCACTTCCACCACCGCACGCAGGATGACACGCAGCGGACTTTCGCCGCTCTTCGCGGTGCGGCCGAGTTGCAGAAAGGCGTTCTCGACCACCACCACCGAGCCGTCAACCATCAAACCGATGGCGATGGCCAGACCACCCAATGACATCAGGTTGGCCGATATACCCAGTTTATTCATCGCCATGAAGGTTAGGAGCGGGGTCAGCACCAGCGTGGCCACAACGATGATGGACGAACGCACATCACCGAGGAAAAGGAAGAGGACGACCACCACCAGCACCACACCTTCGAGCAGCACCTTGGTCACCGTCCACAGCGCGGCGTCGACCAGCTCGGAACGGTCATAGTAGGGAACGATTTTCAGCCCGTCCGGCAACATGCCCTTGGCGTTAATCTCGTCGACCCGCGCCTTGATCCGCCCGACAACTTCCTTGGCATTGCCGCCGGCGATCATCATCACGACACCGCCGACCGCTTCGGTCACGCCGTTCTTGATCACCGCGCCTTGCCGCACCTCGTGGCCGATCTCGACCTCGGCGACGTCGCCAACCCGCACCGGCACGCCATCCTTTTCTTTGAGAACGATGGCCCGCAAATCATCCAGGGTACGCACCAGGCCAACGCCGCGAATCAGGTATTGCTCGGCGTACTGCGGCAGGACGCCGCCACCGGCATTGGCATTGTTGCGTCCCACTGCCAGATACACATCGGCAATGGTCAAACCGAAATGGCGCAAGCGGTCAGGATTGACCAGCACCTGATACTGCTTGGCGAAGCCACCTTGCGAGTTGATCTCGGCAATGCCCGGAATCGAGCGCAACAGCGGACGCACGACCCAGTCCTGAGCGATGCGTCGCTTCATCAACTCTTCTTCGCTGAGCACCTTGTCGCCATCGTCCGGCCGATCCAGTGTGTATTGGTAAACCTCGCCGAGACCCGTCGATACCGGCCCGAGCACTGGCGTGATCCCTTGCGGCAGTCGCGAGCCGACTTCGAGCAATCGCTCCATCACCAGCTGGCGGGCAAAATAGACGTTGGTCTTGTCATTGAAGACCAGCGTGATCAGCGACAGCCCCGGCTTGTTCAGCGAACGCATTTCCTCCAGGCCCGGCAGGCCGGTCATCGCCACTTCCAGCGGCACGGTGGCAAAGCGCTCAACCTCCTCCGGCGAACGCCCCGGCGCTTCGGTTGCGATCTGCACCTGAACGTTGGTGACATCCGGGAAGGCATCCACGGACAATTTCTGCGCCGCGTTCAACCCGAAGAAGAAAAGGATCGCCGCGACCACTGCGATGATCAGGCGCTGCTGAAGCGCCGAACGGACCAGTGATTCGATCATGCGCCTTCCATCTCCTGACGGTTACGCTCGTTGTTAAGATGGAATCCGCCCTTGACGACCAGCTTCTCCTGGCCCTTGAGCCCCGAGATCACAACGCGCTGTCCGCCCTGTTCCGGCCCCAGCTTGACCTTGGTCAGACGGAACTGCTTGTCACCTTCCAGCACAAAGACGTGGTCTTCATCGTTCTCGCGGACAACCGCGCTCGCCGGCACCACCAGGCGCTCAACCGGGCGGGTTTCAATCAGCATCGACGCCAGCATGGCCGGCTTCAAGCGGCCATCCCGGTTATCCAGTTCGGTGCGAACCAATACCGTCCGCGTTTCCGGATTGATGGTCTGGCCGACAAAAATCAGCTTGCCAACAATCTTTTCATTGCCCAGCGCCGGAATTTCAATGCGTACCGACTGGCCAGCCTGGACCTGACTGACCTGTTGCTCCGGCACCTGAGCCACGGCCCACACCCGCGACAGATCGGCGACCACGAAAAGCGAATCGGCTGGCTGCACCACTTGCCCCTGCGCCAGTTTGCGTTCAACCACCACACCACTCAGGGTCGCCACCACCGGGGTCACCGAGTCCACAGCCCCCTGGCGGCCGAGGCGGTCAATGGCCGAGGCGCTGACGCCAAGAAGCTGCAACTGGTCGGCTGCAGCACGCGTTTCGGCCTGGGAAATCTGATACTCGCTCTGGCGGCGTTGCAATTCTGCCGCCCCGATCACATCGGCATCAAACAGGGCTCGTGCCCGCTCGGCGTTGCGGCGGTTGAGCTCCAGTTCGGCCCGCGCCTTGAGATACGCGAGTTGCTGACTGGACAATTCGCTGCTGTTGAGGCGGGCCAGCACATCACCCTTCTTGACTGCCTGGCCAAGAATGGCGTCGATCTGCGTGACGCGCCCGGTGACCGTGGCGCCGATCCGCGCCAGCCGCTGCTCGTCGAAATCGATGGTGCCCGCCACACGCAAGGTCTCAGCCACCGGCTGCATGCTCGCTTCCGCCAGCGTGAGCTGCGCCATCAGGTCAGCACCGGGCACAACGATGGCAGGATCATGTCCCGCCGCCGTGGGCGCCTTGCTGGCTTTTTCGTTGCAGCCTGCTAGCAGTGCTGCGGTCAACGTCAAAAACAGGGCAAATTTCATGGTGCTTTTCCGGCAGGCAAGGCCCGCAATCTCTCAACCTCGACCCAGGCAGTCGCCAGCTCGTAACGTGCCGTAATCAATTCGGCACGCGCTGCACGGAAAACCCGCTGGGCATCGATCACTTCCAGAAAACCGCGCTCACCGAAGCGATACGCAGCCTCCGCAACTTTCAACGCCGCTTCGGCCTGGCGGACAATGCCCGACTCCAGTGCCGTCACCTGCGCCTGAGCAATCTCGTACTGCTGATAGGCCACTTCAAGCATCTGGCCGATGGCGAACTCCTGTGCCGCCAAGTCATTGCGGGCGCGCGACAACTGCGCCGCGGCCTCTCCGACCGGACCGCGCCGGCGATCCCACAACGGGATCGATACCACGACACCGAAGCGCGAATCACGAACATCCGGGTCCTGGTCCATGCCCGCCTTAAGCGCCAGGTTGGGCCAGCGAAGACTGCGCTCAAGTTCCAGTTGACGCTCGGCACGCACCGTTTCGGCGCGTGCACGCGCCAGATCTGGGCTGCTGCTCGCCACGCCCTGGCGCACGCTCTCCATCGGCGGCAACTCACGGGCATCGCGCAAACTGCCACTGACAGCAAAGTCAGCCGGCAGGGCGGCGCCCACCATCTGACGTAATCCGGAACGCGCCTGCTCGACCCGAACACTCGCCGCCTGAGCAGCCTTCTGGGCATTGAGCAACTCGGCATCCGCCTTGATCAGCTCGAAGCGAGGTGCATCGCCGGTCTCGACGCGCTTCTCGATGCGTGAGCGCACACTCTCAACCAGGGCCACGTCTTCACGCGTATTGCGTAGCTCCGCCTGACGGCGAAGCAAATCAAAATAGCGGGTCCGCAGCTGGGCGATCAACGCCGTTTCAAAGCTGCGCCCCCCGGCGGCAGCGCTGTCGAGGCCCGCCTCGGCAGCGCCGATCCGCGCCGAGCGTCGCCACGGGAGGTCCAGCGGCTGAGTGAGCGTCACGCTGCGCGCATCGCCCGTCGGTCCGCCGACACCACGCGGCCTGACGGTGCCCCCCATGTACTCCAGCTCCGGATTCGGGAAGGCCGAGGCCGTATCCACCGCTGCCCGCGCCGCACCGACCTGATCGCGCACCGCCAGCAGGCTGCGATTGCCCTCCAGCGCCATGGCCTCCAGGCGGGACAGATCAAAAGCCTGCTCGGCGACCGCCCAGGAAGAGAGCATCGAGAAAGCCCAGGCGAGTATCTTTTGGTGAAGTGTCATGTCAATGGTTCAGCAATCAATATGCCAGCAATTAGCGATTAGCCAGCGCAGCAATACGCTCCTCAAGCGGCGGATGCGTCGCCAGCAGCGCCATGATGCCCTGACCGCCAGCGATACCCGAGGCCGCCATGTTCTGCGGCAACGGTTCGGTGTGCAGCCCACCCAGACGGCGCAGCGCGTTCTGCATCGGCACGGCGCTTCCCATCAGTTGCGCAGCACCGGCATCGGCACGGAATTCGCGCTGACGGGAGAACCAGGCGACGATGATGCTGGCCACAATACCGAAGACGATCTCGCAGATCATGCTGGTGACCATGTAACCGATTCCGGGGCCGGAACTCTCTTCGTCGTTACGGCGCAGGAAGCTGTCGACCACGTAACCGACAACGCGAGCGAGGAAGACAACAAAAGTATTGACCACACCCTGAATCAGGGTCAGCGTCACCATATCGCCATTGGCGATGTGCGCAACTTCGTGCGCCAGCACCGCCTCGGCTTCGTCGCGGGTCATACTTTGCAGCAGGCCGGTAGAGACTGCCACCAGTGAGCTGTTCTTGGTCGCGCCAGTCGCAAAGGCATTGGGCTCGCCTTCATAAATGGCGACTTCCGGCATCGGCAGATTGGCGCGCTCGGCCAGCTTGGCGACGGTATCGACCAGCCAGACTTCGGTCGAGGAGCTCGGCGATTCGATCACCCGGGCGCCGGTGCTCCACTTGGCCATGGTTTTCGACATCAGCAACGAGATGAATGCACCACCAAAGCCGATGACTGCCGAGAACGCCAGCAACATGCCAAGATTCAGACCATTGGCGGTCAGGAACTTGTTGACGCCGAGCAGGCTGGTAACAACGCTAAGCACCAGCATCACTGCCAGGTTGGTCAGCAGGAAAAGGACGATGCGTTTCATGGATTTCTCCCATTTCGTTTGACGGACGAATAATAGTGCATTGCACAAACACACAAAACCGGAGCAAAATTGAAAAATACTTCGGTTTTTTCTGATGAACTTATGACACAGATTAATTACAAGCACCTGCACTACTTCTGGGTCGTCGCCCAGGAGGGCAGTATTACACGCGCAGCCGAACGACTGGATGTTGCCGTGCAGACGATCAGCGGCCAGTTGTCACTACTGGAGAAGCAACTCGGCAAGACACTGTTCAACAGCCAGGGCCGCGGCCTGGTGCTTAGCGACGCCGGCCGCACCGCCCTTGGTTACGCCGATCAGATTTTCCAGCTCGGAGAAGCTTTGGTGGATGCGCTGGCCCATAGCGATAACCCCAGTACGCTCCGCTTGCGCGCTGGGATTTCAGACGGCATTCCGAAACTACTGGCCTATCGCCTGCTGTCATCGGTCACCAGCATGCCTGCCGACGTCCGGCTGGTCTGCGATGAAGGCGAGTTCGAGACCTTGCTCGCCGACCTCGCGCTGCATCGCCTCGATGTCGTGCTGACCGACCGCGCCGCCACCGTTGGCAGCAACCTCAAGGTGTTCAGCACCCGCCTCGGTGATTTCGCAACCGGCCTATTCGCAACGCCGGAACTGCACGCCCGCTACGCCGAAGGCTTTCCGGCCTCGCTCAATGGCGCGCCGATGCTGCTGCCCACCCGCCACAACGCGCTGCGCGGGCGCATCGAGCGCTGGCTGGAAACCGAGCACCTGCGCCCGAAGATTGTCGGCGAATTCGAAGACAGCGCCCTGCTCAACACCTTCGGCCGTGGCGGACTCGGCATTTTTCCGGCGCCGATGCTGTTGAGGGAGCAGATCGCCAGCCAGCTCAATGCACAAGCACTGGGCGAAATGCAAGGGGTCAGCGAACAGATCTACGCCATCTCCAACGAACGGCGTATCCGGCATCCAGCGGTTGAAGTGCTCTGTGCGGCAACGCCGCAGGGCGCAACACCGGCAGGGGTATAATTCGCCTCCCCCAACGCAATTCACCAGAAAAACACGCCATGACGCTGTTGCAATACGCTTTTGCCCTGAGCTTCGCGCTCGTTTCCCTTGCTCCCGCCCACGCCCAACAGTTGCCGGTGCCGCCGCAACTGGCGGCTAAGTCCTGGCTGCTGCTTGAGATGGGCTCCGGCCAGGTGCTCACCACCGAGAAACCCGACGATCGCCTCGAACCGGCATCACTGACCAAGCTGATGACCGCCTACCTGACCTTCCAGGCCATCCACAAGAAGACGCTCGGCCTGCAGCAGCCCCTGCCGGTATCCGCCAAGGCCTGGAAAACTGGCGGCTCGAAGATGTTCATCAAGGTCGACACGCAGGTTCCAGTCGAAGACCTGATCAAGGGCATGATCGTCCAGTCCGGTAACGATGCCTGCGTCACGCTGGCGGAAGGCATCGCCGGCAGCGAGGAGAATTTCGCGCAGATGATGAACCGCGAAGCCCAGCGCCTGGGCATGAAGAGTTCCAGCTTCCGCAACTCGACCGGCCTGCCCGACCCGCAGCATTACACCACCGCCCGCGACCTGTCGCTGCTCGCCGCGGCGCTGATTCGCGACTTCCCCGAGGAATACCGCAAGTATTACTCGATGAAGGAATACACCTACAACAAGATCACCCAGCCCAACCGTAACCGCCTGCTCTTCATCGACCCCACCGTTGATGGCGTCAAGACCGGCCACACCGACGCTGCCGGCTACTGCCTGATTTCATCGGCGCTACGCGACAAACGCCGCCTGCTGTCGGTGGTGCTCGGCACCAATTCCGACGCCACCCGCGCCAGCGAATCGCAGAAGCTGCTTAACTGGGGCTTCATCTCCTACGACGCCGTGCCGCTGTTTGCCAAGGATCAGGCGGTGGACAAGCTGCGCGTTTGGAAGGGCAGCCAGAGCCAGGTGAAGGCCGGCTTCCCGCATGATTTCACGATTTCGGTGCCCAAGGGCTACGCCGACAAGGTGCAGACCCAGTTCCTGCCGCAACCGAAGATCATGGCGCCGGTGCAGGCCGGCCAGACGCTAGGCACGCTCAAAGTGACCATCGAAGGCAAGCTGTACGGCGAATATCCGGTCACCGCTCTTGAAAATGTGGCCGTCGCCGGCATCTTTGGCCGTGCCATCGATTCCGTCAAACTCTGGTTCAACTGAACACCATGACCCCCTACGTCGCTGACCCCGTCTATCTGAATGGCCGCTTTCTGCCGCTGGCGGAGGCCGGCGTGTCGCCGCTCGATCGTGGCTACCTGTATGGCGACGGCGTTTATGAGGTCATTCCGGTCTATTCGCGCCAGCCCTTTCGTATCGACGAACACCTGACCCGGCTGCAGGCGACGCTGAATGGCGTCAAGCTGGCCAACCCGCTGGATGTCACCGGCTGGAAAGCCGTCATCCAGCAGTTGATCGCAGCGGCGCCGTGGGAGGACCAGTCGGTTTACCTGCAGGTTACCCGCGGCGCCGACAACAAGCGCGACCACGCCTTTCCGCCGGCCAGCGTGCCACCCGGCGTGTTCGCCTACGCCGGGCCGCTGGTGACGCCGAGCGCCGAATTGCGCGCCCGAGGCGTTGCGGCGATTACGGTACCTGACCAGCGCTGGGCACGCTGCGACCTCAAGGTCATTTCGCTGCTCGCCAACATCCTCGCCCGCCAGCAGGCGATCGACGCCGGCTGCGCCGAGGCGCTGCTGATTCGCGACGGTTATCTCAAGGAAGGCGCCGCGTCGAATATCTTCGTTGTCCGCGACGGCCTCCTGCTGGCACCGCCGAAGACGCAACTGATGTTGCCGGGCATCACTTACGATCTGGTTCTCGAACTGGCAGTCGCCCACGGTCAACCCGTAAAAGTGGCCGAAATCAGCGAAGCGGAACTTCGCAGCGCCAACGAGGTCTGGATGACCTCTTCAACCAAGGAAATCCTCGCGATCACCACACTCGACGGGGTGCCGGTCGGTAACGGCATCCATGCCGGCAAGCCCGGCCCCTATGGC
The DNA here is from genome assembly GCA_041917165.1 of Azonexus sp. Taxonomy (GTDB): domain Bacteria; phylum Pseudomonadota; class Gammaproteobacteria; order Burkholderiales; family Rhodocyclaceae; genus Azonexus. Next base: position 51,039 of record JAYRYB010000006.1, read on the forward strand.
GAACGGATGTGGCAGTGGTATCAGGATTTCAAGAATACGATCATGCGCAAGGGCTGACATGGCTGGCTACAAGGACACGCTCCTCGAATTTCCCTGTGAGTTTCCGCTCAAGATCATGGGCAAGACCCATGACGATTTGGCGCAAACCGTACTGACCATCGTCACCCGCCACGCGCCGGATTTCGATGGCGCGACCATGGAAATGCGCGCCAGCTCCGGCGGCAACTACGTCAGCCTGACCTGCACGGTGATCGCCACGTCCAAGCCGCAACTCGACGCGCTGTACATGGACCTGACCTCGCATCCGCTGGTGAAGGTCGTTCTTTAAGTGGACATTGTCGTCAAACGCCTGGGGCGGGTCGATTACACACCGACCTTTCAGGCGATGCAGGAGTTCACTGCAGCCAGAACCGAGGGGACCGCTGACGAGCTTTGGATCGTCGAGCACCCACCGGTCTACACGCTGGGCCAGGCCGGCAAGCCGGAACACATCCTGCGCGATGTCGGCATTCCGCTGGTCAAGATCGACCGCGGCGGCCAGGTCACTTACCACGGCCCCGGACAGGTGGTGATCTATCTTCTACTTGATCTCGCACGACTCAAAATCAAGGTTCGCGAACTGGTGACCGCCATCGAGCAGGCGGTGATTGATCTGCTTGCTGAGCACGGCGTCACTGCCGAACGCCGCGATGGCGCCCCCGGTGTCTATGTCGGCGACGCCAAGATCGCGGCGCTGGGTCTGCGTATTCGCAATGGCTGCTCTTACCACGGCGTATCGCTCAATGTCGATATGGACCTTTACCCATTTACGGCAATCAACCCCTGCGGGTATGCTGGACTCAAGGTCATCCAGACCCGCGACCTGAACATCCCCCTCTCAGTCGACGAGGCCGGCGAGCAACTCGCCAATCACCTGCTGCGACAACTGGACACACACCATGGCTGAAACCAAGCAAACGGGCGCTAAAGAAAAAGGCGTCAAGCAAAAAGGCGAACTGAAGACCGCGCGCATCCCGATCAAGATCGTTCCGGTCGATACGCCGCTGAAAAAGCCGGACTGGATTCGAGTCAAGGCCGGCAACAGCGCCGGCCGCTTCGGCGAAATCAAGTCCATGCTGCGCGAGCGCAAGCTACACACCGTCTGCGAGGAAGCCACCTGCCCTAACATCGGCGAATGCTTTGGCCGTGGCACCGCCACCTTCATGATCCTCGGCGACATCTGCACCCGCCGCTGCCCCTTCTGTGACGTCGGTCACGGCCAACCACTGCCGCCCAACCCGGACGAACCGCGCGAACTGGCTGAGTCGGTCGCCGCACTCAAGCTGCGCTACGTCGTCATCACCAGCGTCGACCGCGACGATCTGCGCGACGGTGGCGCCCAGCATTTCGTCGATGTCATCCGCAACGTCCGCGAACTGTCGCCAACCACTACCATCGAGACCCTGGTTCCCGATTTCCGTGGCCGAATGGAGGTCGCGCTCGATGTGCTTGGTCAGGCGCTGCCGGATGTACTCAACCACAACATGGAAACCGTGCCCCGCCTCTACAAGCAGGCCCGCCCCGGCGCCGACTACAAACACTCGCTGGAATTTCTCAAGCAGTTCAAGGCGCGTTACCCCGGCGTCAGCACCAAGTCCGGCCTGATGGTCGGCCTCGGCGAGACTGACGAGGAAATCCTCGACGTCATGCGCGACCTGCGCGCCCACGACGTCGACATGCTGACCATCGGCCAGTACCTGGCCCCTTCCGGCCATCACCTGCCGGTCAGCCGCTACGTGCATCCCGACGTCTTCAAGATGTTCGAGGAAGAAGCCAGGAAAATGGGTTTCTCCGGTGCCGCCTGCGCGCCGATGGTGCGTTCCAGCTACTGGGCGGATCAGCAAGCGCATACTGCTGGCGTCGCCTGAACCAGCCGCGCCTGACGCAGCAAGGCCGCCCGAGAGGCGGCCTTGTCGTTTGTGTCGGCTACTTTACGGTTGGCGGCTTGACCAACGGTGGCGGCGGTGGCGGCATGCCCGGCGGCGGGGGCGGAATACCCGCATCGGCGGCCTTCACCGGTTTCGTGTAGCTGATATTGCCGGGCACCGGCACACGGTGGCCCTTGGTGTACATGCACTGGATGTAGGCATTGTCGTATTGCCGCTGCGTGCCGTAGCCGGAGCTGCGTGCCGAATCGGCGCCGATGGCACTGCCGGCCACCAGGCCGACACCCGCGCCAACCGCCGCGCCCTGATTGCCTCCGATGGCTGCCCCGGCGACAGCACCTACTGCCGTGCCGACTGCTGCCGTCGTGACAGCTGACTCACGCGCCGCCTGACCGGCGGTCTTGCCGCCGATCTGGATGTAGGCATCCTGACGGCAGGCGCGCTCATCATCACGAAAACGCTCGATGCTCTGCCCGGTGCCGGGCAGGACCATGACGCTGGGGCCGGTCGGCATGACGGTACAGGCGCCGAGCAACAGGCTGGCAACCACCAGCGCCGGTCGACGATAGGGAATGGACATGGCGCGCCTCACTGGGCCGGTTGCGGCAGCACGCGCTGCCAGCCTTCCGGACATTCCTTGACGTAGGGGTAATAGCCTTTGCCGCTCGGGCAGTAGTACCAGTACTGCTGGGTGGCTTCAGCCGGGGCTTCCTGCTGCTCGATGTACACCGGCGGCGGCTCGGGGCGGACGACAACCACTGGTGGCGGATACCAGAATGGATCCCAGCGCGGCCCCCAGTAGGGGCCGGGGCCCCAGTACGGCCCCCAGGTCGGGCCAAAATGAATGCCAACGCCGACACGGGCGCGCGGACCATGCGCAGAGGCGACACCGCTCGTCGCCAACAACACGCCGGCAAGACAGACTGCAATAAAACGGGAAGTAGACATGAAACACCCGGACTTTCGATAACCCGCTTTCAAGATAGCGAATTACCGGCCGCCCGGGTGAGAAGAATTGCTACAGTTTGTAAGCGCGGCTTACAGGATGTTCATCTTTTTCGCGGCTTCCCGGAGTTCACCGCGGAAGTTCGGATGAGCAATGGCAATCAGCGCTTCGCAACGCTGCTTGGCGGTCTTACCGCGCAGTTGCGCCACGCCGTATTCGGTCACCACGTAGTTGATGTCGTTCTTGCTGGTCGACACGTGGGTACCGGCACTCAGGGTCGGCACGATGCGGGAAATGGTGTCATCCTTGGCCGTCGAGGGCAGCACGATGAAGGCCTTGCCGCCGTTGGAGCGGTTGGCGGCACGCACGAAGTCTGCCTGACCACCGGTGCCGGAGTAGGGCTTGAAGCCCAGGCTTTCGGAACCGCACTGGCCCATGAAATCGACCTGCATGGTGGCGTTGATGCAGTGCAGGTTGTCGTTCTGGCCGGCGATGTACGGGTCGTTGGTGAAGTCGACCGGGTGCATTTCCAGCGCCGGGTTGCGGTGCATGAACTGGTAGAGCTTCTTCGAGCCAAGGGCGAAGGTCGCCATCATCTTGCCCGGATGGAAGTTCTTCTGGCGATTGGTGACCACGCCAGCCTCAACCAGCGTCATGATGCCGTCGCCGACCATTTCGGTATGGATGCCGAGGTCGTGCTTGTTGGTCAGCTGCATGACCACGGCGTCGGGGATGCCGCCGTAACCGATCTGCAACGTCGCACCGTTCGGGATCATTTCGGCAACATAGCTGCCGATGGCTTCCTGCACCGGGCCGATTTTCGGCAGGCCGACTTCAAAGAGCGGATCGCTACTTTCGGTCAGCGCCGTCACCTGAGAAATGTGGATGTGGCAGTCGCCGTTGGCGAAAGGCACGTTCGGATTGACTTCGAGGACGATGGCGCGCGCCTTGCGCAGCGCTGCCATGGTGTAGTCGACACCGAGCGACAGCGAGAAATAGCCGTACTCGTCCATCGGCGAAGCCATCGAGAAGACAACCTCCGACGGGCTGAGGCCCCGGTCGATCAACATCGGCAATTCGGAGAAGTAGGCCGGGACGAAGTCGATCCAGCCTTCCTGGCCACCCGGACGGGTGCAACCACCAAAGAAGTAGGCGACGTGGCGAACGTGCTCGGTGGTCTCCGGGTCGATGTAGCCGTATTTGCGCAACGGCAGGATCTGCGACACCTTGACGTCGCGATAATTGCGACGGGCATCGGACAGGGCCGTAAGCAGCGCCGGCGGCTCGCCGACACCGGTCGGCACGACGATGGTATCGCCATCCTTGACGAACTGGATGGCGTCGCCGGGCGACATTTTTTTCTGCTGATACAGTGCCTGAACTGACATTGAAGTTCTCCTCATGCGGTTTTATAGTGAATTTGCATCATCTGAACGTGTGCAGCGCGCGATGGTGACACAAATCCCACAGCAATGCTTGCTGCATCGCAGCAGAGGAGGCGTTCGGCGCCGGCTCAGCCGGCGTTTCAGTCAGCGGCAGGTGGAATATTCTTGCGGTTGCTGCCGGCCACCATCCGAATCTCGAACAGGCGGCACTCCAGCGGACCGTTAAACAGGGGCGTCTTGCGACTGGGCTTGAGGCCGACCAGCTTGGGCAAGCGCATGTCAGCTGTGAAGAAGAAGCAGTTCCAGCCCGCCCAGTAGCGCTTGAGCGCCGTGCCCAGCTGCGGGTAAAAGGCGGCCAGCTCGTCCTGCTCGCCGATGCGTTCGCCGTAGGGCGGATTGGCAATCAGGATACCATGCTCGGTCAGCGGCTGGGTTTCCAGCACATCGCTGCGGTCAACCGAAATAATTGCCCCAAACCCGGCCTCCTGCAGATTGCGACGGGTGGCGCGGACGGCGCGCTCGTCGATGTCGTAACCACGGATCTCCATTCGCTCGGCGGGGCGCACACGGGCCTCGGCAGCGGCGCGGATCTCGGCCCAGGCCAGCGCCTTGAAAGAGCGCAGGCGCTCGAAGGCGAAGGTCCGGTCGACCCCGGGGGCACGATCCAGCGCCATCTGCACCGCTTCGAGCAGGAAGGTGCCGCTGCCACACATCGGGTCGATCAGCGGCGTGCCTGGCTGCCAGCCGCTCAGCTTGAGGATGCCGGCGGCGAGGTTCTCCTTCAGCGGCGCTTCGACGCTGGTCTTGCGGAAGCCGCGTTGCCACAGCGGCTGGCCGGAGGTGTCGAGATACAGCGTGCATTCGTTTTCGGTGAGGAAGACATGGACGCTGACATCCGGATTGCGCGTTTCGATATTCGGCCGCTCGCCGAGATCTTCGCGGAAGCGGTCACAGACGGCATCCTTGACGCGCAGCGTGACGAAATCCAGCGACTTCAGCGGGCACTTGATCGCCGTGGTCACCACCCGCATCGTGCTGCTGACGGCGAAATGGTTGGGCCACAACTGGCGCACGGCAAGGCGGTAGATGTCCTCTTCCTTGGCGTACGGCCCTTTGACGATGTGCCAGAGAATGCGGGTCGCGATCCGCGACTCGAGGTTGGCGCGATAACAGACCTCCCACTCGCCGGAAAAGAAGACCCCGCCCGCGGTGGCCCGCAGCTCGGTGCCGCCGGCTGCCTGCAGTTCGTCGAGGAGAAGGTTTTCGAGGCCGCGCGGGCAGATCGCAAAATAGGTATTCATGTCAGAAAGGCTTGAGAACGACGAGGAAGAGCACGATCAGCAAGACGATGACCGGCAGTTCGTTGTAGAAGCGGAACCAGACGTGCGAGCGCTGGTTGTTGCCGGCACGGAAGGCATCCAGCACCCGTCCGCAATGCCAGTGATAGATCGCGAGCACCGCGACCAGCGCCGTCTTGGCATGCAGCCAGCCGCCGCCAAAGCCATACCCGATCCACAGCCAGAAGCCGAAGACGATGGCCAGCACGCCCAGCGGCGTCATGAACTTGAACAGCTTGCCGGCCATCAGCAGCAGGCGATCGCGCTCGGCAACGCTGTCCGCCGGCACCATGGCCAGATTGACGAAAATGCGCGGCAGGTAGAAGAGGCCGGCAAACCAGGAAATCACCATCCAGATGTGCAGGGTTTTTACGATGAGCATGAACTTCCCTCTGAGTGCTTGATTGCTTGGGCAGCGGCGATACCCGCTGCAATGTTCGGGTAGGCCAGACGGACGCCGAGTTCCTTTTTCAGGCGCGCGTTGCCGATCCGCCGGGATTCGCGCATGAAGGACATCTGCAGCGGCGACAAGACCCGGGCCGCAGCCTCGCGGCTGAGACGGGGCGGCCGCGGCAGACCGAAGGCATCGGCGACACAATCGAAATACGCCGCCATCTTGAGGTCGCTATCGTCGACCACGTTATATGCCCGTCCGGCCCGGGGCCGGCGCAACGCTGCCAGGCAGGCGGCGGCCAGATCGTCGGCATGGATGTGGTTGGTGAACACGTCGTCCGCGTCATTCAATGCCGGCACGCCTCTTTCCAGGCGCTCAATCGGCAGGCGGTCGGCCGCATAAATTCCGGGCGCGCGCAGGATGACCACCGGCACGCCATTGCGGGCGCCCCAGGCCCGCAGGACCTGCTCGGCATCGACACGCCGTCCGGCTCGGGCGCTCTCCGGATTCAGGCGCCGGGTCTCGTCGATCTGCGCGCCGCCACAATCGCCGTAAACCCCTGTCGTGCTTACGTAAACGAGGCATCGTGGTAGACTTTGCGACTTGCTCAGCGCTGCCACGAGGGCGCGGGTCCGGGTGTCATGATGACCGCTATTTGGCGGGGGCGCGAGGTGCAGCACGATGTCGGCCAGACCGGCGACACGGGCCAGACTGCCGGGCGCATCAAGATCCGCCAGCAGGGGCCGGGCACCGGCATCACGCCAGTCAGCGGCCTTGGCCGGATCGCGCAGCAGGGCATGGATGCCGGTACGCGGTCGGTGCCGGGTAAGACGGGAAAGGATGCGGCGGGCAACGTCTCCGCTGCCGACAATCAGTATTTTTTGCACGCCGGCATTGTAGCAGGGGCACCCTCGCCGGGCCGGCGTCTTCGGATAATCAAGGGGATAGCATGAGTCACCAGATCACGGTCCAGCCCAGCGGCCGCCAGTTCTCGGCCGAAGCCAACGAAACCATCCTCGATGCCGCGCTGCGCCAGGGACTGACCCTGCCCTACGGTTGCAAGGATGGCGCCTGCGGCGCCTGCAAGGGCAAGGTCATCGCCGGCACGGTTGATCACGGCAAGGCCCAGGCGCACTCGCTGACCGATGCCGAACGTGAGGCCGGGCTGGCCCTGTACTGCTGCGCGCGGGCGAAGTCCGATCTGACCATCGAATGCAAGCAACTGGGGGCCATCGGCGACATCCCGGTGAAAACGCTGCCGGCGCGGATCGAGAAATTCGAACGCCTCGCCCCCGATGTCGTGGAGCTGCATCTGCGCCTGCCCGCCAGCGAACGCCTGCAGTTCCGCGCCGGGCAATATATCGACATCCTGCTCAAGGACGGCCGCAAGCGCAGCTTCTCGCTGGCCAATGCGCCGCATGACGATGCGCTGCTGCAACTGCATATCCGCCATGTGCCGGGCGGCTTTTTCACCGAGCAGGTCTTCACGACGATGAAGGTGCGCGACATCCTGCGCTTCAACGGCCCGCACGGCAGCTTCTACCTGCGTGAGGAATCGACCAAGCCAGTAATCCTGCTCGCCGGCGGCACCGGCTTCGCGCCGATCAAGGGCATCGTCGAACACGCCATTGCTGCCAACTGCCAGCGCCCGCTGATCATCTACTGGGGCGTCCGTACCCGTGTCGATCTCTACCAGAATGCGCTGCCGGAAAGCTGGGCGGCCAGCCATCCCAACATCCGCTATATCCCGGTGCTCTCCGAACCGGCCGCCGGCGACGACTGGCGCGGTCGTACCGGTCTTGTCCATCAGGCAGTGCTGGCTGATTTTCCGGACCTCTCCGGCTATCAGGTCTATGCCTGCGGCGCGCCGGTGATGATCGACGCCGCCCGCCGCGACTTCGTTGCCCAGGGGCTGCCGGAAGAAGAGTTTTTCGCCGACGCCTTCACCTTTTCGGCATCCTGATTTTGGCGGGTTTTCCGGGTTGACCGCAGACGACCCGGAAAACGCTCAGCGCTGCCAGGCGCAGCCTTTGAGGGTTTCGCCGTTGAGCGTCACCTGCGCCACCCAACCGAAGACCGTATCGGCCATCGTGTCGCGACACAGGCCGCGCTCGAAACGCAGCTGCAGGCGCTGGTTGTCGCGCACGAACTCGTGGGTCACGGTATCGGATTCGCGCTTGAACACCGCGTTCGGGAAGCTGAGATCCGGCTTGCCCGGTCGTTTGAGCACGGTCTGGCCGGCGTGCTGGTGCACGCCCCAGGCAGGCTCGTTGCCGCCAGCCCGCCAGGCTTCATCCCCCTCGCCTGGTTGCTGGCAACGGCCTTCGGTGCGCCCCTGATTCAATTCGCTGGCCTTGAGAACGCCGTTTTCGACGACACCGACCAATTCGGCATAAAGCCGCTTGCCGGCGTCCAGACCCACCATATTCAATCCCTTGAAGACGCGGCCATCATTGGAAACATCCTCAACCAGTGCATAGCTGCGATCCCGGCAGGGCGAGAAGAGTACCTTGCCGCCCTGCTTCATCATCAGACCGTAGGCCAGCTTCGGCGTATTGTCAGCAGGCTTGGCGGACGGTTCGTTCGCCAGCGCCGGCACAGCGATGAGTGCAGAGAGGACGATGGCGATAGCCGGGGAAATCTGGCGTCGGTTCATGTTGGCATCCGGGGCAGTTCGGCACGCAGGCCGCAATGACCGGCATTGTCACCGCAAGCCGAACGCCTGCCTTTGATGCAAACCAAAGGCAGGCCGTCTTGCCGGTGAAGACCAATCACTCGCCGAGGTAGGCGGCGCGGACTTTCGGGTCGTCGAGCAAACGTGCGGAATCGCCGTTGAGGGTGATCTCGCCGCTCTCCATGACGTAGGCACGCTGGCTGGACTCCAGCGCCAGCTTGGCATTCTGCTCGATCAGCAGCACCGTCATGCCATCGGCGGCGACCTTGCGGATTACCTCGAAAATCTTCTGCACCATGATCGGCGCCAGGCCCATCGACGGCTCATCAAGCAAGAGCATTTTCGGCCGGCCCATCAGTGCGCGGCCGATGGCCAGCATCTGCTGCTCGCCGCCCGACAGGGTGCCTGCGAGCTGCGCTTCGCGCTCCTTGAGGCGCGGAAAATATTCGAACACACCCAGCAGATCCTGCTCGATTGCCGCCTTGTCATCGCGGACAAAGGCGCCCATGCGCAGGTTTTCGGCCACCGAGAGGCGGGGAAAAACCCCGCGGCCTTCCGGCACCAGCGCAATGCCCTTGCGGATGACATCGTGCGGCGCAATATGGCTGATCTTCTCGCCACAGAAATGCACATCGCCCCCGACGGCGTTGATCACGCGCGACACCGCTTTCAGCGTGCTGGTCTTGCCGGCGCCGTTGGCGCCGATCAGGGCGACCATTTCGCCTTCGTTGACGTGGAAGGTAATGCTGCGCACGGCCTGGATGCCGCCGTAGGCAACGTGGAGTCCGGTAACTTCAAGCACCTAGGTAAGCCTCAATGACGCGTTGATCTTTTTGTACCACGGCCGGTACATCCTCGATGACCAGCGCACCGTAATCCAGCACGGCGACCCGGTCGCACAGGCCCATCACCAGTTTGACGTCGTGTTCGATGAGCAGGATGGTCGTGCCATCGCGACGGATGCCTTCGATCAGCTCGCGCAGCGCCTCGGTCTCGGTGGCATTCATCCCGGCCGCCGGTTCATCCAGGCAGAGCAGGCTGGGCTCGGTAGCCAGTGCCCGGGCAATCTCAAGCCGGCGCTGATCGCCATAGGACAGGTTCTTCGCCAGATCCTCGGCCCGGTCCTCGATCCGCACGTAATGCAGCAGGTCGATCGCCCGCTGGCGGATCGCAGCTTCCTCGTTGCGGGTGGCGGGGGTATGTAGCATCGCGCCGACGACACCGGCCCTGGTGCGGACATGGCGACCGACCATGACATTTTCGAGTGCCGTCATGTTGCCGAACAGGCGAATGTTCTGGAACGTCCGGGCAATGCCGCGCTCGGCGGCCTGATGCGGCGCATCGGCCACCAGCGGCGCCCCGTTGAACATGAAGCCGCCGCCATCGGGAACATAAAGACCGGTCATGCAGTTGAAGAAGGTCGTCTTGCCTGCACCATTCGGGCCGATCAGGCCATAGACCTCGCCGCGACGGATGGTCAACGACACATCGCGCAGCGCCTTGACGCCACCAAAATGCTTGGCGACGGCATTCGCCTCCAGCAGGACTTCGCCCATTGCCTTGCTCATGGCGCGACCTCCTGCGGCTTGACGGCCAGTTCACGCTTGCGCTCCGGCGACGGCCACAGGCCGGCCGGCTTGAAGCGCATCACCAGTACCAGCGCCAGACCAAAGATCAGCATGCGCAGGCTTTCGGGATCAACCAGCACCTTGCCGAAAATCGCTGTCTGCACCGGCCCGACGGCGTAACGCAGCACCTCCGGCAATACCGTCAGCAGCACCGCCCCGAGAATGACGCCGGGGATGTGGCCCATGCCGCCAAGGACGACCATGGCGAGAATCATGATCGATTCGATCAGCGAGAAGGACTCCGGTGACACGAAACCCTGCATCGCCGAGAAGATACCGCCGGCGATGCCGCCAAAGCTGGCACCCATGGCGAAGGCCAGCAATTTGAGATTGCGGGTGTTGATGCCGATGGCCTTGGCGGCGATTTCGTCCTCGCGGATCGCCTGCCAGGCGCGGCCGATCCGTGAATTCTGGAGGCGCACGTTGACGATGATGACGAGTATCGCCAGCGCCACCAGCAGGTAGTAATACTTCTGCGGTCCACTCAAGGAAATGCCCAAAATCTGGGATGTCCCCGAGAAGCTGAAATTGCCGATTTTCACCGGGTCGATCAGGGTGATGCCCTGCGCACCGTTGGTGATGTTCACCGGCGCATTCAGGTTGTTCATGAAAATGCGGACAATTTCGCCGAAGCCAAGGGTGACGATGGCCAGGTAATCGCCCCGCAACTTGAGCGTCGGCGAACCGAGGACCACCCCGGCAATACAGGCCAGCGCCGCGCCGAAGGGCAGGATCGCCCAGATCGGCCAGTGCAGGCCGAAATGCGGACTGGCGAGCAAGGCCCAGGTGTAGGCGCCGACGGCATAGAAGGCGATATAGCCGAGATCGAGCAGGCCGGCGAGGCCGACGACGATATTCAAACCCAGCGCCAGGAAGGCATAGAGGATGGCGAAATTGAGGATGCGCACCCAGGCCTGGCCGCCCATTGCCGCAACGAAGGGCAGCGCCACCAGCGCCACGGTAATCAGCGCAATACCCAGCGCCGAACGTGGAGAAAGCCATTTCATCATGCGCGGTCTCCCGTTTTTTCTCCAAACAGCCCGGAGGGCTTGAACATCAGCACGACGATGAGGACGATGAAGGCGAAGATGTCCTGATAATGGCTGCCGAGGAAGCCGCCGGTCAGGTCGCCGATGTAGCCGGCCCCCAGTGCCTCGATGATGCCGAGCAGTACCCCGCCGAGCATCGCACCGGCCAGATTGCCGATGCCACCCAGTACGGCGGCGGTAAAGGCCTTGAGGCCGAGCATGAAGCCCATCTGGTAATGCGCGATCTCGTAGTAAGTGCCGACCATCACGCCCGCAACAGCGCCGAGCGCCGAGCCGATGACGAAGGCGGCGGCGATGACGCGATTGATATTGACGCCCATCAGGCTGGCGACTGCCGGGTTCTGAGCCGTTGCCCGCATCGCCATGCCGAGCTTGGTGCGGTAAATCAGGAAAAGCAGGCCGGCCATGGTGGCGCCGGAAACGAGGACGATGATGACTTGGATGAGCGTGAAATGCGCGCCGGCAAATTCAAAATTGATTTTCGGCAGCAGCGGCGGGAAGGTCATGTAGTTCCGCCCCCAGATGATCATCGCCAGGTTTTGCAGCACGATGGACATGCCGATGGCGGTAATCAGCGGCGTCAGCCGCGGCGCGTTGCGCAGGGGCCGGTAGGCAATGCGTTCCAGGCTCCAGCCCAGCGCCATGCAACTGAGAACAGAGACCGTGAGCCCGGCGAGTGCCGCCAGTGCCACCGGCATGCCGGCCTTGATCAGTGTACCGGCAACGGTAATGGTCACCAGTGTGCCGATCATCACCACCTCGCCGTGCGCGAAGTTGATCAGGCCCATGATGCCGTAGACCATCGTGTAGCCAAGCGCGACGAGCGCGTAGATGCTCCCCTGCACGAGGCCATTGATGATTTGCTGGAGGAAAATATCCATTTTGACTCAATCGACCCGGTCATATGGAAACGGCACCTTGCGGTGCCGTTTCCTTGCCGGTTTAGTCCGGTTTTACTTCTTTTCGACCGCTGCCTTGGTGGCTTCAGCGGCGCCCTTGACTGCTTCGGCGCCCGCCTTCACGGCCTCGGCACCGGCCGTCGTGGCGGCGCCGGCAACTGCCTTGGCGGCATCCTTGACTTCAGCCACGGCTTCCTTCACTTCCGCCTTGGCTGCCTCGAGCGGCGTGCCACCCAGCGTCTCGACGTACTCGAGCTTGCCGCCCTTGTACTGATAGACAGAAATGGCGCCGCCCTTGAGATCGCCCAGTTCGTCGAACTCGATCATGGCGGTCACACCGTCGTACTTGGTCTTGCCGATTTCCGGCAGATACTTGGCCGGCTCGACCGAGTTGGCGCGCTTCATCGAATCGGCCATGACCATCACCGCATCGTAGAGGTACGGCGCATAGAGCTGGATCTCGGCATTGAACTTCTTGGTGAACTTATCCTTGAACTCCGGCCCCTTGGCCAGCTTCTCCAGCGGCATGCCCGGCAGCGAGCAGAACTGGCCTTCCGAGGCCTCGCCACCCAGCTTCATGAACTCCGGGGTACAGACGCCATCACCGCCGAGGAACTTGGCCTTGATGCCCAGCTCCTTCATCTGCTTGACCATCGGGCCGCCCTGGGCGTCCATGCCGCCGTAGAAGACCAGCTCGGCCTTGGTGGACTTGATCTTGGTCAGGATGGCCTTGAAGTCGGTCGCCTTGTCGTTGGTGTACTCGGTGGCGACCACTTTCAGGCCCGCGGCTTCTGCTGCCTTCTTGAACTCGTCCGCCAGCCCCTGACCGTAAGCGGTGCGGTCATCGACGATGGCGACGGTCTTGACGCCCTGCTTGGCGGCGAACTCGCCGAGCACCTTGCCCTGCTGAACATCATTGGCCATGACGCGGAAGGCGGTCTTGAAGCCTTGCTGGGTGTACTTCGGGTTGGTGGCCGAACCGGAAATCTGCGGGATGCCGGCATCAAAATAGAGTTTGGAGGCCGGGATGGTGGTCCCGGAGTTCAGGTGGCCGATCACGCCATTGACCTTGGCATCGACCAGCTTCTGGGCAACGATGGAGCCCTGCTTCGGATCGGCCTGATCGTCTTCAGCGATCAGTTCGAACTTGACCTTGGCGCCGCCGATTTCCAGAGCTTGCGCGTTCAGGTCCTCGATCGCCAGGCGGGCACCGTTTTCATTGTCCTTGCCGAGGTGGGCCTGCGGGCCGGTCATCGGTGCGACGTGACCGATCTTGACGACGACTTCCGGCTTGGCGGCCGGCGCGGGTGCAGCAACCGGTTTCGGTTCTTCTTTTTGACCGCAGGCGGACAGGGCAAATGCGGCAACTACGGAGAGGGCAACTACGGAAAGCTTGGCTTGCATCGATGGTTCTCCTGATTCGTGTGGGGGTAAGGGGTAAAACAAAACACCCTGATTCTCCCGACGCCCCGATTCCCTGTCAATAACGGGTGCTATGATGAAAGTACAACATTCAGATCAGGATTCGATGGCGCCACTCAAGCGACTCCGCACCTTTTTGCACGCCGCTGTTCGCCAGCTGTTTACCCTGCTGCCGCAAAAACGGCGGCACGATGTCTATCGTTCCTTCGTTCAGTGCGATGACACGCCCTCGCAAAAGCTGGTGTTGAAGATCGCCGAGACCCGCGAGGAACTGGAAGCCTGCTTCAAGCTGCTGCACGATGCCTACGTCGACAGTGGCTTCATGACGCCCGACCCGTCGGGCATGCGCGTCACCATCTACCATGCGCTGCCGACGACAACGACGCTGTGCGCCAAATACGATGACAAGGTCGTTGGCACCATTTCCCTGATCCGCGAAAGCGCCATCGGTTTTCCGCTGCAGCGCATTTTCGACCTGAGCAGCGTTCGCGCCAAGGAAGGCCAGATCGCCGAAGTGTCCGCGCTGGCCGTCCATCCGCGCTTCCGGCGCACCGGCGGCAGCGTGCTGTTTCCGTTGATGAAGTTCATGTACGAATACTGCACGACCTTCTTCGACACCCGCCATCTGGTCATCGCCGTCAACCCACGGCATATCGAGATGTACGAGTCGCTGCTCTTCTTTCGCCGCCTCAGCGCCAACATCGTCGACAACTACGACTTCGTCAATGGTGCCCCCGCCGTCGGCGCCACCCTTGATCTGAAGCACGCCCCGGAGATCCTTCGCCAGGCCTACGCCGGCAAACCGCCGCACCGCAACCTCTACCGCTATTTTGCGGAGACCCGCCTGCCGAACATCCAGATCCCGCATCGCCGCTTTTACACCACCAACGATCCGGTGATGACGCCGGACCTGATTGATTATTTCTTCAACCGCCAGACCCGCGTCTTCGCCGAACTCAGCGACCGCAAAAAAACGCTGCTGCACCTGATCTACGACACCCCCGATTACCTGCGGGTCATTCCGCCGATGCCGGGCAAAGCGGATGACGGGCAAACCCGACGCCACCAGCGCTTTTCGGTCAAGTGCCCGGCCCGGGTGACGCCGGTCGACGCAGAAGAGGGTGCCAAACCCATTCCGATCGAGGTCAATGAAGTCTCGCGCTACGGTTTCCGCGCCCGCGTCAAACAGCCGCTGCCTGCTGACACTTGGCTCAAGGCCGTGATCCGCGTCGGCAGCAATGAAGTGTCGCTGATGCGGGTGCAGGTCGTACAGGAGACCGATTGCGATGAAAAACACTTTGTCGGTTTCCGCATCGGCGAGCCGGACCTCGTCTGGCGAAAATTCGTCAACGCCCTCTATGGTGGCCACACCCACACCGACCTCGACCAGGCCACCCGCTATCTGCAAAATGACTGACACCCTCCCCGACGCACTGCTTGACGCCCTCAAATCCCGTTTCGGCAACCGTCTCTCGCTCGGCGAATCGACCCGCCTGCAACATGGCCGCGATGAGTCCGTGCATCCGCCGCAGTTGCCGGCAGCCGTCGTCATGGCCGAGAACAACAACGATGTGACGGAAGTTCTCCGCCTGTGCCAGCAGCACCAGACACCTGTGATCCCCTACGGCGTTGGCAGTTCGGTCGAGGGCCACGTGCTGGCGCCTCAAGGGGGGATTTCGCTCGATCTGTCGGGCATGAACCGCATTCTCGCCATCAACGCCGAGGACGGCGATGCCACGGTTCAGGCCGGCGTCACCCGCAAGCAGCTCAATGACGCCCTCAAGGGCACCGGGCTATTTTTTCCCATCGACCCCGGCGCCGATGCGACGCTGGGCGGCATGGCGGCGACCCGCGCCTCGGGCACCAACGCCGTGCGCTACGGCACGATGAAGGACAATGTGCTGGCGACGACGACCATCCTCGCCGGCGGTCGCGTCATGCGAACCGGCGGCCGCGCCCGCAAGTCATCGGCGGGTTATGACCTGACCCGCCTGCTGGTCGGCTCAGAAGGCACGCTCGGCGTGATGACCGAGCTGACGGTTCGCCTCTACCCGATTCCCGAGGCCATCTCGGCCGCCGTCTGCACCTTCCCGAGCATCGAGGCAGCCGTGCAGACGGTAATCCAGACCATCCAGCTCGGCGTCCCGGTCGCCCGGATCGAACTGCTGGATGCGCTGTCGCTGTCGGCCATCAATCGTTTCAGCAAGACCACGCTGAGCGAGGCACCGACCCTGTTCTTCGAATTTCATGGCTCGCCGGCCGGCGTCGAGGAGCAGGCGCAGATTGTCCAGGCCATTGCCGATGAACTCGGGGGCGCCAATTTCGAATGGGCGACCCGCCCCGAGGATCGCAGCCGGCTGTGGCAGGCGCGCCACGATGCCTACTTCGCCTGCCTGCAACTGAAGCCGGGCTGCCGTTGCTTCCCGACGGATGTCTGCGTGCCCATCTCCCGGCTGGCTGAGTGCATCGCCAAAACGTCCGCCGACATCGCCCAGGTCAGCATTCCGATCGCGCTCTTCGGTCACGTCGGCGACGGCAATTTCCACCTTGTCGTACTGGTCGATACCGACAACCCGAAGGAAATGGCCGAGGCCGCCTGGATCAGCGAGCGGGTCGTCGAGCGCGCCATCGCCATGGAGGGCACCTGCACCGGCGAGCATGGCATTGGCCTCGGCAAGCGCAAATATCTGGTCCGCGAGCATGGCGAAACGGCCGTCGCTGCCATGCGGGCGATCAAGGCGGCGCTCGACCCCGACAACCTCCTGAATCCGGGCAAGGTCCTGCCCGATGCAAACTGACCGCCATGCCGCGCAGTCTCAAGCTCAAACTCAGCCTCGGCGCCATCGCCATTGGTCTGCTCCTGCTGCTGACGCAGTTGCTGGTGCAATCCTGGTCGCTGCGCGCGGAGCTGAAAGAGCGCATCGAGACCGAGCAGTTCCAGTATCTCAGCGCCCTGGCAGACCACCTCGACGACAAGCTCGGCGAGCGGGTCAACGCCCTGAATGCGGTCGGCCGATCGATCCCACGCGAGCAACTGGGTGATCTTGTGGCGCTCGAGCGGCACTTGCAGGGGAAATCTGCACTGCTGACACTCTTCGACGACCTGTACATTTTCGACAAGGACGGCGTGCTGCTGGTTGACTGGCCCATCAAGGCCGGCCGCCGCAATCTCAACATGTCCGGTCGCGACTACATCCAGGGCGTGCGCAACAACCGCCAGCCCTTCATATCCGAACCCATCCTCGGCAAGGCCACCGGCCAGCCGATCATCGTCATTGCCGCGCCTGTGCTCGGCCCGGCAGGCGAACTGGTCTCTATCGTCGGTGGCGTCCTCAACCTTTACAAACCCAACCTGATCGGCACGCTGGGCACGCGCAAGAACGGCGAAACAGGGTATTTCTACCTCGTTTCGCAGACCCGAAAGGTCATCGCCCACCCGCTGCGCGAGCGAATCATGCAGCCCGCCGCTTCGGCGCAGGA
Organism: Azonexus sp.; assembly: GCA_041917165.1. Classification (GTDB taxonomy): domain Bacteria; phylum Pseudomonadota; class Gammaproteobacteria; order Burkholderiales; family Rhodocyclaceae; genus Azonexus. Next base: position 68,178 of record JAYRYB010000006.1, read on the forward strand.
CAATGCGCCGCTGGCCCGTGCCTTCGAGGGCTTCGAGGGCACCATCGAAGGCACCAACAGTCGCGGCCTGCACGGTCTGTTCACCTTCAAGCGGCTAGCCTCCACGGGCTGGATCATGGCCTCGGTCGTTCCGACTGCCGAAGTGTTCGCGCCGGTTGCCGAAATCCAGCGCAAGATGGCGCTGATCACCCTTGCGCTGATGGTGCTCAGCATCCCGCTGCTCTGGCTCTTCTCGCACCGTCTGCTGCGCCCGCTCGGCCATCTGTCGAGCGCCATGCGGGCGCGGGCCGAGAACATGCAGGCTGGTGTCCCCGCAGCGCCGGTCCCGGAAACCGGCAGCCAGGAAATCCGCCTTGTCGCGGCCGCCTTCAACGACTTCCTCGCCGCCCGCAATGCCGCCGAGGCAGCGCTCAAGGCCAGTGAGAGGGAGCGCGAGAAAATGCTCAGCACCCTGGCTGAAGCGAGAGATGCTGCCGAAGCCGCCAACCAGGCCAAGAGCGAGTTCCTCGCCAACATGAGCCATGAAATACGGACACCGATGAATGGCGTCATGGGCATGATCGAGCTGTCGCTGATGAATCCGCTTGATGACGAAACCCGCGAGTACCTCGGCATTGCTCAAAGCTCGGCGACGACACTGCTGGCCATCCTCAACGACATTCTCGACGTCTCCAAGATCGAGGCGGGGAAGATGCAGATCGAGTCGGTGCCTTTCGAGCCCGCCACGCTGATCACCGACGTCGTTCGCCTGATGACGCCGGCGATGAACGACAAGGGCTTGCAGCCCAACCTGAGCCTGCCGGCCGACCTGCCCGAAACCCTGCTCGGCGACCCCCTGCGCATCCGGCAGATCCTGCTCAATCTGCTTGGCAACGCCGTCAAATTCACCCATACCGGGGAAGTTGCGGTGAACGCGGAAATCCGTCAAAAATCGGCAAGCACACTGACGCTGGCCATCGCTGTCCGCGACACCGGCATCGGCATTCCGGCCGACCGGCTGCAGGCCATCTTCCAGGCCTTTTCGCAGGCGGACAACTCGACCACCCGCCAGTTTGGCGGCACCGGGCTCGGCCTGACCATTTCACGGCAACTGGTGCACTTGATGGGTGGCGAGATCAGCGTCACCAGCGAACCCGGCCAGGGTAGCTGCTTCCGCTTCACGCTGCCGCTGCGCCTGCCGGACTGATTCCGGCGGCGGAACAAGCCGACGTTTTCCGACTCCAAATGACAATGGCGCCGGCTTACCGGGTGGCGCCAGTCAACGCACCGGCCCACAAGGCCGCCTACGGGAGGACAGGATGAGCAATCTCGCACACGCCGGACGCCCCGCCACACAGCTCGACGACCGTTACACCCGCACCGGCCGCGTCTTTCTCAGCGGCACCCAGGCGCTGATCCGCCTGCCAATGCTGCAGCGCGAGCGCGACCTCGCCGCCGGCCTCAACACCGCCGGCTTCATCTCCGGCTACCGCGGCAGCCCGCTCGGGCCGCTCGACCAGGGTCTGTGGAAGGCCAAAGCCCATCTCGCCGAGCACCACATCACCTTCCAGCCCGGCCTCAACGAAGACATGGCGGCAACCGCCGTCTGGGGCAGCCAGCAGGTCGGACTGTTCCCCGGCGCCCGTTACGATGGCGTGTTCGGTCTGTGGTACGGCAAGGGGCCGGGGGTCGACCGTTGCGGCGATGTCTTCCGCCATGCCAACGCTGCCGGCACCGCGAAATTCGGCGGCGTGCTGGTCGTCGCCGGTGACGACCATGCCGCCAAGTCGTCGACCCTGCCGCACCAGACCGAGCACATTTTCAAGGCCGTGTTGATGCCGGTGCTCTACCCGGCCAACGTCCAGGAATACATCGACTTCGGCCTGCACGGCTGGGCGATGAGCCGCTATTCCGGCTGCTGGGTCGCCTTCAAGGCGCTCGCCGATACTGTGGAAACCTCCGCCTCGGTGCTGATCGATCCATCTGCGGTGAACCCGATATTGCCGCCCGATTTCGAACTGCCGCCGGACGGCCTCAATATCCGCTGGCCGGACCCGCCGCTGGCGCAGGAAAAGCGCCTGCTCAACCACAAGCTCTACGCGGCACTCGCCTATTGCCGGGCCAACCGGCTCGATCGCCTGATCATCGATCCGCCGCAACCGCGGCTGGGCATCCTCACCGCCGGCAAGAGCTACCTGGATGTCCGCCAGGCGCTGGACGAACTCGGCATCGACGAGACGCTGGCGGCGCAGATCGGCCTGCGCCTGTACAAGGTCGGCATGGTCTGGCCGCTGGAGCCGGAAGGCGTGCGCCGTTTCGCCGAAGGACTGGAGGAAATCCTCGTTGTCGAGGAAAAGCGCCAGCTGCTCGAATACCAGCTCAAGGAGGAACTCTACAACTGGCGCGAGGACGTTCGCCCGCGCGTCATCGGCAAGTTTGACGAGAAAGGCGAATGGACGGTCGAGGGCGACGGTGGCTATCTGGCGCACAGCGACTGGCTGCTGCCGGCCACTGGCGAACTGCCGGTGGCGACCATCGCCCGCGTCATCGCCGGGCGCATTGGCCGTTTCTTCACCTCACCGGCCATCCACGCCCGCCTCAAGCTGATTGCCACCAAACAGCAGGCGGCGAACACCCCGACCGTGCTCGCCGAGCGCAAGCCGCACTTCTGCTCCGGCTGCCCGCACAACACTTCGACCAAGGTGCCGGAAGGCTCGCGCGCCGTCGCCGGCATTGGCTGCCATTACATGGTGACCTGGATGGACCGCAGCACCGCCACCTACACCCACATGGGCGGCGAAGGCGTGCCCTGGGTCGGGCAGGCGCCGTTTACCAGCGAAAAACACATCTTCGCCAACCTTGGCGACGGCACCTACTTCCACTCCGGCCTGCTCGCCATCCGGCAGGCGGTCGCCGCCAAGGTCAATATCACCTACAAGATACTCTACAACGATGCCGTCGCCATGACCGGCGGTCAGCAGGTGGATGGTCAGCTCGATGTGCCGCGCCTGAGCCGGCAACTAGCCGCCGAAGGCGTCGGGCGCATTGTCGTCGTTGCCGCCGACCCGACGCGCTATGCCGGTATCCACGATCTCGCACCCGGCGTCACGGTGCGTCATCGCGACGAACTCGACACCGTGCAGCGCGAACTGCGCGAATTCCCCGGTGTTTCCGCGCTGATCTACGACCAGGTCTGCGCCACCGAAGCCCGCCGCCGGCGCAAGCGCGGCAAGATGCCGGCGGTCACGCAGCGAGTGGTGATCAACGAAGCCGTCTGCGAGGGTTGCGGTGACTGCTCGGTGCAATCCAACTGCCTGTCGGTGATCCCGATTGCCACCGACTTCGGCACCAAGCGCGCCATCGACCAGTCGGCGTGCAATCAGGACTTCTCCTGCCTCAAGGGCTTCTGTCCAAGCTTCGTCACCCTCGAAGGCGCCACTCCGAAGCGGCCAACGGCGTCTGCTGCCCCCCAAGGGGACTTCCTTCGGGGCGCGGTGAACTCGGAAAACTGGCCAATTTTGCTCAGCCCGAAACTGCCCGCCACCACCGAACCATACAATCTGCTGATTACCGGCGTCGGCGGCATGGGCGTCATCACCCTCGGCGCGCTCGTCGGCATGGCTGCTCACCTCGACGGCAAGGGCGTCTCGGTGCTCGACATGACCGGGCTGGCGCAGAAGTACGGCGCCGTGTTTTCGCACCTGCGGATCGCCGATCGGCCGGAAGACATCCACGCCGCCCGCATCGCGACCGGCGAAGCCCACGCCGTCCTCGGTGGCGACCTGGTGGTCAGCGCCGGCAGTGAAGCCCTGTCGAAAATGCTCGAAGGCCGGACGCAAGCGGTGATCAGCAGCGCCGAAACGCCGACTGCCGACTTCACCCGCCAGCGCGACTGGCGCCTGCCCGCCGGGCAACTCAAACAACGCCTGCGCGACACGCTGGGTGACGACGCGACGCATTTCATCGACGCCAAACACCTCGCCACCCGACTGATGGGCGATGCGCTTTACGCCAACATCCTGCTCCTCGGCTACGCCTGGCAACGCGGCATGATTCCGGTGTCGCTGGCGGCGCTCGACCGGGCCATCGAACTCAACGGCACCGCCATCGACGCCAACCGTGCCGCCTTCATGTGGGGACGACGGGCTGCGGTGAACCCGGAAAAGCTGGCAAAACTGGCGCCGCCGCCCAGCGCATCCGCTCCCGAAGCCATGAGCCTCGACGCCCTGATCGCGCATCGCGCCGCCCACCTGACGGCCTATCAGGACGCTGCACTCGCCAACCGCTATCGCGATCGGCTGGCCGCTGTCCGCCAACTCGGTGACGACACCCTGTCACGGCGCGTGGCGGAGCAATATGCCCGCCTGCTGGCGCCGAAGGACGAATACGAAGTCGCCCGCCTGTACACCGAAACCGGCTTTATCGAGCGCCTGAAAGCGGACTTCGATGGCGACTTCCGCATCCAGCTGCATCTCGCGCCGCCGTGGCTTGCCAGTCATGGCCCGGACGGACGGCCACGCAAACGGCGCCTCGGCGCCTGGCTGCTCCCCGTACTGCGCTTCCTCGCAGGCGCCCGCGGCCTGCGTGGCAGCTGGCTCGATCCTTTCCGGCTTTCGGCGGAAAGACAGCTTGACCGCAGTTTGCTGGCCGATTACGAAGCCGACCTCGACCTGCTTCTCCAGAAACGCCCGCCGCCCGGCATCGGCCACGAACTCGCCAGCTGGCCGGCCGAGATTCGTGGCTACGGGCCGGTGCGTGCTGCCGCCATCCCGGCGGCCCGCGCCCGACGCGACAAGGCAAGGAAGACGCTGATGGAATAGAATCGCGGGATGACCGCAACCCCGATGCGGCAGTTCGCCTTGCAAGGGGCGGCTGTCATCCTTGTTCTCTCCATCGCCTGGCCGTATTACGGCTGGTCGGCGACCGCCCTGCCCTGGCAGCAGACCAGCCTGCTGATCGGCGCCGTGGCGCTCTTTCTCGCCAGCATCAGTCGCCAGCCGTGGTGGTGGCGCGTCATCCATGCCGCCTTCATGCCACTGGTCTGGGCCACCCACCAGCTGGCCATCGACCCGGGCTGGTTCCTGCTGGCAGCCAGCCTGGTGCTGCTTGTCTTCCGCGGCGCGCTGTCCGGTCAGGTGCCGCTCTACCTGTCCAACCGCGAAACGGTGGCCGCACTGGCCGACCTGCTCGCCGACCGCGGCCCCTGCCGCTTTGTCGATCTCGGTGCCGGCCTGGGCAGCACAACGGTGCCGCTCGCCGACAATCTCCCGGAACACCACTTCACCGGTATCGAGAATGCGCCGCTAACCTGGCTGGCCGGGCTGCTTCTCAGCCTGGGCCGCAACAACATCACCTGGCGCTGGGATGACCTCTGGGCGACCGATCTCAGCCGCTTCGACGTCGTTTATGCTTTCCTGTCGCCGGTGCCGATGCCGCGACTTTGGGAAAAGGTGCAGAAGGAAATGCCGCCGGGCAGCCTGTTCATCAGCAACAGCTTCCCGGTGCCCGGCGTGACGCCCGATCGCGTCATCGAGGTGCCCTGCACCCCGGCGCGCCCGCTGTACTGCTACCAGCGCTGAGCATCCGCAACAGCATGCGCAAACGCAAGCCCGAATCCCTCGCTCTGGTCGTTGCGCTGGTCGGCATGCTGATGGTGCTCAACGTCTTCCTGATCGACCTTTTCCTCTCCCGGCAACGCGACATCGATGCCGGCGAGCGCCGCCTGCAGCACTTCGGCATCATGATGGCCGAGCACACGGCGCGTGCCTTCGAGGCGGTGGACGTGCTGCTGCGTGAAATGTCGGCTGACCTGACACAGAACCAGCGCAACTGGGAAAGCTGGGAGCCGGGCAAGGGCTGGGAATACGTCGCCCAGCGTCATTCGCGTTCGATGCCGCAGCTACGCGACCTGATCATTTTCGACCGCTACGGCAATCAGCGTTTCATTTCGACCTATTTCCCGCCGCCACGGATCAACGTCAAGGATCGCCCCTATTTCGAAAAGCTCGAAGCCGGCCTGGAATCGGCAACCTTCGGGCCATACGTCGGCCGCAACTCCGGGCGCTACAGCTATGCGCTGGCCCGGCGCATCCTCGGACCGGACGGCCGTTTTGCCGGTGCCAGCTTCGCCGCCCTCGAGCCCGCCTACATGCAGGAATTCTGCTGGGCCAACCGGCTGTCGGATGACTTCGAAGCCGTGCTGATCAACACCCGCAACCAGATCGTCGCTTCCTGCCGCCCGACAGATGTCAGCCGGCAGTCGCCGATACTCGGTGCGCAGGCGCAGGATGTCCTGTTCGGTGGCCGGCTGCGCGACATCCTGCCCCAGACCGGCCTGGCCAGTGGCAACGACCTCAGGGTTTCGGTCTCGCCGGTACCGGGCTTCGCCGATCTGCGTATCCTGGCCGTGATTCCGGAGGACACCCTGCTCGCCACATGGCGCAACCGGCTGTTCGAACTGGGCACGCTCGGCCTGCTGGTGACGGCGGTGCTCGGCGTTGGCGGCCTCCTGATCCGCCGCCAGGTGCGCGAAATGGCGGCCATGACCGAGGCGCTGACCGATAGCCACGAAATGCTGGAATCCCGTATCCGCGAGGCGACCCGTGAAATCGAGAGCCAGAAGGAGGCGGCCGAGCGCGCCAACACCGCCAAGAGCCGCTTCCTGGCTGCCGCCAGCCATGACTTGCGACAACCGCTGCACGCCCTATCGCTGTTTTCTGCCGACATGCAACGGCAACTGCGCGCCCGCCTGCCCGGACAAGGCGACCTGACCCACCTCGCCGAACAGATCGCAACCTCGGCGAAGACACTGGGCGAGTTGCTCGATTCGCTGCTCGACATCTCCCGCCTCGACGTTGCCGGCATCCGTCCGGATGTCCGCGCCTTCCCGCTGGCGCCGCTGTTCGAGCGCGTCGGCGCCGCCTTCAAGCGCAATGCCGCCGACAAGCAGATCGTGTTGCGGGTTCGCGCCTGCAGCGCCTGGGTGCATTCCGATCCGGTGATGATTGAGCGCATTATCGGCAACCTGGTCTCCAACGCCGTGCGCTACACGCCGGCCGGCGGCCGTATCCTGCTCGCCGCACGCTTCCGCGGCGATCAGTTGCAGATCGAGGTCCGCGACAACGGCCCCGGCATCGCCCCGGAACACCAGGCAGCGATCTTCAACGAGTTCTATCAGGTCGGCAATGCCGCGCGCGAGCAGAACAAGGGGCTGGGACTGGGTTTGTCGATTGTTGACCGCCTGTCACGGGCGCTCGGCATCAAGATCCGGATCAACTCCAGGCTCGGTGCCGGGACCACTTTTTCCTTCAGGCTGCCGCGGACGGCCGCTTTGGCCGCCACTCCTGCGACACCGGTAGCCAGCAGTGCCGGCAACGTGCTGGTCGTCGGCACGTCGGATAACCTGCTGTCTGCCATGAAGCTGCTCGAGAACTGGCAATATACGGTGCGGATCACACCGCAGATGCCGGCGGAGATGCCGGCAGGGGGCACGGTCTTCCTGACCGAGCAGGAGATGGCGACGGAACTCGCCGAACGGCTGCCCGAAGGGGCTGCTTTGATTGTTCTGGTCCGCGACGCCGAAACGGCGCTACCGCCGACCGCCAGCGCCCTGCAGGTACCGGTCCGGCCGGCCAAGCTGCGGGCGCTGGTCAGCCAGCTTCAGAAGGCGTCGCTGAAGTCGATACCGTAGCGCGCGACCGCCACCAGGGCCTGGGTCCGGCTGCCCACACCCAGTGCTTTGAAAACGGCAGTGGCGTGGATCTTGACGGTGCCTTCTGACAATTCAAGTTGCTCGGCGATGTCACGATTCGACAGGCCACGCACCATCAGTGCCAGCACCTGCGCCTGACGGTCGGTCAGGCCGACCTCGGCGGGTTTGACGCTGATCTTCGACGGCGGCAGCATCTTTTCGTCATCGAGCCGTGCCCCCTGCTGGATGGTCGGCCGCACGATGTTGCCATCGAGCACCTCGCGCACGGCATTCAGGAGCGCCTCGCCCGAGTAGGCTTTCGGAATGAAGCCCGAGGCACCGAGATTCATCACGCGGGTAATGGTTGGCACATCGTCGAAGGCTGACACCACTGCGACCGGCATCGCCGGATAGCGGCGACGCAGGATATCCAGCCCGGCAAAGCCGTCGATACCCGGCAAGGCCAGATCGAGCAGCACCAGGTCGAATTCACCCCCGCCATCGAGCACGGTCAGCGCCGTCTCGAAGTCGGCGGCCTCGCTCACCTGACAGCCATCCTCAACCTGCGCCAGCAGTCGCACCAAGCCTTCGCGCACCAGCGCATGATCCTCTACAACCAGCAATTTCAGCATATTCACGTCCTTTTCCGGTGACCGCTAATTTACCATTTTGCATGACGATTTGGTTTAAGATGTGTCATCCAACCGAGGGAGAGAGACATGTCGGACCAACAGATACACGACCCTTTGAACTTCATGCGCAATATGTGGGGCAACATGGGCTTCACGCTGCCCGGCATGGTCGCACCGACGTTCGACGTTGAGGAACTCGACAAGCGGATCAAGGACATGAAAGCCGTCGAGGGCTGGTTGCGGATGAACCTGTCCATGCTGCAAATGACCATTCAGGGTCTCGAGATGCAGCGCACGACGGTATCTACCGTGCAGACCATGGGCAAGATGGCGAGCGATGCGGCCAAGGCGATGGAGCATGGTGCGGCCCCGGATGCTGCCCCCCAGCAAGCGGATTTCCTCCGTGCTGCGGTGAACCCGGAAAAATCGGCATTTTCGGAAGCGGCGATGTGGCCCTGGCAAATGATGCAGCAGATGCGCGAGCAGATGCAGCACACCGCCGAAGCGGCTGCCCAGGCAGCGGCCGATGCCGCCGCTCAGGCGAGTGACGACGCCACACCGGCCACCAAGAGCCGCCGCAGCAAAAAGTAGATCAGTGCGCCGCCAGCCACGCTGCCCACAGCGGCAGCGTGAGCATCGACCCGAGCGTGGTCGCCGAGATCAGCCAGGCCACGCTGCGACCATCGCCGCCCATGCGCATCGCCAGAATGTAAGCCGACGAGGCTGTCGGCAGGGCGGCAAAAAGAATCGCCACCTGATAGTTCAGGCCGCTCAGACCCAGCCAGTTGCCGACGAACACCGTCACCACCGGCAGCGCGATCAGTTTCACCGCCAACAGCCACGCTGACAAGCCGCGCACGCCGGGCTGACTTTCCAGACGCAGCGCTGCCCCCACCGCGATCAAGCCGAGCGCGATCGAGGCATCGGCCAGACGCCCGAGAAAGGCCTGCAGCGGCGCCGGCGGCACGAACCCCAGCAGATTCAGGACAAAGCCGGTCGCTGTTCCCCAGATCAAGGGATTTTTGGCGACTTCGCGCCAGACGCCGACCTCGCCATGACGCGCCAGCATCCACACCGATACCAGATTGGCAAACGGCACCGCGGCGCCGACGATCAGCCCCATGGTCGCGATCCCCGGTGCGCCAAACAGCATACCGGCGACCGCCAGCGCAATATAGGAGTTGAAACGGTAGGCGCACTGAAAGACCGAGGCGTACGTCAGCGCCGGCAGCTTGAGGAAGGGCCGGGGCAGCAGACCGAGAAGCATGCCGGCGCCCATGGCGATGAATGCCGTGGCCAGCAATGGCACAGCGGCCGCGAGGTCGAGCCGGGTGCGGACGATGGCATTGATCAGCAGCGCCGGAAAGAGGATGAAATACACCAGCTTTTCGACCCCGCTCCAGAAATGGTCGCCGAGACCCATCCAGCGGCGGATGGCAGCGCCGAGCAGTATCAAAGAAAAATCAGGGAGGAGCAGGAGGGCGGTGGACATCGGCCGATTCTATGTCGCCCGCCACGGCGCTGCCATGCGTGGCATCCACAAGCCGGGCGGCTCAGTCGGCGGCATCTTCGCGATACTGGCGGCGCAGTCGGTTCAAGCCCTGACGATAGGCTTCGGCATCGCCGTAATCAAAAAACTGGGGGTAGCGGTCATGCGCCGCCTTGACCCGGCGGGCATGCTTGATCGGGCACCAGTACTGCTCGGTCCGTGCGGAGACCTCGCGGGTATAGGCAGCAACACCGTTTCCGTAGGAACAATAGAAGCAGTTGAATTTCTCGATCAGGTTGAGGTAGGGCAGATCCTCGCGGTCAAAAACGATGTAGTCGGCCCGACGCACCTTCGGAATGCGATAGATCGGGAAACAGATGCTCTGATAGACGGTCACAAAGAGGTCCATCAGGATGAAGGGAATCCAGCCGGCGTAGATCACCGGCGCCGAGAGAATCACCAGCAGCCGCGAACGGATCAGGAAGCGGAAGAGCCCGACCTTGTAACGGCGCTGCTGGCGGAGGAACTCACCGGCGAGTTCCTCCTTCTTCTGCGCCCACTCCTCGCGGGTCTTGCGGTATTCCTCTTCGAGCTCAGACTGCAGCGCGTCGATACGCGCCAGCAGTTCGTCAATATGCTTGTTCATCGGCAACACTCCGTAAGTTCAACCCGGAGTATGCCGCACATTCGGCCGAACTTAGCCGCCGAGCGCCCCCGATGCCCGCAGGGCGGCAATCTCATCCGGCGAGTAGCCGGCGGCTTCGAGCAGGGTCTGGTTGTGTTCGCCGACAGCCGGCGCCGGACGACGGATCTCGAAGGGATGATCTGACATCTTGAGCGGCGGCGCAAACTGCGTCAGACCGTCGGCGTTGACTACCATGCCGCGTGCCGTGATTTGCGGATCGACCAGCGACTCCTCGAGCGACAGCACGGGCGTCACGCAGCAATCGACACCTGTGAAATCCGCCGCCCAGGCATCGCGTGGACGGGTGGCAAACAGGGCAGCCAGTTCGTCACGCAGCGCGTGTTCCCATTGCCGCGCCACCCAATCCGGGCGGCCCAATACGCCGCAAGCAGTCGCCCAAAACTTGCCTTCCAGTGCCCCCACCGCCATGTAGCCCCCATCCGCGCAGCGGTAGGTCGCGTAGCAGGGCAAGCCGCCGGAGAGCAGGTCGCCGCCGCGTGGCGCCGAGCGACCCGCGTCATTGAGGCGAAGCATCGCGAAATAGGTGTGGGCGAGGACACTGTCGGTCATCGAGACGTCGATGTAGCGCCCCTGGCCGCTACTGCGTGCATCAATCACCGCAGCGAGAATGCCCATCGCTGCCGTCAAGGCACCGCCGAGCAGATCGGCAATCTGAAAGTTCGGAATTGCCGGTGGTCCGCCATCATGGCCGATCTGGCCCAGTACCCCAGCGTAACCGAGGTAATTGATGTCGTGTCCGGCCAGATCCTTGTACGGCCCATCCTGACCATAGCCACTGATCGAACAATAGGCAATTTTCGGGTTCACCGCAGACACGGCTGCATAACCAATACCCAGCTTGTCGACCACGCCTGGCCGGAAGCTTTCAACGACGACATCGGCGGTCTCGGCAAGGCGAAGGAACACCTCGGCCGCGCCCGGCTTCTTCAGATCCAGACACAGGCCGAGCTTGTTGCGGTTGATCATCCGGAAGTACGCACTGTCCTCACCCTTGCCGGTTCCCAAGGTGCGGGCGTAGTCGCCAATCTGCGGATCCTCGATCTTGATCACTTCGGCACCCAGATCGGCCAGATGCAGTGTCGCCACCGGCCCCGGTAGTAGACGCGTCAGATCGAGTACGCGGACCCCGGCCAGCGGCCCCGGGCGGCTCATCAACGGCACAGGCCGAGCAAATCGGCCTCAAGTTCGATTTCCATATTCTTTTCCAGCTTCCTGTCTACAAACATCCCGCGAAACAGACGCCCGGCATTGGCTGCCCGCGCCGCGTGCGGCGTCTCCCATTCGGTGATCCGCACCCGTACGATACCAATCTGCTCGTCCCGCTCCGGCACGCCGGCCGCGAGACACGGGAAAGCCAAGGCGTGACGGTTGAATTCTTCACGGCTGTATTGGTCCAGATTCTTCCCTGGCACCAAGGGGCAGGTCTTGAGACGCCGCGTCTGCACTTCGCTCGCGACGACGACGCCGCGCAGGTAAAACTCCGGTTCGGCGCTGCCCCAGCCGGCACCGCCCTCCTCATAGGCCACGCAGTGGCCGGCCTGGAGCATTTCCGGCGCCTTGAACAACAAGCGCGCCGACGGGCGCAACACAGGTTCCGCTGCCAGGGCTGGCATCGCCAGCCCGAGCAGGGCAATCACAAGACAACGCATGAGGAAGACCCCGGGTCAGTAGACCCGCTTATCTTCGATCACCTTTCCGTCATTCGGCAAGCCCCCGGGCGCTGCAAAGGCGACCTCGCCACGCAATTTGGTGACCTCGCGCAGACCGGCGACCAAGGCCTGATCCATCGCCTCCTTGCCTGGCTCTATCTCGCAGTGCAGAACCATCCGGTCCTGCCCGCCCGGGTTATCGACGACCAGGCGCATGCGGTGGATTTCCGGATGACGGGCGGCGAGATCAGCCACCTGTTCGGGATGCACAAACATGCCCTTGATCTTGGTCGTCTGGTCGGCGCGCCCCATCCAGCCTTTCAGGCGGATATTGGTCCGCCCGCAGGGCGAGCGTCCGGGCAGGATGGCCGAGAGATCGCCGGTCGCGAAACGGATCAGCGGATAGTCGGGATTGAAGGTGGTCACCACCACTTCACCCACTTCGCCATCCGGCACCGGATCGCCCGTGCCCGGACGGACGATTTCAACCAGTACGCCTTCATCGACTACCAGACCGGCATCGACCTCGGTTTCGTAGGCGATGACACCAATGTCCGCCGTCGCATAGCACTGGCGCACGGAAATCCCCCGCTCGCCGAGCCAGGCACGGGTGATGCCGGGCAACGCCTCGCCGGAAACACAGGCTTTTTTCAGAGAACTGATGTCGGCGCCAACTTCTTCCGCCTTCTCGACGATGATGCGCAGGAAGGACGGTGTGCCGACATAGCCTTCCGGCCGCAGATCGGCCATCGCCTGCACCTGCTGCTCGGTCTGTCCGGTCCCGCCGGGAAACACCGAGCAGCCCAGTTTGCGCGCCCCGCCCTCGAAAATGAAGGCGCCAGGGGTGAAGTGGTAGGAAAAACAGTTGTGGATCAGGTCGCCATGACGGAAGCCGGCGGCATACAGCGCCCGCGCCATGCGCCAGTGATCAATCTCCGCCCCTTGCAGTTCGTAAATCGGCCCCGGCGACGCAAACACCCGCTTGGCCTTGGCGCGCGGCAAGGCATTCAGGCCACCGAAAGGCGGAACCTTTTTCTGCAATTCAATCAGATCGCGCTTGCGCGTCAGCGGCAGGTGCGCCAGTGCGTCGCGGCTGGCACAATCAAACGGATTGATGCCGGCCAGCAACTGAAAATAATGATGGGTCGTTTCCTTGGCATGCGCCACCTGGCGCGCCAGTTTGTCCATCAAATCCGCCTCGCGCTCTTCCGGATCGCGGGTCTCGAGCGGGTCGTAATAGCTCATTCCAATTTTCTCCGTTTTTCCGGGTTCACCGCAGATGTACTGCCTGTGGCTATTTTCGGAGCGGCAAAGTAGCCGATCGTGGCAAGGCGGAGGCAGGCGCCGTTGGCTCCTGCCGACAACGCCGCCACGGTCGGCGCACTGCCGCTACGAGAGCCAGCGCTTGCGGCGGCGGTAGTGCTTCACTTCGCGGAAAGACTTGCGCCCCGACGACGAGAGCCCGAGGTAGAACTCCTTCACATCCTCGTTATCCCGCAGATCGGCCGCCGAACCTTCCATCACCACGCGGCCATTTTCGAGGATGTAGCCGAAATCGGCGTAGCGCAGCGCGATGCTGGTGTTCTGCTCGGCGAGGACGAAGGTGACTTTTTCCTTCTCGTTCAGTTCCTTGACGATGGTGAACACTTCTTCGACGATCTGCGGCGCGAGGCCCATCGAGGGTTCGTCGAGCAGCACCATTTTCGGGTTGGCCATCAACGCGCGGCCGATGGCGCACATCTGCTGCTCGCCGCCGGAGGTATAGGCAGCCTGGCTGGTGCGCCGGGTCTTCAGGCGCGGGAAGAAGTTGTAGACCTTTTCCAGGCTCTCCTGCACCGCTGCCTTGCCATCAGTACGGGTATAGGCGCCGGTCAGCAGGTTTTCCTCGATGGTCAGGTGGCCGAAACAGTGGCGACCTTCCATGACCTGGACGACGCCACGATGGACGAGATCGGCCGGGGTCAGCGATTCAACGCGCTCGCCCTTGAGCTCGATCGAGCCTTTGGTCACTTCGCCACGCTCTCCGTGCAGCAGGTTGCTGACTGCGCGCAACGTCGTCGTCTTGCCGGCACCATTGCCGCCCAGGAGCGCAACGATGCTGCCTTCGGGTACGGTGAAGGAGACGCCCTTGAGGACGAGGATCACGTGGTTGTAAATAACCTCGATGTTATTCACACTGAGGAAGATATTCGGGGTGGCGGTCATATTCGACTCTCGTGAAAAGCGCCCACGCCGAAGCGCGGGCGCTTGGGTTCACATTACAGCTTGCACTGCTCCGGCGTACGCGGGGTGATCTTCTTCTCTTCGGCATACTTGCGCGAAGCGTTCAGGACCATGCCGCGCAGCAGCTTTTCGTCAGCCTGATACCAGTCGTTGCCCGGCGTCCACTTGGTGCCGTCCCAGGTCTGGATACGCACCCAGGAGGAGCCCATGTGATCGAGGCAGGAGGTCTGGACCGGACGCATCACGCCGGCGAAACCCATGCCATCGAGCGTTTTCTGGTCGAGGTTCAGGTTCTCCAAGCCCCAGCGGGTCTGCTCACCGGTCATGACCTTGCCCTTGCCATAGCGTTCCTGTGCCTTGCGCACACCTTCAACTGCCACCATCGACGAAATCAGGCCGCGCATGTAAAGCACGGAACCGACTTCATCCTTCGGGCCGGTGCCCTGGCCCTTGGCATGCACCATCTCCAGCATGTCCTTGACGACCTTGGAGTTCGGCTCGGCCGAGTGCTGCAGTGTCAATGCCTGATAACCCTTGGCGCCGGCGCCGACGTCCTTGACGTCCGGTTCGGCACCCGCCCACCAGATGCCGAGCATCTTGTCGCGCGAGAAGCCAGTGGCCTGAGCTTCCTTGAGCGCGGTCGAGTTCATGACACCCCAGCCCCAGAGCAGCACATTGTCCGGCTTGGACTGACGGATCTGCAGCCAGGTCGCTTTCTGCTCGACCCCCGGATGCGCCACCGGCAACAGCTGCAACTCGAAGCCGTGCAACTTGGCGCGCTCCTGCAGGGCCGGAATCGGCTCCTTGCCGAACGGGCTGTCGTGATAGACCAGCGCGATCTTCTTGCCCTTCAGCTTGTCGAGGCCACCCGCCTGCTTGGCGATGTGCTGAACGGCCACATCGGCGCCCACCCAGTAGGTGCCGAGCAGCGGGAAGTTCCATGCGAACACCGAGCCATCCTGCGACTCGCTGCGACCATAGCCGGCGGTCACCAGCGGAATCTTGTCGACCGGCGCCTTGTCGGTCAGCGCGAAGGTCACGCCGGTGGACAGCGGCTGGAAGACCGTGGCGCCCTTGCCCTTCAAGCGCTCGTAGCATTCGACACCGCGATCGGTGGCATAGCCGAATTCGCACTCCTCAAAGGAGAGCTTGACGCCGTTGATACCGCCCCGGGCATTCACCAGCTTCAGGTAATCGACATAGCCGTTGGCCCACGGGTTTCCGTTGGCGGCATAGGCGCCGGTGCGATACACCAGCACCGGAAAGAACTGCTCCTTGGCCTGGGCGACGGCCGAAGTGGATACCGTTGCCGAAGTCAGGCCGACGGCGGAAATGGCTGCAGCAAGTGCAAGAGCGCGAAATTTCATGGATTGTCTCCTCCTGTTGATCAGGTTATGAATCGTGATGTTTTTGCTGTCTCCGCGTCAGTGCGGGAAGGGCCACAGACGCAGTTTTTCCTTGGCGATCGCCCAGAGGCGCGCCAGGCCGTGCGGCTCGACGATCAGGAAGAAGACGATCAGCGAACCGAAGATGATCAGCTCTGCATGCGAGACAGCCGCCGTCGAGATGGTGATCCCGACAAGGCTGCCGATCGCCGGCAGGAACTGGTTAAGGAAAATCGGCAGAATGACGATGAAGGCCGCGCCGAAGAAGCTGCCGAGGATCGAGCCCATGCCGCCGATGATGACCATGAACAGCAGCTGGAAGGAACGATCGACGGAGAAAGCGGCCGGCTCCCACGAGCCCAAGTGCACAAAGCCCCACAGCGCGCCAGCGACGCCGACGAAGAAGGAACTGACAGCGAAGGCCGATAGCTTCGAGTACATCGGACGGATACCGATCACTTCCGCAGCCACGTCCATGTCGCGGATCGCCATCCATTGCCGGCCGATGGTCGCCCGCGTCAGGTTGGCTGCGATCAGCGCGAAGATCACGATGAAGCCGAGGCAGAACAGGTATTTTTCCGCCGGCGAATCGATGATCCAGCCGAACATGGTCAGATCGGAAACCGACACCGAGCCCGACGACGAGTCGTTGGTGAACCACTTGATGCGCAGGAAGGCCCAGTCGCAGAAGAACTGCGCAGCGAGTGTTGCCACGGCGAGATAGAGGCCGCGCACCCGGAGGCTGGGGATACCGAAGAGGATGCCCATGCCGGCGGAGGTTAGCCCCCCGAGCAGCAAGGCACCGACCAGCGGCATGCCGTCGATCCGGATCAGGAAGTTGTAGGCCGCATACGCCCCGACCGCCATGAAGGCGCCCGCCCCCAGTGTGATCTGGCCGCAGAAGCCGACCAGCAGGTTGACCCCGAGTGCTGCCAGCGACAGGATGAGGAAGGGAATGAGGATGGCGCGGAACATGTATTCGTCCGCCAGCATGGGCACGATGAGCGCTGCGAAGGCAACGACACCGATGACGAACCAGCGGTCCTGCGCGATGGTGAAGATCTGTTGGTCGGCCGCGTAAGTGGTCTTGAACTGGCCGTTTTCACGATAAAGCACGTTGTTTCTCCCTGACGGTCAGACGCGGTTGATGATCTTTTCGCCGAACAGCCCTTGCGGACGAAACAGCAGGAAGACCAGGGCAAGGACGTAGGCGAACCAGATTTCGATACCGCCACCGACCATCGGGCCGATATATACCTCCGACAGCTTCTCGCCGACACCGATGATCAGGCCGCCGACGATGGCGCCCGGCACCGAGGTCAGACCACCGAGAATCACCACCGGCAAGGCACGCAGGGCAACAGTGGCCAGCGAGAACTGGACGCCGAGTTTGGAGCCCCAGATGATGCCCGCAACCAGCGCAACGATCCCCGCCACCAGCCAGACGATGACCCAGATGCGGTTGAGCGGGATACCGATCGACTGCGCCGCCTGGTGGTCATCGGCCACCGCACGCAGGGCGCGGCCAACCGGCGTCTTCTGGAAGAACAGCGTCAGCAGGCCGACCAGCACAGCGGCAATCAGCGCCGCGATGAAGTCTTCCTTATTGATCAGGATGCCGCCTTCGAAAACGCTCTCGAACATCATCACCGGATCTTTCGGCATGCCGACGTCGATGTTGTAGATTTCGCTGCCGAAGATGGTCTGGCCGACACCTTCAAGAACGTAGGTAATCCCCAGCGTCACCATCAGCAGGGTCGCACCTTCCTGATTGACCAGCTTGCGCAACACGAAACGCTCGACCGCCCAAGCGACAAACAGCATCGCCAAACCCGCCCCGACAAAGGCAATCAGATTGGCCAGCAACAGGCTGTCACCGCCCAATGCCGCATTCGCCCATTCCGAGAAACGTGCCATCGCCAGCGCGGCAAACAGCACCATGGCGCCCTGCGCGAAATTGAAGACGCCAGAAGACTTGAAGATCAAGACGAAACCCAGGGCTACCAGCGAGTACAGCATGCCGGCCATCAGGCCGCCGATCAGTGTTTCAATAAAAAATCCCATGTTGTTCTCCGCTTAGTGTCCGGCGCCCAGATAGGCCTTGATGACCTCGGGGCTGGCGCGCACTTCATCGGGCAGGCCGTCGCCGATCTTCTTGCCGTAGTCGAGCACGACGACGCGGTCAGAAATGTCCATGACGACGCCCATATCGTGTTCGATGAGGACAATGGTGGTGCCGAACTGGTCGTTCACGTCGAGGATGAAACGGCACATGTCCTGTTTCTCTTCGACGTTCATGCCGGCCATCGGCTCGTCGAGCAGCAGGATCTGCGGCTCCATGGCCAGCGCGCGGCCGAGGTCGACGCGCTTTTGCAGGCCGTAGGGCAGCCGTCCAACCGGCGTTTTACGGATATGCTGGATCTCGAGGAAGTCGATGATTTCCTCGACCTTGCGCCGGTGCGCGATCTCTTCCTTCTGGGCCGGACCAAGCCACAGCGCCTGCAGCAGCATGTTGCTCTTCATCTTCAGCGTTCGGCCGGTCATGATGTTGTCGAGCACGCTCATGCCCTTGAACAAGGCGATGTTCTGGAAGGTACGCGCGATGCCGGTGCTGGCCGCCATGTGCGGCTCCATCTTCTTACGCTCGACACCGCGGTAGAAAATCTTGCCGTCCTGCGGGTGGTAGACGCCGTTGATGACGTTGAGCATCGAGCTCTTGCCGGCACCATTGGGGCCGATGATGGCGCGCACTTCGTGCTCGCGGATGTTGAATGAAATGTCGGTCAGTGCCTTGACGCCGCCGAAGCGCAGCGAAATGTTCTGCAGATCAAGGATGACGTCGCCGATTTTTCTGCTCATTATTCTCTCTCCCTTCAGGCCGCTTTTTTGGCGATCGGGAAGGTCTTCACATCGATGATCTTGAGGTCGGCGGATACCTTGCCGCGACGCCCATCCTCGAACTTGACCTCGGTTTCGATGTACTGGTTGCCCTTGCCCGCATAGAGGGCATCGATCAGCACCTTGTATTTTTCCGCGATGAAATTGCGGCGCACCTTGCGGGTACGGGTCAGCTCGTCATCATCGGGGTCCAGTTCCTTATGCAGGACGAGGAAGCGATGGATCTGCGAGTCGGCAACCATGCTGTCGTGAGCCAGCGAGGCATTCACTTCCTCGATGCAGGACTTGATCATTTCCAGCACCTGCGCCTTGCCGGCGAGATCGGTATAGCCCGCGTAGGCGATGTTGCGGCGCTCGGCCCAGTTACCGACGGCGCCGACGTCGATATTGATGAAGGCACAGACCATGTCGCGATCGTGGCCGAAACAGACCGCTTCCTTCACGAACTGGTAGAACTTCAGCTTGTTCTCGATGTAGTTCGGGGCGAACATCGCGCCGTTCGACAGTTTGCCGACGTCCTTGGCGCGGTCGATGATCTTCAGGTGGCCATCCTCATCCAGGAAGCCGGCATCGCCGGTCAGGAAGTAGCCATCGGCGTTGATCGACTCGGCGGTGGCATCCGGCCGCTTGTAATACTCCTTGAGCAGCATCGCACCCTTGACCAGCACCTCGCCGTTGTCGGCGATCTTGATCTCGACGCCGGGCGCCGGTGCGCCGACGGTATCGGACTTGACCTGGCCGTCCGGCTGCAGGCAGACGTAGGCACAGGTTTCGGTCTGGCCATAGAGCTGCTTGAGGTTGATGCCGATCGAACGGTAGAAGCTGAACAGCTCGGGCCCGATCGCTGCGCCGGCGGTGTAGGCCACCTTGATCCGGCTCATGCCGAGCACGTTGCGCAGCGGGCCGTAGATCAGCAGATTGCCGAGCCAGTACTGGAAGCGGTCGCCGCCGGACACCGACTTGCCGTCGAGAATGTCGCCGCCACAGCGCTTGGCGACATCCATGAAATGATTGAACATGCGCTGCTTGAACTTGCCGGCGTCTTCCATGCGGATCTGCACCGAGGTCAGCAGACTCTCGAACACACGCGGCGGCGCGAAGTAATAGGTGGGTCCGATTTCGCGCAGGTCAGTCATCACCGTCTCCCCCGACTCCGGGCAGTTGATGGTGAAGCCACAGACCAGCGACTGGGCGAAGGAGAAGAGGTGGTCACCCACCCAGGCCATCGGCAGGTAGGAAAGGATGTCGCCTTCCGACCCCAGCTTGTCGACCTGCGCGCCGCCTTGGGCGGCAGCGATGAATGCGGCGTGCGTCTGGCAGACGCCCTTCGGCTTGCCGGTGGTGCCCGAGGTGTAGAGCATCACCGAGACGTCGTCGAAGTGGCCCTTTTCGACCTCCGCATTGAGGAAGTCGGAATGGTTGCGATCATGGATGCGGCCCATTTCCATCAGCTCATGCACGTCGTGCAGGAAAGGCTGGTTGTAATGGCGCATGCCGCGAGGGTCGTCATAGACGATGTGCTCGAGCGACGGCAGCTGATCCTTGATCTCGAGCAGCTTGTCGACCTGTTCCTGATCCTCGACGATGGCGAAGCGGACGCCAGCATCCTGGAGGACGAAGAGCATTTCGGCGGCGACCGCATCCTGATAGAGCGGCACCGGCACGCCCCCCAGGCACTGGGCGGCGCTCATCATCATGTAAAGGTGCGGACGGTTGTCGCCGATGATGGCCAGGTTGTCGCCGCGCTTGAAGCCGAGCGAGGCCAGACCACAAGCCAGGGCGCGGACGCGCTCGGCCACGTCGGACCAGGTCCAGGTCTGCCAGATGCCGAGATGCTTCTCGCGCATGGCCGGCGCGTTGGGCCGGACCTTGGCATGCTGAAACAGCAGCCGCGGGAAGGTGTGCAAACCGTCCAGCGAATCGAAATTCACCTGCGTGGGCATTCTTTTGTCTCCTCATTGCCGCGCTTCATCGAGTCGCGGTCTAACGTTCGTTTGACGCATTGTGTCGATTCACCCTGGCCACGTAAACCTTGCGGTGCACCACGGGAATCACCCAGCGTCGAGACGGAGTGTAGGGAAGTCCCGCAGGTATAATTGTCGTCCGGCAGACAATCCAGGAAAAAAATTGAAAAATACCGAGGAACTGATCCGCAGCTCGCTGTGGGGGCAGTCACTGACGGAGGAGCAACTGGCAAAGGCCCTCGCGGGCACCATCGAGCGCAGCTATGCCGCGGGCGCCTTCATCTGCATGAAGGGCGAACCCGTGGACTACTGGATGGGCATCATCGACGGCCTCGGCAAGATGGCCAGCCACTGGACCACCGGCAAGACCACGTCGCTGACCGGCATCAGCACCGGCGGCTGGTTCGGCGAAGGCTCGCTGCTGAAAAGCGAGGCGCGGCGCTACGATGTCATGGCCATCCGCGAAACGCGTGTGGCCTTCATGAACCGCAGCACTTTTCTGTGGCTGATGGACAACAGCATCCCCTTCAACCGCCACCTGATCACGCAGCTGAACGAGCGGCTCGGCCAGTTCATCGGCATGATGGAAAACGAGCGCATGCTCGATACCGATGCTCGCATCGCGCGCGGCCTAGCAGCACTGTTCAACCCCGTGCTATACCCCGGCACCAATCGCCTGTTGCAGATTTCACAGGAAGAGCTCGGCTACCTTGCCGGCGTTTCCCGGCAGCGCGCCAACCAGGCGCTGAAGGTGCTGGAGGATGCTGGCCTGGTGCGCAGCGAGTACGGCGGCATCCACATCATCGACCTTGACGGCCTGCGCCGTTTCGGCGACTGAGCCTGCCCGTTTTGGCAGCTTTTTGGCGTTGACCACAGACGTCTGCGGTTAACCTGAAAAAACGCCCAAAATCGGGCATTACCTCAACGCAGATAACCCCAGTTCTGCAGCCGCGACTGCGCATATTGCGCCGCCTGCCCCTGCTTGTTCCGGCGCAGGAAGCTGGCGTAATGCTGGGCGGCCTCCTGGCGCTTGCCAAGGCCTTCCAGTGACACGCCTTTGAGGAAGGTGATGCCGGCGTCGCCCGGCAACATCCGGTCATACTGATCCAGATTGCGGTAGGCCGCTGCCGGGTCCCGCTGGCCCAGCGAAAGCACACCCGCCAGCTTGTGCGCCTGCGCCTCCTGCGGGTAAATCTTCTTCGCCGCCTCGGCATAGCCCAGCGCCTGCGCCCCCTTGTCCTGCGCCTGCAGGCACTGAGCCATCAGCACATTGGCGGCATAGTCACGCGGCGTCTGGCGCAAGGCGGTCTGATACTGCTCCTCGGCCTTGCCGTATTGCTTGCCGGCCATCGCCGTATCGCCCCGCTGGCAGGCAACGACCGTCGGCTTGATTCGGCGCAGCGAGGCGGTGCTGTCCATGAATCGCTCACGCCCCGGATCGCGCCCCTTGCTCCCGGCGTACTTCGTCCCCGCCAGTTGCCGCGCCGTATCGCGGCGCTCGGTACTCATCGGATGCGTCGAGAACATGGTCTGCAGCAGCCCCGGCGATTCCTTCTGCTGATCGACCAGCAACTGATGCAGGCCGATCATGCCGGTCGCCGGATACCCGGCACGCACCATGTACTCCTGACCCAGCGCGTCGGCCTCGCGTTCGTTGTCGCGTGAGTAACTCGACAGCAAGGCGCTGGCGCCCAGCTGGCTGCCCAGCGCGACCAGACCACCCCACTCCGTAGTCGACGCGATAATGCTCGCCCCGGCCACCGCCACCTGCGCGACCATCGCCTGCCCCTGCCGCTGCGCGGCATGACGGGCATTGACATGGCCCAGCTCGTGCCCGAGCAGCGCCGCCAGTTCAGCCTCGTTATCGAGATCAACCAGAATGCCCCGCGTCACCCCCATGGCACCGCCGGGGAAGGTGTAGGCATTGACGTAATTGGCGTTGAGCACGCGATAGGAGTACGGCATCTGCGTCCGGTGCACCGAGCCGTCCAGCCGCTCGCCGACACTGGTCACGTACCGGTTCAGCGCCTCATCCTGCACCGCGCCGAGATCCTGGGAGAACTGCTGCGGCGCCACCTGACGGTCGACGTTGCGCTCTTCTTCCTCGCTCATCCCGACCAGAATCGAGCCTCCGCCCACCGGCGACGTCGCACACCCCGACAAGGCACTCACCGCCCCGGCACCGAACAGCCAGAGAACCTGGCGGCGAGTCACGCGGTTGCGTTGCAGGCTAAGGGATAACTGGTCGAATTCGCTCATGGCCGGACTCCGGGAAAAATCTCATCCGGGATTTTCTGGCAAGACCGGGCGCTCGCCAAGTAAAGAAAAGCAAAAGGGCCGCCGGGCAAGACGCCCGCGGCCCTTGAAGCTCAGAATGGCAACAATCAGCTTGCGAGCTTTCTGCGACGCATGCCGGCAAGCCCCAACAGGCCCGCAGTCAATAACGCCATCGACCCCGGCTCGGGAACATAATTTGCCGGATCAACCGAGATCGAGTCATTGGCGCAGTTCTGGGTCCAGTGAATATCAAAAGCCGAAGAGCCATCCCAGCCTCCGGCGCGTAGCAGCGACAGATCGACGCTCATCTCGTAAAAATAGTGTTGGTCGCTGGGATTGACGCCGTATCCCGTCTTCGGGGCGCTGGAGACGGCATAAGTCGCGCTCCCCAGCTTTGTGCCGGCCCTGATGGAGGTTGGATGAGTCTGATCCGGCGTCTTGTCTGTCGTGCTCTTAGCAGCTTCCTTACCGGCCGCATTCCACAAGCCGTAATACCAATCAGTCACCCGATAAACACCACCGACATCACCAAAGGCATCAGAGGCGTTCGTGGACGCACGGTAGGTATTGATCCCCATCTCGAAAGTCTTGTTGCGGCCGAAATCGATTGCAAAATCGCCGGCACCAAACCTGTTGGCCCCGGAATCGGTCGTAATCGTCGGGTTGTGCCCGGTAGCCAGTGCGATGAACAACTTGTCGCCGATGATGGTGGCAAACAACGCCTCAGCATCATAGGCCTGCCCACCCCATCCTGGGCTGAGGTAAAAAGCACCGCTGCCGCTTTGGTCCTCGACGGCGCGATGAATTCCAGGATTATTGACGCTCCAAGTCGCCTTGCCTCCCGGCGTCAGCCAGTCATCAATATTGCCATCAACCACAATGCCCGCCAATGCTGGGGTAGCAATGGTGGAACCAAGAAAAACGATTGTAAGCAGCTTTCGACTGAGCATGGTGAGCCTCCGCATTAGCGGAATATTTAGACAGCTTCAGTCTACCCGCGCCGCACATTCACCCCCGTGAAATACCTCACAACCCACTGAATACAATTGAGAAAAGAGAACGGCGAGGTACATAGCCTCGCCGTGTTTGTAGTCTCCTCCACCCTATCGGGTCGGGAGCATGCTGTTTCCTTAGTGGCCCAAGGAGTTACATACTGCGGCGGTACTGACCGCCTACTTCGTAGAGCGCCGAGCTGATCTGGCCCAGCGAGCAATGCTTGACGGCATCGACGAGTACCGCGAAGACGTTGCCATCCTCGATCACCGTCTGCTTCAGCTTGGCCAGCATGGCCGGCGACTTGTCGGCATTGCGGGCCTGGAAGTCGCGCAGGCGTTTGATCTGCGACTGCTTTTCTTCCTCGCTCGAACGCGCCAGCTCGATTTCCTGCTGGGCCATGCCCTTCGGATTGAGGAAGGTATTGACGCCGATGATCGGGTAGGAGCCGTCGTGCTTCTTGTGCTCGTAATACATCGACTCTTCCTGGATCTTGCCGCGCTGATAGCCGGTTTCCATGGCGCCGAGCACGCCGCCACGGGAGGCGATAGCTTCGAATTCCTTCAACACGGCTTCTTCGACCAGATCAGTCAGCTCGTCGATGACGAAAGCACCCTGGTTCGGGTTTTCGTTCTTGGCGACGCCCCATTCGCGGTTGATGATCAGCTGGATGGCCATGGCGCGGCGCACCGATTCCTCGGTCGGCGTCGTAATCGCTTCGTCGTAAGCGTTGGTGTGCAGCGAGTTGCAGTTGTCGTAGATGGCGATCAGCGCCTGCAGCGTCGTGCGGATGTCGTTGAAGTCCATCTCCTGGGCGTGCAGCGAGCGGCCGGAGGTCTGGATGTGGTACTTCAGCTTCTGGCTACGCTCGTTGGCGCCGTACTTGTTCTTCATCGCCACGGCCCAGATGCGGCGGGCGACGCGGCCGATCACCGAGTATTCTGGATCCATGCCGTTGGAGAAGAAGAAGGACAGGTTCGGCGCGAAATCGTCGATGTGCATGCCGCGCGCCAGGTAGGACTCCACGTAGGTGAAGCCGTTGGACAGCGTGAAGGCCAGCTGGCTGATCGGGTTCGCGCCAGCTTCGGCGATGTGATAGCCCGAGATGGACACCGAGTAGAAGTTCTGCACCTGGTTATGAACGAAGAACTCCTGAATGTCGCCCATCATCTTGAGCGCGAATTCGGTCGAGAAGATGCAGGTGTTCTGGCCCTGGTCTTCCTTGAGGATGTCGGCCTGCACCGTGCCGCGCACGGTCTTAAGCGTCCATTCGCGGATCTTTTCGGCTTCGTCTTCGGTCGGCTGACGGCCGTTTTCCTTCTCGAACTTGGCCATCTGCTGGTCGATGGCGGTATTGAAGAAGCAGGCAAGGATGATCGGTGCCGGGCCGTTGATGGTCATCGAGACCGACGTGGTCGGATTGACCAGATCGAAACCGTCGTAAAGCACCTTCATGTCGTCGAGCGTGGCAATCGAGACACCGGAGTTGCCGATCTTGCCGTAGATGTCCGGGCGTTCGTCCGGATCGCAACCATACAAGGTCACCGAGTCAAAGGCGGTCGACAGGCGGTGCGCCGGCATGCCTTCAGAGACCTTCTTGAAACGACGGTTGGTACGGAAAGCATCACCCTCGCCAGCAAACATCCGGGTCGGATCCTCACCTTCGCGCTTGAAGGCGAAGACGCCGGCGGTATAGGGGAAGGAGCCGGGAACGTTTTCCTTCATCAGGAAGCGCAGAATCTCGCCATCATCGGTGTACTTCGGCAGGATGACCTTCTTGATCTTGGTGCCGGACAGGGATTCGGAAACCAGCTTGGTGCGGATTTCCTTATCGCGGATCTTCACGACGTACTCGTCGCCGCTGTAAGCCTTGACGGTATCCGGCCACATGTCGAGCAGCTTCTTGGCCTTCGGATCCTGCTGGCTGTCCTTGAACGCCTGCATTTCGTCGAAGTCGGCCACGCCCTTGTCACAACCGGCGAAAACACTCTTGGCGATGCGCAGCGACTGGCGCTCGCGGGCAATCTTGACCTGCTCGTCGGTATGCGCGTGATAACCGCGGACGGCATCGGCGATCTCGGCCAGGTAACGGACGCGCTGCGCCGGAACAATGGCACGCTGGGCGGAGGATTGCTTGACGGTAACCAGCGGCAGCTTGCCCGGCTTGAGCTTGAGGCCCTTTTCAATCAACTGCGGCACCAGCGCCTGATAGAGGGCGGTCACGCCATCATCGTTGAAGCGGGCGGCCTGCGTGCCATACACCGGCATATCGTCGGTCGGGGTGGTGAACAGTTCGCGGTTGCGCTGGTACTGCTTGCGCACGTCGCGCAGCGCATCCTCGGCGCCCTTGCGGTCGAACTTGTTGATTGCCACGAAATCGGCGAAGTCGAGCATGTCGATCTTCTCGAGCTGCGAGGCGGCCCCGAATTCCGGGGTCATCACGTACATCGAGACATCGACGAAGGGAACGATGGCTGCGTCGCCCTGGCCGATACCCGAGGTTTCGACGATGACCAGATCGAAGCCGGCCAGCTTGCAGGCAGCGATGACTTCCGGCAGCGCAGCGGAGATTTCGGAACCTGTGTCACGGGTCGCCAGCGAGCGCATGAAGATATTCGGATGCTCGATGGCATTCATGCGGATGCGGTCGCCGAGCAGCGCGCCGCCGGTGCGCTTGCGCGACGGATCGATGGAGATCAAGCCGATCTTGACGCTGTCTTCCTGGTCGAGACGGAAGCGACGGACGATCTCATCGGTCAGCGAGGACTTGCCGGCGCCACCGGTACCGGTAATGCCGAGCACCGGTACGGTCGTTGCTGCAGCAGCCTTGAGCAGATGTTCCTTCAGCTCCGGCGCCGCGCCGTTTTCCAGCAGCGTGATGACGCGGGCGAGCAGGCGTTTGTCACCCGCCTTGAGACCGGCCAGTACCTGATCGGCAGTCGGTACGCCTTCGGCGGCGACATCGAAGTCGGACTTCTGCACGACTTCGTTAATCATGCCCTGCAGGCCCATTTGCACACCGTCTTCCGGGGCGTAGATGCGGGTCACGCCGTACGCGTGCAGTTCCTTGATTTCAGCCGGGACGATCACACCGCCGCCACCGCCGAAAATCTTGATGTTCTCGCCGCCGTTGGCCTTGAGCAGATCGACCATGTATTTGAAGAACTCGACGTGGCCACCCTGATAGGAGGTAATGCAGATGCCCTGAGCGTCTTCCTGCAGCGCGGCGTTGACGATTTCCTGCACCGAGCGATTATGGCCGAGGTGGATCACTTCGGAACCGGTCGATTGCAGAATCCGCCGCATGATGTTGATCGAGGCGTCATGGCCGTCGAACAGCGAGGCAGCTGTGACGAAACGCACCTTGTTTTTCGGCTTGTACGGGGAAAGCTTCTTGGCAACAGACAAATCGGTCATGACAGCGGCCTCGGCATCGGGTTGGTTGAGGCGCTCATGTTAGGCCCGGCGAACTCGTCGCACCATTGTGGGGAATGACGACAATCGTGCAAATTCCGCCAAGATGCTATGCTGCTACGGTCAACCTCAAAAAAGGCCAAAAAATGGTGCACCGCACGATAAGCGACGCGCCACAGCGCACGCAAGCGACTGTTGCCATGGGATTTGTGACCGGCATGCTGGCCGGACTCCCCCGCCGCGACCTCGACCCGTCGGCCCTGCTGGCCACGGCACACATTGATATTACGGACAGCGCCGCCCGCATCCCCATCGATCGCTATGCCGCGCTATACAACCTGCTGACGCGACGCATGGACGACGAGGCTTTCGGTCTCTTTGGCCAACCGATGCGCGTCGGCAGCTTCGAATTCCTTTGCCGCGGCTGCCTCTCGGCGCCGACGCTGGCCGAAGCGCTGGCCCGCGCCAGCCGTTTCCTGCGCCTGGTCCTGCCTGACCTCGCCATCGGTATCCGCCGCACGCCCCAGCGCGCCGAACTGGTCATCGCCGAAACCCGCCCCCTCGCCGAACAGGTGGACGATCCCGCGCGCGTGTTTGCCTTCGAGTGGCTGCTACGCCTGCTGCACGCCCTGTGCTGCTGGCTGGCCGGACGCGGCATCGGCCTCGACAGCGTGATCTTCCCCTACCGCCGGCCGGCACACGCCGACGACTACGCACTGATCTTCACCGAAGACTCCCGCTTCGCCCCCACCGTCCCCGGCGGTATGGGGACACTGGTCGCCAGCTTCAACGCCAACCTGCTCGACCTGCCGGTGCGGCGCGACGAAGCGGCCCTGGCCAGCTTTCTCGACGGCGCGCCGGGCAAGATCACCATGCTCTACCGACGCGACCGGGAAATGGTCATCCGCGTCCGCGACTACCTGCGTGCGGCGCTGCCGGAATCGCTGAGCCTGGAACAGGTTGCCGAACGCCTCTTCCAGTCACCACGCACCGTACATCGCCGACTGGAAGAAGAAGGCTCCAGCTTCCGCGCCATCAAGGATGCCCTGCGCCGCGACATGGCGCTGGCCCGGCTGACCAAGACCGACGACCCGGTCGCCCGCGTTGCTGCCGACCTCGGCTATGCCGACACCTCGGCCTTCTACCGGGCCTTTGTCGAATGGACCGGCATGGCACCGATTCACTATCGCCGCCAGTGGCGGCAGAATTAGCGCATGTCGACATCCATCTCACCCACCCGCCGCCGTTTGGCGACCCTGGCCGCAGCCCTTCTCGCGCCAAGTCTCACCCTCCCGGCTCACGCCGGCCTCGGCGAACGTGAAATCAGCTTCTCCGAAGAAGAAGTGCAGGCCGCGCTGGCACGCAAGGGCAAGCAGGAGAAGAACTACGGCGGCATCCTGCTCGTCAGCCTGCGCGACGCCCCGACCATCCGCCTTGGCCTGTCGCCGGGACGCATCGGCCTCGCCGGTCGGGTGTTCGTCACGCTGGTCGGCAATCCCGCCCTGCCGGTCGATGTCACTGGCAGCGCCGGCCTGCGTTACGACGACGCGAGCAAGGCCTTTTACCTCGACAACCCGCTCGCCGAGTCGGTTGAAACCGCCGCCCTGCCGCGCGAAGCACAGGGCATGGCACGGCAGGTGGTCAGCCAGTTCATCGCCGCCTATTTTCGCAACCGGCCGGTCTACCAACTGCGCGAGGACGGTAGTCTCGAAGAACAAACCGCCCGCTGGCTGCTGAAATCGGTGCGCGTCGAACCCGGCCGCCTGATCGCCACGCTCTCCCCGTTTTGAGGCCGGCGATTTTCGCTGGTTTTTCGGGTTCACCGCAGACGTGGCGACGACGAAACGCTGTTACAAAATCACCAACAAATCATCGCACTCAAGAATTAGCACTCGCCATTCCCGAGTGCTAAAATGAAGCCGTAAACCTTACAAGGAGGACAAACGGCAATGACCTACGCTTTGACGCTTCCCACCCCTTCATCGCTTGGCACCATCGACGCCTACATGCAGGCGGCGAATCGCTATCCGATGCTGAGCGAGGCCGAGGAAACCCGTCTGGCTGAACGTTTCCACAACGATGGCGATGTGGAGGCGGCCCGTCAGCTGGTGCTTTCCCACCTTCGCCTGGTCATTTCGATTGCCCGCGGCTACCTCGGCTACGGCCTGCCGCACGCGGACCTCATCCAGGAAGGCAACATCGGCCTGATGAAGGCCGTCAAGCGCTTCGACCCGTCCCGCGGCGTCCGTCTGGTGTCCTTTGCCATGCACTGGATCAAGGCGGAAATCCACGAGTACATCCTGAAGAACTGGCGTCTGGTCAAGGTCGCGACGACCAAGGCACAGCGCAAGCTGTTCTTTAACCTGCGCAGCCTGAAGAACGATTACGAAGGCGTCGACACCCTGAGCGGCACACAGGCAGCCGAAGTCGCCGCCCGCCTCGGCGTCAAGGCAGAGGAAGTGGTCGAGATGGAAACCCGCCTGTCCGGTCGCGATCTGGCGCTGGAAGGCAACCCCGACGATGGCGAGGACGCTTTCGCACCCATCGACTACCTGGCCGACAGCCGCTACGAACCGACGCGGATGCTCGAAAACAAGGCTCAGGCCCGCCTGCAGGACGAAGGTCTGCAAGAAGCTCTGGCCAGCCTTGACCCGCGCAGCCGCCGCATCGTCGAGGCGCGCTGGCTGCATGAAGGCGAAGCGGCGACGCTGCATGAACTGGCGGCCGAGTTTGACGTTTCGGCCGAGCGCATCCGGCAGATCGAAGCCAAGGCGCTGCAAAAGATGCGCGGCGTGCTGGCTGCCTGACACGCATCCCGGCCCGCGGGGAGTGCTCCCGATTTTGGCGGGTTTTTCGGGTTCACCGCAGCAGGCTGCACCCACCGGCAAAAAGGCGCCACGCGGCGCCTTTTTCATTTGAGCGATACGTAGATCACAACCCGGGCAGTGCCACCCGGGCATTTTCGCTGGTCGCTGCAATCACCTCGTCCACCGGCAACCCGCGCAGTTCAGCGAGACACCGGGCAATGGCTGGCAATTCACCCGGTACGTTGCGACCGCGATTAAGCCACGCCGGGGGAATATCCGGCGCATCGGTTTCCAGCACGATGGCACTCAGGGGCAGACTGGCCGCCAGGGCGCGGATGCGGCTGGAGCCGTCATAGGTCATCGCGCCGCCAAAGCCGAGCTTGAAGCCCAGTTTGATGAATTCATCGGCCTGCTGCCGGCTGCCGTTAAAGGCGTGGGCAATGCCGCCGCACACACGCACCCTGCGTAATTCACGCAACACCGCATCCACCGCCCGCCGCACATGCAGCAGCACCGGCAGATCGAACTGCCGGGCCAGCTTGAGCTGGGCAATGAAGAAACTGGCCTGGCGCAACGGATCGAGCTCGGGAATGTAGTAGTCGAGGCCGATTTCGCCCACGGCCACCGGCCGTTCAGTGTCGAGCCAGACAGCCAGCTGCGCCAGATCGTCGTCGCCCGCCTGCATGACGTACAGCGGATGGATGCCGTAGGCGGCAACACAGCCCGCGTACTCCGCGACCACCGCTTTCGTCTTGGCAAAGCCGGCAACACTGACCGCCGGAACGACCAGCTGACTGACGCCAAACGCTTGCGCCTGCGCATGCACCGCCGCCCGATCGGCGTCAAACTCGGCCGCATCGAGGTGGCAGTGGGTGTCGATCATCTGCCGAGAAAGGGAAAAACCGGGTCGGGGTGGCGGCCGGAGATCAGGTCGGTCAGCGCTGCCGCCGAACCACAGGCCAGCGTCCAGCCGAGGGTGCCGTGGCCGGTATTGAGCCACAGGTTGTCGTAGCGCTGGCGGCCAATCAAGGGCACATTGGAGGGCGTTGCCGGGCGCAGACCGCACCAGAAGGCCGGCTCCCCCTGCGTCTGCAAATCGGGGAACAGCTGCCGCGTGCGCTCGATCAGCGCAGCGCAGCGGACCGGATTGAGTTCCAGATTGTAGCCATTGAATTCCGCCGTGCCGGCGACGCGCAACCGGTTGCCAAGGCGGGAGAACACCAGCTTGCGCTCGTCGTCGGTCACACTGACAAAGGGCGCCACCGAACCGGGTGCCAGCGTCAGCGTCGCCGAATACCCCTTGGCCGGATAGACCGGAATGCGAATACCGAGTGGCCGCAGCAACTGTGGCGAGTAGCTGCCAAGCGCGACGACATAGGCGTCGGCAGTGAGCAGTTCGGCCCGCTCGCCATCGTTGACGACCACGCCGGCGATGCGGCTGCCGCCATTGGCGATTTTCTCGATCGCCGTGTCGTGGCGAAAAACGACCCCGGCCGCCGCAGCGCGTTCGGCCAGCGCCCGCGTAAATTGGTGGGCATCCCCGGATTCATCGGAGCGGGTGTAATCGCCACCCACCAGCAGGTCGCGGGCACCGGCCAGAGCGGGTTCGATTTTCAGGCACTTTTCGACGTCGACCGTATCCCGGTCCAGGCCAAAGCCGCGCATGACACGCGCCGCCGCCATCGCCTGCGCGAATTCCTGACGGTCGGTGTAGATGTGCAGGATGCCCCGTGTCTGCTGATCGTAATCGAGGGCCAATTCCTCGCGTAAGGTCTGCAGCCGTCGCCGGCTGTCGAGGGCCAGGGCGACGATGGCGGCGATATTGCGTCGCGTGCTGCCAGGCAGGCATTCGAGCAGGAAACGCAGCCCCCAGCTCAACTGCGCCGGGTCGGCACGCCAGCGCCAGAGCAAGGGCGCATCCTCGCGCCCCAGCCACTTGATGACCCGCGGCAGGACGTGCGGGTTGGCCCAGGGTTCAGCGTGCGAGACAGAAATCTGGCCGCCGTTGGCAAAACTGGTTTCGTTGCCGGCCACGGGCTGCCGGTCAACCACCGTCACCTGATGGCCGGCCTGCGACAGATACCACGCACTCGTCGTGCCGACGACGCCGGCACCCAGCACGAGAATCCTCAAACCTCGCCTCCCCTTTCGCGGGCAATGCGACTGACTTCGGGAATGTGCCGCAAACCGCGCATGACGGCGGCGAGATGGGTTCGGTGCGACACCTGAATGGTGAAGTGCAGCAGCGTGAACAGGCGCTCCGGATCGGAATCCATCGCCACGTGTTCGATATTCGAGCCGGCCTCGGCGATCGCTGAGGCGACCTGGGCCAGCACCCCGCGGGTGTTTTTCACTTCCAGGCGGATGCGGATGTCGAACAGCTTGCCTTCCTCCGGCTCCCACTCGACATCGATCCACTTCTGCGGCTCGGCCGAGCGCGACTTGCGAATCGCCTGGCAGTCATGGGTATGGATGATCAGTCCGCTGCCCTTGCGGATCGAGCCGATGATCGGATCCCCCGGAATCGGCTGGCAGCAACGCGCCAGCTGGATCGCCATGCCTTCGGTGCCGTGGATGGCGAGCGTCATGTTGCTCGGCGTATCCGGTGCCATCGCCTCGCGCGCCAGCAGGCGACGGGCGACCACGGACGGCAGGCGCTTGCCGAGGCCGATGTCGGTGTAGATATCTTCCATCGACTTCATGCCGCCGGACTTGACCAGCGCATCCCAGGCCTCGGCCGGAATCGAGATCGGCACCACGCCCAGCGACAGCAACTCCTGCCGCAGCAGGCGCTCGCCCAGGCGGGCGGATTCCTCGTTCTGCATGGTGCGCAGGAAATGACGGATCTTGCTGCGGGCGCGACCGGTCTTGACGTAGGTGAGCCAGATCGGATTCGGCGTCGCCTTCGACGTGGTGATGATCTCGACCAGATCGCCATTCTTCAGTTCGGTGCGCAAGGGCGCCAGTTCCTGATTCACCCGCGCGGCCGAACAGTGGTTGCCAACGTCGGTATGCACTGCATAGGCAAAGTCGACCACCGTCGCCCCGCGCGGCATGGCCATGATCTTGCCCTTGGGCGTGAAGACGTAAACCTCGTCCGGGAAAAGATCGATCTTGACGTTCTCGAAGAACTCCGCAGAGTCGTTGCTCTGCATCTCCAGCAGCGATTGCAGCCACTTGTGCGTCTTGATCTGCAGGTCGGCGCAGCTTTCCTCGGTGTCCTTGTACAACCAGTGCGCCGCCACGCCCTCCTGCGCCACGTGGTGCATTTCCTCGGTGCGGATCTGTACTTCGACCGGCGTTCCGTAAGGACCGATCAGCGTCGTGTGCAGCGACTGGTAGCCGTTGGCCTTGGGGATCGCAATGTAGTCCTTGAACTTCCCCGGCACCGGCTTGTACAGGCTGTGCAGCGCGCCCAACGCGAGGTAGCAGGTCGGCACATTGCTGACAACGACGCGAAAACCGTAGATGTCGAGCACCTGTGAGAATGACAGGTGCTTGTCCTTCATCTTGCGGAAGATCGAGTACAGGCTCTTTTCGCGGCCAAAAACATCGGCCTTGAGGCCGGCATGCGCCAGCTTGTCGCAGATGCCATCCTGAATTCGTGTCAGCAGTTCCTTGCGATTGCCCTTGGCGGTACGCAGCGCCTTGGATAAAACCTCGGCGCGATGCGGGTAAATCAACCGGAAGGAGGTGTCCTGCAGTTCGCGGTAGAGCTTGTTCAACCCTAGCCGAAGCGCGATCGGCGCGTAGATTTCCAGGGTTTCGCGGGCTATCCGGGCGCGCTTGTCGGCGCGCATGCTGCCCATGGTCTGGATATTGTGCTGGCGGTCAGCCAGTTTGATGAGCACGACGCGCAAATCGCGCGCCATCGCCATCAGCATCTTGCGGAAGTTCTCCGCCTGCGCCTCCTGATAGGAGGCAAATTCCATCTTGTCGAGCTTGGACAGGCCATCAACCAGCTCGGCAACTTCCTTGCCGAATTTCTCGGCCAGTTCGTGCTTGGTGGTGCCGGTATCCTCAAGGACATCGTGCAGCAGCGCCGCACAGATGGCATCGGCGTCCATGCGCCACTCGACGACCGCGCCGGCGACGGCCAGCGGGTGCGTGATGTAGGGCTCGCCCGACATGCGCTTCTGCTGCGCGTGGGCGACGGCGGCGTAACGGTACGCCGCCTGGATACGGCCGGCGTCAGCCGGCGTCAGATAGTCGAGACTATCGAGGAAAACCCGGTAGGCGGGATCCTCTTCAGCGGGCGGAAAAGTCGACGGCGATGGGTCCATCAGCTTTCACCGCCCGACTTTCAGGCCTGGCCGCGGTTGAGCACTTCCAGACCGACCTTGCCGGCGCCCATTTCCTTGAGCGCGACGACGGTGGGCTTGTGCTTTTCCGGATCGACCAGCGGCGTGGCGCCATTGGCCAGCTGGCGGGCGCGGTGGGCGGCAGCCAGAGTCATCTGGAAACGGTTCGGAATTCTCTTCAGGCAATCATCAACGGTAACGCGAGCCATGCTAAACCTCAGTTCAAATCAATCGGGCAAAGAGCGCAGCGTGGCGGGCACGCTGCGCCTTGCAGGTCAGACGGGACGCGCAAACGACGGCGCGAAGTTCGTCCAGAGCCTGCTCCAGTCGGTCGTTAATAATAACATAGTCGAATTCCCCGACATGGCGCATCTCGGCCTGTGCCGCCGCCAGGCGCCGGGAGATGACTTCAGCACTGTCGGTACCACGCCCCGTCAGACGCCGCGTCAGCTCCTCCATCGACGGTGGCAGGATGAAGATGCCGATCGCCTCCGGGAAGAGCTGGCGCACCTGTTGCGCCCCCTGCCAGTCGATTTCGAGCAGCACGTCGTGGCCACCCGCCAACTGGTCGGCGATCCATTTCTTCGATGTGCCGTAGAAATTGCCATGCACCTCGGCCCACTCGAGAAACTCATGCCGGTCGATCATGCCGCGGAAGGTTTCCGCATCGATGAAATGGTATTCACGACCGTTCTGCTCGCCGGGGCGCGGCGAACGGGTGGTAAACGAAATCGACAGATGCACCGCCGACTCCGATTCGAGCAGCATGCGCACCAAGGTTGTTTTACCCGCACCCGACGGCGCGGCAACCACATACAGATTGCCGGCCATCGCTTACTCCAGGTTCTGGATCTGTTCGCGCATCTGTTCGATGAGCAGTTTGAGGTCCATCGAGGCCTGCGAGACCTCGGTGATCGCCGACTTTGAGCCGAGCGTATTGGCCTCGCGATTGAGTTCCTGCATCAGGAAATCCAGCCGCTTGCCACAGGCGCCGCCCTGCTTCAGTACGCGCTCGACTTCATCGAGATGAGCATTGAGGCGGGTCAGTTCTTCGGCAACATCGATACGCGTCGCGAACACCGCCACTTCCTGCAGGATGCGGTCGTC
Organism: Azonexus sp.; assembly: GCA_041917165.1. GTDB lineage: Bacteria > Pseudomonadota > Gammaproteobacteria > Burkholderiales > Rhodocyclaceae > Azonexus. Next base: position 103,692 of record JAYRYB010000006.1, read on the forward strand.
GCTGGCGTTCCCCAGCGCATCGACCAGTCGCTGGCGCAGCTTGTCGGTGAACAGCGCCTGCGCCTCCGGAATGCGCGGCGCGACGCGGCGAACGATGTCGCGGATGCCATTGACGCGATCAATGATCATCTCGGCCAGCTTCTGTCCCTCGCGACCGCGGGTGGCGGTGAATTCGTCGATCACCTCGCGCGCCAACGCGAGCACGGTCGGCCCAAGCGCAGAAAAATCGACACTTTGTTCGCCAAACATGCCCGGCCAGCGCAGCACTTCGTTGACCGACAGCGGCGCCGCCGAAGGCATCTGCGCCCGCACCTGCTCGCCGAGGGCATTAAGCGCCGCGAGTAGTTCGCCGTTGAGTTGCAGTTGTTCGGCACGCGCTGTGCCGGCATTGAAGGACAGCCGGCATTCGATCTTGCCCCGCGACAGGCGCTGGCTCAGCAATTCCCGCAGTGGCATTTCGAGGGCACGCAGTTCCTCGGAAACGCGAAAGTGAAAATCAAGGTAACGGGAATTGACGCTTTTCAGCTCAAGTTGCAGCGTTCCGCGCTCGAAATCGCGCGTTTTCACTGCATAACCGGTCATACTGCAAATCATTGTCGGGGGTTCTCCAGCTTTACAGGCTGGGCAACACGCCCGAAAATGCCTGAAATTGCATCATAACCGCGAGATCAATGGCGCAACAAGCCAACCATCCGCTCCCCGGAGGCCATCAACTGGAGGAGTACACGATTGAACGCCAGCTCTCGCTGGGCGGGTTTTCGATCGTCTATCTCGCCAGCGATCCGAGCGGCAAGCAGGTGGCGATCAAGGAATATCTGCCCAACAGCCTGGCGCTGCGCAGCAAGGGCGACATCAAGCCGGTAATCACGGCCGACCACATCGGCGCTTTCCGCTACGGCATGAAATGCTTCTTCGAGGAAGGCCGGGCGCTTGCCCACCTTTCGCACCCGAACGTGATCCGCGTGCTCAATTTCTTCCGCGCCAACGACACCGTTTATATGGTGATGGAATATGAGCACGGCCGCACCCTGCAGGAATTCATTCAGAAGCACCAGGGACACATTTCGGAGCGCTTCATCCGCGGCGTGTTCACGCGGATGCTGAACGGGCTGCGCGAAGTGCATTCCAACAAGCTGCTGCACCTCGACCTCAAGCCGTCCAACATCTACCTGCGCAACGACAACACACCGGTGCTGATCGACTTTGGCGCCGCTCGCCAGACTCTGCTCACCGACCAGCCCATCCTCAAGCCGATGTACACGCCGGGCTTTGCCTCGCCGGAACACTACGGCACACGCAAGGATCTCGGGCCGTGGAGCGACATTTACAGCGTCGGCGCCTCGATGTATGCCTGCCTCGCCGGCAATGCCCCGCAGGCCGCCAATGCGCGGCTGAAGAAGGACACACTGATGCCGGCGATGGCGCGCTGGGATGGCCAGTTCTCCGACCGCCTGCTCGAGATCATCGACTGGTGTCTCAACCTCAACCACCTCTACCGCCCGCAAAGCGTGTTCGCGCTGCAAAAGGCACTGGTCGAAACCATCACCCCGCCGCATCCCAAGAGCAATCCCAACTGGTTCGGCCGCATCGTCGACAGATTCCGGAACCCCGTCAAATGAGATTCACCATCTATCAGGAAAGCCGTCAGGGCGGCCGTCACAACAACGAGGACCGGACAACCTACTGCTATTCGCGCGACGCCCTGCTGATGGTCGTCGCCGACGGCATGGGTGGCCACCACTACGGCGAAATCGCGGCACAGATCGCCGTGCAGACGCTGGCCGACACCTTCCAGCGCGAAGCCCGGCCGCTGCTGACTGACCCGTTCCGTTTCCTGCAAAAGGGCATGAGCAATGCCCACCATGCGATCCTCGACTACGCATCACGGCACCGCCTGCGCGACACGCCGCGCACCACCTGCGTTGCCTGCGTTGTTCAGGACAGCATCGCCTACTGGGCGCACGCCGGCGATTCACGCCTCTACCTGATGCGCAATGGCAAGGTTCAGGCACAGACCCGCGACCACTCCCGCATCCGCCTGCTGCTTGAAGAAGGCCTGATCAATGAGGCGCAGGCTGCGGAGCATCCGGAACGCAACAAGATTTACAGCTGCCTCGGCAGCCCGACGCCGCCGGAAATCGAATTCTCGCGCAAGACACCGCTCGACCACGGCGACATCATCCTGTTGTGCACCGACGGCCTGTGGGGTGTCACCTCCGGCGAACTGATGGCCGTCGCCCTCAAGGGTGCCAACCTGCTGCAGGCCGTGCCCATGTTGCTGCACCAGGCCGAAATCAAGGGCGGCCCTCACGGTGATAACGCCTCGGTCGTCGCCGTGCGCTGGGAGGATGCCTACGTCGAGGATGCCAGCAGCGCCATCTCGACGCAGACCATGACTCAGGACGAAGTCACGACCAAGCTCGACGAATTCGGCCGCAACCCCGCCTACAAGAGCGACCTCTCCGACGACGAGATCGAAAAGGCGATTGCCGAAATCCGCTCTGCCATCGACAAATACAACCCCGCCAAATAACAAGGACACCCATGCGCCCCAGCCAGCGTCAGCCGGACCAGCTCCGCAGCGTCAAAATCACCCGCAACTTCACCCGCCATGCCGAAGGGTCGGTTCTCATCGAAATGGGCGACACCCGCGTACTGTGCACCGCCTCGGTTGAAGAAAGCCTGCCGCCCTTCCTGCGCGGCAAGGGCCAGGGTTGGGTGACGGCCGAATACGGCATGCTGCCGCGCTCGACACACACCCGCAGCGCCCGCGAAGCCGCCAAGGGCAAGCAGACCGGCCGCACCCAGGAGATCCAGCGCCTGATCGGCCGCAGCCTGCGTGCCGTGACCGACCTCAAGGCGCTCGGCGAACGCCAGATCACCCTCGACTGCGACGTACTGCAGGCCGACGGCGGCACCCGCTGCGCCTCGATCACCGGCGCCTGGATTGCCCTTTACGAAGCCTGCGACAATCTGGTGCAGGCCGGCAAGCTGGCAGCGAATCCGGTCAAAGATCACGTCGCCGCCATCTCGGTGGGCATCTTTGAAGGCAGCCCGGTGCTCGACCTCGATTACCCCGAGGACTCCAACTGCGACACCGACATGAACGTGATCATGACCGGCAAGGGCGGCATCGTCGAAGTGCAGGGCACGGCGGAAGGCGAACCCTTCAGCCGCGAACAGATGAATGTGCTGATGGACCTGGCTGAAATGGGCATCCGCCAGCTTGTCGCCGCTCAGGAAAGTGCGCTGGCCTCATGAAGAAGCTCGTCCTCGCGTCGAACAACGCCAAGAAGATGAAGGAGTTGAACGCGCTGCTGGCGCCGCTCGGCTTCGAAGTCATTCCGCAAGGGCAGTTGGACATCCCGGAAGCCGAAGAGCCGCATTGCACCTTTGTTGAAAACGCACTGGCCAAGGCGCGGCATGCATCGCGGCTCAGCGGCCTGCCGGCGCTTGCCGACGACTCCGGCCTGTGCGTCAAGGCACTTGGCTGTGCGCCGGGCGTCATTTCGGCGCGCTACGCAGGCGAACCGAAGTCGGACGCCCGCAACAACGAAAAGCTGCTGGCCGAACTGGCCTCGCACGCCGACCGTCGCGCCCACTTCGTCAGCTGTCTGGTGCTCTGTCGCAGCGCCGACGATCCGCAACCCATCATCGCCGAAGGTGAATGGCACGGCGAAATCCTGCCCGCACTGCGCGGCGATGGCGGCTTCGGCTACGACCCGCTGTTCTTCGTCCCGGAGTTCGGCAAGACGGCCGCCGAACTGGACGCCGAGACCAAAAACCGTGTCTCGCATCGCGGTCAGGCCATGCAGGTACTGATCGAACGCCTGCCCTCGCTGTAACACCGGGCGGAACTTTCCGCCCCGCGCCATACTCTGCACCGCACCCCTTTCCTAGGCATCCGCCATGCCCCGCACCATTCCAATTTTTGCCCAGAATTCCGCGTTCACCGCAGCAGGTCTTGAATTCCGCAAATCACCCGCCCTGTCGCTCTACGTGCACATCCCGTGGTGCGTACAGAAGTGTCCTTATTGCGATTTCAACTCGCACGAAGCCGAGGGCGGCATTCCGGAGCGGGCCTATGTCGACGCACTGATTGCCGACCTGCAATCGGCGCTACCGCTGGTCTGGGGACGGCCGGTGCAGACCATTTTCTTCGGCGGCGGCACGCCCAGCCTGTTGTCGCCGTCGGCCATCGACGAGCTGATCGCCGCCTTCCGCGCGCTGGCGATGCTGACGCCGGATGCCGAAATCACCCTCGAAGCCAACCCGGGCACGGTGGAAGCTGAGAAGTTCGCCGGCTTCCGCGCCGCCGGCATCAACCGGCTGTCGCTCGGCATCCAGAGCTTCAACGACGAGCACCTCAAGGCACTGGGGCGCATTCACGGCAGCGCCGAGGCGCGGCGTGCCGCGCAGTTGGCCGTCGAACATTTCGAGCGCTTCAACCTCGACCTGATGTACGGCCTGCCGGGCCAGAAGCATGAGCAAGCACTCACCGACATCGAGACCGCGCTGTCGTTTTCACCGCCGCATCTGTCGTGTTACCAGCTGACGCTGGAGCCGAATACCCGTTTCGCCGCCTTCCCGCCCGAACTTCCTGAAGGCGACATCTGCGCTGACATGCAGGACGCCATCGAGGCCAGACTCGCCGCCGCTGGCTACGGCAATTACGAAACCTCGGCCTTCGCCCAAGATGGCCGGCAATGCCTGCACAACCTAAACTACTGGCATTTCGGCGACTATCTCGGCATCGGTGCCGGCGCCCACTCCAAGCTGACGCTGCACGACCGCGTACTGCGTCAGATGCGCCACAAACACCCGAAGGCCTATCTGGAAAACGTTCGCGCCGGAACGCCGGTGCAGGAAGAGACGCAGGTCAGTGCCGCCAGCCTGCCTTTCGAGTTCATGATGAATGCGCTACGCCTCGCCGACGGCTTTGCCCCCTCATTGTTCGAACTACGCACGGCGCAACCGATCTCGACCATACTCGGCCCCTTGCGGCAAGCCGAAGCCGACGGGCTGCTAAGCATCGGCCTGAACAAAATTGCGCCAACCGCAAAGGGTCGGCGCTTTCTCAATGTCCTGCTCGAACGCTTTCTGACCGACTGAGGCAATCAGCCAAACAGACCGCCTTTTTTCAGCATGTCGAGGCCCTGCGCCAGCATGTCGCCCCCCTGCGGCAATTGACCGTTCGGCGTCAGACCGTCGATGACCTGCGGCAGCAGATCGGCCAGCCCGCCAGACGCCTGCTGCGGGCTGACGCCCAACCGGGCGGCGATCTGCCCCAGCATGTCGCCACCGAGCGCCGATTGCAGTTGCTCACCGGAAACCGGCAGGTTCTGGCCAGTCGACACCCAGGAATTGACGATATCGCCGATGCCGCCCTGCTGCAGCTTGGCGACCAGTCCGGCCAACCCGCCGGTCTGCGGGTTATTGACCAGCTGCATGACGATATCCAGCAGCGGATTGCCCTGCGCCGACTGTCCGTTGGCCAGTGCGCCGACGACCTGATCGAGTAGTCCCATCTGTTTTCTCCAAGAGCTTGAGTGAGCCCCGATGCTACGCCGGCGTCCGAGACAGGAGTGTGAAGATTTGCGAAGCCGGGCTCAGTGACCGAGGGGTTCGAAGCGCAACCACACCGTGAAGCGCGTCCCGCCAACATCGGGCGCGTCGACGCTGATCCGGCCGCCGTAACGCTCGACCAGCGACTGGCTGACCCACAGGCCGAGCCCGGTGCCACCGGGCTTGCCGGCGGTGAAGAAGGGCTTGAACAGCTGTTCGCGGTCGGCCGCGCTGATACCCGGGCCGGAATCGGCAACAATCAGCCGCAGGCCCACCGGCATGTCGGCCTCATCCCAGTCCTCAGCCGCCAGCGTCAGCACGCCGCCATCGGGCATGGCCTGGATGGCATTGACCATCAGGTTGATCAGCACCTGCTGCAACTCGTTGCGGTTGCACAGCACATGGCGCCCGGAATCGAAATGCTGCTCGATGGCGATATTGCCCTTCTTCAGCAGATGACCGACCAGCACCAGGCTGTCCTGCACCAGCGTCGCCGGCGATACCGGTTCCAGATAGCCGACATAGTCCTGTGGGCGCGCAAACTGCAGCAACTTGGCGACAATCAGGCGGATACGGTGCACCTGTTCATGAATCAGCTTGATTTCCGGGTCGACCGGCGCTGAAGCGGGGCCAAGGATATCGCGCAGTACCTCCAGATTGCCTTGGATCACGGCCACCGGATTGTTGATTTCGTGGGCGACTCCCGCGGTCAGCTGGCCGATAGCCGCCAGTTTCTCGTTCATTACCAGTTGTGACTGCGCGGCCTTGAGGTCGGCCACCGCCTGCTCCAGCTCGGCTGTGCGTTCCGCTACCTTGAGGTCCAGTGCCTCGCCCCAGCGTTTCAATGACGCCGTCTGCGCCTGAAGCTGGTCGAGCAGGCGGTCGAAATGCGCCGCCACGACCCCCAGTTCATCCTGGCTTTGTACCTCGCCGACCCGGGCGTCTTCCTGTCCACGCTCGATGGCATGCATGGTCGCGTGCATCCGCTCGATTGGCCGGAAAACCCGACGTGCCCAGACCACGGCAAAGCCGCCGGCCACCAGCATGGCCAGCGCAAAGACGCCGACAACAACCAGAAAGGCCTGCTGCCTGGCGCGGGCAAACGGGCCTTCCAGGTAGCCGACATAAAGCATGCCTATGCGCCGCCCCTGGCTGTCAAGCAGCGGCTGGTACGCCGACACATACCAGTCAGTGACAACGAAAGCCCGGTCAAGCCAGGTCCGGCCCTCATCGAGCACGGCGCGGTGCACACTCTCCGACACCCGCGTACCGATGGCGCGCTCGCCTTCGAACAGCCGGACATTGGTCGCCACCCGCACATCGCCGAGAAAAATGGTCGCCGTGCCGGCACTGCCAAAGGGTAAAGCGCCTTCGGGATAAACGATTTCGTTCAGTCGGTCGATGAAATCGAGGTTTTTGTTCAGCAACACCCCGCCGGCGAGCACCCCCAGCAGAACACCTTGGGCATCGAATACCGGCGCAGCGGCGTGGACCACCAGACCGTTCTCCTCAGACTGCCGTGCATCCGGACGGGCATTCGCCGTCGCCACCAGCGGTGTCAATGCCCGCGCCCGCAAAGCAATATCGAAGCGGTCGAGCTGCGCCGGCGTGAAGACATCGGTTTCCGTGCGCGGCGCACCGGCCAGCGCGACCTGCATGACGCGGCTTTCGGTGGCCAATGCCTTGCTGCGGTCAACGTCAAAAAAGTGCAAAAAATCGAGCCGCTGCCCGAGGCGAATGTCAGCCAGCAACTCGGATACGGCCAGCTCACGCTGTGCCGCGGGCTGTTCCAAGGCCCGCCCGAGGCGCCCGGAAGCCGCCAGCGCCTGAACCGAACGACCGACGCCCTCGGTGACGCGCTCGAAATAGCCATCCGCGGTCGCCAGATCGGAACGGACCTTGGTGATCAACAGGCGGTCAAGATAATCGCCTCCCCACAGTGCCAGCACTGCCAGCAACAGCGGCAGCACCACGCCGAGTGGCAGCAGCGCCAGCAACAGCAGGCGAACGCGGATCGAACGCCGGCTGGGCGGATCAAGACGGGCGTCGATCATCCGCGACCGTCAGTGGGCATCGAGCACGCCCCAGGCGTGGCACTTGCGGTCCAGCGTCTTGCGCGAGACACCCAGCCGGCGGCCGGCTTCCGACTTGTTGCCATTGCAGGCGGCGAGCACAGCCAGAATGTGCCTTTTCTCGACCGCCTCCAGCGTTTCGTCGCTGGCACCGGCCGGGGGATCGCCGGCCTTCGGCTCCGGCCCGAGATCGAACCAGCCGAGAATCAACGAACGTTCGACGAAATTCTTCAACTCGCGCACATTGCCTGGCCAGTCATACGCGGCCATGCGCGCCAGCGTCCGGCTGTCGAGCTTGAGCCGCGGCACATCGAGGTAAGGCGCCAGCAGGCCGGTGAAATGCTCGACCAGCAGCGGCAGATCCTCTGGTCGCTCACGCAGCGGCGGCAATTCGACCTCGACCACCTGCAGGCGGTAGTACAGATCCTGCCGGAAGCGCTGCTCGGCAACCTCGCGCTTCAGATCGCGGTTGGTCGCCGCGATCACGCGCACATCGACCGGAATTTCCTGCTCCGAGCCCACCGGGCGGACGCGGCGCTCCTCAAGCACGCGCAGCAGCTTGGCCTGCGCCGCCGCCGGCATTTCGGAGATTTCATCGAGAAAAAGCGTGCCGCCACGGGCGTAGTAGAACAGCCCTTCGCGGCTTTGCTGGGCGCCGGTGTACGCCCCCCGAACGTGACCAAAAAGCTCGGACTCGATCAACTCGGCAGCAATGGCCGCGCAATTCACCGGCACGAACGGCCCCTTCGCCCGAGGACTCATCCGATGCAAGGCCCGCGCTGCCACCTCCTTGCCGGTTCCCGATTCGCCGCTGAGCAGGACCGTTGCCGGCGTCGGCGCAATCCGCTTGATCCGGTCACAGGCAGCCTGCATCGCCGGCGAATGACCGATCACCCCTTCGATGCCCGGCACTTTTTCGCGGATCTCGCGACGCAGGACAAAGTTTTCGCGAACCAGGCTGGAGCGTTCGAAACAACGCTGCATGGCATTCAGCACCTGCGCCAGCGAGAAGGGCTTGAGCAGGAAATCCGACGCCCCCGCCCGCAGCGCATCGATGGCCGTATCGAGATCGGCATAGGCCGTCATGAGCACGACATCACCGGCGAAACCCTCATCGCGCAACTGATGCAGCCATTCGATGCCGGAACGGCCGGGCAGCGCGATATCAAGCACGATCAGGTCGTACAACCGCCGCCGGAGCATCGGCTCGGCAGCCTCGACGCTCTGCGCGACATCAACGACACCGCAACGCGAGGCGAGCGCCCGCTGTAAAAAGCTGACCATCCCCGGCTCGTCGTCCACAACCAGCACCGAGTATTGCGACCATTGCACCTCGCCCAGCGGGGCATCCTTTGTTTCCATGCATTTCTCCGAATCTGGCTGCGGATGATCTCAAGACGCGCCGATCGAGGCAACCGGAAGGGGGGATTCGAGGCTCCCGGACAGCGACTCGCATCGCAGCGGAATCGTCATGTCACAATGTGCCACGCCCTTTGCCAAGCGACTGACGATCCACACCCAGATGACCATAGCGCGCCTTTACCTGAGCCCCGACCACGCCGCACCGCTGAGCGGACGCCGTCGCCTCCGCCTGCTCGCCCGTCAGGGCATCGAAGGCGACCGCCATTGCGGCGGATCGGACTGGCCCGGGCAGAACCTGACGCTGATCGAAGCCGAGGAAATCGAGGCTTTCTGCCAGTTGCTCGGACAACCGGCCGATCTCGCGCTCAGCCGGCGCAATATCGTGACCAGCGGCGTTCGCCTCAACGCACTGGTCGGCCGGCACTTCCGGATCGGCGATTGTCGGCTCTTTGGCGTCGAACTGTGCGAGCCGTGCGGCAGCCTCGGCCGGCGACTGGCGACCCCGGATCACGACGCGGCAGCCATCGTCCGCTACTGGACCGGCCGCGGCGGCCTGCGCGCCGATGTGCTCAACGACGGCTGGATCACCGTCGGCGATTCGCTCGAAATCCTCACGCCACCTGGCCTTTAGGACATCCCGGCCGCCCCCGCCGGCAGCGATATTGAGGGGACTTGAAATACGCGAGCAGGCAGCCATATTCGTCCTCAGGGCACCCGCCCGTTTGTCCTGAGGAGATCGCCATGTTCTACAGAACCCTGCTACCCGCCGACGTCCTCGCCCAACTGGAACGCATGCAGCGGGCGGCACAGCATAATCTCGACTTCACCCCAAGCATTCGCGGCGCCAGCCGCAGTGGCTACCCGGCTATGAATGTCGGCCTAACACCCCGCTCCGTCGAGGTCTTCGCCTTCGCGCCCGGGCTCGATCCGGCCAGCATCGACGTCCAGATCGAAAAAGGCGTCCTGACCGTGGCCGGCGAGCGTGCTTCGCTGGCGCCGCCGAAAGAGGCGAAGGCGACATTGCATATCGACGAGCGTTTCAGCGGACGCTTCCGCCGCGTTGTCAGCCTGCCGGACGACATCGACCCGAATGCGGTGAACGCACGCTATCGCGACGGCGTGCTGCACGTCAGCGTTTCCCGCCGCGAGACCAGCCAGCCTCGCCGTATCGACATCCAGTGAGGAGAACGACGATGAACGACATCCGCAATCAGGAACGCGAAGACAGCACCCGCACTGAAGAGACCCCGGCACTGCTGCCGCCGGTCGACGTCATTGAGGACAGCGGTGGCATCACGCTCTATGCCGACCTCCCCGGCGTGCCGAAGGAACAGCTGACCCTGCAGGTCGACGCCGATACGCTGACCATCGCCGGCAACATCGTCCTGCCCTTGATCGAGGGTCTGGAATCGACTCACGCCGAAGTGGCGTCGCCGCGCTACCACCGCAGTTTCACGCTGTCGCGCGAGCTCGACACCGACCGGGTCGGCGCCGACTTCAACCACGGCGTGCTGCGTGTCCGGATTCCGAAAAAGGAACACGCGCTGCCGCGCAAGATCGCCGTCGCAGTGGGCTGAGAGTTCAGCCCGAGAGTTCAGCTGCCGCGCAGCTTGTGCGCGGCAGCGGCTTCTTCCCGGACCCGCTTTGCTTCGTCGAGCAGGTAGCGCTGGTAGTCCTCCAGGTCGCCGTCAAACGGCCCGATGCCGCCCTTGGAAACCAGCCAGAACTCGTCGCAAACCGAACGCAACAGCGCCCGGTCGTGGCTGACCAGCATCACCGTGCCTTCGAATTCGTTGAGGGCGACGCCCAGCGCCTCGCGGGTGGCGAGGTCGAGGTGGTTGGTCGGTTCGTCCATCAGCAGCAGGTTGGGGCGCTGCCAGACCAGCATGCACAGCACCAGCCGCGCCTTTTCGCCACCGCTCATGGTGCCGACGGCCTGCTTGACCATCTCGCCGCCGAAATTGAAAGTACCGAGGAAGTTGCGCAGCTCCTGCTCGCGGCCCGGTACATTGCTGCGGCCGGCGGCAATCGCCTCCTTGGCCAGCCGCGTCATGTGCTCCAGCGGCGTGTCCTGCGGGCGCAGCACGTCCAGTTCCTGCTGCGCGAAGTAGCCGATGTTCAGGCCCTTGCCCTCGGTCACTTCGCCGGTAATCGCCTGCAGGTCGCGGGCGATGGTCTTGACCAGCGTTGACTTGCCCTGGCCGTTGGCGCCGAGGATGCCGATGCGCTGCCCGGCCATCACCGAACGGTTGATGCCGCGGACGATGATTGCGGGCGGCGTGCCTGCGGGTGCATCCTCGGGCGGCGGGTAGCCGATGCTGACATCGACCATCGAGAGCATCGGGTTGGGCAGGTTCTGCGGTTCCTGAAACTCGAAGTTGAAATCGGCCTCGGCCAGCACCGGCGCGATCTTTTCCATCCGCTCCAGCGCCTTGACCCGGCTCTGTGCCTGCTTGGCCTTGCTCGCCTTCGCCTTGAAACGATTGATGAAGGATTGCAGGTGGGCGATCTTTTCCGCCTGCCGCGCCATCGTCGCCTGCTGAAGCGCCATCTGTTCGGCACGCATGTCCTCGAACTTGCTGTAGTTGCCGCCGTAGCGGACCAGCTTGCCGTTGTCGATATGCAGGGTGACCTGAGTGATGGCGTCGAGGAATTCGCGGTCGTGACTGATCATCACCAGCGTACCGGGGTAGCGCTTGAGCCAGGCTTCGAGCCAGACCATGGCATCGAGGTCGAGGTGGTTGGTCGGTTCGTCGAGGAGCAGGATGTCGGACGGGCACATCAGCGCCCGCGCCAGTTGCAGACGCATCCGCCAGCCGCCGGAGAAACTGTTCACCGGCTCCTGCAACTGAGCCACCGAGAAACCGAGGCCGAGAATCAGCGCCTGGGCGCGCGACTCGGCATCGTGCTCGCCGGCATCGTGCAGCGCCATGTAGGCCTCGGCCATGCGCATGCCGTCGTCGCTGGCCTCGGCGGCGGCTACTTCGTTGCGGGCGGCGAGCAGACGGCTGTCGCCGTCGATGACGAAATCGGTCGCCGGTTGGTCGGTTTCCGGCATGTCCTGCGCCACCTGCGCCATGCGCCAGGTGGCCGGCATCGAAAAGTCGCCGCCATCTTCGTGCAGGCTGCCATTGAGCAAGGCAAAGAGCGTGGACTTGCCGGCGCCGTTGCGGCCGACGAGACCGACCTTTTCGCCGGGGTTGAGGGTGACCGAGGTCTTGTCGAGCAGCACCTTGGAGCCACGGCGCAGCGTGACGTTTCTGAGAATAATCATGTCGGGTTCCAGAGGCGGCGCCGGCGGTGCGCCGCGAAATTCAGGCGGGGAGCATGTCGCCGTCGAGGTAATACCAGCGACCGTCCTCGCGGACAAAACGGCTCAGTTCATGGAGTCGCTGCCCGCGACCGGCAATGCGGTAGCGGGCGACGAATTCGACGGTGGCGTGGCTGGCATCCTGCTGCTGATGGCGCCTGACCGCCAGCCCCAGCCATTTCGTGCCGTCCGCTTCGATATCCAGTTCGCTCGGCCGCGTCGTCGGATGCCAGGTGGCGAGCAGATAGTCCTCAAGTTTCAGCACATAGGCGCTGTAACGCGAGCGCATCAGGGCTTCTGCGGTGAACGCGAAAAACTGCCCAAAATGGAGAGGTCCGCAGCAGGCGGCGTAGGGCTTGCCGCTGCCGCAGGGGCAGTCGGCTGGCGCCTTCATGCCTCCCACGGCGGGGTCAGCGTGCTGCCAGCTGCATTGGCTCCACCAGCCGTCACCGGAGCGGCATCCGCCCCCTCGATGATCTCACCACCCAGCGCTTCGATCAGCGCCGGCAGGAAGCGGGTCAGTTCGCCGGTCATCAGCGCGAAATCGGCATCGAACTGCTCATCGGCGTGTTCGGCGCTCTTCTCGGACTCTTCCTTGAGCAGATCGAGGAAGGCGAGGCGCTTGATTTCCAGCTTTTCGGTGAGAACGAAGGAAATCCGCTCGTCCCAGGTCAGGGCCAGCTTGGTCGGCAGCTTGCCGGCCGCGAGGTGGGCCTTGATCTCGGCGCTGACTTCATCGTTCAGCGGATGGCGCACGTAGCGAACCGCCGACTTTTCCTCGCCCACTGCCTTCAACTCGCAATCGCGGTCGATGGTGAAGCCACCCGGCGCCTCACCGCCAGCCAGCCAGTCAGCCATCGCCGACTGCGGCGACACCTGGGTATGCAGCAGCTTGAGCGGCAGCTCGTCGAGACAGAAGCGCAGGTGCTCGACCACTTCCTCGGCCTTGCCCTGCGAGCCGGCGTCGACAATGAACCAGCCGTTCTGCGGATCGATCCAGACAAAGGTGCTGCGCTTGCGCGTGAAGGCGCGCGGCATCAATTCCTCGGTGACACGCTCCTTGAGTTCGCGCAACTGCTTGCGGCCCGGGGCATAGCCCTGAGTTTCGGTCAGCACTTCGGCCCGCTCGCGGACTTCGTCATTGACCACCGACGACGGCAGCAGGCGCTGCTCGGTGGCCAGCGACAGCAGCCACTGGCGGTTGTTGGCGTAAATCAGCGCGCCATCCTTGCGCGGCGCCACCCAGCCGCGGGACATCGGCTCGTGGCTGGCGCATTTGGCGAAGCCGCCGCGGGCGAGTTGTTCGTCGAGCTTGGCGAGGTCGATGGCCCAGGGCGCAGGCAGTCGATAGATTTGCAGGTTCTTGAACCACATGTTGCGGGTATTCCTGAAGGCGCCGGTCAGCGCTTGATGAAAACGAGATCCCAGACGCCGTGCCCGAGGCGCAGGCCGCGGTTTTCAAACTTGGTCAGCGGCCGGTAGTGGGGGCGCGGCGCGAAGCCGGCAAGGCCTTCGGCACGGTCAGCTTCGAGCGCCGCGGCGAGCTCGGCAGCGGTCGGGTTGGCGACGCTGTTCTGCAGGCTGGCTGCCTGTCCCAGCACCTCCAGCATCTGCAGCGCGTAGTTTTCCCAATCGGTGGCGCAGTGAATGTAGCCGCCGGGCTTGAGGCGCGAGGCGAGCAATTCGACGAAGGGCGGCTGGATCAGCCGGCGCTTCTTGTGCCGCGTCTTGTGCCACGGATCGGGGAAGAAGATGTGGATGCCGTCGAGCGAGCCTTCCGGCAGCATGTCGCGGACAACCTCGACGGCATCGTGATTACCGATGCGCAGGTTGTTCAGATTCTTTTCGGCGATCAGCTTGCACAGCGCACCGACGCCGGGCACGTGCACTTCCAGCCCGAAGAAATCCTTCTCCGGCATCGCCTCGGCGATACGCGCGGTGGTTTCACCCATGCCGCAGCCGATTTCGAGGATTTTCGGCGCGTTCCGGCCGTAGACCGCCGTCAGGTCGATGGGCGACGGCTGATACGGAATGCCGATCTTCGGCATCATCTCGTCGAAATAGCGGTGTTGCGCTTCCGACATGCGGCCGGCGCGGCGGACGAAACTCTTGATGTGGCCGTGGCCATGACGGCCGGCCATGTATTCGCCCTCGTCGCCTTCGGCGGCGGGGTGGATCAGGGGGGCGCCGCTCATGAACCGATCAGTCCGGTGGTCGGCGACGACGGGTCGGCCGAATAGTATTTGCGCGCCATGCGGCCCGCCAGGTAGGCCTCACGGCCGGCTTCGATGCCCTTCTTCATGGCCGAGGCCATCAGCACCGGATCCTTGGCGTGCGCAATCGCCGTGTTCATCAGCACGCCGTCGCAGCCCAATTCCATGGCGATGGTCGCATCCGAGGCGGTGCCGACGCCGGCGTCGACGATGATCGGCACCTTGGCGTTGTCGATGATCAGACGCAGGTTCCACGGATTGACGATGCCCATGCCGGAGCCGATCAGCGAAGCCAGCGGCATCACCGCGACACAGCCGATTTCTTCGAGCATCTTGCACTGGATCGGATCATCAGCGCAGTAGACCATCACCTCGAAGCCTTCCTTGACCAGCGTTTCGGCGGCCTTCAGGGTTTCCGGCATGTTTGGGAAGAGGTTGGTCGGATCGCCCAGCACTTCCAGCTTGCACAATGGATGGCCATCGAGCAGCTCGCGCGCCAGACGCAGCGTGCGCACCGCGTCGTCGGCGGTATAGCAGCCGGCGGTGTTGGGCAGGATGGTGAATTGCGACGGCGGCACGGCGTCGAGCAGGCTGGGCTGGCTGGCATCCTGGCCGATGTTCACACGACGGACGGCGACGGTGACGATCTCCGCCCCCGAGGCGTCGATGGCAGCGCGGGTTTCGGTGAAATCCTTGTATTTGCCGGTGCCAACCAGCAAACGGGAACGATACGCCTTGCCGGCGATGGTGAGTTGATGCATCGGAACCTCTCCGTTTCAGCCGCCGCCGACGGCGACGACGATTTCGAGTTGATCGCCCGAAGCGAGCGGGGTCGCACCGTGCTGGCTCTTCGGGACAATTTCGCCATTGCGTTCGACGGCGATGCGCTTGCCGGTATAGCCCAACTGTTCAATCAGGCCGGCAACAGTCAGGGCTTCGGGAAACTGGCGGGATTCGCCATTGATCTTGATATCGAGCATCGGGCTATTTTACCAAGGCCACCCCGGCGATGCGCTAAAGAAATCAGCGAACCGGGATAGACTTTCTCGCCGCTTGAACTATATTTAAAAAACCAAAATCAACAAATCAAAGGAGGCAACCATGTCCGTTTTCGACGCTCCCATTGCCCGCTGCGACGCCGTGCACGAGTTGGTACTCACTGACGAAACGCAAGCCGAATGCGCCCGCGAACATGATTGCCCACCCGGCCGCATCTGCCCTCTGGCCGGTTATTTCACCGAAACCAGCGGCCAGACCGAAGGTGAGGAACAGGTGCTGCGGCATCGGCACTAGTGGCACCGGGCTGGGCGCGCTCGCTCAACCCCGCAACAGGCCGCGCGGCTTGCGCGGGGCACCGGCAAACAGCCGGTCGTAAAGAGCGTTCGGCAACAGGCGCAGCAGCTTGGCGACCACGCCCATCTGCCAGGGAATGACCGTATAGCTGACGCCGCGGGCAATGGCCGCTGCAAAGCGTTCAGCAGCCTTGGGCGCCGGCAGCAAAAATGGCATGGAATACGGGTTCACCGCAGTCATCGGCGATTCGATATACCCTGGCGCGATGGTCACCACCTTGATGCCGTAGGGCCGCATTTCCAGACGCAGGCTCTCGAGGTAGCTGATGGCGGCAGCTTTGGAGGCCGAATAGGCCTCGGCTCCCGGCAGGCCGCGAATGCCGGCGACCGAGGCGATGCCACACAGCCGCCGCTCACCGCCGGCCGCTTTCATCGCCGGAATGAAGGGCGCAAACGTTGCGGCCATGCCAAAAACGTTGGTGTCCATCACCCGCCGGAATACCGCGAGATCTTCTTCGTACTCCGTCAGCGTGCCCGCGGAAACGCCGGCATTGGCAATCACCACATCGGGCGCCCCGAAGCGTTCAATGAAATCAACGGCAGCAGCATGCAGGGCAGGCGCGTCGGTGACGTCCAGCGGATAACAGGCATGACCGCCACCCAGCCGGGCATTGAGTCCATCGAGAAACTCGCTACGCCGCGCCGCAAGGCCCAGCGTGGCGCCCTGCGCGGCGTAGTAAACGGCAAGCGCCTCGCCGATTCCCGACGAGGCGCCCGTGATGAAGACCTTCTGCGTCAATTACTTCTTGCCGGGTTTCTCGCTGCGCGACTTGGCGATCAGCTTGTCGGCAATCGACAGCTGCTCGTTGAAATCCTTGCCCCCCACGAGGTACTTGCCTTCGACGGCCAGTGCCGGCACGCCCTGGATCTTGTAGGCCTGCGCGAGCTGGTCACCACGGCGAACCTTGCTCATGACGCCAAAGGAGTTGAAGGTGTCGGCGAATTTCTTGGCATCGACCCCCTTCTTGACGACCCATTCGGTCAGGGTACGTTCGTCAAACAAATTCACGCGCTCGCCATGAATGGCCTTGAAGACATCGCTTTCCAGGCGGGCGAGGTCACCGGTGACTTCCAGGGTGTAGTACAGCTTGGCGATATTGGCCCAGGCCGCACGGCCGAAGGTGATCGGCACCTTGCGTACAACGACGTCACCGGATTGCTTGCCAATCCAGTTGCCGAGAATCGGGTAGAACTCGGCGCAATGCGGGCAACCGTAGCTGAAGAACTCCAGCACCTCGATCTTTGCCGCATCCTCGGTCGGCTGCGCCGGGGTGATCGGCGTGTAGTCCTTGCCGGCAACCTGGGCGGCGACGGGCAGGGCAAAGGCAGCCGCAGCAACCAGCGCGGCACCAACGAAACTGCGACGAGCAAACTTCATGCGTGACTCCTTTTTTATTTTGACAACTGGGCGTCGATGCCGGATTTGGCCAGCTCGGCGCGGGTTTTGTTCAGATCATCGATCCGGGTGTAAGGACCGACGCGCACACGATACAGGGTTTTATCCTGGATCATCACCTGCTGCACGACAGCCTCCACTCCCATGAACGCAAGCTTGGCCTTTTGGTTGTCAGCGTCCTGCGCCGTGCTGAAGGAACCGGCCTGGAGGAAGAGCGGCGTCTTGCTTTCCTTGACATCTTCCTTCTTCGGCTCTTCCTTCTTCACCTCATCTTTTTTCTCTTCCTTTTTCTCGACGACCGGTGCAGCATCAGCCGGCTTGCCGGCCTTGTCGGGCACACCATCTGATTTGCCGGGCAGGATGTCGTAGAACTGGAAACGCTTCTCCGGCACGGGATCGCCCGGCTTGCCCGGCAACGCCACAGGCGCCGGCGGCTGCGCGCCATTGGCCGGCTTGGGCGCAGTCTCGGATCTGGCCGCCTGCACCTGCTTGTTGAAGGGCAGCGGCGACTGGTTCATGTACCAGACCACGGCAGCCGCGATCACGACACCAAGCACCAGCCCGATGAACATGCCGACGAGCGTTCCGCCGCCGGATTTCTTCTTCGCCGGCTGGACCTTGCGGGGTTTCATGTCACGACTCATGGGGGTTCCTTACATGGATTCCGGGCAGCTGACGCCAAGGATGGCCAGACCGTTGCGGATCACCTGGCGAACTGCGGCAGCGAGCGCGACGCGGGCATCGCGCAATTTTTCGTCGTCAACCAGCATGCGCTCGGCGTTGTACCAGCCGTGGAACTCGCCGGCGAGATCCTTGAGGTAGAAAGCGATCATGTGCGGCGCCAAATCGCGGGCCGCGGTTTCGATCACTTCGCGGAACTGCGCCAGCTGATTGGCGATGGCCAGTTCGCGCGGGTTGCTGAGCAGCGACAGATCGGCCTCGGCCAGTGCCGCCGGCTCGCCCGGCCACTGATTGACCACCGAACAGATGCGGGCGTGGGCGTACTGGATGTAATAGACCGGATTCTCGTTGGTCTGGCTCTTGGCCAGATCGAGGTCGAAGTCGAGGTGCTGGTCAGATTTGCGCAGCGCGTAGAAGAAGCGACAGGCATCGTTGCCGACTTCGCCGCGCAGTTCGCGCAGTGTGACGAACTCACCGGAGCGGGTCGACATCGAGGCCTTCTGGCCATTGCGATACAGCACGGCAAACTGCACCAGTGCCACCTGCAGCTTCTCGGCATCGAGATCAAGCGCCTTGACGGCACCGCTGACGCGCGGGATGTAGCCGTGGTGGTCAGCGCCCCAGATGTTGATAACCTTGTCGAAGCCACGCTCGAACTTGTTCAGGTGATAGGCAATATCGGAGGCGAAGTAGGTATACAAGCCGTTTTCGCGCTGGACGACACGATCCTTCTCGTCACCGAAAGCGGTCGACTTGAACCAGCGGGCACCGTTCTGGACATAGAGATGGCCCTTCTTCTCCAGCAGATCGACGCAGCGGGCAACCAGCCCGGTGTCGTAAAGCGCCTTCTCAGAGAACCAGACGTCGAAATGGACGCCGAACTGCTCCAGATCGTCACGGCAGTCGGCCAGTTGCTCGGACAAGGCATGCTGATGCACATAGGCCCAGTCCGGCCCGAGCAATTCCTTGGCCTTGGCGATCAGCGCATCGAGATGCAACTCGCGCTGCTGCTTGGCTTCGTCATCGGCACGGGCTGCGTCGGGCAGCCCGGGCGTGCCGGCGAGCACCGCCTCGGCGCTGCGGACGTACTTGTCGGCATGGGCGTGCTTGAGCTGCGCCGCCATGTCGCGCACATAAGCGCCCTGATAGGCATTCGGCGGGAAGGGCACGGCAACGCCATGCTGATCGAGGTAGCGCAGCCAGGTCGACAGCCCGAGGATGTCCATCTGCCGGCCGGCGTCGTTGACGTAATACTCGCGCGTCACATCCCAGCCGGCGAAGGTGAGCAGGCTGGACAAGGACGCGCCATAGGCGGCGCCACGGCCATGACCGACGTGCAGCGGGCCGGTCGGGTTAGCCGACACGAACTCGACCTGCACCTTCTGCCAGCCGCCAAGGGTGGAACGGCCGAAGTTCTCGCCTTCGCTCAGGACCGCCTTGACGACGCTGGTCTTGGTGCCGGCGTCGAGCTTGAAATTGATGAAGCCGGCGCCGGCCACCTCGGCATGCGTCACCAGCGCCGAAGCCGGCAGTTCGGCCAGCAACTGGTTGGCGATTTCGCGCGGGTTCTTCTTCAGCGCCTTGGCCAGTTGCATGGCCAGATTGGTGGCGAAGTCGCCGTGCGTCGGGTCACGCGGACGCTCCAGCTGGATCGGGGTATCGGCGGCGCTCGGGGCAACGCTGGACAGCGCCTGTTGCAGGAGGGCGGTCAGCTGGGTTTTGACGTCTTGGGCCATTGATTCTCGGCAGAAAATAGCAAAAGCGCGATTATACGCTGTCGCTGCTCAAGATTTCGGCAAGCCCAACGCCGCCAGCCAGATGCTCGTCTTTTCTGCCGGCCGGCAGGCCGCATTGGCCGGGCTGGTCGACGGCAGGCAGTGCATCGGCAACTCAGGCAAGCCTGCGAGCTGCGGGCGGACATGGCGCAGAAACAGATCGCGCGCTGCGGTGCCGTTAAAGAAGATTTGCCCGATGCTGCGGTGAACCTGAAAAAAGGCCAAAAAATCGTTCACCTCGACCGAGCCGGCCTCAATCGCCGCATCGAGGCTGCCTTGCCGGCGGCATCGATCCACCACATCCCAGAGCGCAATGCCGGCCGCTTGCAGCCGCGCCACCCGCTCGGCATAGGGCAAATCGGGCGTGGCACCACACGCCGCCCCCATGATCGACCAGAAGGCATTGCGCGGATGGGCATAGTAAGCACCGGCCTGCAGCGACGCCTCGCCGGGCATGCTGCCGAGAATCAGGATTCGGGCATCGACCCGCGCCAGCGGCGGGAAGCCTTGCAGCACGTCGCCGGCTTAACCGCCCATGACGCGATTCTTGCCGGCGCGCTTGGCAAGGTACATCGCCTTGTCTGCCCGTTTGATCGCATCGTGCCCGCTCTCCTCAGCCTCCAACTGGGCAACACCAGCACTGAAGGTAATCAGGATCTTGTCCTTGCCGGAAAGATAGAAGGCCTTGGTCAGCTCGCGCTGCAGGCGGGTCATCGCCTCGATACCGTTCTCCAGCGTTGTGTCCGGCATCAGGATGACGAACTCCTCGCCGCCGTAGCGGGCCAGGGTATCGCTCGGACGCATGCAGCGACGGGCGACGTTGGCGAGGTGAATCAGTGCCTGATCCCCGACTTCGTGGCCGTGCTGGTCATTGAGTCGCTTGAAGTTGTCGATATCGAGCAGCGACACCGACAAGGGCGTCTCCTTGCGCCGCATGCTGGCGATTTCACGCGCCAGCGCTTCGTCCAGCCCCTTGCGGTTGAGCGCATCGGTCAACGGGTCGTGGCGGGCCAGCGCACTGGCGCTATCGAGCTCCATGTGCAGCTGCACCAGCTCGGCTTCGGTCGCCTGCACCTGCGCCTGCAGCGTTTTCAATTGCTCCCGCGAAGCCGCGGTTTCTTCGGCCATCGTCCGCGTCGCCGAAATCACGTCCTTGAGCAGGGGCGCCAGGTCCTCGATCCGCTTGACCTGCTCGATCTGACGCGCACTATCCTCGATTCTTCCCTGGAAGGTCTCACTCGACTCGTTCATGGTCGCCAGACGCTCGATGAACGCCGACAGCATCTGGCGCATTTCCTCCTGCGCCTCGACCGCCCGGCTCTTCGCCTCGCTCTGCTTTTCCATGACGTCGCGCAAGCGACGCCCCATCTCATCCAGATGGCGCAGCGTCAGCGGTGGCGACACCGCCGCCAGCAGGCCATCGACCTGCCCCTTGAGCCAGCTGTCGTCGATGCTCAACTCGCCGATATTCTCGATGATCAGGTGCAGCAACTCGAGCAGGGATTCCTTGATCTCGACCTGCTCCTCGGCGGCAAAGCTGGCCTGCAGGCTGAAGCTGTTCAGCATCGCCTGCACGGCTGGCACGTCGGCCGGATTCTTGTGAAGCGCATCCAGCAGATCGCGCGCCGCCATGCTCACCCGCTCGCTCTCGTCGCCGAGCGCTGGCAGCACCGACTCGACCAGCCGCGCCAAGCGGTCTGTGAGCGTGAACGGCAAGCCCGCCGGCGCCGTCGCCGCAGCCACCGCCAATGCGATGGGCTCCGGGCGAAAACTGCCGGCATTGGTAAAAGCCACCAGCGCCTCTTCGATCCCCTGCCAGCTGCGCTTGCCAATAGCCGCATCAAGCTGGCCGAGAAATTTTTCCTGATCTGCGTTGTGTGCCTTCAAGGCCATCGCAACATGGCGCAGCGGTGCCTCGGGAAACGGCAGGATATTGGGCAGATTGGCGATTTCGTTATAACAGGCCTGGTAATTGGCCGGCGTCGGCGACAGATGACGAGCCGCGAGACGCTTCAGCGCCTCGCGTGCGATTTCGGAAGGATTCTTCGGCTCGTTCATAAATGCGATTTGTCGCAAAATTTTAGGACAATGCACCCCCAAGGGCTTGTAGCTGAGCAGTTTAGCCGATACGAGGATGCCCTTGGCAAGCGGCATGGTGCAGGATCGCAAAAACTGCGGCGACTTGTCGCAGTATCAGGGAAAAGTCATGCACGCGAAGGACGGCGACGGGCGCCGCGTGTTAGCATTTCCGTTTCGCCCCCGCCGGGAATCGCGTTTCTCGCCCGCCTCACTCATGCGCCTGTTTCGCCTGCTCAAGATCGCCGCTGTCGCCAGCCGTTTCGGCCTCGACGAAATGGTGCTCGAACACGAGCCGACTGGTCGCCTCGTTCGCCTGTCGAACACCCTCCAGTTCTGGCGTACGCTGACCGCGCCGCGCGCTGAACGCTTGCGACTGGCGCTAGAAGCACTTGGTCCAATTTTCGTCAAATTCGGCCAGGTGTTGTCGACCCGCCGCGACCTGATGCCGACCGACATCGCCGACGAACTGGCGCGCCTGCAGGATCGCGTGCCGCCGTTTGACTCAGCACTGGCGCTGGCAGAAATCGAAAAGGCCTACGGTCGTCCGGCACACGAGGTGTTCGCCGAGTTCGATCCGGTTCCGGTGGCCTCGGCCTCGATTGCCCAGGTGCACTTTGCCCGCCTGCGTGAAGAGGACGGCGGCCACGAAGTCGCGGTCAAGGTACTGCGCCCGAACATGCTGTCGGTCATCGAGCACGACCTGGCGCTGATGGACAATTTCGCGCTGTTACTCGAAAAGCTCTGGTCGGACGGCAAGCGCCTGAAGCCGCGCGAGGTCGTCGCCGAATTCGCCAAATACCTGCGCGACGAACTCGACCTGATGCGCGAGGCTGCCAACGCTTCGCAATTACGGCGCAATTTCACCGACTCCAAACTGCTGATCGTGCCTGAAGTGCATTGGGATTTCTGCACATCGACCGTCATGGTCATGGAGCGCATGCGCGGCACGCCGATTTCGCAGATCGACAAGCTGCGTGCCGACGGCATCGACCTGTCGCGGCTATCCGAAGCCGGCGTCGAGATCTTCTTCACTCAGGTGTTCCGTGATGGCTTCTTCCATGCCGACATGCACCCAGGCAACATTTTCGTGCATGCCGACGGCCGCTACATCGCGCTCGACTTTGGCATCGTCGGCACCCTGACCGATACCGACAAGAATTATCTGGCGCAGAACTTCCTCGCTTTCTTCCGTCGCGATTACAAACGCGTCGCCGAGGCGCACATCGAATCCGGCTGGGCGCCAAAAGAGACCCGCGTCGACGAATTCGAAGCCGCCATCCGTGCTGTCTGCGAGCCGATTTTCGACCGCCCGTTGAAGGACATTTCCTTTGGCAAGGTGCTGCTGCGCCTGTTCCAGACCTCGCGCCGCTTCAATGTCGAGATCCAGCCGCAGCTGGTCATGCTGCAGAAAACCCTGCTCAACATCGAAGGCCTCGGTCGCCAGCTCGATCCGGAACTCGATCTCTGGAAAACCGCCAAGCCTTTCCTCGAGCGCTGGATGAGCGAGCAGGTCGGCTGGCGCGGTCTGCTGCGCAACTTCAAGCACGAAGCGCCCTACCTCGCCCGCACGCTGCCGCAACTGCCGCGCCTCGTGCATCAGTCGCTGGCACAAGGCCCCAAGGCTGACCTGCAGCCGCAGCTGGAGCGCCTGATCGCCACCCAGCAACAGCAAAACCGCTGGCTGATCATCATTGCCCTGCTCCTGACCGGACTGCTCGGCGCCCTCCTATACTAAGCGTTTCATGCCCGGCGTCACCCTGCAGACCTTCACCGAAGACGACATCATCGACTGGCTGGGCGAAGGCGAGCTCGCCAAAGGCCGCGCCTATGTCGACCTGGTCACCGACATCCGCATCGACGAGCAGGAAGTCTCGGCCACCGTCCCCGGCTCGGCACGCCGCCCCTACCGCACCAGCGTCTTCCTCGCCAGCAGCGCCAGCGGCAAGCCCCTGCTGCTCAGCCGCTGTACCTGCCCGGTCGGCAGCCGCTGCAAGCATGTCGCAGCCGTGCTGCTGAAAACCATCGAGGAACGCAACCCGAAGGTGCGCCTGAGCAGCAGCGTCCTCTCCTGGGTCGAAGACCTGCGCCGGGCATCGATTGCCGTCGCCAAGAAAAAGGCACGCCCGGCCGGCGCCCGTCAGCAGCTGTTCTACATCCTCAAATGGACCGCCGACCGCCGTCAGGTCGGCGTTGAGCTACGCAAGGGCAAGTACCCGGAAAACGCCGAGGAGTGGTGGAAAGTCGAGCGTGCGTTGGTCACACCGCCACAGTTCGTCAATGAAGACGACCTCGCCATCCTGCGCCTGATCTGGGCCGACCGGGGCCACGAGAGCAGCCTACGCGCCTATGGCCTCGGCCCGCGACACGGTGCCGAGATCCTGCAGAAAATGGCCGACACCCACCGCCTGTACCCGGCCGACGACCTGGGCCTGCCGCTCAATGCCGGCAGCGAGCGGCCAGCCACCGTCGGCTGGCAGATCGATGCACAAGGCTTCCAGCGCCCCTATCTCAAGGCGGATCCGGCGGCCGAACTGGTCGTCGCGGTCAATCCGCCCTGGTATGTCGATCTCGCCGAGGGTGAGACAGGACCGCTGCAAGTGGCCGGCAACCCGGCGGTGATCGGCCGGCTGTTCTCCCTGCCACCGCTCTCGGCCAAGGAAGCGGCACTGGTGGCCGAAGCCCTATCCGAACTGGCGCCCGACCTGCCGCTGCCGGCCGAAGATGCCAGCGCCCGCCTTCGCCTGATCGATGCCCCGCTGCAGCCGGTACTGCAACTGGAAACCCTGAGCACGCACGGCCACCGAAGCTGGCGTGCCTATCCGTCGAGCTTCAGCGGCGGCCCCTTTGATGTCGCCCGCGTCGTCTTCCGCTATGCCGATGCGGAGATCCGCCCCGACCAGAAGCAGGAATTCCTGACGCTGCCCGATGGCGAGACCGTCCGCCTCGCCCGTCGCGAGGACGCCGAAAACCGGGCACTGGCGGCACTTGCTGGCAGCGGGCTGCAGAAAGTCCCGCCCTACACCCTGCACACCTTCGGCAGCACTCCGGAAGGCATCTATGGGCTGGCCAGCGAATCGGCGTGGCCGGGCTTCATGCAGCACGCCATCACCGAACTCCGGCAGGCCGGCTGGCAGGTGGAGTTCCCCGAGAATTTCCGCCACCACGTCATCGACATCGACGACTGGGAAGCCGACCTCGTCGAAACCGAGAACGGCTGGTTCGATCTCGACATGGGCATCGTCGTCGAGGGTCAGCGACTGCCGCTGGCGCCGCTGCTGGCCGCCTTGTTCAAGCGCGATGCGCGCTGGCTCGACTCGCTGGCGCTGTCGAATATTCCTGACGAAGAGGGTGTCGAACTGCTCACGCCATCCGGTCGCCGCCTGCGCGCGCCGGCTGCGCGTCTGAAGCCGCTGGCGTCGACGCTGATCGACCTTTTTGACGGCTTTACCGGCGGCAACACCCTGCGCCTGTCGCGTTTCGATGCCCCGCGCCTGAAAGCCCTGAGCAGCGACCTCAGTCGCTGGCAGTTCCGTGGCGAGAGCGACATCATGGCCCTGGCCGAACGCCTGCTTGCCGCCCAGGGCATCCGCGACGTGCCAACGCCGGCCGGACTCGGCCTGCAACTGCGGCCGTATCAGGAGGAAGGCCTGGCCTGGCTGCAGTTCCTGCGCGAACACCAGCTTTCGGGCATCCTTGCCGACGACATGGGTCTGGGCAAGACGGCGCAGACGCTGGCCCACCTGCTGGTCGAAAAGGAAGCTGGCCGCCTCGACAAGCCGGCGCTGATCATCCTGCCGACTTCGCTGATCTTCAATTGGAAGACCGAGGCGGCCCGCTTCGCACCGGCGCTGTCGGTCCTTTCGCTGCACGGGCCGGAACGCAAGGCGCGTTTTGCCGAAATTCCCGAGCACGACGTGGTACTCACCACCTACCCACTGCTCTGGCGCGATGCCGAAGAACTGATGCAGCACAGCTACCACCTGCTCATTCTCGACGAAGCGCAAACGGTCAAGAATGCCCAGAGCCAGAGCGCAGAAGCAGTTCGCAAGATCGATGCACGCCACCGCCTGTGCCTCACTGGCACACCGCTGGAAAACCATCTCGGAGAATTGTGGAGCCAGTTCGACTTCCTGCTACCCGGCTTCCTCGGCAGCAGCAAACAATTCACCCGCTTCTGGCGGACCCCGATCGAAAAGCAGGCTGACACGCGCCGCCGCGAACTGCTCGCCCGCCGCATCCGACCGTTCATCCTGCGTCGCAAGAAAGAAGATGTCGCGCAGGAACTGCCGCCAAAGACCATCATCGTCCGCAGCATCGAGCTGGAAGGTGGCCAGCGTGACCTCTATGAGACCGTGCGTGCAGCGATGGACGCCAAGGTCCGTGACGAGATCGCCAGCAAGGGCTTTGCGCGTAGCCAGATTGTCATCCTCGACGCCCTGCTCAAGCTGCGTCAGGTCTGCTGCGACCCACGGCTGGTCAAGGCCAACGCCGCCCGCAAGGTGAAGGAGCGCGCCAAGCTCGACCTGCTGATGGCGATGTTGCCGGAGCTTGTCGACGAAGGCCGCCGCATCCTCGTCTTCTCGCAATTCACCAGCATGCTTGCGCTGATCGAGGACGAACTCAACGCCGCCGGCATCCCCTATGCGCTGCTCACTGGCGACACCGTCGACCGCGAATCGGCGATCCGCAGCTTCCAGGACGGCCAGGTGCCGATCTTCCTGATCAGCCTCAAGGCCGGCGGCGTCGGCCTCAACCTGACAACGGCCGACACGGTCATCCACTACGACCCGTGGTGGAATCCGGCCGTCGAAAACCAGGCCACCGACCGCGCCCACCGCCTCGGCCAGGACAAGCCGGTGTTTGTCTACAAGCTGATCGTTTCCGGCAGCATCGAGGAAAAAATTCTCGCCCTGCAGGAACGCAAGGCCGAACTCGCCGCTGGCATCCTCTCTGAAGACCATACCGTCGACGTCAAATTCGGCACCGACGACCTCGCTGCGCTGTTCGAGCCGCTACCGGGCTGATCCCGATTTTCTCGGCTTTTTCGCGTTCACCGCAGACGTCGGGCTACAATCGACTGCATCAGAAAATACTTATGCGAGAGATTCATGCGCCGATTTTTTGCCTTGCTTGTCCTTGCACTCACCAGCAATCTGGCACTGGCCACTGACTGGACAGTTCGCCAGCGCACTGCCCTGCCTTTCGCCGATGTCCGCGAGGCGCTGACGCTGGCGATTGAAAACCGGGGACTGGTCATCAACTACACCTCGCACATCGCTGAGATGCTCGCCCGCACCGCGGCCGACATCGGCGCCAGCAGGCAGGTCTTCGGTCAGGCGGAGATCATCGAGTTCTGTTCGGCGAAACTGTCGCGTCAGATGATGGAAGCCGATCCGCACAACATCGTGCTCTGCCCCTTTGCCATCGCCATCTACACCTTGCCGGGCGATGACAAGCACACCTGGATTTCATGGCGGCGGCCGCAGGGCAGCGCGGCGACGATCGTTGAGCCGCTGCTGCGTGATATCGCCGACGAAGCCGGCCGCTGATTACCCGGCGGGCGGGTTCGCGGCCTGCTGCCGCAGCCAGTAGAGCAGCGCCCGATACAGCACCGCCGGCTCGACCGGTTTGGTGATGAAATCGTTCATCCCCGCCGCCAGACAACGGGCGCGGTCCTCGGCAAAGGCATTCGCGGTCATCGCCAGGATCGGCACCTGCGCCCCTGACGGCTGCGCCCGGATCGCCGCCGTCGCCTCCAAGCCGTCGAGGCGCGGCATCTGCATGTCCATCAGGATCAGCGCGTAGCGCTCGGCCGCCGCCCGCTCAACTGCCTCGACGCCGTCGGCGGCGGTATCGACGATCAGGCCGACATCCTCCAGCATGAAACTGGCGACATCGCGATTGATCGGTTCGTCATCGACCAGCAGCACGCGCGTGCCGATAAATGCCTGCTTCAAGGCCGCTTCGGCATCCTCCGGCGCGGCCGGCTCCGCCGCCACGGCTTGTACATCGCGACGCAAACGCGCGGTGAACCAGAAGGTACTGCCCACCCCTTCGCAACTCTCGGCGCCCGCCTCACCGCCCATCAGCGCCGCCAGCTGGCGGCTGATCGCCAGCCCCAGGCCGGTACCGCCGAAACGACGCGTCGTCGAGCTGTCGGCCTGGACAAAGGGCGCGAACAGCCGACCCAGTGCCGCCGGCGGGATGCCGATCCCGGTATCACTGACCTCAAAGCGCATCAGCAAATCTTCCGGTGTCGACTCGAGCAGCCGAACAGCCAGACCGATCTGCCCAGCCTGCGTAAACTTGATGGCGTTATTGGCGAAGTTGATCAGCACCTGCTTGAGGCGTGTCGCATCGCCCAGCAGCGGCGGCCATTCCCGTGAAGCTTCACGCTCCAGGCGCAGGCCTTTCTCGGCCACGCGATCCTCAAGCAGGGCAGCGACCTCGTCGATCAGCACCCCAAGGCGTAGCGGTTGTGATTCCAGTTCCAGCCGGCCGGCCTCGATCTTCGAGAGATCGAGAATGTTGTTGATCACACCCAGCAGGTGCCGGCCCGCGCTCTCGATCTTGCGCAGGTGCGCTCCTGCCTCCTGACTCAATCCTGCTCGATCAAGCAAATGAACGCTGCCAAGAATGGCATTCATCGGCGTCCGGATTTCATGACTCATGTTCGCCAGGAAGGCGCTCTTGGCACGCGTTGCCGCCTCGACCATGTCACGCGCCTGCCGCAAGGCCTCTTCGGCCGCCTTGCGCACCGAGATGTCGGTCAGGAAGACAATGAATCGATCCGGCTGCCCGGCCGCAGCGGGCATGTAATGCAGGCGGACATTGACCGGAATCAGGTGACCATCGCGATGGCGGATTGCGTCGTCGAAACTGGCCCCGCCCTCGGCGCGCATGCCAGCGGTCCGCTCGGCAAAGCTCGCCCCGGGCGCCCCGATGCTGGGCGAGATTTCCTGTACCGACATAGCCAGCATCTCGTCCGGCCGGTAGCCCAGCATCTCCGCTGCCTGCGCATTGACATAGCGAAAACGGCCGCTGGCAGCATCGACCTTGTGAATGGCGATCCCGGCCTGCGCCATGGCGAATTCGGTTTCGCCCAGACGGTCGATGGCCTCGGCCAGATCCCGCGTCCGCTCCTCGACCAGCATCTCCAGTTCGTTGCGGTATTGCGACAACTCCACCTCGCTCGCCCGCAAGGCGTCCTCGGTCTCGCGAAACGCGGTGATTTCCCGGGCGATGCCGAGAACGCCCAGGAGTTTCCCCGAGGCATCGCGCATCGGCGATTTGATGGTCTCGAACAAGCCGCGCGACTGGTCGTCGGCAAAAGTCAGCCATTCTTCATTGATCGTCGGCCGACCGGCGGCAATCGCCGCCAGATCCTTCTCTCGGAAGAAAGCCGCGAGATCGGCATCGACAAAATCGGTATCACGTCGCCCAACGATGGACACCGGCGAGGTGCCGTAGAGTCTGCCAAAACGAGGGTTGCAGGCGAGGTAAACGCCCTCCGGATCCTTGACCCAGACCAGATCGGGAATCGTCGCCAGCAGTGTGCGCAGGAAAGCCCGTTCGCGCTCGGCATCGGCGAGTGCCTGGGCCAGATCGCCCTCAAGCTGCGCCCGCGCCTTTTCAGCCTCCCGGCATAGCAAAAGTGTCTTGCCCAACTTGTCGAGCAGCGGCTGGAAAATCTCGGTCAGCGGCAGGCTGCTCTCGGGCTTGCCGGACGCCAGCAATACCAGGCTGAGGCTCGCCGACACAGGCAAGCAAAGGGCATGGGAGTAAGTAGTCCGCGTCGGCAAAGCCCGCATTGCTGCCGGATCTGCAACCAGCCGAACCCGGGGTTCAAGCAAGGCCAGCGGCAAAGCCAGGTGCCTGTTCTGGTGCTCGGCCAGTTCCCAGTCGCCGATGGCCAGCAGCAATTGGCGCTCACCGCCCGCACCTTCAACAACCATCCCTGCCGGAAAGCCGGTGTGAAAGAGCAGGCGTTGCAGCGTGCGCTGAAGGAGGCGTGTCGAGTCGTGTTCGCTGCTGATGGTCAGCGACAAATCGTAGAGAACGGCGAGAATCTGTTCGCGGTTCATCACGCTCCCCAAGGCAAACCGACCAGGCACTCGTTCTGCAGGGTGGGGTAACCATTGCGGCGCAGGCTGCCGATTTCGCCAGTAGACAACGCACCACCCACCTGCGCGGCACCGGTTGCCCGTTGCAGGCGGGCAATTTCTTCACAGGCGTGCTGCATGTGGTGCAGCCGACGGCCGGCGCAATAGAACAGCAACAGGTCACGGCCGATCAGGCTGCCCTCGTCAAAGGCCAGGCGTTCGGCCAACCGGGTGACACAGGTGCTGTCGTCGATGTCCGCTGCCCGAAGCACCACCAGCATGGCGTTCTCCGGGATTTCACCGATGCAATAAAGGGCGCCATCTTCACGCAGCGCCACTGGCACACGGACAATGACTTCGCCGCTGGCCAGCAGGATACCCAAAGGAAAATGGACGCCATATTGATAGAAATTCTCGGGCGTCAGTGTGACGCCATAGCTGCTGGCCACCAGTTCCTGATACACCGAAAACGCCGGCCGCCAATCGATGCTGGCAATACAGTTGCCGGTGGTCGCGGTCGCTGCCAGCGCATGGGGCGGCACCACGAAGCCGTGTTCGAGGGCGGCACCGTGACGCCCGGGCAGCAGCATGCCGATCACCGCGTGGTCAACCAGCTTCACATTGTCGAAAACACAGGGCATCGGGGTGAAGGACTCGTTACCACTGTTGGCCCCGGTATATTCGACGCGATTGGCGAGCAATAAATACAGCTCGTCGAGCATGCTGGCGATGTGCGGCAGGAGGCCGTCAAACACCAGCGCCAGCAAGGGCCTTTCGAGCGGCGAATCAAAGTGCGTCAGGCCGCTGCGGACTGACGCTGCAATTCGGGCGGCGTCCGAGACCGCATCGGAGCCCAGTCCATCGACGAGAAAGGTCGGCGTGCCCGGCGGCAGGGGCAACAACCAGGCACCCTGGCGACAGAGGTCGCCCGCGACAATCAACTCTGGAAAAATCGCCCCGACCAGGCTGCGCCCTAGCGCCGAACAGGCCGCCTGAAAACGGGGTACAGCGGCAGCCTCGGCAGCGGGCAGCAAAACGAGGAGCGGGGCATCAGGAGCAAGCGTAAGTCCGGTTAGCGCATTGGCAACCGATACGGCATCCAGCTCGGCAAGATAACGCATGACGACTCCCTGATCAGTGGAAGCAGTATAGCCCGCTAAAGCCCGGGCGAAAACACCAAATTCACCATCATTGACCCAAATCAGACCAATAGAGGCGCCGCTTCGATCCGGGCAAGCAAGCCGCGTAGCGCGTGGATGACCGACTGCTCGCGGACCGCAGCCCGGTCGCCGGCGAACACGCAGGTCTGCGCCTCGCAGCCGCCGTCGCGCTGCGCCCACGCAAAGCAGACGGTACCCACCGGCTTCTCAGGGCTACCGCCACCGGGGCCGGCAATGCCGGTAATGGCGATCGCCCAGTCCGCCCGGCTGTGAGCGATCGCACCCTGCGCCATGGCTCTTGCCGTGGCTTCGGAAACCGCGCCGTGGCGTTCAAGGGTGGCTTCCGTCACCCCCAGCATCTCCTGCTTGGCGGCATTGCTGTAGGTGACAAAACCGCGATCAAACCATGCCGACGAACCGGCGATGGCGGTAATGCTCTGCGCCACCCAGCCACCGGTGCAGGATTCGGCAGTCGCCAGCCATTCACCCCGTGAAAGAAGTTGCGCCCCGACGGATTCGGAAAGTGTCTGCAGATCGGCCATAATGCGGCATCCTAACACGCAGCACACACCCCACCGCCATGCCCCGCCCCCGCGACAATATCCGCGATTTCCCCGGCAAACGCTGGCTCAATGTTGGCCTGCGGACACTGCATGTCTGCGGCATCATCCTGCTCAGCGCCTCGCTGACGACTACGGCGCCGCCGCTGTTCGCCGTGTTGTTGACGGTGATTTCCGGTGGCCTGATGTTCGCCATCGACCTCTGGGCGAATCCCGGCCATATCCGCGAAACTGCGGGCTTCGGTGTCCTCGTCAAATTGCTGCTGGTCGGCGGCATGGCACTGCAGCCGGCCTGGGCAAGCCCGCTGTTCTGGCTGACGGTGGTGCTTTCCACCCTGCTCTCGCACGCCCCCGGCGGCTTCCGCCATCGCCGGCTGTTCTGAACGTCACACTTCATTACGAATCTTCAACCAAGCGTACACGTAACGCCGATACGATAGGCGCTCCATTATCGGGAGAACCTCATGGGCATCATCTGGACCATCGTGCTGGGTTTCGTCATCGGCGTCATCGCCAAGCTGCTGCATCCGGGCAAGGAGAACATGGGCTTCATCATGACCATCCTGCTCGGCATCGCCGGATCGTTTACCGCCGGGCTGGTCGGCCAGCTGCTGGGCTGGTATCACGCGGGCGAAGGTGCCGGGTTCATTGCCTCGGTGATCGCCGCCATCGCTCTGCTGGTGCTGTACGGCCGCCTTCGCGGTAGCCCGCCAGCCGGTGGCTGAAGCAGCCGTCAACGCCGCCGGGGGCTTCACGGCCTCGCCCGGGGGCAGCGCTGACCTGCGCCGACAGTGCCGGCAGCTCGCCCGTCAGCGCGCCATGCTCGGCGCGGCCAGTTCGCTGATCCCGATTCCCGGGGTTGATCTGGCGACCGACCTGGCGATGATGAATCACCTGATCGGCCGCATCAACACGCATTTTGGCCTGACCGAGGCGCAAATCCGCCAGCTGTCCTCGGCGGAGCAAACGCTGATGCTGCGCCTGCTCGCCGGGGCTGGCGGCACGCTGGCGCTGCGCCTCACCACCCCTGCCCTGCTTGCGCGCATCCTGCGGCTGGCCGGGCTGCGCCTCGGCGTCATGGAGGCTGCCCGCTTTGTTCCGCTGGCCGGCCAACTGGTCGCTGCCGGCATCGGCTACTGGACGGTCAGCACCGTGGCCCGCCGCCATATCGACCAATGCGAGCGACTGCTCGCCGAACTGAACTCGGAGGCCTCCAGCCATGCGTAAATTCCGCCACCTGACCCTCGCCGGCCTGTTCGGCCTGTGCACCCTCGCCACCGCCCAGGCCGGCACGCTGGTCGACCTCAGCGCCGAAGCCAGCCGGCCGGCAGCGAACGATGAAATTCACGCCATGGTGTACGCCGAAGCCACCGGCAACAACCCGGCCGAGCTGGCAAAACGAATCAATCAGTCGCTGGCCGAGGCGCTGAAGATCGCCCGCGGTCAACCCGAAATTTCGGCCAAAACCGGCAGTCAGTCGACCTACCCCTTGTACGGCCAGAACCAGCGCATCGAAAACTGGCGGATGCGCGCCGAACTGCAACTCGAATCACGCGACAGCGCCACGCTTTCGGAGATGCTCGGGCGCCTGCAGCAGATGAAACTGGCGGTCGGCCATGTCAGCCAGCAGGTGTCGGCGGAAAGCCGCCGACAGGCCGAGGACGGCGCAACGCAGGATGCGATCCGTGCCTTCGAGGCACGGGCCAGGGTGATTGCCGGGGTCTTCGGCAAGAGTTACCGGATCAAGCAGATCAATGTCCAGCAGAATGGCGGCCCGCCGCCGATGCCCATGCTGCGCGCCCGCGGCGCCGCGATGATGGCGGAAGCCGCACCGGTGCCGATCGAGGCGGGCGAGAGCCAGATTACAACCAGCATCAGCGGCCAGATCGAACTGGCCGACTGAGGCTGCGACGCGCTGACCTGCGCGGGGCTAGAATGGCGTTTTCATTATCTGGAAGCACGTCATGCAGAGCATCCTCATCATCATCCACGCCCCGCCGTATGGCAGCGAACGCTGCCTCTCTGGCCTGCGCCTCGCTACCGCCCTCGCCGGTCGGGACGACAAGCCGGAGGCACGCATTTTCCTGATGTCAGATGCCACCGTCCTCGGCCTGCCCAACCAGACCGACGGTGCGACCAACGGGCTGCAAGGCATGGTCGAGCAGCTCGTCGCGCTCGGCGCCGACATCCGGCTCTGCCGCACCTGTGCGCTGGCCCGTGGCCTAGGCGAACTGCCGCTGATCCCGGGCACGGTCATCGGCACGCTGGCCGAACTGGCGCAGGCCACGCTCGAAGCTGACAAGGTCATCACTTTCTGATCCGCTACGGTCGACGCGGTAAAATCGCGGTTTTTTACGGAAACACGCTGCGATGAGCTTCGCCGACCTCGGCCTCTCCGCGCCACTGCTGCAGGCACTGGCACAACTCGGCTACCCGGCGCCGACGCCGGTACAACAGCAGGCCATCCCCGGCGTCCTTGCCGGTCGTGACCTGATGGCGGCCGCCCAGACCGGGACAGGCAAGACCGCCGCCTTCGCGCTGCCGCTGCTGCAACGACTGGCCGCCGATGAACAACGCGCTGGCAGCAACAGCATCCGCGCACTGGTGCTGGTGCCGACCCGGGAACTGGCCGAGCAGGTGATGACCAGCTTCCGCACCTACGGTGAAGGCCTGCCGGTCAGCTGCTACGCGGCCTATGGCGGGGTCAGCCTCAACCCACAGATGATGCGCATGCGCCGGGGCGTCGACATCCTCGTCGCCACCCCCGGCCGGCTGATCGACCTGTTCACCAAGAACGCCGTCAAGTTCCGCGAACTGCAGACGCTGGTGCTCGATGAAGCCGATCGCATGCTCGACCTCGGCTTCGCCGACGATCTCGACATTCTTTTTCAGGCCTTGCCAAAAAGGCGGCAGACCCTGCTCTTCTCGGCCACCTTTTCGGACGAGATCCGCAGCATGGCCAAGGCCCGCCTGCGTGACCCGCTAAGCATCGAGGTCAGCCCGCGCAACACGGCCGCCAAGACCGTCACGCAATGGGTGGTTCCCTGCGACAAGAAACGCAAGACCGAGCTCTTCCTCTTCATGCGCAAGGACCGTGGCTGGGGGCAGGTGCTGGTCTTCGTCAAGACCAAGAAGGGCTGCGACGAACTGGTCAGCCGCCTGCAGGCAAAGCAGATTGCCGCCGACACGATCCACGGCGACCGGCCGCAAGCTTCGCGTCTGAAGGCCCTGGAAGCCTTCAAGGCCGGCGAGGTGCAGATTCTCGTCGCCACCGATGTCGCCGCCCGCGGCCTCGATATCGACGACCTGCCACAGGTGGTCAACTTCGATCTGCCGCTGCAGGCCGAAGACTACATTCACCGCATCGGCCGCACCGGCCGCGCCGGCGCCAGCGGCGAGGCGATTTCGCTGGTCTGTGCTGACGAGGCACCGCTGTTGGCGGCAATCGAAACCCTGCTCAAGCAAACCTTGTCGCGCGATGAAGAACCCGGCTTCGAGCCCAGCCACCGCCTGCCGCAGACCGGCCCCGCCGCCGGCGCCCCCAAACCGCCCAAAAAGCCGAAAACCGGCGGCAACCGCAAGCTGCCGGGCAACTGGGAAGGCTTCGACGACTTCCCCGCCGCCAAACCGAAACGCCCTGCCAATGCCCCAAGGCCGGCTGGTCGCGCGCCGCGTCCGGCAGGCAAGCCACGCAGCCGCTGAGCAAAAAATGGGGCATGGCCTTTCGGACATGCCCCCAACGCAAGGTGATGCAGAGTGACCCTTAGATCGCAAGTCACATGCCAGCGACGATCACCATAAAAATCAATCAGTTGCTGTTAACATGCCGCTGGAACGGGCCATTCTGACCCGGCACGCGGACAAAATGTCCCAACCACTCAGAGCACGCCGTCAAACAGCTCGACCGTCACCGGATCGCCGGCAACAACCCCGGCACAATCTTCAGGCAGGACCACGAAGCAGTTGGCCTCCGACATCGAGCGCAGCACGCCCGACCCCTGGTTGCCGACCGTTTTTACCTCGAATTTGCCGTCGACCGCAGCAACCCGGCCACGCAGGTATTCGCGGCGACCGGCCTGCTTCTTGATGGCGTTGCCCGCTGCCACCGTCAGCAGCGGGCGCATCGGCAACGGGTCCATGCCGGCGAGACGATGCAGCGCGTCGAGCGCAAACTGGGTGTAACTGACCATCACCGCCACCGGATTACCGGGGAGGCCGAACAACCAGGCATTGCCGACCTTGCCAAAAGCCATTGGCCGGCCGGGCTTGATATTGAGCTTCCAGAAACGGACCTCGCCCAGCTTGTCGAGGATTTCCTTGATGAAATCAGCTTCACCGACCGAGACGCCACCGGTGGTGATGATCGCATCGGCGACCTGCGACGCTTCGAGCAGTGTCGCTTCCAGTGCCTCCGGGCGATCCGGCACGACGCCCATGTCGATGATCTCGGCACCAAAGCGTTGAAGCAAGCCATACAGGGTGTAGCGATTGCTGTCATAAACCTGGCCGGGCGCCAGCGGGTTGCCGAGTGACGCCAGTTCGTCGCCGGTGGAAAAGAAAGCCACGCGCAGGCGGCGATAGACCGCCAGCTCGGCAACGCCCAACGAGGCAATCAAGCCCAGCTCGGCAGGGCCGATACGCTTGCCGGCGGGCAAGGCGACGCTGCCACGCGCCAGATCCTCGCCCGCTCGGCGGGTATTTTGACCAGCACGCTGCCCCGCCGGGATGATCACCTCGTTGCCTTCGCTGCGGGTCACCTCCTGAACGACCACGGTATCGGCACCCGCCGGCAGCACCGCGCCGGTCATGATGCGCACCGCCTGGCCTTTGCCCACCAGCCCGGAGAAGGCATTGCCGGCGAAGGCCGTGCCAACGACCGTCAGGCGTGTCTCGCCTTCAGCCGCCAGGCTGTCGAAGCGGACGGCGTAACCATCCATCGCCGAGTTGTCGTGGGCCGGCACGTCATGCGGCGCGATGATGTCGGCGGCCAGCACGCGACCAAGCGCGCTACGCACGGCGACAAACTCACGACCGGCAATCGGCGCCACTTCGCCAACCATGCGCGCACGGGCGTCGGCCGCCGACAGCGCGCGATTGGCAGGATCGTATGAGGTACAGGAGGTATCGGTCATCGGTTCATATCCAGAAAGGGCGTCGTGGCAGCTGGCCACGGCATATCAGTATCGGCCGCAAGCCTACCGGAAGGCGGGGCCGGCTGGCCAGTAGCGGCATCAACGATCGAAGGCGATCCGCCATGGCAGCTCGCCTTGCAGGAAAGCCCGTGCTGCCGCCGACTGCGGCCGGGCGAAGAAGCGCTGGGCCGGTGCGTGCTCCCGGACCCGGCCGTCGGCCAGAAAAATGATGTCATCGGCCAGCCGCGTCGCCTGCCCGAGGTTGTGCGTGGTCATCAGCACCTTGGCGCCTTCGGTACGGATTTCGCGGATGATGTTCTCGACCTGTTCGGTCGCCGATGGATCGAGGCTGGCTGTCGGCTCATCGAGCAGCAGCAGGCGCGGCTGCATCGCCCAGGCGCGTGCCAGCGCCAGACGCTGCCGCTCGCCACCGGAGAGCAGACGCGCACATTCGCCAGCCCGATGCTCCAGCCCGACACGCGCCAGCACCGCAGCCGTTCGCTGCCGGCGTTCGGCAGCACTCAGGGCCTGCGGAAGCAGCGCAAATTCGACGTTGGCAAAGACCGACAGGCGCAGCATCATCGGCTGCTGAAACACCATCGCCAGCCGCTGATTCGGGCGCGCCGCGCCGCCCCAGTCCAAGGTACCGCCATCGGCCGGCAGCAGGCCGGCGATCAGGCGCAGCAGCAAGGTCTTGCCGACACCATTGGGGCCGAGAATGACGCTGATACCCTCTCCCCCCAGCGTCAGGTCGACACTGTCGAGCACGACGCGGCCAGGCGGGGCGAAACGGAGGCCGGAGAGTGTCAGCGGAAACATCAGCCGTAACGCCTCGCCGCCCAGCAACGAACACCGTGAATGGCTGCGTTCAGCCCGAGAATCAAGGCAATCAGCACCAGCCCGAGGGCAATCGACAGCGCCAGGTCGCCCTTGCTGGTTTCGAGCGCGATGGCGGTGGTCATTACCCGCGTAAAACCGTCGATATTGCCACCGACGATCATCACCGCCCCGACTTCGGACATCGCCCGCCCCAGCCCGGCCAGCATCGCGACAGTCAGGGAAAAGCGGCAGTCGGCCAGCAGCAGGCCGACCGCCTGCCGCCGGCTAAGCCCGATCACGGAAAACTCCGGGCTGTATTCCCGCCAGGCATCTTCGACAATCTGCCGCGAGACGGCGGCAATCAGCGGCACGACGAGCAGGGTCTGCGCGAAAATCATTGCCGCCGGTGAAAAAAGCAGGCCGAACGAGCCGAGCGGCCCGCTGCGCGACAGCAGCAGGTAGACGACGACGCCGACCACCACCGATGGCAGGCCCATCAACGCGTTGAGCACAACAATCAGCGCCCCGCGCCCTGGGAACGCCGACACCGCCAGCCAGGCACCGAGCGGCAGGCCGATCAGGCTGCCAATCAGCAAAGCCGTCAGACTGACGCGCAAGGACAACCCGACGATATCAAGCAGTCGGTGATCGAAGCTGGCAAGCAGCGCGAGGGCGTCGAGCAGTGTGGCAGTCATGGGCGCAAACGTGACAACGCCCGACGGCGTACCGTCGGGCGTTGCGAGGATAACACCAGGATTACTTCTTGGCTGCGGGCGCCGCGGGTGCGGCAGCAACCGGTGCCGGAGCAGCTGCTGGCGCTGCTGCAGCCGGAGCTGCCGGTGCAGCGGCGGCCGGCGGGGCCGGGGGGACGATGGGTGTCGGTTTGACGATCACGCCCTTGGCCTTCTGTTCCTTGATGTATTTCTCGGCAACCCGGTCCTGCGCCTTGCCGAGCAACTCGGCCTCGACTTTCGCCTTCTCGGCGGCAGCGGCCTTGGCCTCTTCGGCTTTGGCCTTCTGCTCGTCGTTCAGCGGCGGCAACTTGGCCATGGCCGTCGTTGCTGCCACGGTCAACGCGAAAAACAGGGCAATTTTGCTGTGCTTCATCTGTTTATTCCTCCCATTAGCCTTGCGGGTGGCCGGATTTTCCGGCTTTGACGTCGTTGTACCACTGCTCGTGGTGCTCGCGCGCCCAGGTTTCATCGACATAACCGGTCTTCATCGAATCGTAGGCGCCATGGACACCGATCGTGCCCATGTAGATGTGCCCGAAAGACAACACCAGCATGATGA
Organism: Azonexus sp.; assembly: GCA_041917165.1. Taxonomy (GTDB): domain Bacteria; phylum Pseudomonadota; class Gammaproteobacteria; order Burkholderiales; family Rhodocyclaceae; genus Azonexus. Next base: position 142,563 of record JAYRYB010000006.1, read on the forward strand.
TCGCCGCCGCTGCATGAACCAGCGTCGACAACTGCATCGTCGCGCGGGTCTGACCGAAATTCGGGAAGTCGAGCACCAGGCCGGAACCGACGACGGTCAGCCCGAGGATCGTGACGCCGATCCAAAACCAGGTCTTCTCACCGAAATTGAAGCGCCCGGAAGGTACGTGTTCCCCCGTCAGCAAACCGCCTGCCTTGGCGATCCATTTGGCGTCAATGTTTTCCCAGACGTTGTCACGCGCCCAGACCACGATCATCGCCAGCATCGACACCGCGAACAGCGGCCCGATGAAGTTGTGCACATTCTTGCCCAGCACCATCAGGTAGCCGAACAGCGAATGGCCCATGATCGGAATCAGCACATGCTTGCCAAAGAGAATCGCCAGCCCGGTCGCCGCCAGCACCAGAAAGGTCCCGGCAGTGATCCAGTGGATGACCCGCTCGTAACGCGGAAAACGCTGGATTAGTTTGCCGGTCTTGGCATCGTGCAGCGTCAGCGGCCCCTTGAGCTTGTAGAAGCCGAGGATCGCTGCCACCACCAGCACCAGGAGCCAGCCGCCGTAGTTCGTCAGCGGACCGTTGCGCAGATGGCGCCAGGAGTCGCCGCCGCTCTGGATCAGTACACCGGCCTCGTTGCCCGGATTGTTGGTGAAGTGCGCCTTGTCCTGATTCACTTCACGCCACACCGGAGCATTGTTGCCGGGTTGCACCAGCTGGCGTTCGGCCTGCTGCTGGGCCGGCGGGGCATCGGCCGCCTGCAGCGGCAAGGCCCCCGCCAGCGCCAGGCAGCCCACGGCCAGCCAGCGCCCGAGTCGGCTTGCAAGTTTGGAAGTTGTCATCGTCCCACCCTCACTGAGCTTTCTTGTACTCGTTCTGGTTTTGCGCCCGGCTGGTCAGTGCCGCCGACCAGGCATCCTTGTTGCCGGCGAACTGGCCACCTTCCCAGGGACGGGTATCGGACTTGCCCTGATAGTTGCCCGGTTTGTAGCTGGCGACCTGCGAGTATTCGCCGCAGGCACTGAGCAGCACGGCTGCGGTCAACCCGAAAAAGAGGCTCTTTTTCATTTTGCACCCTCCTTGGCGGCCGGTGCGGCTGCTTCCGGCTTGCCGTAGGCGGTCGTCCAGCCCCAGGCAGCATCGCCCGCCTTGCCACGGCGCAACACGCGCTCGCGATAGATGTCGGAAATCACCGGTGCATCGCCGGCTAGCAAGGCCTTGGTGGCGCACATTTCGGCACAGGCCGGCAGCTTGCCCTCGGCAATCCGGTTACGGCCGTACTTCTCGTTCTCGGCCTTGGAACCGTTCTCTTCCGGACCGCCGGAACAGAAGGTGCACTTGTCCATCTTGCCACGGGCGCCGAAGGCAGCCGCGCCGCCCGGGAACTGCGGGGCGCCGAACGGGCAGGCGAAGAAGCAGTAACCGCAACCGATACAGGCATCCTTGTTGTGCAGGACGACGCCCTCTTCCGTCTTGTAGAAGCAGTTGGTCGGGCAGACGGCCATGCACGGCGCATCCGAGCAGTGCATGCAGGAGACCGAAATCGACTTTTCGCCCGGCACCCCGTCGTTGATGGTTACGACGCGGCGGCGGTTAACCCCCCACGGCAGTTCGTGTTCGTTCTTGCAGGCGGTGACGCAGCCGTTGCACTCGATGCAGCGCTCCGAGTCACACAGGAATTTCATGCGAGCCATTCTTTTTCTCCTTTAGGCCTTCGTAACGCGGCAAAGCGTGGTCTTGGTTTCCTGCATCATGGTGACGGAGTCGTAACCATAGGTTGTCCCCTGGTTGACCGACTCGCCGCGCACGATCGGCGCTGCGCCTTCCGGGTAGTACTCGAGCATGTCCTTGCCCTGCCACCAGCCGGAGAAATGGAAAGGCAGGAAGACCGTACCCGGCGCCACGCGCTCAGTGACCTGGGCGCGCAGCTTCATGCGCCCCTTGGACGGTGTTTCGACCCACATGTATTCGCCGTTGCGGACGCCGGCATTGTTGGCATCCTTCGGATTCACTTCGGCGAACATTTCCTGCTGCAGTTCGGCCAGCCACGGGTTGGAGCGGGTTTCCTCGCCCCCGCCCTCGTACTCGACGAGACGGCCGGAGGTCATCACGATCGGGTACTCCTTCGAGATGTCCTTGACCTTGTCCTGCAACGTCTTGTACAGCGTAGGCAGACGCCAGAAAGCCTTCTTGTCGGCCGGCTGCGGATACTTCTCGACCAGATCCGGACGCGGCGAGTACATCGGCTCGCGGTGCACCGGCACCGGATCCGGGAAGTTCCAGACCACGGCGCGGGCCTTGGCATTCCCGAAGGGGTGGCAACCATGGACCTTCATGACGACACGCTGGATGCCGCCAGAACGGTCGGTCTTCCAGTTCTTGCCCTCCGCCGCCTTTTTCTCGTCGTCGGTCAGATCGTCCCACCAACCCAGTTTCTTGAGCAGCACGTGGTCGAATTCCGGATAACCCATCTGCAGATCGGCGCCCTTGGAGGCGGAACCATCTTCAGCCAGCAGCGAGATGCCGTCCTTCTCGACACCGAAGTTGGCGCGGAAGTTGCCGCCGCCGTCCATGACGTGCTTCGAGGTGTCGTACAGGTTGGGCGTTCCCGGGTGCTTCATTTCCGGCGTGCCGTAGCACGGCCACGGCAGACCGAAATATTCGCCATCACAGGGGCCGCCATTGGCCTTCAACGTCTTCACGTCGAAGGTGTGCATGTTCTTCATGTGCAACTTCAGGCGCTCCGGCGACTGGCCGGTGTAGCCGATGGTCCAGGTACCCTTGTTGATTTCGCGCAGGATGTCCTCGACCTCCGGCTCATCCCAGCCCTGCTTGTCCTTGTTCACCTTGATGTTCTTGCACAACTCCTTCTCGAAGCCGAACTTCTTGGCGAAGGCGTACATGATGGTGTGGTCGGGCTTGGACTCGAATAGCGGCTCGATGACCTTCTCGCCCCACTGGATGGAGCGGTTGGAAGCCGTCCGCGAACCCGAGGTCTCGAACTGCGTGCAGGCCGGCAGTAGATAGACACCGTCTTTACGCATCATCGCAGACATCGCGGCGGTGGCCGACGGATAGGGGTCGATGACCACCAGCAGGTCGAGCTTCTTCATCGCCTCGACCATTTCCAGGCCGCGCGTCTGGCTGTTCGGTGCCATGCCCCAATAGACGACCGCACGCAGGTTGGAATCCTGGTCGATATTTTCGTTGGCTTCCAACACGCCGTCGATCCAGCGCGAGACGGTGATGCCGGATTTCTCCATCATCGCCTGCGACGCGTACTGGCTCTTGACCCATTCGTAATCGACGCCCCAGACCGCACACCAGTGTTTCCAGGAGCCGGCGGCCAGGCCGTAGTAGCCCGGCAGCGAATCCGGGTTCGGCCCGACGTCGGTCGCGCCCTGCACGTTATCGTGGCCGCGGAAGATGTTGGTGCCACCGCCGGAGACGCCGACATTGCCGAGCACCAGTTGCAGGATGCACATGGCGCGGACGTTGGCGTTACCGACCGTGTGCTGCGTCTGGCCCATACACCAGACGACGGTGGACGGCTTGTTTTTGGCCATCATCTCGGCAATCCGCAGCACTTCGGCCTCGGGAATGCCGGTCACGTCCTGGACCTTGTCAGGGGTCCATTTCATGATTTCTTCCTTGACCTTGTCGATCCCGTGCACGCGGGCCTTCAAGTACTCCTTGTCTTCCCAGCCATTCTTGAAGATGTGATAGAGCAAGCCCCAGATGAACGGGATGTCGGTGCCCGAGCGGATGCGGCTATACACGTCGGCCTTGGCGGCGGTACGGGTAAAGCGCGGATCGACCACGGCGACCTTGCAGCCATTTTCCTTGGCATGCAGCAGGTGCAGCATCGACACCGGATGCGCTTCGGCCGCGTTCGAACCGATGTACAACGCCGCCTTCGAGTTCTGCATGTCGTTGTAGGAGTTGGTCATCGCGCCGTAACCCCAGGTATTGGCGACGCCGGCAACCGTGGTCGAGTGGCAGATGCGGGCCTGATGGTCCATGTTGTTCGTGCCGAAGAAGGACACGAACTTGCGCATCAGGTAGGCCTGCTCGTTGCTGTGCTTCGACGAGCCGACCCAGTAGGTCGCATCCGGGCCGCTTTCCTTGCGGATCGCCAGCAGCTTTTCCGAGACTTCGTTGAGCGCCTGTTCCCAGGTGATCTTCTTGTATTTGCCGTCGACCAGCTTCATCGGGTACTTCAGGCGATGCTCGCCATGGCCGTGCTCGCGCACCGAGGCGCCCTTGGCGCAATGGGCGCCGAGGTTAATCGGCGAGTCGAACACCGGCTCCTGGCGGACCCAGACACCATTCTCGACCACGGCATCGACGGCGCAGCCGACCGAACAGTGGGTACAGATGGTTCGTTTGACCTCGACACCGCTGGCGCCCTTGGGTGCATCGGCGGCATCGGCCGAGCCGATCATGTTGTAGGGCAACTGCGAGGCGATGGCACCGCCCCCAGCGACCAGACCGGAACGCTTGAGGAAGCTGCGGCGATCCATGGTCGCGGCAAGAATGCCGGCCGGTTGGGCAACTTGGACTTCTGCGGTCGACGCGAAATTCCGGGCAATTTCCGAGGTGACACCGGCGCGCGATGATTTGGCTTTTTTGGTCAGCATGTTCCGCCTCCGCTCAGACCCGCGCCGTGCGGTAGTAATTGCTGACGTGACGGGTTTCGGCATAACCGCCGCCCGTCTTTTCCTCGCTGGCGGCGACGGCTGCCGGTGCTTCCTGACGGCCGGCACCGACCGCTACCGCGGCGACTGCCCCCGCCGAGCCGACCCCGGCTGCCAGCAGGAAGCCGCGACGCTTCAGATTCTTGGGTTGTTGCTCTTTCATTTTCCCCTCCGCAGTAAATCTTGACGTGACTAGACCATGTCGAACGCAAAGCGCTCGATATCGAAAAAGGCGCGCACCAACGGAGCGGTACGCGAGTAAAAACGGGAATCTGGCGCATTCTCCAGCGCATCGGCCAGGGCGTCGGCCCACGGCGAAATGTGCGTGGCAAAAAACGCCTTCTGCCGGTTCAAACCGGCATCATCCGGACCGGTAACGATGAGGTGACGCATGACATCCGCCAGCGCAGCAATGTGATCTTCCGACTCGGTCACGCCCAGACGGCGCCCCAGACCAAGTTCGGCCAGATCATTGCGCAACTCGACCACCGGCTCTTCCATCAGGAAGCCCGCCAGATAGAAGGAGCCAAACAGCATCACCTCGGGGCGACCAATGGTCAGGAAGAGGCGGGTGTATTCCTCTTCCAGCAACTCGGCATCGACACCTCGTGCCGCATCGCCGAGCGTCAGCCAGGCACGGCCCAGTGCGCTGTCGGCGCTGCCCCAGGTGGCGGCAAGGGCCGGCAGACGGGCCAAAAATTCCGCATCCGGCGCGCTGGCGAACAGTCGCGAGAAAATAGCGTAGTGTTCGGCCCGGGCGCGATCCTCGTCACTCAATACTGGCGCACTCGCAATCCGATCCATGACGGCACTCATTCAGTCATCTCCCAGGCTTTCACGGAATCTTCCTTCTGGATCAGGTCGATCACCCGGCAGTCGCCGCACATCGACAGGCGGGCCTTGGCCTCGGGCGTCGCGAACATGCTGTGACCTGAGAGCTTGCTGATCATGTTGAGAATGGTCGGTGCCGCACCCATCGCCTTGCCGCAGGCGGTGCAGCAGAAGACCTCGGCTTCACGCAGCACGCGCTCGTGGCGGCGCTCGGCAATGAGCAGTCTCGGCGTCAGCGTGATCGCCTGCTCCGGACAGGTATTGGCACACAAGCCGCACTGCAGGCAGTTGCGTTCGATGAACGACAGACGCGGCGCATCGGCAGCCGCCTTTAGCGCCCCCGCCGGACAGGCGCTGGTACAGGCCATGCACAGCGTGCAGGCATCGGCGACACTGACCGTGCCGAAGGGTGCGCCGGCAGGCAAAGGCAACGAGTCCGGCTTGGCCGGCGCCTGCTTGACCAGATGATCGATGACAAATTCGAGCGTCGTCCGCTTGTCTGCCAGCAGACGGAACTCGGCGGCTGGCAGCGGCACGGGTGCAGCGCTGCGCAAGGCGGCGAGCGGATCGGCCGCTTCGGCGTCGATGAGGCAGAGGTAGTCGCCAGCGTAGCCCAGACCACTCAGCACCGCCTGACCGATGGCCGCCTGCTTGCGCAGCGGCGCCAGATCATGCGAACCGGCGCCAAACACAGCCACCTGGGCCGCCCCGAAGGCAACAGCACCGAGCATCAACTCCAGCCCGACGCCATCCGCACTCCAGACCTCGACCAGCAACACATCCGCCGGCAGCGCCTGACCGGCACGCTGCATCGCCCGCAAGGCCTGGCGACCGGACTGCGACGAATGGAACAGCACCCGCGGCGCTGCACCGCCGGCCTCACGCCAGGCCTGCAGTTGCGTCTTGAGCGCCAGGCCGACATCAGCAAGACGTGGGAACTGAAAACTCAGCGCGCCGGACGGACAGACCGTGGTGCAGGTAGCGCAGCCCTGGCAGAGGTAGGGATCGAGAGAAATTTTCTCGCCGACGCTGATGATCGCCTCGCTGGCGCAGGATTCGACACAGGCATTGCAGCCCGCCTTCTGCGACCGTCCATGCGCGCACAGGCGCTCGTTGTAGCTCACGTAGCGCGGCTTTTCGTATTCGCCATCGAAGGCCAGCAGATCGATGACCGCCAGCGCCTGATCGAGCGGATCACGGCCCGGCGCGGCATAGCCCGGCGGCAGTTCGACGCGCTTGAGCAAGGCGTCGGCACTCAGGTCGAGGACAACGTCGAACTGCCCCTGCAGGCGCTGCGCCCCGGCCTGCCATTGCAGTTCAAAAGCCCCGAGATGCCCGGTCAGCGAAGGCGCGCTACCGGCCAGCAGCACCATGCCTTCGTTCTCCGCTGCGAGTTCAGCGACTTCGGCCGCATCGGCATCCAGCGCCAGCACGGTCACTTCGCGCTGGGCCTGCAGCCGGCTTGCCCAACCCAAGGCCACATCCAGCGTGCCGACGATCAGCAAACGACCTTCGGCACTGAGGGTCAGCGCCGGCACCGGCTCCACCGCCGGCAAGTGCGTCAGGGCAGCGAGCGCTGCCTGCGCGGGTAGATTATCAGCGGCAATCAGAGGCTGGTTAGCCGGGGAAGCTGAACTGGCGGGCAAGGGATCGTCCTTTCAAAACAGTCTGATCTCCCTGCAGGCTTCGTGCCAGCTTTCAGCAAGCCCCGCCCGCGGCGGCAAGCGGGCTAAAGCGGCGAACGATGCGGGCCACGAATGCCGCTCAGTTTATTGATTCATATCAGCTTCTTCGACCGCCCCCATGACAAACACGAGGCCACGCCGACAAAACACCCGAAACCATTCAGCCCTGCGGCTTTTCGCCTGCGTCAGCAAGTGGGACATTTTGTCCCGGCGCGGACAGATTGTCGCAATGATCGGATACATTTTCCGGCAATTCGGCCGGCGCATCCGGGGCCGGCAGCGTGAATTCCGCCAGCGCTTCCGGCGGCGTTTCGGTCGCAGACTCGGGCTCGCCAAACAGGTTCTTCGCCTGATTCAGCGTGGCCATCATTGCTTCAGGAATCGGCTCGCTGATCGAATAGTCGTCGATGTAGATATCCAGCCCGTCCATGACGTTGAAGTGCGGGTCGGCAAACAGGGTTTTCATCGCTTGCCGGCGCACCGCTTCGCTGACTTCTTCCTTGAGAAAGACCGTGAAGTCGCTGTCCGGACCGAGATTCGCCAACAGTTTTTCGGCATCGATGGCGTCTGCGGTGGACGCGGATTCCGCGGCTTTTTTGAGACGCGACCAGCGCTCGAAAAAGCGGCTCACGGACGGGCCTTTCCGGCAAAGGGATCGTTACGCTTGATTTTCTTGCGCGGCGCTGGCTTGTAATGGGTATTCACGAAGTCGCCCAGCCAGTCGGCAATCTCCCCCGGCATCGGCACCCCATCGCACTGTTCGCCGGAATCCAGCCAGCGGGCGGCCTCACCATAGCTCAAACTGACCTCGATCGGCAGTGCCAGCTCGTCCTCCATGCGCCACATCACGAAGACCCGCGGTTCGGGCGAAGTCAGGTTGAGGTGATAGTTCTCGACTTCGTCGCGGAACAGTTCGAGATCAAAGCGCCCGATGAGGTAACGGGTGCGCTGCTCGTCGCTGAATATCTGCTGCGGCGGCGCGCCGTGCACCGCCTCGAAAGCCGGCACGACACCGATGGCCTCCCACTTTTCACTGACCCAGCGGTTATCGAGGCGCTGTTTTTCGATGATCACGGCAACTGGAAAGTGCTTCATGGCGGTATGGGCCTTGCTTCAGGAGTGGTTCGCTTTTTCAGAATAGCCCAAGTTGTCCGCCGTGTAGAATCCCCCTCCGATGAATGCCACCCAGCCACTCACCCTGAGCGCCGCCAGCCGCCCATTGACCTTCGAGATCGCCGCGATCAATGAGCATGGTGAGTCCGTGCCCACCGCCATTGCCGGCGAACACCCGCTGACCCTCTACGTGGACAAGCAGGAACTGGTCACGCTGATGACCCTAGGCGGCGCCCCGGAAGCCCTGGCCATCGGCTACCTGCGCAATCAGCGACTGATCGGCAGCCTCGCCGAAATTGCCGCCGTACAGGTCGACTGGGAAGTGAATGCCGTGGCCATCACGACACACGCCGGCACCGGGATCGACGCCTGTCGGACCGAGCGCCGCACCGTGACCACCGGCTGCGGCCAGGGCACGGTCTTTGGCGACCTGATGGACGAAATCGACCGAATCCGCCTGCCCGATGACGCCCGTTTCTCGGCAAACGCGCTCGCCTCGCTGCTCGATGCGGTACGCCATCACGAGTCGATCTACAAGCAGGCGGGCGCCGTGCATGGCTGCGCGCTGGCGTCGAATACCGCCGAAGGCAGCGCCATCCTGATGTTTGTCGAGGATGTCGGGCGGCACAATGCGGTCGACGCCATTGCCGGCCAGATGTGGCTGGACGGCCTCGAAGGCGGCGACAAGGTGTTCTACACCACCGGTCGGCTGACCTCGGAAATGGTCATCAAGACCGCACAGATGGGCATCCCCTTCCTCGTCTCCCGCTCGGGCCTGACGCAGATGGGCTGGGAAATCGCCCGCAAGCTGGGGATGACCATGATCGGTCGCGCTCAGGGCAAGCATTACCTGCTATTCACCGGACAGGAAAGATTCATTCGATGAGCGATTTCAGTAGCGAACGCGCCGGCATCACCGGTGTCGTGCTCGCCGGCGGCATGGGCCGGCGCATGGGCGGCGTGGACAAGGGCCTGCAAACCCTGCGCGGCCGGCCGATGGCGGCCTGGGTCGTCGAGCGCCTGCAGCCGCAGGTCGGTCCCCTGATCATCAACGCCAACCAGAACCTCGACCGCTACGCCGAATTCGGCTGCACGGTCGTCCCGGACCAGATCCCCGATTTCGCCGGGCCGCTCGCCGGCCTGCATGCAGCGCTCTCGGCGGCCCGCACGCCACTGGTCGTGACCGCCCCCTGCGACTCGCCCTTCCTGCCCGAGGATCTGGTTTTTCGCCTGTTTTCCGCGTTGACCGCAGCGGGTGCCGAACTGGCGGTTGCCCGCACCTTTGACCAGCCACATCCGGTGTTCTGCCTGTGCCGGCGCGAGGTACTACCGCATCTGACCGATTTTCTTGAAAGCGGCGGCCGCAAGATCGACCGCTGGTACGCGACGCTGAAGATTGTCGAGGTTGCCTTCGATGACGTCGCCGACGCCTTCGAGAACATCAACACGCGCGACGAGCTATCGCGCTTTGAGTCGACCTGATCAGCCGAGGCCGGTGGTTTTGAGAATGAAACCGGTGACCGCCGCCGGGTCATTGAGATCGAGCTGCGGCAGAGACGTCGTCTGAGGTACATCGCTGGCAACGGCGATGATGTTCGGGTCATCCATGAAAAGGAGCGGCTTGCCGATTTCAGCGCGGTAGATTTCGATTTTCGGAATCGGCTGGCGCTTGAAGCCCTCGACCAGCACCAGATCGCAAGGTGACAACTGGGCCAGCGCCTCGTTCAGCGACAGTTCGTCGCGGCCGCGCAATTCGTGCATCACCGCCCAGCGCTTGCCACCGGTAACCAGCACCTCGCGGCAACCGGCATGGCGGTGCCGCCATGAGTCCTTGCCCGGATAGTCGATATCGAAATCGTGATGCGCGTGCTTGATCAGCGAGACGACGAGACCACGGGCCTCGAGCAGGCCGATGACCTGCTCGACCAGTGTCGTCTTGCCGCTACCGGACCAGCCGGCAAATCCGATGACCTTCATGCTGCGCACTCCACCCCGAACTCAAATCGGCGGCCATTATCCACGTTTGCGCACTGAGCGCGAATCGGGGGGCCCGCATAGCTGCCATCCATTCATCACAACAATCGGTATCATCTCGACCTGCCTGCACCTCCGGCAACGGCCCCGCGTGGCGGTCTGCGTACCGCCCGCCGTTCCCGATCCCGCCCATCAGGGCCCCTTAAATCCGGGCAACTCCGAGTCCGGGTGGCTGATTGAATGGAGTACGAAACATGACCTTGAACCGACGAAAATTCCTCGCCGCCGGCGCAGCACTGGGCGCAACAGCGAGCATCGCCGCACCGACCAGCCCGCTGCCCTTCCTGATCCAGATGCAGTCCGAGCCGCTGCTGCCGAAAGCCAAGGGTAAGCGCGTCGTGATCTGCGGTGGCGGCTGGGGTGGCGTCACCGCCGCAAAACATCTGCGCAAACTCGACCCGAGCCTGGAGGTCGTTCTCCTTGAGCGCAATCCGGTGTTTTTCTCCTGCCCGATGAGCAACAAGTGGCTGGTCGATGTCGTCGATACGCGATTCCTGACCTTCAGCTACCTCGATGTCGCGCAGAAGTACGGCTACCACTTTATCCAGACCGAAGTCACTGCCTTCGAACGTGAGAAAAAGCGCGTCATCACGGCGCAAGGCTGGGTCGATTACGACTACCTGATCATCGGCGCCGGCATCCGTTACCAGTACGAAGCCTGGTTCGGCAACGACCGCAAGGCGGCCGATTACACCAAGGCGATGTTCCCGGCGGCCTACATTCCCAACGCCGAACACTTCAAGCTCAAGCAGAGCATCCAGAACTTCAAGGGCGGCGATCTGGTGATGACCCTGCCCCCGCCGCCGCACCGCTGCCCGCCCTCGCCCTACGAGCGCGCCTGCCTGATCGCCGGCCTGTTCAAGCAGCGGAAGATCAAGGGCAAGGTCATCATCCTCGACCCGAAACCGAGCCCGGCGCCGATCACCGGCGGCTTTCAGGAAGCCTTCGCCAACCTGTACAAGGACCAGATCGTCTATGTCCCCAAGGCAACTATCAGCGAGGTCGATCCCTTCAACAAGAAGATCAAGACGGCGGCTGGCGATTTCACTTTCGACCACTCCATCCTCATGGCCCCGCACCAGGCCGGCGACATGGCCTGGAAGGCCGGCGTCATCGGCAAGAACGACGAGGGCAAGCCGACCGGCTGGGCCGGCGTCAATCCCTTCTTCCTGAATCTGAAGGATGATCCGGATACCTACGTGATTGGCGATGCCGTCGGCGTCGTTTCGCCACTGTTCCGCTTCTACCCGAAAGCCGGCCACGTCGCCAACGCGCACGCACGTATCGTCGCCAACTACATTGTCGAGCGGGTCAAGGGGCGCGACCCGAAGTACGCACTGCCCGACAACCTGTGCTTCATGATGGTCAATACCGAGCCGCGCGAGGATATCGCCGTGCGCTTCAAATACTGGGTCAATGACAAGGGCCAGATCGTGCAGGACCAGGACGACGACAACCTGCGCCGCGACGAACTCGTCACCGAGGACTTCGCCTGGGCCGGGCGCATGTACGAGGACATGTTCGGCTAGAGCCGAAGGTACATTTTCCGGGCAAGCCACGGGGAGAAAGACTCCCCGTGGCGTGAACGCCGACCTGTGGAAAACCCCAATGGAACACCGGCGCCAAGTGACTAAAATGCGCGCAAATCATAAAAGTCACATCCGGAGTCCAGCAAAATGCAAGTCAAGGTTCATTTCCGCATCACCCGCGACCGCGCCGGCCTGCCGGCCGATTTCAGTGCCGCCCGCCGCATTGCCGCCACCGACGGCCAGTCGATCGAAGAGATTGCCCGCGCCGAACTCGCCGCCGATTATCAGGTCCCCGGCGACGCGGTCATCATCTGCAAAATCGAGCAGTAAGCGCCTGATCTAACCGCCGCCGCGCAGGGTCGCCCGGTCCACCTGCGCCAGCAGGCGGGCGACTGCAGCATTGTCGCCGCGCTCGACGCCGATCTCTACCTGCAATGCCGCGATGTGCAGCAGCCCGAGTTGTCTTCCGGAGGATGGCATCATCCGGAAGAAAAGCTCGGCATCAGGCGTCGCCAGACGCAAGAGCTTGTCATCGCCGCTGACGGCGGCACCAAAGGCCTGCACCAGCACCCGCCGGAACTCGGCGGGGCTGCTGTTCATCGTCCTTTGCCGCTGGCGGGTCCACGGCAATGCCATGCTCAACCGCCAGCGATCGGCGGCCACACGGCCAGGGCATCGCCTTCGTTGAGCACCGTACTAGCCCGAGCCTCCGGCGGCACGAAGACGCCATTGACCAGCACCAGATGCGTCAGCTTCGGCGGCAAGGAAAATGGCGCCAAAACCGCGTTCACCGTGGCAGCATCCGCCACTTCGAGCTCGACCCGGTTATTGCGCGCCCCCGCCGGCAGGTAGTCGGCGAGGGTGGCGTACAGCTTCAAGGTCACCTTCATGGCCTAGCTGGCCGGACGCTGGCACGCGATATAGGCTTCGACGAAACGGGTGGGTGAGGCCAGCAGCCGTGCCTTCCACTCACCGAGTCGGGTCTTCGCCTGAATCAGCCCGCGCAGGATGCCGATGTGCTGCGTCCAGCCAATGGCAGTTGCACCGATCAGCACATCACCCTGGAATTGCAGGCTGAGGTAGCGGCCATTGGCTTCGTCGGCGAGTTCAACGCCCTCACCATCCTTGACGCCCTGCCATTCGCCAAACGACGACGAAATCATTCCCAGCGAATCGAGCACGTTGATCGCCAGCACGCCTTTCATCCGCGCCCGCTGACTGCCCTCGCGGCAGGCCATGTTGAGCGCCGCCACCCGCGCCTGATCGGCGGCATTGGGCTGGATCGCCGCCACCAGATGCCGGCCGCTGAAGAGGTCGGGCGCCTCGGCAACATCTCCTGCAGCATAAATCCCCGGGACCGAGGTCTGCATGCCGTCATCGACGAGCACGCCCTTGGCCACATGAACATCGGTGCCCTCGAGGAAGGCCACGTTGGGCGCAACCCCTGCGGCGACGATCAGCAGATCGCAGGCGAGTTGCTCGCCAGTCGTCAGCGCGACATTGAGCGGTGATGACAATCCCGCCTCGATGAACTCGACACCGGCCCCCGTCCGCACGCGGACGCCTTTGCTTTCAACCCAGCGCCGGATCATGCCGCCGGCGGCGGGGGTCATCATCCGCGGCACCAAGCGGTCGCCCATCTCGACCACGGTCAGGTCGACACCGCGTTTGACCAGCGCTTCCATGATGATGCAGCCGATAAATCCGGCGCCGAGCTGAACCACGCGGCTGCCCGGTTTGGCGTGGGCGGCAATCGCCCGGGCGTCAGCCAGTGTCCAGCAGGTTTGCACCTGCGGCAGATCAATGCCGGGAATCGGCGGCCGCACCGGATGTGAGCCGGTAGCGATCAGAAGCCGGTCGTAGGATTCAAAATGCCCGTCATCAAACAAAATCGTGCGTTTTTCCGAGTTCACCGCAACCGCCCGCCCCTGCTTCTGGCGGATGCCCAGCGACTCGAAATGGCCGTCACTTTTACGCAAGTAAGTACCCGCTTCGTCAATGTTGCCTTCGAGCAGGTAGGGAATCGCCATCCGCGAATACGGCGGCTCCGGCTCATTACCGACCAGCAGGATCTCGTCGGCCGGCGCGGCCTGGCGCAGGGTTTCGGCAGCGACAACACCCGCCGGCCCATTGCCGAGAATGATGTGTTTCATTTTCAAGCTCCGTCAGGGAAAGCGGGATAGCGGAGTGGCATGACGCCACCCCGAACATGCCGCTCAGAGGCCGAGACGTTCCAGGGTCGCCCTCTCCGGCACACCGTTAGCATCCCAGCCACGGACCTTGTAGTACTCGGGCTTCATCTTCTCGATGCCATTGACCAGGCCCTTCGCCGGGCCGGTCTTGGCCGGCTCGTTCTTCAGGCGCGGCGGCAGGTCATCGTCAGCTGCCGTGAAACCGGCGGCGAGATTGAACTGGCGCTCCATGTTCCAGATGCGCTCGCCGACCTCGTTCAGCTTGTCCATCGACCAGTCACCCTCACAGGCGGCCTGCACCTGCGGCTGCACATCGGTCAGCGTCCAGGCAAAACTGGTGAAGATGCAGATACCGGCCGCGTCGAATACCGAGGTCGCATCCTGGAAGGCCTTGACCAGCTCCGGCTTGCCATCGGTGGTCAAGGGATCGGTCTTGACCGGGATGCCAAGGACTTCGGAGGCGACGGTGTATGACCGAAGGTGACAGGCCCCACGGTTGGAGGTGGCATAGGTCAGGCCCATGCCCTGAATGCCGCGCGAATCGTAGGCCGGGAACTCCTGATTCTTGACGCTCATCGACAGTTCCGGCTTGCCATACTTGGCACACATGCGGGCGCTACCCAATGCCAGCTCCTTGCCGAAGCCCTCGCCATGCGCCGTCATCTCGACCAGCTTGCACAAGGCCTCGGCTGAGCCAAACTGCGCCTCCAGACCAATCTGTTCTTTGGTCAGGATGCCGAGATCGTACAGTTCCATCGCCGCACCGACCGTCGCGCCGAAGGAAATCGGATCCATGCCGTGCTCGTTGCAGAGCATGTTGGCATATTGCAGGGCCTCCAGATCGCCGACACCATTGGCTGCGCCCAGCGCCCAGGCGGCTTCGTACTCCAGACCACCGGAAGCGCCCCAGTACTTCGGGCTGTTCTTGACGCTGAAATGGGTCTCGTCAATCTTGGAAATGCGGCCACAGGCGATGGTGCAGCCGAAACAGGCAGCATTGGTCACCAAATGCGTCTTGCCATCGGTCGGCCGCTTTTCGTGCATCGCCTCGGCCGAGATCTTGCCGGCTTCCTCGAACTGTACGTCGCGGTGGTTGCGCGTCGGCAACGCACCGATTTCATTGATTACGTTCATCAACACCTGGGTGCCGTACTTCGGCAAGCCCTGGCCGGTGACCGCATTGTCGGCCAGCACCTTCTTCGCCGCCTGCGTCGCCAGCAGGAAGGCCGGAAAATCCTTGATGCCCGAGACGCCCTGGGTACCGCGAATGGCGACGGCCTTGAGATTCTTCGAGCCCATCACCGCACCAACCCCGGAGCGTCCGGCCGCCCGATGCAGGTCATTAACGATGCAGGCGAAGAGCACCTGGTTTTCGCCCGCCGCCCCGATCGACGACACTTTGATCTGCGGATCCTGATGACTCGCCTTGATGGTCTCTTCGGTCTCCCAGCAGGTCTTGCCCCAGAGGTGGGCGGCGCAGCGCAGCTCGGCCTTGTCGTTCTCTAGATAGAGATAGACCGGCTTCGGCGATTTGCCTTCGAAGATGATCATGTCCCAGCCGGCAAATTTCATCTCGGCGCCGAAATAGCCACCGGAGTTGGAACAGGCAATGGCGTTGGTCAGGGCGCCCTTGGTGACGACGGTATAGCGCCCGCCGGTCGAGGCCATCGTGCCGGTCAGCGGACCGGTGGCCATGATCATCTTGTTGTCCGGCGACAGCGGATCCACCTTAGGGTCGATTTCCTCGACCAGATACTTTGAGGCCAGGCCGCGCGAGCCCAGATAGTCATTGGCCCAGGCCATGTTCAGCGGCTCGGGTGTGCAGGTGCCGGCGGCGAGATTCACGCGCAGGACTTTACGATTCCATCCCATGATCTCTCCTCCTCAAGCCGAAACGGATGCGGTGTTGGCCTTGGCAGCCCAGGCGCGCATGCGGTCCAGACCGGTCCAGTCGGCATCAACATAGGTGATGGCAGCGGTCGGGCAGGCGCTGACGCACTTCGGATCGCCGGCGCAGAGATCGCACTTCTGGACCTTGCCGACATCGGCCATGTAATTGACCGTCCCGAACGGACAGGCGATGGTGCACACCTTGCAGCCGACGCAGGTCGCTTCCTTGACGACTTTGGCTCCGGTCGCAGCATCAACGACAATCGCCTCGACTGGGCAGGCGTTCATGCACCAGGCGTCGGCACATTGCGTGCAGGTGTAGGGCACCTTGCGCCCTTCGTGCTCGAAGTTGAAAACCTTGATGCGGGATTTTGCCGGGTTGATCACACCCGTGTGCTCATAGGAACATGCCATCTCGCACTGCAAACACCCTGTGCATTTGGCTGGATCGATGTGAAGCGACTTCTGCATGGCGTCTCCTCCATGTTGAACTGCTTGCAAAGGCGCCGACATTGCCTGCGGCACCACCGAATGGGCAACCTAGCGAAATCCATGCCGTCTGCAAATTCACTGCTCAATCCTGCGCAGCAACCCGATCGCGGCCTTATTGTCCCGCTTTTGAACAACTGACATGTTCAATAATTGAACACTGTGCCAGCCTGAAACAGCCGGTAACACGCAGCGTCCGGACACTCTACGCACAGCGCCGTGGCTTGTCATGCCGCAATGCAACAAAGCGAACTACATTCTGTTACATAAGGCTACGAAAGCACGACAGACTTCTGGCCGGTGCGCGCCTAAACTGCAATCGTGCATTGAACCCCTCCTCTCGAAACTCCCCCTTTCGAGAATTTTCGACCCCGCCACGTGCGGGGTTTTTTTTGCCCGCTGATCATGCTCAAGCCGTTATAATTGCGTACTTTTATTCTTGTGCATCGAGGTACATCAGCATGGCCGAGCAGCATTCATCCAAGAGCATCATGTGGGCAACGATCGTCATCGCCGTCGTTCTGGTGGTTGGCGTCTATATTCTGACCGTTGGCAAGACCACCTCTGCAGGGAAGATTGCCGACAGCGGCAGCGAATCCGATGTCCGCATCCAGCCGGTTGCCCGCTTTGAACTGGCCAAGGCCGAAGCCGCCACGGCCGGTGGCGCACCGCGCGATGGCGCCACGATTTACAACTCGGTTTGCGGCGCCTGCCACAACACCGGTGCCGCTGGCGCACCGAAGATCGACGACAAGGGTGCCTGGGCACCGCGCGTCGCTCAAGGCAAGGATGCCCTGATCAAGAGCCTGACCAACGGCAAGGGTGCAATGCCGCCGAAGGGTGGTGCCAACCTGTCCGACGCCGAAATCAAGGGCGTCATCGACTACGTGGTTGGCAAGGTCAAGTAAGAACCGAGCAGATCGACATAAGGGAGGCTGCGGCCTCCCTTTTTCGTGGACGCAAAACAGGGCGCCTTATGGGCGCCCTGGCTGCAGCAGCGTTTGGAGGGCTGGCGCAGCGTGTTGCTATCCGGCGCCTTACTTGGCCGCCGGGGCAGTGGCCTTGGCTGGCTCGGCGGCCGGTGCTGCCGCAGCAGGAGCCGGCTTGGCGGCCGGCTTGGCTTTCTTGACCTTCTTGGCCGGCTTCTCGGCCGGCGCAGCAGCTTCCTTCTTCGCCTCAACCGGGGCGGCAGTCGCCGGTTTGGCTTCCGGCGCCTTCACTTCCGCCTTGACGGCCTCGGCCACTTTCGGCGCTTCGGTCTTGACTACTGCCGCGGCAGCGGCCGGTGCCGCAGCCTTCAGGTCGGCAACCGCCGGTTTGACGTCGGCGGCGTGGGCGATGCCAAAAGTAGCGGCAATGGCGAGGGCGATGAGTTGCTTGGTCATGTTGAATCTCCTTGAGTCGTTGGGATGGTTTCACTATCCGGCTGGGCGCCTGATTGCGCTGCCTTGTGCCGAATAACGCGGCCGGATGGCCACCCGATGTCAGGAGAGAAGTAACCCGGTGTAACGTGCCGTAACCAAGCGGTTAGCGCTTGTTTCCAGCGAGCAGGGCCTTCATTGCATCGAGGCGGGCGCTGCCGGTGGCCTTGTCCGGCGGCGTGGCCTGCTTGCCCCCGGTGAAGCGCACATCCTCCTTGCCCATCTCGGCGATGAAACGCGAGGGTTCGCAGGGAATGAGTTCCCGGGCCTGCTTGCGCTTTTCGCAGTAGCTGATGTACAGCGAACGCTGGGCGCGGGTAATGCCGACGTACATCAACCGCCGCTCCTCCTGCAGCTTGGCCGGATCCTGCGACTCGCGATGGGGCAGGATGCCCTCCTCGACACCGACAAGAAAGACATGCTTGTACTCCAGCCCCTTGGCAGCGTGCAGTGTCGACAACTGGACCGCGTCGTATTCGTCGCTGTTCTGCTTTTCCAGCATGTTGATCAGCGCGATGCTCTGCACCATGTCGATCAGCGTCTTGCCGTCTTCCTCACCCTTCTTGTTCAGCCACTCGGCAAATTCGCAGACGTTGGCCCAGCGCGTCTGGGCGGTGCGCGCTTCTTCATGGTCGTAGAGAAAGGCCTCGTAGTCGATGGCCTTGAGCAGATCGGGCAAGACCTGATGCGCCGGTTCGCGGCTGGCGCGGTGCTGGATGCGGTTGATGAAATTGCAGAATTCAAGCAGCGGTTCAAGCTGGCGCGCCGCGACGCGATGTGCAAAGCCCTGTTCGAAGGCCGCATGGAACAGCGACACATGCCGCTCGCCGGCATAGGTTCCCAGCACCTGCAAGGTCGCCGCACCGATGCCGCGCTTGGGGGTGGTGGCAGCACGGATAAAGGCCGGATCATCGTCCTCGTTGGCCAGCAAGCGCAGATAGCTGGTGATGTCCTTGATCTCGGCTTTGTCGAAAAAGGATTGGCCACCAGAGAGCAGATAGGGAATCTTCTGGTTGCGCAGCTGGGTTTCGAGCAAGCGGGCCTGATGGTTGGAGCGATAGAGGATGGCGTAATCGCGAAACTTGCCGCGATGTTCGAAGCGATGCGCCTGCAGCTTCATGACGACGCTTTCGGACTCTGCTTCATTGTCGCGACAGGCCGTGACGTGGATGGGATCGCCATGCCCGAGCTCCGACCACAGTGTCTTGTCGAACAACTTTTCGTTGTGGGCAATGACATTGTTCGCGGCCTTGAGAATGCGCACCGTCGAGCGGTAATTCTGCTCAAGCTTGATCACCTTGAGTGCCGGAAATTCGGCCGGCAGCTTCTTCAGGTTGTCGATGTCGGCGCCGCGCCAGCCGTAGATCGCCTGATCATCGTCGCCCACCGCAGTGAACTGGGCACGCACGCCGGTCAGCAGCTTGAGCAACTGGTACTGGCAGGCGTTGGTATCCTGATACTCGTCGACCAGCAGGTAGCGCAGGCGGTTCTGCCACTTTTCGGCGATATCCGGATGCTCGCTGAAGAGCTTCACCGGCAGGCCGATCAGGTCGTCGAAATCCACGGCCTGATAGGCCTTCAATGTCGCTTCGTAGCTGAGATAGGCACCCGCCGCGAGCGCTTCGTGTTCGTTGGTCGCCAGATGGCGCGCGGCCTCGGGGGTCACCAATGCATTCTTCCAGTTGGAGATGATCGATTGCAGCCGGCGCAGTGTCGCCTTGTCCACGGTCTTGGCGCAGTCGCCGATGATGCCGGCGCAGTCAGCCGAATCGAAGATCGAAAAACGCGGCTTGTAGCCCAGCGCCTTGGCTTCCTCGCGCAGGATGCGCACGCCGAGCGAGTGGAAGGTCGAGATCTGCAGTTCGTTGGCGACGGAAGCCGTCAGCAGCTTGGCCACCCGCTCCTGCATTTCCTTGGCGGCCTTGTTGGTGAAGGTGATGGCGGCGATATTGCGCGGCTGAAAGCCGCAGTCCTGCACCAGATAGGCGATTTTCTGCGTGATGACGCGCGTCTTGCCCGAACCGGCACCGGCCAGCACCAGCAAGGGGCCATCGAGATAGTAGATTGCTTCGCGTTGCTGGGGATTGAGGCCGGACATCGAAATCGGCCCGCGGCTGAACCGGGGCGGGCTATGGGCGGGGGTAAATTTTACCGCAAGCGGCAGACGATACTGCCTACCCCATAGCCATCAGGCTATTCCAGCGCACTACGCCTTGGCGTCGACCTGGTCGCGAACGAAATCGGGAATTGCCGTGCCGCGCACCAGGTTGGCCGCGCTGTCGAGCCTGGCCAACTGTTCGGCGATGATGCGAGCATCGCTCATCACCTGCGCCTGGCCGGCGAATGGCCCCACCGCACGCGGGTCGATTTCCGCCAGTTCCTGGCGCAACGAACGCTGCCGGTCGCCCTCGATGCCTTCCATGGCCTCCACCCGGCGCACGCGCTCCGGTGCTGCCGCCTGAGCGCGTGCGGCGGCTTCCCCGGAGGGCCGTGCAGTCGTGGAATCGAGGCGGGTCAGTTTCATCGGACAGTCTCCTTGAGACTGTCTACGGCCAAAGACCCGCCAGCTTGAGTCAGAGGGCGCCGAACACCTTCTTCAGCAAGGCGCTGCCAGCGGCAACCGGGTTGCTGCGCAGCTTCTTTTCCTCTTCGGCGATCATCAGAAACAGGCCATCCATCGCCTTTTGCGTCACATAGCTGTCGATATCGGCGTCCTTGGCATCAACCAGACCGGCACTCGCCGCCTTGCCGGCAAAGGCGTTGTACTGGTCAGCCAGTTGCAGCTTGCTGGTGGCGGCCTTGACGATGGGCATGAACTTGGCCGTCAACTGCTCAGTCGAGGTGCGCTTGAAATACTGGGTGACGCTGTCGTCGCCGCCGGTGAGGATGCCCTTGGCGTCCTGCACCGACATCTTCTTGATCGAATCGCTGAGAATCGGCTTGGCCTCGGCCACGGCATTCTCGGCGGCGTGGTTCATCGTTTCAACCAACTGGTCCGCCTGCTTGCCAAGGCCGAACATGCGCAGGCCGGATTCGGCTTTCTGCAGGTAGCCGGGCAGCGGAATCTTGACCTTGCTGTTGCCGAGGAAGCCACCGCTCTTGCCCAGCGAGGCTACAGCGTAATCCGCGCCCTTGGCCAGTGCTTCCTTGACGCCCGCCGAGGCGTCGCCGGTAGAAATGGCATCGAGACCGGCGGCCGAAACACCGGCTGCGGTGAACGTCAAAAACAGGGCAAATGCTGGAGCAAGCAAGCGGCGCATGAGGGGTCTCCTGGGGCTGGTTATACGTATCAGACGAAGGTATCAGACGATGTCGAGATGACCGATACCGGTGGTCAGGTCGCGGTCCTTCGATTCCTTGCCGTGCAGCTTGATCTGCAGACGCAGGTCATTGAGCGAGTCGGCATTGCGCAGGGCATCCTCGTAGCTGATCCGCCCGGCCTCGTAGAGGTCGAACAAGGCCTGGTCGAAAGTCTGCATGCCGAGTTCGCGCGACTTCTTCATGATTTCCTTGATCTCATGCACCTCGCCCTTGAAGATCAGGTCGGAAATCAGCGGCGAATTGAGCATGACCTCGATGGCGGCAACCCGGCCCTTGCCGTCCTTCTTGGGGAGCAGGCGTTGCGAGACCATGGCGCGCAGGTTGAGCGACAGGTCCATCAGCAGTTGCTGGCGGCGTTCCTCGGGGAAGAAGTTGATGATCCGGTCGATCGCCTGGTTGGCACTGTTGGCGTGCAGCGTGGCCAGCGCCAGGTGACCGGTTTCGGCGAAGGCCACGGCGTAGTCCATGGTCTCGCGGTCGCGGATTTCGCCCATGAGGATGACATCCGGCGCCTGACGCAGCGTGTTCTTCAGCGCCGGCCCCCAGTCATCGGTATCGACGCCTACTTCGCGCTGCGTGACGATGCAGTTCTTGTGCTCGTGCACGTATTCGATTGGATCCTCGATGGTGATGATATGACCGTAGGAGTTTTCGTTACGGTAATCAACGAGGGCCGCCAGCGAGGTCGTCTTGCCGGTGCCCGTACCACCGACGAAGATGATCAGGCCGCGCTTGGTCATCGCCAGATCCTTGATCACCGGCGGCAATTGCAGTTCGTCCAGCGTCGGGATGCTCATGTTGATGGTCCGGCAGACAACGCCGACGCGCCCCTGCTGAACCAGCGCATTGACCCGGAAGCGCCCGATACCGGCCGGTGAAATGGCGAAGTTGCACTCTTTGGTCGACTCGAACTCTGCCGCCTGGCGGTCGTTCATGATCGAGCGCGCCAACTCGGCGGTATGTGAGGCCGTGAGCACCTGATTCGATACTGGCGTGATCCTGCCGTCGATCTTGATCGCCGGCGGAAAGCCGGCGGTGATGAACAGGTCGGAGCCTTTCTTCTGCGCCATCAGACGCAGAAGATCGTGCATGAATTTCATTGCCTGATCGCGTTCCATACGTCCCCCTCGCTCGTTTGCCTGCCGTGCCCAATCAGGCCGGGAAGGCGTCCTTGTTGGCCGCCTTGTTGCGTGCTTCGTTGCTCGACACGACGTTGCGGCGCACCAGTTCCAGCAGGTTCTGGTCCAGCGTCTGCATGCCGAAGTTCTGGCCGGTCTGGATCGCCGAGTACATCTGCGCCACCTTGTTCTCGCGGATCAGGTTACGGATCGCCGGCGTGCCGATCATGATCTCGTGCGCCGCCACGCGGCCGTTGCCTTCCTTGGTCTTGAGCAGCGTCTGCGAGATCACCGCCCGCAGCGACTCGGATAGCATCGAGCGGACCATTTCCTTTTCCGCAGCAGGGAAGACGTCGACGATACGGTCCACAGTTTTCGCGGCCGACGAGGTATGCAGCGTGCCGAACACCAGGTGGCCGGTTTCCGCTGCGGTCAGCGCCAGGCGGATGGTTTCCAGGTCGCGCATTTCACCGACCAGCACGACGTCCGGGTCTTCACGCAGCGCCGAGCGCAGCGCGTTGGCAAACGACAGCGTGTGCGGGCCGACTTCGCGCTGGTTGATCAGGCATTTCTTCGATTCATGAACGAATTCGATCGGGTCTTCAACCGTCAGGATGTGGCCGTAGTCGTTTTCGTTGATGTGATTGACCATTGCCGCCAGCGTCGTCGACTTGCCGGAACCGGTCGGCCCGGTCACCAGCACGATGCCGCGCGGATACTCGGAGATGTCCTTGAAGATCT
Source organism: Azonexus sp. (assembly GCA_041917165.1). Classification (GTDB taxonomy): domain Bacteria; phylum Pseudomonadota; class Gammaproteobacteria; order Burkholderiales; family Rhodocyclaceae; genus Azonexus. Next base: position 165,620 of record JAYRYB010000006.1, read on the forward strand.
TCGGGCAGTTCAACTCTTCCAGCGTCAGCACCTTGGACGGAATGGTCCGGAAGACGGCGCCGGCACCGCGCTGCTGGTTGAAGGCATTGACCCGGAAACGCGCCAGGTTGGGAATCTCGAAGGAAAAGTCGCACTCCAGCGTTTCTTCGTAAATCTTGCGCTGGCCGTCGTTCATGATGTCGTACACCATGCCGTGCACATCCTTGTGCTCCATCGCCGGCAGGTTGATGCGCCGCACATCGCCATGCACGCGGATCATCGGCGGCAGGCCGGAGGAGAGGTGCAAGTCGGAAGCCTTGTTCTTAACGCTGAAAGCCAGCAGTTCGGTAATGTCCATTCGATGACGTCCTCGGAGCGCGTGTATACTGAAAAATCCCGAAATTCCAAAAGGATTATGAGCGCAATCGCTGACAACCTGCAAGCCGTTGCCGCCCGCATTGCCCGCGCTGCCGAGCTTGCCGGCCGCTCGCCGGACACCGTCCGCCTGCTTGCCGTCAGCAAGACCTGGCCCTTGGTCAGCATTTTTGAAGCGGCTGACGCCGGCCAGGGCTGTTTCGGGGAAAACTACGTCCAGGAGGGCATCGACAAGATTGCCGCCAGCGCCGGACGCAAGCTGGAATGGCATTTCATCGGCCCGCTGCAGAGTAACAAGACGCGGCCGGTGGCCGAGAATTTCGACTGGGTGCATTCGATCGACCGCCTGAAGGTCGCCGAACGCCTGTCAGCGCAACGACCGGCTTACCTGCCGCCGCTGCACGTCTGCGTCCAGGTCAATGTTTCGGGCGAGGCCAGCAAGAGCGGCTGCACCCTGGACGAGGCGGCGGCGCTCTGTCGCGCCGTAGCAGCCCTGCCAGGCCTGCGCCTGCGCGGCCTGATGGCCATTCCTGAGCCAGTCGACGACGAGGCGGCACAACGCGCGCCTTTCCGTCGACTGCGTGAAATCTACGATGACATCCGTGCCGGCGGCCTGCCGCTGGATACGCTGTCGATGGGCATGTCCCATGATCTTGAAGCGGCCATTGCCGAAGGCGCGACCATTGTCCGCGTCGGCACGGCCATATTTGGTGAAAGACACTACGCATGAAAATTCTCTTCCTCGGCGGCGGCAACATGGCCAACGCCCTCATCGGCGGCATGCTCAAACAAGGCTTTTCCGCCAGCGGTATCGATGTCATCGACCCGGGCGCCGAGGCCCGCCAGAAGCTGGCCGACAGCTACAGCGTGCACTGCCATGAAAGCGCCGCCACGGCGCCCGCAGCACCCGATGTGCTGGTCCTGGCCGTCAAGCCGCAGCAGATGAAGGAAGCCGTCGCACCGCTGGTCGAGAAGCTGGGCAACGCCGTCGTTGTCAGCATTGCCGCCGGCCTCGATATGGCCGCACTGTCGCGCTGGCTGGGCGGCCATCGCAAGATTGTCCGCTGCATGCCGAATACGCCGGCACTGATCGGCGCCGGCATTACCGGCCTCTGTGCCCTGCCCGAGGTCAGCGCCGACGAGCGCGCTTTGGCCGACCGTGTTCTCAAGGCCGTTGGCAGCACCGTCTGGATCGAAAGCGAAGCCCGCATGGATGCCGTCACCGCCATTTCCGGCAGCGGCCCGGCCTACGTTTTCCTGTTTATCGAGGCTTTGCAACAAGCGGCGGCCGAATTCGGCTTCACGCCGGAGCAGGGCCGCCAGCTGGCCATCGAAACAGTGCAAGGCGCCGCCGCCCTGGCCGCCCAATCGAGCGAACCGGCCTCACTGCTGCGCGAGCGCGTCACCTCCAAGGGCGGCACCACCGAGGCCGCACTGAAGATGATGGCCGAGAAGGGCGTCAAGGAGGGCATCGTCGCCGGTTGCCATGCCGCCGAGGCCCGCGGCAAGGAACTGGGCAAGCTGCTCGGAGCCAACTGATGCAGGCCGTCGCCTTTCTGCTCGACGCCATTGCCGGCTTTTTCTGCAGCCTGTTCCTGCTGCGTTTTCTCATGCAGGCGCTGCGCGTTTCCTTCGCCGGCCAGTTGGGCGACTTTGTCGTCAAACTGACCAACTGGGCGGTCAAGCCCTTGCGGCGTGTCATCCCCGGTCTGGGCGGGATGGACTGGGCAAGCGTCATCGCCGCCCTAAGCATCCAGCTGGCGCTCGGCCTGGCGCTCTTCGCGCTGGGCGGCGCGTCGGCGATCTACGACGGCCCGCAACTGGCGGGTATGCTTCTCTGGTTTGCCGTGCGCAACCTGCTGCGGATCGCCATCTACATCGTCATCGGCGCGCTGATCCTGCAGGCCGTGATGTCGTGGATCAACCCGTATTCGCCGCTGGCCGCCCCGGTCAACCAGCTCACCCGTCCGATCCTCGCCCCCTTCCGCCGCTTCATACCGCCGATCTCCGGCATCGACCTTTCGCCGCTGGCCGTCATCCTGCTGCTGCAGGTCCTGCTGATGCTGCTGTGAGCGAGTGGTATCGCATTGCCGGCGATGGGCGGATCACCCTGACGCTGCATATCCAGCCCGGCGCGAAGAAGACTGAATGCGCCGGTCTGCACGGCGAGGCGCTGAAAATTCGCCTTGCCGCGCCGCCGGTGGATGGCAAGGCCAACGAAGCCCTGCTGCGCTTTGTGGCGGATCGCCTGCACTTGCCAAAATCCGCCGTGATCCTGAAAAGTGGCCAGACCTCACGTCACAAGGTCGTGGAAGTGAGCGGGGCTGAGCCTGAGGCGGTGGCCGCGTTGCTGGCTGACTGAGCAGCCGCCGGCAGGCGGTCAAGCGACTGCCGATTTTCGAAGGTTTTTCAGGTTGATCGCAGATGCCGCCCGACGATGCCGGGCGGCGGCGACGGCTTAACTGGCGCGATAGACGATCCGGCCGCTGACCAGCGTCGTCTTCACTTTGCCGTTCATCACATACCCCAGCCAAGGCGAGTTTTTGCCGCGGCTCTTCAGTGCCTCGGCTGTCAGTTGCCACTCCGCCTGCGGATCGAAGATACAGAGGTCGGCAGGGCTGCCGGTGGCAAGCCAGCCACCGGCCAGTCCGAGAATCCCGGCCGGAGCGCTGGTAATGCGTGCCAGTGCCTCGGGCAGTGACACACCTGCTGCCTCGGCCCACTTCAGCGTCAGCGGCAACAGGACTTCCAGCCCGGTGGCGCCGGCCTTGGCTTCACCGAAGGGCAGCAACTTGTCGTCAGCACCCACCGGCGTGTGATCGGAACAGATCGCGGCGCGGCCGGCGGCGACAGCATCGGACAGCGCCTGACGGTCGGCTTGCGTGCGCAGCGGCGGATTGAAGCGGGCATGCGGGTTGAAATAACCAATGTCGTTGTCGGTCAGCAGCAGATGATGAACGCCGACGTCGTAAGTCATCGGCAAGCCTTCTGCGGCCGCCTTGTCGGCCAGCGCCACCCCGGCCGCCGACGACAGCCGGGTGAGATGCACGCGGCAACCGGTGATGCGCACCAGCTGGATGAGGGTACCGATGGCGATGGTTTCGGCGGCGACCGGAATGCCGGCCAGACCGAGTCGGCTGGCGACTTCGCCTTCATGCGCGATACCGTTGCGCGACAGCCAGTAATCCTGCGGTTGCAGCCAGACGGCGAAGCCGAAGGTGGCGGCATACTCCATAGCCCGCAGCAGGGCCTCGGTATCCACCACCGGCTTGTTGGCCTGTGAGAAGGCAACGCAACCGGCTTTCTTCAGGCCGGCGAGTTCGGCGAGGCGTTCGCCCTTGAGGCCAAGCGTCAGCGCGCCGAGCGGCAGCACGCGTGCCTTGCGGATTTCCTTGCCGCGATGAACCAGGCGGTCGGCGAGTTCCGGTTCGTCGAGCGGCGGGTCGGCATCAGGCGGCACAACGACGCTGGTGACGCCGCCGGCCACAGCCGCCGCCAGCTCGGCCTCGATGGAATTGAGTCGGGCGCCGAGGTCGATGAAGCCGGGACTGACCACGCAGCCACGGGCATCGAGGGTCTGTTCGGCGACAAAGCCGGCCGGCGCCTCACCGATGCCGGCGATCTTGCCATCCTGGATGAAAAGCGGGGTATTGCTGCGGTCAACGCGGTTTTTCGGGCAAATCAGGCGACCGTTTTCAATGACGATGTTCGTGCTCATGTTCTCAGTTCCTGATCAGTTGCCGGCAACAATGCTCATCACCGCCATGCGGACAGCGATGCCGAATGTGACCTGCGGCAGGATGACGGCCTGCGCGCCGTCGGCGACGGCCGAGTGGATTTCCACGCCGCGGTTCATCGGCCCCGGGTGCATGACGATGGCGTCCGGCTTGGCAAGCGCCAGCTTCTGCGGCGTCAGACCGTAGTGGCGGAAGTACTCGCCGGCCGAAGGCAGCAGCGCGCCGGTCATGCGCTCGTTCTGCAGGCGCAGCATGATGACCACGTCGCAATCCTTCAGGCCCTCTTCCATGTCGTGGAAGACATGCACGCCGAGCTTGTCGAGGTGCTTGGGCAGCAGGGTTTCCGGACCAATCGCGCGGACTTCCGGCACGCCGAGCGTGGTCAGCGCGTGAATGTCGGAGCGGGCGACACGCGAGTGCAGGATGTCGCCGACTATCGCCACCCGCAGTTGCGTGAAGTCCTTTTTGTAATGGCGGATGGTGTACATGTCGAGCAGGCCCTGGGTCGGGTGGGCATGACGACCGTCGCCGGCGTTGACGACATGGATGTCATCTCGGCCAACGCGCTGCAGGTGCTCGGCGATCAGGTAAGGCGCGCCGCTCGACGCGTGGCGCACGACGAAGAGATTGGCGTGCATCGCGCAGAGGTTGTCGATGGTGTCGAGCAGGGTCTCGCCCTTGCTCGCCGACGACTTGTTGATGTCGAGATTGATGACGTCGGCGCTGAGACGCTTGGCGGCGATCTCGAAGGTGGTACGGGTCCGCGTCGAGTTCTCGAAAAAGAGGTTGAACACGCTCTTGCCGCGCAGCAGCGGCACCTTTTTCACCTCGCGCGCCGAGACTTCCATGAAGGACGCGGCGGTATCGAGAATCTGCTCGAGAATGCGCTTGGGCAGGCCCTCGATCGACAGCAGGTGCGTCAGTTCGCCATCCTTGTTCAACTGCGGGTTATACATTTTCCAGCCTCCAGGCGAGTTCGCCGTTGTCCTTGCGTTCCAGCACCAGGCTCTGCCCGTCGGCCAGCGCCACGTCCCAGGTGTTCCAGGTGGCCGCCACTGGCAGCTCGCGGCCACCGCGGTCGGCGAGCACCGCCAGCGCAATCGACGCCGGCCGGCCGTAGTCGAACAGCTCGTTGATCGCCGCCCGCGTCGTGCGGCCGGTGTAGAGCACATCGTCGATCAGGATCAGATGCCGACCCTCGACGTCGAAGGGAATCGCCGTCGGCTTCACCTGCGGATGCAGTCCCTTCTCGGCGAAGTCGTCGCGGTAGAAGGAGACGTCGATCATGCCGATCTCCTCGTTTAGCCCAAGCAGCTCGCGCAGGCGACCGGCGATCCAGACACCGCCGCTGTGAATGCCGACCAGTGCCGGGTTGAGGGAAAGATGGGGACGGATCAGGTCGGCCAGTTGCCGGCACTGGGCCTCGGCGTCGGGCAGGGCGACGACACCGGCGTTATTCGGAGCGCTCATGAGGGGTCTCGAACCAGGTTTGCAGGATGAGTTGGGCTGCCACGGCATCGAGCAGCGGCTTGACGGATTTACTGTTGCGACCGGTCTCGCGCAGCCGGGCTTCGGCATCGAGCGAGGTCAGGCGCTCGTCGGCATAGGACACCGGCAGGTTGAAACGGCGTTGCAGGCGCTCGCCGAACTTGGCAGCGAGCCGGGTCATTTCATGCGGCGTGCCATCGGCATGCGTTGGCCGGCCGACGACCAGCTGCTCCGGTTGCCACTCGGCCACCAGCTTGCCGATGGCGGCAAAGCGGTCGTCATTGGATTCGGCATGGATCACCGTCAGCGGATGGGCGCTGGCGAGCAGCGTCTCGCCGGTGGCGACGCCGATGCGCTTTTCGCCGAAGTCGAAAGCCAGCACGGTACCCATCAGGCGCGGTAACCGCTCATGCGTGGCCGGCGACGTCGGAAAGTTGCGAGAAGCTGATCCCCAGCTTTTGCATCGCTGCCGGCAAGCGTTCTTCCGGCGGCAGATCGAAGAGGATGCTGGGCTTGGCAGCCACGGTCAACCAGGAATTCTGGGCAATTTCCTCTTCCAGCTGGCCGGCGCTCCAGCCGGCATAGCCAAGGGTGACGATAATTTCGGACGGCAGGCCGGCACTGCCAACCGACGCCAGCACGTCGCGCGAGCTGGTCAGGCCGACATCGCCATTGACCGCCAGCGTCGACTGCCACTTGCCCACCGGGCGATGCAGCACGAAGCCGCGATCCAGTTGCACCGGGCCGCCAAAATACACCGGCAGGTCGGCCAGCGACTCGGCTTCGAGCTTGATGTCGATCTTTTCGAGTAGCCCGGCGAGGTTCATGTCGATCGGCCGATTGACGATGATGCCCAGCGCCCCGTTCTCGTTGTGCTCGCACACATAGACCAGGCTGTTGGAAAAATAGGGGTCTTCCAGCGCCGGCATGGCGATGAGGAAGTTATCGGTCAGGTTGACGCTATCCATGGACTGAATTTTAATCGCCGGCCAAGGACAAACCAACATGAAACTGGAAAAAGCCCTCGTCTGGTTCCGCCGCGACCTGCGCGACCACGACCACGCCGCCCTCTCGGCAGCCCTCACCAACGCACGTCAGGTCTGGTGCGTCTTCATTTTTGACCGCGATATTCTCGATGCGCTGCCGAGCCGACGCGACCGTCGCGTCGAGTTCATCCTCGAAACACTGCGCGAACTGGAGGCCGCCCTGCGCGCCCGGGGTGGTGGGCTGATCGTCCGCCACGGCTGGCCGGTCGAGGAAATACCTTCTCTTGCCGCGGCACTCGGCGTCGATGCCGTTTTTGCCAACCGCGATTACGAGCCGACTGCCAAGCTACGCGACGACGAGGTTCGCCAGCGCCTGCACGCCGCCGGTAGGGCCTTCGAGTCGCCGCGCGACCAGGTCGTGTTCGATGGCGACGAGGTGCTGACCCAGGCCGGCAAGCCGTTCACGGTCTTCACCCCGTACAAGAACGCCTGGCGCAAACGCCTGACGGCCGCCGACATCGCTGCCCACAGCGGCAGTGGGGGCCAGTTGATGCCGGGCGATACCAGGCTTCCAAGCCTCGCCGAACTTGGCTTTGAAGCCACCGACCTCGCCAAGCTCGGCATCCGACCCGGCATGTCCGGCGCCCGTGCGCTGTGGGAGGAGTTCGCCGCCGGCCGCATCGACCGCTATGATGCGCTACGCGACTTTCCGGCGGTCAAAGGCGTGTCCTACCTTTCGGTGCATCTGCGCTTCGGCACCCTGTCGATCCGCGAACTGGTGCGCGAGGCGCTTCGCCGTGAAGCCGACAGCTGGCTCAACGAATTGATCTGGCGCGATTTCTATTTCATGATCCTCGACCGCTTCCCGCACGTCGTCGGCCACAGTTTCAAGCCGGAGTACGACGCGATCCGCTGGGCAGACTGGCCGGCAGGGCTGGCAGCCTGGCAGGAGGGTCGAACCGGCTACCCGCTGGTCGATGCTGCGATGCGCCAGTTGCTGCACAGCGGCTGGATGCACAACCGCCTGCGCATGGTCGTCGCCAGCTTCCTGACCAAGGATCTCGGTATCGACTGGCGCCTCGGCGAGGCCTGGTTCGCGCAGCAACTCAACGACTTCGACCTGTCCGCCAACAACGGTGGCTGGCAATGGGCGGCCTCCAGCGGCTGCGATGCCCAGCCCTATTTCCGGATTTTCAACCCGGTGACGCAATCGGAAAAATTTGACCCGGACGGCAAGTTCATCCGCCGCTATGTTCCGGAACTCGCCCGTGTTCCCGACAAGTACATTCACGCGCCGTGGCAGATGGGTCGGATCGAGCAGGAAGCCATCGGCGTCGTCATCGGCCGCGATTACCCGGCGCCGCTGGTCGATCATGCGCAGGCGCGAAACGACACGCTGGCACGTTACGCGGTGGTCAAGGCGCAAAAGGACTGAAGGACGTGCCGCGGCATCTGCTGCGGTGAACCCGAAAAACACGCAAAAATCGGGCGACCGGCTCTGGCCGCCCGTTGTCCCGGCTCAGCTGCGGCCGCAATAGCCGGCCACCAGCGCCAACAGTTCCTCTTCGTCGTAGGGCTTGCCGAGGTAGTGGTTGGCACCGATTTCGAGCGCGTAATTGCGGTGCTTGTCGGCAGTCCGCGAGGTGATCATGATGATCGGCACGCCGGTCAGTGCCGCATCGGCGCGAATGTTGCGGACCAGATCGAAGCCATCCATGCGCGGCATTTCGATATCGGAGAGGATCACGTCAGGACGCGCCTCGATCAGTTGTTCGAGCGCATCGACGCCATCCTTGGCGAGCACGACCTGATAGCCTTCGCGCGCCAGCAGGCGGCTGGTGATCTTGCGCACCGTCAGCGAGTCATCGACCACCATCACCGTCGGCAGATGGGTGGCCGCCGGCGCCGTTTCCGTGACCACCGGCTGGGCATCCGCCAGCGGCACGGCCGGTGCCGCGACACCACGACTGGCCAGCGCAACCGGATTCAGGATCAGCACAACCTGACCATCACCAAGCACCGTCGCACCGGCAATGCCGACCACACGCGCCAGCTGGGCGCCAATGTTCTTGACGACGACTTCCTGATTCCCCTTGAGTTCATCAACCTGCACGGCCACCCGCTGGGCGCCGGAACGCAGCAGCAGCACCCAGTACTGGCGGTGGGTTTCGGGCATCGCTGCGCCATCGCCGAGGAGATGCGACAGGAAATGATAGGGATAGCGGTTGCCCTGCCATTCCGCCTCGCCCTTGTCGCGTATCGCGGCCAGTGGTTTTTCCTTGAGCTCGAGCACCTGCTCGATCATCGTCGACGGCACGGCATAAACCTGCGTACCGGCACGCACCAGCAGCGTCTGCGTCACTGCCAGCGTCAGCGGCAGGTAGAGCCGGAAAGTGGTGCCTTTGCCAGGCTCGGAGACGATTTCAATGCGGCCGCCCAAAGCAGTCACTTCGGTCTTGACCACGTCCATGCCGACGCCGCGGCCCGACACCTGAGTGAGCTCGCCCGCTGTAGAGAAACCGGGATGGAAGATGAAGTCGTAGAGCGTTGCCGCTTCGGCCGCCTGCCCCGCAGCCAGCAGGCCCGTCGCTTCGGCACGGGCACGGATGCGGGCGAGGTCGAGGCCTTTGCCGTCGTCGCTCATCGACAGAATGATTTCGTTGCCTTCCTGCACCAGCTTGAGGCCAATTTCGCCGGCCTCCGGCTTGCCGGCCGCCAGACGGTCGGCGCGCGATTCGATACCGTGGGTCACGGCGTTGCGCAGCATGTGCTCCAGCGGCGCCATCATCTTGTCGAGCACCGAGCGGTCGATATCGACCTGCCCGCCAAAAATATCGAGGTTGGCGCGTTTGCCGACGTCCTTGGCCGTCTGCCGGACGATCCGGTACAGACGCTCAGACTGGCTGGCGAAAGGCACCATGCGCACGCCCATCAGCTCCTGCTGCAGGCCGCGATTTAGGCGGGACTGGGCAAGGATGGCGGCGTTGGCGTCATCGAGGTTCTTGAGCAGGTTCTGCTGCACGGTCGCGACGTCGTTGACCGACTCGGCCATGAAGCGGGTCAGTTCCTGGAAGCGCGTGAAGCGGTCGAGTTCCAGCGGGTCGAATTCGGCGGCGCCATCCGGCGACTGGGCGACCCGCGCCTGGATCTGCGTTTCGGCCTGGATTTCGATTTCACGCAACTGGCGACGCAGGCGAATGACGTTTTCGGTCAGATCGAGCAGCGAGGACTTCAGGCTGCGCATTTCGCCTTCGATCCGCGCCCGGGCAATCGACAGCTCGCCGGCCTCGTTGACCAGCCGGTCGATCAGATCGGCCCGCACACGCAGCGTGGCACGCTGGCCGGCAGCATCTGTGTCGGCGTCCACATCGGCAACCACAGGTGCCGCGGCCGCCTGAACATGCTCGGCCAGCGGGGCAGCCTCGGGCACCGGCACCACCGGCGCCGGACCTTCCTTGAGGCGCTCGACGGCCTGCGCCAGCATGTCGCAACCGGTCTCGACATCGTCAATCAAGGCCGGCGTCGCCGCACCGGCCCGCATCGCTTCCTCAACCCGGCCTTCCAGCGCGTGCGTCGCTTCACCGAGGTTCATCGCCCCGGCCATGCGGGCATTGCCCTTGAAGGTGTGCAGCAGACGGGCGATGGCGTGCGGCGCGACATCGCCGGCCGGTTCCTCGCGCCAGGCACGCAGCTGGGTCGTGAGGTCACGCAGCTGATCAACGGCTTCTTCGAGGAAGATCGGCAACAACTGTTCGTCGAGTTCGTCGGTCAGTTGCGGCAATGCGTACGCGCTTGCCTCGGCAGCCGGCTCGACTGCCTCGAGGGCGACAGGCACCTCGGCTGCTTCAGCAGCCTGATCGGCCTCACCGGTTTCGACCGGCGGCGGCATCGTCGCGTCCACCAGATCGGCGGCGGACATTTCATCTGCCTGCCCGAACTGCGGATGCAACGGAATGATCTCGGCGCTGACCGGCACATCTTCCGATGGCTCCGGCGCCAGCAGCGGCGCATGGTAGATGTCGGCCAACGCGGCAATCAGCTGCGGCGCTTCCTCCGGTGCTTCCTGACGCGCCAAGCCAGCGAACATGTCTTCCAGCGTCAGGATCGCCTGACGGATGGTTTCCAGCCCTTCGATGCTCGCCGGGTTGGCCGAGCCATCGCGGCGCAGCAGGGCATGTTCCAGTGCAATCGCCAGATGGTGCAGCGGCATCAGGCCAACCGTCGCCGCAATACCGCCGAGGGTATGGGCGGCCCGTGTCATTTCAAAGGTGGTCGGCGCCTCGGGCCGGACCTCAAGCACACCGTAGCTTTCGACCAACGTTTGCAGATGACCGCGCGCCTCTTCGCGGAAGATGTCGTACAAGGTGACTGGCGGTGGTTCAACCAGTGCTTCAAGCGGTTCTACTACCTCAGGCTGCGGCTCACTGACCGCTTCGATCAGCGGCTCAACCTCGGCTTCAGGCAGCGTCGCGAAATCAATCGTTTCGTCGGAGACAACCGGTGTCTCGGACGTGAGCTCGTCGGATAGCTCGGCGGCCGCTTCGGCAAGCGACGGTACCTGATTTTCGACACTTTCCGGCGTTGACCGCAGCAGATCGTCGTCGGCGAGCAGATCGGCCAATGCGGCCGCCGTTTCCTCCAGCTTCGGGTCGGCGGGCGGCACAGCCGCTTCCAGCGCCTCGGGTGCGTCCGGGAAGGCAATCAGGTTGTCGGATTCAGCATCCTGGTTACCGGTGGCAAGCAGCGCATCGAAAGACGACGTCGGCGTATCGAGTGGCGGGATCGACAGATCAAGGCTGGGCAGATCAGGCAGCACGCCGCTGTCTGCCAGTTCGTCAACGGCCGTTTCATCAGCAGCCATCTCCGCAGTCTCGCCAAACTCAGCCAGTTCCAGCGCCGGCAAGGGTGCGTCGTCGACCGGCTGCTCAACCGGCATGGGCTCGGCTTCGAGCGAAATGGCAGGCTCCGTTGCGGTGACGACTTCGGACGCCGTGGCTGGCGCTTCCTTGACCTCGAGCCCGCGCAGACGGCGGGCCTGATTGACGACCGGCGTCGGATCGGGTGCCTGCGGCAGCCGCCCTTCCAGATGCGCAACCCAATCGACGAACAAGGCGTGCTCGCCGTCGATCATCTGTTGCAAGGCGGCCGTCACGGTCTGTTCCTGACGCAACCAGAGGTTGAGCGTCTGCTCCAGCTCCCAGGCGGCTTCTCCGAGCTCGGAGAGCCCGACCATGCGACCGCTGCCCTTGAGCGTATGCGTTGAACGCCGAATGACCGTCAATGCCTCGCTGTCGTGAGGATTCGATGCCAGCGCGGCTTTCTGGTCGGCCATTGTCGCCAGCACTTCGTTGGCCTCTTCGAGGAAGATGCCCAGCAATTCGGCATCGATCTCGTCGTGGCTGGCCTCGGCAAGCTGCAGAGTCGCGGCTGACGGCGACGGCGCCTCGGCCTGCGCCGGACGGATGCCGGCCAGCGCCGCATCGGCCGCGGCCATCGCATCGCCCCCGGTCTGCAGCGCGGCCAGTGCCGCCTTGGCCGACTCGCCCAGCTCGCGGTTGGCAACCAGATCCGCATCCTTCTGGATCGCCTGCAGGTTCTGCTTGAGTTCGGCCTGCAGTTGCTGATCTTCCGGTGCCTCGCGCAAGGCATCGACCAGCGCCTGGGTTTCACGGGTCTGCTGCGCCAGTTGCGCCTCAACGGTCGGCGCCGGCGGCGGCTCGCTGTCCTCTTCAGCGTCTGCAGGCACTTCGCCGCGCATGCGGGCAGCGAAGGCGTCGAAATCGCTTTCGCCGTTCTGCAGCGCATCGACGAAGAAGCCGATCAGCGACAACTGGTCGGCAACCGATTCGAAATCGTCCGCTGCCGGATCATAGCCGGCTGCAGCAAAAGCCTGAATGCGTTCGCCGCAGGCCTTGAGGCTGTCGACGGCCGGGAAATGCCCGAGCATGGCCAGCGCACCGGCAACCTGCTTCAGCGGCGCATCGAGCTGGCCGAGATCATGGGCCTTGGCCGGATCACGGAAGAAGGCATCGAGCGACTGTTCGATCTGCGCCAGATTGTTCTGGATTTCCTTGCCGACCTGGCCGATCAGCAGTTTTTCCTGCGCCCGGCGGGTCATTTCGTCGAGCAAGGGGATATCTTCTTCGGCACTCACCGGCCGCCCGGCGATGCAGGCATGCAGGCGGGCAACCATGAGGTCGACCTGTTGGGCGAAATCGGTGCCGAGGTGCTTGAAATGCTCCTGCGCGTTGTGCAGCAGCAGGATGGTCGTCGCGACTTCCATCGCCACGCTGTCGTTGTAGCGCGCCCCATCCTCGGCCAGCCAGTTGGCGATGGCCCCGAGGCCCTGCCCAAGACGCTTGAGGTCGGTATGGCCGATGCTCGCGGTGAGGTCGGCACACTGACGGGATTGCTCGACGAAAGCGCCCAGACTGGCCGGGCTGCCAGTGCACACCTTGTTCCACAACTCCTCGGCGGCGACAATCACTTCCCGCAGGCGACGCAGGGCAGTTTCGTGCGGCTGGCTGAGCGCAGCCGGCGCCTCGCCGGGAATCATCGCCGGCAGGCCGAAAACGGCCTGGACCTCGGCAACCGCCGGATCGCCGGGGTTCGTGACCTTGGCGACGTGATACAAGGCCTCGCGCATGACCCGTTCGGCCACATTGCCTGAACCTTCGAGCAAGCGGCGGATCTGCAGGTCAATACGCGAACAGAGCTGTTTGACCGCAGCATCGCTGGCGGCGATGGCCGGATCGAGGGCCGACAGGAAAGCGGCGGCGATCCACCAGAAAGTTCTCGCCGTCTGCGTGGTCTGGGCGGCTTCGATGGCGAGAACGGCATCGAGCATGCGCTTGCGCGCGTCGGCCGCCGCTGCCGGCTGCTTCAGCCAGGTCAGCAGGCCCTTCTGGAAATTCAGGCGCTGCGTCCGCAGCAGGTTTTTCATGGCCTCGTCGGACAAGGCTTGCGGCGCGACCCGCTTGGGCGGACGCAGGTTCAGATCCGGATGAAACAGATCGCAGGGATCGGCGGCCGCCTGGCCACGCTCGAGCGCCAACGCCTGATACACCGGCAGCAGACGCAGCGGCTGGTTGGGTTCGCCAGCCAGCAGATCATCGAGATACTGGCGCACGCCATTGATGGCCAGGCGAATGACCGGTGAGGTGTTTTCGCTGACGCCCTGGCGACCATCCTCGATCGCCGCCAGCAACAGTTCCAGCGACTCGGTTACCTGAGTGACACCATCGAGCCCGACGATGGCCAGCGCGCCGTGCACCTGGTGCACATGGGTACGGCAGAACTTGAGCGGCGTCTTGTCGCCGCCGGCCTCGTGCTGCGCCAGTGCGTCGCCGGCCCGTTGCAGGGCCTGGTCGATTTCGCCCTTGACCCAGGTCAGCGGGCCCAAATCAAATTCCGTTGCCGCGTTCATGATCTCTCGCGTTAGCCGTCAGGTCAGTCCACCTTGAAGCCGGCAACCGAACCCTTGAGTTCGGAGGCCAGCGCGGTCAATTCGTCGACCGCCTCGGCGGTCCGCTGCGTCCCCGCCGTGGTCTGCTCGGTCACTTGCAGAATGTCCTGCATCAGCGTTGCGACGCGGGTTGCCGATTCGGCCTGGTTTTGTGTGGCGCTGGAGATGTCCTGAATCAGGTCGGCCAGATTGCGCGACACCTGACCGATTTCCGACAGTGCCTGACCGGCGGCGTCGGAAAGCTTGGCCCCCTCGACCACCCCCTGCGTTGATTGCTCCATCGCGGACACCGCATCCTGGGTATCGGTCTGAATGGTCTTCACAATCGCCGCGATCTGCTTGGTCGCTTCGCCGGAGCGTTCGGCCAGCCGCTGCACTTCTTCCGCAACGACGGTAAAGCCGCGACCCGCATCGCCGGCGGAAGCCGCCTGGATGGCGGCGTTCAAGGCGAGCACGTTGGTCTGTTCGGTAATGTCGGAAATCAGTTCCACGATTTCACCGATCTCCTGCGAGCTTTCACCGAGGCGCTTGATCCGCTTCGAGGTTTCCTGGATCTGGTAGCGGATTTCGTTCATACCCTTGATCGAATCCTGCACCGCCTGCGTCCCCTTTTCTGCAGCCATCAGGGATTGGCGTGCCACCTGGGCCGATTGCGTCGCGTTACCGGACACCTCGGACATCGAGCGCGCCATGCTCAGCGCTGACTGACCGGCTTCCTGAATTTCGGTGGACTGCCGTTCGGCAGCGGCCAGCAGCTGTGTCGAGGTCTGGCGGGCGATTTCCGTCGCCGTCGTTACCCGGTTCGCCGCATCGTTGATTCGGCCGACCAGCACGCGGAGCTCTTCAATGGTGTAGTTGATCGAGTCGGCGATGGCGCCGGTGATATTCTCGCTCACGGTCGCGGTCACGGTCAGGTCGCCATCGGCGAGGTCGCCGAGTTCGTTCATCAGGCGCAGAATGGCGTCCTGATTTTCGCGGTTGACCTGTTCCGACGACTGCCGCTGCTTCTCCGAATCCTGGGCACGGCGGCCGGTATCGTCGAGATAGATTTTCGCCAGCAGGGCCAGCGTACCCAGCGCGGCGAGTGCCAGGACGATGAGCAGAACCACGTAGAGCGCCCGCTCGGAGAGGATTTCCTGATAGCCGTTGGCCAGATCCTCAGTAGCTTTCAGCAACTCGTCGCTTTCGCGGAAGATACGGGAACCCGCCTGCTTGGAAAGCACCAGCGGCTGCATGTTGCCGAGAATATTGCCGACAGCCTCCTGGTATTCACCAAAGACTTTGCCCAATTCTTCAAGCTTCTGTTTGGTATCGCCATCACCGCCCGCCTTACCGAGGTTCTGCAGGATGTCGCGGAAGCCGTTGGTGTCCTTGCCCAGAAGGAAAGCCACCTCCGGGTTGATCTCGTCACCGACGAGCAACGCCGAAGCGTTCTTGGCGATCCGCTGCGTCAACATCGCCAACTGGTTGGCGGCTACGATGTCGCGTGACGAGGCGCCACCCTGCAGTTTCAGGGCGGCGAGTTGTTCGGTCAGCTCCAGCATCACGGCGTTCTTGTCGTCGATCAGCGCCACGCTCTTGCCGAGCACAACGAGGTTTTTCTCCTGCGCCAGCACGGTCTGTGCGTCCTTGTCGGTCATTTCCCAACGCTGGCTGAGGGCATCGAGGCGCGGGCGGACTTCATCCGGCGAGGCAGGCACGCTGACACCATTGACCTCGCCGCCACTACTCAGCTGGCCGAGCAGCAGGGCAAACTTCTCACGCGATTCGCGCAACTGGGCGAAGGCTGCCTGGTTGCCCTGCAGGGCCTGCGCGGCGGCCTTGGCGAGACGTTGCGACAGCATGCGCATCTCGCCGGAAGCGGCAATATAACTGGTACCGTGCGTCGATTCGCGGTTGTCATGGAAAACCAGGGCCGCGATCAGCAGCATCAGCAGCGCGAAGATGCCCCCCAGCGTCTTCATCTGCTGCACCACCGGCTGACCGGCGAGGAAGCCAGGCAGTGCCATCTTGCCCGACGCTGCGGGCACTGCATCGGCAGACACAGTCATCGAACCCGCCGCTGCGGATTTGCCGAGTTTGGGTAGCTTGAAGCTGAATGCCATGTAAATCCTCCGCTGGGACCGGGTCTTGTCTGCCCGTCAGGCCCCGATATTCATGAAATTTTGATCGGCCAACAGGTCACGGACAGCGAGTTTTCGCCACGCCCGGCCCTGGCTGTCGAGATACTGTTGCGCCCCCCAGGCCGGACCGGGACAGTCGGCATCGGCGGGCGTGAAGTCTTCCGGGTTTTTCAGCCCCAGCATGCGCGAGACGAGCAGCGAGGCATTGGCGCCAAAGCGGGTGCCGACCAGCAGCAGCCGAGACGAGGCATTGAGTGGCGTCTGCGGTCCACCGCAAAAAACCGAAAAATCCGTGACCGCATAAAGATTGCCGCGAATATTGGCGATGCCGGCAAACCACGGCTGGGTCAGCGGTACTTTCGCCAGCGTCGGCGCCTGGACGATCTCGCCGCTGTCCGACAATTCGATCAGCCAGGGCGCGCCACCGACCTCGATCCCCAGCCAGGAGGCCGCGCCCTTGCCCTGCGCAGCCGTCGTCAGGCGGCCGGCGAGATATTCCTGGAAGTCGCGGAGGCTGGTTTTCTTGGCCATCGCTTACGGCAGGGCGGCAACGCGCTTGAGCAGTTCCTCGGGGTTCAGCGGCTTGACGAGGTAATCGACCGCACCTTGCCGCAGGCCCCAGATCTTGTCCGTTTCCTGCCCCTTGGAGGTACAGACGATGACCGGAATATCCTTGGTCTCTTCGTTGCGGGTCAGCGTCCGCGTTGCCTGATAGCCATTGAGGCCGGGCATCACGACATCCATCAGGATCAAGTCCGGTTTGTTGGCCTTGGCCTTGGCGATGCCATCCTCGCCATTTTCGGCGGTGATCACCTGATAGCCGGCCTTGGTCAGGACATCGACGGTAAAGAAGCGTTCGGTCGGTGAGTCATCGACGACGAGAATATTCTTGACGGGCATGATCGCTCTCTGGACTACGGATTGGGTTCGTTTTCGGCAGGCAGCGCGAAACTGGCGACGGTCTGCAGCAGGCTGTCCTTGGTGAAAGGCTTGGTCAGGTATTGGTCAGAGCCGACCATGCGGCCCCGGGCGCGGTCGAACAGGCCGTCCTTCGACGACAGCATGATGACCGGCGTCGCCTTGAATTTGGGGTTTTTCTTGATCAGGGAACAGGTCTGATATCCGTCAAGGCGGGGCATCATGATGTCGCAGAAAATCACGCTCGGCTGGTGATCGGCGATCTTGGCGAGGGCATCAAAGCCATCTTCGGCAAGCACGACCTGGCAGCCCGCCTGGACGAGAAAAATCTCGGCGCTGCGCCGTATCGTGTTGCTGTCGTCAATGACCATCACCCTGACGCCACGCAGTCTGGATAAATCAGCCAATTCCCTGTCCCCTCGGTCCCTTTCAGGACGCTCTAGTGATCGTGTCATCATACTACGGAAGTTCTAGGATGGAACACAATGCGAAAACACTGCTTCGCGTTGCGCCCGCGGGGTGCCTGAGCGCCGAATCAGATAAAATCAGTCCCTTCATCACGCTTCGACCTGCGCCTGACGACGGCGCTCATCCATGACTCATCCGGTTGCACCCACTCCGCCCCAGGTTCTGGTCTTTGCCGCCAGCGACCCATCCTCCGGCGCCGGCATCCAGGCCGACCTGCTGACACTGGCCAGCCTCGGCTGCCATCCGCTGACTGCCGTCACCGCCCTCACCGTCCAGGACACCGTTGGCGTCCAGAGCGTCCACCCGACCAGCGCCGAAATTCTCGAACAGCAGGCGCGGACGATACTCGAAGACATGCCGGTCGTCGCCTTCAAGATCGGCCTGCTGGCCAGTGTCGAGAATGTGCTGGCCGTGGCCGAGATCGTCGGCGACTATCCGGAAATCCCGCTCATCTTCGATCCGGTCCTCGCCTCGGGCCGTGGCGACGATCTTTCCGGCGAGGAGATCATCTCGGCAATGCGTGAAATGCTGCTACCGCAAACCACGATCATCACGCCCAATGCGCCGGAAGCGCGCCGTCTTGCCGAAAGTGACGAAGACGAAAGCGAGCCGTCAATCGACACCTGCGCCGAACGCCTGATCGAAATGGGCGCGCAATATGTACTAATCACCGGCACCCACGAAAACACGCCGGAAGTCATCAATACACTTTACGGACCGGAAGGCGTCATCCGCCGCGACCGCTGGGAGCGCCTGCCCGGCAGCTATCACGGCTCCGGCTGCACGCTGGCCTCGGCGATTGCCGGCTGCATCGCCGGCGGCGCCAGTGTCGAGGATGCCGTGCGCGACGCGCAGGACTACACCTGGCAGACGCTGAAAAATGGTTTCCGCGGTGGCATGGGCCAGTTCATTCCTGACCGGATGTTCTGGGCCCGTGGCGACGACAAGGACGACGCCGCCGATGAAAAATAAGCTGCGCGGTCTCTACGCCATCACGCCGGAAGCCGGCGACCGCGCCGATCTGCTGTCGCGCGTCGACGCCGCTCTCAGTGGCGGCTGCCGGATCCTGCAATACCGCGACAAGCTGTCGGCGATGCCCGAGCGCGTCGCCCGTGCCCGCGCCCTGCGGGAACTCACCCGCCGCCACGGCGCCTGCCTGCTGATCAACGACGACCTCGCCCTCTGCCGACTGGTTGAGGCGGACGGCGTGCACCTCGGCGAGGACGACGGCAACCTGCGCGCCGCGCGCGCCATACTCGGGCCGGACGCCATTCTTGGCGCATCGTGCTATGCCGACTACGCGATGGCCGAACGGGCAAGCGCCGCCGGCGCCGATTATGTCGCCTTCGGCGCGGTCTATCCCTCACCGACCAAGCCCGATGCCCGACGCGCCACGGTCGACCTGTTTTTTCGCGCAAAATCCGGGTTCACCGTGGATGTCTGCGCCATCGGCGGCATCACGCTCGACAATGCGCCGCCGCTGATCGCCGCCGGCGCTGACCTGCTCGCCGTCATCACCGACCTGTTCTCGGCACCGGACATCGCTGCCCGCGCCGCCCAGTATCAACAATTATTCGAGAGAGCCTGACCCATGACCAGCCAAACCAGCTCACGCAACGAAGCCCTGTTTGCCCGCGCCCAGAAGCACATCCCCGGCGGCGTCAATTCGCCGGTGCGCGCCTTCCGCTCGGTCGGCGGCACGCCGCTGTTCTTCCAGAAGGGCGCCGGCGCCAAGGTGCAGGACGCGGACGGCAAGTGGTACACCGACTACGTGGGCTCCTGGGGTCCGATGATCCTCGGCCACGCACACCCTGACGTGATCGCTGCAGTTCAGGCGGCCGTCGTCGATGGCCTGTCCTTCGGCGCACCGACCGAGAAGGAAGTCGAGATCGCCGACCTGCTGTGCGATATGGTGCCGTCGATGGACATGGTGCGCCTGGTGTCGTCGGGCACCGAAGCGACGATGAGCGCGATCCGCCTCGCTCGCGGCTACACTGGCCGCGACATTCTGGTGAAGTTCGAAGGCTGCTACCACGGCCATGCCGACAGCCTGCTGGTCAAGGCCGGATCCGGCCTGCTCACCTTCGGCAACCCGTCGTCCGGCGGCGTCCCGGCCGGCACCGCCGAAACCACCATGGTGCTGACTTACAACGATCCGCAAGGCCTGGCTGAAGCCTTCAAGACGCATGGCGACAAGATCGCCGCCGTGATCGTCGAGCCGGTCGTCGGCAACATGAACCTGATCGCGCCGACCGCCGAATTCCTCAAGGCCATGCGCGACCTGACCGCACAATACGGCGCCGTGCTGATTTTCGACGAGGTGATGACCGGCTTCCGCGTCGGTCTGAAGAGCGCCCAGGGCCTGTTCGGCATTACCCCGGACCTGTCGACCTTCGGCAAGGTGGTCGGCGGCGGCATGCCGATGGGCGCCTTCGGTGGCAAGCGCGAGATCATGGAAAAAATCGCCCCGCTCGGCCCGGTCTATCAGGCCGGCACGCTGTCCGGCAACCCGATCGCCACGGCGGCCGGCCTGGCGACGCTCAAGCTTATTCAGGCGCCCGGTTTCTACGAGTCGCTGACCGCCAAGACCAAGGCGCTGTGCGACGGACTGGTCGGCGCCGCCAAGAAGCACGGCATCGCCTTCTCGGCCCAGAACATTGGCGGCATGTTCGGCCTCTATTTCGCCGATGCCTGCCCCGGCACCTACGATGCCGTGCTGGCCTGCGACAAGGAGGCCTTCAACCGCTTTTTCCACGCCATGATCACCGCTGGCCATTACTTCGCGCCGTCAGCCTTCGAAGCCGGTTTCGTTTCAGCCGCCCATACCGACGCCAACATCGCCGGCACCGTGGCGGCGGCGGATACCTATTTCGCCAGCTTGAAGTGAGTTCGCTGCAGGCCTGGCTGGTGCTGCTGGTCGCCGGCCTGTGCGAGGTCGGCTGGGCCGTCGGCATGAAATACACCGACGGCTTCAGCCGACTGTGGCCGAGCGTATGGACGGTGGCACTGATGATCGCCAGCGTCGTCCTGCTCGGCTGGGCGCTGAAGGTGCTGCCGCTGGGCACGGCCTATGCGATCTGGACCGGCATCGGCGCCGTCGGCACGGCGATTCTCGGGATCTATCTATTCGATGAATCGCGCGACGTTTTGCGCTTCGTCTGCATCGGGCTGATCGTCACCGGCATCGTCGGGCTAAAGTTGGCCGCAAATGACATCTAGGCGCCCTATCGAAAATGTCAGCGCGACCATCAATAGCTACCATAAAGAAATAACTAAAAATTAAGCCCCCGATCACTCGAGGGCTTAAGGAGTTTCGAGATGAGGTCGCCTCCCCTACAGAAGCGCTACCCTCAATAGATTTTGCGACGACGCAGGCCGGCAACGCTTACCAGTGCCAAAGCCGCCAAAGCAAGACTACCCGGCTCTGGAACAGTGTTGCAGGTACGGCAAACCTGCTGCAACGAACCGATAGTCATGTCATCAAAGGCAAAAATATCACCGCTACCACTAACTGCATCAAAGAAAGTAACTGACGTAAACGTTTCGCTCGAATTGCCGGCAATCAAACCGAAGAAAAGCGCCGAACCATCAAACTGGCGGCTGGTGTTATTCGGGACGTCAATGTCCGTCGTTCCGCCACCGCTCAAACCAAGCCTAATGCGCAAGTCACCACCAAATTCACCGATATCAGTTGCAAAAAAACCGAAGGCGGCGATGGAGTCGCTAAAGGTGATAGAGAAATTGGTTGAAGAGGTTTCTAGAAAATTATTTCCGGAATGCGGGTAGCGACCAGCCCCATTGGTCCCAGATACCTGAGTGCGAACGTTCGCAGAACCGCCAAGCGTTGCCGTACCAGCCCCCGAGAAGCTAAGCACTTGGCCATTCATCGAAGCGCCAGTGCCAAAGCTATCAAAGTTTTGCGTTCCAACGCCCACTAGATTAGACAGGAAACTGGCACCCGCCGCATTGGAGTTAGTAAATGACGAACGAGTGGATGCGCTACCGTCCAGATCAATACCGCTGAAGGTGGTATAGGCAGCCTGGGCACCAGAAACGACCCCCAGTGAAAGCAGCAAAGAGATAAGCGTTTTTTTCATGATCAGCCCCAAAAGAAAATTACAAATATCAAAAGCAAGTAGCAGGCCATAGAGAAATATAGTTTATTAATCAATCTGTTATAAACAATTCACCCCGAAGGAATCGAGCAACTGTAAAGATATCCGACACCTCGTCACTACATCAGGAACAGCGTCGCCAGCCCGAGGAAGATGAAGAAGCCGCCGGAATCGGTGAGCGCGGTGATCAACACCGACCCGCCCATGGCCGGGTCGGCACCGAATTTCTGGCGCAGCAGCGGAATACCCACCCCGGCCGAAGCCGCCAGGATCAGGTTGAGCGTCATCGCCGCCGTCATCACCACCCCCAGCGCCACGCTGCCGTAAAGCCACCACGCTGCGACACCGAGCAGGCCGCCCCAGATGATGCCGTTGATGGCCGCCACCCCCAGTTCCTTGCGCAACAGGCGGCGCATCGCATCCGGCTGCACCTGCCCCATGGCGATGGCGCGGACGATCATGGTGATCGTCTGATTGCCGGAATTACCGCCGATACCGGCAACGATGGGCATCAGCGCAGCGAGCGCCACCAGTTTCTCGATCGAATCCTCGAAGGCACCGATCACCCGCGAGGCGACAAAGGCCGTGACGAGATTGATCGCCAGCCAGGACCAGCGGTTTTTCACCGAATCCCAGACCGAGGCGAAAATATCTTCTTCTTCCTTAAGACCGGCCGCGGCCAGTTGTTCCTGCTCGGCTTCTTCGCGGATGTAATCGACGACCTCATTCACCGTCACCCGACCGACCAGCTTGCCGTCCGGATCGACCACAGGCGCCGACACCAGATCGTAGCGTTCGAAAGCCTTGGCCGCCTCTTCCGCCATGTCGTCGGGCTCGAGTTCGACGAAATCGGTCTGCATCAGCGCCCCGACCTCGACCTCGACCTCATTGACCAGCAGGATGTTCAGCGGCAGCACGCCCTTGAGGTGCTCGTCGCGATCGACGACAAACAGCTGGTCGGTGTGATCGGGCAATTCGTCGAAGCGACGCAGGTAGCGGAGCACGACCTCCAGCGACACGTCCTCGCGCACGGTAACCATGTCGAAGTCCATGATCGAACCGACGGAATCTTCCGGATAGGACATCGCCGCACGCAATTGCTCGCGCTCCTCGACCGACAGGCTGCGGAAAACGTCGTCGATAACGCCCTGCGGCAAGTCCGGCGCCAGGTCGGCCAGCTCGTCGGCATCGAGGGTTTCTGCCGCCGCAACCAGTTCGGTCCGCTCCATCGACTCGATGAGGCTTTCACGAACGGCATCCGAAACTTCAAGAAGAATCTCACCTTCGCGCTCGGCCTTGACCAGGTCCCAGGCAATCAGACGCTCATCGAGCGGCAGCGCTTCAAGGATGAAGGCGATATCCGCTGGGTGCATCGGCGCCAGCCGGGCCTGCAACTCATGCAGGTGCTGTTTGTGGACGATGTCCTCGACCAGATCGTGGCGCGGCCCTTCCTGCCGATGCACCAGATCCTCGACCAGCTTGTGCCGGGCGAGCAGGGTCTGCACCTCGGCGAGGCGCTCCTGCAAGTCTTCGGTATCGGTCAGCTGGGCTTCTTCGCTCATGGTGCAGCGCCGCAAAAGGTCCGCCATTTTAGCACCCTGCCGACCGGCCTAACGGGAGAAAGGAGACGCTTTCTGGGAAAACCCAAAGGGCAACGGCAAATAGCGCCGTCAGCCTGCCGGAACCGGCTGATTTGCCTCAGGGCAGCTCGGCCGAGGGCATGCGCCCGAGAATGATCGCCGTCTTGCGCGCCAGCCCCGGCGCATTGCGATTGCGATCGTAGAACCGCGGATTGGGCACCATGCCGGCCAGTTTGGCGGCCTGCTCCGGCCCGAGCTGCGCAGCGGAGGCATTGTAATAATAACGCGCCGCCGCCTCGGCACCGAAGACGCCATTCCCCCACTCGATGACGTTCAGGTACACCTCGAAAATGCGCTGCTTGCTCCACAGCGTTTCCAGCATCAGCGTGATGATCGCCTCTTCGGCCTTGCGGAACATCGACTTGGTCGGTGTCAGGAACAGGTTTTTCGCCAGTTGCTGGCTGATGGTCGAGCCGCCGGCGACGAAACGTCCTTTTTTCTGGTTTTTCTCGATGGCTTTCTGGATGCCCTCCCAGTCGAAGCCCTCATGATCGACAAACTTGGCATCCTCCGAGGCGATGATTGCCCGCTTGAGATGCACCGAGATCCGTTCGTAAGGCACCCACTGGTGCTTGAGCTGGGCATCCGGCGTCTTGACGCGCAGTTCGGCCAGGCGGATTTCCATGAAACGCGTCGTGCCCGGATTGAACCAGCCCCAGAACATCACCCAGCCCAGC
Organism: Azonexus sp.; assembly: GCA_041917165.1. Classification (GTDB taxonomy): domain Bacteria; phylum Pseudomonadota; class Gammaproteobacteria; order Burkholderiales; family Rhodocyclaceae; genus Azonexus. Next base: position 189,591 of record JAYRYB010000006.1, read on the forward strand.
AGCCAGAGCTGCCACGCAAAGAACAGCCCGATCACGCCAAGCAGCGCCCAGCGCAAGCCGCGACCGAGCCTTTGCATCATCCCTGTGCGCTCAAGGCGGCTCGCAGGCTGGCAAGCACGCCGGCCGTCTCGGGGCGTTTGCCACGCCAAACGGTAAAGGCTTCGGCCGCCTGCTCAACCAGCATGCCCAGCCCATCGGCACAATGCGCCGCGCCCTGAGCACGCGCCAGCGCAAGGAATGGCGTTTCGCCCTTGCCGTACATCATGTCGTAGGCAAGGCTGCCCGGCGCGAAGATGCCGGCCGGCAGCGGCAGGCTGTCGCCACTCAGGCTGGCCGAGGTGGCATTGATGACAATATCGAATTGCTGGCCGGCGAGTTGTGCGAAAGCGCCGCCGCTCAGCACCGCCCCCGCCGCCAGATCCGCGAAGGCTGCTGACAGTTGCTGTGCCTTGTCAGGACTGCGGTTGGCGATCACCAGCGCCACCGGCTTTTCGGCGAGCAGCGGCGCAATGACGCCGCGCGACGCGCCGCCGGCCCCGAGGAGCAGAATGCGCTGGCCGGCAAGGCTCCGGCCGAGATTGACACGGATGTCGCGCACCAGCCCGGCACCGTCAGTATTGTCGCCATGCACGCCGCCGTCGATGAATTGCAGCGTATTCACCGCCCCGGCCCGCGCGGCGCGATCCGAAAGCCGGTCGCAGCGGCGATAGGCCTCCTCCTTGAACGGCACGGTCACATTGGCACCACGCCCGCCTTCGGCGACGAAGTCCGAAATTGCCGCAAAAAAACCGTCGACCGCAGCCAGACGCGCCTCGTAGCGCAAATCTTCCCCGGTCTGTTGAGCGAAGGCGACATGAATGGCCGGCGATTTGGAGTGGGCAATCGGGTTGCCGAAAACGCAGTAAAGATCGGACATGGCGGACTTTGGACTGACTGACGAGGGAGGCGACGGCGCGCTCAGACGAATAGGGAGTGCGTTGCCGGCTATTTTGCCGACAACTGGTCACCCTGCGTGAAATACCAGGTGCGGGTGATTTCAAGGATATCGGTATCGCGGCGGATATCCGGCGGGAACGCGGCGTAGGGACCGGCAAGCTGAACGATGCGGCGGGCGGCGTCATCAAGCACCTTGTGCCCGGATGAACGGTCGATGACGATCTGCGCGACGCTGCCATCAGGGTTGATCGACACCGACAGCACCAGCGAACCATACAGCTTGCCGCGCGCCGCTTCGGGGTAGTTCAGCGTGCCGACGCGCTCGATTTTCTGGCGCCAGTCCTCGATGTACTGGGCAAATCGGTACTCGGAGGTCCGCGCGCCGATGTTTTTCTTGCGCGGCCGTTTGCTGTACTCGTCGGCGGTCTTGCTGATTTCGCCCTCGAGGCGCGCCATCGCCCGCGCCGACTCCGCAAGGTCGAGGCCGCTCAGGCTGGGTGCCGGGGACGGTTGCTCGCTGAGATTCTGGCTGGAGGCCACGCTGCGCAGGCTCTTGGCCTGGGTCAGCATCTTCTGCTGCGCGGCTTCGAGCTCCTGAACCCTCCGCTGCAACTGCTGGATGTCATCGCCCGTCGTCTGATGGCGGGTGGGCGGCAAGGGCGTCTTGGCGCGGCGGTTCTCGTCGGTATTGCCGCCGCCATCGAGATTGGCTTGCGCCAGAGCCTGCGCGTCGCTCGGTTTGCGCGCCGATTTGGCATTGACGAGGATGATATCCAGCGCCTTGTCGCGGACGGCCTGCGAGGCGTCCGGAAACTGGAAGTGCAGCGTCAGCAGCAGACCGTGGACCAGCAGCGACAGGCTCAGCGCCACCCAGAGCCGCCGGTCTTCCGGACGGCGCGTTACCGGGAACGAAAAAGCCGGCATCGCCGCCACGCTCACTGTGCCTCTTCCTCCACCGCCTCGGCGGCGTCGGTTTCAGCAAGAAGTCCGATGAAGCGGCAAGTAAGCTCCGGGGCCAGCAGGTCGATGTTCTCGATGGCCAGATGCACGCGCTGGCCGGGCGCCAGATCGTTGGGCAGCGAGGGCACGCGCAGCATCACCGGCAGGTGGTCGAGCTTGACCAGTTGTTCACGGCGCACGGTGGCGTCGATTTCGCTGACCGCGTGTTGCTGCAGCCAGCGCAGACACCAGTAACGCTCCATCAGGCGCTGGAAATCGGCATAGGCGCCGTAGGTCAACTCAAAATCGCGCATCGCGGCGAACAGTTCGGCGGATTTCTGCGGGAAGGCCGGCGCTTCGCCCTTGAGGCAGGCGATCAGTTGCCACTGATTGACCAGATCGCAATAACGGCGCAGCGGCGAGGTCATCCAGGCGTATTGCGGCACACCCAGCCCTTCGTGCGGCAGCGGCGAGGTCGTCATGCGCACCTTGCCCTGCGTCTGCGCCCGGTACATGCAGGCGATGTTCCTCTCGGCGAGCAGGCCGCCCCAGGTCGAGTTGGCGACGATCATCAGCTCGGCCACCAGTTTGTCGAGCGGGCTGCCGCGCTTGCGCTCGCTGATCTCGACGGCACAGGCCTCCGGGTCGGCAAGATCGCCTTCGATGGCGAAGTTGTAGTCATTGATGCCCTGCACCGCCGACGGCTTGCCGCGCCGGCCTTCGCAGGCGTTGGCAAAGTGCCAGAGGTGCAGCAGTTCGTCCTTGAAGGGCTGGTCCGGCAGGGGGCCATTGACCGTCTCGGCGTTGAACCAGGGCTCGACCTCGTGATGGCGGAGGTTGGCGGCGATATGCACCATTTCCAGCCGCGACTCGTGGCTGAGAATCTCCAGCGACTCGCTGACATTCAGGTAGAGCGACACCGCCGGGCAATCAACGCCACCTGCCAGCGTGTAGTTCTGGACCACGGCATCCGGCAGCATGGTGATCTTGTTGCCGGGCATATACACCGTCGACAAGCGGGCGCGGGCGACGCCGTCGAGCGGCGAGCCATGCTCGATAGCCAGCCCCGGGGCGGCGATGTGGATGCCGATGCGGGTACCGATGCCGGGCAGCCGGACGACGGACAGCGCATCGTCGATCTCGGTGGTGTTGGCGTCGTCGATGGAAAAAGCTCTAACATCGGCGCGCGGCAGATCGCTCGGCAGGCCGGGCGCTTCCAGCGCCGGGAAGGCGGTGCCCTTGGGGAACTGCTCGTGCAGGAAGCGCTTGTAGTGCAGGTGATAGGCCGATTTGATTGCGCCACACTTGAACAGCAACTGCGCCGCCGTCAGGCCCGTGGCTTCGCAGGCCGCTTCGAAGGCCTTTGTTTCCGGCTTGTTACGGTCCGGCGCGTAAAGCAAAGCATCAGTCAGGGCGCCGATTTCCACCGGCAACCGGAAGGCCTTCAGTTCTTCAATCCAGCTTTCAATCGCGAGCGCTTGCTGACGTCTTTTTTCAAGATTGGCCAGAGCAGCTGCGAGAATGTCGGCGGGCGCCTTTTTGAAGCGTCCCTTGCCTTTGCGGTGGAAATAGACGGGCGCGGCGTGCAGGGCAAGCAGCACCGCCGTCGCTTCGGTCGGGGTGGGCGGGTGTCCGTAGTAATCACGGGCAAAATCCAGAAACGAAAATTCGCCATCGCTCACACACTCCCAGAGGAAATCTGCCTCGATTTCGTCAGCCATCGGCATCGCCTGCTCCAGGAGCTGGGCGGCCGAGGGTTTTTCGAAACGCAGCAACACCGTTGCTGCCTTGATCTTGCTGCGCTTGCCGGAGGGCATTTCGACCTGCAACGAGTTGTCGTTGTCGGCCATAACGCTGCCGGCCTTGAAGCCGCCATCTTCTTCAAACAGTACATTCATCGGGCGATTATAGCCCAGCAAATTCAAGTATTTGCGGAATGAAGTGCGGGAACTGGGTGAAGCTGTGATCACCGCCATGCAGGATAGTTTGGCGGCAGCCGGCGTAGTAATCGCGGGCATCGCGCCAGTCGAGCACCTCGTCGCCCTCTTCGGTCAGCAGCCAGTAGCGGGCGGGCGTCGGTGGCGCGAGTTGCGCCCGCAATTGCGCCGTGTGCTCAGGCGTAAAGATGAAACGCTCGCCGGTATGGAAATTGGCGTGTTCACCTTCGAATTTTTGCAGGTTTATCCGGTCGACCGCAGCCGGGTTGACCAGCACCGCCCGCAGATTGTGCTTCTCGGCCAGATGGTTGGCGTAATGGCCGCCGAGCGACGAGCCGACCAGCGTCAGCGGGCCATCATGGGCATCGATCAGCTGCGACATGGCCGCCATCGCCTGCGCCGGCACCGGCGACAGTTGCGGACAGACAAAGGCATCCGCCCGCCCGCGCTTCGCCATCGCCTCTGCCAGCAGCCGTGACTTCCACGATGCCGGCGAGGAGCAGAAGCCGTGCAGGTAGAGAATCAGTGGGCGGTCCACTGCACCCAGCCGAAGTGGGCCGTCGACAGCACGACGATACCGAACACGATGCGATACCACGCAAAGACCGTGAAGTCGTGGCTGGAAATGTAGCGCAACAGCCAGCGCACACAGAGGAAGGCCGACACGAAGGCCGAGACAAAACCCACGGCCCACATGCCAATATCGTCGGCGCTGAGCAGGGCGCGCTCCTTGTAGAGCTGATACACGGTGGCCACACCGAGCGTCGGAATGGCGAGGAAGAAGGAAAACTCGGTGGCCGCCTTGCGCGACAGACCGAAGAGCAAGCCGCCAATAATCGTCGCCCCGGAACGCGACGTTCCGGGAATCAGCGCGAAGGCCTGGGCAATGCCGAGCTTGAGGGCATCAGCCAGCGTCATGTCCTCGACGTTTTCGATACGGATCCGGTGCTCGCGGCGTTCGGCCCAGAGGATCACCAGCGCGCCGACAATAAATGTTGTGGCCACGGCAATCGGATTGAACAGATTGGCCTTGATTGCCTTGCCGAAAGCCAGACCAAGAATGGCCAGCGGCAGGAAGGCAACGAGCAGGTTGAGCACAAATTTCTGGGCCGCGGGTTCAGTCCGAACGCCCCGCGCAACCTTCAACAGGCGTTCCCGGTATTCCCAGACGACAGCGAGAATGGCGCCGGACTGGATGACGATTTCAAACAACTTGCCGCGATCGTCGTTGAAATTGAGCAGATCGCCGGCCAGGATCAGGTGGCCAGTCGACGAGATGGGCAGAAATTCGGTCAGCCCCTCGACAATGCCGAGAATGAGCGCCTTGAAAAGCAGGATCGGGTCCATGGGATGCAGCCAAATGAGAGAGGCCGCATTCTACTATCCCGGACGGGTAAGCGCCTCCAGATCCATCAGCCAGCGCAGCGCCTGCTCGCGATTCTCGCCGCACATTTCGGCAGACGGCTGCAGGCCGCTACAACATCCTGGCCGTTCGGGCCGGCCGAAAATACGGCAGCGCAGATCGCCATCGAGATGAATACAAGGGATGCCTGCCGGCTTGGCCAACGACGAGATCGACGGCGCGATGCAGCAGGCACCACAACCGGGGCGGCAGGCATGCGGCATCGCCATGCCTGCCGGGAAGGAGTTAGCGTCGTTTTCAGCCATAAGCAATTGTCGCAGATCCTGATTTTTGGCAAAAAATCGGGTTCACCGCAGCACGCCCCGCGATGGTGCAAACCGGCATGACAAATGCCCGCAAGGGCGGCAAAGCCGCGGCCAGCGCTGCACCCGACGATTGTCGTAAAAACAACAACTTGCACCAAATTTGTGCATTTAAAAATATGGATTCAGCAACGTATATTTGTCATCAAAGCCTGCCTATAATGCGCGCCCTTTCGCATTCTCAATGTCCGCCACCATGACCCTTTCGCTCGCTTCACTTCGCGCCAGCCAGCCCGTTGCCCGCCTCGGCCAGTCTCACGGTTACTGCTTCGATGGCGACCTCGCCCACCTCAACGCCGAAATTCTCTGCGACGAATCCCGCCTCTGTGGCCAGCTTTGGGCGCTGCAACTATGGACCGACGAAGGCATCCTGATCGCTGAACTGCCGCTGGGCCAGCTGGCGATCAACGGCAGCGGCTATCACAACATCAGTGGCAGCACGACCGCCTGCCCACCGGCAAGCACTGGCCCGCACATCATTTCCATGCTGTTGGTTTCGCAACTGTCGGGTGAAGAACCCGCCATCGAAGATGCCGCTAGCTACCCTCAACCCGCCAGCTTCATTCAGCCGCGCCTGCAAGGTACGGTCTGCAGCGTGTTTGACGAAGGTACGATTCGCTTCGACATCGCCCGCATCGCCAACCTGCGCCCTGCCGACAACATCAGCGGCACCCTCGCGCTCGAATTGTGGGCACTTGACCAGCCCTATACCGGCGGCGCCTGGAGCGGCACCCCGATCGCCAGCCTCATCCTGGGCACGCTCGCCGGCGAAGACGCCTGGCTGGACTGCCAGTACACCGTTCCGGCTGCCCCCCTGCCCGCCACCGGCCACCTGACGCTGATGCTGCGCGAATGGACACCGGCAGGCTACCTGACCCGTGACTACCGCAGCCTCGCCCGCCCCTCGGTCAGCGTTTCAGCGGCACCCGCAGACGAGTCGGCAAAGAACAAGCCCGCCAAAGCCCCGGCCAATGAAGCCAAGCCGGTTACGATGCCTAGCGCCGCCACGACTGTCTCGATCAACAAGGCCAGCGCCAAGGAACTCGCAGCGGTCAAGGGCATCAGCAAGCCGCTGGCCGCAGCCATCGTTGCCGCCCGCCCCTACGCCAAACTGGAAGATGTGGTCCGCGCCAAAGGCATGGGCCAGAAGCTGCTGGAAAAGCTGCGCGCTGCCCTGACGCTGTAAGCTCCCCTAAAGAAATACGCCGTTCGCTTGATCGCGAACGGCGTTTCCTTTTTTGGGCGTTTTTTCAGGTTGACCGCAGACCTCAGGCCGACTGACTGACGATCACGTTCTGCGCCGGCATCGGCGCCGGGAAGCCCGCTTCGGCCAGGGCCTCGCGAATCATCCGGTTGCTGTCGAAATAGACCTGCCAGTAGTGATCCGTGTGGCAGTAAGGACGCACGGCCAGCACCGGCCCGACCAGCGTGAAATCCAGAATTTCCACATCGACCTTCGGCTCGGCCAGCACATTCGGGATCGTAGCGATTTTCTCGCGCAGCAACTGCATCGCCGCCTTGTGATCCGCCGCACCGGACAACTGGCACTTCAGATCGACGCGACGGAAGGGGTTGTGGGTGAAGTTCTGGATGGAGTCGCCAAAGATCTTGTTGTTGCCAACCACCGTCGAGACATTGTCCGGCGTGTTGATCGTCGTCGCGAACAGGCCAATCTCGGTCACCGTCCCGGTCAAACCGGCCACCGTGACAAAATCCCCGACCTTGAACGGCCGCAACACGATCAGGAAAGCACCCGCCGCAAAATTGGCCAGCAACCCGGCCCAGGCCGCACCGATGGCAATACCGGCACCGGCAATCAACGCGGCGAAGGTGGTCGTCTGGATTCCGAAATAGCCGAGAATGCCGATCACCAACAGCACGTTCAGGGTGACCGTCACGATCGATCCCACATAACGCAGCACCGTCGGATCGACCTTCTGCTTCTCCAGCGCTGCCCGCACCATGCCGACCGCCACACCGATCAGCCAGCGGCCGATTACCCAGAAGGCAATCGCCGCCAGCACCTTCAGGCCCACATCCGTTGCGGTGGTGACGATAATGTCCTGATAACGCGAAATATCCTGCTCAGTCATGATTCAGCTCCTCAAATAACTCGCCACCCGACGATGACCGGAAAGGCAAAGGCGCCATGCCAAATGCCTGACTGGATTCTAGCGACTCACCCTCCCGGCGCTACCCCTGCCAACATATCTTCACAATTTTCCGTTTTCGTTGACTCAACGGCCCGACCCACCTATAATGCGCGCTCTCTGTAGGTCGGGTCGGTAGCTCAGTCGGTAGAGCAGCGGACTTTTAATCCGTTGGTCGCGAGTTCGAATCTCGCCCGACCCACCAGAAAACAGAGTTTCTGGGTCGTTAGCTCAGCTGGTAGAGCAGCGGACTCTTAATCCGTAGGTCGAGTGTTCGAATCACTCACGACCCACCAGAATATCAAGCACTTAGCCCAGTTTTCGAACTGGGCTTTGAATCGCCCCGGGTTTCGTAGAGGCTCCGTGGTTTAAGTACAGGCGGGTTCAGCCTGTTGGGCGAGTTGCAAATAATACCGTTGCTCAGCTTCGGCGGGCGGGATGTATCCGATGGTTTCCAAGAGGCGCTGGTGGTTGAACCAGGTCACCCATTCGAGGGTGGCGAGTTCCAGGGACTCCACGGTTTTCCACGGTGCCCGGCGATGGATCAATTCGGCCTTGTACAAGCCGTTGATGGTTTCGGCGAGGGCGTTGTCGTAGCTATCGCCCTTGCTGCCGACGGAAGGCTCGATGCCGGCTTCCGCCAGGCGCTCGGCGTAGCGGATGGAGACGTACTGCGAACGCCGGTCGGAATGATGGATCAGGGTAGCGTCACGTTCCGGCTGGCGGGCGTAGAGCGCCTGCTCCAGGGCATCGAGCACGAAGTCGGTCCGCATCGACCGGCTGACCCGCCATCCGACAATGCGACGGGCAAAGACGTCGATGACGAAGGCAACATAGACGAATCCCTGCCAAGTCGAGACGTAGGTGAAATCCGAGACCCACAGCTGGTTTGGCCGATCTGCCTTGAATTGCCGATTGACCAGGTCCAGCGGGCACGGCGCGGTGGCATCGCCGAAGGTAATGCGAACGACCTTCCCACGCATGACGCCGCGCAGGCCGATACGCCGCATCAGCCGTTCGACGGTGCAACGCGCCACCTCAATGCCTTCCCGCTGCAATTGCCGCCAGACCTTGTCGGCGCCATAGACCTAGAAATTGGCTTGCCAGACCCGCTGGATATGGGGAATCAGGAACTCGTCCCGTCGAGCCCGGGCACTGCGCAACGACGGATCCCGTTGCCGGGCGGCATGGCGCCAGTAGGCGGACGGGGCGACCCGCAATAACTTGCAGATCGGCTCGACCCCAAACCGCTCCCGGTGCTGGTCGATGAACGACCTCACTTCTTCTTGAGGCGGTCGAGCTCCGCCTGCGCGAAAAACGCGCTGGCCAGCCGCAGAATCTCGTTCGCCTGACGCAGCTCCTTGACCTCGCGTGTTGACGCGCACTGAAAAGTACCCGGATTTCGAGGTATCTGCGCGCTGAAAATTACCCAGGGTGATTAACCTTCGCCGTTCCGTTTTGGAGCGGGGAAACCGAGGAGATGATCACCATGAATTTG
>JAYRYB010000007.1:0-128819 GCA_041917165.1 Azonexus sp.
GCAAATTCATGGTGATCATCTCCTCGGTTTCCCCGCTCCAAAACGGAACGGCGAAGGTTAATCACCCTGGGTAATTTTCAGCGCGCAGATACCTCGAAATCCGGGTACTTTTCAGTGCGCGTCAACAGTGGAAGGCACTGATCCACTCCCAGCAGTATCAAGGACGCAAATCCCGCATCCCCCTGATCGATGCCTTTAATCAGTACAGGGCAACCAAACAAGGAATGGCCAGTTACAAGAACCTGACCGCCCACGAGACAGTCCTGCGCCGCTGCCTCCCGATAAACAAGCACCTCGACGAACTGACCTCCCATGACCTCGAACGCTTCAAACAGAAACGGATGAGTGAAGGCGTCGGACCGGAAGCAATCAAGTACGGACTCCAGATCATCAAGGGAACATGGCAATTTGCTCGGAAGTTGGGATATCAAGTCAGCGAACTTGAATTCCCCACCGTCAAAATCCCGAAAGCACCTCTTCGTTATCTGACATCTGAAGAAGAATCCCGTTTGCTGGCCGAGTTGAACCCAAATCGTGAAGGTCGGGGATTGCCATCACTCTCTGAACGAAGCGACAAACTGAAGCGCACAATGCAGGATGCTTACGACTTGGTGATCCTGTTACTGGATACCGGCGCCCGTTACAGTGAGATCGCCAATATTGAATGGCGTCGGATTGATCTGACCGAACGGACCATTAATCTGTGGCGTTCCAAGGTCGAGAATGAAACGGTTCTATACATGACAGACAGAGTGTTTGAGGTTTTGTCCCGCCGATCTGCCAAAGACACCCAGTACGTCTTCAGCAACCGGGATGGTGACGGCCGTGGTTACTGCACCCACTCAATCCATAAGGCGATTGCTCGGGCAGGTCTGAAGAACTGTCGAGTCCATACCCTTCGCCATACTCATGCCTCCCGTTTGATCCAGAACGGCATGAGCGTTTATGAGGTCCGTGAAATCCTCGGTCATAGCGACATCAAAACCACTATGCGGTATGCCCACCTGGAACAACGTCAAGTCACCGCCAAGGCACGGGATGTAATGAACCGCTTAAATCATTCCACGGTCTCGCATCCGGTAGAGTAGTTCGACCGGGTGAATCCGATACTTCCCCTCGTCGATCCGGATAGTGAATGGGGGGTAGCCAGAGGTCTTGGCACCCATTTCTGAATTAGCCAAGATCACTGACAAGTAATTGTCAGAAAACTTGCCCTTGAACTTCTCCATGACCTGCTGTCGGGTAACAACAAGTCCGTCGCCCAGTTCGCCATCGATGACAGCATTGAGAATCTGCTCTCGTAGTGCTTGCTCTACTTTCGGATCGCTCACCAAATTCACCTTTTCCATTTCAGAGTTGAGAGGAGCATGACGCTCGTATCTCGAAAATGGTATCAGTGAATTCGGATGTCCGGTTCAGGAAGATGACAAGACGCTACCCCTGAAGTGACAATGAAGAAGACTGGCGCAGTTTGGCCAGATTTTCCTGTGCCTTCTTCATCTTTAGCCGCTCCTGTGCGGCTTTTGCCATATCTGCTTGGTGTTTTGCGTTTGCCTTCAATCTTTGGATGTTCTTCTGTTCTTTGGACAGATCAACAATTTCAGCCAGTTTCATGATGTACCTCCTGTGATGAGGTATTTATCCTGAACTACCGAACGGCATCATCTTGGACAGAAAACACTGGTCAAACACTACTCTGATCTACCTCATAACCTTCTAGGGGTTATGACGTACCTCAATTTCCACACTAAATTCACGGGGTTAGAAGTACGAATTTGAAACTGGTATGGGTTTCGGTCAAGTCGAGCAAATTTCACGTCTGGTTTCGCTGTTTGAACCATGCTTGAAACGGGGATCAGTCAGAAGAATTGTCTTTGAATGATCCGGGGAGAATGAATGGCAATCACCATCCCCATTGTCACCACGATCCTGCCTCTCATCATTTCAGACAACGGATATGGGGACCAGAAATTATTGGTTCTGATTGGGGACGGAGAGAACCAAACCCGACCTATGTCCCTCGTTGTCTGGTTGTTCAATATTGAGGACCATGGCCATACTGGAGAAGGTGTCTGCTTGCGTCGGCCAGTAGTGATCATAACCATCGTTGTTGGGGAACGATGTTGAAAGGAAGGTGACATCTCCATTAACACTACGGAGAAGCACCATGTCCCCCCAATTCCCTCTTGGTCAAATCGTCGTCACCCGCAATTGCCTCGACTACGCACAAGAAAACAACGTCAATTTAACGGAACTGGTCACTCGTCATGCGTCTGGTGATGATGGCGATCTGTGTAAGGCAGACCAACAACTGAATGATCTCGCCATTGAAACAGAAGGACGTGTCTTCTCCAGTTATATGATCAACGGAAAGAAGTTCTATGTGATTACGGAATGGGATCGTAGCTATACCACGGTGATGCTGGCGGAAGACTACTGATTTCCCCTTCGTTTGTCGGATAAATAGCGGAACAGGAGATGAAACATGTCTGATACCTACCGCTATTTGAAGAAACAACAGAAGCACGCCATTGATATGATCGAGAGCAGTGACATCGACTCTCTTCTGAAACACCAAGAGTTCGCCACTGTTGCTTTCATCATCGACACATTGTCCCAGATTTACAATGAAGGGCAACCACTCAATGATGATCAAAAAGATGTTCTTCTGTACCCGTTTAAATTATGGGGAAGGAAGGCGGGATTGATGTTGTTTGAGATGAGGAAGAACAAATAAAAAACTGGTTCGTGGTCGTTACTTGGTAGCGTTATGTCTCATCGGAAAAGTGTGATGAACTATGACACGCTCTTTGCACAGTCACCATCGAACCGTAACAATGATGACTGCACGCTACCGTATTTCCTTGAAATAACCGGCTGTGGAATGGTGGTGATGACCGGACCAGTCCATCACTGCCACTAGGGTACTACTGCATCTTTTTTTAATTATAAATCAACAAGCGACCATTCTCCTCTCGCGAATGACATCAAACATCTCATTAAGACTCATAGTGTTCTTGATTTTGATTAGTTGTTCAGGTTCAGCTTCGTCAGCTTCATCTTCATAATCAAAATATTCTACACTGTAGTGTTCATCAACTTGCGGTTCGTTATACTCACCGCTCATGATGTTTCGTTTGAATATCTCAAGTGCTTGGATTTCATCTTTCGCTTCGATGACATCAGAGGTGCTAGCTAGGTACATACGGGATACGAAATAGGTTTTCATTTCAGTTCTCACTTTCGTTCAATGATTGATAGTAGGCACGGCGTTCTTCTTTCATGCGTTCGACCTTGTAATTTGTTTGCGACTCCTCATAATCAGGGTCGCCGGGTTCAAGTACCGTGAAGGTATGAACGATCTTCTTCTCATTCAGTTCTTTCAACTTCTCATACATTGGATGATCGGGGTCCATCTTGGACAGATCGAACCACTCTAGATGTTCTTTGTATCTCATTTCAGTTCTCACTTTCTGGTTTCATGTGGCAATAGAACTCCATGCCTAGGTACTTCAGTTTCTTTGGAAGGTTAATCATTCTGTTCAATCTCTTCGATTGATCTGTACGGACTACTCTCATACGGATCATTGTTTCGGTGGCAATGTTTATGTCGTATGTCTGTGGGTCGTCATCCCACTTCACAGTAAGCGCCCAGCACTTACCATTGACCGGGTTGTCAACAAGCGATTTCGTTACAGGGTAATCGGCATCATCTTCAACGATCTTCTTCATTACATCGACGAGACGTTCGTCACCCGTAAAGAAAAGGTCATATCCTGTAACGTTTTCAATTTGGTTAGGTAGGTTCATTTCAAAGTTCCTCCATAGCTTGTTCGGTGTCATACCAGTATTCAATTTTTCGATACGCATTCAAGACATCAAGGCATCCATCGAATTCAGTATCGTCAAACTCCTCACCAAACCTAACGAACTGAAACATCTCTTCAAGATCGTTATCGTTTAGAGTTCTCATGACATCACACAACTTGAAGACGACTGGATATTCTTCTGGATAGTTTTCGTACCACTTGATGCTGTAGCCATCTGAGATAAACAACACAATGTCGTCATTCATCTCACGCCTGACAAAATACAATTCCCCACTGTAAGACCACGACGCTGTTGTGAATGCGTCAATGGCAAATTGAGTTTGTTCAGACTTACGGATCGCCATCACTACTTTGCTTCTGTATCCCATTTCAGTTCTCTCTTTCTTCGATAGGGGTGATCCGAAGACCACCCCATAAGTTGATTAGTGAATTGCGACTTCACATTCTTGATACTGAACCTTGATCATGGTATCGATTACCGAATTGATATAACCAAGGTTGTCACGTTTTACTTTGACGTTACCATTCGCTTGAACGATAAAGTCACTATCGACGAACTGAACACAGTAGTCAGGTTGATTTGAATCAGATGGTTTCTTGAACTTCTTTTTCATCTCACAGGCCATATGGATTCGTGACATCGGGAAGTAGGTTGTTACTCTTTCCTTGATCTGATCAACGGTTTCTTGAAGTTCTTTTGTTCCGGAATAAATTGCTCCAATAACATCATTCGACAGACTGTCAAAGAGCTTCTTAAGTTTGGTTTCATTGAACGGTAGAAGTTTGACGATAAGGTAATCAGGATGAACTTCAACCGTCGCATGGGCCACAGTCGATGGTTTGTTTGGAGTGCGGATCATGGACACCAAGTGCATCGTTGTATCTTCTACGATGATCAATGTATCGAAGTTCTTACGTTGCTCAAATTCATCTACAAATGTTTCGGTAAAGGTGATCATTTTTGATACTCTCTTTCGATTAAGTTAAAAAGTTTTGTCTGTATCGACAGGAGCTATGATATTTCTTATAAAATACCTTAACATTTGCCAACGTAAATCATAGAATTAGAATGTTAAGATGCGCCATTCGTCCCAACTGATCGACTTCCCATACGCCGAACCCGTGAAGGGGCATGAGGAAAACTCTGTCTATTACTGGTGGTGGATGTACTTGAAGCGAGCAACAGTTCCGATCCATCCCGACTTTGGGGATGTCAGCGGTGATGACTTCTGGGCTTGGTGGTCAGGACCAGCGCCAAGCGATGACGGTAGAAAACCCGCATTCAATGGGAGGGACAAGTGGCGATCTGTCTATCTGTTCGCCAATCCTCAAAAACGGTGGTCATTCGCTAGGGCAAAAGAAGCGTTGCCCGAGGATGCCTACACAGACCCGACAGTTCTGGTTCTGACCGTCCCGCTAGATGAACCCGATTCGTATCTTTTTGAACGCTTCAAGGCGTACATAGGCACGTTCAAAGGAAGACAGAACGTTGGGGATATCGATGAGGACGATCTAGGGGAGGGCGACAGGCGTGGGATTAGGGCGGCCCGTTCAAGTCAGGCCAGGTATCCAGTCATTGGCCAACCCAATGTCAAAGCGCTCAAAAAGACGCTGTTGGCATATGATATTAAGATGGCCGGCGGGATGACCCTCTGGCAAATTGGGCACGCACTTGATGATTCATACGACACGAGTTGTGTCGCTGATCGCAATACACTCAGCGTCATCGCCAGTCGTTACATCAAAAAAGCGAAAGCGATGATCAAAAACGCCGCCGCTGGACGGTTTCCAGACGTGAAATGAGGGAGAAATCAGATGACACCTGAAGAAGTAATCAAGGCGGTCAATAAAGTGCTGCGGTATTCAGTTTATGGACAGGCCAAAGGATCTGGATCGACTCAGGTTCGCTACGGCCCAGAGAATGAGAAGTTCTATCTCGACTGGGTCGAAGGATCATATGAATCTTCACTTCAACTGCTCATCCACAAGATCATGTATCACGAGGGTCTCTACAAGAACTTCCTGAATGATCGGTGCATGGCAGATGTCGAGCGCGTCATCGCAGACTACCCTGACTCAATCTATGGACCAGATGAGAGTGGCTTCACCGAAGATGAAGAGGCAACGGGATACACTTACTCAAGTATTCAATATGATTACCTCGATGAGATTTATAACGCCTGTATTTATTTTGTAGGCGACAATCTTCAGAAGGCTGGCTTCGATGTTGGCTCAACCTTCGCCGACTGGGGTATTGGTGATGACGACGAAGATGATGATGACGAATGACTCGCCTCTCGTATCACTGACCACTACTTGGCTCTATCAATTTTCTATCACTATCACTCGCCGTTTTGGAAACCCGCAGTATGACAGGCGGGAATCCAGCGGCGGCTAGACTGTCTTATATAAGACACATGATGAATTGACATGACAACGCCGAACTTCTAACATCGTCAGTCTCTCGAGCCCCCTGACGCAAGGGAAGAAAAACGGGTGGTCTTTCGAGCGGATACGAACAATTTCAACCACGCTGTTTCATACAGGAGCGATACATGTCCAAAGCCCCCATGCGCGTTGCCGTTACCGGCGCCGCCGGCCAGATCGGTTATAGCCTGCTGTTCCGCATTGCCTCCGGCGAAATGCTCGGCAAAGACCAACCGGTCATTCTCCAGTTGCTCGACCTGCCGCAAGCCCAACAGGCCGTCAAGGGCGTCATGATGGAGCTCGACGACTGCGCCTTCCCGCTGCTCGCCGGCATGGTCGCCACTGACGACCCGAATGTTGCCTTCAAGGATGCTGACGTCTGCCTGCTGGTTGGTGCCCGCCCCCGTACCAAGGGCATGGAACGTGCCGACCTGCTGACCGCCAACGGTGCCATCTTCACCGTTCAGGGCAAGGCCATTGCCGAGAACGCCAAGGAAGACGTCAAGGTTCTGGTCGTCGGCAACCCGTGCAACACCAACGCCTACATTGCTGCTGCCGCCGCCAAGAAGGTTGGCCGCACCAACCCGAACAACTACCACGGCATGCTGCGCCTGGACCACAACCGTGCCCTGTCGCAACTGGCCGAGAAGACCGGCCGCGCCGTTTCTTCCTTCAAGAAGCTGGTCGTCTGGGGTAACCACTCGCCCACGATGTACGCCGACTACCGCAACTGCGAGTCCAACGGCGACAACGTCAAGGCCCTGATCAACGATCACGCCTGGAACAACGACGTCTTCCTGCCGACCGTCGGCAAGCGCGGCGCCGCCATCATCGAAGCCCGTGGCCTGTCCTCGGCTGCTTCCGCTGCCAATGCCGCCATCGACCACGTCCGTGACTGGGTGCTCGGCTCGAACGACTGGGTCACCATGGGCGTTCCGTCTGACGGTTCCTACGGCATCCCGGCCGGTATCGTTTATGGCTTCCCGTGCGAGTGCAAGGGTGGTTCCTTCAAGATCATCCAGGGTCTGGAAATCGACGAGTACAGCCGCGAGAAGATGAACCTGACGCTCAAGGAACTGACCGACGAAGCCGAAGCCGTCAAGGACATGCTGTAATCGACAGCCTCCCTTAGCTTCACCTGAAAGGCCGCGGTAAAATGCTGCGGCCTTTCTTTTTTCCGAGTCATCATGCGCCATCCCAAAGACGTCCTCTTCGCCGGCGAAAAGCCCTTCCCCGTCCTGCCCGCCGTCGATCATTACGCCGGCTCGGAAAAGTTGATGCACAAGGCCTTGCAGTTGCAGAAGGAACTCGGCCCGATCTTCGACATCACCTGCGACTGTGAAGATGGCGCGCATGCCGGCGCGGAACGCGAGCATGCCGAGATGGCCGCCAGCGTCATCATGAGTGATGACAATCTCTTCAACCGCGTTGGCGCTCGCGTCCATGACATCACGCACCAGCACTGGCAGCAGGATATGGAAATCCTCGTCGGCCGCGCCGGTGACCGCCTACCCTTCATCACGCTACCCAAGCCCTGCAGCGCCGAAGATGTGCAGATTCAGATCGAGGCATTGCGCGCGATTGAGCGCAAATTTGGCGTTGACCGCAGAATTCCGGTGCATGTGCTGATCGAAACTCATGGGGCCCTGCGCGAGGTATGGGAAATCGCTGCCCTGCCCGGTGTCGAATCGCTGGATTTCGGCCTGATGGATTTCGTTTCCGGCCACCATGGCGCCATTCCCGGCAGCGCAATGAAAAGCCCGGGGCAATTCGAGCACCCGCTGGTCGCACGGGCCAAATGCGAGATCACCGCGGCGGCCCTGGCCAACGGCGTCGTGCCCTCGCACAACGTCACCACGGAACTCAAGGATCTCGACTACATCCGCAACGACGCGCTGCGGGCACGGACCGAATTCGGCTACCTGCGCATGTGGAGCATTCACCCCAACCAGATCCAGCCCATCGTTGAAGCCATGCGCCCGGATTTCTCGGAAGTTCAGGCCGCCTCGGAAATCCTCATCGCTGCACAGGATACCGACTGGGGCCCGACCCAGCATGCCGGCAAACTGCACGACCGTGCCTCCTACCGCTACTACTGGGAACTGCTCGATCGCGCCCACGTCACCGGCATGGCCGTTCCCGAGCAGGCAAAGGCCCGGTTTTTTGCCTGATTTTCAGGTTCACCGCAGCGGGCAGGTGGCCGAAACGGAGAACGGTACCGAGCCGCCGCTCACCGTCCTCTACCGCGACGAGCACATCGTCGTCATCGACAAGCCGCCGAACCTGCTCGTCCATCGTTCCGAGATCGACCGGCATGAGACGCGCTTTGCCATCCAGATCCTGCGCGACCAGATCGGCCAGCGGGTCTGGCCGGCGCATCGACTGGATCGCGGCACTTCCGGCGTACTTCTGTTCGGCCTGAGCGCCGAAATCGCCAGCGCGCTGGGACGACAATTCGAGGCCGGCGCCGTCGGCAAACGCTATCTCGCCGTCGTTCGTGGTCATCCACCGGAAGCTGGCTGCATCGATCATCCGCTCAGTCGCCAGCGCGATGCCTACGAATTTTTCGGCGAACACAGCAGTGAAGTCCCGCAGCCTGCCCGCACGCTGTTCCGCCGACTGGAGACGGTCGAACTGCCGGTTTGCGTCGACCGCTATCCGGTCAGTCGCTACGCCCTGCTCTCGCTCAATCCGGAAACCGGACGCCGCCACCAGATCCGCAGGCATCTCAAGCACATCGCCCATCCGATCATCGGTGACTCGACCTACGGCAAGGGCCGGCACAACCGCTACTTTGCCGAACACCTGGCCTGCCCGCGCCTGTTGCTGGCGTGCACGCAGTTGAGTTTCGACCACCCGGTCAACGGCCAACGCCAAACGGAAAACGCGCCAGTGAGCGGCGATTTCGCCGCCCTGCTGGCGCGCTTCGGCTGGACAACCTCGGTCGCGGCGGATCAGTAACCGATCGAGCCTTCGAGGCTCTCCATCCGCTTGATGTCGCTTTCCAGATCGACCAGATCCTGGCCGAGCGCGTCGCGCGCCGACACCATGCCGACCGGCGCGCCAGTGGCATCGACCACCGGCACGTGACGGAAACCGCCATCGGCCATCATCAGCAGCGCGTAGGCCAGCGGCTTGTCGGCACCGATGGTCTGCGGATCACGCACCATCACCTGTTCAAGCGTTGTGGCGTCCGGGTCCAGGCGACCGGCGAGCACCTTGTTCAATGCATCGCGCTCGGTGAAGATGCCGGCAATGCGCCCGCCTTCGACGATCAGCAGGGCACCGATCTTCTTGCTGGCCATCAGTTCGCAGGCAGCACGGACCGTCGTGGCCTTGCTGGCAGTGACGACGCTCTGGCCGGCAATCAATTGGCTGATCATTCTTCTCGGCATGTTTGTCTCCTTTATCTTGTTGGGGTGAAGGTAACGTCAGTTTGTCACAACTTCAGGAGAATGCACACGGCCTATTGCGACTTGATGACAGCAATCACGATCGCCGCAAAGATGACGAGCATGCCAATCAGTTCGATATTGACGCTCACGCAATCAGCAAGGCGTGCCGGCCTTGCACCCCTTGAGTATCCACAGCGAGATGACGCCCGAGGCCTCGTTGGCCATCGCCTTGCGCGCCATCGAGGTGGGATCGCGCCCGACATTGGTCTTGGCCATCGGATCGGCGCCGGCTTCAAGCAGCAGGCGGGCATGTTTGGCATTTTGCGTGTAGGCCGCCATGTGCAACGGCGTTGCGCCATCGTTGTCGCGGGCATTCGGGTCGGCGCCGGCGGCAATCAGCGCCTGCAGTGCTGTCAGATCCGGATTGGTTGCCGCCAGATGCAGTGGTGTCGAGCCGAAGCTGGTACGCGCATCGCGCTGCCCCGGATCGGCCTGCAACAGGCGCTTGATTTCGCTGCCACTGCCGATACGTGCCAGGTCATGGATCGGCCGGTCGTTGGCACCGAGCGTCCCTTCGGCATGAGCGACGGCAGACAGGATCAGGAAGAATACGAGGCGCAGCAAAGTCGGCATGTTCAGGCTCCGGCAAAACGGCAGCCCAGTGTAATCCGCTCCGGTTCGCCTGCCTTGATGTTGCTCAAGCGCTACCCCAAAAAAGAAACCCGGCCGCAGCCGGGTTATCTCAGACCAGCAGCAATCCCTTACAGCGGCGGCAAGGCGATCTTGTTGTCGGTGCTGAACTGGTAATCCTTGAAGACGTGCTCGGCCGACAGGATCTGATAACGACCGTCGTCCAGCCTGTGGGTCGTGTCCTTGAGGCGATAGGTCAGGTGGCCGCAGGTCCAGATCTCGAAGTTGCGCATGTGGGTGCACAGGCAGGTCTTGTCCCAGACCTTGACCTTGCGCGCCTCGGGGTGCGCAGCGACTTCGCGGTTGTACGAGGTGATGTAGGCGCACTTGCCATTGGCGTCGAGCAGATAGCCGTAGGCTTCGCAGTTCGGGCGGATGCCATCGCCAATCCCCGGGCTGGACTTGATCATCCGCATCGGGTAGCCGGTCGGCGAAATCTGGTTGACCTCGATGTCTTCCTCGTTGGCCTTGAAGTACTCCTGCTTGGAGTCATCGGGCAGGCCGCACTCGCTGGTGACGGTAAAGCGGGTCGCCACCTGCACGCCCGCTGCGCCGGCCTCGAGGAAGCCGGCCGCATCCGAACCGGTGAAGATACCGCCCGCAGGCAGCACCGGAATGTTCAGGTTTTCGTTCTTCAGGTACTGGATGACCTCGGCGACGATGGTCGCCAGATCGTACTGCGCCCAGTCCATGCCAAAGCCGAGGTGGCCGCCGGCCAGCGGGCCTTCGACAACCACGTAATCGGGCAGGCGGTTGGTGCGGGCGCTCTTTTTCAGGAACAGTTGTAGGGCGCGCACCGATGAGACGATGATGCCCAGTTGCACGTCACGGAAGCGCGGATGATCCTCGATCAGCGCGAAGGAGCCGAGGTGCAGGCCGGCCGCCAGCGTGATGCCTTCGATACCGGCATCCATGGCGGCGGTCATGCGAACCTTGAGCGTCTCTTTCGGCGCGTTCATGGTCAGCTTTTCCATGCAGTTGATGAAGACCAGGCCATTGCCGCGCTTGCGGTTCATGGTGGCTTCAACGTGCAGCTTGGTCGCTTCCTCGACACGGCCGAGGTCGAACTTGACCGCCGACTTGTCCTCGTTCTGGACGTTGAACTTATACAGCGCCAGTTTTTCCTTGACGTGCTTGGTTTCGTAGCGGCGGTCGGAAACGGTATTGATCATCGCATCCGAGATGTGGCCGACACCGCCGAGGCGCGCGGCTTCGAGGGCCAGATCGGCTGTCGAGATATCGACCCCCATGCCGCCGATCATGATCGGCACGAGTTCATGCTTGCCCAGTTGCAAGCGGAAGTCATCCACACGCTTCATCTTTATCCTTAT
The DNA here is from genome assembly GCA_041917165.1 of Azonexus sp. Taxonomy (GTDB): domain Bacteria; phylum Pseudomonadota; class Gammaproteobacteria; order Burkholderiales; family Rhodocyclaceae; genus Azonexus. The sequence goes on from JAYRYB010000007.1 coordinate 11,674, forward strand.
GGAAAGCCAGCGCCAGTCCATCTCCCGGCGGCGCCAAGGGTTGAATTTTACGCGATTGTGAAGTTCTCTGCGCGCCTCTTCAGGGATAAATCAAAAGCGAACCGGCGCACAGTCGCTAAACTCGCGACACTTCCTGAAGCACTGAAAGGCCTTTCGATGTCGCCGTCGATTCTCTCCGCTGCCCATCCCCTGTGGCTGGTCGGCTTCCGCCCCTTCTTCGCCCTCGCCTGCCTCGCCGGACTTTCGCTGCCGATGCTCTGGGCGCTCGTCTTCGGCGGCCAGTTGCCGGCGCCGGCAACACCGCTGAACAGCATCCAGTGGCACGCCCACGAAATGTTCTTCGGTTTCGGCTGGGCGGTGCTTGGCGGCTTTCTGCTGACCTCGACCAAGAACTGGGTGAACATCCGCGGCTACCACGGCCCGGCCTTGATGCTGCTCACCGTCGCCTGGCTGGCCGAACGCATCGCTGTCAGCTTCGGTGCCGGTTTGCCCAGCTGGCTGTTCATGCTCGCCGCCAACCTCTTTCTCGGCACCATCGTCGCCATGCTGGTGTGGACACTGCTGCGCTACCGCAGTCAGGACAGCTATCGCGACAACGCCTTCTTCATGCTCATGCTGCCGGCCTTTCTGGTTGCCAAGAACCTGCTGCTCAGCGGCCCGGATTTCACGGTCGGTTACGGGATGACGCTGGCGCTGTTCCGTCTCGCCTTTCTCGTCATGCTGGAGCGCACCCTGACGCAATTCATGAAGGCCGCGTTTTCGGCGCAAATTTTGCGTTCACCGCGTCTCGACATGCCGATCAAGCTGCTTGGCCTGCTGCTGGTCTTCGAGTTTGCCTATCCCCGCCTTGTCACCGCCGGCCTGTCGCTGGCGCTCGCCATCCTGCTGCTGATCCGCTTCTTCTTCTGGAAGCCGCAGCTCGCCATCAAGCGCATCGACATCGGCATCATGTACGTCGGCTACCTCGCCATCGTCGGCCAGCTGCTGATCGAAGCCCTCGGCCATGCGATCAACTTCGTCTGGATCGGCTCGGTCTCGGTGCATCTGTTCACCTTTGGCGCCATGGGCTGCGTCATCCCGGCAATGATCGTCCGCATCGCCAACGGCCACACCGGGCGCAAGGTGGTCTTTACGGCGCTCGACCGCGCCGTACTCTGGGTGATGCTCGCGGCGCTGGCCATCCGCATCGGCATCCCGCAATTCGCCCCCGGCGCCTACCTTGCCTGCATCCACGCCGCCGCCACCTGCTGGCTGATCGCCTTCGGCATCCTCGCCGTGCGCTTCATTCCGATGCTGATGCGGCCACGGGTCGACGGCCGCGAGCACTGATGGGATACTTGCGGCCCGCTTCGAGGATCCCCCATGCACCCACGCAACAAGAATGCCGCCGGCTATGATTTTGCCGCGCTGACCGCCACTTCGGCGGCACTCGCCCGCTACGTCAGGACCACGCCAGCCGGCACGCCGAGCATCGATTTCGCCAACCCGGCCGCTGTCCGCACCCTCAACCGGGCCATCCTCATGCATCACTATGGCGTCCGCGGCTGGGAACTGCCCGAAGGCTACCTCTGCCCGCCGATTCCGGGTCGTGCCGACTACCTGCACGCCGTCGCCGACCTGCTCGCCACCTGCAACCGCAAGACCATTCCCACCGGGCCGGGCGTCCGCGTCCTCGATATCGGCACCGGCGCCAATCTGGTGTATCCACTGATCGGCCATGCCGAATACGGCTGGTCCTTCCTTGGCGTCGACATCGACGAAGCCGCACTGGCCAATGCGCAAGCCATTCTGGGCAAGAATCCGGCGTTGACCGCAGACATCGAATTGCGCCACCAACCGGTCTGGGACAACATTTTCACCGGCCTGCTGCGCTCGGGTGAAAGCTTTGAACTGTCGATCTGCAACCCGCCCTTTCACAACTCGCCGGATGAGGTGCTGGCCGTCAGCCAGCGCAAGTGGAACAACCTGGGCAAACCCGGCGCGGCCAAAGGCTCGGCGCAACCGCGGCTGAACTTCGGCGGCGGCGGTACCGAACTCTGGTGCAATGGCGGCGAACGCGCCTTCGTCAAAAACATGATCGAACAGAGCGCGGCCATTCCGAAACGGGTGCTGTGGTTCACCAGCCTGGTGTCCAAGGCGGAGAATCTCGTGCACATTGAAGCGGCGCTGAAAAAAGCCAAGGTGGTTGAATCGCGCATCCTGCCGATGACGCAAGGGCAGAAGCAAAGCCGCATTGTCGCCTGGAGCTTCTGCGCCAATGGCGAGCGCGAAAAATGGCGGCGCGAACGCTGGTCCACGCCCACCGACCCGACGGCACCGACAGCCGAGCCCGTATAATCCGCCTTTTTTCGCCGAGACTTGCCCGTGTCCGACCGCCTTGCCGTCCTGCCCCAATATCTTCTGCCCAAGCAGGCGCTCACCGTCCTCGCCGGCAAACTCGCCTCGGCAGAAGCCGGCAGCCTGACGACCTCGGTCATCCGCTGGTTTGTCGGCCGCTACAACGTGAACATGGCGGAAGCGGCGAATCCGGATATCGCCAGCTACAAGAGCTTCAACGAGTTCTTTACCCGGCCATTGAAGGACGGTGCCCGCCCCTTCGCCGAGACTGATTTTCTCTGCCCGGTCGATGGCGCAATTAGCCAGTTCGGCGCCATCGAGCGCGACCAGATTTTCCAGGCCAAGGGGCATTCGTATTCGACGACGGCGCTGGTCGGCGGCGACCGCGAACTGGCAGCGCAGTTCGAGAACGGCAGTTTTGCCACGCTCTACCTCAGCCCGCGCGACTACCACCGCATCCACATGCCCTGCGCCGGCAAGCTGACGCGGATGATTTACGTCCCGGGTGCGCTGTTTTCGGTGAACCCGACCACGGCCCGTGGCGTGCCCGGGCTGTTTGCGCGCAACGAGCGGGTGGTGTGCGTCTTCGAATCGGAATTCGGGCCTTTTGTGCTGACGCTGGTCGGCGCCACCATTGTCGGCAGCATGGCCACGGTCTGGCATGGCCAGGTCAATCCACCGCGCCCGGGCGTCATCCGCGAGTGGCGCTACGATGCAACGTCTGCGGTGAACCTGGAAAAAGGCGCAGAAATGGGACGCTTCCTGCTCGGCTCGACGGTCGTCATGCTCTTCCCGAAGGACAGCCTCGCCTTCAACACGGACTGGTCACCGGCGCGCCCGATCCGCATGGGCGAAGCGATGGGCCATCGCCCGGCCTGAGCCGGCTTACTGGAAGGCGCCGGGCAGCAAGGCGCTGCCGGCACGCGCCGGTTGCGTCCCGACCGGGAAGCGGAATGCTGCCGACGGCAACAGGCTGACGCCGTTGGCGCTCCCCGGCACCCGTACCGCCCCGCGCAGCGGCGACAGCACTGGCACCTTGGCCGGCACGCCGCCGATCTCCAGCATGTCGGCACGGGGCGCCGTGAGATTGCCCTCGAATCGACCCTGGGCTGGCTTGAAGAAATCGCCACGTCCGACGCTCAGGTTATTGATCGCCCAGATCTCGATATCCGCCGCCATGCGGTCGGTACGCACGTTCAGAAAATTGCCGGTGTGGTAGTCGTTGATCAGCGTGTTGTGGGCAAAGTACAGCGCATTCTCCGGCCAGCGCGGCCCCTCGGCGCCATAGGCAACGATCGCCGGATTCTCAGTGCCGGCGCTCTGGCCGATGGTGTTGCCGATGACATAGGCGACACCGCCATTGGGAAACTCCAGTTCATACGAGGCCTTGCCGCCGGCGCCATCGACTAGCATGTTGTAGAGGATGTGGTTCTCGGCGGCCCGCGATTTGACGAGGTGGCCATAATAGCCATTGCTGAAGCGGCTGCCGCGCAGGGTGAATTTGCCGATGGCGCCAACGTAGATGAGGTGATGAAAGTCCGTCTGCGTTCTCGGCGCATCACCAAACTCGCTGTCGATCACCATCAATTGCTGTTCGCGGTTGTTGGCGGTCAGGATGCCCATTTCGTTGTCGAAAAAGCCGCAGTTGCTCACCGTCAGTTCGCCACGCTCAAAGCGAATGCCGGCGCCGTTGAGGCTGGGAACCCGCGCGCCGCGAAACTCGATGTTTTCAATGCGCACCTTGCCGCCGCGCACCACCCAGATCGCCTTGCCTTCAGCGCTCTTGCCGTCAGCCAGCATCACCGGCCGACCGCCGGCGCCGCGGATAGTCAGATTGTTTTGCGTCCACACCGCACTCTGGCCGCGATAGTCACCGGCGCGAATCTCGATCACCTCGCCATCCCGTGCCAGGCGTGCAGCCTCGGTGAGCGTTGCCACCTTCTGCCCCGGGCCGACCACCAGCGTTGCAGCGGCCGCCGGCTGCGCGGCATCCGTCGCCGGCGCCTCGCTCATCACCTGCAACTTGCCGTCCGGCCCGCGGCGGATTTCACCCAAATAGGCCGACTCCCGCGGCAGACGGTCCTCGCTCTGGGCAATGACCAGCCCGGCCAGCAGGGTCAGTCCGGCAGCCAGCAAGGGACGAATTGATCGAAGCATGAATTTCTCCCGCGAAGATGCAAGCAGTGAATGGTGCAACAAGGAATGCACCGGGCATCCAATGGTCAAGCCAGCGCATCATGGCACAATGCGCCCACGGCGATGACTTTTATCCACTGAGTCGTCCGCGCTCCGGAGCGTGACGACACCGCCGGACCTTCCCGAAATCGGGCACTTTTTCACGTTCACCGCAACTGAAGATCACCATGCACATCTGGGTCGATGCCGATGCCTGCCCCGGCGTAATCAAGGAAATCATCTACCGCGCCGCCGAGCGGCGGCAGATCCCGACGACACTGGTCGCCAACCAGATGCTGCGCACGCCACCCTCGAAGTTCATCCGCGCCATTCAGGTCGCGCATGGCTTTGACGTTGCCGATGCGCACATCGTCGATCAGGTGACCGCAGGCGATCTTGTCGTCACCGCCGATATCCCGCTCGCCGCACTGGTCATCGAAAAAGGCGCCCATGCCCTCAACCCGCGTGGCGAAATGTACACCACCGCCACCATCCGCGAACGGCTGACCATGCGCAATTTCATGGAAGAACTGCGCAGTGCCGGCATCGAGACCGGTGGCCCGAATGCCTTCAGCCAGAGCGACCGACAGGCCTTTGCCAACCAGCTCGACCGCTTCCTCGCCAAAATTCCGTTCGCAGGGGGGACGCCCCCGGCGTAAACTGTCGCCCCTCGCGCCGCCAATGGGCTGCGCCCCGCCCCAACACAAGGAAACCGTATGTCCAGCATCCCCGCCTGCCCGCAATGCACGCTTGAAAACACCTACCCCGATGGCGACAACTATGTCTGCGCCGACTGCGGCTTCGAATGGCCCCAAGCAACATCGGAAGCAACTGAGGACGACGGCGAGCGCATCGTCAAGGATGCCAGCGGCAACGTGCTGCAGAGTGGCGACAGCGTCACGCTGATCAAGGATCTCAAGGTCAAGGGCAGTTCGATCACGCTCAAGCAAGGCACCAAGATCAAGGGCATCCGTATCGTTGACGGCGACCATGAAGTCGACTGCAAGACCGACGCCGGCCAGATGCTGCTCAAGGCCTGCTACCTGCGCAAGGCCTGATCGGTACCACTGCATTTTCTGCAAAATGGCACTGTAGTCCATAATCCCGCCACTGCCTTTTTCTGAAACAAATCAACATGAACACAAGCAAAACGACGGTTCGCTGCTACGGAATAAAGAACTGCGATACTGATGTAACAACTATCTAGGGCTTACAGCGATTACTCCAGGAGTGTTGCTGGGCAAGGTCATCTCAGTACAGTCACTGGTTAAGAAACTCCACGAGTTCATCGACCAATGCAGGCCTTTCTGCAACCAAGTCCTTTATCTGATGGCCGACCCCGGAAAGCTGAATGATCTTTTTTGGCTCGACAGAGCGCTCGAAAGCCATACCCTGCCACTTGGCTGACTGATCATACTGGTTATAGACAAACAGCTTCCGAGTACTGGGGTGACCAACCCCCTGATCATCACTGGAGGAGAGCTGGATCAGTGCATGGAACGTGCCGTCTGGCCTTGAGCGTACATAGTTGGCGCTCAAAATCCCTCCCCTACTAAATCCGAGGAATGAAATTTTCTTAGCACCCTGACGTTCGGCATATTCAATGGCTGCATCGACCTCACTAAAACCCCCTCCAGCCAGCCCCGACCAGCCTACCCCGATGACCAGGAAGCCTCGATCCGCCAGTTGTTGGCCGAGATTGCTAGATTTGGGCAGAAAGAAATGCTTACGGGTGCCACCATTTCCATGAAGCGCAACAAGCGCATGCTCTCCAGAACCGGCGACCATCGCCATCATCGGCAATTCACCCTCACGTAGGACAACTTCAACCTGAGCCGATACCACTCCACAGACGACAGTGGAAAAAATCCCAACGAATAAGTGACTTCGTGAGATTGAAAACCCCTGCATGGATTCAAACAGGCCAAGCGGGATGCGTGGATTGAAAATCCTTTCTTTCAACCACGAGCTAAAACATTTGACCGACATACCATCCTCCCCCAAGGTAAAGGAAACATCCTATATCCACATGAGCGCCACGCAAAAATCCTCATGTACACCGGGCAACCGGTTGAATCTAATACCCATGTACCGACTTTGGCGCGTAATTTCATGGGGAAGGCTACGAAAATCGCAACTTCAAGACTGACTTTTTCCGATCAAGGCTACTTCCGGCGTCACGCATCAATTTTCAACACGAGCGCTTCAAGAATGCTTCTGGTTCTGGGCGCTTACTAATAAAAAACTGCATATTCAGAGCTACAGGACTTGAAAAAGCAAAAATAGAAGAACTGAACCTGAAAAAGTTAACAGAGATCGATGACGCAATCAACGGCAACCCATTGCCTGGGTAATTTAAACAAAATCTAATGCTGACACTTCCGTTAATTGGAAAAATCCGCTCCTGCCTCATGGACTCGTAGGTACTCGACATAGGCTCGCAGCATCTGCCTAATCAATTGGCTTCGTGAAAATCGCTCCTGATCGGCGATCTCGTTCAGTTCTTCGATGAGGTCAATCGGCATTCGGCAACTTACGATCTGCATCATTGCTCGCCCTCCTCATCCAGAGCATTGGTTACGTATCCCTTGAAGTCGGTGCAGCTGGACCGATGGGTATCCTGTAGCAGGCGAACAGCAGCCCATGTCGATAGCCATGTATCGAAGAACTCCTTGAAGTCGTTCTCAGCCATCTCTGAAGTCAAATCGGCAATTTTCATTTTCATCTCCCTTGTTGTTATTGGTTGGTCGAGATCAGTGGAGCAAACTCGGTCGAAACGAACCAGTTCGCGTAGTTGTCGCCTCGCACTACTTCCTTCAGGTCATAGCTGACCACTCGTTGCTGATCACCTTCGGAGGCGGCAATTTCCTGCACATGCAGACTTCCGTATTTCACCAGGGATAGCCAATTCGTCTCCGCTATCGGCCTGAACCTGATCATCGATTGCTCAGGAATTTTCGCCAGCAGGTGGAAATGCAAGTTATCGCCACATGCACCTAGCTCAGGGACAGCAACGAAAAACAAGCGCTGCTCTATCGGCTTCCGGTAGTAAAGGCGTCCATGCAGTTTGCGATCAACGAAGGAGGACCAAGTTTTAATCTTGTCCCTTCCTGCCGCATAGGTTGTAGGGCGATTGAAATTGGCTGTGATGTGCCAGGTGAATTGCTGATCCCGAAGGAACTGGTTGAGGTGGGGTAGTAGGATGTGGCTGGACATTGTTCGCTCTTGTTCTTGTTGTTTTTCCGCTTCGCTGTAGTTCCTTCTCCCTGATCCTGAACAGAACAATGCAATATGGCTTTTGCTCAAGGCCATCAGGAAATGCTGCGAAGCGACGGGCAATACCATCCCAGCGGCGAGTCACGAAGCCAGGAATCATGTATTACCTTTATTTATTGAAACCGTCTGTTTCATTGTTAATTAAATGCTGTATTTTTGCTGATTTACAGCCTTAATTAAAGGCGCGATCATGCCCTCAAGCAAACGGAGGACGCATGACCAGAGGCAGACCATCATTCAAGCTCGATAAGCAACGCTTGCGCAGCCTGCGCAAGGAAAAGGGGTTATCGCTCATCGAACTTTCAAACGCCATTTCCACCCAGAACCCGAATTGGGGACGCGGAAGTTCCGAAGCAACGCTGACAGCGAACTATCAGCGTGTCGAGCGCGAGGGAAGGACAAGCAGGAAAACAGCTGAGGCCATCGCCAAAGCACTCGATGTTTCGCTTGCGTTTCTGGAAGGCAATGAGATTCCGGACTCTGCCGACTACCTGAAGCAAATCGTCAAATTGATCGGCGAGCAGATTGCCAACGGAGACAACCAGGCGCTGCTATCCGCCCTATCCAATTTAAATGCCCCAAGCAAAGACGAAGGGATTGAATGGCTTGCAGAAGATATCAGCGAGCGCATCGAAGCTGTTCAGCTTGGACGCAATCCGGCAGAAATTGCTGATCTCGTCGCTTATACCGGATTGAGCGAATCCGAACTGTTAACACCTGCAAACCTGAAGGGACATTGGTTTATCACGATTGCCTCACGCGTATGTAATCGCTCCGACATCCTTCATGGTGCGGGGCAAATTAGATGGCACATCAAAGAACAGGTTGAGGAATATTTCAAGGAAACCGCCACTGACGGCACGATCCGAATGTGGCGCGATGGTTACTGGTATCGCATTGAAATATCCCGCCCATCGCGCCGCGACCTGATGCGCATCGATTTTGTGCGTTGCCAGCCCGATGCGAACGGCCTTCGCTGGGTAGCTCAGTCTTGGCGGGACGAATACCTAATTGCCGACCCGCTTATCGATTGGGCGAGCAGCACATTCAACTTCGTTTCAGCCTTTGAGGCCCCGACATCACCGCAGAAGATAGAGCAGCTACGCCTGATAGTTACCGAACATGAAGGCAGCTATGCCCAAGCCATCGGAACCGAACTCGTCACTAGCCGCCTAGACGAAATTCATATTCACACCAAGGAAGGCTTCGCTCGTGAAAGCAGTAGCCATTACTTGGTAGTCAGCTGGCTGCTGGCAGACCTTCGAGAGCGACTGGAGCCAAAACTCGCTGCTTACCCACTTCAGTATTGGCGTGTTGCAGGAGATCACTGTATTGATCTTCATCTAGACCCACCTTATTCCGACCACCTAACTCCTCGTGGAATTCGTTATCGGATTCGCTTGGTGGAAGAACTCGCCTCCGGAGAACTGGTGACAGCGCCATGGCGCCATTCGGATATTCAGCTAGCCATAGAAACAATTCAATCGTGGCTAGCCCCGAAAACCAGTTAGCCGCCACGCCCCAATTTCAGCATCAATCCGATTGTGCCCGGCAGGACTCGGACGAGCACATCCCTTCATCACTCCGGGTCAGACTTTAGGAGAACTTCCATGACATTCCATCTCGACAACGCCCCAAGCAAAACCGGCAATCCATCTGGCGGTGGCCGCGGTAATAACCCGCCGCGCAAGTAACGGAACGCAAATCATGGGGAGGGAACTCCCTCCCCGAATACCGAGATAGGCGATGAAATATTGCTCCAACAAAGAAATCGACGGCTTGATTCGTAAACTGGTCAGCCAAGGGTGGATTTTTCAACGCGGCAAAAAGCATGGCAAGCTGTATCCACCGAACCAAAACCGGCTACTCGTTGTATCAAGCTCTCCCAGCGACTCACGGGCATCACAAAACTTCCGCAGGGACGTAAGACAAGCTCTTTGCACGTTGTGACACCTACGTAATGTTTTCTAATGGCAATAGCTAAACATTACCAATCCCCGTAACCATCAGGGTTTGAGCGTCGTTTTCACGGTCACGGCCATGTTTTAAAATTGCATTCGTCATGCCAAAAGGAAACATTGCCATGCGACTCGACAAGGAACGCCGTGCTGCTGTCCTCGATGAATCCCTCATCAAGCGACTACTGGCCGTAGCCAGGGACAGCAAGCACGCCCTGCGCAACGAAGTGATGATCCACCTCTCCTTTGGCTTGGGTCTTCGCGCCAAGGAAATGGCTGCCCTCAAGGTCAACAATGGTGATGCCCTTGTTGATGATGCGAATAAACAATTGCAGCGCATCGAATACCTGAGCACGCGACAAGCGGTCAAGCGACTCAATTAGAAGGTACGAGCCAATCGGTACTCTGCCGCTATCAACGGCTTCGAGAAACGCTGATAATGCCCCTGACTCAGCGTTCGTTCCTTTGTACGCTGAAACGCCAAGATCGAGCATCGTCAAGGATTCATCCAAGACCAGCCCCTTTTCATCGGCGTAGGCTTTGGCGAGGTCAGCCTGACGGCGTAAACTGTCGCCTTTCTTCTGCTCTGCTGTAGAGAACCGAATGTAGTTGTATGCGAGTGGAACGTCTTTCTCCATTCGAGGATTGTATATGACCGAGAAAAAAGTTGTGACAACAGTATTTGGAATTAAAAACTGCGACACCATGAAGAAGGCCATGACCTGGCTCATGGAAAACGGCGTCGCCTTCGAGTTTGTCGACTACAAGAAAGCCGGTGTAGCCGAGGCAAACCTGCCCGACTGGATGGCGCGTGCCGGCTGGGAAACCCTGCTCAACCGCCGCGGCCTGATGTGGAAAAAACTGACGGATGAGGAGCGATCTGCGGTGAACGCGGAAAAGGCGCAAAAATTGATGGCTCAATATCCGGCGCTGATCAAGCGGCCGGTACTCGATACCGGTGATGCGCTGCTGGTCGGCTTTTCGCCGGAAACCTATGCGGAGCATTTCGCATGAGCAGCGTCCACCGTTTCCTCTTTGAAGGCCTCGACATCCGGGGCGCGATTGTTCATCTCGACGAATCCTGGCAGCAGATGCAGGCTGGGCGCGATTACCAGCCGACGGTGGCCCAGCTACTCGGCGAAACCGCTGCGGTCACCGCGCTGATCGCTGCTCAGCTCAAGCAACCCGGCCGCCTGACGCTACAGTTGCGTGGCAACGGCCCGATTCAGTTGCTGGTCATGGATTGCAACGAGCAATTGCAAATGCGCGGCATGGCGCGCAGCAACCCGGTGGTGCTGCCGGCGCCGGTGCCAGAACTCCTTGGCGCGCATCAGGGTGGGCAGTTGCTGATGAGCCTCGACCTGCCGACCGCCCGCCAGCCCTACCAGAGCTATGTGCCGCTGGCCGGCGACAGCATTGCGGCAATTTTCGAGCATTACCTCGAGCAATCCGAACAGCAACCGTCGAAACTGATCGCCAGCGCCAGCCCGCGGGCCGCGGCCTGCCTTTTCCTGCAGAAAATGCCGGATGCCGACAAGCACGATGCCGACGGCTGGTCACGCATCACCCAGCTGGCGGCGACGGTGAAACCGGCCGAATTGCTGGAACTGGATGCCGAAACCCTGCTCCGCCGCCTGTTCCATGAAGACATCGAGGCCGGCGGCATCCGCATCTATGACGCGCAACCGGTGGTCTATCACTGCCCCGAAGACTGGGACAAGGTACGCGACATGATCCGCGGCATTGGCAAGGCCGATGCCGAAACCATTCTTGCGGAACACGGCGAGATCCTGATTCGTGACGATATCTGCAATCGCGAGTATCGTTTCGATGCGGCCGCCGTTGCCGCACTGTTTGCCGAGTCCGCCCCGGAAAACCTGCATTGACCACCCAAGACGATCCGTTCATCCTCGGCCGCCAGGTCGAGCTGCTCTTCCGCAACCTGCGGCTGGGGCAGATCACGTCGATCGTCAATGCCAGTTTCCTGACCTGGATCGCCTGGGGCCAGGTCGATCACCGGGCGCTGCTTCCCTGGCTGGCCATGGCCTGGCTGGTGGCGGGCTTGCGCCTGCTCAGCAGCGCTCGCTACTTCCGCTGTGGTGAAGAGAACCGCCGGCAGCAAGCGGCCGACTGGCACCGCCAGGCGCTGATCGGCGCCGGCTGCGGTGGCCTGGTCTGGGCCGCCGGCGCCCTGCTGCTGATGACCGGCAGGGACACCACGCTACAGCTATTTACCGCCTTCATCATGGCCGGGATGATCGCCGGTGCCGTGCCGGTGCTGGCAGCCGACCGCCCCGCCTTCCGGCTGTATGCCTGGCCGATCGTGCTCGCCGTCGCCATTGGCAGCCTCGGCAAGGATCCGCTGCACATCGCCTTTACCGCGATGACACTGCTCTTCATGGTCATCGCCACGCGCAGTGCTGATTACTTCAACCAGACCTTGCACGACACCTTCCGCCTCGAACACGAAAAAGACGAACTGCTCGCCCACCTGGCGGCGGCGCATCGTCAGACGGAACAATCGGCGCGGATGAAAACCGAGTTTCTTGCCAACATCAGCCACGAACTGCGGACACCGATGAACGGCATCATCGGCCTCGCCGACCTGCTCGACCTGGAAGATCTGAACGACAGCCAACGCGAGTTGCTGACGCCCTTGCGCCAGTCAGCTGACCAGTTGATGCACCTGATCGCCAACCTGATTGAGCTGTCGGCACTGGAAGCCGGGCAGATTCGCCTCAACCCGGCACCGTTCGCGGTCAATGAACTGCTGACCGGTCTGGTCTACAGCCACCGCAAAGCCGCGGAAGCCAAGGGACTGCGTTTCGAGGAATCCGCCAGCAGCGAGCTGCCACCGACGCTGCGTGGCGATGTCGACCGCCTGCGTCAGGTGTTCCGGCAGCTGCTGGAAAATGCGATCAAGTTTACGGAGCACGGCCAGATCAGCGTCCGCGCCGAAACCGTCAGCACCAGCAGCGGCAAAGTCCGCTTGCGTTTTTCGGTGGCCGACACCGGCATTGGCATCGCACCGGAGATCATTCCCCAACTCAACGGGCTGATGGTGCAGGCCGATGGCTCCAGCGTCCGCCGTCATGGCGGCATCGGCGTCGGGCTGCCGATCGCCCGCAAGCTGATCGAACTGATGGGCGGCCAACTGAGCATCACCAGCACGCCGGGCGCCGGCAGTTGCTTCAGTTTTGAAATCGACTTCACGATCGTCAGCGACGCCTCTTCCGCCGCCGAGTCTGCTGCCACCACCTGAGCGGCCAGCCGCTGGGCAAAACGCTACAACACCTTGCCCGGGTTCATCAGGTCCAAAGGATCAAGCGCCTGCTTGATTGAGCGCATCATCGCCATTTCCGTCGCCGACTTGTAGCGCAGGATTTCCTCGCGCTTGAGTTGCCCCAGGCCATGCTCCGCCGATATCGAACCGTTCAGCGCATGCACGATGTCGTGCACCATGGCATTGACTGCCGGCTGGCTGGCGATGAAGGCCGCGTTGTCACCGGCCGCCGGCTTTGACAGGTTGTAGTGCAGATTGCCGTCGCCGACATGACCGAAGGCAACAATGCGTATTCCCGGCCAGCCGGCCAATAGGGCTGCGTCAGCGGCAGCCAGAAAATCGGGAATCCGCGATACCGGCACGGCGATGTCGTGCTTGATGCTGATCCCCTCGATTTTCTGTGCCTCGGAAATGTTCTCACGCAGCGACCAGAGCTTTTCGGCCTGCGTCGCGGACTGGGCGATCACGCCGTCGCTGAGCAGCCCGCAATCGAGGCAATCTGCCAACCAGTGTTCGACGTCCGCCGGGGCCGTATCGGAGAACTCCGCCAGCACGTACCACGGCGCCGGCGCCACCGGCCGTTGCGTCTGCGGGATGTGCTGCAGCACCAGGTCGAGCGCCGTTTCGGAGACCAACTCGAAGGCGGTCAGCCGGGCATCGAATACCGATTTTGCGCGATTTATCAGGTTCACCGCAGCTGCCACATCCGGCAGACTCAACCAGCAGGTTGTCTGCGCTTTGGGCAGCGGAAACAGCTTGAGTACCGCCGCGGTGATGATACCCAGCGTACCTTCGGCGCCGATGAACAGATGCTTGAGGTCGTAACCGGTGTTGTCCTTGCGCAGGCCGCGCAGGCCGTTCCAGACTTCGCCATTGGCCAGCACGACTTCCAGCCCCAGCGTCAGTTCGCGGGTGTTGCCATAACGCAGCACCTGCACGCCGCCGGCATTGGTCGACAGGTTGCCGCCGATCTGGCAACTGCCTTCGGAGGCCAAGGCCAGCGGGAACAGCCGATCCACTGCCCGTGCCGCCGCCTGGACTTCGGCCAATGGGCAACCGGCCTCGACCGAAATCGTGCTGTTTTCCGGGTCGACCGCAAGAATTCGGTTCAGCCGCGACAAACTGATCACCACCGCCCCGCCGGATTCGTCCGGCGTCGCCGCACCACACAGGCTGGTATTGCCACCTTGCGGAACCATCGGCACCCCGGCGGCGGCGCAAGCCTTGACCACTGCCGCGACCTCTTCGGTGTTGGCCGGGCGAACGACGCAACGCGCCGCGCCACGATAGCGGCCGCGCCAGTCGGTCACGAAAGGCGCGATGTCGGCCGGCGCGGTCAGCACATGGTCGGCACCAACAATGCCGGCCAGCGTCTCGATCAGATCAGGCGATCTCGGCGTAAAGGTCATGGTGGTCGGCGTCGATGACCCTGACCTGCAGGAAGTCGCCCGGTTGGGCATCAAAATGACCGTCGATATAGACCAGACCGTCGATTTCCGGCGCGTCGGCCTTGGAACGGGCGATCGTGCCTTCCTCGTCCACCTCGTCGACCAGCACCTCGATGACGCTGTCGATCTTAGCCGCCAGCTTCTCGGCGGAGATGTCTTCCTGAACCTGCATCAGCCAGCGACGGCGATCCTCTCGGACGTCTTCCGGCAGGATCAGCCCGAGGTCATTAGCGGCCGCACCTTCGACCGGCGAGTAGGCAAACGCGCCAACGCGATCGAGGCGGGCATCTTCGAGGAACTGGATCAGCATGTCGAAATCCTCTTCCGTCTCGCCGGGGAAGCCGGTGATGAAGGTCGAGCGGATGACGATTTCCGGGCAGATCGAGCGCCACTTGGCGATCCGTTCCAGCGTGTTTTCGGCCGAGGCCGGGCGCTTCATCGCCTTGAGGATCTTCGGGCTGGCATGCTGGAAGGGGACATCAAGGTAAGGCAGGATCTTGCCTTCGGCCATCAGCGGAATGACGTCATCGACCGATGGATAGGGGTAAACGTAGTGCAGGCGCACCCAGATGCCGAACTGCGCCATCGCCTCGCACAACTCCTTGAGGCGGGTCTTGACCGGCTTGCCGCCCCAGAAGGCAGTGCGGTACTTCACATCGACGCCATAGGCCGAGGTGTCCTGCGAGATGACCAGCAGTTCCTTGACGCCAGCACGGGCGAGGTTTTCGGCCTCGGCCAGCACATCGCCGACCGGACGCGACACCAGCGGGCCACGCAGCGACGGGATGATGCAGAAGGTACAGCTGTGGTTGCAGCCTTCGGAAATCTTCAGGTAGGCGAAGTGGTCCGGGGTCAGGCGCACGCCCTGCGGCGGCACGAGGTCGGTGTACGGATCATGCGGCTTGGGCAGGTGCTGATGCACGTAGCCCATGACCTCATCGGCGGCGTGCGGGCCGGTGACGGCGAGCACGGAGGGATGCGTCGTCTGCACGATGTCGCCCTTGGCGCCAAGGCAGCCGGTGACGATGACCTTGCCGTTCTCGCTGAGCGCCTCGCCGATGGCGTCGAGCGACTCCTCGACCGCTGCATCGATGAAGCCACAGGTATTGACGATGACCAGATCGGCATCGTCGTAGTTAGGCGACAGGTTGTAGCCCTCGGCGCGCAGCTTGGTCAGGATGCGTTCGGTGTCGGAACCGGCCTTCGGGCAGCCGAGGGAAACGATGCCGACGGTCGGCACTTTGAGTTCAGAAGTCATGCAGGGAAACCTTGTCCGGCAGGGCCGGCGTACAAAAGGCGTATTTTACCGGCAGAACTGCGCCGGCAGACGTTCAATTGCCGCCTTCAGCGCCGCAAAACAAGTCGGGTCGATGGCCGTACCGACATTCTCCGCCATGATCTCCAGCGTCTTCGGCACCTGCACCGCGCCGCGATAGGGGCGCTCGGCGGTAATCGCATCGAAGATGTCAGCCGTAGTGATGATCCGCGTTTCAAGGCAGATTTCATCGCCGCTCAGGCCCTTGGGATAGCCCTTGCCGTCCAGCCGTTCGTGGTGCGCCGCAGCTACCCGGGCCAGTTCGGCAAAGGCGTCGATGCGGCCGAGGATCGTTTCGGTATAGGCGGCATGCGCCTGCACGGCCGCCCATTCATCGGCATCGAGCTTGCCCGGCTTGTCGAGCACGCTGTTGCTGACGCCCAGTTTGCCGACGTCATGCAGCAGGGCGCCGCGTTTCAGCCAGCGCCGCCGCTCCGGCGACAGACCCAGATCCTCGGCAATCAGGTCGGTGTAAAGCGCCACCCGCTGGCTGTGACCACTGGTGTAAGGACTTTTCGAGTCGACCACCTGACCGAAGGCCGCCGCAATGTCATCGAGGTAATCGTCATCCAGCGGCACGACATGCGAGGCCGGCTCCAGTGCCAGGATCGCGTCCGTCACCGCCGGCGAGGCCAGGGTTTCCCAGAAACCGGCAACCGCCGCCACCTGCTCGAAGGCCTCGGTGAGCGCCGGATCGAACCAGCTGCCGCTGCGCTCGCGGACTTCCGCCTTTGCGGCGGCAACGCCCCCCGCCGTGTGAAAGACATCAATCACCTGCGCCAGCAAGGCAATCCGCGAAAACAGCGGAATCGCCTCCCCGGCCAGCTGCTGCGGCCGCCCCTGGCCGTTGAAGTGTTCATCGAGACTGTAAATACCCTCGGCGACACGTTCTGGAAAGCGGAGCTTGCGGGCGATCTCTGCACCGCGCTGACAACGGGTCGAAATCAGTTCCTGCGCGATCTCGTCACCCTTGCTGAAAATATTGAGCACGCTGCGAAAACGCTCGGCCAGCGGCGCCTTGAGCCCGGTGTGGCCAAGCACGAAGCTCAGCACCTGCGGCAAACTGCTGCCGACCGTCTTGAAATCGCGCTTGAAACTGAGGTCATCGGTGAGGTACAGCTCGCAAATCCGGGCGGCATTGCTGCTGCAGCCAAGATCCTTGAGCAGCAGCGTGTAGTAGAGATCCCACAGATCATCGTCCGAGAGACCGATCTGGCGGCCGATATGCATGCCGATCCAGCAGCAGCGCACACAATGCCCTTCCGGCTGACCTTCCGTGATATCCAGCGCGTAGGACAGGGCCGAGATCAGCTCTGAAAGGCGCAACTGCACGGGTTGCAAGACGGGCGAAGCAGGCGTCGGTGGATTTTTCATTGATCGCAATCCTAGCAGAACCCTGCAATCGTCAAAGCGCTAACGACAGCGCACCGTGACATTGTTCTCGGAGGCTGAGTAGCGCCCAATCCGGAGTCCGGGCAAAAATAACTGGCCATCCGGCCGGAATCGGTTACAATTCGCGCCCTTCGCGTTCTTAGCTCAGCTGGTAGAGCGCTAGCCTTACAAGCTGGATGTCGGCGGTTCGAGCCCGTCAGGACGCACCAGGTTGCCCATGTGGCTCAGTGGTAGAGCACTCCCTTGGTAAGGGAGAGGTCGGCAGTTCGATCCTGCCCATGGGCACCACCCGCCTGTATAAAGACTCAGGCGTTCAGGTGGTCTGCCAGATAGTCCATCAATACCCGCACCCGATGCGGTACCTGCCGGTTTCCCGGCAGCATTACATAAATCCCCAGTTCGGCCACCGGAAAATTCCCGAGGATCGCCCTGACGCGGCCATCCCGCAGATAGTCATCGGCGACGAAATCCGGCTGCAGCGTGATGCCCAGCCCCTGCGCCGCCGCTTCCGTCAGCACTTCGCCGTTGTTCGCATGCAGTCGGCTGCGGACCGGAATGGTCGTCAATTCGCCGTCGACCGTGAATTGCCAGATCTGCGCACTGCCACCCGAGGTATAGCCCAGGCACTCGTGATGGATCAGCTCCTGCGGATGCTGCGGTTCGCCATGGCGTGACAGGTAGTCCGGCGAGGCCAGCACGAGCAGGCGGCTGCCGCCGATGCGGCGGGCGACATCGTTACTGCCCAGGCGCCGCGTGATGCGGATCGAGAGATCCAGCCCTTCCTCAATCAGATTGCTTCGCCGGTCGCTGAAATCCATATCGAGCGCAACCTCCGGGTACTGATTCGAGAATTCCAGCAGCAGCGGCGCAAGCCGTTTCAGGCCAAAGCTGAGGGGCACACTAAGGCGGATGCTGCCGCGTGGCGTCTGCCTTTCCTCGGCGATACCGGTTTCGGCGGCCTCAACGAGATTGAGAATGACCCGGCATTTTTCCAGATAGGCCGTGCCGGCCGAGGTCAGCGTCAGGCGTCGGGTGCTGCGCGCCATCAGCTTGGCGCCAAGGTGGGCCTCCAGTGCGGCAATCTGCCGCGTCACCACCGAGCGGGCAACGCCCAGTTGCTGCGCCACCGCAGAAAAACTGCCCAGTTCGGCCACGCGCACGAAGAGGTGCATTGCATCGAGACGATCCATTGTTGTCAATCCAGCAACAAATAATTGCGAATTGTCCGCTATTTCGCTGCGACGATGGCGAATAAAGTACGCCCATCGCCAAACACGAGGCAGCAGACCATGACCCGCCAAGAACCGCTCCCGACCCTGTATGTTCCGCACGGTGCGCCGACCTTTGCCCTGCGCCCCGGTGCCGCCGGTGCGGCCCTGAGCGCCCGTGCCCGCCAGTTGCCAACTCCGCGGGCCATCCTCGTGGTCAGCCCGCACTGGGATACCGCCATCCCGACCGTTGGCTATGCCGAGCGCCCGGAAACGATTCACGATTTCTGGGGCTTTCCGGAAGCGCTCTACGCGCTGCGCTACCCCGCAACCGGCTGCCCGGAAGCCGCCCGCCTGGTCAGCGCCGCGCTGCAGGTCGCCGGCCTGCCGGTGGCTACCGACGCTAGCCGCGGCCTCGACCACGGCGCCTGGGTACCACTGCGCATGATGTTTCCGGAAGCCGACATCCCGGTCATTCCGCTGTCCATCCAGTCTTCGGGCGATGCCGCGTATCACTACCGCCTCGGCCAGGCGCTGTCCGGGTTGCCGGCACAGGGCATCCTCATCGTCGCCTCCGGCAGCATTACGCACAATCTGCGCGACTACCAGCTGGCGGCGATGAATGGCGGGCAGACTCCAGCTTACGTTCATGAATTCGCCCGCTGGATCGCCGATCAACTCGCCGCCGGCGACACCGAGGCCCTGCTCGACTACCGCCAACGGGCACCGGAAGCCCGTCGCGCCCACCCCAGCGATGAACATTTGCTGCCGCTGTATGTCGCACTGGGCGCAGCCGGCCAAGCCGCCACCGCCGAACGCTTTCACGCCGGCATCGATGACTACGTGATCGCCATGGATGCCTACGCTTTTACCCCGGGAGCACAACAATGAGCACGCACTACACCGCCACCGCCAAGGCGCTGCACTGGCTGATGGCCGCACTGATCTTCGGCCTGCTGGCGCTGGGCTTCTACATGCACGACCTGCCGCTGTCGCCGGAAAAGCTGCAGCTGTATTCCTGGCACAAATGGGCCGGCGTCAGCGCCTTCCTGCTCGTGCTCTTCCGCCTCGCCTGGCGTGCCGGCCACCCGCCGCCACCGCTGCCGGACAGCATGTCGGCAACGCTGCGCATGGCCGCCCATGCCGGCCACCTGGCGCTCTACGGCCTGATGCTGGCGATCCCGCTTTCCGGCTGGCTGATGAGCTCGGCCAAAGGCTTCCAGACGGTCTGGTTCGGCGTCCTGCCGATCCCCGACCTGATCGGCAAGGACAAGGCCACCGGCGACCTGCTGCAACAGGTGCACATGATCCTCAACCTGATCCTCGTCCTCACCCTCGCCGGCCACATCGGCGCTGCCCTCAAACACCATTTCATCGACCGCGACGACATCCTGACCCGGATGCTGCCGCAACGTCACCCGGAGAACTGACATGAAACATCGACTTCTTGGCCTCGCCTTGGCCACCGCCCTCGCCATCCCCTTCTCCTCCCACGCCGTCGAATACACGACGGTGCAGAAGGACAAGAGCCGCATCGACTTCACCTACAAGCAGATGGGCGTTACGGTCGACGGCAAATTCCGTCGATTTTCGAGCACCCTCAGCTTTGACCCAGCCAAGCCGACCGCCGCCAAGGCCAGCTTCGATGTCGAACTGGCCAGTGTTGATACCGGCGCCCCCGAAGGCGATCAGGAAGTCATCGGCAAGCCGTGGTTCAACGCCGCGGCCTTCCCGACCGCCCGCTTTGTCTCCGGCGCCGTCAAGCCGCTCGGCGGCAACCGCTACGAAGTGGCTGGCGAACTGAGCATCAAGGGCAAGACCCAACCGGTGGTCGTGCCCGCCACCTTCACGGCGCAAGGCAGCAGCGGCGTCTTCGAGGGCAGTTTTACCCTGCGCCGGGCCGATTTCTCGATCGGTGAAGGCAGCTGGGCCAAGTTCGACATCGTCGCCAACGACGTCGTCGTCAAATTCCGCATCACCGCCAACAGCAAATAACCCCAACCCTCTCAGGAGAACAGCATGACCCATCTCAGCAAACTCGCTACCGCCCTCATCCTCGCCGCCAGCATTGCCCCGGCAATGGCCGCACCGGAGACCTTCGTTGTCGAAGGCACGCACACCTTCCCGCGCTTCTCGTACAGCCACTTCGGCTACTCGACCCAGCTTTCCCGCTTCAACAAGACCAGCGGCAAGGTGATTTACGACAAGGCCGCGAAGACCGGCTCGGTCGACATCGTCATCGACACCAAGTCGGTCGATACCGGCTACGCCACCTTCGATGAACACATCCAGGGCGAGGACTTTCTCGACACCGCCAAGTACCCGACCGCAACCTTCAAGTCTACCAAGGTCAATTTCGACGGCGACAAGCCGGCCAGCATCGAAGGCCAGCTGACGCTGAAGGGGGTTACCAAGCCGGTGACGCTGACGGTCAGCTCCTTCCATGCCATGCCGCACCCGATGCTGAAAAAGGACGCCATCGGCGCCAATGCCTGGACTGTCGTCAAACGCTCCGAATTCAATGCCGGCAAGTACGCCCCGTATGTCGGCGACGAAGTCCGCATCGACATTGCGATCGAAGCGATCAAGGAGTAAGTTGGCATTCCTCCGCCCGCCCTCACCCGGGCGGAGGATTCTCCTAGGCCAAAAGGCAGAGTAGAATTTTGGCCCGCATGCAGGAAAGTGCATGCAGGCAACCCGATTCACTCATCGCCGGTTCGGTTTCCACAGCCGCCACCGGGTTACGCAGGACTCTGGCCATGACCCAAGTCGTCAATCTCGACTGCCCCGCTCCCGATACGGCAACGATCCCCGAGGGCAACCGCCGCATCGTCAATGGTGAAGAGCGCGTCCTGTACGATGGCTACTGGATCAAGACCTACACCGTGCCGGCGGATACGCTGGAAGCCAAGAAACGGCTGATCGAGGCGCTCACCCGTCGCCTCTTCAACCATACCGAACACGGCCTCAACATTCCCGGCACCCGCCTCGCCGAGGCCCGCGCCACCTATGAAGCCGAGAGCGACCCCTGCCGCAAGCGGGTCAAGGCGGCGATGCTCGCCGGCGCCATGTTCAACCGCGCCACCGACATTTTCCGGAAACTCGTCGAACTGCAGGCCTGCGGCATCGAGATCCTCAGTGACAACCCGCTGATGCGCGAATGCGGGCGCTGCCTGCTTGAGGCGATGGACCTTGGCCGCAATGTCCTGCACCGCAGCGGCGAGGAAGGCATCGACGAACTCTGGGGCGAACCCTTCCGTGCCTTCTCGATCCCGCTCGAGGATTTCTACGAAAGCCGATACATCAAGATCGGCCAGGCAATGCGCGACATCGACCGCATTGCGGCGGCCATCAGCAGCCACTTTGCCGGCCTGCCCGCCTTTGCCGGGATCGAGGCGCCGGTCGGCGAACTCGCGGCGGCGGCGCGAATCAAGACGGAAACGCTGCGCACCGACGCTGATATTTTCGATGTCTGGTCCTCACTAGTGACGGCCGGCGAACGGCTGGTCAATTTTGGCCCGCAGCCCAGCCTGGCCAGCGACCACACTGGCAGCCACAACATCATCGACGGCCTGCAGCTGATCCGGCAGGGCCGCGACCTGATCAATTACATCGCCCGCGCCCGGACGCCGATGCCGAAAAGCACGCGCGACTTCATCGCCCGCTGCGATACTTACGTGAAAACCGGCCACGCGCCGCTGGCGCCCGCCGGCCTGCCGGTCTGAAACCGGTCGCTCAGTCGAGCACGAAAATCAGCCGTCCCTGCGCACCCGCCTGAGCCAGCCGGGCAAAACGGACTCGACGGCTCTGCGCATCCTGTGTCCAGACGACGTCTGCCTGAGACGCCTCAAGACCCGCCACCACCACCGCCGGCAGGCGTTCTTCGGCAAAGCTGCCGAGCAAGGGCAGCCCACTGCCGAATAGCGCATCGGCCTCAGCGTTGGCTGCAACGATCAAGCCATCGGCATCGACCCCGACAATCGGCAACGGCAGCAGCTGCAGGATTTCCTGAACCACCGACAGCACCACCTCATCGCGCTGCAACTGGCGTTCCCGCTCGGCCAGCAGTTCGCGCAGTTGTTCATTGGCCGCGGCCAGTTCCTGACTCAGGCGCTTGTTCTCATCGGCCATCTCCTTGCTGCGAAAGGCATCGGCAATATGCCCGCGCAGCAGGTCGTCATCCCAGGGTTTGGTGAGGAAACGATAGATGGCGCCTTCGTTGATGGCGTCGGTAATCGACTGCAGTTCGGTGTAGCCGGACAGCACCATGCGCACGGTGTCGGGATAGAGCGCCTTCACCTGGCGCAGGAATTCGACGCCGGTCATCTGCGGCATGCGCTGGTCGGAAATGATCACATCGACCGGTTCGCTGGCCAGCAATTCCAGCCCTTGCGCGCCGCCGCCGGCGGTCAGGATGCGGTAGCCATCGCGCCGGAGCAGGCGCTTGAGCGCAGACAGGATGTTTTCCTCGTCATCGACCAGCAACACGGTTCGGGTCGCCGCTACGGCATTGGCATTTTCCAGAGTCATCACAATCTCCATTTCTGCAAGCATTCTAGTCAGAGCGGGCGCCAAAAACCACTGCCGGCGCTGTCGCCTCCGGACGAATCCGCTTAGAATGAATCCAACCTGGCGCCCAAGCTGCCGCCCAACTTGGCGCCTAACCTGGCTCAACTTGCCGACGCTTTTGCGCTGAAGATCCGATCATGACGCACCGCCTGCTCCCTGCTGCCCGCCGCCCCGCCCCGCTGTACGCGCTCGCCATGCTGGTTTTTTGCGGCTTTTTCGCGTCGACCGCAGCACGCGCCGAAGAAGCGCCCAATGTCGACCTCGGCAAGCCCTTCGCCCAGGTCTGGCGTCTGCAGGGTGATGTCTTCGCCACCGGCAAGCTGGGTACGCCGCGCCGCCTGCGCGAAGGGGCAACGGTGCATGTCGGCGAGCAGGTCAAGGCCGGCAGCAACGGCGAAGCGGTCCTCAAGACCAGCGATGCCGGGATTGTCGCCGTGCGCCCCAATGCCGAATTTGTCGCCGAGCGCTACGCTGCCGAAGGCAAAGCCAGCGACCGCCAGGTGCTGCGCCTGATCACCGGTTCGCTGCGGGTGATCACCGGCTGGATCGCCCGCTTCAACCGCAACGATCATCGCATCGTCACTGCCACCGCCACCATCGGCATCCGCGGCACCGACCACGAGCCCTACGTCCTTAGTGCCGAGGCCGCCAGCGGGACGCACAAGCCGGGCACCTATGACAAGGTCAACCGTGGCGAAACTGCCGTCGACGCGGCGGGCGGCCAGGTCATCGTGCCGCCGGGCAAGGTCGGCTTTGCCCGTTCCCAGGACAAGGGCGTACGGACGCGGGCCCTGATGACTGTGCTGCTGCCGACGCTGCTCGACCGCGTTCCCGATTTCTACGTTCCCGGCGCCTTCGATGCCGAACTCGACCGTTACGCCGAAAGCCTGGAGCGCCAGGGACCGAAACCGGCACCCGCAGCCGCCGCGCCGGCGCCGGCAGCTGCTGACCTGCCGCCGTCCACGGTCGCCATCGTGCCGCTGCCGGTCGGCTGCGTACCCGAAGGCATCGCCCGCCACTGGCTGAGCCGCTTCGACCACGCCATCGCGACCAAGGACGTGCGCACCATCCTCGGCCTGTTCGCCCCGGAAATGACCGCCCGCGCCACCGTCCGCAATGCCGACGGCAGCACCACGACGCTCAATTTCACCCGCGACGAAATGGTTCAAAGCACCTTGCGCTCGATCGCCAGCCTCAAGGACTACCGCCAGCGCCGCCTCACCGTCGAGGGCCGTCTCGCCGGCGGGGAAAGCGAGGCCAGCTGCAGCCGTCTCGACATCCGCTCGCTGGTCATCGAACAGGGCGTGATGAACAACGCGCCCTACCGCTTCGAGTCCACCGAGGATTACGTGCTCGAACTGCGCAACGGCGAATGGCTGGCCACCCAGGCCGCCTCGACCCAGCGCTGAACGATGACCCGGCTCCGTCTCGGCCTCCGCCAGCTGCTCGTCAGCCTCTGTCTGCTGATTGCCCTGCCGGCGTCAGCGCAGACGATCAAGGTCGGCGTCTTTGACGATGCCCCGCCGCTGGCCTACCGTGACGACAAGGGCACGCTGACCGGTTTCACCGTCGCCATCGCCGAAGCGCTCTGCGCCGAGCTCAAGCTGCGCTGCGAGTTGCAGGTGGTACGCCTCGAAACCGTCATTGACGACCTCGCTGCCGGCCAGATCGACGTCGCCGCCGTCGGGCTGCTCAACACGCCGGAACGGCGCAAGCGCATCGCCTTCACCAAGCCGGTCTATCGTTCGACCACACTGTGGTTTGCCCGCCCCGGCGTCAAACTCGACGCCCCCGGCGTGCGCATCGCCGTGTTCAAGGGCTCGGCGCAGGAACGCTTCGCCCAGGCCAAGGGCTGGCAGACCGTCGGCGCCATCACCGATGCTGACATCATCGACCAGCTTGCCGCCGGCGTCGCCCAGGCAGGCATCGCCCCGCTAATGAGCAGTTTCAACCTCTTCCGCAACCCGCGCTTTCTCAAACTCGGGCTGAGCACGCAAGTCTTCAATTCGCCCGAACTCGACACTCAGGCCAGCTTCGGTCTCAATCCACGAAACCTTGAGTTGAAAGAAGCCCTCGACCGTGGGCTCGACACCATCAAGCGCAACGGCGTTTTCGACCGCATCAATACGCAATTCCTGACCCTGCGCGTCGACTGAAACGCCGCCTGCTGCTTGCGGTTTCTTGATCCATATTGTCTATCCTTGCCGGCCGCCTTCGTATAATCGAACGGTGATGACTCCTCATCTGCCGCACACGCAGCCCGCCGATAATGCTGCCGCACAGCCCGACTGGTCACTGGCCGGGGCATTGCGTGCGGCCGCCGGGCAATCGCCGCTGGCGCCTGCCTGGCGCTACGACGGCGAACGGCTGAACTTCGCCGAACTTTGGGAGCAGGTCGAAGACCGGGCCAGCGCTCCGGCACCAGGAATGCCAGCGACGCTGACGCCGGTCGCCGGTGATGCCGCCACCCTGGCGCTGGGCGCCTATGTCGCCAGCTGCCGGAATTGGCCATTTTTTCCGGTTGACCGCAGCACGCCCGCTCTCACCCCGCCCTATTCCCGAGACCTGCCGCCGGACACCGCGCTGCTCATCGCCACCAGCGGCAGCGAAGGCGAGCCCAAGGCGATTGCCCTCAGCCGCCACCAACTCGCGGCCGCCAGCGACGGTGCCAATGCCCGCCTCGGGCTGCACCACGGGGATGTCTGGCTCGCTTGCCTGCCGCTCTGTCACATCGGCGGCCAGAGCATCCTCTGGCGCTGCGCGCGTGCCGCCGCAATGCTCAGCCTGCACGACGGTTTCGCACGCGACGCGGTCATGGCCGATCTGCATGCCGGCGATGTCACGCACATTTCGCTGGTGCCGGCAATGCTGGCGCAACTGCTCGACGCCGGCTGCCCGCCCCCGCCATCACTGCGCGTCGCCCTGATCGGCGGTGCTGCGCTGTCGCCGGCATTGCACACCCGTGCCCTGACTGCCGGCTGGCCGCTGTGGCCGAGCTACGGCATGACCGAAACGGCGGCGATGATCGCCTGCTGCGCCCCGGGCGAGCCGTGGCAGTCTGGCGATGTCGGCAAGCTGCTGCCCGGTCACACAGCCCGGATTGATGCCGACGGCCGGCTGCACTTGCGCGGCTCGCAACTGCCCGACGACCACTGGCTGCGTACCGGCGACCTGGGTGCCATGGCAGCAGACGGTCGCCTGCGCATCCTCGGCCGCGCCGATGACATGCTGATTAGCGCCGGGCGCAACGTCCATCCGGCAACGGTCGAAACCTGTCTCGCCGGCTTGCCCGGTCTGCGGGAAATTGCCGTTTGCGGCCGCCCCGATCCCGTCTGGGGCGACCGGATCGTCGCTGTCGTCGTCGGCGAGATCAGCGACGACACCTTGATCGCCCACGCCCGCGCCCACCTGCCGGCTGCCGCGATCCCGCGGACGGTGCTGCGCGTGCCCTCGCTGCCGCGCACCGTCGCCGGCAAGCCCGACCGCCGGGCGATCCGGCAATGGGTGAACGAGGCGCCGCAATGACCTCACTGCTCGCCCGCCTGCACCATCCGGATACCGCCGCCGCCCTTGCCGCGCAGGCATCGGGACTGCCGGCGACCACGCTGGTCAGCATCACCCTGCCGCTGCCAGCGCAGCCGCAGGACTGGCTGAACCGGCTGCCCGGCGAAGGCCCGTGGTGGTATCACGCCCGTCCGGCGCGCGGCCAATACCTGCTCGGCATCGGCCATGCCTGTCACTGGACCAGCAGCGGCCCGCAGCGCCTGACCGCGCTCGACCACGCCTTTGCCGGCGTGCGCCGGCACTGGCCGGGCAGCGAATTGGCCCGCGCCTTCTGCGGCTTTACCTTCGCGCCAGACTCTGCCGACTCGCCCTTCCCCAACGCCGTGCTGGCCATTCCGGCGCTGCTGCTACGCCACGAGGCCGGGCGCAGCCATGCCGTGCTTACCGCCCCTGCCGGCGCCTTATCGGCAACGCTGCGCGAACTGGATGCCGCGCTTGCCCAATACCAAGCGACCCGACTGGATGGCCTCCTGAGTCCAGTCGATACGACACTGGCTGATCAGGCGTGGCTGGCCCGCGTCGGTGCGGCGCTGCGCGATATCGATGCCGGCCGTCTGGCCAAGGTCGTCCTGGCGCGCCGCCGTTGGTTGCGCTGCACTCAAACGCTGCCAGCCGTGGCGGTACTCACACGTCTGGTCGCCCAGCAGGCGGACAGCGTCGTCTATGGCCATGGTCACGGCAGCCTGGCCTTTGTCGGCGCGACGCCGGAACGGCTGGTACGACTGCACGGACAGCAGGCGAGCGCCGACGCGCTGGCCGGCACCGCGTGGCCCGGGTCGCAATCGCTGGACGACGGCAAGAATCGTCATGAGCAATCGCTGGTCGTCGATGCTGTAATCGCCGCCCTCGCCGCCCATGGCACCGCGCCGCCCCGACAGGCGGCCACCTGCGCCCGCAGCGCCGGCCGCCTGAGCCATCTGCGCAATAAAATCACGGTCGACGTGCGCCCTGGCTGCAGCCTGTTCGAGCTGATCGCCAGCCTGCATCCAACCCCGGCGGTCGGTGGCTGGCCGCATGCCGCTGCCCGCAACTGGCTTGCCGCGCATGGAGAAGTGCGGACGGCCTGGTACAGCGGCGGCTTTGGCTGGCTGGACAGCGCCGGCAACGGCGACATTGCGGTCGCGCTGCGCTCGGCATTGATCGACGGCGAGCGCATCGAATTGCAGGCTGGCGCCGGCATCGTCGCCGGCTCGCAGCCGCAGACCGAACTGGCGGAAACCGAAGCCAAATTCGGCACCCTGCTCAACGCCTTGCTCGATCGGGGCGCCGACCTCCGCGCCACCGGCACCGAGTACTGAGGGCGGATTTTCGCCACTTTTCCGGGTTCACCGCAGACCCGGGAAACTGTCATCGTTACGTAATATTTACGCAACAAAATGATGAACTTAAGGCCTATACTTAAGAAATCACATTGGAGCGTGCGCGATGACCCATCCTTTCCTGAAACCCCGCTTCCCGACGGAAAACTACCTCAACCGCGAGCTCGGCCTGCTTGCCTTCAACCGCCGTGTGCTGGCGCAGGCGCAGGACGAGCGCATGCCGCTGCTTGAGCGCCTGCGCTTCCTGTGCATCGTTTCCAGCAACCTCGACGAATTCTTCGAGATCCGCGTTTCCGGCCTCAAGGAGCAGATCCGCGCACAGACGCCGGTAATCACCAACGACGGCAAGACGGCGCAGGAAACCTTCCGTCTGGTCGCCGCCGAAGCGCATGCCATCGTTGCCGAGCAGTACCAGCACCTCAATGACGTGATCCTGCCGGCGCTGGCCGAGCAGGGCATCCGCTTCCTGCGCCGCTCCGGCTGGAACGAGGCACAGCGCGAATGGATCCGCGACTACTTCCACCGCGAGATGGTGCCAGTGCTTACTCCGATCGGGCTCGATCCCTCGCACCCCTTCCCACGTGTGCTCAACAAGAGCCTGAATTTCGCGGTCGAACTCGAAGGCAAGGACGCTTTCGGTCGCAGCTCCAATGCCGCCATCGTCCAGGCGCCGCGCGTGCTGCCGCGCGTCATCCAGTTGCCGGAGGAACTCGCCGGCTGCGCCTACGGTTTTGTTTTCCTGTCGTCCATCCTCCACGAATTCGTTGGCGAACTGTTCACCGGCATGACCGTGCTCGGCTGCTACCAGTTCCGCGCCACGCGCAACTCCGACCTGTTTGTCGACGAGGAAGAAGTCACCAATCTGCGCACCAAGCTGCAGGGCGAACTGCCGCAGCGCCACTTCGGCAACGCCGTCCGCCTCGAAGTCGCCAACAACTGCTCCGAAGCGATGACCGAGTTCCTGCTCGCCCAGTTCAACCTCAAGGAAGTCGATCTCTACCGCGTGCACGGCCCGGTGAATCTCGTCCGCCTGATGCAGGTGCCGGACCGCGTTGACCGCCCGGACATGAAATTCCGCCCCTTTGTCCCCGGTATCAGCAAGGGGCTGACCAAGGGCGCCAACATCTTCGACAGTATCCGCAAGAACGACGTGCTGCTGCACCACCCCTACCAGTCGTTCGCGCCAGTCATCGAACTGCTCAGCCAGGCGGCGACGGACCCGTCCGTGGTCGCAATCAAGATGACGGTCTACCGAACCGGTACCGACTCGGTGCTGATGGAGTCGCTGATCCGTGCCGCGCAGAACGGCAAGGAAGTCACCGTCGTCGTCGAACTGATGGCGCGCTTCGACGAAGAAGCCAACATCAGCTGGGCGACCAAACTCGAAGAAGTCGGTGCCCATGTGGTGTTCGGCGTCGTCGGCTACAAAACCCACGCCAAGGCGCTGCTCATCGTCCGCCGCGAGGAAGGCGGCCTCAAGCGCTACGCCCATCTCGGCACCGGCAACTACCATCCGCGTACGGCACGGATGTACACCGACTTCGGCCTGATGACTGCCAACGAGGAAATCACCCACGACGTCAGCGAAGTTTTCAAGCAACTCACCGGACTGGGCAAGGCACGCACCCTCAAGCACCTGTGGCAGGCGCCTTTCACGCTGCAACCCAATGTCGTCGCCGCCATTCGCGCCGAAACCGAGGCGGCGCGTGCCGGACAGAAGGCGCGCATCGTCGCCAAAATGAATTCGCTGGTCGAACCGGAAGTCATCGACGCCATGTACGAAGCCTCACAGGCCGGTGTCGAGATCAACCTTCTTGTCCGCGGCGTCTGCATGCTGCGCCCGGGCGTTCCCGGACTGTCAGAGCGTATCCATGTCCGCTCGATCATCGGCCGCTTCCTCGAACACCACCGCATCTTCTACTTTTACGATGGTGGCAAGGAAAGCATTTACCTGTCGTCCGCTGACTGGATGGAGCGCAACTTCTTCAAGCGCATTGAACTCGCCTTCCCCATCCTCGATCCGAAGTTGAAAAAACGCGTCATCAACGAGGGGCTGAAGTTCTACCTCGCCGACAACCAGCAGGGTTGGGAGATGAACAGCCAGGGCGTTTACCAGCGCCGACGCTCCAGCCGCAGCAAGCCGCACAATGCCCAAGGTGAGCTGATGGCGACACTCGGCAATACCTGAAAACAGCCTTGAACGGATGCCTGCACCGGACCGGTGCAGGCTAAATGCACAAAAAGCGGCTCTCTGCTCAAAAAAGCTGAAAAATAGGCCAAATAACGGTTGCCAATCCAATAAAGTACCCGCACAATGCTGCAGCGATTTTCAAGTAGTGTTGTTGTCTTCAGGTCCGTATGTCGCAGTACTGCGATGCGTTTTCCGATTTGCACCGCGCCGTCTTGATTCTCGCCCCAAGTCAGGGGCTATCCCCCATCTACATTTTTTTAGGAATACAAGACATGGCAAACGGTACCGTTAAGTGGTTCAACGACTCCAAGGGTTTCGGCTTCATCACCCCGGACGACGGTGGCGCTGACCTCTTCGCCCACTTCTCCGCAATCCAGAAGCAAGGCTTCAAGACCCTCGCCGAAGGCGAAAAGGTCTCGTTCGACGTGACCACCGGCCCGAAGGGCCTGCAGGCTACCAACATCCGCACCGCCTGATGTTGCAGCGGGCCTGACCCGCTAGACTGCCCAAAGCCCGGCCTTGCCGGGCTTTTGTTTTTACTCCAGAAAGGAGTCCTGGCCATGGCCAAGGAAGAACTACTCGAAATGAACGGCACAGTGAACGAAGTGCTGCCCGACTCACGCTACCTCGTCACCCTCGAAAACGGCCACAACATCGTCGCCTACACCGCCGGCAAGATGCGCAAGCACCACATCCGCATCATCGCCGGCGACAAGGTCAGCCTGGAACTTTCTCCGTACGACCTGAGCAAGGGCCGCATCACCTTCCGCCACATCGAAGGCCGGGCACCGATGGCCCCGCGCGGCAACCGCTGAAACCTTGGGGGTGCTTGCCTGCCTGCGCTAGAATTCGCCGGTTCCGTACGCTACGCAACAGGATGATGATGCGCCGCCCCCTCCTCGTGCTGGCCGCCTGCCTGAGCGGCCTGACGGCCTGCAGCAACACCCCGCAGCACGCTTACAGCAGCGAGACTTTTGACGCCGACACGCCGTATCAGTACCACAGCGATCTGCCGCCTTTGGTCCTGTGTGAATACGGCAAGCGTGCCCTGCTCAGCCAGGGCTACGAGGTCGATGCCTCATCGCCGCAAAGCATCCGCGGCGCCAAGTACTTCCAGCCCAAAGCCGACCAGCAGACCCAGCTCAAGATCACCCTCGTCTGCCTGCCCACCGGCCGCGACACCACACTGTTTGCAAATGCGCTGCACACGCGCTACGAACTCAAATCCAGCGGCAGCAGCACCGGCCTGTCGGTCGCCGGCATCGGCTCGGTCTCGGTGCCTTGGCCAACCGACAAAAGCACGCTGGTCAAAGTCAGCGAGGAAACCGTCGCCGACCCGGAGTTCTACCGCCGGCTGTTCGTGCTGATCGAGAATCTGCACGACTGAGCTGACACCGCGGCTGCGGTGAACCTGAAATTTTGCCAAAAACCAGCACCGCTCAGCGGTAGCCGTCACCGACCAGCGAAAACGGCGCCCAGTAGGCCGGATGGGCGTAACCTGCGGTGCGCTGCTGCATCAGATCGAGCATCGACTGCTGCAAGGCCTCCGCCCGCGTCAGCGCCGGCTTTGCCGTTTGCGCCCGGAAGACGCCGGTAGTCAGCAAGCGTGCTGACTCCGTTTCCACCGCCCAGTTGGAAACCAGCAGACTGCGGGCACCAGCAAAGAAGAAACCGCGCCCTAGACCGGACACCGCCTCCCCCTGCGAGCCATCCGCTGCGCCGGTATTGCAGGCAGAAAGCACGACCCAGTCGGCATTCAGGCGCAGGCCGAGGACTTCATCGAGGGTCAACAGGCCGTCATTCTTGGCATCGTCGGCCAGTTTCGGATTGGCCAGCGCCAGCGCCGGCTGGTCGAGGCCGCGCAGTTCGCCGGGGATCAAACCGTGCGTCGCAAAGGCAATCACCCGTACCCGGTCGAGCGCCGTCGCCTTGACGTTCTGCTCGTTGGCGCGGCGCTGCAGATAAAGCGTGCGCTCCGGGTCGGCGCCGAGTGAACGGGCAATTTCGCGCAACTCCAGTTCGGTGTCGGGCAACGGGGCGAGCCGGGTGAAGGCATTCTCGACGCCGTCGTTGTCATCGCCACGCAGCGTCATCAAACGCAGGCGGCGGATGTTCCCCTTGCTGCTGGCGGCGGGTTGATCTCCGAATACCGGGTCGCCGAAGCCGACGAAATCGCTACGCTCGCCGCTGGCCATCTGCCGCTGGCGCAGCGCCAGGAAGCTGCTGGCCGATGCCTGCTGGGCAATCGCCACCTGCCGGATCAGCCACGGCGCCTGCTCCGGCTTGGCCTTGGCGGGTAATGGGGCAGTCTGCAGGACGGCAAACGGCAGTTGCCCGAGGCTGCCGTGCGGAATGACATTGAGCACCCGCGCCTCGCGCCACAACGCCGCATCCGGCGCCAGCAGCGCCTTGTACAGTGCGTGGGCGTCAGCTACCGGGAAGTGATGCAGCGTGCCGTCTTCCAGATTGAGCGTTTCGCGCAGGCGCCGCACATGGCGATCGATGGCCTGCCGGCTGAGCGGCACCGTGCGGAATGCCGTTTCCCGTTGGTTTAGCGTCCAGACGTAGGCCTGCTCCCGGCCGATGTAGATGGCGACGGCGGCCTCATCGGGCTGCAGGGCGCCTTGCAACTCGGCCAGCGTTGCCGGCTTGGGATCGATCAATCGCAGATAGTCGGGATAGCGCGTCGCCAGCGTCTTGCGCAGCGAAGATTGCTTGTCTGCGAGGCTATCCATTTCTCGACGGATGTCGGCCATCACGCTGTCCAGCCGCTGCCCTTCCGGTGCCGAAGCGAGCCGCGCCAGCAACTTGCCCAGTTCCAGCCGGCGATTGCCGGCATCCTGCTCCTGCCGTGCCAGTGCCGCCAGGTCGGCATCGGGCAGACTGGCGCGTGCCGAACTGGCCACTACCGCCCGCTGCACTGCCGAGCCACGGGCAACGTCGGCGATCGAAAAGGCCTCGGCCGCTGGGTCGCGGCTACCGGTGACACCGTTAACAGGCTGATTTCGCGCTTGCTGGCGGGCCAGCAATTCGAGATAAGCCTCGAAAATCAGGGTCATCCGGAACTGGCGCCCGGCGCCCAGACCATCGCCTTCGGCATCATCGGCGATCTGCCCGAGCAAGGGCGGCAAGGCGCGCTCGAACACCGCCAGCGCCTGCGCATCGTCGCCCTTGGCCGCCAGCGCCACGGCGTAAATGCCGTTAGCCCTCGCCACTACCTGCGGGTCGGCATAAGGCACCCTGCGGTAGTGATTGACGATGCGCTGCATCATCTCCGCCGCCTCCGCTGCCCGACCATTTCGGATCAGGCTCAGCGCCCAGTCGGAACGCAGCGAGCCGGTGCGGGCGAACTGCGCCGGATCAGAGCGCAGCCCCTGATCGCGGGCCTCGAACAGCGCCAGCGCCTCCGGCCAGCGATCACGCATCATCAGCACAAAAGCGAGATCGGCACGGCGCTCGGCGAGCCCGGGCGAGGCGCTGCGCACCTGGCCCCGCTCCAGCGCCGACAGCGACTGCCGCAGCAGTTTCTCGGCATCGTCGAGCCGGCCCTGTTGCATGCGGATATTGCCGAGGTTGCCCAGCGTACGCGCCACATGCGGCGACTCCCGGCTGCTGCGCGCCAGCATCAACGACAGGGACTCGCGGACATAGACCTCGGCCTCGCTGTAACGCCCCTGCGCCGCGAGGTTGTTGCCGAGCAGCCGCAAACAGGAGGCGACATTGCCGCTGGCGACGCGCAGGATCAGATGCTCGCTGCCATTGAGCCGCGTGCGTAACTCAAGGTAAGCGCGGGCGTGGCGTAGCGACTCGCGGCGCAGGCGCTCGGCCTCGGCGAAATTGCCGTAGAGTTCCTGCAGATAGGCGCTGTACTTGGTCCATTGGCCGAGGACGCTGTGCTCTTCGGTCGTCCAGTCCTTGCGCAGCTTCAGTTCCGGCAGCAAGTCGCCGGCCTGCTTGAGCGTGGCCTCGGCCTGCCGCAGCTGGCCGAGCGTCACCTGGTCATCCATCAGCCAGGTCAGCGTGAAGAAGTAGCGGCGGACATTGGCTTTACGCAATTCGTCGGCCAGCGAACGGACAAATTCCATCCGTCCGCGCGGATCACCTACCTGCCGGTAAGCGGCGACGATGTCGTTCTGCATGCGCCAGCGACTGCACCAGTCGTCGGTTGTCCGCCAGTTGCTCTGGTTCAGGGCCAGCGCTTGCTTTAGATCGGCCAGCCCCTCAATGCCGCGACCGAGGCGCATCAGTGCCAGACCGCGCCGATGGTAGTGAACACACAGGGCCTGCGCTTCGGCGTTTTCCGGTGGCGGCTGGGCGATCTGCCGCTGCAGGTCATCAAGCATGGCCGACTGTTCGGGCGGGTCGGCTTCGTCTGCAGTTTCCTGCGCTAGGAGGGCCGAAGGCAGCAGCGCACAGGCAGTCACCAGCCCGGCGGTGAGCAGCAGTTTGTTCAGCGTCAGGGTTTGCATCGCCATGTCAGCCCCCGAAATTGGCCAGATTTTCAGGTTGACCGCAGCAAGCCGGAAAAGATCGCGCCGACGGTCAGCGCCGTTTGCTCAGTGCTTCGCCGGCTTGTCGTCAGGCGTAAAGTACAGTGCGACGCCGATCGCAATCAGCGCCAGCGGCCACCATTTCTTGAGCAGCGCGACCAGATCGAGTTCGAACAGTTCGAGATTGACACCCAGCGCTACGGCGCCGATCAGCGTCAGGGCGATGGCGGCGAAGTTTCCCTTCATGTGACCTTCGGATGACTCGGTGACAACTCAGGCACGACGCACGCCGACGACACCGTCGATGTCGTGGATCAGCGTCAGCGTGCGTTGCAACTGTTGCAGGTTGGTGATTTCGACGGTAAAGCTCATGTGCGCCTTGCCCTGCTTGGACTGCGTATTGACGCCGACGACGTTGAGCTTCTCGCGGGTGAAAACTTCGGAAATGTCGCGCAGCAGCCCTTGGCGGTCGTGGGCATCGACAATGATATCGGCAGCAAAGACGCCGGTCGTCTGCGTGCCCCAGTCGGTCTCGATCACCCGTTCCGGATGCAGCGCCGCGAGGTTGGCGAAATTCGGGCAGTCGGCACGGTGGATGGAAATCCCCTTGCCGCGGGTGATGAAACCCTGGATTTCATCCGGCGGCGCCGGCTTGCAGCAGCGGGCCAGTTGAGTCAGCAACTTGTCGATGCCGACGATCAGGATGCCCTGGTTGCCATCGACCGGCTTGCGCGGCTTGGCGGTAACCTCGTCGGGCAGTTGTGTTTCGGCGAGCAGGTCGCCGCCGCGCACGACCGACTGGAACTGACGCTGGTTGAGTTCGCCACGCGCCGCGGCGATGTACAGGTCGTCGGCCTTGGCAAAACCCAGCTTGTGCGCCAGTTCGTCGATATTGGTGCTGGTCTGGCCGGCGCGCTGCAATTCCTTGGCCAGGATGGCGCGGCCTTCGGTCAGGGTTTCTTCCAGCGCCAGATTGGCGAACCATGCACGTACCTTGACCCGCGCGCTCTTGGTATGGATATAGCCGAGCGTCGGATTCAGCCAGTCACGCGACGGTCCGCCGAGCTTGGCAGTGACGATCTCGACCTGCTGCCCGGTTTCCAGCGGCGTATTGAGCGGTACCAGCTGGCCGCCGACCTTGGCGCCGCGGCAACGATGGCCGAGATCGGTATGGACGCGGTAGGCAAAATCGACCGGCGTAGAACCGGCCGGCAGATCGACAACCTTGCCCTGCGGCGTGATGACGTAGAGCGTCTCGTCGAGCGCCGCCTGCTTGTAGTGATTGATCCAGTCGGAACTGTCGGCAACCTCGTCCTTCCACGTCAGCAGCTGACGTAGCCAGGCGATCTTCTCGTCGTAATCGTCCTCGTGCGAACGTTTACTGCCCTCCTTGTAGCGCCAGTGGGCGGCCACGCCGAGTTCGGCGTGCTTGTGCATTTCCCAGGTGCGGATCTGGATTTCCAGGCTGCGGCCGTCCAGACAGCGCACGGCGGTGTGCAGCGAGCGGTAGTAATTGCCCTTGGGATTCGAGATGTAGTCGTCGAATTCCTTGGAAATTGGCGACCACAGGTTATGCACGATACCGAGCGCGGTGTAGCAGTCCTTGAGGTCATCGACAATGATGCGCAGCGCGCGGATGTCATAGACCTCGGAAAACTCGACACCCTTCTTCCGCATCTTGTTCCAGATGCTGTAGATGTGCTTCGGCCGGCCGTAGATCTCAGCCTGATGGACGCCGGCGCTCTCCAGCTCGGCGCGAACCTTCGCCACGGCATCGACGATAAACTGCTCGCGCTCCGAGCGTTTTTCGTCGAGCATTTTGGCGATTTTCTTGTAGGTCTCGGGATGAATGAAACGGAAGGAAAGATCCTCCAGCTCCCATTTCAACTCCCAGACCCCCAGCCGGTTGGCCAACGGCGAGTACAACTCCAATGTCTCACGGGCGACCTGAACGCGCAGGTCATCCGGATTGGCGGCATAAAAGCGGAGGGTCTGTGTCCGCGATGCGAGACGCAGCAGCACGACACGGATATCCTCGACCATCGCAAGCAGCATCTTGCGCAACACTTCCACCTGCGCCTTGACCTCGGCCGGATTGGCTTCGCCGGTTTCGATATTGGCGGCAAGGAAGCCCTTGGTGATCGGCCGCAGCTTGTTCAGCCGCGATATGCCCTGCACCAGATGCGCGGCCGGCTTGCCGAACTTCTCCTCGATGCGTGCAATACCGTGATCCTGATAGGTCGGGATGGCAAACAGCACGGCAGCAATGCGCGACTCGGCATCGAGTTTGAGCCCGGCAATGATCACTGCCATGCCCAAGGCGTGCGACCAAATGCGCTCGCCGCTGCCAAGCAGCCGCTCGCCATAGGTTTCCCAGGCGTACTCGACCGCCCCGCGCAGTCGCGTGACGTCGTCGGGCAGCAGCCCATCGGAGAGGGTCGCGAAGAACTGGTCGAAGTCGCTCTGGGCGGCGACGGAATGGACAACGGATACCATGTAGGGATTATACCGTCTGAGCATGGCCCCGCTGCTCGGGCATAATTCGCGACATGACTGCATCGACCCCGCCGTCCAGGGCAAATCATTTCTGGACCAACCCCTACCTGCTGCTGACGCTGACCGCCCTCTTCTGGTCCGGCAACATGGTTCTCGGCCGTGGCATTCGCGCCGACGTGCCGCCGATGGCGCTGGCCTTCTGGCGCTGGGCCATTGCCTTCTGTCTGGTCCTGCCGCTAGCGTTGCCGCACCTCAAGTCGCAATGGCCGCAACTCAGGGCCGGCTGGCGTCCGGTGCTGATCCTCGGCGTGCTCGGCGTCGGCGGCTACAACACCTTCGCCTACATATCGCTGCAATACACCACCGCCACCAACGCGGTGTTGCTCAACTCCTTCATTCCGGTCGCCACCATCGCCATTTCCTGGGCTTTTCTCGGCAAACACCTGCGCCGAGTCGAAGCCATTGGCGTTGCCGTTTCACTGCTCGGCGCGCTGACCATCGTCGCCCGCGGCGACCCGGCCATCCTGCTGCACCTCAATCTCAACATCGGCGACGTCTGGATGCTCGGTGCCGTTCTCATCTGGGCGATCTACACTGTCGGCCTCGGCTGGCGGCCAGCAGGCGTGCATCCGATGCTGATGCTCGCCGCCTTCTGTGCCGTCGGCCTCACCGTACTGCTGCCGGCCTGGCTGTGGGAAATGGCTCAGGGCCGCCACATCAACCTGCATGCCGGCTCGCTGGCCTCGCTGGCCTATGTCGGCATCTTCCCCAGTTTCATCGGCTACATCTTCTACAACCGCGGCGTGGCCGAAGTCGGCCCCAACAAGGCCAGCCTGTTCATCCACCTGATGCCGGTCTTCGGCACCCTGCTCTCAGCCATTTTCCTCGCCGAAATGCCGCTGTGGTACCACTTCCTCGGTATCGGCCTGATCTTCACCGGCATCTGGCTGACGATGAAAAAGGCCGCCTGAGATGTTTGGCTGGTTACGGCGGGCGCAGGCGCCGGAGATTGATCCGGTAGTATGGCAAGCCACCATCGCCAAACTGCCCTTTCTCGCTGGACTTGCGGTCGACGCGGAAAAACGCCTGAAATCGCTGACCGAGCAATTCCTCGCTGAAAAGGAATTTTCCCCCGCCGGTGGCCTGACGCTGAGCGATGAAATCTGCATCTCGATCGCCGTCCAGGGCTGCCTGCCCGTGCTCGAACTCGGCCTGTCAGCCTATCGCGGCTGGGTCGGCATCGTCGTTTATCCCGACGAATTCGTCGTCCCGAGGCGGATCGAGGACGAGGACGGCATCGTGCACGAATTCGATGACGTGCTCTCCGGCGAAGCCTGGGAAGGCGGGCCGCTGGTCATCTCATGGCACGATGTGCAACTCGCCGGCCACGCTGACAGCGCCGGCTACAACGTGGTCATCCACGAATTCGCACACAAACTGGACATGCTCAACGGCGAAGCCGACGGCATCCCGGCACTGCATTCCGGCCTGGATGAAGACGGCTGGATCGCCGTCTTCGATGCCGCGTTCGAGGACTTCTGCCGACGGGTCGATGCCGATGAGGAAACGATCATCGACCCCTATGCCAGCCAGGACCATGGCGAGTTCTTCGCCGTAATCTCCGAGGTCTTCTTCCTCACGCCGCAGGTCGTCGCCGGCGACTACCCGGAGCTTTACGACCTGCTCCGCCGCTACTACCGTCAGGACCCACTACAGCGACTGACAAAGGCCGCAAGCGCCGACAGCACTGCCGCTTCCTGATCGCGCTGCGGCGAGTGGCCGCAGGCGGGCAGTTTGAGGACTTCCGTTCCCGGCAGGACCTCGCCGATGACCTCGATCTGGCGCATGGTCGCGTATTCGTCGTCCTCGCCCTGCAAAGCCAGCACCGGGCAAGCGATGCGCGACAGGTAGCTTTCGATGTTCCAGTCGCGGAAGGCAGGCGACAGCCAGGTGTCGTTCCAGTCGCTGAATACCCGCGGGGCGTCATGGTGATAGCGTGCCAGCTTTTGCGGCCAGTCGCTGCTTTCCCACACGCTACGGGCCGCGCGGATGCCGTCCAGCGTGATGTCCTCGACGAACTCGTGCGGCGCCATCACCGCCACGCCCAGCGGCCGCTCTGGGAGGGCGCCGGCGAAAATCAGCGCGATGCTGCCACCGTCGCTGTGGCCAACAAGTACGGGCCGCTCGATGCCCAGTGCATCGAGGAAGGCCGGCAACATTACCTCGCCCTCGTGATGCATGTAGCGCGGCGTGCGCCGCTCGGCATAGGCCTCGGAATGGCCGTAGCCGGCCCGTGAGAAAACCACGGTGCGGCAACCGGTAGTCGCCGCCAGCTTCTGCGGAAAATCCCGCCACATGGCGACGCAACCCAGGCCTTCGTGTAGCAGCACCAGCGTCGGCGTGTTGACGTCGGTGGCAGCAATATCGCGGTATTCGAGGCGCAAGCCCTCAACGGTAATGTGCTTCATGCGGCCAACAGGAAGTCGCGGACAATGTCGATCTGATCTGCCGACTGGAACATCGGCGCATGGCCGACACCGGCGATTTCGGCCAGTTTTCCGCGTGGACCGCGGCTGCCCATCGCCTGCCAGGTATCGCGGGTCAGCAGATCCGACTCAGCACCGCGAATCACCAGCGTCGGGCAGGCGATGGCTTCATACACCGGCCACAGGTCAATATCCTTGTCGACGAAAGCGGCCTTGAATGGCGTCGCGATCGCCGGGTCGTAACGGAATCCCCAGCGGCCGTCGCTACGCTGGGCGACGCTGGTTTCGGTCAGGTGCAGCCACTGCGCCTCGGTCAGCGCCCCGAAGGGCGCACTGATCAGCTTGACGTAGGCCAGTGCCTCGTCGAAGGTTGGCCAGGTCGGATCGGTGCCAACGTAGCTGGCGATGCGCTGTAGCGATTCGACGGTGATCAGCGGCCCGACATCGTTGAGCACCAGCTTGCGTATCGGCGTCCCCGGCTGCGCCGCCAGCGCCATGCCGATCAGCCCGCCCATCGAGGTGCCGACCCAATCCACCGACTCGACTTCCAGCCGGGCGATCAGCGTCACCATGTCGGCGACGTACTGCGGAATGCCGTAGCCCGCCGGATCGCGCAAACGCCCGCTGACGCCGCGACCGACGACATCGGGGCAGATCACCCGGTAATGCCCGGACAGCGCCTCGGCCAGCGCGTCGAAATCGCGGCCATTGCGTGTCAGGCCATGCACACAGACCAGCACCCGCGGGTTATCACGACTGCCCCACTCCGTGTAGGCCATCCGGTGCAACCCGGACGGGCTGATGCATTGCACATTACGTGTCTTGAATTGCATATCCTTCCTCCTCGCCCAGACTGTACCACCGGGCTTTACCGATTTTGGCCCCATTTTCGGGTTCACCGCAGACGCGGCCATTACTCAAGCTGTCATTCAGCGGCCATGCCAGTAACGCCGCACGAGTTGCCGTTGCGCCTGCATATCGATCCCGTCCGGCGCCAGGCGCACCATGACCGCGCCTTCCCGGTCGCTCCGCCACAGGCGGCTGCCTTGCGCTAGGTGACGCTCAACGACCTCGGCCTTGGGATGACCGAAGCGATTGCGATAGCCCACCGGAAAAATCACTTCTCTGGCCGCCACCGCCTTGACGAAAGCCGGCGATGACGAGGTCCGCGAACCATGATGCGGCACCAGCAGCACCTCGGCGCGCAAGGCGTCGGCATCACGGGCGAGCATCTCGGCCTCATCGACCGCTTCGATATCCGACGTCAGCAGCATGCGCTGCCCAGCACTGGCGATGCGCAGCACGCAGGAAAAATGATTGCCTGCCGTCTCGCCGTCATCGGCCGCGCGCGCCGGATGCAAAAACGCGAAATCGACGCCATCCCACTGCCAGCGCTGCCCGGCCAGACAGGGTGCGCCACGGAACTCGGCTACCGGCGAACGGATGTCCGCCACCGGCATCGCTGCCAGCACCGAGGCCGCGCCACCGGCATGGTCGCTGTCGCGATGGGTCACCACCAGCATATCCAGTGCATTGACACCCAGCCAGTGCAGATAGGGCACCACTACCCGCTGCCCAGCATCCGACTCCGCGCTATACAGTGGCCCCGGGTCGTAAACCAGCGTATGCCGGGCGGTCCGGATTACCGTCGCCAGCCCTTGCCCGACATCGAGGACAGTGATTTCCGCAACGCCCTCCGGTGGCCTGGGTGCCGGCCAGAACAGCAAGGGCAGCAGCATGACCAGACCCAGTGCTCGGCCCGGCACCCCGCGCGGCAACAAGGCCATGCCGACACCCACTGCCCCGAGCAATACCACCCACAACGGCGCCGCCGGCGCCTGCCACAAGGGCCAGCCGGCACACCAGACCAGGAATTCCATCAAACCGGAAAACACCGCATGCGCTAGCGCCAGCACCGGCCACCACGGCAGCACGGCTCCGAGCAAAGCCAGCGGCGTGACGACAAAGCTGACCAGCGGAATCGCCAGGGCATTGGCCAGTGGCGAGACCAGCGAGAACTGCTGGAACACCAGCAGCAACACCGGCAACGAGGCGAGCGTCGCCGTCCATTGCACCAGCCCCCAGCCGCGCAGGCGGCTCGACCAATCCGAGCCCGGTGCGATGCGCGCGCTGCCGACATAGAGCAAGGCCGCTACGGCGCCAAAGGACAACCAGAACCCCGCCGCCAGAACCGCCCACGGGTCGATCAACAGTACCGCCAGCAAGGCCAGCGCCAGAATCCGGCTGGCCGCCACCCGCCGTCCTGACAGCAATGCCATGGCGGCCACCATTAGCATGTAACAGGTCCGCTGTGCCGGTACGGCAAAGCCGGCGAGGAGCGCGTAGATCAGCGCGCTCAGGCAGGCGACGATGACAGCCGCTTTTTGCGCCGGCAAGCGCAATACCAGCGCCGGACGCCGGCGCCAGAGCGCTCCGGCCAAACCGCCAGCCAGTGCCGCCACCATCGTGACGTGCAACCCCGAGATGCTGACGAGATGCGTTACCCCGGTCCGGTTGAAGGTCGTCCACAGATCATTCGAAATCGCCTTCTGGTCACCGATGGCAAGCGCGACCAGCACACCGGCGAAGGGATACTCCGCTTCCGGCAGGCGTGCCTCCATGCCGCGACGCAGCTTGTCACGCAGACGCTCGAAGATGAGCAAGGGTGGCCACAGGCTTTCGCCGATATGCGCGGCCGGTGCCGGCCGGACATAACCGGTCGCGCGGATATTGCGTTCCAGCAGCCAGGCTTCGTAATCGAAGCCGCCGGGATTGGCATTGCCATGCGGCCGGCGCAAGCGCGCCGTCAGTTGCCAGACCTCGCCCGGGCGCAGGGTCGGCACCGCGCCCGCCGCCTCATCGCGGCGGCCGGCATACCAGGAGAGCATCACCCGCGATGGAACGGGCGGTGCCTTGCCATCTGCGGTCAACGCGGAATCGATGACAAATTCGAAACGGCTGCCTTGGGAAAACGGCTGCGGCAAGGCGGCAACCACACCGGTCAGTTGCAGATCCTGCCCCTCCAGCGCCAGCGGCAATTCGTCCGAGAGCCGGATTTCCGCCCGCCATGACGCCCAGGCCAGCCCAAGCGCGAGACAGGCAATAACGGCAAGCCCGCGCCGCAGCCGGTCAGGCAGGGGAAGAAAACGCAGACACAGGCAGAGCAGCCCTGCCGCCAGCGCCCAGCCCCAATCCGGCAGCGCCGGCTGCAACTGGACAAAAAGAATACCGGCAGAAAAAGCCAGGATATTGAAACGCATTCCGGCATGATAAGGCGCCGCACCATCCCGCGGAACTGCCCGCGCCCTGGCCGGTCAATGGGCGGTGACCCGGACGCCGAGCGGCGTTACCTGACCGGCCGTTTCAAGGATAATCCGCGCATGCGCCGCACCCTCAAGAAATACCTGCCTGATCCGGAAACCATCCGCCGCAACCCATGGCTGCGTCCTTTTGCCGGCTCGCTGCTGCACCCGCGGCTTTGGCACCTGAATCGCCACTCGGCGGCCGGAGCCGTTGCTGCCGGGCTGTTTTGCGGCCTGATTCCCGGGCCGCTGCAAATGATCGGGGCGGCAGTCTGCGCCTTGATCTTTCGCGTGAACCTGCCGCTGGCGCTGTTCACGACGCTCTATACCAACCCGTTTACCATCGTGCCGCTCTACGTCATCGCCTACCAGATCGGGCGGGCACTGACGGCCGACCGCGGCAATTTTGTCGCACCACCGGAATTCAGCGCCACGGCCTTTGTCGGCTGGACGGAAGCGATGCAGAGCTGGATGCTGAGCGCCGCGATGCCGCTGGGCATCGGGCTGATTGTACTGGCGACCGGCCTGGCGGTTGCCGGTTATCTGGCAACCAAAGCCGCCTGGCGCATCTATCTGATCCGCGCCTGGCATCGCCGGCGCGGATCGACCTGAGGTAGCAACTCCGGGAGCCCCCGAAGCCGACAGCGCTCAAGTACGGAAGCGCGCGACCTCGGTGCTGAGGGTTTCCGCCATCTGCCGCAGCTTGTTGGCGGTCATCGCATTGCCGCCGGCCGCCGCATTGTTTTCCTCGGCCATCTGGGCGATGCGCTCGACGTTCTGGGCGATTTCGGTACTGGCCGTGGCCTGTTCGCGCAGCGCCACCGAAATTTCGGAAACCGCCTCGACCACCTGCCGCGCCTGCACCTGCACCTGAGCGATTGCCGCACCGGCCGCATTGGCCTGCTCAACGCCAGTCGCCACGCGCTCGACACCGCGCTTCATGCTCGAAACCGCGGTGCCGGTATCCTGCTGGATCGCCTCGATCATGCCGGTAATTTCCTGCGTGGACTTGGCGGTTCGTTCGGCCAGCTTGCGCACTTCATCGGCCACCACCGCAAAACCACGACCGGATTCACCTGCCCGCGCTGCTTCGATCGCGGCATTCAGTGCCAGCAAGTTGGTCTGGTCAGCGATGTCCTTGATCGTGCCGACAATGGCCGAAATCTGGTCGGACTGGCGACCCAAGGCCTCGACAGCGGCCGCCGACTGATTGACGGTCGCGGCAATGCCCTGAATTTCATTGACCACGTCCTGGACGATGCGACCACCGCGTTCGGCCAGGCCATCGGATTCCTGCGAGTAACTTTGGGCATCCTGAGCGTTCTTGGCAATGTGATCGACACCCACGGTCATCTGTTCGACGGATGCGGCCATGCTCGATGCCGCGTCGCTCTGCGAACCGGTGCTGCCGGAAATC
Organism: Azonexus sp.; assembly: GCA_041917165.1. Taxonomy (GTDB): domain Bacteria; phylum Pseudomonadota; class Gammaproteobacteria; order Burkholderiales; family Rhodocyclaceae; genus Azonexus. Next base: position 55,900 of record JAYRYB010000007.1, read on the forward strand.
TGCTGGCTGGACGAGGCCAGTTGCTCGGCAGCCGTGCGCAGCGCCTGTACATCGGACTGCACCCGTCCCAACAGGCTGCGGAAGGCTTCAGCCATGGCATTGAAGTTCTGGCCGGCTTCCTGCAATTCGTCGCTGCCTTGGGTATCGAAGCGGGCGGTCAGGTCACCGGCAGCCATCTGGCGAGCACCGTTCTCGAAGACCTGAACGCTGCCTACAACCGAATAATAAGTTCCTGTCGCAAGGTAGGCGACGATCAGAATCACCAGCGCCGCCAGCGCGAATTCCATGACCAGCAGGCTGCTGGCATTGGCCTTGCGAAGTTCAAGCTGTTGTTCAAATTGCGGAATCAGCGTCTCGAACATCATCTTATAGCCGAGGTCGATGATCTGCGTCGCCATCGCGAAATACTCCTGCGGCGGCGTTTCGAATTTCTCGCCGAGGATGTCATTGCGGACCAGGGCAAATATCTTCTCGGCCCCCTCGGTGAACTCGCGTGAAGGTGCGCTCAGCGCGCTCTCCAGCACCGGTGCATGACGCATGACCTTGGCCAAGTTCTGGTTCTGCGCGCGCAGGGTCTGCTGCATCTGGGCAATTGTCGCCGCAATGTCGATGCGCATCTGCGGTGCCAACTCCTTCTTGGTCAGCACGCCGGTACCGCGCGCCCGGGTGATTCCCATTGGCTCAAGCATCGCTGGCATCTTGCTGACCACGGTATCCATGAAATAGTAGGTATTCATTTCCGGATCGAGCGTCAGCTGGGTTTCGTCAGCGATATCGACCATGAACACCAGCGCCTTGTCGATCATCTGCGTATGGCGTTTGATGTTATCTGGCGGCGTCCATGACAGCCCGTCCTTGCGGATCGCCTCCCAGTCATCGCGGATGGCCTTCCATGCCGGCAGGTCACGCAGCTTGCCGGACAAGGCGGCATCGGTCGCCATGACCGCATCCGCCAGCTCCTTTTCCTTGGCGGCGCGCTTGTCCTTCATCGCTTCATTGCCATTGAGAACACCTGACGACAGACCGCGGTGCTGTTGCATGAACTGAACCATGCGGTTCATCGGCTTGAGCATCTGCAAACCCGCCAGTTCGTCCTCGGCGACCTTGATGTCGCGACTCAGATTGACGAACACGGTGTAAAGCAGAACCGCAATCACCACGCCAACCGCGGCGCCCAGCAACAGAAATTTGTTGCGATAACGCAGGCGGCTCATCAGCGCGATTGCAGGTGCAAACAATGCCTTCATGATCTCACTCCCAGCATGCAGGCAATAGACGCCCGCTTATTTGACTATATCCACAATACTAGCAAATTTAATCAAGCCACGACACCCAAGCGACCGTTATCAAGGGCCAGAATACGATCTGCCCGCGCTGCCAGATTACGGTCGTGGGTGACCATGATCAGGCTGGCTCGCTGGGAGCGAACTCGCGCCAGCAGCAATTCAAACACAATGCCGGCGGTCTGACCATCGAGATTTCCGGTTGGTTCATCGGCGAGCAGGCAGGACGGTTCGCTGACCAGCGCCCTCGCAATTGCTGCCCGCTGCCGCTCGCCGCCGGAAAGCTCACCGGGCCGGTGCGCGAGACGGTGGCCGAGCCCGACGGCATCCAGCGTCGCGGCGGCTTTCGCCAGCGCCTCGGCACGCTCGACGCGACGGATCAATAGCGGCATAGCGACATTCTCCTGCGCCGAAAACTCCGGCAGCAGGTGGTGGAACTGATAAACGAAACCAAGATGCCGGTTGCGCCAGTCACCGCGGGCACCGTCACCCAGCGTCGAGAAGTCCTGGCCCATCAGCGTCACCTTGCCGGCAGACGGCTGATCAAGGCCGCCGAGCAGATGCAGCAGCGTGCTCTTGCCGGAGCCGGAAGCGCCAATGATGGCGACCGTTTCGCCGGCCTTGACGTCGAGATCGACGGCATCAAGCACCGGCACCTCCAGTCCGCCGCCACGGAAGACCTTGCCGACACCAGCTGCGGTCAACACGGAATTTTGGCCAAAATCACTCATAGCGCAGCGCCTCCGCCGGATTGACGCGCGAGGCACGCCAGCTCGGGTAAATGGTCGCCAGCAGCGCCAGCACGAAGGCGATCAGTGTCACGCCCCAGACATCGCCCCACTGCAGGTCGGAGGGCAGATCGGAGATGTAATAGACCTCCTTGGACAGGAACTGCACGCCGAAGAGGTTCTGGATTGCCGGCACGACCACGTCGATATTCAGCGCCAGCGCCACCCCGCCGACGATGCCCATACCCAGCCCGATGAAACCGACCAGCGCCCCCTGAATCATGAACACCGCCATGATCGAACCGGGCCGCGCGCCGAGCGTGCGCAGGATCGCGATGTCGGCCTGCTTGTCGGTAACCGCCATGACCAGCGTCGATACCAGATTGAAGGCGGCGACGGCGACGATCAGCGAGAGGATGATGAACATCATCGTCTTCTCGATCTGCACGGCGCGGAAGAAATTGGCGTGGCTCTTGGTCCAGTCGCTGATATAGGCATCGGCATTGATGTGGCGAACCAGCTCGCGCGCCACCCGCGGCGCCTTGAACAGATCGTCGAGCTTGAGGCGCACGCCGGAGACGCGATCATCCATCTGGTACAGTTTCTGTGCGTCCTCTAGATGAATCAGCGCCAGCCCCGAGTCGTATTCATACATGCCGACCTCGAAGATGCCGACGATACGGAAAGATTTAAGACGCGGCACAACACCGGCCGGCGTGACCGTACCCTGTGGCGCGATCACCGTGATCTTGTCGCCGGTGAAGACACGCAGCGAACGCGCCAGATCGGCGCCGAGCACGATGCCGAACTCGCCCGGCTTGAGGTCGTCGAGGCTGCCGCTCTGAATGGTCTTGCGAAAATCCGCCACCTTGTCTTCGTGATCGGGCAGGATGCCACGCACCAGCGCGCCCTTTACGCCGCCATCGACCGAAAACATCGCCTGCGACTGCACGAAGGGCGCCGTCGCCCGCACTTCCGGATGCTGCGTTGCTTCGGCGGCAATCCGTGGCCAGTCGGGCAATTCGTTGTTGATGCCGGTGATCTGGATATGCGACGCGACGCCGAGGATGCGCGTGCGCAACTCCTTCTGGAAGCCGTTCATCACCGACAGCACGACGATCAGTGCAGCAACGCCCAGCCCGATGCCGAGCATCGAAATCAGCGAAATGAATGAGATGAAATGGTTACGACGTTTGGCGCGCGTGTAGCGCAAGCCGATCAGCAATTCGTAGGGTAGCGCCATGCCTGGGTCACTGATGCACCGGCCTGAGCCGGAAAGTCGCTATGGTACACTTTTCGGCCGCGCTCCCCGACCCGGCGACGCGCATTTTCCCCGCTCGCAGCCGTGCAACTCACCTTACTCGTTCCCGAACTGATCTGGCCCGAACCGGCCGACACCCTGGCCCTCGGCCAACTCGCCACCCCCGGTTTCGAGTGGCTGGACGCCCACGGCGCCATGGTGCGCAGTCCACGCCAGCCTTTCGAGCAAGCACTAGCCGAAGCTTTCAGTCAGGCCGACGCTCCTTACGGCGCACTGCGCCTGCTCGGCGAACCCGCCGGCATCGACACCAATGCCGCCCGCGAGGGCGATTGGCTGTGCGCCGACCCGGTGCATCTGCGCTTTCATCACGAGCGCATTGTGCTTGCCGATGCCGGCGCCTTTGAGATCAGCGATGACGAAGCGGCCGTCTTGGTGGCTGACCTCAACCGCGAATTTGCGGATGTCGGAAGTTTTTACACCGCCACCGCCCGACGCTGGTATCTGAAACTGTCTGCTGCGGTCAACCCGGAATTCTGCCCAAAATCGGCAAGCACCATCGCCCCGTTGTCGGCCATCGCCGGCCGGCGCATCGACGGCGATCTGGACGGCAAACCGACAGCCATCACCCGCTGGCTGAATGAAGTGCAGATGTTCCTGCACCTGCATCCGATCAACGAGGCCCGGCAAACTAAGGGCCTGCCGGCGATCAACAGCCTCTGGCTATGGGGCCCGGGCGCCTTGCCGGCGCCAACCGACCCCGGCTACGCCGCCGTCTGGAGCAGCAACCCGCTGGCCGCCGGTTTCGCACGTGCCGCGGGCATTCCCTGCCGCCCGCAACCGAAAACCCTCGCCGACCTGCTCGCCCATGCCAGCGACGAGTCGCAGCTCGTCGTGCTCGATGATCTGCTCGGGCCGGTGCTTTACGAGGCGGCAGAAGACTGGCGCAGCAAATTTGAGGCGCTGGAGCGCGACTGGCTGCAACCGCTGCGCGCCGCGCTCGGCGGGCCGCTGACGCAGGTGACGCTGATCGCCCCGACTATCTACGGCAAGCTGCAATGGACCGTCGGCCGCGGCGAACGCTGGAAATTCTGGAAAAAAGGCCAGCCTGTCACTGCCCTTGCCAAGCAGCTTGCCGAAGCCGCATAACAAACTACTGATCGAGGAAGCCCCTTGACCCGCATCGTCACCCGCAACGCCCCACCCCGCGTCGTCTGGCAACTGGAACAGCAAGGCCTGCACCCGCTGCTCGCCCGCCTCTATGCTGCCCGCGGCATCATCGACAAGGCCGAGCTGGATTACGAACTGAAATCGCTGCTGCCGCCTTCAACGCTGACCCACGCCACCGATGCAGCGCAGATCCTCGCCGACGCCATCGAGGCCGAAGCGCGCCTGCTGATCATCGGCGACTACGACTGCGACGGTGCGACCGCCACCGCCGTCGGCATGCGCGCCCTCAAGACGCTGGGCGCCGACGTCAATTTCCTCGTCCCCGACCGCTTCAAGCTCGGCTACGGCCTGTCGCCGGAGATCGTCGACGTTGCCGCCCAGCAGTCGCCGGACCTGATCATCACCGTCGATAACGGCATCGCCAGCATCGAGGGCGTTGCCCGCGCCCACGAGCATGGCATCGCGACGCTGATCACCGACCACCACCTGCCGGGCGAATCACTGCCGACCGCCGATTGCATCGTCAATCCCAACCAGCCCGGCTGCGACTTCCCGTCCAAGTGCATCGCCGGCGTCGGCGTCATGTTCTACGTCATGCTCGCACTGCGTGCCGAACTGCGTGCCCGCGGCTATTTCAATGAGCGGCCGGAACCCAACTTCGCCGACCTGCTCGACCTCGTCGCCCTCGGCACCGTCGCCGACGTCGTCAAGCTCGACCGCAACAACCGCATCCTCGTCAGCCAGGGTCTCAAGCGCATGCGCGCCAACCGTCTGCAGCCAGGCATTGCCGCACTGTTCAAGGCTGCCGGTCGCGACCCGCGCAAGGCCACCGCCTTCGACCTCGGCTTCCTCATCGGCCCGCGCCTGAATGCCGCCGGTCGGCTGGCCGACATGCGCCTGGGCATCGAATGCCTGATCACCGACGACGAAGCCCGTGCCCTGACCATCGCCCAGGAACTCGACGCCCTCAACCGCGAGCGCCGCGACATCGAATCCGGCATGCAGGAACAGGCGCTGTACCTGCTCGAGCAACTCGACACCAGTAACCCCGCCCCCGGCATCGCGCTTTTTGATGAAAGCTGGCACGAGGGCGTCGTCGGCATCCTCGCCTCGCGCATCAAGGAAAAACTGCACCGCCCGGTGTTCGCCTTCGCCCCCAGCGAGGGGGGCATCATCAAGGGCTCCGGCCGCTCCATCCCCGGCCTGCACCTGCGCGATGCGCTCGACCTCGTCGCCAAGCGCGCCCCCGGCCTGCTGGTACGCTTCGGCGGCCACGCCATGGCTGCCGGCGTGACGCTGCGCGACGGCGATTTCGCACAATTTCAAAGCCTGTTTGCCACCGTTGCCGGCGAACTGCTCTCCCCCGCCGACCTGACGCGGACGCTGGAAACTGACGGCGGACTGGAAAGCGGCTACTTCTCGCTCGACGCCGCCCGCCTGCTGGAAAACGAAATCTGGGGCCAGGGCTTCCCGCCGCCGGTGTTTGTCGATGAATTCGACGTCGAACAGCAACGCGTGCTCAAGGAAAAACACCTCAAGCTCAGGCTGCGCAAAGGCAATACCCGCATCGATGCCATCCAGTTCAACTTCAGCAACCAGCCCCGCGAACGCACCCGCGCGGCCTACCGGCTGGCGATCAACGAGTACATGGGCGTCGAGTCAGCGCAGTTGATGGTGGAACATCTGGAGTAGCAGTCCACGCGACCAAGTGTGCGGCCCCCGCTTGAAGCACTGCCGATTTTTGGCAATTTTTCAGGTCGACCGCAAGCCGATGGCAGCCCCTCGGGGCAAACCCTCAGTACCTCACCCCGGCCGGCGGCGTAAACGAGTCGATCGCATTGAGGTAAGCCGCGCGCGCGAAGGCACTGGGGTCACGACTGTTTTTCTGGCTCATCGAGCCTTTCAACTGGGTGACGGACTCGTATTCGTGGGTTTCCAGCCACGAATCGATACCCGCGAGAACCCCCCCCAACACACCCGGCCCACCGCGCAACAAGGCACTGGCCAGATGCACCACATCGGCGCCGGCGAGCAGCATTTTCAGCGCATCCTCGGCGGTATGCACACCGCCGGTCGCCGCCAGAGTTATGCGCGTACTGCCGCGCAAAATGGCGATCCAGCGCATCGCCAGCAGCGCATCGGCGGAACTTGAAAGCTGAACGCTATCGACGACACTTAAGGTATCGAGATCGATGTCGGGCTGGAAGAATCGGTTGAACAGGGATACGCCGGCCGCACCTTCGCGCTCGGCCTGACTGACGAAATTGGCCAGTGACGAGAAGAAGGGCGACAACTTCATCGTCACTGGGATACTGACCACCGACTTCAGTTCGCGCAGCAGCGCGAGGTAGTGCTCCTCCAGCGCCGAGCCACCGATGTGGGGGTCGGCGGGCATGAACCAGGCGTTCAACTCCAGCGCATCGGCACCGGCGCCCTGCATTTCGCGCCCGAGCTCGACCCAGCCATCGAGCGAGCTGCCATTCAAGCTGGCGATGACCGGGATGCCGAGCCGGGCCTTCAGGCGCTGGATCTGCTCCAGGTAGGTATCGAGCTTGCTGAGGTAATCATCGCTACCCGGTAGATGGCCGCTGGCTTCGCCGAAATGTTCGGGATGGATCAGGAAGCGGTCCATCATCTGTTCGTCGCGCCGGACATCCTCTTCAAACAATGAGTGCATGACGATGGCTGCAGCACCGGCATCTTCGAGATGCAGCACGGCGTCCAGCTCGCGGCTGAGCGGTGTGGAGGATGGCACCAGCGGGTTATTCAACGCCAGGCCGAGGTAGGTGGTGGAGAGATCAGGCATGAGGTTCCTCCTTGGCGGCGACCGCCTGTTCGGCGATGGCGCTTTCCGGCAATTGCATCTGAGACAGTTCGACGTATTCCTGATGGCGGATGCGGGCTGCTTCGCCCGCCGCTTCCATGAACTTGCCGGCGGCGTCGGGCTTGAGGCGCTCAAGCACCGTGAAGCGCGCCTCGTTGCCTGCGAAATCGCGGTAGGGAATGCTCGGTGCGGCGCTATCGACCGACAGCGGGTTCTTCCCGGCCGCGCGCTGACGCGGGTCGTAGCGCAGCAGTGGCCAGTGGCCGGCCTTGACGGCGAGATCCTGCTGGCGCAGGTTGTGCTGCAGATCGACACCATGCGCGATGCACGGGCTGTAGGCGATGATGATCGACACGCCGGGGTAGCTTTCTGCCTCCAGGAAGGCCTTGAGGGTATGCACGTCCTTGGCGCCGAAGGCGACTTGCGCAACATAGACGTTCTCATAATCCATCGCGATGCGCGCCAGATCCTTCTTGTGCTGCGGCTTGCCGCCGGCCGCGAACTTGGCGACGGCGCCGAGCGGCGTTGCCTTGGAATTCTGGCCACCGGTGTTGGAATAGACCTCGGTGTCGAGGACGAGAATATTGACGTTCTCGCCCGACGCCAGCACATGGTCGAGGCCGCCGAAGCCGATGTCGTAAGCCCAGCCATCACCGCCAACGATCCAGACACTGCGCCGGATCAGGTATTCAGCGAGCGCCGCCAGCTGGTCGGCGGCGGGCGTGCCGAGGTGCGACAGGCGGGCCATCAGTTGAGCTACCCGTTCGCGCTGCTCGTGGATGCCAGCCTCGTCATTCTGGTCGGCGTTAAGGAGCGCCTCGACCAGCGTTTCACCGATCTCAAGACGCAGCGCCTTGAGTTGATGACGCGCAGCCTCGGCCAACTGGTTGGTCGCCAGCCGCATGCCAAGGCCGAATTCGGCGTTGTCCTCGAACAGCGAATTGCTCCACGCGGGGCCGCGACCGTTGGCATCGGTGCAATACGGCGTCGTCGGCAGGTTGCCGCCGTAGATCGACGAACAGCCGGTGGCGTTGGCGACCAGCATGCGGTCGCCGAAGAGCTGCGTCGCCAGCCGGATGTAGGGCGTCTCGCCACAACCGACGCAGGCGCCGGAAAACTCGAAATATGGCTGCAACTGCATCGCGCCGGGCAAGGTGCTGCGCTTGGCAAGCTTGCGGTCGTATTCGGGCAGGCCCAGGAAGTAATCCCAGTTGGCGACCTCGGCCTCACGCAGCGGCGGCTGCTCGGCCATGTTCAGCGCCTTGCGCGAGACATTCGACTTGTCGCGGATCGGGCAGACCTCGACGCACAGCGTGCAGCCGGTGCAGTCCTCGGGCGCGACCTGATAGCTCATCAGCCAGTCGGACGGGTAATCCTTGCTGCGGATCTTCATGGTCTTGAAGCCGACCGGCGCGTCAACGACCGCCTGTGCAGGGAAGGCCTTGGCGCGGATGGCGGAATGCGGGCAGACGAAAACGCACTTGCCGCACTGGGTGCACAAATCGGTTTCGAGCACCGGAATCTGCAGCGCGAGATTGCGCTTTTCAAAACGCGCGGTGCCGGTCGGCCAGGTGCCGTCTGCGGGGAAGAAGGACACCGGCACGGCATCGCCCTTGCCGGCGATCAAGGGCAGCGTCAGCTTGCGGACGAACTCGCTGGCCGTAGACGGAACACCTGATTTTTGCGTGTTTTCCGGGTTGACCGTGGCAGGCAGCGGCACAGCACTCAGCGAGGCCACGGTGCGGTCGATGGCTTTGCAGTTCTGCTCGGCGATGCGCCGGCCCTTGCGGCCGTAGGTCTTTTCCACCGCGTGCTTGATCGCGGCAATCGCCTCGTCCTGCGGCAGGATGCCAGAGATGGCGAAGAAGCAGGTCTGCATCACGGTATTGATGCGCCGCCCCATGCCCGCCTCCTGCGCCACCCGATAAGCGTCGATGACGTAGAAGCGGATTTTCTTGGCGATCATCTGCCGCTCCATGGTCGCTGGCAGCGTGCCCCAGACATCGTCGGCGGCCAAGGGCGTATTGAGCAGGAAGACCGCCCCCTCGGCGGCATGCGCCAGCAAGTCGTGGCTATCAACAAAATGCGGCTGATGGCAGGCAATGAAACGCGCATCACCGGCACCGGTGAGGTAGGCCGAGCGGATCGGCTGCGGGCCGAAGCGCAGGTGCGAGACGGTCATCGCGCCCGATTTCTTCGAGTCATAAACGAAATAGCCCTGCGCGTGCAGGTCAGTTTCGTCGCCGATGATCTTGATCGAATTCTTGTTCGCCGACACCGTGCCGTCCGAACCCAGGCCATAAAACACTGCGGCAAACGCTTCGCGGGCGGCGTCGGTGCGGAAGCCGGCATCGAAGGCCAGCGACAGCCTGCTCAGGTCGTCGTCGATACCAACGGTAAAGCGGCGCTTGACGGCCGGTAGCTGCTGGCGTGCCGAGACGGCATCTGCGGTCAACTCGGAAAACACGGCCAAAACCATCGCCGGGTTGAACTCCTTGGAACCCAGGCCGAAACGACCGCCGATCACCGCCGGCATACGCGCAAAACGCGGCGCACCGCTGGCGGCATCCTCGGCCAGCGCCACCAGCACGTCCTTGAAAAGCGGCTCGCCATCGGCACCCGGTTCCTTGCAGCATTCCAGTACGGCAATGCTGCGCACGCTCGCCGGCAGGGCCGCGACCAGCGCCGCCGGGGCAAAGGGCCGGAACAGCCGGACCTTGAGCAGGCCGAGCTTTTCGCCGTGGCGATTGAGGTGCTCGACGGTTTCCTGCACCGTCTCGGCACCGGAGCCCATCAACACGATCACGCGCTCGGCATCCGGCGCACCGACATAATCGAACAAGCGATAAGAGCGCCCAGTCAGCACGCCGAAGCGGTCCATTGTTTGCTCCACGACTTCGGGGAAGGCATCGAACCACGGATTCTGCGCCTCACGCGCCTGAAAAAAGACATCCGGATTCTGCGACGTGCCGCGCAGCACCGGGTGCTCCGGCGACAGCGCACGCTGACGGTGAGCGGCAATCAGCTCCGGTGCCAGCAGTTTTTGCAGGATTTCATCGTTCACCGCAGAAATCTTCGCCACCTCATGCGAGGTGCGGAAACCGTCGAAGAAATGCAGCATCGGCACCCGCCCGGCCAGCGTTGCGGCACTGGCAATCGCCGCCATGTCCTGAGCTTCCTGCACCGAGTTCGACGCCAGCAGCGCAAAGCCGGTGCCCCGCGTCGCCATCACATCAGAATGGTCGCCGAAGATCGACAGCGCGTGCGTCGCCACAGCCCGGGCGGCAACATGAAAGACCGTCGGCGTCAGTTCGCCGGCAATCTTGTACATATTGGGAATCATCAGCAGCAGGCCCTGCGACGCGGTAAAGGTCGTCGCCAGCGCCCCGGTCTGCAACGCGCCATGCACCGTTCCCGCCGCGCCGCCCTCCGATTGCAGCTCGACCACCCGCGGTACACTACCCCACAGGTTAGGCCGCCCCTGCGCTGCCCATTCGTCGGAAAGTTCGCCCATGCCGGATGAGGGCGTGATCGGGTAAATCGCGATCACTTCGGAAACGCGGTAAGCCACGTTGGCGACGGCTTCGTTACCGTCTATGGTCAGCATTTTATTCATGATGTTCCCTGAGTCTGCTGCGATGCAGCAAGACCATTCTACGCTCAGGACATAGCCTGTTGGCAAGCGTTAAATGCCGATCATTTCAGGGTTTTCATGGGCTGACAGGGCATTCTGCATTGCGAAAAAAATCAGCGGATTTGGGATGAAACTCCTGCATAACCATCCAGATACTGCAACTGCATCGCAATCGAAAAACCGGAAAATTTGCGTTCTCTGCAATTGAGCGCTTGAGAATTCAGGATTGCCCTCGTGGCTACTCGCCTCAGCTTACGAACACCACGCGCTTCCCCATGGTGCAACGCATTAATTTGTTTCACATCATCTTGCGAAACAACCGCTGAAAGCCTAAAGTTTGTTTGTCGCAATGCAGCATTTTGTCAAGAAGGATCGTTTCCATGCCACATACCCAAACCAAGGCCGAAGCCATTCATCACGCGCTGGATGAGTTTCAGGAATCGCACCATCACGCCCCCGATACCCATGAGAAAGCGCGCCTGATTTCTGATGCGGTTGCCCAGTGGGAGCACGAGGAAGTTGAAATTCTGCACGCGACGCACTCCAACCCATAAAACAGAGAAACAGCACCCCAAGCCGGGCGCCCTGCCCGGCTTTTTTTCATCCCGCGCCGTAGGGCCGGCAAGCAAACAAAAAACCCGCCGAGCCTTGCGCTGAGCGGGTTTGTTTTTCTTGTGGGAAGCATCGACGGGACAGTGTCCTCGGGATGGTGGGCGGTACTGGGATCGAACCAGTGACCCCTGCCGTGTGAAGGCAGTGCTCTACCGCTGAGCTAACCGCCCCACAAGAGCCGCGCATTTAACCATATACGGCGAGACGGGTCAAACAGCTGTCGGCTAAAATGTCGCGTTTATCGCCTGTTGGAACTCCCGATTTCATGAAGCCAGTCCGCACCCGTTTCGCCCCCAGCCCCACCGGCTACCTCCACATCGGCGGCGCTCGCACCGCGCTCTTCTCCTGGGCCTACGCCCGCCGCCATGGCGGCCAGTTCATCCTGCGCATTGAAGATACTGATGTTGCCCGTTCGACACCGGAGGCCGTTCAAGCCATCCTCGACGGCATGGCCTGGCTGGGCCTGACGCACGACGAGGGCCCGTTCTACCAGATGCAGCGCATGGATCGCTACAAGGAAGTGATCGCGAAAATGCTGGCTGATGGCTCTGCGTATTATTGCTATACCAGCCGCGAAGAACTCGACACCCTGCGCGCCGAGCAGGAAGCACGCAAGGAGAAGCCGCGTTATGACGGCCGCTGGCGCCCCGAAGCCGGCAAGACGCTACCGCAACCGCCGTCTGGCCAGTCGCCGGTTGTTCGTTTCAAGAACCCGAAGGGTGGCGTTGTTGCCTGGGATGACGCAGTCAAGGGCCGCATCGAGATCAGCAATGACGAACTCGATGACCTGATCATCGCCCGCGGCGACGGCACCCCGACCTACAACTTCTGCGTCTGCGTTGACGACTGGGACATGGGCATCACCCACGTCATCCGCGGCGACGACCATGTCAACAACACCCCGCGCCAGATCAACATCCTGCAGGCACTCGGCGCCGAAGTGCCGATTTACGCCCACCTGTCGATGATTCTCGGCGATGACGGCACCAAACTCTCCAAGCGCCACGGAGCGGTTTCGGTCACGCAATACGACGACGACGGCTTCCTCACCGAAGCAGTCATCAATTACCTCGCCCGCCTCGGCTGGTCACATGGCGATGACGAAGTCTTCAGCCGCCAACAGTTTGTCGAATGGTTCGACCTCGACCACATCACCGCCTCGGCCGCCCAGTTCAATACTGAAAAACTGCTCTGGCTGAATCAGCAGTACATGAAGCAGACGCCGCCGGACGAACTGGCAACCGAGGTCGCCAAGCGCCTGTCGGCACGCGGTGTAGACACCGGCAACGGGCCGTCACTGGCGCAGGCAGTGGCGCTTTACGTCGACCGCTGCAATACGCTCAACACGCTGGCCGACGCCGTCGAAGTTTTCTACACCACGGTCACGCCGAACCCAGAGCTGCTCGCGCAACATCTCGGCGAAGAAGCCCGCCCCGCCCTTGCCGACTTCGCCGCCGGCATCGCCTCAGTCGCATGGGAAACGCCCGCCATCAACGCGCTAATCAAGGAAACCGTCACCAAACACGGCCTCAAGATGCCGAAACTGGCCATGCCACTGCGGGTCATCCTGACCGGGCAGGCGCAAACGCCATCGGTCGACGCAGTGATCGCCCTGATCGGTCGCGAAGGCGTGCTGGCGGCACTTTCCCGCAATAGCTAAAAATTCGCAGAAAGCCCTTTACACGGTCAAAGAGGGTCTCTATAATGCGGCCTTCTTTCGAGGCGGGGGTATAGCTCAGCTGGGAGAGCGCTTGCATGGCATGCAAGAGGTCAGCGGTTCGATCCCGCTTACCTCCACCAAAGCTCGAAGGAATTGTCCGGGTCCCCATCGTCTAGAGGCCTAGGACACCGCCCTTTCACGGCGGTAACCGGGGTTCGAATCCCCGTGGGGACGCCAAGGTTTTTGCAGTACAGGTTTAAGCGCGGAGTGGTAGTTCAGTCGGTTAGAATACCGGCCTGTCACGCCGGGGGTCGCGGGTTCGAGTCCCGTCCACTCCGCCAACCTTAACGACCGGAAACGGTCATCGGTAGTCCGGTGCAAGCCAGAGTATCGAAGCAGTTCGGCTGTCTCTCAATGGGGGTATAGCTCAGCTGGGAGAGCGCTTGCATGGCATGCAAGAGGTCAGCGGTTCGATCCCGCTTACCTCCACCAAGCGCCGAACTGAAGCAGTTTTGTCCGGGTCCCCATCGTCTAGAGGCCTAGGACACCGCCCTTTCACGGCGGTAACCGGGGTTCGAATCCCCGTGGGGACGCCAAGATCAAAGCGCGGAGTGGTAGTTCAGTTGGTTAGAATACCGGCCTGTCACGCCGGGGGTCGCGGGTTCGAGCCCCGTCCACTCCGCCAAATATCCAAAACCAGCCACGGCTGGTTTTTTCATTTCCCCGCAGCCTGTGTGGCCATTCGGCACGGGGTATAATGTTCGTTTTACATCGACCCCGTTCGTGCCTGGAGCCACACTCATGCAGCAACGCAACGTTCTGTCGCTGATTCGCAAACTGTCCGGGCTTGCTTGCGCCAGCCTGGCTTTGTCGATGCCGGCCCACGCCCAATCAGGCGAAGGTTTTCCATTGCTGTCGCTGCTCATGCCGTCCGCGGCCATCGAGACCAGCGGCAGCACACCGACTGACATTCTGGTGGTTGAAGAGCTGCGTACCGCGCCGCAATTGCCGAACACCATCGACCTGACCACCGCCCCGGACAGCCTTTGGGATCACATTCGCAACGGTTTTGCGATGACCAATCTCAACGATCCACTGGTGCTGCACTATCAGCAGTGGTATCAGAACCGGCCAGAAGCCCTGCGGCGCATGGTCGAGCGCAGCCGTCCGTATCTGCATCACATCGTCAGCGCGCTGGAAGCGCGGGGCATGCCGACCGAGATTGCGTTGCTGCCGATGGTTGAGAGTTCGTTCAACCCGATGGCTTACTCGCGTGCGCATGCTTCGGGCCTCTGGCAGTTCATCCCGGCGACGGGCAAGCGCTTCAACCTCGAACAGAACTGGTGGCAGGATCAGCGGCGCGACGTGCTGGCATCGACCAACGCGGCACTGGATTACCTGCAGACCATTTATGAAATGCACGGCGACTGGCATTTGGCGCTGGCCTCGTACAACTGGGGTGAAGGTGCCGTCAAACGCGCCATCGAGAAAAACGGTGCCCGCGGCCTGCCGACCGACTACCCCAGCCTGAAGATGCCGGACGAAACGCGCCATTACGTGCCCAAACTGCAGGCGCTGAAGAATATTTTCAGTGATCCGGCGCTGGCACTGCGACTGGGCATTCCTGAAATTCCCAATCAGCCCTATTTCGCCACGCTACCTGCACCGCAGCCGATCGACATCAAGACTGCCGCCCGGCTGGCTGGCCTGACCGTCGACGAGTTCGTTCGCCTCAATCCATCGCACAACCGTCAGATCATCAAGCCGGAAACGCCGCTCGTTGTGCCGGCCGACCGTGTCGAGAGCTTCCGCGACCGACTGGCCAGCCATGACCGCCCGCTGTCCAACTGGCAGGCCTACACGCTGCCAGTCAGTGAGCGACTGGACAGCATTGCCTCACGTTTTGGCATCACGCTCGGCGAACTGCTCCAGGCAAACGGCCTCGCCGGCAATGTCCGGCTGGGTGCCGGCTCGCGATTGCTGGTCCCCGGGCAGGACAATTCGCACAGCCTCAACGCCATGCTGCAAAGTGATGGCCCGCAATACTGGATTGATCCGGAACGCGTGGCGCGCGGCAAGAAGGGCAAAGCGGAGAAAACGGCTTCTTTGAAGGCTGCGGGCAAGAGCATCGACAAATTGGCGGCCGGCAAGCCGCCAAGCAACCCGGGCAAGGCGAGTTCCAAGCTGGCACAGCGTGACACGTCAGCCGGCAAATCCGCCAAAGCGGCTCGGCCGGCGAGTGACAACAAGCGCAGCGCCGCCACAAAACCGGCCAGCCCCACCAAGGTTGCCAAGTCCGGAAGCAACCGCCGCGGCTGACTAAGGCCTACCGTGGCTACATCGACGTAGACACGGCGTCAGGAGCGGCGACTCAGGGAGACTGCTCGCCGCTATGGACCTGCCAGCCTCAAGGCAGCCGATCAGGCCCCAGGGTCAATCCCCCGTATTTTCCGGCCAATGACAGTGGACCAGATGTCCATCAGCCCCCACAGTCGCCGATGGATACGTTTCACGGCAACGGGCATCCGCCTTCGGGCAGCGTGGATGAAAATGACAGCCAGACGGCGGATTGGCCGGTGACGGTGTTTCGCCGCCCAGCCGGATGATGTCGCGTGCCGCGTCGAGACGCGGCACCGGTACGGCCGACAGCAGCGCCCGGGTATATGGATGCTTGGGCGCCGCCAGCACCGCCTCTGCCCGCCCCTGTTCGACAATACGCCCGAGATACATCACGGCGATATCGTGTGCCAGGTATTCGACGACGGCGAAATTGTGGGTGATGAACAGGTAGGCGACGCCGAGCTCGGCCTGCAATTTTTTCAGCAGATTGAGAATCTGCGCCTGCACGGAAACATCCAGCGCCGAGGTCGGCTCGTCGCAGATCAGCAGTTCCGGCTGCACGGCGAGCGCCCGGGCAATGGCGATGCGCTGGCGCTGACCACCGGAAAACTCGTGCGGGTAACGCGAAGCTGCCTCGGCCGGCAGGCCAACCTGTTCTAGCAGGGCCGAAATGGCTGCGGTCAGATCGGTATCGCCCGACTCTCGCCCCGAACCCAGTGCCAGCATGCCTTCGGCAATGATTTCGCCGACCCGCAGTCGCGGATTCAGCGAGGCGAAGGGATCCTGGAAAATCATCTGCATGTGCCGCCGCGCCTCGCGCAGGCGACGTCCGGCAAGCCCGACCAGTTCGCCGCCGCCGAGCCGGACAGAACCTGCCGTCGGCGGAATCAGTTGCAGCAAGGCCTTTCCCACCGTCGTCTTGCCGCAGCCAGATTCACCAACCAGCGCTAGCGTCCGCCCCGGCGAAATTTGAAGCGAAACGCCGTCGACCGCACGCACATGACCAACCGTGCGCTGGAACAAACCCTTGCGGATCGGAAAATGAACCTTCAGCGCACCAACATCGAGGAAGGGCTTGCCAGCATCGATATCCAGCTCGGTCACGGCATGCCGCGTCCCATCTTCCTTAGGTGCGCCACCCTGCCAATGGCAGCGTAAGGCATGATCGCCGCCCGCCTGCCGCCACACTGGCGATTGCTCGCGACAGTGCGGCATCACCTGCTGACACCGCTCGGCAAAGCGGCAGCCAGCGGGCATCGCCGATAGCGCCGGCACCTGCCCGGGAATGGTCGCCAGCCGCAAGCCGCGGCGGGAGATCTCCGGTAGCGCGGCGAACAATGCCTGCGTGTAAGGATGGAGCGGTGCCGTAAAAAACGCCTCGCGCGCCGCGACTTCAACCAGCTCGCCCGCGTACATCACGCCGACGCGATGCGCCATGCGCGCAACCACGCCCAGATCATGCGTGATCAGCAAGATGGCCATGCCACGGTCAACCTGAATTTTTGCCAAAAGATCGAGGATCTGCGCCTGCACCGTCACATCCAGCGCCGTCGTCGGTTCGTCGGCAATCAGCAGTTCCGGTTCGCCAGCGAGCGCGATGGCGATCATTACCCGCTGCTTCATGCCGCCCGACAGCTGGAAGGGGTATTCATCAAGCCGCCGTTCCGGGTCGGCAATGCCGACCTGCTGCAACAGCTCGAGCATGCGCCGGCGTGCGGCCTCGCCGCTCAGGCCGAGATGGCGTTCGAGCACCTCGCCGATCTGTCGGCCGACTGTCAGCACCGGATTGAGGCTGGTTGCCGGCTCCTGAAAGATCATTGCGATCCGTCCGCCACGCCAGGCGCGCATCTCCGCCTCGGGCAGCCACACCAGGTTGCAGCCGTCCATCGTCACCTGCCCGCCCAGTATCCGCCCGGCGGCCGGCAGCAGGCGGAGGATGCCCTGCGCGCTGGCGGATTTGCCGCAGCCCGATTCACCGAGCAGGGCAAAGGTTTCGCCGCGGGCGATGCTGAACGAAATGCCGTCGACTGCGGCCAGCATCTGCTTGCCGGCGGCAAAGCCGAGACGCAGGTCGCGAACCTCAAGCAGCGGGGAATTCATGTCGGAATGCTCGCTCATGCCAGCCTCGGATCAAAGGCATCACGGATGGCGTCCGCGAACAGATTGGCCGCCAGCACGAGAATGAACATCGCCGAAAAGGCCGCGGCCAGCGACCACCAGACCACAGGCTCGCGCCCGAGTTCCATGCGGGCATTGTTGATCATCGTGCCGAAGCTGGTCATCGTCGGATCGACACCGATGCCGACGTAGGACAGCACCGCCTCGGCGAGCACCAACCCGGAGAAGTCCATCACTAGCGCGATGATGACGATGTGCATCAGGTTGGGCAGGATGTGGCGGACGATGATACGACCATTGGAGACTCCAAAGGCCTGCGCCGCCTGAATGTATTCCAGCTCACGCAACTTCAGCGTTTCACCGCGCAGCAGCCGGCACAGCCCGGTCCAGCTGGTGATGCCGAGGATGAAACACAAGGCCAGCAAGCGCAGGTCGGCGCGCTCGGCGGCGGTCGAGAACCATTGCGGATGGCTGTCGATGACCACCTGCATCATCAGCACCGCTGCCGCGATCAGCAGCACGCCCGGAATCGAGTTGAGCACGGTGTAAAGGTACTGGATCAGGTCATCGACCCAGCCGCGGAAATAGCCGGCGACGATACCGAGCCCGACGGCCACCGGCAGAAGCACCAGTGTCGTCACCAGCCCGATGATCAAGCCGGTGCGCACGCTTTTCAGGATCTGGTAGAGCACGTCCTGCCCAACCTTGTCGGTACCGAAGACGTGATACTGGCCGGCCAGCGCAAACAGGGGCACGAGCAGCAAGAGCATCAGCAGCAGCGTGATCAGCACCGCATTCCAAGCGAAGCTGGTTTCGCCACACAGGACTTGCCGCCAGGCAGGCATAGCGCCGGGCGCTGCACTGCGCCCGACATGCAGCGACACCAGTGCCAGTACCCCAAGCCATCCGACAAAGGCGAGCACGGCCATACGGAAGGCCGTAAATGCGACATCCGCCGCCACCTCGTCCTCGCGCTCACCGAGATGCTTCCCGCCATGTTTAAGGCGTGGGTAATCGCGCACGTTGCCGACACCCGGCACATCCATAGTTTCCTTGGCGTAAAGCCGGGTGGCGAACGGTGCCGAATAGGTTTTTTCATTGCGCGAGCGCAGCGGCGTGGCCATCGTATCGAGCACCGACAGGACTTCGATGGCATAACGGGTTTTCTCGCCCGGCTTGCCCTCGAGCGCGACACGGTAATGAATGGAATCCAACAGCCCGATCAGCACGAAAGCCAGCAGAACAGTCGCCGAAGCCATGCCAACGCGGTTGGCCCCCACACGCTGCCACGCCGACCGCAGCGGCGGATTGCGGGAAATCACCACCCCCAGCGCGACGCTGGCCACCACCAGCAGCCAGACCAGCACATCCGACCAGAGAACGACGATCTGAAAGCCCATCATTCGAAACGTATCCGCGGATCGACGAGGGTGTAGGAAATATCGGTGAGGATCAGGCCGACGATGTAGAGCACCGAACCGATGAAGACCATCGAGCGCACCACCGCGAAGTCCTGCGCGTTGATCGCGTCGATGGTGTAACTGCCGAGCCCGGGGATGCCGAAAAAGGACTCCGTCAGCAGTGAGCCCATGAAGAGCAGCGGAATGACGACAACCACCCCGGTGAGGATGGGGATCATCGCATTGCGCAGGATATGGCGGAAGAAGACCAGGGTCTCCGGCAGACCTTTGGCCCGAGCGGTGCGCACGTAGTCCTTGCCGACTTCTTCAAGGAAGATCGTGCGGTACCAGCGCGTTGAAGAACCGATACCGGAAATGATGCCGATCAGTACCGGCAGGATGAGAAAGCGCCAGGCCGCAAGGCCATCCCCGAAGCCGGAGATCGGTACCAGTTTCCACACCTTGCTGATCAGGTATTGGCCGCCGATGATGTAGAACAACCCGGAGATTGACATCATCGCCACGCACAGCACGACGCCCCAGAAATCGAAGGCTGTGGCGCGGAAGAAGGCGAGTGTCAGTGCAAAGGTGATGGTGACGAACAGGCCAAGGATAAAGGTCGGCAAGGCAATGGCCAGCGATGGCCCCATCCGTGCGCCGATTTCGCGGGCAATGTCGCGGCCGTCCTCGGCGCGGCCAAAGTCGCCGACGAACATGCGTGCCGATTTTTGGAAGAAAATCGTGTCCACCGCAGCGCTCAGCCCCTTGGCCTCGCTGTTCCACAACAGCGGCTTGTCGTAGCCGCGTTCGGCCTTCCACTTCTCGATCGCCTCCGGTGTCACCCGCTTGACGCCCAGTTGCATGCGCGCCATGTCATCCGGCGTATTGACGACGAAGAACAGCGCGAAAGTAATCAGATTCACCCCGATCAGGATCGGGAGCGCGTACAGCAAGCGGCGGACGATGTAGGCAAGCACAGCCGGATTATGCCAAGAGCCGGCCCAGAATGAGCAGGCAAGTTGCAGCAATCAGCAGCAACCAGACTCGCCAGGCAAACTCGGAGCGCAGCGGCGGCTCGACCGGCGATTGCGGATCAGCCAACTCGGGCGGAAACGGCCGGGACGGCACCGGAATGATTTTGCGCGCCGCCGGATCGGCCGGCACCCGCTGCCAGTACTCGGCGCTGCAAGTCACCGGCCAGCTGCCCGCAGCACGACTGGAGGGGAACTGGGGCACATGGACAGCCAGCACCTGCTGCACATCACTGACGAGGCGCTGCGTCCAGTCATTGCTTGCCGGCAGTTCTCCCCGCAGCCGCGCCATCAGATCGCCACCGATCTGCTCGAAGGTCTGCGCCGGGTAGAGCGCGGTCCGGTCTTCCGTCAGGTAATCGAAGGTCGCCTTGCCGGCCAGCAGGTTGCGCTGGCGCAAGGCCACCAGCGGCAGGGCAAAAAACGCCTTCACCCAGGACTCCGCCCCCAGCACTGGCAGCGGCCAACCCAGCGCCCGCAGGCAGCGAACGCTGATGCCGGCACAATTGGCCCGCGCGTGCTGGTAACGAAAGCAATGCTTGTAGAACTGGGCGAACACCCGCGCCATCAGCGCATCAACCCGGCGCGTCAGGGCGTCGTCAGCCAGCGTCGCCAGCAACAACCAGGACGGCCGATACCAAGCCTGGCCGCTGTTGAGATCGCCGAGGTAGTTATCGAGCGGCACCGGCGCCGCGATGATCCCTTTTTCGCTTTCAGAATCCAGCGTATAGAAGTTGTACACCAGCAGGTCGGCGATACTGCCGCCCTCGCCTACCCGACCAGTCAGCAGGGCAAAGTGGCCGCCGTGCGCCTCGTCGTCGTCCCCTTGGGCACCATTGAGCATCAGGCCCAATACCGGCGTACCCGCAGCGAGCGACTGTGCTGGTGTCTTTTGCCAGAGCGAAATAACGGAAAAATGCTGCATGTCACCACGCACCCAGGCGCGCAAATCCGCCGCCGAAGCGATACCGGGCAGCGGCGCAGCTTGCTCGGGCAAGGTGTAATCCTCCGGCCAGAAACTGCGGACAACAAAGCTCGCCGCGTCGCTTGTACCGCGCACGCGCAGGCTCCGGCTGCTGAAAAACGCCGCGCTGTCGGCGTTGAACCACGCGCCGTTGAGCGGCAATCGCGGCACGAGCTTGCAGGAGAAGCATGCCCCGGCCACCGCCAGCGCTGTCGCCGTCGCGTCGAGACGGGCACCCTCCAGACACGCTGGCGCGGCCACCCAGACCAGCAAGGGCAAAGCGGCCTCAGCGCCCGCAGCGGCGTATTCCTTGCTGGCGACTTGCCAGTCACGGTCAACCTGAAAATCCGGGCAAAAACGGAAATCACCGGGTTCGCCGGCGGGCACGGCAATCCATTCATTCCGGAAATACCACAGCGCCTGCGGCAAACCCGCCGCCTGGGCGCCGGTCTGGTGCGCGAATTTGTCCGAAGCGTGAAGGCCGTAGAAGCTCATGCCCGCATTCTGCCCGAAAGGTGGCAAACCGCTATGCCACTATTTGCCAGCGATCCGACGCAGCGTCAGGGTCACCATGAACGGGAAATCACGATCGGCTGACGGAACAACCCGAAAAGACGGCCCGACCGCCTGCGCCACCCGCGCCACGAAGGCCTCCAACTCCACCGCCTCGCAGCGCAAATCAGCGACGATGACGTCACCATCTTCATAGACCGGAAAATCGGAGCACCCCGCCGGCTTCACGGCTTGGCCATACACCCGGCAGGCATGGCCTTCGCCATCGTAGGCCGGACAGGCCTTGCCATGGGCGTAATACAGTCCGTTGCCAGCGCGGATATCAGCCGGCCCTTTGCCCGATGCAAGACGCCGGTCGAAAGCAGCCCGCGATTCGTCGATCAGCCAGATCGTCTTCAGTTGCTTCCAGTTCAGTTCCAGCACCAACGGGTCCAGCCAGCAGCAGGGATGGCTGCACACGGCACAGTGCGGAATCACCACTTCGGCCTGATAGCGCTCAACCACCTCGCGCAGGACGTTTTCCGGCGGCCGGCGACCGGCATGACGCGGCGTGCGGCTCATCGGCTGGATTTGCGGCGCGCCGCCGCTTGCAGTAGATCAGGATTCATCGGCAACAAATATCACGACGCCCGCGGCAAAGGCAAGATCACCACCGGTATGCGACAGCTCGTGTGTAAGCCGCCGGGTATTGGTAAAGTATTGTGAGCCGGTTAGGTCGGCGTCGGCGATTCCGGCATAATTCGCCGCGCGTACCGGATGGACGTTCGTTCCGACCCGCCACTCAGGGAAAAACAGGCAACAAAAAAGCGCCGTTTCGGCGCTTGATTCCCTGGCGGAGAGGGAGGGATTCGAACCCTCGGTACCTTGCAGTACGCCTGATTTCGAATCAGGTACATTCGACCACTCTGCCACCTCTCCGCGGGAGGCAGGATATTAACACAAGTGATGCGCAGGTTAATACGACTCTTCCTGTTTCTCGGCCTAATTTTTGTCGCAAGCTGCACCGAGGTGGGCTCGCGCCTGCCGCTGCCGTTTCCGACACCGGCCCAGCACGATCTGGTCGTGTTGATCCAGCCCGGCCCGCTGACGCAAACCGAAGACGACAACGGCAATCCCAGCGGGCTGGAGCGCGACCTGATCGAAGCCTTCGCACAGGAGCTTGGCGTCGGCGTCAAATACGAGGTCGCCGAGGCCAGCCGCTTTGCCGAGCGCCTGGTTGGCACCCGCTACCATATCGCCGCCGGCTGGATGTCGCCGGTCGGCCACAGCCCATTGCAGACCAGCGAGCCGATTTTCCAGAGCCAGGACTGGATTGCCCAGCACGAAGCCTCGTTGCCACTGGGCGAGCCGGCTGATCTGTCGGGCAAGACCGTTCATGTCATCGCCGGTTCCCGCCAGGCGCTGTCGCTGAAACAACTGCAGGCACAGGTGCCGGAACTGAAAATTGCCGAAGTGGATAGCGGTGACGTGCTGGGTCTGCTGGAATCCCTTGGCGAACGACGCGTCAGCTATGTGGCGATCGACGGCTACCTGAAGGATCTCGCCAACCAGTTCGTGCCTAACCTGCGTACCTCGTTGGGCATTGGCTCGGAGCATCCCATCGTCTGGTCGCTGGGCACCAATCCCAACCCGGAGCTGCGCGCCAAGGCCAATGCCTTCATCCAGCGCGTGCAGCGCGACGGCACGCTGGCGCGGCTGGAAGACCGCTACTTCGGCCACCTGCGCCGGCTCAGCCAGGCCGACATCGTCAAGTTCCTCGGCGAGGTCGAACTCACACTGCCAAAGTACCGCCGCTACTTCCAGGCAGCGCAGGCGCTGACCGGGCTGGACTGGCGGCTGATCGCCGCCGTCGCTTATCACGAATCCCACTGGGACCCGAACGCCACCAGCTACACCAATGTCCGCGGCATCATGATGTTGACCGAAGACACCGCCGACCGCCTGGAAATCGACAACCGGCTCGACCCGGCGCAAAGCATCCTCGGCGGGGCGCGCTATATCAACCTGCTCAAGGATCAACTGCCACCGGAGGTCGAAGAGCCGGACCGCACCTGGCAGGCGCTGGCCGCCTACAACATCGGCCCCGGCCATTTCAGCGCTGCCCGCGCCCTCGCCCGCCAGCTCAAGGCGGACCCGAATGCGTGGTACGAACTGAAACAGGTCTTGCCCAAGCTATCGCAGGCCAAATACGCCCAGCAGTTCAAGACCGGCCGTGCGCGCGGCGGTGAGGCAGTCATCCTGGTCGAGAACATTCGCAGCTATTACAACATCCTCCTGCGTAATGCCCCGCCCTTCGCCCCCACGTCGGCCAGCGCCGCCAGCCTGAAACGGCTGGTGCTGGAAGTTGAGGAGAAGCGCCGCAGCTACGTCAAACGGGCGAGTACCGTCCGAGCCCTGGCACAAGCCAAAGACGGTGACGACGAACCGGGCCTACGCCTGCCAACCATTAATCAGGGCATCGAAACTATTCAGCGCACGGAATAAGGGGCGGCGTTGGATAACCAACGCCACCCCCTGTCAATGAATACTGCTGTTCAGCGCAGCGGCGTCAGCAGTTCCAGACCACCCATATACGGACGCAGCACCTCCGGAACAACCACACTGCCATCGGCCTGCTGGTTGTTCTCGAGGATGGCCACCAGCGTACGACCGACCGCCAGGCCGGAACCGTTCAGGGTGTGGCACAGCTCCGGCTTGTTCTTGTCGTTACGGAAACGGGCCTGCATGCGGCGGGCCTGGAAGGCGCCGAAATTGGAGCACGACGAAATCTCGCGATAGGTATCCTGCGCCGGCAGCCAGACTTCGAGGTCGTAGGTCTTGGCGGCGGAGAAGCCCATGTCGCCCGAGCACAGCGCCATGCGGCGGTAGGGCAGCGCCAGTGCTTCCAGAATCGCTTCGGCATGGCCGGTCAGTTCCTCGTGGGCAGCGGCCGACTGGTCCGGATGCACGATCTGCACCAACTCGACCTTGTCGAACTGGTGCTGGCGGATCATGCCGCGTACGTCGCGGCCGCCGGAGCCGGCTTCGGAACGGAAGCACGGGGTATGGCAAACCAGCTTGAGCGGCAGCGCTTCGGCAGCGAGGATTTCGTCGCGGACGACGTTGGTCACCGGCACTTCGGCGGTCGGGATCAGGTACAGCGGATCCTGATCGCCGCGCAGTACCTTGAACAGGTCTTCCTCGAACTTCGGCAACTGGCCGGTGCCGAAGAGACTGGCGGCATTGACGAGGTACGGGGCATAAACCTCGGTGTAGCCATGCTTCGTCGTGTGCGTATCGAGCATGAACTGAGCAAGCGCGCGGTGCATTCGGGCAACGCCACCCTTGAGCAGGGAGAAACGGGCGCCAGCGATCTTGGCAGCCGTGGCGAAATCAAGCTGGTTGAGGCCTTCGCCGATATCGGTGTGGTCCTTGACCGCGAAATCGTAAGCCTTGGGCGTCCCCCAGCGCTTCAACTCGACGTTGCCGGTTTCGTCCTCGCCGACCGGCACGGAGTCGTCCGGAATGTTTGGCAGCGTGGCGAGGATGGCATTGAACTTTTCCAGCAGTTCGCCAAGGCGTGCTTCAGACGCCTTCAACTCATCGCCGAGCGCACCGACCTGCGCCATCACCTCGGAGGCATCCTGCCCCTTGCCCTTGAGCATGCCGATCTGCTTGGACAGGCTGTTGCGCTGCGCCTGCAGATCCTGCGTACGGGTCTGCAGCGTCTTGCGCTCGGCTTCGAGGGCCGAGAATTCGCTGAAGTCGATGGGCTTGCCGCGCTTGGCCAGGCCGGCGGCCACGGCGTCGAGGTTGGTACGGAGTTGTTGGATGTCGAGCATGATCTGTCCTGAATTACAGCCGGGACCGCCACAGGCTGCGGTCAACCGGGAAAATCGGCGAAAAACGCAATTATACGCGAGGCCGCCGCCCACCCCGAGCCGCCTGGCATGAAACAACTGCTTGCAATTGCACACACCCGGCTAACAGCCATCGGTACACAATCACGACATCGCAAGTCACGACGAATGCAGGAGCCGACCATGCCCCGCTGCCGCCTCAACGCCCATCGCCTGATTGCAGGCATCTTCGGCACCCTGCTCCAGGCCGCCGCAGCGCAGGCCGGCATTGACCAGCCGATGGACGAAGCATTGGCCCGCGCCATGCTCAACCGCTTCGGCTACGGCGCCGACCGTGCCAGCCTGCAGGCCACCATCGGCACAACGCCGCGCCACTATCTCGAACGCGCCATCCGCGGCACGCCAACCTACCCGCCCGTGCTGGTCCGCCAGATTGCCGCCTCACCAGCCGCCGAGCCGCTCGACAAGCTGTGGCCGCTCTACGGCCCCGGCGGCAGTGAGCGCATGGAGAAACGTGCAGCAATACAACCGCCCGGCAGCGACATCGTCCGCTCCGAGCGCGAGGTCGAAGGCCGGCAGATGCTCAACGCCGCCAGTGCCAACCGCCTGCTGGAAAGCGCCAACTCCGACAACCCCGGCCACGAAGCGCTGCTCAACTTCTGGCTCAACCACTTCTCCATCCACGGCCTCAAGCAGATCAACAAGTTCCTCACCGCCGACTATGCGCGCCAGATGCAGCGGGCCATGCGCGAAGACAGCTTTGCCGCCCTGCTCAAGGCCAGCTTCTTCCACCCGGCGATGCAGATCTACCTCGACAACAATCGATCCGTCGCCGCCGATTCCGCCTTCGCCCGCCAAGCCGTACGCCGGGGCCATCAGGCCGGGATCAACGAAAACCTTGCCCGCGAGCTGCTCGAACTCCATACACTCGGGGTCAATGGCGGCTATACCCAGAGCGACGTGCAGGCGCTGGCCCGCATCATCACCGGTGCCGGCGTCGTCAATAACCGGCTGCCCGAGCATGCCCTGAATGCGCCGGGTGCCGAGCGCATCGGCTATTTCTTCTTCGATCCGAACCGTCACGATTTTGGCGACAAGCGCCTGTTGGGACGCGGCTACCCGGCCGGACGTGGCCTCGACGAAATCCGTCAGGCGCTCGACCAGCTCGCCAGCCACCCCCAAACTGCCGAGCACATCGCCGGCAAGCTGGCCCGCCGCTTCCTCGCCGACGAGCCGCCGGCCGAGCTCGTCAAGGCCATGGCCGCCGCCTTCCGCAACAGTGGTGGACGCATCTCGGCGACGCTGGCGCCGTTGCTCGACAGCCCGGCCTTTGCCGAATCACTGAAGCGCCCCGGCAAGTTCAAGGAACCAGTCGACTACATCCTCTCAGCAGCCCGCGCCGCCTGCGACGGGCAAGTCATCGGCAACGGGCAATTGCTCTGGCGCTCGGCACAGGACCAGGGGCAGGCGCCGTTCATGCGCTCGACGCCGGACGGCTACGGCAGTCAGGAAGCTGACTGGCTGTCGCCGCCAGCAATGGCCAAGCGCATTCGCCTCGCCCAGACGCTGGCCAGCCGCCCGGTGCCGCTCGCTGCTCACGCCAGCGGTGGCGACTTCATCGCCTGCCAGCCAGATATCTCCGCCGTGCGCGCCGCCGTCGGCCCACTCAGCACGGAAACCCGCGCCGCGCTGGCCGGCCTGCCGCCACAGGACGAAATGACTGCCCTGCTCGCCAGCCCCGAATTCATGCGCCGCTAATCCATGGAGAGCCCCATGACTGCCCTGACCTCCCCAGCCCGACGCCAGCTGATCCAGTCCGCCTTGGCCCTCGGCATCGCCGGTGCCCTGCCCAAGGCCTTCGCCATCGAGAACGACAGCATGCGCGACGGACGGCTCATCGTCGTCTTTCTGCGCGGCGCGCTGGATGGCCTGTTCGCCTTCGCCCCGGTGGCCGACCCGCGCCTCGCCGGCCTGCGTCCCGGCCTGAGCCGGGAGGTGCTGAGCAACGGCATCGCCCTCGGCCAGAGCGGCTTCTCAGCACATCCTTCCTGCCGCGCCCTGGCAGACCTGTACGCCAGCCGCGAGCTGGCCTTCGCCCCCTGCTTCGGCACCACCGACCGCAGCCGCAGCCACTTTCAGGCGCAGGATCTCTTCGAACTCGGCAGCGGCCAGACCCAAGGCCAGCAAGGCTTTCTCGCCCGCGCCGGCGAAGCCTCAGGCACTGGCCCCGGTAGACGGGTACGCAGCATCGGCTTCAGCGGCAACCCGCCACTCGCCCTGCAGGGCGGCGATGCCGAGCTGATGCCGCTTTCCGGCAGCGGCCTGCAGGTGCGCCACGACCGGGCACTCGACGCCATCCGCGCCATGCATGGCCAGCAAGCCAGCGGCAAGGCCATCAATCAGGCGCTGGCCAGCCAGGCCGAACTTGAGCGGGTGACCAGCATGGACGCCCAGGCAGCACGTGGCGCCGCCGGCGTGAATGGCTTTCCCAAGGCTGCGACGACCATGGCGCGCATCCTGCACGACCAGCCCCGCCTCGGGCTGGCCTTCGTCGACCTCGGCGGTTTCGACACCCATGCCGAGCAGGAACTGGCGCTCAGCCGCAGCCTGCCCATGCTCGTCGACGGCCTGCTCGCCCTGCGCGACGGACTCGGCCCAGCCGAATGGCGGCGCACGCAAGTACTGGTGTGCACCGAATTCGGCCGCACGGTGCGCGAGAACGGTACGCGCGGCACCGACCACGGCCATGGCGGAATGGCGCTGTTGCTCGGCGGGGCGATTGCCGGCGGGCGCCAGATTGGCGACTTCTCCGGCCTGGCCGAGGCCCGGCTCAACGAGGGGCGCGACCTGCCGGTGACGGTCGATTGGCGCAGCCTGATCGGCCGCGCGCTCAAGGAAACGCAGGGTTTCGACATGGCGACCCTGCAACGGGTCTTGCCTGGCATCCCCGGCCTCGCGTGAGCCGCTTCAGCGGCTATCTGCGGTGAACCCGGAAAACCGGCGAAAAAGACCCGTTAACAGGCGATACGAAAAACGGATCACCAGCACCGCAAAGATCAGGAAAACGGCCAGCAGGACCAGAAAGACCACCGGCGAGGCGAGCATCGCCCACAGCCCGCCAAGCACCATGCCCTCCTCACCAAACGAGGCCAGCCAGTTGGAAACCGGCTCCGGCGAGGTGTTGATCGCCAGCCGGCTGCCGGCCTTGGCGAAGTGCGTACCGGCAGTAATGGTGCCGCCGAGCAAACCGGCCGCCACCGCCCAGGCGGGATCGACCTCACCCATGGCAAACGCTGCCAGCAAGGCACCGGCGGGGATGCGGATGAAAGTCTGGAAGCTGTCCCACAGCGAATCGAAGGCCGGAATCTTGTCGGCAACCAGCTCCGCAAACGCCATCACGCCCGCCACGCCAATGACCAGCGGGTTTTGCAGAACCGCCAACGTTGCCGGCAACTGCAGGTAGCCAAAATACGACAGCGCCCCCGCCAGAAACACCACCAGATACAGCCGCAAGCCACTCGCCCAGGCGAGGCCGGCAGAGAGCGCGATGGTCTGAACGAGATCCACTATTTCTTGCCGGCCTTGCGATCCAGCTCGCGCAGATGCGCCAGCTTCTGGCCGATCTGCCCTTCCAGCCCGCGCGGGGTCGGCTCGTACCAATGCGGCTCGGCCATGCCGTCCGGCAGGTAGGTTTCACCGGCCGCATAGGCCTCCGGTTCGTCGTGAGCGTAGCGGTACTCCTTGCCGTAGCCGAGTTCCTTCATCAGCTTGGTCGGCGCGTTGCGTAGATGCACCGGCACCGGCCGCGAGCCATCCTGCTTCACGAAGGCGCGGGCGGCGTTGTAGGCGTTGTAGCCGGCGTTCGACTTGGCGGCGACGGCCAGATAAGTCACCGCCTGCGCCAGTGCCAGTTCGCCCTCCGGCGAGCCGAGGCGCTCATAGGTTTCGGCTGCATCGTTGGCGATCTGCATGGCGCGCGGGTCGGCCAGGCCGATGTCCTCCCAGGCCATGCGAATGATGCGCCGGGCGAGATAACGCGGGTCGGCGCCACCGTCGAGCATGCGGCAGAACCAGTACAGCGCGCCATCCGGGCTGGAGCCGCGAACCGACTTGTGCAGCGCCGAAATCTGGTCGTAAAAGGCATCGCCGCCCTTGTCGAAACGGCGCAGGTTCTGCGCCATCGTCGCCTCGATGAAGGCTCCATCCACCGTTGCGTGCCGGGCCGCAGGCGCTGCCGTGCGGACCTGCTCCAGCAGGTTGAGCAAACGCCGTGCATCGCCGTCGGCCAGGCCGATCAGCCGGGTGCGTGCGTCGTCGTCAAAAGCCAGGTCGGCCAGCGCCTTCTCGCGGGCGCGGTCGAACAGCTGCCCCATCTCGCTCTCGTCCAGCGACTTCAGCACATAGACAGAGGCCCGAGACAGCAAGGCCGAATTCACCTCAAACGATGGGTTCTCGGTGGTGGCACCGATGAAGGTAAACAACCCGCTTTCGACGAAGGGCAAAAAGCCATCCTGCTGCGCCTTGTTGAAGCGATGGATTTCATCGACGAAGAGGATGGTCCGCCTGCCCTGCCCACGCCACATCTCGGCCTGCGCCACGGCCTCGCGCACTTCCTTGATGCCTGAAAACACCGCCGACAGCGCGATGAACTCGCAACTGAACTGCGTCGCCATCATCCGCGCCAGGGTCGTCTTGCCGACACCCGGCGGCCCCCACAGGATCATCGAATGCGGCTGCCCGGACGCGAAAGCCAGACGCAGCGGCTTACCCGGCCCGAGCAGGTGCTGCTGGCCGATCACCTCATCCGGCGTTTTCGGGCGCAACTGCTCGGCCAGCGGCGCGGCGCTATCAACCGTGTTTTGTGAAAACAAATCGCTCAAGGGAAATCCTGTCCGGCTGGAATGGCCGAGTTCTCAATAGCTAGAGTTTACCGCCGGCACAAATTCAACCAAAGCCAATTTCCCAGTCTTACCTCTGGATAGCCTTCCTCGCCGAACCGGCCATCCCAAGTCTTGGTGCAGTCGGTGACAGAATCAAGGTCTTGATGCAGGCACGAATGCACGGCAAGCAGAATGGAACGCGAGAATTTCAACTGCAAATATGCCTTGCGCGTACTCTTTTAGTATCTTCAAAAAACATAGTCTGTCCAATTTTTACTTTTATTTGGGCCAACCCTTATGGTTCGACGCACCTTGCTTAAACAATCCAGAATCAAGCGAGATGAGCAGAAAATCTCGAAGGCAGTACAGATAAACCCATATATCATGGCGCTGATCACTGCGACATTTGCTGGACTCTTCTCAGCTGCCGGAGGCTATTTTGTGGCCGGTTTTCAGGCGAAGAACGCTATCGCTCAGAAGCAAATCGAGTACCGAATTGAAGCCTATACCGATTTTCTAGAGAAGACAGACCGCAATCAGGCGCCAGCGCTTAGGCAAATCCTCAGCATTGGTAGCATGGCGGATCACTTAGCTACTGATAGCGAAATTCAGGCGTTTGAAACCCGAATTGCTCTACTGCTCAGGAAGTATGACCTCCAGGAGTTGTATTGGCAGCTCAACGCCGATCTAAACATCTTGCGGCTTCACGGTTCAGACCGTACATCCAAAATCTGCGATGACTTACTCATGGCACTTCTCCTTCGCAGTAGCGAGGTCAAATGGGCCGACTACCCGAGCGACATAGTCACCTTCCATAACCAATGGAAAACCGCCCAAGAAAACGGAATAGCATACGGTTGGGATGAATGTATATCTGGTGACGAAAGACTGATGATCATTATTGTTGCCAAGTTGACGCAGATACTCGTAAAGCAACTTAGGGATGAGATTCGTGCGTCCAAAACCTAACCCGGCGTTCGAGCGGACCTATGCGAACAGCCGCGCATGCCGCTCAACGCCGCGTTGTCTAGCAAACACACCGCCTGCGGTTAACCCGAAAAACATGCAAAAATCGGGCACCTTTTTCTTGCAGGCATGACGATGGACGGACGCCGGCGCTTTTTTGCGATTCAGGCCGTGATGATCGCCTTCTCGCTGTTCGCCCACGGCTGGATGGTCTGGCGTGGGTATCTTGAGGATGGCCCGTTGTGGGCGGCAGGCTATCTGGTGCTTTTCGTCTATGCCGAGGCTTACTGGGCCTGGCGCAGCCTGATGGCCGAAGGGGTGACTCCCTTTTTCATCTGCAATGCGCTGTGCGCGGCGTGGTGGATTGCGTTGTACTTCGGCCGCCAGCGCTTGCGGCGGCATGTGATGGTGGATCAGTAGACCAGCTTATTCACCGACGACGTCGGCACCTGCCGGCGGGGTGAATTTAAAAGCGGTAGCTGGCAAGGCCGGGTTGCGTTCGATCTTCGAGAAGCGCACCAGCGTGGTCTGGCCGAAGGTGTCGAGCAACTCCATGGCGCGCAGTTCGCTGCCGGCAAAGCCGAGACGGACGCGCTCGAAGCCGCTGTCCGAGGCCTTGGGCGTGGCTTCGAGCCAACTCAGGCCGTCGGCGTCGCCGGCTTCCTTGAGGCTGAAGTTCTTGTCGAGGTCGTTGTTGCCAGCGAGCAGTGCGGCCGGCGAGCCGCCAATGGCCTGTCCGGCCTTGCGTACTGTGACTTGCTTGAGCTCGGGATCGTAGACCCAGATTTTTTCGCCATCGCCGACCACCAGTTGCGGGTAGGGTTTGACGATCTCCCAGCGCAGCTTGCCGGGGCGGCTGATGGCGACGGTGCCGGAGGAGTTCTGCGGCTTGCGGCCGTTCTTGCCGATCACCGACTGCGAGAACTCGGCCTTGAGGGTGCGCGTATTCTTTAGGAAGTCGTTGAGATGCTCGATGGCCCCGGCGTGGGCAAGCAAGGGCCAGCAGGCGATTGCTGCGGTCAACCGGATTTTCTGGGCAATTTTCATGGTGGCTAGCTTAGCGTGCCGGGCACGGTGGCGGTGTTGCAGGGTGTAACAAATGGCAAGCAGGCGTATTCAGAGGACTTATTCGGCCGGCTTTTTCATCAGCACTTCGCGGCCGCCGCGGCCATCCATGGCGGAGACGAGGCCGGCCTTCTCCATGGCCTCGATGAGCCGTGCCGAGCGGTTGTAGCCGATGCGCAGGTGACGCTGGACAAGCGAAATCGACGCGCGCTGGTTCTTGAGCACGATATCGACGGCCTGATCGTAGAGCGGATCACTCTCGGCATCACCCCCGCCCTCGCCGTCACCGCCACCCTCTTCGTCGTCACCGGCAGCGCCGGTGAGGATGTCTTCAACGTACTCCGGTGTGCCGGTGGTCTTGAGGTGTTCGACGACGCGATGCACTTCGTCGTCGGAGACAAAGGCGCCATGGACGCGGGTCGGGTAGCCGGTGCCGGGCGCGAGGTAGAGCATGTCGCCCATGCCGAGCAGCGCTTCGGCGCCCATCTGATCGAGGATGGTACGCGAGTCGATCTTGCTGGACACCTGGAAGGAGAGGCGCGTCGGAATGTTGGCCTTGATCAGGCCGGTGATGACGTCGACCGATGGCCGCTGCGTCGCCAGCACGAGGTGGATGCCGGCAGCGCGGGCTTTTTGCGCCAGACGTGCAATCTGTTCCTCGACCTTCTTGCCGACCACCATCATCAGGTCAGCCAGCTCGTCGATGATGACGACGATGTAGGGCATATGCTTGAGCGGCTCGGGGGCTTCCGGCGTCAGGCTGAGCGGGTTGGGAATGTGCTCGCCGCGCTTTTCGGCATCCTTGATCTTGCCGTTGAGGCCGGAGATGTTGCGTACGCCCATCGCCGACATCAGCTTGTAGCGTTTCTCCATCTCGGTCACGCACCAGTGCAGCGCGTTGGCCGCCTGCTTCATGTCGGTGACGACCGGCGCCAGCAGGTGCGGGATACCTTCGTAGATCGACAGTTCCAGCATCTTCGGGTCGACCATGATCAGGCGCACATGATCCGGCTCCGACTTGTAGAGCATGGAGAGGATCATCGCGTTGACGCCGACCGACTTGCCGGAGCCGGTGGTACCTGCGACGAGCAGGTGCGGGGTCTTTGCCAGATCGGCCACCACCGGCAGGCCACCGATGTCCTTGCCGAGGCAGACGGTGAGCGGGCTGCTCATGTCGTTGTAGGGCTTGCTGGAGATGATCTCCGACAGTTTCACGGTCTGCCGCTTCGGGTTCGGCAGTTCCAGCGCCATGCAGGACTTGCCGGGTACGGTTTCAACAACGCGGATGGAGACCAGCGCCAGTGCGCGGGCAAGGTCACGGGCGAGATTGACGATCTGCGCGCCCTTGACGCCGACGGCCGGCTCGATTTCGTAGCGGGTGATGACCGGGCCGGGCATCGCGGCCAGCACCTTGACCTGCACGCCAAAGTCGGCGAGCTTGCGCTCGATCAGGCGCGAGGTGTATTCGAGGGTTTCGGGGCTCACCGTCTCGGTTGCGGGCGGTGCCGGATCGAGGAGATGCAACGGCGGCAGCGTGCCGCCGAGGATGGCCTCGGGGAAGAGCGCGACCTGCTTTTCGCGTTCGATGCGCTTCTCTGCCTTCTTCGACACCGGCACTTCAACCGGTGCCGGCGTTTCGATGACGATGGGCTCGTGCAGCTCAACGCGGCGTTTTTCTTCCTCGACCACGACTTCGCGCTGCTGCGCGACTTCCTTGCCGATCTGGCGGTCACGCCAGGCGTCGATGCGGCCGTAGAAGAGACCGACCACCGCTTCGAGGATCAGGCCCAGTTTCTCAAAGGCCCACAGCCAGGACATGCCGGCAAACAGACTCCAGCCGGCGGCCATGGCACCGAGCAGCAGCAGCGTCGCGCCGGTGTAACCCATCTGCGTCCCAAGAACACGGCTAAGTTCGATGCCGAGCACGCCCCCCGGGGTCAAGGGCAACTCCGCACGCAGGGAATAAAAGCGCAGGGCCTCGAGCGCCGAGCTGGCAACCAGCAGGAGCAGGAAACCACCGAGGGCGATATACAGCGGATGACGGTCGACGATTTCCTCGCTGTTCAGCCGGCGGAAACCGCGCCAGACGAACATGCCGAAAAGGACGATCAGCCACCAGGCGGAGAGACCGAAGAGGTAGAGCAGCAAGTCGGAAATCCACGCGCCGGCGCGGCCGGCCGGGTTATGGACGACACTCTGGCCGATGGCGTGCGACCAGCCGGGATCGGCCTTATTGAACCCCCACAGCGCCATGCCAAGAAAAAGCGCGACGGCGCCCAGACCCAGCCAGCGCGACTCCTGCAGGAGATTACCGATTTTTTCCGGCAGCGGACTGGGCGCGCTGCGAGCTGAAAGACTGCGAGACCCCACGTTCAGGCGCCGACGATGATCATTCGGTCATCTTCAAAGGTAATGTAACCACTCAGCTCGAGGTCGCGGACGACCTTGCTGACCATTTCGCGCGATGCGCCAATCATTCTTGCCATATCCTGCTTCGAGATTTTTTTCTTGACGACACGCTTGCCGTCTTCTTCTTCCGACATATCCAGCAACAAACGGGCAACCCGCCCGTAAACGTCCAGCAGCGCCAGACTTTCTATCTTGCGGTCGGCCTCCCGCAAGCGGCGGACGAGAATCTGCATCAGCTTCTGCGCGACCTGAAAATTGTCCTGCATGCAGCGCTGGAAGGCTTCTTTCGACAGGCAGAGCAGCTCGCAGGGTTCGACGGCAACGACATTAGCCGAACGCGGACTACCATCGATCAGGCCCATTTCGCCGAAGAATTCCCCCTGCCCCAACCAGGCGAGGATGATTTCGCGACCTTCCTCGTCGGTATTGGTGACTTTAGCGCGACCGGTAAGCAGGATGTAGAGCGAATCCGTGTCTTCACCGGAGCGGACGACAAAGGCATTGCGCTCGACGCGGCGGCGCATGGCGACCTTGGAGAGCTTTTCCAGCTCGCCCTCTTCCAGGCCGGCAAAAAGCGGCACATTGCGCAATACGACGAGACTGAGTCCGCAGTGGTTAGCAGTCATAAATCAGTTTCCGCTCATATATTTACGCGAAGATTATAAACCGGTTTCCAGAATCGCAAGGGAACTTGAGGAAATTCGCATGTTCTGACGGCGCTATAATCCCGAGATCTACCACCAGAGAGGATCACCATGTCCCAGACGACCCGCCATTGCCCGCTCATCATCCTCGGTTCCGGCCCGGCCGGCTACACCGCTGCCGTCTATGCCGCGCGCGCCAACCTCAAGCCGGTGCTGATCACCGGCATGGCCCAGGGCGGCCAGCTGATGACCACGACCGAAGTCGACAACTGGCCGGCTGATGCCGACGGCGTGCAAGGCCCGGAACTGATGCAGCGCTTTGAAAAGCACGCGACCCGCTTCGACACCGAGATCATCTTCGACCACATTCACACCACCCAGCTGACCGAAAAGCCGTTTACGCTGATCGGCGACAGCGGTACCTACACCTGCGATGCGCTGATCATCGCCACCGGCGCCTCGGCGATGTACCTCGGCCTGCCGTCCGAGCAGGCCTTCCAGGGCAAGGGCGTGTCCGCCTGCGCCACCTGTGACGGCTTCTTCTACCGCAACAAGCCGGTCGCCGTCGTCGGTGGTGGCAACACGGCGGTAGAGGAAGCGCTGTATCTGGCCAATATCGCCAGCCACGTAACGCTGATCCACCGCCGCGACAAGTTTAAGGCCGAGAAGATCATGCAGGACAAGCTGTTCCAGAAGGAGAAGGAAGGCAAGGTCACGATCCTGTGGAACAGCGTCCTCGACGAAGTCCTCGGCGATGATTCCGGCGTCACCGGTCTGGCCGTCAAGCACGTGCAGAGCGGCAAAATGAAGCAGGTCGATGTGCATGGCGTCTTCATCGCCATCGGCCACAAGCCGAACACCGACATCTTCGCCGGCCAGCTGGAAATGGACCACGGCTACATCGTCACCCAGTCGGGCCGCAACGGCAACGCAACGCAGACCAGCATCCCCGGCATCTTCGCTGCCGGCGACGTGCAGGACCAGATCTACAAGCAGGCCTGCACCTCGGCGGCCAGCGGCTGCATGGCGGCGCTGGATGCCGAGCGCTATCTGGACAACCTCGGCCACTGATCCGGCTTACCTGCGTCGATGATCGACCCGGACGATCTCGCCGCCTTTCGCGCGGCGGTGGCGGATACCCAACCGCTGCCGCCGGCTAACCGGGTTCAGCTGAAAAAATCGCCGGCACGGCGGATAGCACCACCGCAGCCATCCCGCGACGACGCCCCGGCCCCACGCCGGCACCGCGAACCGGCACTACCGGCGCACTGGCTGGCGGTTGAAGTCCGGCCAACCAAACCCCTCGACCCGGAACAGGCTGCCTTCCAGCGAGCGATGCAGGGCGTCGCGCGCCTTCCGGACAGCAACCGCGTGGTTCATGGCACCCTGCCCCCGGCACCCAAACCGCAGCAGCATCTGGCGGATGAACAAGCGGCGCTGCACGAAAGCCTGCACGGCCAAATCGGTTTGCAGGATCGCCTGGAGGGCGGCGACGAACCCAACTACCTGCGACCGGGCCTGGCCAATACAGTGCTGCGTGACCTGCGGCGCGGGCGCTGGGTGATTCAGTCGGAAATAGACCTGCACGGCCTCAACCGTGACGATGCCCGCCAGCAACTGGCGGCGTTCCTGGCCGAACGCCTGCACCTAGGGCAGCGCTGTGTCCGTGTCATCCACGGCAAGGGCCACGGCTCGCCGCAGAAGCTGTCCATCCTCCGCCAGCTGGTACGCGGCTGGCTAGCCCAGCGCAGCGAAATCCTCGCCTACTGCCAGGCGCGGCCCTGTGATGGCGGCGAAGGCGCCCTGCTGGTGCTGTTGCAAGCCGCCAAAAAACAAGGGCGACCGTAGTCGCCCTCGCTCGCTTTTGCTCTCCCGGAATTCCGATTGCCGATTTTCGGCAATATTCCGGGTTGACCGCAGCAGTCCTTAGATTGCCGCTTCGTCCGACTCGCCGGTACGAATACGAACAACCTGCTCGACCGGCATGACGAAAATCTTGCCATCGCCGATCTTGCCGGTGCGCGCAGCCTTGATGATCGCCTCGATGGCGGCATCAACGTGGTCGCCCTTGACGACGATTTCGATCTTGATCTTGGGCAGGAAATCAACCACGTACTCGGCACCGCGATAGAGCTCAGTATGGCCCTTCTGACGGCCGAAGCCCTTGACCTCGGTGACGGTCAGGCCGGTGATGCCGACTTCCGACAGGGCCTCGCGCACTTCGTCGAGTTTGAACGGCTTGATGATGGCTTCAATTTTCTTCATGTTCCCAGTCCTCTCTAATGAATCTCAATATTCGTCCGCGTAGCGGTTGGTAATAGGATAACGCCAATCCTTGCCGAAACCACGCGGCGTGATGCGGATGCCGACTGGCGCCTGGCGGCGCTTGTATTCCGCGATGCGCAAGAGGCGCACGACGCGGCGGACATCGGCCTCGGGCAGGCCGGCGGCGATGATTTCACGCGGGCTGCGGTCTTCTTCCATGTAGGCGCGGACGATGGCATCGAGCACATCGTAGGGCGGCAGCGAATCCTGGTCTTTCTGGTCCGGCTTCAGCTCGGCCGACGGCGGCCGGACGATGATGTTTTCCGGGATCACCGGGTCGCCGCTGCACAGGCTGTTGCGATAGACGGACAGACGATAGACCAAGGTCTTGTAGACATCCTTGATCACCGCAAAACCGCCGGCCATGTCACCGTACAGCGTACAGTAACCGACCGCCATTTCCGACTTGTTGCCGGTGGTCAGCACCAGCTTGCCGGTCTTGTTGGACAGCGCCATCAGGATGTTGCCGCGGATGCGCGCCTGAATGTTCTCTTCGGTCGTGTCCGCCGCCAGGCCGGCAAACATCGGCGCCAGCATCGCTTCGTAGGTTGCCATCGCCGGCGCAATGGCAATTTCGTCGTAGGCACAGCCCAGTTGGCGGATCATTTCGCGCGAATCGTCGAGACTCATTTGCGCCGTATAGGGCGACGGCATCATCACCGCGTGCACCTTGTCAGCGCCCAGCGCATCGACGGCCACGCACAGCGTCAGCGCCGAGTCGATGCCGCCGGAAAGTCCGATGATCGCCCCCTTGAAACCACTCTTGCCGATGTAGTCGCGAACCCCCAGGACCAGCGCCTGGTAGGCTTCGGCGACCAGCGGCAGTTCGTCGGCGAGATCGGCGGAACGCAACAGGCCGCCGTGAACATCGACCACACCGATGGCTTCCTCGAACTGCGGCAGGCGCATTTGCACGGTGCCGGCACTATCGAGGGCAAAAGAGCCGCCGTCGAACACCAGTTCGTCCTGACCGCCGACAAGATTGCAGTAGATGGCCGGCATCCCGGTCGCTGCCACACGGTGGGCCAATACTTCCTGGCGCTGCTGATGTTTTTCAAGATGGCAGGGCGAGGCGTTGAGGACGAGCAGGAGCTCGGCACCGGCCTCGCGGGCCGACTCAGCCGTGCCCGGCTCCCAGATGTCGGCGCAGATGTTGATGCCACAGCGCACGCCGCCAAGCGTGACGACACAGGCTTCGGTGCCGGCATCAAAATAGCGCTTCTCGTCAAAAACGTCGTAGTTGGGCAGGCGATTCTTGCGGTAAACCGCGATTTTCGCCCCATTTTCGATCACGGTCGCCGCGTTGTAGCAGCGCCCGTCGAATTCTTCAGGGTGGCCGACGATCAGCGCGATGCCCGGGCAACGGGCGGCCAGATCGTCAAGTGCCCGCGCGCAGGCCCGGTAAAAATCCGGCCGCAACAGCAGGTCTTCAGGGGGATAGCCACACAGCGCCAGTTCCGGCGTCAGCAGCACCTGGGCGCCACGTTGGCGTGCCGCCTCAGCGCACTGCAGGATGCGTTCGACATTGCCGGTCAGGTCACCGACGGTGGCATTGAACTGGGCAACGGCAACACGCAACATGCAGGAAAATCTCGAAACAGGTGAAGCAGAAGCGAGCCACGCAGCGCCTCGCAGGCGCCGCATGGCATCGCGGTAACGCGCTTAGTAGGCCGGCTTGTCCTTGGCGTCGTTGTAACGCTGAATACCGGACATGATTTCATTGCGGGCGGCGTCGATGCCTTCCCAGCCATTGACCTTGACCCACTTGCCCGGCTCGAGATCCTTGTAACGCTCGAAGAAGTGCGCAATCTGCTTGCGCAGCAGTTCCGGCATGTCTTCGAAGGTCTTGACGTCGTTGTACAGCGGGGTCAGCTTGGAAACCGGCACAGCCAGCAGCTTGGCATCATCGCCACCTTCGTCGGTCATTGACAGTTGGCCGAGCGGACGGCAACGGACAACGACACCCGGCGGCAGGGAGAACGGGGCAACAACCAGCACGTCAACCGGGTCGCCGTCGCCAGCGATGGTGTGCGGGATGTAGCCGTAGTTGCACGGATAGTGCATGGCGGTCGACATGAAACGATCGACGAAAATTGCACCGCTTTCCTTGTCAACTTCGTATTTCACCGGCTCGGAATGAGCGGAAATTTCGATGATGACGTTGAAATCGTCGGGCAGGGACTTGCCGGAAGGAACGTTGTTGAGTGCCATTGTTATCTCTCTGCGTCGTTGGTGGTTAGAGAACTGTGGATTATAGCGCCGTCCTTGGCGGTGTTCAGCCCCAGGCGGCGAGAAACTCCTGCCAGTGCGGCGCGCCAATACGCGCCAGCTGCTGTTTGACAAAGTCGATCTCGACCCTCTCCTCGTCGGCAGTCACCTCGCCGCGCAGGAGGCGAAAGCGGTTATAGACCAGGTAGGTATTGATGACGTCGGTCTCGCAATAATCGCGAATCTCGGTGCCGCGCCCGGCCTGCCAGGCCGACCAGACCTGGCTGCCATCCATGCCCAGCTTGCCCGGGAAGCCGAACAGCTTGGCGAGATCGTCGAGCGGCGCATTCGCCCGCGGGTTGTACAACGCCAGCAGGTCCATCAAGTCGAGATGACGGGTGTGGTAGCGGCTGATGTAGTTGTTCCACTTGAAATCGCGCGAATCGGCGTAGTCGCCATCGCCCAGATCCCAGTAGCGCGGCGCCGATACCCCGTGCAGCATGCCGCGATAATGCAGCACCGGCAGATCGAAACCGCCACCGTTCCAGGAGACGATCTGCGGCGTGAATTTTTCGATGCCATCGAAGAAGCGCTGGATAATCGCCCCTTCATCCAGATCCGGCTCGGACAAAGACCAGACACGCAGCCCTTCCGAGGTCCGCAAGACGCAGGAAATGGTCACCACCCGCTGCAGATGCAGCGGCAGGATGTCGCTGCCACCCTTGGCCCGGCGCTGCTGAAAGGCCAGTTCCGCCACCTCGTCGTCTGAAAGCTCGGCAGGCAGCTCGTTCAGCCGGCGCAGGCCGGCGACATCGGGAATGGTCTCGATATCGAAGACGAGAACCGGCTTCATTCCGCAGCGCTCACGCCGGGAAAACGCCGGTCGACAAGTAGCGGTCGCCGCGGTCGCAGATGATCGAGACGATCACGGCGTTTTCCAGCTGCTGCGCCAGACGCAAAGCCACTGCAACGCCGCCGCCGGAAGAAATACCGGCAAAAATACCCTCTTCCATCGCCAGTCGACGGGTCATCGCCTCGGCGTCGGACTGGCTGACGTATTCGATACGGTCGACGTTGGTTTTGTCGTAAATCTTCGGCAGGTAGGCTTCCGGCCACTTGCGGATGCCGGGAATCTGACTGCCCTCTTCCGGCTGGCAACCGATGATCTGAATTGCCGGATTCTTTGATTTCAGGAAGGCAGACGTCCCCATGATCGTACCGGTCGTCCCCATGCTGGAGACGAAATGGGTAATCCGGCCTTCGGTGTCGCGCCAGATTTCCGGCCCGGTACCTTCGATGTGCGCCAGCGGATTGTCGGGGTTGCCGAACTGGTCGAGGATGATGCCCTTGCCTTCGTCGCGCATTTTCTCGGCCACGTCTCGGGCCAACTCCATGCCGCCATCCTTGGGCGTCAGCACCAATGCAGCACCGTAGGCGCGCATGCTTTGCCGGCGTTCGATGCTCTGGTTCTCTGGCATGACCAGAATCATCCGGTAGCCCTTGATCGCCGCTGCCATCGCCAGCGCAATGCCGGTGTTGCCGGAGGTCGCCTCGATCAGCGTATCGCCGGGCTTGATGTCGCCGCGCGCCTCGGCACGGGAAATCATCGACAGTGCCGGCCGGTCCTTGACCGAGCCGGCCGGGTTGTTGCCTTCCAGCTTGGCAAGAATGACATTGCCACGGCGGTCGTTGTCGGTCCCCGGGATGCGGACCAGACGAACCAGTGGCGTATTGCCGACAAAATCCTGCAGGGTTTTATACATGCTTGTGCAGCCACTCGATGTATTGGGAGACGCCCTCCTCAACCGTGGCCATCGGCGCTTCGTAGCCAGCTTCGCGCAGGCGGGTGAGATCGCCCTGCGTAAAGGCCTGGTACTTGCCCTTCAGCGCCTCGGGGAAGGCGATGTATTCGAGCAAGCCCTGTGCCCGCAGTTCCGCCAGCGTTAGTGGCGCATCGCCTTTGGCCTTGCGGCAGCCGTTGACCGCCGCGACAGCGATATCATTGAAACTCTGGGCACGGCCGGAACCAAGGTTGAAGATGCCGGATTTTTCCGGATGATCAAGAAAGAACAGGTTGACCTTGGCCACGTCGCCAACGAAAACGAAGTCGCGCTGCTGGCCACCGTTTTCATAGCCATGCGAGCCTTCGAACAGCTTGACCTTACCTTCGGCCTTGAACTGGTTGTAGTTGTGAAAGGCAACCGAGGCCATTCGGCCCTTGTGCGTTTCGCGCGGACCGTAGACGTTGAAATAACGGAAGCCGACGATCTGAGAGGAAGGGTCCTGCGCCAGACGCTGACGCACGATTTGATCGAAGAGGAACTTGGAGTAGCCGTAAACGTTCAGCGGTCCTTCGTACTGGCGCTCTTCCTTGAAAACATTGCTGCCGCCATAGGTGGCGGCGCTGGAGGCGTAGAGGAACTGCACGTCCTGATCCTGGCACCAGTCGAGGAGGATCAGCGAATAGCGGTAGTTGTTCTCCATCATGTAGCGACCGTCGGTCTCCATGGTGTCGGAGCAGGCACCTTCATGCAGGATGGCCTCGATTTCGCCATCAAAATGCCCGGCCTGGATACGCTCGATGAAGTCGTGCTTGTCGAGGTAATCGACGATGTCGCAGTCGATCAGGTTCTTGAATTTGTCGGCCTTGGTCAGGTTGTCCACGGCGATGATGTTCTTCACGCCGCGCTCGTTGAGTGCCTTGACGATATTGGAACCGATGAAGCCGGCAGCGCCGGTGACGACGATATAAGACATGAATTCTCCTTAGAGGGCAGCCAGCAGTTCCTGACGGGCAACCACGGCAGTACCCAGCTTGCCGACGACGATACCGGCGGCGATGTTGGCGACACGGATGGCTTCGTCCCAGGCAGCACCGGCAGCGATCATCACTGCCAGCGTCGCGATGACGGTATCACCAGCCCCGGACACATCGAACACTTCACGCGCCTGCGCCGGTTGATGATGGGTTT
Organism: Azonexus sp.; assembly: GCA_041917165.1. GTDB lineage: Bacteria > Pseudomonadota > Gammaproteobacteria > Burkholderiales > Rhodocyclaceae > Azonexus. The sequence continues at coordinate 98,743 of JAYRYB010000007.1, forward strand.
CGTCGGCGAAAAGGGTCATCCCCTCTTCACTGCGCGTCACCAGCAGCGCTTCCAGACCGAGGTCGCCACGCAGCTTGCGGGCCTTGGCGGCCAGCTCTTCCTCGTTTTTCCAGCTACCCACCACCTGCTTGAGCTCACCGCGATTCGGCGTGATCACCGTCGCACCGGCATACTTCTCCCACTCGTCACCCTTCGGGTCAACGAGCACCGGCTTGTCGGCGGCGCGGGTGATGCGGATCATTTCGGCAATATGCGTCAGGCCACCCTTGCCATAATCGGAGAGGATGACGACATCGCAATCGGCAACCCGACGCTCGAAATCGGCGAGCTTGGCATCGAGAATTTCATGCGACGGCGGGGTTTCGAAGTCGATGCGCAGCAACTGCTGTTGGCGACCGATGACGCGCAGCTTGACGATGGTATCGATCTCGGCATCAACATGCAGACCGGCATCGATCTGCCCCTCTTCGAGCAACTTGCCCAGCGAACGGCCGGCCTCGTCATCACCAACAACCGACAGCAAGGCCGTCACGGCACCGAGCGAGGCTGCGTTGCGGGCAACGTTGGCGGCGCCACCGAGGCGCTCTTCCATGCGCTCGACCTTGACCACCGGCACCGGTGCTTCCGGCGAAATTCGACTGACATCACCAAACCAGTAGCGGTCGAGCATGACATCGCCGACGACCAGCAGACGAACCTGTGAAACCTTTTCCAGCATCTTGTACTTTTCTCCTCAACGCCCACAGGCTGAATGCCTGATGGCCTGTCCGCGTGCCGCCATGCTTGCGGAAACTACAGGGTTTGATCGAACTCTTCACTGCGCCGCGGCGGGTAGGTTTCCCAACCACCACACGCCGGACAACGCCAGTAAAACTGCCGTGCCTTGAACCCGCAATTATCGCATCGATAACGCGAGAGGCGTTTTGTGTAGCCTTGAATAATCGTCTTGGCCAATTCGACATCGGGCCGAACCTCTGGCGCCGCCAATGGCAGCCGGGCACTCATCAGCTTCTCGAGACCGAGAAGCGTCGGATTACGCTGCAACTCGCCCCGCACCAGACGATAGGCTGACTCGTTGCCCTCGCTCTCTAGAACCAGTTGATAGACGACATCGAGCAGGTCGAGTGATGGGTAGCGTTCAAGATAGCCGCTGAGCAGTGCGATGCCTTCATCGCGGCGTTCAAGCTTCCGAAAGGCCTCCAGCAGGCGCTGCGCGACCAGCGAAAGAAAGGCCGGATCCTGCTGTTCGATACGCTGCCAGGCATCAATCGCCGCCAGCGGCTTGCCTTCCTGCAACAGCAGGTCGCCTTGCAGGAGGCTGGCCCGAACGCACTTGCGGTTTTCCTGCATGGCACTGTCGAGATACTCGCGGGCAGCATCAGGGCGCGAGCGCATGATTTCGTTAGCGGCCAGTTCACAATAGAACTCGGCAATATCGCGATGCGAGGCGACATCCGGCAACTCGCGGGCAATCTGCACAGCCTTCAGCCACTCCTTCTCGACCTGATAGATTTCGAGCAGGTTGCGCTTGGCCTCTTCCTCGAAGCTGGTACCGAGCAGCTTGTTGAACATTTCTTCGGCACGGTCGAGCAAACCAGCTTTGAGATAATCCTGTCCCAGTTCGGAGATGGCCTGCAGACGCACGCGATCATCCAGATCCGGGAGATCGATGAGATTCTGGTGCATGCGGATCGCACGCTCGGTTTCACCGCGGCGGCGAAACAGGTTACCCAGCGCAAAATGCAGTTCCACGGTCTGCGAATCGACCTTGGCAACTTCCAGAAAAGAATCGATCGCCTTATCCGGCTGCTCGTTGAGCAGAAAGTTGAGCCCCTGAAAATAGGAGCGCGGCAGGGCGCGCGATTCGTGCACCACCTGGCGCATATCGACGCGTGCTGCGGCCCAACCCAGGCCAAAAAACACCGGGATCAGCAGCAACTGCCAGTATTCGAAAAGATCGTTCATAAGACTGCAGGCGGCTCCGGATATTTTTGCGTGTTTTCCGGGTTCACCGCAGCTGGCACAGCGTTCCCTGGAGGCATGCCCGCAGCGCGCTTCAGACGCCCAATCTCACGACGTTGGCGGAACACGAGGCCTAACAGCGAAAGGATACCGAGAAGCACACCGCCAACCAGAAACGCCAGCAGGATGACGACCAGCGGCGCCTCCCACAGCGTACCGGGAAGCAGACGCAACACGACCTGATCGGTGTTCTGCAGCGCGAAAACAAGGAGAAAAACAAAGATGACGAGTCGGAAGACCCAGGTCAGCACTGTCATGACATTCAATAAAAAAGGGCAGTGAAACGGATCACTGCCCTGAATCTACCACAATGGGGCCAAGCCCGGCTTCAGATCGACTGATCGACCCTCTCGCGCAGTTCCTTCCCAGCCTTGAAGTGAGGAACCCACTTCGCCGGCACGCTGACCTTTTCCCCGGACTTCGGGTTACGTCCGACGCGCGGCGGCCGGTAGTTGAGCGCAAAGCTGCCAAATCCGCGGATCTCGATGCGATCCCCGCGCACCAGCGCTTCGGACATCGCATCGAGCATCATCTTGACCGCGAAATCGGCATCCTTCGCCACCAACTGCGGAAAGCGCTCCGCCAGCCGGGCGATGAGCTCGGATTTGGTCATACCGTGGTCGCCTTATCAGCCTTGCTGGTTGAGCTTGGCCTTGAGCAGGGCGCCGAGGTTAGTCGTACCGGAAGCTGCGGAAGCAGAGTCGGAAGCCAGCTTCTGCATGGCTTCGTGCTGCTCGGCCTGATCCTTGGCCTTGATCGACAGGTTGATACCGCGGGTCTTGCGGTCAACGTTGATGATCATGGCTTCGACTTCGTCACCGACCTTCAGGTGCTGAGACAGGTCGTCGATACGATCACGGGAGAACTCGGAAGCACGCAGGTAACCTTCGTTCTCGCCATCCAGGGTCATCACGGCACCACGGGCGTCCACCGACTTGACGGTAGCGCGGACGATGCTGTTCTTCTCGTGGGTAGCGATGAAGTTGGTGTACGGGTCGCCTTCCATCTGCTTGATGCCGAGGGAGATACGCTCCTTCTCGACGTCGATGCCGAGCACGATGGCTTCGACTTCGTCGCCCTTCTTGAAGTTGCGGATCGCCTCTTCGCCAGACTGGCTCCAGGACAGGTCGGACAGGTGAACCAGACCGTCGATGCCGCCGGGCAGACCGATGAAGATACCGAAATCGGTAATCGACTTGATGGCGCCACGAACCTTGTCACCCTTCTTCTGGTTCATCGCGAAGTCATCCCACGGGTTCGGCTTGCACTGCTTCATGCCGAGGGAGATACGACGACGCTCTTCGTCGATCTCGAGGATCATGACTTCGACTTCGTCGCCCAGCTGGACAACCTTGGACGGGTGAACGTTCTTGTTGGTCCAGTCCATTTCGGAAACGTGCACCAGACCTTCGATGCCTTGCTCGATTTCAACGAAGGAACCGTAGTCGGTCAGGTTGGTGACCTTGCCGAACAGGCGGGTGCCGGCCGGGTAACGGCGGGCGATACCAACCCACGGATCGTCGCCCAGTTGCTTCATACCCAGGGAGACGCGGTTCTTCTCGGCGTCGAACTTGAGGATCTTGGCGGTAACTTCGTCGCCCACGGCCAGCACTTCGGACGGGTGACGGACACGGCGCCAGGCCAGGTCGGTGATGTGCAGCAAGCCATCGATGCCACCGAGGTCGACGAATGCGCCGTAGTCGGTGATGTTCTTGACGATACCCTTGACGACGGTACCTTCCTTGAGGTTCTCGAGAAGCTTTTCGCGATCCTTGTCAGCGGTGGCTTCGAGAACGGCACGGCGGGACAGCACGACGTTGTTGCGCTTGCGATCCAGCTTGATGACCTTGAACTCAAGGGTCTTGCCTTCGTACGGGGTGGTGTCCTTGACCGGACGCATGTCGACCAGCGAGCCCGGGAGGAAGGCACGGACGCCGTTGGACATGACGGTGAGACCGCCCTTGACCTTGCCGGTGATGGTACCGGTAACCAGTGCGCCGTCGTTGAGCGCCTGCTCGAGGAAGTTCCAGGCGGCGATGCGCTTGGCGCGATCGCGGGACAGGCGGGTGGCGCCGTAGCCGTCTTCCAGCATTTCGATGGCGACCTGGACGAAATCGCCCACGGCAACTTCGACTTCGCCCTGATCATTCAGGAATTCTTCTACGGGAACGTAGGATTCAGACTTCAGGCCGGCATTGACCACGACGAAATTGTGATCGATGAGCACCACTTCTGCAGTGATGACTTCGCCTTGACGCATTTCCTGGCGAGCCAGGGATTCTTCAAAAAGTTGAGCAAAAGATTCCATTACGGAGCGTACTTTCATGCCACGGGCGCGAACCCACGGCGGGTTAGGTGTTAACAAAAACTGCCGGCCACAGCGAAAATGCAGCGACCGGCAAGCCCTTACTTCAATGCATCAGCAGCCCAATCGAGCACCTGTTTCACCGCCTCGTCGATGGTGAGATGGGTCGTATCGAGCAGCCTGGCATCTGCTTCCTGCCTGAGCGGCGCCACCGCACGCTGAGAGTCTCGCGCGTCACGCTGCTGAAGATCAAGCAGAAGGTCCGCGAGATTAGCAGAGAAACCTTTCCCGATCAACTGCTTATAGCGACGTTCAGCGCGCGCCTCGGCGCTGGCAGTGAGGAATATCTTCAGCGGTGCCTTCGGAAAAACGACGGAACCCATGTCCCGACCGTCGCCGACCAGACCCTGTGCTGTGTTAAATGCGCGCTGGCGGAACAGCAACGCATCCCTAACCGCCGGCAACGCCGCAACTTGGGAGGCACCACTGGAGATTGCCTCGGTGCGTATCGCATCTCCAACCAGCTTGCCATTCAGGTGAATATCCTCGCCCGAGAAAACGACATCCAGATCACGCGCAATCGCAGCCAGCGCGGCCTCGTCAGTCCACTCGACACCCGCTTCCTGCGCTGCCAAGGCCGTCAAACGGTAGAGCGCACCCGAATCAAGGTAAGCAAAGCCCAAGGCAGCGGCAACCCGCGCCGCTACTGTCCCCTTGCCGGAAGCAGACGGACCATCGATGGCGATGACCGGCGCCGCCTTGGTCACCTCGGCAAAGCGTTCGAAGTAGTCCGGGAAGGTCTTGGCTACGCACCTGGGATCGTTGATACGCAATGGCGTACCAAACGCCGCCAGAGAAAAGCACATGGCCATGCGATGATCGTCGTAGGTATTGATCGCTGCCGGCTTGAGCCTCTCGACCGGCGTCACGCGGATGTAATCTGCGCCCTCTTCAACCACCGCCCCCAGCTTGCGCAATTCCGTCGCCATCGCGGCAATACGATCTGTCTCCTTCACCCGCCAGCTCGCAATATTGCGCAGCGTCGTCGTTCCCTTGGCAAACAGCGCCGTCGTCGCCAGCGTCATCGCCGCATCCGGAATATGGTTGCAATCCAGGTCGACCGCGACCAGCCCAGCGGCTGGCGCGCGGGATTCCATCCAGTTCGGCCCCATGGTGATTTCGGCCCCCATCCGGGCCAGCGCCTCGGCGAACTTCACGTCGCCCTGAATCGAATCGCGCCCGACGCCTTCGACCCGCACCGGTCCACCACCAATCGCCCCCAGTGCGAGAAAGTACGACGCTGACGAGGCGTCGCCCTCGACGTAGATCGTTCCCGGCGATACATAGCGACTTCCCGCCTTGACGGTGAAACGCTGCCATCCGTCACGCTCGACCACGACCCCAAAACGCGCCATGATCGCCAGCGTGATTTCGATGTAAGGCTTTGAAATCAGTTCGCCGATCACCTCGACGGTCACGGTTTCACCAGTCAACGGCAAAGCCATCAACAAGCCGGTCAGGAACTGGCTGGAAACATCCCCACGAACCCTGACCCCACCCTCCGGACGAATGGTGCCCGGCTTCAGTTGCAAGGGCGGATAGCCTTCGTTGCCCAGATAGCTGATATCGGCCCCCAGCTGGCGCAGGGCATCGACCAGGTCGCCGATGGGACGCTCGTGCATGCGTGCGACGCCCTTAAGGAGATAATCGCCACCGGAAAGGGCCAAGCCTGCTGTCAAGGGACGAAAGGCGGTCCCGGCATTGCCTAGGAACAGTTCCGCTTGGCGCACTTGGATGCGCCCCGCACATCCAGTGATCCGCCAGTTTTCAGTGCCGAGATTTTCGACACCAGTTCCAAGCGCCTTTAGCGCGTCGAGCATACGTTCCGTATCGTCCGATACGAGAAGGTCACGGACTATGGTTTCGCCTTCGGCCAACGCCGCCAGCAGCAGGACGCGGTTGGAGATACTTTTAGAGCCCGGTAGGCGAACAGTTCCGGCAGCGGATAAAAATTGGGGCAGGTCGAGCAGTTCCATGATCTTAGTGGAGCGGGCAAATCTGGCAGTTTACATGCCCCTTGCAAAAGACCGAAGTACTTCTGGAACCAATACTTAACCAGTCGCTCTGACTATGTACTCCGGGACGAAGCGACGTAGCCCCTGCTTAACCTCCTCGCTTGGGCGAATACCAAGCCTCAACCAGGCGAGCAGATCGTCATATTCGTCAGCAGCCAATGCATCCGACAGTCGGGCGATACGCAACGTGGGATGCGGCGTCGGCAACGTAGCTTCGTCGTCAGCCAATAATTCCTCATAAAGCTTCTCACCAGGTCGTAAGCCCGTAAACTCTATACGGATATCATCCTCGGAGAAGCCAGACAATCGGATCATGTCGCGGGCCAGGTCAACGATCTTAACCGGCTCTCCCATGTCGAGCACGAAAATTTCGCCGCCCTGTCCCATATAGCCAGCCTGCAGCACCAGTTGTGCAGCCTCGGGAATTGTCATGAAATAGCGGACGATGTCTGGGTGTGTCACGGTTACCGGACCGCCTTTTGCAATCTGCTCTCGGAACTTTGGGATTACACTACCATTGCTCCCGAGCACGTTGCCAAAACGGACGGTAACAAACTTTGTTCCACCATCTGCCTGGGTAGCCCGGCAAAGGCGTTCAGCGAGGCGCTTGGACGCCCCCATTACATTGGTCGGATTAACTGCCTTGTCGGTCGAAATCAAGACGAATTTCTCGACCCCAGCCCGCTGCGCCGCCTGTGCCATGGTTAGGGTGCCGAGCGCGTTCGTCCGCACCGCCTGCCAAGCGTTGACGTCCTCCATCAGCGGTACATGCTTGTAAGCGGCAGCATGGAATACCACTGCCGGCTGTTCAGTCTCAAGAATTTCGGCCACCCGCTCACTGTCTCGGACATCCGCGGCCCAACACTGGAGCACCAGCTTTGGGAAACTGCCGCGCAACTCCTCGTTGATGGAGTAGAGCGCAAATTCCGAGGAATCCAATAGAACCAACCGCTCCGGCTCGAAGCGGGCGATCTGCCGACACAATTCCGAACCGATCGAACCACCAGCGCCGCTTACCAGTACGACCCTTCCCCCAAGCAGCCCCGCCAGTCCGGCATCATCGAGGATGACAGATTCGCGCCCCAACAGATCCTCCAGTTCCACCTTGCGAATATTGGAAACTGTCAGTCGCCCCGACAACAAATCGTCATAAGAAGGCACAGTCATGACAATCAGGCCAGCGGCAGATGCTATTTCTGCAGCCCGCCGACGCTCGCTGGGACGAGCGCCCGGCATGGCGATGATGGCGTGCTGAGCGCCTAGACTAGCCGCCACCTTGCTGATCGAATCAATCGGCTGGATGATCGGCAGTCCGCGCAGGCGTCGGCCCTGCTTTTCAGGAGTGTCGTCCATGATGGCCACCGGATACCATTGGCCGTTGCGGTGTATCTCACGCAACAGCGAATCAGCAGCCTCGCCAGCCCCGAGGATGATTACCGGACTCCCGCGCAATTTGCTAGGCCCGTACAAGCGATGTTCCTTCCAGCTACGGTAGGCGAACCGACTACCGCCCATAATCAGCGCCAGCAACAGCGGATGCAGCAACAGCACGGAGCGAGGAACCAGCGGTATGCCAATGAGCACGACGATCGTCGCCGTCACGAGGCCGCCGATCATCAGTGCGGCGGTGAGATGCTGCAAATCCGAAAGGCTGGCAAAACGCCAGATGCCGCGATAGAGGCCGAAAATAAAGAACATGGTACCAAACAGCGGAATAACCCAGACCAGAGACGAGAAGGCTGCATGGGCGTAATTGGCGGGCAGTTCGAAATTGAAACGGAGCAGGAAAGCCAGCCACCAAGCAATAGCGATGGCGCACAAATCATGCAGGTAAGCAGCTGCAGTTCGGTGGTTGAGAACGGATTTCATCGTTATAAGTCTTGTCGGCCCGCGGATCGCGAAGGCCGCTAGTTTACTGCGCGAGCCATCACTGCCTGAAGTACCGAACAGGTTTTTTCGATTTCTGCCACCGATAGCGTCGGATGGACGAGGAACATCAGACTGGTTTCACCGAGTTCGCGCGCTACCGCCAGTCGCTCGCGCGGTTGCCAGCCGGTGCCTTCGAAGGCCTTTTCCAAATAGATCTCGGAACAGGAACCGGCATAACAGGGCACCCCAGCCTCCATAATTTCCTGAATGATCCGGTCGCGGCTCCAACCATTCGACAATTGCCCCGGCTCGACAAACACATAGCATTTGTAAGCCGCATGCTCGACCCCATCCTTGGGCTGCGGTGCCCGCAAGCCGACCAGCCGCTCGGCTACTTGCCAGATCTTGCGAACGTTGAAGAGGCGTGCAGCATGCCACTCGGCCATCCGGCGCAATTGAATACGACCGATCGCCGCCTGCATTTCAAGCATTCGCCAGTTGGTACCGAAACTCTCGTGCAACCAACGAAAGCCGGAGGGGTGCTCACGTTGGTAGACCGCATCCCAGCTTTTGCCGTGGTCCTTGAATGACCACATCACCAACCAGAGATTTCGGTCGTTGGTCGTTACCATCCCCCCCTCACCGCCTGTCGTCATGATTTTGTCTTGACAAAATGACCAAGCGCCGACGTGACCAATGCTGCCGACCGGCCGGCCTTTGTAGGATGCCCCATGTGCCTGCGCACAATCCTCGATGACTTTGAGGTCGAACTCCTCGGCCAGCGCCATGATCGGATCCATGTCGCAGGGCCAGCCTGCCAAATGCACACAAATGATAGCCCGCGTACGCGGCGTAATCACCTGACGTATTGTTTGGGCAGTGATATTCTGTGAATCACGGTCGATATCTGCAAAAATCGGGATGGCACCCGCATTGACGATGCAAGACGCAGAGGCAAGAAACGTCCTTGGTGTTACTACAACCTCGTCACCGGTGCCGATACCGAGCGCCAGTAGGGCGACATCCAAGGCGACGGTGCCATTGGCCAGCGCTACCGCATGCTGGCAACCGGCCCATGCCGCGAACTCGTCCTCGAACAAACGACACTGGTCGCCGGTCCAGTAATTGACCCGATTGGATAAGATCACGTTTCGGGCAGCCTCTGCCTCCTCTTCGGAAAAAGATGGCCAGGGAGAAAAAGGTGTATTCAGCATCTAGGCACTCTTGAAACCAGTATCGGACGCGCCGGATTGCCGACAACCACAGATCCTGCCGGTACATCACGTGTGACCACAGCCCCCATACCCACTATAGCACCAGCCCCTATCTTCAACGGCCGACCTGGACTTCCTTGGCGAATCACGGCACCTGCCCCTATGTAGGCGTGGTCTTCGATCCACACATTGCCATTGCATTTAACGCTCGGCGCGAAGGTCACATAGTCGCCTATCACGCAGTCATGCTCGACATAGCTGTATAGGTTGGCTTGAAAATGCTTACCGATCCGGATGTTGGAGGTTAGTGTCACGTACGGGCTAATGATCGCACCGCACCCAATCTCGACATTGTCCATGACAACCACGTTGCTTGAAGCAACCGACCACGGCAATACGCGATCAGATTGATAACGGCAAACGATCTGCTGCCGAATGTGACTCGCGGCTATTGCCACACAGATAAAACGCTCACTCGCCGGAAATTCGACAAACTCCGGATAGCTCATCAGACGATGACCATTCACCCGTTCGGGCCCCGAGGCATCGTCAATGAACACGAGGCGGTCAGCTGCAAGCAACTCCCGACTCAATTGCATCCGAGCAATAGGCATAACCCCACGACCACAGCCACTGGCACCGAAAATACCGTATAAGGGTAGACTCATTTCTCCGTGCCACCCATAAACTTTGACATCGTCGCCTCACCTTCCGCGCTAATCCCCTCACGAAACAGAACTTTTCTGGCGGTCAACAACAATATTCTCAGATCAAGCCAGACGGAATGATGATCCACATACCAAACATCCAGCCGAAAACGCTCCTCCCATCGAACAGCATTTCTGCCATTGACCTGCGCCCACCCTGTAATGCCGGGCCGCACATCGTGCCTACGCATCTGCTCGGTGGAATAAAGCGGTAGATACTCCATCAATAGGGGACGCGGGCCGACAATGCTCATATCCCCCTTGAGCACATTGATCAGCTGCGGCAACTCATCTATGCTGGTCTTTCGCAACAATTTTCCCCAACGAGTCAGGCGTTCAGCATCGGGCAGTAACTGTCCCCCATCATCATGAATTTCTTTCATGGTGCGCAACTTGTAAAGCATGAATGGCTGGCCTCTATAACCTGGACGTGGTTGCCTGAAAAGCACGGGGCACCCTATGTCAAACCAAACAACCAAGCCACCAAGCAGGAAAAGCGGAGAAGAAAGAACTAGAACGATCAGCGAAAAAACAACATCAATTAGTCGCTTCATTTCTGATCTCTCCAAGCATCCCCAATACTCTCTTCAAGCAACTCAGAGATGAAAGAAAACTGCGCATCCACTACTACGCCAGACGCAAAATCAGCTATGGCACGCTGTCGCGCATAAGTCCCCATGGCCAAGCGCAATATGGGATCGCGGGCAAATCGTAGAAGCAGCCCGGCTATCGCATTGACATCTCCCACAGGATGCAAGCATCCACTCTTCCCATCCTCCACCGCATCTGTCAGCCCATAAATCGAGGAAGCAATAGCCGGCACACCGCATGCTGCCGCCTCAATGATCACAGAGCCAAATCCCTCACGATAACTTGGCAGACAGAACAAATCGGCCGCAGCCATGTACTCCTCTGGATTCGACGTACCCCCAAGCAAATGAAGACGAGGGCAGCTGTGAGCCATGGTTTCAATCACAGGCCTCAAGCCCTCCTCATCAGGCCCAACAACAACAAGTACCAAATCCCCTTGTGTGGCAGAAGCCAGCAAAAACGCCTGCACGAGATCAAGAACTCCTTTCTCCCGATTCAGACGACCAACAAACAGAGCCAACACGTCGTTATCAGCACAACCTAGGCGCACACGCACCCTTTGGCGCATATCCAAGTCTGGCCGAAATCTTTCAAGGTCTACACCCGAGATCGATCCGTTAGCCAATACTCTGATTTTCTTGCTGCCAACAATTCTCTCGGACAACAGAAAATTCAATTGCGAGTGACTATCAGCCAACAGATGCGTTGCGCAACCGGCGATTAAAGCATCTACCTTTTTTAATAGCCACTTGGAGACTCCGCGTTTCGTTGCCCAAACTTGCCCTGTAAACACATGAAGACGCAAGGGAACAGCAGAAACACACGCTGCCAGCATGGACAACAACCCGGCCTTCGGTGTCATCGAATGCACGAGCAAGTAATTCTCCGCCCGCATCAACCTCGCTAAAGAAACAAGGGCTCGGAAATCTGCCAAAGGGCTAATAACGCGCCGAACATCAACATGAACAAACCGCACCCCTGGCGGTAACAGCCTATCCAATACCTTTTTCTCCCCCGAAGACGCCACCGTAACAGAGAAAACCTTGGCCAAACGCCCCAAGTACGGCAACAGGAAGGCCTGAATGGTCATAGGAACGGCAACTACGATCAATATTTTTGGCCGATTATCTAGTGACATAAACACCTTCCACACCAGAATCAATTCAGTCGATTAAATACCACCGCATCTGGAAACGACGCCATTTATTACCCCCTGCCATTCTAGAAAATCAACACTGCCCTCAGATTTACAGACAGAAAAATAAGGCTTTTTTCGCAGAAATACCTCCCCAACAAGAGAAAACACATCCTTGGCAATACGAGCAACGCAGGCCATATCTGCTAAAAACATTAGGAGATATTCTCGGTTCTCATAAAAATACCCACTCTGAATCCTCCGAAGCGTATTTCTCGTTCGAAATAACTTTAGGATATCCACTTGGTCACGAATACGATAAGCCAATAGATAGTCCGGCAATACATGATAGTGACTGACACGATGCGCCCGCAACAATAACTCCTGATCCTCACTGCAATATGGCCCCGGGTTGGCGTACCCATGCCTACGAAACCAGGCAACCTTGCCCATCCAGGTTGGGTGAGGCATATAAAAACCGACCCAAGGCTTTCTACAAATATCAGAATGTCCCAGTGTGGACGGCAAAGTGCCAACAAGCCGATTTAGTTGAGAGATCGTCACGCATCTAGTCGCACACAAATCAATCGACTGGTCTCCTGTCAAAGCAGCAACTTGCAAAGCAAATCGATCAGGGTGGCATATGTCATCCTGATCCATACGGGCAAAATATTCCCCCCTTGCTAACCCAATAGCCTCATTCAAGCGCACTGCAAGCCCCTTGTTATATCCATCTGCCACAATTCGAATCCGATGATCGGACATATTCTTGACAGCCTCCAGAGAACCATCACTTGAACCATCATCGATCAAAATCAATTCCCAATCAGTGAATGTTTGATCAATAACAGACTGCAATGATAAACGGAGCTGCTCTCCGCCATTATAAACAGGCAAAACAACAGTCAGGAGGGGAATAGAACAATTATTGACTAGCACAATGAGAAAAAATCAAATTACAATCCAGCCTTCTGGATACAAATCGAGTGGCTTTTCTTTACCAGCAAACCAGGCCTTAGGGGCAACAACAATTTTGTTCTTATTGCCATTCAACCAAGCCCCCCACCAGCTAAACGAACTATTAGCGATTATGTTATTCTGACACAAACTCATGAGCCACATATCAAGATAGCTATTTTTTCCAAAATTATTCGAAACATGACAAACCGGGTATTTAATGAAAAAATTCTCCATAACCCAATTTAGATCGTCTGAAAATATAAAAAACACCGGATTATTCACTCTTGATGAAATTTCATTGATCGCCGAATGATAATATTCAAGAGTACAGGTTCCATGAACCGAGTTTGTAGTCGGATTGGATACATAATCCCCACGCCGTATGTGAATACTGACCGAGTTGGATTTCAAGATCCTGTCTTTCCATTGCTCGTTTATTTCGTCCAATTCAGATCTGAACTGGAAGCAGCGCCTAATATCCTGATCAACATCCATGAAATACTTCTCTGACTGCCAGTAGCCAGTAATATAGCTATCCTTGCCGATTGACTCAAAATCAGCCCAATAATCAAACGTCGGTTCGACGACAAAGCGGCCGCCACGAAATAAACCAAACCTAGGCCTAGAGAGCACCCTTCGAACCATTGGTAACTTCCGCCAACCCAGCACCGCAGAAAAGTCATTTTCTTTAGCTGTTTCGACTTCGAAGGAAAAAATCCGTTCGAGTTCGAATCCTTGGTGAAGGCGATATGTGTCAAAATCGCCAATATCAAGCCGTAGAGGCACATCATGTTTAATGGCCAAGGCTCGACCGGCAGCAAACTGAAACATCTGATTTCCCAGCCCGCCAATAATTTTTGTGATAATCACTTATACTCAACCCGAACGCTAAGGTAACTAAGGTAATTCTCGATACTCTGTCGTAGTCGCACACGATGACTGCAGCACATGCCTCAAAGCCAGATCGAGTCCGGCGCCAACGTGAGAAGGATGATAATCTTCGCTTGCGGCTTTCGCCCCTGCCACACTAAAGGTCTGCCACAACTCCGTCGCAAGCAACCGATCGATGGCTTGTGCTGCCTCATTTGCATCTACAACCGCAAGCCCTCCTGGCAAGATGTTGATACATCCTGTAGCTCGCGCTACAAAAGGTGTACCTGCAGCCATTGCATCAAGGATTGTCAAAGGCTGGCATTCTGTGTGAGACCCACCAACGAAAACCAACGACTTTCGGTAATGCTCAAATAGTTCCCCTCCTGAAACACCAGCATTGAATTCAACATACTGATCGCGCACCCCCAAGCGACTAGCTAAACTCCGCAGATGATCGGTAGTCTCGTTAATTTTCTGCCCAAAAAAACGAATAGGAAGCCGATTCATTGCGGCAGACTTCGCGTACGCGCACAACACGAAGTCATGGCCTTTGAACCAATCATAAGATCCAACTGATATCAGGCCACTGCGCTCCGCAATTGGGAGAGTATGTCCGAGTTTGGCCACAGCGTAGTCCGGCAAGGCGTTCGGTACGATGTGGAGCGGAATTCCCAGGGATCGAGCAAGACGCACGTCATCAAATCGAGAATCACACCCGTCTCGAGCAAGTGCTATAAGCGCATCCAAGCGCCTCAACACAGATCGCAAACGCAGAGCATACGGGCGCCACAGCAAATAACGGGCCGCAGAACGGATCGGCGTTGGAGTCAGGTATACATTGGTAGCCAAGCCATGGGTTAGCAATACTTTTTTCCCAGGCAATGCATCAAGATGATCAAGACATATATCTGTCGACCAAGTCTGCCAAGCATTCATCATCAAAACATCAAAAGGCTCGGAACGCAGAAACTTCAGGTAACCGTTTACATCACCTCGAATTGGATTGGCTAAAAAATTGGCACCTTTGACCTGAAAGCGCTCAACTCGAATACCGTCATCATGTTCGCAAGTACTTCTACAGGCACCTTCAGTGGTGACCACCACCTGCCATCCCCGAGCTGTCAGCAACTGGGCTTGACGGAGTACAGCATTTCCCAACCCACTATTGAACGGAGGAAAGGTTGGCACTGTAATCAAGACACGCAACGCCTACCCTCCGCTCGGGTATGTGCAGCTGGAAAATCGTCCCGAAAACACGCTTCAGATAGATCGTTAGCCATACGTCAGCACATCACCTATTCACCAATACAGAATGCCCCCACTGCCAAGTCCGTTCGATACCCTCCGCAAATCCGACGCTGGGCCTCCAGCCCGTCTTGTAATACAAGCGCCCAGTACTCAAAACGTTGGCGTCAACATCAAACAGCCTTGGCGCCTCATGAACCACGGCAAGGCTAAGATTGTCGGCACGGATACACTGCATTATCTGATCAACGACTTGGCGATTATCCAGCCCCTGACCACTTCCGATATTGTAGACATCCCCCGGCTCGCCCGCATCAAGGACATCTCTGATGCCACGGACAAGATCATCTATATATATGTAGTCTCGTATCGTGCCTCGCTCACCAAAGATTCGAACAGGAACACCCTCAATCGCAGCATTCAATGCCGCTGCAACAAAACCTTGGCCAAGCTTGCCAAGCTGCTGTGGGCCATAAGGGTTACCGGGTCTCACAGCAATAAAAGGAAGCCCTTCAAGTGCGTGGTACATGAAGCCATATTTCTCTGCAGCTAGCTTGGTAATGCCATAGGGCGAAACAGGGTTTGTCGGATGGGACTCGTCGATCGGCAGGTAATGCGGATTTCCGTAAACCGTCCCGCCCGAAGAAACAAAAACAAATCGCCGCAATCCGCGTTCCGCCGCCAGCTTAATCAGAGAAACGGTAAACGGCATATTTTGAAGCACATCCCTGACAGGATCGTCGAAGCTTGTCTTTGGGACTGTTGCGTGCGCAAGATCGACGACTTCATCAGTTCCATCAAGCAAACTACGCAGCGTATCCAACGGATTTTGATGAGGGAGCTGGACATAATTCACATCGCTAGGCAAGTCACATCGAGGAGCAGGGCTACGCCCAAGGACCGTTATTTTCCTGTCCTTCCTCTTAAGCAGCGTGCGAACAAGATGTCCGCCAATGAACCCGCCACCACCCACTACCAAACATGAAAGCATCCGATATCCTCCTATCTGCGGTTTGGCAAACGTCTGAACAACTCCCGGCCATGCCGCAGGCCGTTACTGATTAGCGGGGGAAACCTGCCCAAAAAAAATCGCGAAGCAAGTCGATTAAATATTTGGCGCCTGACCTGACGACATTCGTTGTCCGCCTGGATATCTCCCTCCGCTCCTGTAGTGCCTGCGATCTCCTGCCACATCGACCAGAATCTGAGATATCCAGGCCGTTCGATCGAATCGTTCTGCACCCCATGATATAGGGCTGCCAAACTCTGGCAGTCATTCAATGAAAAGCGCCCATCAAGATGATGATGCAGGTTTTCCGCTGAAATTCTGACCAGATTTTCGACGAATGGATTATCGCCAACGCGCGACATACTCCCCGGAACTTCGCGATACGCAGTCAACACCACATCAAGATTTCGCATCTGGTATTTCCGCGCCAAACGTGACCACAATTCAAAATCCTCGGGCGGCTGTCGACTCCTGTCCTCACAATATCCCCCAACCGAAAGCACCGCATCCCGCCGCAGAAGCATCGATGAATGAACAAATGGGTTGTCAAACAAGAGCCAAAGACTCAAGGCCTCATGCGAAGAAGGAAATGCGTGGCGACGCACACTTCCCTCATCACCGACCATGATATCGGCCCAAGAACCAATACCACCAACCTCTGGATGCTCATCCAGAAAAGCCATTTGCCTCGCCAAGCGATCGGGAAGCATTACGTCATCCTGATCCTGCCGGGCAATGTACGCCGAACTTGCATAGGCAATACCACGGTTCAAGGTGGCAGCCAGACCGGCATTGGCTTGTCGAAAAACCCGAACTCTCGAATCCGGAATTTTTGAAATGACATCCCACGTACCGTCGGTAGACCCGTCATCAATAATGATCAGTTCAAAATCACTCAGGGACTGTGCCAGTACAGATTCGATTGCCTCCTTGAGAAAACCCGCACGTAAAGCGTTGTAGCAAGGCAAGACAACTGAGACTACAGGCGCCATCTCATACGCCCGGTGAGCAATTTGAAGACCATCGAAAGCAGGCGTCTTCCCATGACCGAAACAACTATCAATTTCAGACGTACGGTTGGAGCTGCCCTCCACAATGCGGCAAAGTACTCGTGAGCCAAGTTCAGCGGGAACTCACCGCCAAAGGGAATACTCGAAAAGTTTCCATTCCTGACCCAGGTCGAGGTTGTTATATCCCTTAGAGAGACCACACGCTTTTTCAGCACGGCACTTGAAATGAACTGGTAATTCCCGCGACACAACCCTGCGGCCACAAATGCCATATCGAACCCCCAGCCTTCGAATATGCGCGGCAATCCACAAAGGATTCTGCAAAAATCGGTTCTAAAAAGAGAATAGATCGGGTTTGCTTTTCCTGCCACCTCAACCACCGACAAGTAGTGGTCAAGTCGAACGGAAGGCGCCGGATCCGAAAATATGTCGAAACTGTTATAGGTAACCAATACTGCACCGTCAGCATCGATCAATTCAACCGACGGGCTACAGAACTTCACGGCCTGATCATCATTCATTGCCAGCACAGCCTCTGACAGGAAATTGTTGCTCCACTCGTCATCTGCCGCAGCCCACATAAAGTAAGGGGTTTCTGCCTGCGCCAACAAATAAATAAAATTTGGCTGGGCTCCAATATTTGACGTTTGCCGGCAATAGCTAATACGAGGATCACGCCGAGAGTATTGTTCGACAACATCCAACGTTCCATCCTGGGAGCAATTGTCTGAAACGAGTAGTTTCCAGTTTTTAAAGTCCTGTTGAATCAACGAATCCAAAGATCTGGCTATCGTCGCTGCACCATTGAAAACTGGCATTCCGATGAAAACTTCAATGTCGCTCATTTTGCCCTTTCAGGAATCTTCAAGTAACTTCCCGCCAAAGAACGACCAAGTGACGTTGAACCCAGCGAAGCCACGAAAATTACAAGCATGGAAACTAGAAGTACCAAAAGGACCAGATAGCGCGGTAATTCTGGAAGCATCAAGTAGAGTATTTTCATGCAAGCCGCGGTTACCAGAACAGCCAAGCTGGGAAAAATCACATCATTGAGACACCATGATTTCAATTCCTTGGTCATTATATTTTTGAAAACGAATTTCGATAGCAAGGTAAGGTAGCAAAAATTTAATACGAGCCAGCAGGAGGCAGCACCAACCCCCCCCCAATGAGGGACAACGATCAAAATTGCAGGTACAAGGATGGCCACTGCAATGCTGTTGGCCACAATAACCAAGCGTGTCTGCCCATATGCCAATTGAGTGTAATAAGGCATTACCATCAACCCATTGAGCAATGTTCCCAATGCCATGAGTGAGACGATCGGTGACGTGGTTTCCGCTATTCCGGAATCGCCAACCCAAAGAAACATCAATTGATAGGAGAAAAATGCGAGGAAGGCTGCAGCCGGTAGCAATGTAAGGCATACAAGTTGCGATCCCTGATGAAATACCCGTGCGAGTGTCGGTTCGTCCCTTTTTGCAACCAATTCTGAAAATTTTGGAAAATAGACGGTTGGCAATGGTCCGGTAATCATTGCCAAAACGCCGGCTACCGAGGTTGCCAACGTGTAATAGCCAAACTCCTTCAGGGGCAGGAGCGATGAGAGCAATACCTTATCTATCTGGGTTAGCAACAATGCAAGAAATGAAATTGCCGTTACGCCCAGCGCGAAACGCCAGACCGCTCCCAACTCTTCCATTTGAAACCGAATCGGACGTGAGGAAGCTGGCAAATACGAATGGGTCATCCAGGCCAGCGCAATCATTTCAATGACAGATACGACTGCCTGGAAAAAGAAAAAACTCACAACACTGGGTGATATCCACTCAAGCACGCCGAGAACGCCAATCCCTTTGACGGTAGAGGCAACAATAACCAATCCATTGAGTGAAACCTGCCGTTGCAATCCCGTCAATGCAGCACGATACAGGCCCGCCACCCAACGAGCACCAATTGCACCGCTCATTATCATGACCGCATTTCGTGCGTCATCAACGGAAAGACTATCCAGCTTGACCCACTCCGTCACCACCCAGTTGGCAGACAAACAGACACACATAACCACGGCCAAGCCGATTGAAATAGCGATTACTTCCAGAGTGCGTAGCAGGTTTCTTGTACTGGCAATCTCTTTGGCTCCGGCAATGTAGCGCGCCATTTCGCGATTCAGTGCCGGGGACATTCCCACATCAAGAAGTCCAAGCCAAACCTGAATAACAGCGAAAAGTCCGACAAGCCCGTATGCCTCCATACCCACGTAACGGATATAGAGAGGCACAAATGCAATACTCATCAGGGCAGACCAACCCTGGCCAGCATAGTTCGCAACTACATCTCTCTTAATAGACAACGAATCAAATCTCTCTGGAAATCCTCTACTTATCCAATCCTTTTCAAATATCCATCGGGCGCCACGGTAATTAGAAGCTTGTTCTGGATAGTCTGATCAATTTCAAATTCGGGATGACTCCTGAGATACTCCCAAACCGCCGTCTTTGGATTATTTCCCGGTGCCCAAGGACGGTCAGGAAACAAGTCGGATGGCATATCTTCGACAATAGTGTCAAATACCACGCAGTAACTTCCAATACTAGCTAGAGAAGCATAGGCCTGGAGCTCAGATAGAACGTGGTCATGAGTGTGGTTTGAGTCAAGGCAGACAAGAATCCGTTTGTAATCCTTGGCTATCTCTTTCACTTGGTCGATGGTCTCCGACGCAATACTGGAACCCTGAATCATCTGGATACGCGAAGCCATCGGATGCGCCTCAATAGCAGCACGATTATGTGAACGAATATCGATGTCGACACCAAGAACCTTGCGTCCAGAAATCTTGGGATTAATGGTAGAGCCAGACTCGATGGCCTCGCACATATCCAGCAAAGCAAGAATCGATGCACTGAATATCAGCGAACCGCCATGCGCGATCCCCGTTTCAATGATGAGGTCAGGCTTGACCTGCCAAATAATTTCCTGCATCGCAACCATGTCAATTGGCGTTTGAATAATTGGCCGCCCAAGACTTGAAAAGTTATACATGTAGCGTTGCTCGAACGCACGCTGCAACCATTGTGCAGAAATTGATTTCCAAGCCTCATCATTTGAATATGATGAAATCTTTATTGACTTTTCAATTTCAAATTCAGCAACGAGATCTGAATTTAATTCTTTTTCCATAATATTTTCTCAACCTTATTAATAAACCATAATCAAAGCAGGTTAACCATATCTTCAAGCAATTTTCTGGGTTTAAATGAAAACTCAGAAACAAGATTCGATATATCAATTTCCGGAAACTTTCTAGTTGGCACGTTGGGTGCAAAAGAAACCGGAAAACCAGTAATTTCTGTCAATTTCTGAGCAATTTCGAAATGACTGGTTGCGATGCCACTTGCCAGATTGTAAACTCGCCTCCGACCATACATAGCAATGCCCGCAATTAAGGGCAAAACATCTTCCAAAGCTACGTAATCCTTGGCGGACTCTGGCGCCTCACGAATTTCCACGCGGTTTGTCAGACGTATTTCCTCAATAACCGCGGATAAAAAGGTATGACGACTCTGCCCACGTCCATAGACGTTTGATAAACGCACTACCCTTGCTTTCTGTGATGGATGCGAAAGGCACAGAGCCTCCCCCATCAACTTGCTGATGTCGTAGAGGCTGTCAGAATCTTGGATAATACGAATCGGACCATCCTCTCTGGCAGTCTCATGTGGAGCTAATCCAGCATATACGCGAGTACTTGAAAGATACAACCAAGACTCGAAATGGGTATTTTTCAGCAGATGAGACAGGATGCAAACATGTGCGTCTACCGTGTCGTACGGCCTTGTTCTAAAATCCCCTGTCAAACCAATAGCATAAATAACATGTCCCAAATTTGCCTGCAACGGTGGTACATCCCGACGTGATATAGCCAACACGTCGTGCCCTTGGCCCCGCAAATAGGTAACCAGTCCACTTCCGACGAACCCCCCAGCACCAAATACCGTGAAATTCATTCCCGCCAACCCAAAAAATTCAACGGGTTTCCCGCCTGAATACTGTACGCGGGAACCTCGCCTCGAACCAAGGAAAGCGCGCCAATAACACAACCACGGCGCAAAATAGCGCCATCGAGTAATACCACTCCTGCGCCGATCCAAACATCATCCTCAATAACAATTCCACCCTTGCTAGGCATAAAACCCTGCTTGCTGATGAGAAGTGAACGATCCTTGAATTGATGGTTGACGGGTGCAAACACACAATTTGCAGCCACGGCCACATTATTTCCAATGATAATTCCATTGCCAGTATATAAAACACAACCGGAATTTATGGTCGTATTATATCCAATGATCAAATCACCAATTCCCCCCGCCGGTTTTATTTTTACAAAACTATCAATCACTGAATTGTCACCCACTGAAATACGACTACCTCGCTTGGAATCCTCAATATCAGCCATCGGAGAAACATGCGCGGCAGGGGCTATCAATATGGTCATGTCAGAAAACCTGGAGTTGTGGAACTGCTATAAGGAACTGACCACCCCACTGACGGACATAATCATGCGTTCTGATAACCTCATCAGCAATATTCCAGGGAAGTATCAGAATATAATCCGGCTGCCGCTCCGATAGTGCCGAAGGATGCAATATAGGAATATGACTACCGGGCATATATTTTCCTTGCTTAGCTTCCGCAGCATCGCATACGAAGGCGAGCAAGTCCGGTTTTACACCTGCGTAGTTCAACAAGGTATTGCCTTTGGCAGCGGCACCATAGGCTGCGACGCTTTTTCCCGCGCGTTTCTGCACGACAAGAAAAACCAATAGATCGTCTTTTACCCTGTCAGCCTCGGACTGAAAATTTTGGTAGGTTGTGAGATTTTGTAATCCTCTCTGCTTTTCTTCCGTAACAAGTTTGCCAACGGTGCCTTCTGTCGGTCGGGGATCATCAAAATGACAGCCAAAAATACGCAAACTTCCACCATGCGTAGGGAGTTCTTCCACATTCCATATCCTCAATCCTGACATCCTGAAAATACGCTCGACAGTATGCAGAGAAAGATATGAGAAATGCTCGTGGTAAACCGTATCAAACTGCTTATGCTCGATCAGGCGCATCAAATGGGGAAACTCAAGCGTAATCGTACCATCAGGTTTTAATACCTCCTTCAGGCCGCGCGTAAAATCGTTGATATCGGGAACATGGGCAATAACATTGTTGCCGGTTACCAGATCTGCGCGCCTGCCTTCGGCAACCAGACGTTTGCCCAATTGCTCACCAAAAAACTCTCGCAAAACCGGTATTCCCAACTTTTCCGCAGCATCGGCGGTACTTGCCGTTGGTTCAATACCCAAGCAAGGAATCCCCCTCGACACGAAATTCCTGAGCAGATACCCATCATTTGATGCAACCTCAATTACCAAGCTGTTCGCATCGAGGCTGAGGTCACTGATCATTGCCTTGGCATACGCTTCGGCGTGTGCAAGCCAACTGGAGGACGTACTCGAGAAATAGGCGTAGTCCGCATTGAACAACTCGTCGGCCTGAGCATAATCTTCGGTCTGAACCAACCAACAATGGTCGCAAACTTGAATTTTGAGAGGAAAATACTTCTCCGGTTTGCTCAGGTCGCCGGGAAAAAGATAGGCATTCGATGGGGGGGCAAACCCCAAGTCCAAAAATGTATGTTGTAACGGACTTTCGCAATGGCGGCACTTCATAAAACGATACCTGTAAATGTATTTACCAGCTTTGGGTGCTGAGAGTCCCTTAAGGACAGTTCACCAACGGCCAACGGCCAAGAGATTTGCAGCGCCGGATCGAGCGGGTTCAGACCAGCCTCGGCTTGGCTAACATAAGCGGCAGAGTGACAATAAATCAGCTCTGCTTCATCACTCAAAGACTGAAATCCGTGAGCGAACCCTTCAGGAATTAGCATTGCCCGGCCGTTTTCGTCTGACAAACATTCGGCATGCCAATGCAAAAAAGTGCTTGAACCAGCCCGCAGATCAACCGCAACGTCCCAGATCTCACCCCGAATACAACTGACCAGTTTCATTTCAGCATGAGGTGGCAACTGGAAATGCATACCGCGTACGGTACCGCGCCGGGCAGTCAGGGTATGGTTGATCTGGGCAATCGGCCGCGTCCAACCTACTGGAAACAACTCTTCAGCACAGAACAGTCGCGCCAGAAACCCCCGGTTATCTCCCAGGCGCTGTCGCTCAATGCATCGGAGCCCATCAAGAGGCAGTTCGGTTATAGAGAATCGACTCACTCGATAGCCTCGTATTCCGAAATTTCACATTCACATAGCGCTCGAGCATCGGCCCCTTGGTGCTGTGCACGATACCATTCCATCGTTCTCCTGACCGAGTCTTCCAGCGACCAGCGCGGTTCGACGGCAAGGTTGATACGCGACTTGGCTATTTCAAGCGCAAGCCAGCCCGCTTCATGTGGCCCTTGGCTTCCGTCACCGTAATGTACTTCACCGCTGCCATAGGTCGATCTCGCAATCTCCACCACCTCACGAACGGATGCAGCAGAACTGGTTTTCGGACCAAAATTATAGGGGCCAGCCAAATTCGGCTGCGACCAGAGCTGTTCGGCCAAGGACAAATAGCCGTATAGCGGTTCGAGAACATGTTGCCAGGGGCGGATCGCCTGGGGCCGACGAATTTCCAGCGGGCTCGCCGATTGCCATGCTCGGACAGCATCCGGGATCAGACGATCCTCCGACCAATCGCCCCCTCCAATAACATTCCCGGCACGAGCACTGGCGATGGCAACCCCACGATCAGCTAGAAATGCATCACGATAACTGGCAATGACGATCTCGCTGGCGGCCTTGCTGGCGCTGTAGGGGTCGTGTCCGCCCAATACATCATCTTCGCGGTAAGGCCACGGCCATTCGTTGTTGCGGTAGACCTTGTCGGTCGTGATCATTACCGCCACGCGCAAGCTTTCCATCCCACGGAGCGCATCGAGAAGATGGGCTGTCCCCATCACGTTTGTCGCAAACGTATTGACCGGCTCCCGATAGCTTGCCCGTACAAGCGGCTGTGCCGCCAAGTGAAAGACGACTTCGGGGGAGGTAGACTGAATGCATTCCGACAAGCTTGCTGCATCCCTGATATCGCAATAGCGACTATCGCAAAGAGCGTCGATTCGAGCCAGCGAATGAAGATTCGGCTTGGTGGCAGGCGGCAGGCTGACGCCGGTTACTCTTGCCCCAAGACGGTGGAGCCAAAGCGCCAGCCATGCCCCTTTGAAACCAGTATGGCCAGTCAACAGGACTCGCCTGCCCTGCCAGAACGCCTTGCCCCCCAGCGCCGGGAAGCTCATTGCCAAACTTTCCAAGGAGCCTTGCCGGATGCCCAAAGCTCTTCAAGCATATTTTTTTCGCGTAGCGTATCCATCGGCTGCCAGAATCCGCTGTGCTCATAGGCCATCATCTCACCCATTTTTGCCAGTTCGGTCAAGGGCGCTCCCTCCCAGCTCGACTGGTCACCATCGATCAGTTTGAGAACCTTGGGCGAAAGCACGAAAAAGCCGCCATTGATAAGCGCGCCATCACCTCGCGGCTTTTCGGTAAACCCCGTGACGCTGGAGCCTGAGCGTTCAAGCGCACCATAGCGACCTGGAGGCTGCACTGCGGTAACCGTAGCCATTTTTCCGTGTTCCCGATGGAACGCGATGGTTGCTGCAATATCGACGTCGCTGACGCCGTCACCATACGTGAAACAAAATGACTCTTCGTGCTCGATGTATTCGGAAACGCGTTTCAAGCGCCCGCCGGTCAAGGTATCGTCACCGGTATCCACTAAAGTAACCCGCCAAGGTTCCGCTTTGCGCTGATGGACCTCCATCTGGTTGTTGCTCATATCAAAGGTCACGTCGGACATATGGAGAAAGTAGTTGGCAAAGTACTCCTTGATCACATAGCCCTTGTAACCGCAGCAGATAACGAAGTCGTTAACCCGGTGTGCTGAATAGACTTTCATGATGTGCCAGAGAATGGGCCTGCCGCCGATCTCGACCATGGGCTTAGGCTTGAGGTGCGTTTCCTCCGAAATGCGCGTTCCCAGCCCTCCTGCCAGAATAACGGCCTTCATGATGCCTCTCCAAGTTTCTCTACAAGACGAAGCGCCTCTCTAAGCGTATAGAGTTCGTCGCTCAACGCATAATGATGATTGCCAATGAAAAAGCCGTTTGCATCGATATCATTCGCATTCTTCAGCTCACCGACGATGCTGTAATCAAACCACTTGAGCACCTCATTCTTGGCAAAGTTGCCTGCGACAATGGGACGAACATCTATCTGCTGTTGAGTCAATGTTGCCAGCAGCTTCGAGCGACTTACCGGAGCCCCCGCCTCGACAACCAAGCTAAAACCGAACCAGCTGCTTTGCCCGGTTTCCCTCTGAACTCTTAACCAGGGAAACGCTTTCACAAGTTCGACAAACCGTTCGGCATTTTCCCGACGTATGCGAACCAGTTCGGGTAATTTTCGTATCTGCGAAAGGCCTATTGCCCCCGACAATTCGAGCGGCCGCAAGTTGTACCCTGGCAAAACGAATCTAAAAGACTCTTCGAATGCATTACTGCTCTTGGTGCCGCAAACACGATTCGTTTCCGGAAGATTGCGGGTCCAGCCGTGGGCGCGCAAGGAAAGCATGATGTGATAAAGCTCTTCGTCATCAGTAACGACCATGCCACCTTCCATCGTCGATATATGATGACTAAAAAAAGAGCTGTAACTCCCCATCAGTCCAAACGTACCGGCCTGCTTACCCTCGAAAGTTGCTCCCATGGACTCACAGTTGTCTTCCAAGAGAATGATCTGGCGCCCACCAATAATCTGTCGGAGTCGGGCAAAGTCATTTGGATTACCAAGCAGGTTTACAGCAAAGATAGCGCGGGTTTTATCCGTGATGGCCGATTCAAGTGTTGCCAGATCAAAATTGAGCGTATGTGAATCTATATCTACAAAGCACAGCTTGAGACCATATTGATACAAGGGATAATACGTCGTACTCCAAGACACCGCCGGAACAATCACCTCATCCCCCGGCAACAAAGCACCTTCTTTTCGATATCGTAGCGCAGCTACCATGAGCAGGTTTGCAGAAGAGCCGGAATTACACATCACACAATACCGACTCCCCATGTATTCGGCAAAGCGCTGTTCAAATTCGGCAACATGCTTACCCATGGTAAACATTCCCGAATCGATGACGCTGTGCATCGCCTGGATTTCCTCGTCGTTCCACGACGAGGACGCCAAGGGGTAACCATTTGAACTCATTTGAGATATTCCATCCTGTAATAGTCGTAGGTCTTACGAATTCCATCCCGAAGGCTTGTACCAGCATTCCATCCCCATTCAACCTGACGTTCGATGGAAACCAGTTTTTGTTTCATCCCGACAGGCTTGGTTAGGTCGTGATGGAAACGTCCGCACCAGCCAATTGCTGCTGCCACTTCCTCGTAGTATTCGTTGATCGTGTAATCACGCCCAAGGCCGATGTTGAGCAGATCAGGCATCGCATCAAAATTCTCTATGGCATGCATGACTGCGTCGGCGAAATCGCCGGCATACATGAACTCACGCCGCGCCAGCCCATCACCCCAGATATCAACCTCCGCGGAGCCATCGACAGATGCTCTGTGAAGCTTGTGAATGACCGCCGGAATCATGTGCGAATGTTCCGGGGAAAACTTGTCGTATCGGCCATACAGATTGCACGGGATCATTGTTTTATACAAAAACCCCGGCTGCTCGTGTCGAATGTACTGACACAACCTGGCTGCCACAATCTTGGCAAGCGCATAGCCTTCGTTGGTCGGCTCAAGCTCTCCAGAAAGAATTGCACTCTCTCGCAAAGGATTTTGTGCATTCCGAGGATACATGCATGAGCTCCCCAGATTCAGCAATCGATGCACCCCGGCTTCACGGGCCGCCAAAATAATATTGCGGCCCAAATCCAGATTAACCACTAGAAAATCTACCGGCGACGCGAGGTTTGCCTGGATACCCCCTACACGGCCAGCGGCATGGATGATGAAGTCGGGCTGAAGCTGCCGCACATAATCCAGCGTTGCACCAAAATCCGTCAGATCGAGATCTGATCTGGTCGGTGCGTGAATCTCCCAATCACACGCCTTTTTATGCTCTTGAATATTTCGGCCGACCATCCCTTGGCCACCAGTCAGTAATACTCGCCCCTTCATGGTTATCTACGTAAGGCTTTGTGACCATGCGACTGTACCTGCTGATCGAATTGCGCTTGTTTCAGATCCGACTCAACCATTTCCTGGACCAGCTCACCGAAGGAAATTTGGGGAGACCATCCAAGTTTTCGACGTGCTTTACTTGCGTCACCCAACAACGTTTCTACCTCCGTAGGACGGAAGTAGCGCGGATCAACCGCGACAACACACTGGCCAGAAGCATCGAAGCCTTTTTCTTCCAGACCATTACCTTCCCAGCGAATGCTCATCCCGAGTTGACTGGCTGCTGCATCGATAAACTCCCGAACACTATACTGCTGGCCAGTAGCAATTACGAAATCGTCCGGTGAATCCTGCTGGAGCATCAGCCATTGCATTTCAACGTAATCCTTGGCATGACCCCAATCGCGCTTCGCATCCAAATTGCCAAGATAAAGACAGTCTTGCATCCCCAACTTGATCCTCGCCAAGCCACGCGTGATTTTTCTGGTTACGAAGGTTTCTCCCCGGATCGGAGACTCGTGATTAAACAAAATTCCATTACAGGCATAGATTCCATAAGCCTCACGATAATTAACAGTTATCCAATACGCATAAAGCTTGGCGACCGCATAGGGGCTACGTGGGTAAAATGGTGTCGTTTCCTTTTGAGGAATCTCCTGCACCAAACCATAGAGCTCGGAAGTAGATGCTTGGTAGAAGCGGGTCTTTTTCTCCAGACCCAAGATACGGATTGCTTCGAGTAGCCGCAACGCACCCAGAGCATCTGAATTTGCCGTGTATTCCGGCTCTTCAAAGCTCACTGCTACGTGCGACTGTGCCGCCAAATTGTAGATTTCATCAGGCTGCACTTGCTGGATGATTCGCAGCAGACTGCTGGAGTCCGTCATGTCACCATGATGCAATACAAAACATCCATCAGAAACATGGGGATCCTGAAAAAGATGATCAATTCTATCTGTGTTGAATAGTGACGTGCGACGCTTGATACCATGTACTTCGTAACCCTTTCCGAGCAAAAACTCGGCAAGGTAGGCACCATCCTGCCCTGTCACGCCGGTAATTAGGGCAACTCTCTTGGTCATTTCAGCATTTCCTCATAAGACTGGACGCAGTTCACACTCACGCAACTAGCGGCGCAACAATACATACACCCCACCGGCACAAGCAACGGGGCAACATTTTAGTCTAAAAGGGATGCCGTTCTCACTGCAATCGGCTAGATGTCAAACATGGCGCGCCCCGATCTTTCGCCGAAAGAACCGCCAAACCGGGGTTCGGCCAATCAATGGCCAGTGCTGGATCGTTCCAAGCAATGCTTCGCTCATGCTCGGGACTGTAATAGTCGGTGACTTTATACAGGCACTCTGCAGATGAACTGACCGTCATGAAACCGTGTGCAAAACCCGGTGGTACCCACATCTGCTTCCTGTTTTCGGCACTCAGGTACGTTCCAACCCAATGCCCATAAGTTGGCGAGCCCGGACGGATATCAACCGCAACATCAAACACTTCTCCCCGAATAACCCGCACCAGTTTTCCTTGCATTCTCGGTTCAAGCTGACAGTGAAGTCCACGCAAGACATTCATTGTGCTTACCGAATGATTATCCTGAACGAAAACCACCGGATAACCTACCGCCTCGTCAAAGGCCTTCTGGTTGAAGCTTTCAAAAAAACACCCTCGCTCGTCAACAAACACTTTAGGCTCTATCACCAGTATTTCTGGAAGTCTAGTCGGCATCACTTTCATCGACGCACCTACTCTTGAAGCAAGGAGAGCAGGTAACGACCGTATCCCGTCTTGGCGTAAGAATGAGCGACACCAACAAGAGCGTGGTCATCAATCCACCGAAAACGCCATGCAATTTCTTCGGGGCAAGCGACCTTAAGACCTTGTCGTTTTTCTATTGTGGCAATAAATTGCCCTGCATCCAACAGTGAGTCATGCGTACCAGTATCAAGCCATGCATACCCACGACCCAAAATCTCCACTTTCAGCTTTTTGCCTTCGAGGTATACACGGTTGACATCGGTAATTTCCAACTCCCCCCGCGCACTGGGTTGAATATTTCGGGCAATGTCCACGACATCAGCATCGTAGAAATACAGTCCCGTTACGGCATAGCGAGATTTTGGCTGTGTTGGCTTCTCTTCAATTGAGAGTGCTTGCATTGTGCGGTCAAACTCGACAACCCCATAGCGCTCCGGATCCGATACTAGGTACGCAAAAACCGTAGCACCGCTTGGCTCCCTGCACGCCCGTTCAAGCATGAACCGGAAATGGTCTCCGTAGAATATGTTATCCCCCAAAATCAGCGCTGACGGATTACGACCTATGAAGTCAGCACCAATAACAAAAGCTTGAGCAAGCCCATCGGGAGTTGGCTGCACCGCATATTCCAGACTAATACCCCACTGACTGCCATCACCGAGTAGCTGTTCAAAACGAGGCGTATCTTGAGGAGTCGAGATAATTAATATTTCTCTAATACCCGCCAGCATCAAGGTGCTGAGCGGGTAATAAATCATCGGTTTGTCGTAGACCGATAGCAACTGCTTGGATACTGCAAGAGTTGCCGGGTACAAACGCGTTCCGGAGCCTCCGGCAAGAATTATTCCTTTGCGGTTCATCGCGTTGCTCCATAATGTTTGCCAATCCACTGCTTATACCCGCCGCTGGTAACGTTCTGCACCCAAGGTTGATTGTCGAGATACCACTGCACGGTCTTCCGGATACCGGTCTCGAAGGTTTCGGCCGGCTTCCAGCCGAGTTCGCGTTCGAGTTTGCTGGCGTCGATGGCGTAACGGCGGTCGTGGCCGGGGCGGT
>JAYRYB010000008.1:0-120795 GCA_041917165.1 Azonexus sp.
CAACCGAAGTTGCTTTCGCATCAAGACACCCACACTTATCGGTTGTCCAATTTGTTAAAGATCAGCACTACTTTTTTCCACCGCGCCGTCGTTTCCTTCGTCAGCAGCAGAGAAGCGAGATTATGAATCAACTCCTCACTACAGTCAAGTGTTTCGGGAAATTATTTTTCATCGAAACACCCAACACCCTTTTCAGACCCTCAAACAAAAACGCTTGGATTAACCAAGCGTTTCAGCTTGCTGGTTGCGGGGGCAGGACTTGAACCTGCGACCTTCGGGTTATGAGCCCGACGAGCTGCCAACTGCTCCACCCCGCGTCCGTCAGAGAGGCCGAATTATGCAGAGGTATCGGGTTTCGGTCAACAACTTTGGGAAAATAAATTAACTCTCTATCCACTTCACCAGACCCGACCACTGCTCGACATCCCGGCGATGGCGCGCACGCGGCGGGTCGAAGACCGTGGCACCCGCTGCCGCGACGTTCACGTAGTTCTGTGTATTGCGCAGATAAGCAACGATAGGAATATCGAAATGCGTCAGGAACTCCTCAAGCATGCTGGCCGCTTTCGTCCGCGGGTCAACGCGCATGGCAACAATACCTACTTTGGTACGCTTGCCACGGATATCGTTACGGATCGAATTGAGGAAGTCTTCGGTCGCTGCCATATCAAAGATGGAGGGCACCAGCGGGATCACAACCTTGTCCACGCTGCGGAGATAATCCGACAACTTGTATCCTTGCAGGCCAGCCGGCGCATCGACGACCACCCAATCGGCTTCGCGCGGCAGGTTCAGAGAAATCTGGTTGCCAGCAAAATAGCCCGTCACCGGCGGCAGCGCCGGATCGCGAAACGCCATCCAGCGCAACGCGGACTGCTGCCGATCCAGATCGCAGAGCGTCGTCTTCTTGCCCTGATTCGCAAAATAGCCGGACAGGTTCGTCGCCAGCGTTGTTTTTCCTGCCCCACCTTTGGGGTTCGCCACCAGAACTGCGCGCATATCTCCTCCCTGTGTTGTCGTCGGGAAATTATATTCCCCGCACGCACAAGGCAGATAGATGCATAGAATAGTGCTTTTCGTACAAGGCCACGTCGATGATTACCAAAGTTGCCAACGACCGTCAGGGTATACAGTCTGTCGAGGTCGGCTTCAGCCTGTTGCGGGTGATTGCCGCCAACAACCGGCCCATGATGTTGCGCGACATTGCCAAGGGGGCCGGCATGCCCGCTGCCAAGGCCCATCGTTATATGGTCAGCTTCATGCGGATCGGCATCGTCGAACAAGACCCCGCCACCGGCCGTTACGACCTCGGCGCCTACGCACTTGATCTGGGCCTTTCTGGCCTCGGTCGCCTCGACCCCGTTCGGCTGTCCGGCCCGTTCCTCGAATCACTGTGCGAAGAGATTGACGAAACCGTAGCCCTGGCCGTGTGGGGGAATCACGGCGCCACCATTGTGCGCATCGTCGATGCCGGCGGCCCCGTCACCATTACCCTGCGCGCCGGGACGGTGCTCTCCCTTTACCGCTCGGCAACCGGGCGCGCGTTTGCGGCTTTCTTCCGTTCGCCCTATCTCAAGCAACTACTGGATCAGGAACTGAAAGCCGCGGCTGAAGAGCAGAAAGTCGCCATCACCACCCTGCGCCGGCAATATGAAAAGACGCTGACCGAAGCCCGCACGCACGGACTGGCCCGAACCACGGGCAGCCTGACGCCCGGCATCAACGGCTTTAGCGCTCCGGTGTTCGATCACACCGGCAATATGGTAGCCGCACTAACGTCTCTGGGAGCGATGGGCGATTTCAATGTCGACTGGGACAGCGCCGCCGCGAAGGCCATGCGCGAAACCGCCAAGGCATTGTCGGGCCGCCTTGGTTACGGCAGCATGCCAAAATGAACTGCTGGTGCCCCCGGTCGGAATCGAACCAACGCCTGATGATTACAAGTCAACTGCACGACCTTCATGCTACGGGGGCACAACAGCGGGGCCGGATTATAGCCTGAACCGTACACAATAAACATGAGCACGCTAACGAATCCTTTCGAAATCGCCCGCGAGACGCTGAAGCAACTCGCCACGCGCCGCGTCGCGCCGACGCCCGACAACTACCTGACACTCTACAACGAGATTGCCGGCATCAAGGGGGGTGATGGCCCGTTTCCTGAGAAACAGCTGCGATCCCTCGCCGCCGCCCTCCCCAAAATCTCGCCTGACCAGCTTCGTCTTGCGCGCAGCCTGGACGAAGCGGTAAAAGCCGGCAACTGGGAGGAGTACAAAAACCAGCTCACCAGCTTTGTCGGCAACCTCGCCGAGGCGCAGAAGCTCACCTGGGCAGAGCTAATCAGCGACCTGCTCCGGCAATGGGAAGCCAAGCACGTCGGCCTTACCGCCGCCCGCAAGCGCGAGTCACTGGAGCACGTACTCAGCAGCAGCGCCAACCCTGAACTCCTCTTCACCCGCCTGCAAAACCTGCTGCGCGCCTGGGGGCAAGGCAAGGAGAGCGACAGCAGCCCACCCCCGGCCACCGAGCCGCTAGCACCAACCGCCCCCGAAATTGGCACAAATTCCGCGTCGACCGCAGCAGAGAGCCGATTGCTGCCTGAGCTCCGCGAATTGCTCGCCTATACGCTTGAAGCAGCCATCGCCACGCAACTGGTAGAAAGCCCGCAACTCGCCAGCGATGCCAAACTGCTCGCCGAAGATATCCGCAAGGCCGGCAGCGAAACGCAGCTACAGGAATTCCTCACCCGCCTCAAGCGCTTCGCCTTCAAGCTGGAGTTACTGGCCGAAGATCAGGCCGAACTGCGCCGCAGCCTGCTCGGACTGCTGCGCCTGCTCGTTGAAAACGTCACCGAACTGGTGCTCGATGACCGCTGGCTGCACGGCCAGATCGAAGTCGTCCGCGACATCATCACCAAACCGCTGTCGCAGCGCGCCATCGACGATGCCGAACGCCGCCTCAAGGAAGTGCTGTTCAAACAAAGCCAGCTCAAAGCCAGCCTCAACGACGCCAAGCAAGCCATCAAGTCCATGCTCGCCGGCTTTGTCGACCAACTGGCCGACTTTGCCGACGCTACCTCCGACTACCACGACAAAATCGAAGCCTGCGCCGAGAAAATCACCGCCGCCAACGACATCGCCGAACTCGAAGATGTCCTCGGCGAAGTCATGCAGGAAACCCGCACCATCCAGCAAAACGCCCTGCGCTCCCGCGACGAACTGCGCGCCACGCAACAAAAAGTCAGCGAAGCCGAAAACCGCATTGCCGAGCTGGAGCGCGAACTCGAAGCCACCAGTGACCTCGTCCGCCACGACCAGCTCACCGGCGTTCTCAACCGCCGCGGCCTCGAAGACGTATTCAACAAGGAAGTCTCCCGCGCCCAGCGCCACGACACCGTCCTTTGCGTCGGACTGCTCGACATCGACAACTTCAAAAAGCTCAACGACACCATGGGCCACGACACCGGCGACAAGGCGCTGGTTCACCTCGCCACCGTCTGCCGGGAGACCCTGCGCCCACAAGACACCGTTGCTCGTTATGGCGGTGAGGAGTTCATCATCCTGCTGCCGGAAACCCCGCTCGAAGACGCCGTGACCGCCCTCACCCGCCTGCAGCGCGAACTCACCCGCAAGTTTTTCATGCACGACAACGACAAGGTGCTGATTACCTTCAGCGCCGGCGTCACGCAAATGCACCCGGATGACACCCATGCCAGCGTGATCAAGCGGGCGGATGAAGCGATGTACGAGGCCAAGCAGACTGGCAAGAACCGCGTAGTGCGCATAGAGGGTTGATCGACTAAAGTATCGGAGACGCTCAACAATCGAAACGCGTCCTTATGACCAATTCAGGCTCACAATAGGCCATACAACAAACCCCCTCCGCACACTGCCTCAAATTGGCTGAAGTGCGGTCACAAACCTTTCCTAAATACCAATAACAGCTTTGGCTACCAAAATATCAAGGTCATAAGGATCCAGCATGGATGATGAAAACAAGCAGATTTTCGTTACCCAGCCGAACCTTCCACCACTCGAGGAATTTATTCCCTACCTCGAAGCCATTTGGAAAGAAAAGCGTTTAACGAACAACGGACCGTTCCATGAGGAATTGGAAAGGCAACTGTGCATTTACCTAGGCATTGAACATCTTTCATTGTTCGCCAATGGCACCATCGCCCTGGTCACTGCTTTGCAAGCATTGCGTATAACGGGAGAAGTAATCACGACACCCTATTCCTTCGTTGCAACCGCTCATTCGCTGTTGTGGAATGGCTTGTCTCCAGTATTTGTCGATGTCGCCTCGGACAGCTTCAATCTATCCCCCGACGCTATAGAAGCTGCAATTACCCCCAATACTACAGCCATCATGCCCGTGCACTGCTATGGCCGACCTTGCGATGTTGAACGCATCGAGATGCTAGCCGACCGCTACAACCTTCGCGTCATATACGATGCAGCACACGCCTTTGGCGTGCGAGACTCAAAAGGCAACAGCATCCTCCGCCATGGCGACTTGAGCGTGCTGAGTTTTCATGCCACCAAGGTTTTTAATACACTCGAAGGTGGCGCCATAATCTGCCACGATGCAAAAACAAAAAGGCACATTGATCATTTGAAAAACTTTGGATTTGTCGACGAAACGACCGTGGTCGCTACGGGAATCAATGGGAAACTCAATGAATTGCAGGCAGCCTTCGGCTTGCTCAACCTCAAGCACCTAAATGATAGTCTCACCGCCCGAGAACGCATCGATCTTGCCTATCGCAAAGGACTGAACAGCCTACGCGGCATTCTTTGCCCCGCGCCGCCTGAAGGCACGCAAAATTACGCCTACTTTCCCATCCTGGTCGGTCCCGACTACCCTATTTCCCGCGATGCACTGTTCCAACTCCTGGCCGACCAAGGCATTCACGGCCGACGCTATTTCTTCCCTCTGATATCCGACTTCCCCATGTATCGGCACTTGCCGTCTGCCAAGGCTCAAAGGCTCCCCATCGCCAGGCGACTGGCGGATCAGGTAATCTGCCTGCCCATCTATCCCCAGTTGGCGACAGCGGATGTGCAACGGGCCATCAACATCATTGCTGCCGCAGGCCGCTAGAGCTGACCAGCATCTAGACCAACCGACTCAATCAACCAGCAGAGGCATCCGGTGGCAGCCTGGAAACGCATCCCCGTTGAAGATCTGGTCCCTACCGAAACGCTGCGGCGAGCCATGGCATTCGACCTGGACCCGTACGTTTACGAGTCGACCGTGCGGGGCCTGCCCTTGCGCTGGCTGGCCCCGAGCAAGCGCCTGCTGTGGATGGCCGCCGGACTAGAATACATCGAACCGGAACTACTGGACTGGATTGACCGGATACCCAACTCGTCCACCTACTACGATCTCGGCGCCAGCAACGGCATCTTTGCCCTCTACGCCGCCAGGCGCGGCCTGCAGGTCGTTGCCATCGAGCCCGACCCAGCCAATTACTTCCTGCTATCGTGGAATGCCTATCTGAACCGGGGCCCCAATACCCGCATCGCCCCCTTCAATGTGGCCGCATCCGACCATTTCGAGGCGGGTACGCTCTACACCCGCAAAATGGAGTTGGGCGCCCACGAAAAGATTGTCGCCAAGCAGCTCACCGTGTCAGGCGAAACTTTCGTAGCCGAGCACGAACACCCGATCCAGCTAGTGCACTTCGACCAATGGATAGAACTGTTCAAACTGCCTAAGCCCCAATACCTGAAAATTGATGTGGATGGCCATGAAGTTCCCGTGCTACGCGGCGCCTCGGAATCCCTACGCCGATGCAGGCAAGTGTTCATCGAGATCGAGGCGGCCAAGCATGGGGAGCTAGATAGCATGTTGAGCAAGCTGGGCCTGGTCATGACAGAAAAACACCCGGTCCAGAACTACGAGGGCCTGTGGAACTGCATCTACTCCCGATGTACCTGAGGCACTAACCCTATGCCCCGTCCAATCACCCTGGCGATCATGCAGCCCTATTTCCTGCCTTATCTGGGGTATTTTCAGCTCATGGCCGCGGTAGACACTCTTGTACTTTACGACGACGTCAATTTCATCAATCGGGGCTGGATCAATCGCAACCGCTTCAATCTCAACGGCACCGCCCACATGCAGACCATTCCCCTGCAGCACGCCAGCCAAAACAAGCGGATCTGCGACATTCACATCAGCGACGCGGAGAACTGGCGCGACAAAACCCTGAAAACAATAAGACAGGCCTACGCCGGGGCATCCCAGTATGCCCGCGTCTATCCACTGGTGGAGGCCATCATCAAGCACCCGGCCGACAACCTTGCCGACTACCTGCACCACAGCCTGATCATGTTGCTCGAGCATCTGGGCATGCCGACCCGCCTGGTCGGCAGCTCGCGCGCATACGGCAACCAGGCGCTCAAGGCCCAGGCGCGCATCATCGACATCTGCCAGCGGGAACACGCAGAGCGTTACATCAACGCCATAGGCGGGGTCGAACTCTATGACCGGGCCGCTTTCGAGGCGCACGGACTGCAACTGGCCTTCCTGCGCCCGGCGCTGCCCGCCTACGATACGGGGGCCGTGCCCTTCGTGCCGGGCCTGTCCATCGTAGACGTGCTGATGCACAATCCTCCGGACGCCATGCAGGAACTTCTTCACGCAGGGACACTGGCATGAGCAGTTCATACCGATCCATCATCCGCCACTACGAAGACTGCCTGGCGCAGCACGGGGACACGCACAAGGGTGTGGACTGGCCCAATGCCGACGACGCCGCCAGACGCTACCGTGTGATGCTGGACCTGGTCCGCAGCTCGGGTAAGCCACAGACCTTGCTGGACTTCGGCTGCGGCGCATCCCATCTGTACCAGTACATGCTAGACCACGATGTACAGGGCCTACACTACACGGGGCTGGATGCCTCGCAGGCTTTTGTCGATCTATCCAGAAGTAAATACCCCCGCAACCCCTACACCTGCCTGGATGTGCTGACCGAACCCGAAGTGCTCTCCACCTACGACTACGTGGTCATGAACGGCGTCTTCACCGAAAAACGCGAACTCTCTTTCGACGCCATGTACGACTACCTGCGCCGCGTGCTTACCATCGTTTTCGCCAGAACGCGGCGCGGCATGGCCTTCAACGTCATGTCCAAGCGGGTGGATTGGGAGCGCGACGACCTGTTTCACATGCCCATCGGTGAATTGACGGACTTTCTCGCCCAATCGTTGTCCCGGCACTACATCGTGCGCAATGACTATGGTCTGTACGAGTACACCGTATATGTCTACAAGGAGCCCAACTAGTGGCCAAGGTCATCATTTTCGGCCTGCAAGACTATGCCGAACTCGCCCACTACTATCTGGAAAAGGACTCGCCCCATGAAGTGGCGGCCTTTTGCGTGAACAAGGCCTACATCCCTGAAGGCGGCCAATTCCGGGGCTTGCCCGTGCTCGCTTTTGAAGACGTGGATCAAACCCATCCAGCCCAAGACTTCTGTTTTTTCGCCCCCATGTCGCCCAGGAACATGAACCGGGACCGGGAACGCGTCTTCAACGAAATCCGCGCCAAAGGCTACCGGATGATCAGCTACGTCAGTTCCAAGGCCACCCTGTTCGATAACGAAATCGGCGAAAACTGCTTCATTCTCGAAAACAACACACTGCAACCCTTCACCCGCGTCGGCAACAACGTGGTGCTCTGGAGCGGCAACCACCTGGGCCATCACAGCCACATCCACGACCATGTCACCTTCACCTCCCATGTGGTCATGTCGGGGCATAGCGACATTGGCGCCTATAGCTTCCTGGGCGTCAATTCCACCCTGCGCGACGGCATCAGGATAGCCGAAGGCGGCTTCATCGCCATGGCTGCTGCGGTGATGAAAAACACCGAACCCTGGTCGGTCTACAAGGGCAATCCGGCCGTCAGACTGGCCATGCCCAGCACCCAGATGAAGTTTTAGGACTGCCATGACCAACCCGTACTGGCAAAAGCGCGGCTTGATCTACAACGCTGACCAGCGCCTGCCCTGGGCCAGGTCACACGCCCAGATTCCAACCGTGGCAGGCCGGCACGGCAATGCCTTGCGCATACTCTTCAGCAGCCGTGACGCACAAAACCGGAGCTGGATAGCCCGCCTGGACGTGAACGCCGCTGCCTTGAGCGAAATCCTGCACGTACAGTCTGAACCGGTGCTGCAACTGGGCCGGACCGGAACCTTCGACGACTGCGGCATGATGCCCTCCTGCGTCGTGGAGCACGACCGCCTGCATTATCTCTATTACATTGGCTGGAATGTCCGCAATACCGTCCCCTACCATAACTCCGTAGGACTGGCGGTAAGCGAGGACGGGGAAAACTATCGGCGCCTGTTCGAAGGCCCCGTCATGGACCGCACCGCCGAAGAACCCTATTTCTGCGCCACCACCTGTGTGCGCATCGAAAACGGAATCTGGCGCAACTGGTATCTGTCCTGCACGGGCTGGGACCACATCGATGGCCGGGCCGAACCCCGCTACCACCTGAAATACGCCGAATCCCGCGACGGCATCCACTGGAAGCGCGAAGGCCGCGTCGCCATCGACTACGCCAAACCCGCCGAGGGCGGCATCGTCCGCGCCAGCGTGTATCGCTCGAAGAATCTCTGGCACATGTGGTACTCGTACCGAGCCCAAAATGGCTACCGGACCCATGCAGCCGCCAGCTACCGCATCGGCTACGCGGAATCCAGCGACGGCCAGAGCTGGCAACGCCTAGATGACCGCGCCGGCATCGCACCATCAGACTCGGGATGGGATTCCTTCATGCTGGCATACCCGGAAGTCTTCGAACTGAATGGTAAACTCATCATGCTCTACAATGGCAACGGTTTTGGGGAGACCGGGTTTGGCTATGCTGAAGGAGCGCGCCCATTACTGGGCGGCGGGGGATAGTGAACAATGAAAATCGTATCG
Source organism: Azonexus sp. (assembly GCA_041917165.1). Taxonomy (GTDB): domain Bacteria; phylum Pseudomonadota; class Gammaproteobacteria; order Burkholderiales; family Rhodocyclaceae; genus Azonexus. The sequence continues at coordinate 8,946 of JAYRYB010000008.1, forward strand.
GGAGATTTCTTCAAGCAGGGTTTTGCTGTCGTTGAGACCCGTGCGGGAAGTGCGCAGATGAGGATGCTCAGGGAGCGGTTTTCATCGAGATATACCCCCCGTTTTCAAAACGATCCCGTCCGTAACCGCAACATCATCAAACTGTTCGCAGAAGATATCGACGTCAAGCGATTCTTTTGCGCGCCGGATTTTGACGAGATATTGAAGGATTACCTGGGCATGGCCGAGCCTGTCCAGACTGGCCCTGTCGTTACCCACTACACGGCCAATGACCTCACCGGGGGCAGCTATGGTCTGCCCTACCATCAGGACTGGCCCAGCATGGGAACATCCACCAAAGGGGTGATTGCATGGGTATCGATCACCGACGCGAAAGCCGATGCACCAGGCCTGAATATCCTGCCCGGCAGCCATTTGACCGGTTTGTGGCCGGGTGAGCAAACCGATACCGGTTATGTCTTGAGCGAGCAGGCCTTCGACAACGCCCTGGATGTGGAAGTCGATGCAGGCCAGATCTTGCTGATGTCCCCTTATCTGGTACATAAAACGAGAATGCCGACCGGGGAAAGCTGGAAACTCTCCCTTTCCTGTCGATTCGACGATTTGGCCTGTCCGGCGTGGAATCGGCGGGACTACGTCAGCGCTTACCGCACGGCGGTTGATCGCAGCACCTACAAGAAATAAGGACAGCATTGCCTCACCATCGCCACCAGAACCAAATCGATCGGCCTTGCCCCCTGCAAAGGCATCCCTGGCGGGGTGCGGGGAACCGGGGGCAAGACCGGAACTACCGCCCCCTCCCCGCAAGACGGTCCATTCCCGACGTGCTGATGCGCCCTTCTCCCGCCCCCGCTCGAACAGCCATCGCCAACAACTCCTTTGACGATTAACGCGCCCATGCCCACCCTGCCCCTCGTCAGCATCCTGATCCCCGCCTACCACGTAAAGTATTTCCGGCAGGCATTCCAGTCCGCCCTGGCACAAACCTATCCGAACATCGAAATCGTCATCTCCGACGACAGCCCGGGTGACAGTACCCGGCGCTACGTGGAAGAAGGCCAGTGGCCAGTGCCCGTGCGCTACCAGTTCAACCCGGACCGGCACGACCGGGGGCACAGCAACTTCAACCGCTGTTTCCGCATGGCCCAGGGCGAATACATCAAGTTCCTCTGCGACGACGACCTACTGGCCCCCAACTGCGTCGAACGGATGATGACCGCCCTGCTCGACCACCCGGAAGCGACGCTGGCCACATCCCCCCGCCAGCGCATCGATGCGGATGGCCAGCCCCTGGACAACAGCGAAGCCACCCTGCCGCCCATCACGGAAGATGCCCTGGTCGACGGACCATCCTTGTGCCGCGCCGTCCTCACCGCCATGGTCAATTGCATCGGTGAACCCACCGTGCCCCTCCTCCACCGCTCGGCGCTGGACTGCTCGGGTGGGGACATCCTCACCTACGCCGGCCATTGGCCCGGTTCCCTGAGCGACGTGGCCATGTGGTTCACCGCCCTCCGGCAGGGCCACTGCGTCTACCTGGCCGAACCCCTCAGCAGCTTCCGGGTGCACGGTTCCCAAGACCAGCAAGCCGACGAAACACGGGTCCGCTCCCTGGCCGACTACAAACTGCTCTGCCGGCTCGCCCGGGACACGGGGCTCATCGACAGGACCACGGCCGAGCACCTGAACCAGCGCACCCGCTGGATCCCCGGCTGGGCAGGACTCCGGCACCGCCCCCTGGCCGGCGGCGACTGGCGCGAATCCACCCTCTACTTCGGCCCGGAACGGATCGCTACAGGCGCCAGCACCGCCCTACTGGACGAGGACGAAGCCCGCTTCCCCTACGGGGAGTTCGACTGGCAGGCCTACGGCCGGCATAACCAGGATGTGGAGGATCAGGCCCGGCAGTCCGCAACCCCACCGGAAACACAGTACACCGACCATTTTCTCCTGCACGGCCAGTTCGAATACCGCCCCGCCTCGCCCCGCTACAGCTTCACCGAGGCACGCGCCACCCGGCAATGCACCAAGCTCTGGACCCAGTTGCTGGTGGACGGCGACGGCAACGGCCGCCCCTGCCCCCGCTACGCCACGGTCTGCAACATCCATGAACCCGACGGTGATGGCCTGAAAGCCGCCCGGCTGGCCCTGCTCACCGGCCGCCCGGCCGGTCCCTGCACCGACTGCGACCTGCACCCCCTGGTGCCCCTGGCCGATTTCGTGCGCCACAACTGCACCGGCCAGACCGACCTACTCGCCCCCCACCCGGCCCGGGTCCTGGTCCCCGAGGCACCGGCGATGCCGGTCCGCCCGACCCATGTGCTGGTGGTGGGCCACAGCGCCGGCCGGGCCGGTGGCGAATTCGTCGCCCTGACCCTGGTCCGCACCCTGCACGAGCAGGGCATCCGGGTCACCCTGATCCTGGCCCGGGGCGGCGAACTGGAAGAGGATTTCCGCCGCTACGGGGACGTGTACCTGGTGGGCCGCGAACTGAGCGGCCCCGAGGCCACCCGCAGCCTGCTGGCCCGGCTGCGCCTGGAAGGCGTCCAGCACGCCATCTGCAACACCGTGGTGGTGGGCCGTTACGCCGCCTGGCTGAAGGAACTGGGCTACCAGGTGGTGCACCTGGTCCATGAACTGGGTACCAGCATCGAACGCTTCCTGCCCCCCGAAGACCGGCAGGGGGTGTGCATGGGCCCCGACACCTTCGTCTTCCCGGCCCGTTTCGTGGAAGACAGCTTCCTGGAGCGCTATGCAGCCCGCAGCCTCAAGCTGCTACGCCACGCCCAGGGCATCGAGCCCGACTTCGAGCGGCCCGTCGACCGGGTTCCCCTGCGTACCCGGCTGCGGGAAAAATTCGAACTACCCCCCGATGCCCGCCTGGTGATCGGTGCCGGCAGCGGCGAACTGCGCAAGGGCCCCGACCTGTTCCTGCAGGTGGCCCAGCGGGTGCTCGCCGACCCGGCCGACCGGAACACCCATTTCGTCTGGCTCGGCCAGCTCGATGCGGTGCTCACCTCCTGGATCGAACACGACTGCCGCGGCCTGGGCCTCACTGAACGTTTCCACATGGCCGGCCTGCAATCGGACCTGACCGACTTCTACCTGGGCGCCGACGTCTTCCTGATGACCTCCCGGGAAGACCCGCTCCCCAACGTGGTGATCGAATCCATGTATGCCGGCCTGCCGGTGGTGGCCTTCGCCGGCGGCGGCGGTACCCCGGAACTGCTTGAGGACGGTTGTGGCTGTGTGGTCCCTTACCTGGACCTGGACGCCATGGCCCGCACCACCCGGCATCTGCTCGACGACCCCGCCGCAGCGGCCGGTATCGCCGCCCGGGCTGCGGCCCGGATCGACACGGGTTTCCGCCGCAAGGACTACGTGGATTTCCTGCTCGCCCAGTTCCAGGCAGCCACTCCGGCCGTCACCCTGGTCGTGCCTGGCGCCGACCCGGAACAACTGGGCCGGCAACTGGAAAGCCTGACGACGGCCCTGGCCTCCCTCAGCTGGCGCCCGGACCAGCTGATCCTGCCCTGCGCCCCCGATGGCCAACCCCTCCCACCGGGTCTGGCCGACCTGCCCTGCCAGCGCCTGCACCTGCCCGCCGCCACCCCGGCCCTGGAGCAACTGCGCCAGGCCAGCCATGGGGCCAGGACGGAACTGCTCTGGTACCTGGACACCCCGGTCAAGCAACTGGAACCCCAGTTCCCCGGCTGTCTGTCCGCCTTTGCCTCCCCCCGGGTAGTGATGGCAGGCGGCCCCGGCCATGACCCGGCCACCCCGGAAGCCCTGGCCAGCGTGCCCCGGGCCCTGCTGGCCATCCATGAACGGCACTGGCTGCAATACCAGTGGCCCCGCCCCGCCGAAGCCTCGGGGCTGGAACGCAGCACGCCCGTGCTCACCCTGGGCTCCCTGCTCCTGCGCCGCTCGGCCCTGGAGCGGGCACTAGCCGAATTACCCAAGCCCCTGGCCGGCAACCCCCTCTGGTTCTGGCCCCTGCTGACGGCCCTGGGCCGGACCGGCAGCCTGGTCTGGACCCCCCAGGCCACCGCCCTGCTGGACCTGGAAAGCCTGCCCCGCCCGGCGGAGGCCGATAGCTGGTGGCACTGGTGGCGCGATGCCCAGGCCTCAGCCCGCAACGTGGCAGGATCGACTGCCCCCGCCGAACTGGAGGCTGAAGGGGACCGCCACCAGTTGCGGGACAAACTGGGACTCAAGTCGACTCTGGCTGCCGAACCAGCCAAGCCGAAGGAAGTTCCCCAGGGTCTCAGCCCCCGGGAGGAACTGGCCGATTACGAGAAAGCCTGCACCCACCTGGACAAGGGCCGCCTGGACAAGGCCGAAGCCTTGCTCGCCAGCCTAGTCAAACGGGGCAGCACCCTCTGGCAGGTCTACTTCGACCTGGGTCGCATCGCCTTCGAGCGGGAACAGACCGACACCGCCATCGACCATTTCCGCACCGCCGCCGGCCTGGAGTTTTCCTCTACCCACGCCCTGCGCAACCTGATCGCCATCTACACCATGACCGGCGAATACGGCGCCGCCCTCGCCGCCACCGGCCTCACCCTGCGCCGGGAAAGCGACCCGGAACTGCAGGCCCACCTGCAGGCCATCGTCACCGAGGCCAACGTGAACCTGGATAACCTGGACTGGGCCTCGCCGAAATGGCAGGCAAAATTGAGCGGGCAACAGGATGAAATTCAAGAACTAAGACAAAACCTCGAGCAGGCAAGGCACGTCATTGAAAATCTGGAAAGAAACAGGCTCGTAGGGCAATTCCAGAAATCCATTCCTTATATCGCCGCCCATAAACCGTACAACAAGATATTTGGCATCGGCTACAACAAGACAGGAACGACTTCACTTGAAAAGATATTCAAGGATATCGGCCTCAGCGTACCGGACCAGGCCGAGCAGGAAAAAACCATCGGCCAGAAACTGTACCTCGGCAACTACGAGCCGCTGGTTAAATTCGTGAAGCAGTACGATGCCTTCCAGGACCTGCCCTTCTCCCAGGATGAATACTATGCCGTGGCAGACGTCCTGTTCCCCAACAGCAAATTCATCCTGACCATCCGCGATCCGGAAAAATGGTTTCAAAGCCTGTGCGAATTTCACAAAAAGACCTTTAAGGTCCAAGACATCAGTGAATTCAACGAGGCCTTCTTCAAGGACAAGGATCTTTATCTCTACAAAAATTATTGCTACGAAAATGCGTTGCGGCGGGTGACCATAATTGAAAACAACCAAACCACGGCAGACTGGTCATTGCTTTACGACAAGAAACACAACATCAATCTGTACAACACCAGAAATGAACGAATCGCTAGCTACTTCAGAAACAGGCCCGATGACTTGCTGATCATCGACCTGGAGCAAGAACCGGATACTGAAAAGATCGTGCGTTTTCTAAAGCTGCCCAAAGAGAAAATCTCCCCCATCCCTCACCTCAACAAGACGCGGCCTTGCTAGGATTTCCATTCCTAATGTCACAAAACATGCGTCGCAGAAGTGCATTGATAGGGGGGGATTACCTATTCGTCCCGGACACTGCCGGCAACCAGCTCAATCGTTATTGCACCCAGGAAAGAGAGACCGAACATGCACGAGCCCCTGAAAATCCGCCTGGCCCACCTGCACCCCCCTACTGCCGCGCCTGCCCTAGCACCCACGCCTTGTCCAGCACTAGTGCCCCTGGCCCACGAGGACGAAGATCGGGACTACGCCGAGTCGGAAGCCCTACTCAACGCCGGCGACACGGCAGTCGCCCTGGAACGGCTCCAGGACCTAGGCACACTGCTGCTAAACGCCGGCCAGCGGGAGGCGGGCCTGCTGGCCCTCAAGACCGCCGTCAACCTGGAACTCTCCTCCATCCAGCCTAAGAGCAATCTGATCGTCGCCTACGTGCAACAGGGCGAAGTGGATTCGGCCGAGAACCTGGCTGCTTACACCGGTGAAAATGGGAGAGCCACCCCATGAACATTCTAATCATCGGTGGTGCCGGCTTTCTGGGCAGTGGCATCGCCCGCGCCTGCGTTGCAGCAGGCCACCGCGTCCGGGCCTTTACCCGGCCGACGCGCTCAGTCGCCCGACTGGACGACATACAGGGCAATCTTGAAATCATGCACGGGGACTTCATGGACGACCATGCCATCAGCGAGGCGCTGAGCGGCATGGATGCCGTAGTGCATTCCCTGTCCACCACCTTCCCCAAGACGGTAATCGCCTCAGCGGCCTACGACGTCATGTCTAACCTCCTGCCCACCATCCGACTGGTGGATAATTGCCTCCGGCAGGGAGTCCATAACATCACCTACCTCTCCTCCGGGGGGACGGTATATGGCGAAGCCCAGTATCTGCCAATTGACGAAGAGCACCCGCGCCACCCACTGAGTCTTTACGGACTTTCCAAGCTGACTATCGAGAACTACCTGCACTTCATCGCCCAGAGCCAGGATCTGGCAGTCAAGACGCTACGAATCGGCAACCCCTACGGGATCGAGCAGAATATCTATGGAGTTCAGGGTATCGTCGGCATTGCGCTAGGCGCCATGGTGCGGAAACGTCCCTTCACCATCTTTGGCGATGGCGGCAATCTGCGCGACTACATCGCTGCCGAGGATGTCTTCAAAGCCACGCTTGCCGCGATCGAGCATCCCCGTTCCCTGATCGCCAACATCGGCAGCGGCCGTGGCACCTCGATCCTCGAACTGCTCAACCTTCTCATGGCTGCCACCAAGGAAACGCTGGAAATCCACCACCTGCCCGACCGCGGCATCGACGTCAGGGCCAATGTCCTCGAGTCCTCGCTAGCCCGACGCGAACTTGGATGGTCGCCTATGATCGACCTTGAAACTGGGCTCGCAAGGGTTGCATCCCGTTTCCTGGCTCAACACGTCACCAAAAACTAAGCGACCCATATTTCCTCTACATGTCCAAGTCACCTCAATCTGCCGTCGCTGACCCCTACCAGGAATGGATTTCCTCTCATGTCTTCCAGCGTAACGATGGTGCGGATTTCGAGGCACGCATTGCTGCCTGGCCCAGGACACCACGCTTTCACCTCGCCGTTGCCCACGATTCGGCATCGGTAGAGGCACTCTCCCTGACGCTCCAATCACTGGCAGGACAATACTATCCGCACGTTTTTGTCACAGTTGCCTCTCCCTTGGCGCCACCACAAGGGCTTCCGGCTGATCGGTTAGCTTGGCACCAGACCTCTGCGATTTGGCAGGTGGCCAACCAGGCGCTGCTGGCGTCTCCCGCAGACAACTGGGTTGGCCTGATCCGTGCTGGCGACGCAATAGCCCCGCACGCCTTCCTTGCCCTCGCCGAACACATAGTCAGTCACCCGGAACTGGCCGCAATCTACACCGACGAGGATGTACAGGAGGTGGACGGACGTCGCCATAGCCCGAAGTTCAAACCGGACTTCGACTTGGAACTGCTTCGCTCAACCGCCTATATCGGCGGCCTGCTGCTGAGCCAGCAAGAAACGTGGGCTGCAGCGGGCGGATGGCAACATAAGTCTCCAGTCAGCGACGAATTCGATGTAGCACTACGCCTCTGTGAATGCAGGCAGGCTGCCGCCATCGGCCACTTGGCGGATCTGCTCTACCATCGCCATGCTGAACACCCCGCCCTAGCCACAGCTCCGTCCTGCGACCCAGAAAGGCTGGCCCGTCTCAATGAACACTTGCAGCGAGCCGCGCCGGACACCAAAGCCATTGCCGGCCAAGCGGCGGGCACCGCCAGGGTACTCTACCCCCTGTCCCGAACGCCCAGGGTCTCCATCATCATTCCGACCCGCGACCAGTTCGACCTGCTCGAACGCTGCGTCAGTAGCATTTTCAGCCAAACCGACTACCCCGACTACGAAGTCCTGATCGTTGACAACGGTAGTTGTGACCCGACCGCCTGCACCTATCTGGATGGTATCCGGCAAATGGGGGACAAGCGCTTGCAGGTACTCTCCTATGACCAGCCATTCAACTTCTCCGCCATGAATAATCTGGCAGCAGGGGAGGCCACTGGAGAATTGCTGCTTCTGCTCAACAACGATACTGCGGCACTGCATCAGGACTGGCTTACCGAGATGGTCTCCCTGGCTCTACAGCCGGAAGTAGGCATGGTCGGCGCACGGCTGCTCTACCCTGATGGCACCATTCAGCACGCCGGGGTTATTGTCGGACTCTGCGGACCAGCCGAGCATCCCTTTATCGGCTGGCCCAGCGACAAGCCAGCCCCTCTTCTGCGCAGCCACGCAATCCAGCGCTACTCGGCCGTGACTGCGGCTTGCGCCCTGCTACCACGAGACCTCTACTTGAGCGTGGGCGGCATGGATGAGGAGGATTTCAAGGTTTCCTACAACGATATCGACCTCTGCCTCAAGATTGGCCAACGAGGTCTGCGCATCCTCTGGACGCCCTACGCCACACTGCTGCACGAAGGCTCTGCCAGCCAACGCAAAGATGACACCGCAGACTCACCTAATCCAGAAAAATTGGCGCGCTTTACCCGCGAGCAGGAAGCCATGTACCAGCACTGGATGCCGAGTCTGGTACGCGATCACGCCTACAACCCGAATCTCAGTCTGATCAGCCGCAACATGGAGCCCGAACAGGAGGCGGTACTTTCCTGGAACCCAACTCCCTGGCAACCCCGCCCCCGCCTGCTCGTCCACCCCATCGATCTGAGCGGCTGCGGCGAGTACCGTATCCTTGCGCCATCCCGGGCGCTTCACGACGCAAGAATATGCCGCGGCTACGCCAGCCAGCGCTTTTTCAGTCCGGTTGAAATCGCCAAGGCAGACCTACGAACGGTAGTTATCCAGCACCCGACCACTAGCCGCCACCTCAAGGCAATGGAAACCTATCGCCGTCATGCCAATGCACGTTGCATTATCGAAATTGACGACCTGATCACGCGAATTCCTCGTACCAGCCCGCACTACCAAACAATAGGCAAAGAGGCCGTAGCGTATTTTCACCGCTCACTCGCTTTGGCTGACCGACTTGTAGTATCAACCCAGCCTTTGGCCGAGGCATTTGGCCCTTGGGCCAACGAAGTCGTTGTTCAAGCAAACCTACTTGAGGACAAACGCTGGAACAATCTGCAACGCCCTAACGAAAACCGGAAACCCCGAAAAAAACCCAGAGTTGGATGGGCTGGCAGTAGTAGCCATGTCGGCGATCTCCAGTTGCTGCTACCCGTTATCAAGAAGCTGGCCGGAGAAGTAGATTGGATATTTCTCGGCCTGAGCCTGCCGGAGATGCGCCGCTACGCAACCGAAATACATCCTGCCGTTCCAATGGCCGATTACCCGCGAAAGCTTGCCGAACTCGATCTGGACATCGCCCTCGCCCCGTTGGAAATCAATGCATTCAACGAAGCCAAAAGTCCGCTGAAGGTGCTCGAATATGGCATTTTGGGCTATCCCGTAATCTGCACCGACATCACGCCATACCAGGGAGATTTTCCTGTAACTAAGGTCAAAAACAGTGAAGCTGCCTGGGTAGCCGCCATCCGCGCTCTCGCCCATGATCGAGAGCGGCAAATAGCGGAAGGCAACGCTCTACACGCCTACGTTGAATGCCGGTACATGCTGGGACAGCACCTCGATGCGTGGAGGAATACATGGTTGCTATGAAAGTGAAATCATTGCAGAGAATTCACTAAAGTTTTTCTGATGGCTGCCGTAACTTAAGCCAAGAGGTCAAGTTAACATCAAATTGAGTTAGCAACCTGCTTCGAAATTCGAACCTTTTTCTCGAGGAGAAAATCATGACACAAGTCATCAACACCAACATCGCATCGCTAAATGCACAACGGAACCTGACCACTTCCGCTAACTCGCTTAGCACGTCGTTGCAACGCCTGTCTTCTGGCTTGCGCATTAACAGTGCCAAGGATGACGCGGCGGGCTTGGCAATTTCCGAGCGCTTCTCCTCGCAGATTCGTGGCTTGGATCAAGCACGCCGCAACGCCAACGACGGTATTTCTTTGGCTCAAACCGCTGAAGGCGCTTTGCAAGCATCCAGTAACATCCTTCAGCGTATTCGCGAACTTGCTGTTCAGTCATCCAACGCGACCAATTCGGCGTCCGACCGCCAAGCCCTGCAAGCCGAAGTTGGACAACTGACCTCTGAACTCAACCGCATTGCGGGGACGACAGAATTCAACGGTCGCAAGTTACTTGACGGCTCGTTTGGATCTGCCACTTTTCAGGTGGGCGCCAATGCCGGCCAATCAATCGCTGCTTCAACGGCCAACTTCCAAACAACTCAATATGGCAATTACCGGATCGGTGCCAAGGCAGCGACCGCAACAAACAATTCTGGCGACCTCACTGTCGGCACCACCACACTGGGCACTCGCGTGTCGACAGCAAAGGCAGCTGCCGCCTACACCGCAGGTACCGAGCCAACGAGCGCTATTGTTGCAAACACACTTACCATCAATGGCTCCGGCGGCAGCAAGGACATCAGCATCGCAGCGGGCGATAGTGCAAAGCGCGCAGCTGAACTGATCAACGCCAAGTCTGGTGACACCAGCGTTACCGCCAGCGCCAAAACCGAAATCGATTTGACTGGAACAGACCTGCTGACGGCTGGCAAATCCTTCAAACTCGACGTGTACTCAGATAACACCAACTCCGTCACCGTTTCATTTACGGTCGGTAGCGGTGCCACTAATGCTGACAAGTTGGCCAGCGCAGTCAATGCCTTTAACGATTCCACCGCCAAAACCGGCATCAGCGCCCGCCTCAACGATGCGCAGGACGGCATCACTCTGCTCAACGCAAGCGGTGAAAATATTGCGATTGGCAATGCAGCATCTGGCTCGAACACCCTCTCAGTTGGAGGCATTTCAGTTACGGCAGGTAATGGCACATCGGTGAATGGTCAACTCACTCTTGACTCAGACAAGAGCTTCAGTTACGCCTCAACCGTAAGCGCCAATGATTCGACCAACTTTTTTACAGGGGCTAGTTCCTCAGCTAACCTCCAAAAAGTTAGCGACTTGGATGTCAGCAACGTAGATGCAGCCCAGCGCTCGATTGCTTTGGTCGATGCTGCGATCGCCACAGTAAACGGCCAACGAGCCAAATTCGGTGCTCTGCAGTCTCGATTTGAAACGACAATTACCAGTCTGCAAACCTCATCCGAGAACCTTTCCGCCTCTCGAAGCCGTATTCTGGATGCAGACTTCGCTGCAGAAACCGCCAACCTGACCCGCGCTCAGATTCTGCAACAGGCCGGTACGGCAATGCTGGCTCAAGCCAATGCGCTGCCGCAGAATGTGCTGACGCTGTTGCGTGGCTAAACCTGACCCTGGCCCGGCCACCCGCCCGGCCTAGAACGAACCGGGCGCGGTGGCGGAATCGCCCCGCGCCCGTCGCGCATGATTCAAGGAGTTGGCAATGAACATCTCTCCCATCAACAACACGCTGCCCGGTGTCACTGCCCGGCCGGTCGCGGCCGAAGCCCCGGCGCCCGAACTGCACCAAGCCTTCGCCAGCCAGGCCAGCAGTGCCGCCAAGGTCCAGACCGAGCAACCGGTCTCGCAAACCCAGAAGGTTGAAGCCAGCCGCCAGGAACTTGAAGAGGCCGTCAAGCAAGTCAATGACTTTCTCAAGCCGATCAACAACTCGATCCAGTTCAATCTCGATGACGATACCGGCAAGACCATCGTCAAGGTGATTGATTTGACGACCAAGGATGTGATCCGTCAGTTTCCTTCGGAAGAAATGCTGGGAATTGCCAAGGCGATCGACAAGATGAAAGGCTTGCTTGTCCAGCAAAAGGCGTAAACTGGCAACGTTTTCGCTTCGGAGGTAAATCATGGCCGTATCATCCCTTGGCGCCGGTTCCGGCCTCGACCTGAACGGCATCCTCACCAGTCTGATGCAGGTTGAGCAGCAACCCCTGCTGACGCTGCAAAACAAGGAATCCTCCTTTCAGGCGCGCATCTCGGCACTCGGTTCGCTGAAAGGCGCGCTTTCGTCCTTGCAGACGGCCGCTCAAGGCTTCATCCCCGCTACCGGTCAAGCCGCTGCCGACAAGTACGCCAGCTTCAAGGCGAGCGTGGCCGATACCGCCATTGGCACTGCATCCGCTAGCACTGGCGCGGTTGCCGGCAGCTATAGCCTGGAAGTCACGGCACTGGCCAAGGCCCAGCGCCTGACGACGACGGCCGGGCTCAACACCATCGTGACCGGCGGCACTCTGAAGATTGAATTGGGCACACTATCCGGTACGTCGCCGGCACTGGCTTACGCTACCGACAGCGCCCGCGCTTTGAATATCACCATCGCTAACGGCGCCACCATCGAACAGGTACGCGATGCGATAAATGCCGCGGCCACCGATGGTCGCGTCAGCGCGACAGTCATCACAGGCACCGCTGGCAAGCAGTTGGTGCTCACCAGCGGCAAAACTGGCCTGGGCAATGTGATGAAGCTTTCTGGCGTCACCGGGCTGGATTTCGATCCGGCGGGCTCGGGTAGCGGCGCACTGTCGCAGGCGGCTGCCAATGGCGGACAAGCTCCGTCGGATGCGACCTTCAAGCTGAACGGTATTGCCGCCACCAGCAGCACCAACACCGTCACCGGCACCCTCGATGGCGTGACCCTGAGCCTCCTCAAGGAAACGACTACAGCCACGACGCTGACTGTAACCAAGGACAATACGACTTCGCTGACCGGATCGATCAATAGCTTCATCAAAAGCTTTAACGATGCCGCCAAGGCTATGAAAGATCTTGGCTATTACGATGCCGGCACCAAGAAGGCGGGCGCCTTGCAGGGTGACAGTGCCTTGCGCGGCGCGCAAAGCCAGGTGCGCAGCCTGCTGCAGACAACTGCCGGCGGCACTTCGGCCTACCAGACGCTCAGCGACATCGGCATCGCCCTGCAAACCGATGGCACGCTGAAGCTGGACAGCAGCAAGCTGAACAAAGCCGTCGAGGCCGACTATGCCGGCGTGACCGCACTCGTCAGCAAGGTCGGCACGGCTTTCAAGGACGGCATAGAAGGTCTGGCGGGCACCAGCGGTACCATTACCGCTGCGACCGACAGCACCAACCGCCTGATCAAGGAACTTGGCAAGCGGCAAACCGCATTGCTCGATCGGCTAGCCCAAGTTGAATCCCGCTACCGCAAGCAGTTTTCCGCACTGGACTCCTTGGTCGCCAGCATGAACAAAACCAGCAGCTACCTGACGCAACAACTCGCCAACCTGCCCGGCGCGTCATCGAATTAAGGATCAAGAACCATGTTTGGCATGATGCGCAGCCCTGCAGAAACCTACGCCAAGGTCGGTGTCGACGTGGCCGTCGAAACATCGGACCCGCATCGGCTGGTGATGATGCTGTTCGATGCAGCGGTGGCTGCGGTGACGATGGCGCGAATTCACATGACCGCCAACGAGATCCCGCAGAAGGGCGCGGCGATCTCCAAGGCCATCGACCTGATCACCAACGGCCTGGCTGCCAGCCTGGATGTCGAAGCCGGCGGCGAATTGGCCGAACGACTGGCGGCCTTGTACGACTACATGGCGCAGCGTCTGCTGTTCGCCAACCTGAAGAACAGCATGGCCGCGCTGGACGAAGTTTCGGAACTTCTCGGCAGCCTGCGTGATGCCTGGGCGCAGATCGCCCCGGGACAACAGGCAGCCGCCTGAAGGCTGGCGGTGTCGTCCGTTCTCGAAACTTACCAGCGCCTGTTGCACCTTTCGCAGCAGATGCCAGCCCTGGCGCGGCAGGAGCAGTGGGATGCACTGGCTGCGCTGCAAGCCGAGCGCACCCAGTTGTTCGAGCACCTGCCATCGAGCAACACCATCCAGAACAGCACGCAGCAAGCCCTGGTTCAACGCACGCTTCTCGACATTCAGGCCTGCGACGAACAGGTGCGTGAATACCTGCTGCCCTGCCACGAACTGATCGGCAAGCTGATCGCTGGCAGCCGCAAGCTTGATGCCCTGACGCCATGATCCCGGCTGACGTCGCCAGCAGCCTGCGCATGCTGCTGCCTGACCAGCAGGCCCTCACCAGCAGCACCCCGCAGACCCAGCCCGTTGCCCCGCCGCAACGGATTGCCGATGCACTAAGCAATTTTGTGCCTGGCCAACGCCTTATGGCCGAAATCCAGTCCATGCTGCCCAACGGCACCTACCGCGCCGTGGTCGGACAGCGTGAAATCACGCTGGCGCTGCCGTTTTCAGCCAAGGCGGGCGATTCGCTGGAACTTGAGGTCAAGGAAACCGATGGCAAGCTGACACTGGCGTTTCTCGCCAATCGCAGCGCCGAGGCCGGCAACAAGGGCTCGGTGGCGACATCGATCAGCCAGACCGGCAAGCTGATCGGCGACTTGCTGGGAGGCATCGACAACGAGGGCCGACGCGCCCCCGCAGCGCCGCTCAATGCCAACCAACCCCTTGTCCAGAGCATGCCCAAGACGGGGACTGACTTGGCTCCGGTGCTGAAACAGGCACTGACGCAGAGCGGGGTTTTTTATGAAGCCCATCAGGCACGCTGGGTCGCTGGGCAACTACCAACCGAGGCGCTGCGCGAGGAGCCACAGGGGCGCCAGCCGGCGAATCTGCCGCCCTTGCCCAATCCATCATCGAACTCGCCACAAAATCCCGGCCTGGCGAGCCTTTTGGCGTCGGAGTCACCTCAGGGTCCATTACCCTCAAACGCGGCAAGCGTCGCGCAGACGCCGAATGACTCCAACACCTATGCCCGCCCTGTGGCCACGAACAACGCGACTGAGGAGGCCAGTTTGGCTGCGCCTGCGGTCAACCCGAAAAACAGCCCAAAATCGGAAGCCGGCAGCGCGCCAGCCGCACGCGCTGAAATCGGGAACTCCACACCGCCCGCAACGACCTCCGCCCCCAGCCAAGCCCCCCCCCAGCAAGCGACCGGCATCCCGCGTGAGCTGACGCCTATCGTCCAGCAGCAACTAGATGGCCTGGCAACGCAGAACTTCGTCTGGCAGGGGCAGGCCTGGCCAGGGCAGGCAATGCGTTGGGAGATTGGCCCCGACCCGGACAGCGAGCACCGCGCAACTGGCGAGGAGGGCATACAGTGGCAAACGCGCCTGAAACTCGCCCTGCCGATGCTGGGCGGCATTGATGCCGTCATCCGTTTGCAGCCCGGCGGCGAACTCGGGGTTTCGCTGAAAACCGACTCTGCCACCAGCGAGGCCCGCCTGCGCGAGGCCGGTAACGCACTGGCAGAACAGCTTGAAGCCGCCGGCCTGAGCTTGAAGCAACTGCTCGTTGCCCATGAACAAACCGGTGAATGATCCGACCCGCGAGGCCGTTGCCCTCGCCTATGGCCAGACCGATGCTGCCCCCCGGGTTGTCGCACGCGGCAAAGGCCTGATCGCCGAGCAGATCATCGCCAAAGCCCGCGAACACGGGGTCTATGTCCATGAGTCGCCGGAACTGGTCGCCTTGCTAACCCAGGTGGATATTGACGAGCATATCCCGCCGCAGTTATATCTTGCCGTGGCCGAACTGCTGGCCTGGCTGTATCGTCTGGAACATGGCGAGTCAACGGGTCCGGTTCAAATCTGATCCCCTCTGCCCGCTGGTTCAATGACCTCACTGCACGCATCGCAGCACCCCGCCATTTTTGAAATCGACCAGCCCGAGGCCTACGCGCCTTACCTGATCGATAGTCCGCTGGACATCGCCTTTCACCTGCGCACACTGCAGCGACAGGCTGCGATCATCAGTCTGTATCTTGATGACGGTGAGCAGTTTTTCCTGACCCGGCTGCTTGATGTGGACGACAAGGGCAAACAGATCGCGCTCGATGTCTCGCAGTACGCGCCGATGAACTTACTGGCAACCCAATCACAAAAAATCACCTTGTCAGCTACGGTCGACCAGATCAAGGTGCAAATCCGGCTGACGGAACTGCGTGCCGGTGAACACTCGGGCAAGGCCGCGCTGATCGCCCCAATACCGACCCGGATGCTGCGGCTGCAGCGTCGGGAATTCTTCCGGGTCGAGACCCCGCGCTTGCCGCCGCTGCGCTGCCAACTCGCGCTACGCCGCGAGCAGGGCATCCAGGTATTCGACTTGCCGCTGTTCGACATCAGCGGTGGCGGCCTGGCATTGATCGGCGACGTCGCGCTGGCCGACCAGTTTTTGCTGGGTGAGCTATTTACCGAATGTCGTCTCGAGATTCCCGGCGAAAGCGTCCTGACGGTGAATCTTCGCGTGCGTGAAGTATTGAAGATCGAAACCGTCAACGGCGACCATCAACTGCGACTGGGCTGTGAATTTGTCGGCCTGCCCGGCACCCGGCTGGCCATGATCGAGCGCTACATCACCAAACTGGAGCGGGAACGGAAAGCCAGGGAAAGCGGGCTGGCGCTGGGCTGACCCCAAAAACAACAATGCCACCCGAAGGCGGCACTGAGCAGAGGGCGCTCTTGATGGATCGCGCTTGCTGACCGATGCTACTTTCAGACCTGAATGTTCATTACGTCCTGGTAGGCAGTCACCAACTTGTTGCGCACCTGCACCATCTCCTGGAAGGAAACACTGGCGGTCTGCAGCGCAATCATCACTTCGTGCAAATTTTTGCTGGTATCGCCGGCCACCATCTGCTCTGCCATCTGGGTAGCGGACTGCTGGGTTTCGTTGACCTTGTCGATGGAATTTTTCAGCACCTGCGCGAAATCCGGACCACCGGCAGACGCTGCCGCAGTCGATTCCGCCGGCTTTCCGGTGGCCTGCGCGGCGGTGCTGCGCAGTACGTTCAACATGTTTTCGATGCCCTTGGTGTCCATAGCCAACTCCTGATTACCGACTTAAACCAAGCAATTCCCGGGCCACATTAGCCATTGAAATACCCTTCATCGCGATACTGCTGCAGCTTGTAACGCAAGGTCCGTTCCGAAATTCCCAGCCGCTCGATGGCCGCCTTGCGCGAACCACCGACTTCGGCGAGCGTTTTCAGAATGTGCTCCCGCTCCAAGTCCTTCATATTATCGACCTTTTTTTCAACGACCGGCGGGGTTTCATGGGTCTCGCCAACACTCGCCGGCACCAGCCTCAGGGCCGGCATCAGGCGCAGATCACCGTCTTCGATGCGACTGCCGGTCGCCAGAATCAGGGCACGCTGGATGACATTTTCCAGCTCCCGGACGTTGCCGGGCCAGGCATGTTCCGTCAGCGCTGCCTCTGCACCCGGGCTCAAGGTAACACCGGTACGGCCAAATCGCACGCCGTGTTCCACCAGAAAATGCCTGGCGATCGCCACGATGTCCTGCGGCCGCTCGCGCAGCGCAGGAATCGCCACCGGAAAGACATTGAGGCGGTAGTAGAGATCCTCGCGGAAGACACCCCGTGCCACTGCCTCAGCCATCTCGCGGTTCGAGGTGGCGATAATGCGGATATTGAGTGATACCGGCTTTTTGCCGCCAACCCGCTCCACTTCGCGCTCCTGCAGCACGCGCAACAGCTTGGCCTGCAGGCCCATCGGCATTTCCGTCACCTCGTCGAGCAGCAGCGTTCCATCCTGGGCTTGTTCAAACTTGCCGGCCTGTGCCTGCTGTGCGCCGGTAAAGGCGCCCTTCTCGTAGCCGAACAGCGTCGCCTCGAGCAGGCTGTCCGGTATCGCCGCACAGTTGATGGCAACGAACGGGCCATCCTTGCGCGCCGAGTGGCGATGAATGTAGCGGGCCACGACCTCCTTGCCGACACCGGACTCGCCGGTCAGCAGCACCGTCGCATCGGTCTGGGCGACGCGCCGGGCGATGGCGAAGAGATCGCAACTGGCCGGATCATTCATCACCACCGAATCGCCGGTTTCGCTGGCCACCAGCTCGTAACGCCCGATGTGGCTGAGCAGCGCCGACGGCTCGAAGGGCTTGAGCAAAAAATCACAGGCACCGGCCCGCATGGCATCGACCGCCTTCTCCACCTCGGCATAGGCAGTCATCAATACCACCGGCAGATGCGGCAGTCGGGCGCGGATTTCCTTGAGCAGCGTGATGCCGTCCATCGGCATCATGCGCACATCGCTGACGACGATGGAAAACGCCTGCGTCTGCAAGGCCTGCAGGGCCGCCTCGCCGCCATCGACGGCAACATAAGCGCGCCCGGCCAATTCCAGCGTATCGCCGATTGCCTCGCGCAGACTAGGATCATCCTCGACAACCAGAATGGGCAAACTGTGCTGACTCATCGCATCAACTTTCAATATCGCCGGTGCTGACCGGCAAGGTCATGACAAACTCAGCCCCCTCGCCCGGTGGCGAGAAAACCTCAAGACTGCCGCCATGGGCCCGGGCGACACCCAGCGCAATCGCCAGCCCCAGACCGGTGCCCTGCCCCTTGGTGGTATAGAAGGGCTCGAACACTCGCGCCAGCTTGTCCGGTGGAATCCCTGGGCCGCTATCCTTGACACTGACGGCAATAAGATCCCCTTGCCGGCAAACCGAGAGGCAAATTTTGCCGCCCGCTGGCGTTGCCTGCATGGCATTCTCAAGCAGGTTGATCCAGGCGCCGAACAGCGCCTTGCGCGAGCCGACCAGAATTGCCTCAAAATCCGGGTTTACCGCAGCAAACTGCAATCCATGCTCGCGCATCAGGGGTTCGACCGTCTGCGCCGCCTCCGCCAGCAATTCGCCGAGCAGAATCACATCTCGGCCGATACTCTCGCCGCGGGCAAAGAGCAGCACATCCTGAATCAGTCTCTCCAACCGCTTCAACTGACCGCTGGCCTTGTCGGAAAATTTCGCCCGCGCTTCGTCCGGCACGCCGGGCTGACCGAGATTGGAGGTGTACAACAACGCGGCCGCCAGCGGCGTGCGTAACTGATGCGCCAGCGATGCGGCCATTTCACCCATCGCCGCCAGACGCTGGTTACGCTCGAGCTCGGTTTTCATGAGATGTGCCGACGTTACGTCGTGGACCAGCAGGATCTTGCCACCCCCGGAAGGCAGCGAGTTCTCGGCGATCGAAACGCGGGCATCGCCCAGCAACCACTCGCCGACGGTGATGGTCGGCTCCAGGAACTGGCGTACGACATCGCCCCAGTGCTGCCCGACAGCCGGCGCGCCAAACATCGCCAGCGCCGCCGGATTGAGCGCACTGACGCGGGCGCCCGCATCGAGCAGTACCACGCCAGCTGGCAAGGCATCAAGCAACGAAGACAAGCGCTCGGAGAGCGCCTCCTTCTCCTGGTATTGCCGGCGTAACTCGCCGTTGGCAATCGCCAGCTCCTCGGTCAGCGACGCCACCCGGGCCTGCAGGGCCTCGTAGGCTTGCGTCAACTCTGCTGAAACCTGATTGAACAGCGCAAATGCATGCTGCAATTCAGCCGCCTTGGCGGCGGCATCGGGGCTGACAACAGGGATTTCGGGATCGGGCATCAAAAGGAGGGATGAATTCGGCCCGGGTAATAGTAGAATATTTCTAGGAAAATTTGGCTTCCTGTTTGATTCTTCTTCTGTTTCACCGACTTTTGCCGACGCTTAATGGCCGCAACCACCGATACGCTTGCTGACACCCCGCCGCCGGGCAACCCGGTCGAGCGACTGCGCGAGGCCTTCAATCGCCTCGACGGGCAGCAGAAGATGGGGTTGATGGTCGCCATCGCGGCCATTATCGCGATCATCGTTGGCACGGTTCTTTGGAGCCAGCAACCGGACTGGAAAGTCCTGTTTTCGAACATCGCCGAGAAGGATGGCGGCGCCATCGTCGCCTCGCTGGAACAACAGAATATTCCCCACCGGATGTCGGATAGCGGCGCCATCATGGTGCCCGCCAATCGCGTTCATGAAGTACGCCTCAAGCTCGCTTCGCAAGGACTGCCGCGCGGCGGCATGGTTGGCTTCGAACTGATGGAAAACCAGAAGTTCGGCACCAGCCAGTTTGCCGAGCAAGTCAATTACCAGCGCGGTCTTGAAGGCGAATTGGCGCGAACCATCATGTCGATCGGCTCGGTGCAGTCGGCGCGCGTCCATCTGGCCATTCCCAAGCCCTCGGTCTTTGTCCGCGAGGAGCAAAAGCCGACCGCCTCCGTCCTGCTCAACCTCTACCCCGGCCGTGGTCTGGAGCCAGCGCAGATTGCCGGCATCACGCATCTGGTCTCGTCGAGCGTGCCGCAACTGGCCTCAAGCAATGTCACGGTTCTCGACCAGAACGGCAGCATGCTGTCGCAGATCAAGAACAAGCTGACCGAGGCGGGTCTCGATGCAACGCAGATCAAGTACGTGCGCGAAATCGAGAACACCATCGTCCAGCGTATCGAGGAAATCCTGAAGCCGGTGCTCGGCCCGGAAAATTTCAAGGTTCAGGTGGCTGCCGATATTGATTTCTCGCAAAGCGAACAAACCGCGGAGATTTACAAGCCGAATAGCTCACCCGAGACCTCGGTCATCCGCAGCACACAGAACAATGAAACCGCCAGCGTCAACCAATCCGCCGGCGGCGTCCCCGGTGCGCTGACCAATCAACCGCCCGTACCGGCGACCGCGCCACTGACGACGCCCCCGACCGGCAATACCGGCGCCCCCGGTAAACCTGGAAAACTGGGCGAAAACCAGGGCCAGGTGGACGCTGCCGGGATCACCGCACCACTGAACGCACTGGGCCAACCGATCAGCACGACCAAGAACTCAACCACCAATTACGAGGTGGACAAGACCATCCGTTATACCAAGCAGGGCATGGGTAATATCCGCCGCCTGACGACAGCCGTGGTCGTCAATCATCGCAAGGACGTGGACAAGGCCGGCAAACCGATCACCAAGCCCTTGCCTGAAGCGGAAATGAAGCAGATCAATGATCTTGTCCGCGAAGCCATGGGCTTCAACAAGGAGCGCGGCGATTCGGTGTCGCTGGCGAATGCCCCATTCACCGAGATCACCAAGCCTGACCACAGCCTGCCGGTCTGGAAGGATCCAGAAAACATCAGCTACGCCAAGGATCTGCTGAAGTATCTGCTGATCGCCGCTATCGTCGCCTTCCTCTACCTCAAGGTGATCCAGCCCTCACTGAAGACCATGTTCCCGCCGCCGAAACCGGAGGAACCGACCACCGCCGAAGGGGTCGCCGGCGCTGCCGGTCACGTAGCCATCTCTGGCGAACCGGGCGAAGATGGCGAAGGCGCCGAGGTTCATATCGACCACTACGCCGTCAAGGTCCAGAAGGCTCGCGACATCGCACAGGCCGACCCGAAGGCAGTCGCCAATATCATCAAGGACTGGATGGGAGCCAATGCCGCCTAGCGCTGACGACGGTCTGGAGAAGAGTGCGACCCTGCTGATCGCACTGGGCGAAGATCACGCCGCCGAAGTGCTCAAGCACCTTGGCCCGCGCGAGGTGCAGAAGCTCGGGCATGCGATGGCGGCGCTGAAAACCGTGCCACGGGCGACGGTGGAGTCGGTGCTCGATGAATTTCACAAGAACGCCGAGGAGCACTCGGCAGTGCATGTAGACACCGACAATTACATCCGTTCGGTACTGACCAAGGCCCTCGGCGACGACAAGGCATCCAACCTCATTTCGCGCATCCTGCAAGGCGGCGAGACCTCCGGCATCGAAGGCCTGAAGTGGATGGATGCGCCCACGGTTGCCGACCTGATCCGGAACGAGCACCCCCAGATCATCGCCACCATTCTGGTGCACCTTGAGCACGACCACGCCAGTGAAATCCTCAACCATTTCACCGAGCGCCTGCGCAACGACGTGGTCTTGCGTATCGCCACGCTGGAAGGCATCCAGCCGACCGCCTTGCGCGAGCTGAACGAAGCGATGCTGCGTATTCTCTCCGGCTCGGCCAGCGTCAAGAGGACGGCGATGGGCGGCGTGCGGACGGTCGCGGAGATTCTCAACTTCATCGGCACGGCCAACGAAACCTCGGTGGTCGATGCCATTCGCGAGTACGACCCCGATCTGGCCCAGAAGATTCTCGACGAGATGTTCGTTTTCGAAAACCTGCTCGAGATCGACGATCGCGCCATCCAGATGATCATGCGCGAAGTGCAATCCGACTCGCTGGTGCTGGCGTTGAAGGGGGCATCGCCCGAACTGCGCGAGAAAATCTTCAAGAACATGTCGCAGCGCGCCGCCGAAATGCTGCGCGAGGATCTGGAGTCGAAAGGCCCGGTCCGTCTTTCCGAAGTCGAGGCCGAGCAGAAGGAAATCCTCAAGATCGTCCGCCGACTTGCCGACGAAGGCCAGATCGTCCTCGGCGGCGCCGGCGGCGAACAGATGGTCTGACGATGTCCGGCATCATCCCGAAAGAATCGCTCGGCGGTTTTCAGCGCTGGCAGGTCGGTGACTTCAACCCCCGGCCGACAACGGCACCGGCCGCAGCGCCGGTGATCGCTGAAACGCCGGAGAACGCCGACAGCGGCCTTGTCGTTAACGATGTCCCCCTGCCTACTGCAGAGGACATCGAGCAGATCCACGAACAGGCGCGCGCCGAAGGCTATCAGGCCGGCTATGCCGAGGGGCAGCAGGCGGCACGTGACGAGGCTGCGGCATTGATCGCGGATACCGGCACACGCATGGCGGAGATGATTGGCCATCTGCAGGTGGCGCTGGCACACATGGATCAGGAGATCGCCGATCAGGTGCTCGATTTGGCACTGGAAGTCAGCGCCCAGGTCATTCGGGGCAGCATTTCGGCCAAACGCGACACGCTCTTGCCGGTGATTCGCGAAGCGCTGGCCGCGCTGCCACTCCACCACGGCCACGTCGCACTCCACCTCAACCCGGCGGATGCAGAGGCTGTTCGCGAACAGATGGGCGAGCAGCTGGCGCAGACCGGTACCCAGATCATCCCCGACACCACCATCACGGCTGGCGGATGCACACTACGCGCCGGTGCCAGCGAGGTAGATGCAACGCTGGAAACGCGCTGGAAGCGCGTCATCGAAGCCATCGGCATCGAACCGAAGGATTGGCTGGAGACGCCCTGAAATGCTGTCCGACCACACCGGACGCTGGCAACGTTTTCTGGACGGCTGCCGCCTGGCTGCCAGTTCCGCCCAGCCGCTGTGGCCGGCCGGCCGTCTGACGCGCATCAACGGGCTGGTAATGGAGGCCTCCGGCCTCAAGCTGCCCCTAGGAAGCACCTGCCGCATTCTGCCGGCCGGGGGCAATCCGGTAGATGCTGAAGTGGTCGGCTTTGCCGGCGAAAAGCTCTACCTGATGCCCTCCGATGATGTTTATGGCCTTGCCCCTGGCGCTCAGGTCATCGCCGTCGAGTCCTCACCACCGCCCCCACGCATCGACTTTCCATTGCAACACAAACGGCGCGCCATCGACCGCGCCAAGCAAGTTCCGGTGGGCGACGAATTGCTGGGTCGCGTCATCGACGGTGTTGGCCGGCCACTCGACAACAAGGGGCCGCTGCACGCCGGCAGCAGTCGATCACTGCAAAGCCGCCCGATCAACCCGATGTCTCGCGCCGCCATCGAGCAACCGCTGGATGTCGGTATCCGCGCCATCAATGCGTTGCTGACCGTCGGCCGCGGGCAACGGATGGGGCTGTTTGCCGGCTCGGGCGTCGGCAAGTCAGTCTTGCTGGGCATGATGGCCCGCTACACCGAAGCGGAGGTGATCGTTGTCGGGCTGATTGGCGAGCGGGGCCGCGAGGTCAAGGAATTCATCGAGCAGATCCTCGGTGAAGAAGGCATGCGTCGGGCTGTCGTCGTTGCCGCACCGGCGGACACCGGCCCGTTGATGCGACTGCAAGGCGCGGCTTACGCGACGACCATCGCCGAATATTTTCGCGACCAAGGCCGGCAGGTCCTGCTGATCATGGATTCGCTGACCCGCTATGCGATGGCACAACGCGAGATCGCCCTCGCCATCGGCGAGCCGCCAGCCACCCGCGGCTATCCGCCATCCGTATTTGCCCGCCTGCCACAGCTGGTTGAACGCGCCGGCAACGGCCCAGAGGGCGGCGGCTCGATCACGGCGTTCTACACGGTGCTGGCCGAAGGTGACGACCAGCAGGATCCGATTGCCGACTCGGCACGGGCGATCCTCGACGGCCATATTGTGCTGTCTCGGACACTGGCGGACGCCGGCCACTACCCGGCCATCGACATCGAACAGTCGATCAGCCGGGCAATGGTCAATCTGATCGACCAGTCCCATCTGGAACAAATCCGCCGCTTCAAGGTGCTCTTTGCCCGCTACCAGCGCTCACGCGACCTGATTGCCGTCGGTGCCTACTCCGCCGGTGCCGACCCGGTGCTCGATCAGGCGATCAGCTACTACCCCCGCATGGAAGCCTTCCTGCAACAACAACTGGTCGAGCAGTCGGACTTCGGCAACAGCACCGCTCACCTCGCCAGCCTGTTCAACTGATAAGCGATGGCCAAGGCGTTTTCACTGCAGCCCCTGCTTGAACTGATGCAAACGCGCAGCGATGAAGCAACACGCCGCCTCGGGCAGTTGATTGCTGCCGAAAACGATGCCAAAAGCCGGCTGGAGATGCTGGAGCAATACCGCGCCGAATACGCAACACGCCTCAATCAGGCCATCACCACCGGCCTCACGCCCCTTGTCCTGCGCAATTATCAGGATTTTCTCGGGCGTATCGACGAGGCCATCGGCCAACAGCGCCTGATGGTGCAGCAATCCGCATCGAACACCGCCGCCGGCAAGCAGCACTGGCAGGATCAAAACAAGCGGCTGAAAGCCATCGATACGCTGTCGATCCGGCACGACAAGCGCGAACAGATTGTCGAAGGCAAGCGCGAGCAAAAGATTCTCGACGAGTACACCACCCGACGCTTCGCCACCCCGCGCAACGAGGACAACGACTAACCGGCACGCATCATGCTTTGAAGTCCTCAACTTCAGGTCTTCGAGGACAGAGATGAACATTGCGATGATCAGCGGCCTGCTGGCCGCAGCCGGCAACAGCAGCCCCATCAGCGGCCTGGCCGACCTTGCCGGAACAGGCGGCGGCATTGATTTTGCCGCCTTGCTCAATGCCGCCGGCAAAGGGCAGGCAATGAGCGGCACTGAACTGTCTGCCCAATTGCAGGCGCTGTTTGCCAGCGCAGGCAAAGGGAACAGGGATACTCCGTTGGCAGCGTTGCTCGCCACCCCGGGTGCCGATGCGAGTGAAAGCGACAAAGGCTTGAATTTATCCGATTTGCTGTCGGCAGACGGAAAGCACTCTGAAAAACTCGCGGCACTCGCCGAGCGGGATCTCGCAGTAAACGAACCCGGCACGACACCGCAGTTTGCTCCTGACGCGTTGCTCGCCGCCATTGCCCAAGCCCTGACTGGACAAGTCAAGGCGACCGCGAGCGGCACGAATTCCGGCGAACTGGGACTTGCTGATGCGTCGTTGGACGAGGACCCCAAACGCTCAGCTGGCGAAACTGCCACGACCGATATCTCGTCGACGACATTCATACCCGGCCGTCCGGAGGTACTTGCTGATGCGTCCCGCACCGCAACGCTGCCGACCAACGCGCGTAGCGAAGACAGCCCGCTCCCCCCGGCAAATCGGCCACTTTTTCCGGTTGACCGCAACACTGGCCCTTCTGCCAACGCACTTGCTGCCAACGCCTCATCCAGCACAACACTGACTGCCGGCAAGGACGGTGAGGCCTTTGCCAAGAGTTTTGCCGATGCGGCAAATACTGCCGCCAGCCCGCTCGGCAACGCAGCCATGACGGCAGCAACAGCAACACCCCACCGGGCGCATGAAGCCTCGGCCACACCGACGGCCATTGCCTCGACACTACACGATCGCAGTACCTGGACGCAGGAGTTTGGTGACCGTATCGTCTGGATGGCCAAACAGGATCAACAGTCGGCCGATATCCGGATCACCCCTGCCAATCTGGGACCGGTACAGATCTCCCTGAACATTGAGGATGGCAAGGCCAGTGCCGTGTTTGCATCGCCACACGCCGAAGTCCGGCAGGCCATTGAAGAAGCCCTGCCCCGACTACGTGAAATGCTGAATGGTGCTGGCATCAGCCTGGATCAGGCCAATGTCGGCTCGCAGATGCCGCAACATCAATCTGAAAACGCTGCCCGTTTTGCCGCCACCCCCCGCAGCACGGGGGAAAACGCTATACTTCCCAAGGATGAGGGGAGCAGCATTCAGGCCGTGGTGACACCGCTGAACCGCGGTCGGGGCCTGGTTGATCTGTTTGCCTGACGGACACCTACCAAAAGAGGGATAGACAATGGCCAAGGATGCCAAACCAGAAGAAGGGGCAGAAGCCCCCCCGAAAAAAAGCAAGAAACTCCTGATCATCATTCTCGCTGCCGTGCTGGTCCTCGTACTGGGTGGCGGCGGTGCGGCCTTCTTCCTGCTCAAGAAGAGCGACCACGCCGAGGACGAAGAAGCGGCCGAAGAGGTCGCAAAGCCGGCGAAAAAGGAAAAAAAGAAGAAGGACAAGGAAGCGCCGCCGGTCTTCGTCAACCTTGAGCCCTTCACGGTTAATCTGGTGCCAGAAACCGGCGACCAGTATCTTCAGGTCGTGCTCTCCCTCGAACTTGAGGACGCTACCGGCGAGCCGGACCTGAAGCTGAAGATGCCAAAGGTGCGCAACAACATCACCCTCCTGCTGTCGAGCAAGAAGGCTTCCGAGTTGATGCCCAAGGAGGGCAAGGAGAAACTGGCTGACGCGCTCAAGGACGAAATCAATTCCGTCATCGAGCCACCGGTGAAGAACAAGAAGGGTGAGTACGTCGCACCGGATGGTCCGGTGAAGAGCGTGCTGTTCACTTCCTTCATCATCCAGTAAGGAGCCATGGCCGGCGACTTTCTCTCCCAGGACGAGGTTGATGCGCTACTGAAGGGCGTCACCGGCGAGACGGACGAGCCCGAAGAGGGTGGTGACGACGCCGCTGGCATCCGGTCGTACAACCTCGGCACGCAGGAGCGGATCGTCCGCGGCCGGATGCCGACGCTGGAGTTGGTCAACGAGCGCTTTGCCCGTTACCTGCGGATTGGCCTGTTCAATTACATGCACCGGAATGCCGAAATTTCGGTGGGCCCGATCAGGGTGCAGAAATACAGCGAGTTCATCCGCAACCTGGTGGTACCGACCAACCTCAATCTGGTCATGGCCAAACCACTGCGGGGTACGGCGCTGTTTGTTTTCGATCCAAACCTGGTGTTTCTGGTGGTCGACAACATGTTCGGTGGCGATGGACGTTTCCATACCCGCGTTGAAGGCCGAGACTTCACCGCGACCGAGCAACGGATCATCCAGGGTTTGCTGACGGTGGTCTTCACCGAATACAGCAAGTCCTGGAAGCCGGTGTACGACATCAACTTCGAGTACATCCGCTCGGAGATGAATTCGCAATTCGCGAACATCGCGACGCCCTCCGAAATTGTCGTGTCCACCAGCTTCACGCTCGAATTCGGTGGCGCAACTGCCGACATGCACATCTGCTTTCCGTATTCGATGCTGGAACCGATCCGTGACCTGCTCTACAGCACGATGCAGAGCGACCAGCTGTCCACGGACAAACGCTGGATCGGCACGCTACGCAAGCAGTTGCAGGGCGCCGAGGTCGAAATCGTTGCGCAATTGGGGACCGGTAAGGTCTCGCTGCGTGAAATTCTTAAACTCAAGGCAGGCGACGTCATCGCACTCAATATTCCGCCACGGATCGAAGCGCTGGTCGACAACGTCCCCTTGATGGAATGCACTTATGGCCAGCAGAATGGCCAGTATGCCTTGAAGATCGAGCGATTCATTGCTGCATCGCCCGAAGCGCCGGCAAGTGATCCGGTACTGGGAGACAAACATGGCCGATGATCTGGAAAACACCGAACACACGATGACCGACGAGAGCCAGATTTCCGAAGACGACTGGGCGGCGGCGATGGCCGAGCAAACGACGACCGATACCGCGAGCAGCGCGATGAGTGGCGTCGCGGCGCAACCGGCCGATATTTTCCCGTCCTTTGGCGGTGGCGGTCAGCAACCCGGCATCCTCAACGAACTCGACATGATCCTCGACATCCCCGTCCAGATCACCGTCGAACTCGGGCGCACCAAGATCACCATCAAGAACCTGCTGCAACTGGCGCACGGCTCGGTCGTCGAACTCGATGCGATGGCCGGTGAGCCGATGGATGTGCTGGTCAACGGCACCCTGATTGCCCAGGGCGAAGTGGTCGTCGTCAATGACAAGTTCGGCATTCGTCTGACGGACATCATCACGCCGACGGAACGGATGCGCAAACTCAACCGCTAATCGCGCCGAGGCATCGCTGATTTTCGCGGTTTTTTCGGGTTCACCGCAGCCGTGCCGCCGGCGGGGTTTGGGTTTAAGATAGCGCCCTGACGCTTTCACTACCCAGCCAATTGTTGCGCGCCCTCCCGCTCCTCCTTCCCCTCCCCGTTCTGGCCAGCGACGCTGCCGCCCCCGGTCTGTCCGGCGGCAACTATCTGCAGGCCATGCTCGCCTTGATGCTGATTGTCGGCCTGCTCGCCGGTACGGCATGGCTGGCCCGCAAGGTCACTGGCGGCAAAGGTTTCGGCCAGGGCGGCATGAAGGTCGTCGGCGGGGTTGCCCTCGGTCCACGTGAGCGCATCGTCCTGGTTGAAGTCGGCGACACCTGGCTGGTCATCGGACTCGTCCCCGGGCAGATCCGGACCCTGTACAAGATGCCGAAAGGTGAACTTTCCGCAGAAGCGGCCTTGACTCACGGTTTGCAAGGTGGCCACTTTGCCGATCTTCTCAAGCGGGTCAGCCAGAAGGGAAATCCGCAGTGAAGCGCGCCCTTGCCCTGATCGGACTACTGGCCGCACCGTTGTTTGCCTACGCCCAGGCCACAGGTAATTTGCCGGCCGTGACCAGCACACCGGCAGCTGGCGGTGGCACGACTTACAGTTTGACCATCCAGACACTGGTCCTGCTGACCGCGTTGACCTTCATCCCGGCAGCAGTGCTGATGATGACCAGCTTTACCCGAATCATCATCGTCCTTTCGCTGCTCCGTCACGCGCTGGGCACCCAGACCTCGCCGCCGAACCAGGTACTGGTTGGACTGGCGCTGTTCCTGACCTTCTTCATCATGTCGCCGACGCTTGATCGGGTTTATACGGAGGCCTACGTGCCACTGTCCGAGAACAAGATCAACATCATGCAGGCCGGCGAACGGGCCGCCGACCCGATGCGTAGTTTCATGCTCAAGCAGACCCGCGAGTCCGACATTGCGATGCTGGCGGGTGTCGCCAAGATCGAAAAAATCGAGAAGCCGGAGGAGATCCCGCTGCGCGTGCTGATCCCCGCCTTCGTCATCAGCGAGCTCAAAACGGCATTCCAGATCGGTTTCATCCTCTTCATCCCCTTCCTGATCATCGACATGGTGGTCGCCAGTCTGCTGATGTCGATGGGTATGATGATGATGTCGCCGGTGATGGTTGCCCTGCCCTTCAAGCTGATGATGTTCGTCCTCGTTGATGGCTGGCATCTGGTCATCGGTTCGCTGGTCCAGAGTTTCTCGCCATGACCCCGGGCACCGTCATGGAAATCGGCCGCCAGGCCATCGAAATCACGCTGCTGATCGCCGGACCGGTGTTGCTGACGGCCCTCGCCGTCGGTCTGATCATCAGCATTTTCCAGGCGGCGACCCAGATCAACGAAGCGACGCTGCAGTTCGTCCCCAAGCTGGTCGTCATGTTCCTCGTCCTGATCCTGACCGGGCCGTGGATGCTGCAATACATGATCGACTACATTCAGCGCCTGTTCGGCAGCATCCCGCAACTGATCGGCTGAGCATGCTCAGCTTCACCACCGCTCAGCTGGATGCCTGGATTGCGGCCTTCGCCTACCCGCTTTCGCGCATCCTCGCCTTTGTTTCGACCGCACCGCTCTGGGGAACTGGTGGCTTGCCCCGACGCCTCCGGCTGATCCTCGGCCTGGGTTTGGCATTGGCACTGACGCCCGCATTACCGCCCATGCCCGCCGTCAACCCGGCCACCTGGCAAGGCGTCGGGCTGATTGCTCAGCAAATGCTGATCGGCATCGGTATGGGGCTGGCCGCGCGGATCGTGTTTGCCGCCGTCGATGTCGCCGGGGAATTTATCGGCTTTCAGATGGGCCTAAGTTTTGCCACCGCCTATGACCCGATGAACGCCTCGCAAACTCCGGTCATTTCGGAGTTTCTTGGCCTCATCAACATGCTGCTTT
Organism: Azonexus sp.; assembly: GCA_041917165.1. Classification (GTDB taxonomy): domain Bacteria; phylum Pseudomonadota; class Gammaproteobacteria; order Burkholderiales; family Rhodocyclaceae; genus Azonexus. Next base: position 39,119 of record JAYRYB010000008.1, read on the forward strand.
TTCTGTCGGTCAATGGCCACCTGATGTTCATCGCAACACTGGCGCAGAGCTTTCACGTCCTGCCCGTCGGTGCGGACGTGCTAGGTTCAGGGAGCTGGCTGAACCTGGTTGAACTGGGCGGAAAAATGTTTGCGACCGGCCTGCTATTGGCCCTGCCCGTCCTCGTCGCCTTGATGATCACCAACCTGGCTCTGGCGGTGTTGACCAGAGCCGCGCCGCAGCTGAACATCTTCGCCCTCGGTTTCCCGCTGACCCTGATTGGCGGTTTTGTTGCCCTCGCCATCAGCATGAACTATCTCGCCACGCCGCTCCAGCACATGTATGAATTCGCACTGAACGCGATGCTCGCCTTCCCGGTTCCCGCCGGTCAGTAGCGTTCGTTGAGCCGGAAGGAGTCAGCCTCCTGGCGCTGGACCAGTTTCACAACGCCATGCGCCACGCGGCGGGCGCCGATGGTCTCGGAATCAATACCTTCGTTGTACTCAAGAATCTGATAGTCGCCAAAGCCCTGTTCGTACTGCAAGGTGCTCGCCCGGCGCTTGAGAATCTGGATCGACTCGCCCGCGCCACCGGTGTGATAGCGCTTCATCTTCAGCGCGAAACGATAGGTATCCTGATTAAGCTTCGACTCTTCGATTTCCCAATTCGGTGCCAGCGGGTCGTAAACCATGTAGATGGCACCGGCAATGGCCAGGCCGGTGGCAATATTAGAGAGCGACAGTGAGGTTTTTGCCGTCAGCTGGATCGCTTTATCAGGAATCAATGGCTTCGCCCCGCTACCTGCGGATGAACACCCGGCCAGGACCGTCGCCGCGACAATCAGTGGAAGAGCCTTTTTCATAGGTAGTTGAACAAGGACATCTGGCTGACTTGCTTGAACGAGAGTTGCGCGGCCTCAAGCACCATTTTCTGATTGGCCATGCTGGAAATGGCCTGGGTGTAATCCAGATCCTGCAGGCGCGAGATATCACTCTGATATTGCAGATCGAGGTCGCTGCCCACGCTGGTCAGTGCATCGAGCTCAATTCTCCGCGCCCCGATCGAGGTCTGCTTGCTCAGAAGATGATCCAGCGCCTGATCAAGATTCTGGCTGATCGTTGTCATCTGGTTCTGGAAGGCAGCACTTGTCACCGGACTGGCCGAGACGTTGCCTTCCAGCACCTTGATCATGTCGTCGAGGGTCTTGAAGACACTCTGGTTCGCGGAGGGTGCAACCGTAAAGGTGTCGCCACTGATCGGCGTTCCGCTGATGGAAATCTTGAACTGAGTCGCGCCCGATCCCAGGACGATATCCTGCCCCGGAACATAAGGCTGAGCCGGAGTCGTCACAGAAGGGCCACCCGGAGGCGTTACCGTCAGTTGATAGCTGGTTGAGGTGGTAGAAGGTGCGACTGGCGGCTCAAATTGAATTTGATAGGTGCCGCCATTGAATCCGGTGATCATCGACGCAGCGCCAACCACGCCAGTCCCGGCATTGCTCGCCCCAGCCGTGAATGTGAACGTGCCATTGCCTTGCGGAATCCGCATGAACACATCAGCCCCGGAGTCCGAAACATCCATCATGCGATCCGTTTCGACCTGCAACTGCCGCTTGCCATCGTCACCAACATAGCTGATGCTGCGGCTACCGGGAGTTCCGGAGACGCTAAAGGGCTGAGTTTCACTGCGAAAACCGGCAAAGACATGCATGCCCATCGCATCGGAGCTGTTTGCCAGCCCCAGCAGCTCATCGAAGCGTTCGCGAATCTCGGCGGCAATTGTCCGTCGGTCGCTGTCGCTATAGGCCCCGTTACCAGCCTCGACCGCGCGCCCCTTGACCGCCTGGACCAAGTCACTGATACCGCTCAAACGATCCTCAAGGGTCGCCAATTGACTCGCCGCATTCGCCTGATTGTCGACAAACAGTTGATTGATCGACTGGCGCTGGCTGATCACCAGAGCCTGCGCCGCAGCGACCGGATCATCGGCGGGCGTAAGAATCCGGCGCCCGGTCGACAACTGGTTTTGCAAACGGTAGAGCCCGGTCTGCAACTGCAGCAGATTCTGGGTGCCGGTGTCGTACATCATCGAGGTGCTGATACGCATGATGTCGTTCCTTAATTGACGATACCCAGGAGGGTATCGAAGAGCTTGGAGGAGATGTCCAGCGCCCGAGCCGATGCCTGGTAGGCCTGCTGATACTTGATCAGGTTCGCCGCCTCTTCATCCAGATTGACCCCGGAAACTGCCGAACGCGCCAATTCGTTTTGCTTGAGCAAGGCCTGTTGCGACTCGCCGGTGAGCTTGACCTGACGGGTGACCGAGCCGACACCGCTCACCAGACTGGCGTAGGACGCCTGAAACGTTGCCTTGCCGGATTCCATCGTGCTCTGCGTCTGAAGTGCAGCCAGCTTGACGGCGTTACGACTATCGGCAACACCGTTGAGGTTGGCGGCGATGGTGAAGGTGTCACCGTTGGCAGGCAATCCCGAAATATCGACAGAAATTCCGTTGACCGTAAGCCGAGTAAGTTCCTGCCCTGCGCTGACCCGGGCTATCGCTGTTGTCGATGAGGCTGTCGAGCCGTTGGCATAGGTGCCAGTCACTGTAGCGCCGCCAGGATAGGTGTATTGCCCAGTCGTGCTATTGAACGTAAAGGTTAAAGGCAAGCCCGTCAGCGCGTAGCCCGAAGCAACCTGCCCCTGCGTCACTTTCAGCGACCCCGTGTTCGTCGTTGCCAATGTTGTCGTGCTCGGTGCAGCTGCAGCGATCCGCTTGGTATCGGCTGCAATATAGGGGTTGAGCGTAATGTTGCGAGCGATGTCTCGCGTCGGCTCAATTAGATAGTCAACGTTTGCGGTTGGCGCACCCGCTAAGCTAAATCCCTCACCAGCAATCGCAGTATTGAGCGCAGCAACGCTTCCCGCAGTCCAGGAGGTGTTGTCAGACAAGCGGGTCAAAGTGAGATTGGTTCCGTCACTACGCAGCTTGTAGTCACTGCCAGTAAGGTTGGTGTAGAAATTCCCCGAAACAGGATTCCCTGAAACCGGCAAAAAGCTTGCTGTCACATCAGCCGCGGTGGTTGAGCCCTTGAAAACCTTTGGTCCGCTGATATTGAAGTAATCTGCCTGAAAACCTGATCCGCTTGGCGATGTGGCATTCAGCCCCTGTAAATCCTGACCCAGGGCATGTTGTGCGTTGAATGTGAGCGCCAAGGATGCTGCGATCTGCCCCAAAGTATTCGTTGCATCATCAAGCGCCGTACGCCGGAAGGCCATCAGCCCTCCGAGTGCTCCGCCTTCGACCAAGGACTCCGGCAGCTCCTGCACTGCACCGGACTGCCCCTTGAATCCGACGACGATCCGCTCCGGATCGAGGCTGGACGTGACAGGCACCAGGCTATTCACCACGTTGCCGACAACCAGCTGCAGACCATTGCCAACGAAGACGTTGAAATTACCGATCGAGTCCTCAACCGTCGACACTTTGACATGCTTGTTCAGATCGGCAACCAACTGGTCCCGCAAATCGAGAAGGTCGTTGGGGGGCTGACTGGTTGCCGCCTCGGCGCGTGTAATCTGACCATTGATGTCACCGATTTGCGCTGCATAGAGATTGATCAGCGACAACTCGCTGGTGATTTCACCATTCACGCCGTCGTACAACTCACCCAGGCGTTCGCTCAAGGCATTAAAACGCGCCACCATGGTTTGCGACGAGGCGAGCATCGATTGCCGCGCCGACACCAGCGTCGGGTTCGCCGCGACCTGCTGTACGCCAGTGAAGAAATCCTGCAATGCTGGCGCCAGTCCGGAGCTGGGATCACCGAGCATGTTGTCGATCTGGCTCAACTTGGCCAGTTGCGCGGCAGATTCGGAGGCATTGGTTTGCGCTGCCTGTACCTGCTGCGTTAAATATTTGTCATAGGCGCGCCGCACGGTATCGACATTCGTCCCACTACCAAAATAACCGGCCCCGGTCAGGCGCGGGATGCCGGCAGTTTGCTGGATGTACTGACGGCTGTATCCCGGCGTGTTCGCATTGGCGATGTTGTGCTGCGTAGACTCCATCCCCATTTGCGCCGCACGAATTCCGGTGATTCCGATGGAAAGCATTCCGCTGCCCATATCAACTCCTTTACGCTACAGCCTTGTTAACGGCGCGGAACGGGATTTATTGAGAGCAACTAGCCGATCAGCGCCTGACGCAGGGCGGCGCCATTGATGATGCGCGACAGCTTGTCGGCGTACATCGGGTCAGTGGCATAGCCTGCTTGCTGCAAACGTCTTGCAAACTCTGTGCCATCTTGTGAACCGATCACGCCGCTATAGCGCGGGTTGTTACGCAGCAGCGCAGCATAATCGCGGAAGGCCTCTTCGTAGGAACCATAGGCCCGGAAGCGCTCGACCATTTTCTGTGGCTCGCCATTGACGTATTCCGTCGTGGTTGCATCGACCGTCGCCCCTTGCCAGCTGGTACCGGCCTTGATCCCGAACAGATTGAAACTCGGCGAGCCATCGGCCTTGCGCAATTCACTGCGCCCCCAGCCGCTTTCCAGTGCTGATTGGGCGACCAGGAATTGGGGTGGAATTCCGGTTGACCGCGAGGCCTCGACTGCGTGCGGCCAGACGCGATTGACGAACTCCCTGGAGCCCCCCGCAGGCTCGGCGGCAGAAACAGCTGTGCTGCTGTTCATCCGTGCGTAATCCGCCGAGGTCGGCAGACGGCTGGGTACCGTCTGATATTGAAGATGCTGGGTCTGTGTGGTCGCCAGCGGCAAATCATTGCCGGTAGCCTTTGCCGGCAGCTCCGGCAAGCTTTTGCCGTCCAGCCCCATCTGCCCACCCAGTTGCTGTTCGATCAGGCGAGCAAAACCGACGCCTTTGCCGCTGCTGGCCAGATGCTGGGCCATCTGCTGATCGAGCAAGGAGGTGTAGAAACGCGACTGGTCGCTGTTTAGCAAACCATCCTGCGGCGTGGCATCACGCATGCTTTTCATCACCATCTGCATGAATAGCGCTTCGAATTGCTGAGCCGCCGCCTGCAAACCGGCTTTGGGGTCTTTCTGGAATTGCGCGCGAATGTCGTGCGATGACTGGACGTCGAAAGCTGCCCGATTCGGCGTGTTCTGAACCTTGATCGACATGGCCTCGCTCAGATCACTTCGAGTTCGGCGCGCAAGGCACCGGCCGCCTTCATGGCCTGCAGGATGGCGAGCAGGTCCAGTGGGTTGGCACCCAGCGCGTTGAGCGCTTTCACGACATCCGCCAGGTTCGCACCGGCCTTGACGTTCATGATGCTCCCATTGGCCTGATTGACCTGAATGTCGGGCCCCTGACCGATGGCCGGCTGACCGCCATCGACGACGACAGACAGGCTGCCATGCGCAACGGCGCAGGGCTCCAGCGTGACCTTCTGATTCATCACCACCGAACCGGTCCGTGGATTGATGACCACCTTGGCATAAGGTGCTGCCGTCTTGACTTCAAGATTCTCGATACGGCCCAGGAAAGCCACTTTGGCGTCGATATCCTCTGGTGTGCGCACGGAAATACGCCGACCATCCATGGCTTGAGCCGTCCCGCCCCCCATGGTTCTGTTGATCACATCGACCATGTTCTGCGCCGTGCCAAAATCGGCATTGGCCAGCTCGTAGTACACGAAGCCGCCTTGTCCGACAGCAGTTGGCACGGCACGCTCCACGGTGGCGCCACCGGGAATGCGCCCGGCCGACAGGTGATTGACGGTAACCTTGGAGTTGCCGGAGGTTGCGCCGATGCCGCCAACGAGAATGTTGCCCTGAGCAATTGCGTAGACCTGGCCATCCGCCCCCTTGAGTTGGGTCATCAGCAAGGTACCGCCACGGATGCTCTTGGCATTGCCCATCGACGACACCGTCACATCAATCTCTTGCCCTGGCTTGGCAAACGCTGGCAGGCTGGTGGTCACCATGACTGCGGCAACGTTCTTCAACTGCAGCCGGCTGGCCTGAGCCGTGGTGAGATTCACACCGAGCTGGGACAGCATATTGCCGATGGCTTGGGTCGTAAAAGGCGTCTGTGTCGTCTGGTCGCCCGTGTTATCGAGGCCAACGACAATGCCGTAGCCGATCAGCTGGTTGCCACGAACGCCCTGCATCGACGCCAGATCCTTGATACGTTCGGCGCTTGCCGGCGTGGCAAGCAGCGGCAACACACAGGCGGCGACGATTGCCGCTCGCCGGAACCAATTGCCGCTCTGTACCGTCATGATGCCACTCCAATCAATTCAACTCAGAATGGGAGGACGTTAAGGAAGAAGCGTGCCAGCCAACCCATCAGCTGCCCCTCGCTGATCTGCCCTGCTGATTTGTATTCAATCCTGGCATCGGCCACCTTGGACGAGTCGATGCTGTTCGAGAAATCGACGAAACTCGGATTAACCACCCCCGAAATTCGGACGAACTCCTGTTCATGACCAATCGCCAGTTGTTTCTCGCCTGACACCAGCAGGTTGCCATTGGGCATGACATCAATGACCGTCGCGGTAATACTTCCGGTAAAGACATTGTTGTTAGCCGCTTCGCCCTTGCCGCTGAAGGCATTGGAACTGGTGGCATTGAGGTTCATACCGAGGAAGGATTGCCCTGGCAAACCGGCCATTGCCGAGATACCCGCCTTGGACGTATTCGATTTATCGAGCTTGCTGTTCGATTTGGCTGAAGCTGTCGTGCTCTCGGTAATGTTGATGGTAATCGTGTCGCCAACGAAACGGGCACGACGGTCCTCGAATAATGGCCGACTGTAGCCCGCCTGAAAGATCGCGCCGTTTCCGCTGGGCGCATCAAAACGCGGACTCGGCCGCGCGGTCATTGGTTGATGAACATTGGTCGGTGGCGTCGTGGTACAAGCGCTGGTCACAACCAAAGCCAGTAATGCCAAGCGTTTCATGATTTCACCTCACAGTTGGGTCAAACGACCCAACATAGTGTCCGACGTCGACACCACCTTCGAATTGAGTTCGTAGGCTCGCTGTGTCTGGATCATCGTGACCAGTTCCTCCGCCACATTTACGTTTGAGGTTTCAACATAGCCTTGATTCACCGCACCGGCGCCATTTGTTCCCGGCGTATTCGGCGTCGGCGTGCCGCTGGACGCGGTTTCTAGGAAAAGATTTTGACCCACACTCAGCAAGCCGCCAGGATTGACGAAGGTTGCCAGTTGCAGGGCGCCGATCTGCGTCGCTGCAGCCACCCCGGGTTGGGTCACAGAAATGGTCCCGTCGGTACCCACTGTCACGGACAGGGCATCGGCAGGAATGGTGATATTGGGAGAGACCGGATAGCCGTTGGAGGTGACGATTTGCCCCTGGTTGTCCTTCTGGAAGGAGCCATCGCGGGTATAACCCGTGGTGCCGTCCGGCAACAGCACCTGGAAGAAGCCATTGCCGTTGATGGCAACGTCGAGTGCGTTATCGGTCTTCTGCAGGTTGCCCTGAGTAAAAATCCGCGCGGTCGATACTGGCCGGGCGCCGGTACCCAATTGCAGCCCGCTGGGGATCTGTGTCTGTTGCGAACTTTGCGCGCCGGGCTGGCGCAGGTTCTGATACAGCAGATCCTCGAAGACCGCGCGGGCGCGCTTGAAGCCATTTGTGCTGACGTTCGAGAGGTTGTTGGCAATCACGTCCAGCTGCGTTTGCTGGGCGTCAAGGCCGGTCCGGGCGATCCACAAAGAACGAATCATCTTCTTTTCCTATCAGGCATTCAGCGAGAGCAACTGATCTGCACGCTGGGCATTGGTATCGGCGGTCTGCAGCATCTTCACCTGCATCTCGAACTGCCGGGAGAGACTGATCAAATTGACCATCGCATCCGTCACATTGACGTTGCTGCCTTCGAGCACACCGGAGGCCAAACGTACGCTCTCGTCAGCAGGCGCCGCCTGGCCATCGCGCAAGCGGAATAGTCCATCGGCGCCCCGGACCAGATCGGCCTCAGGCGGGTTGACCAGCTTCAAGCGCCCGATGGCGTTGGCAATATTCGGCGTACCGAAGGTTGGCACGACCGAAATCGTCCCGTCCGGTGCTATTTCAACTCGGTTATCCGGTGGCACGGTAATCGGACCGCCATCACCGGCAACATTGTGGCCGCTCTTGGTCTGCAACAGGCCGGTGACATCGACATCCAGGCTACCGGCCCGGGTATAGGCCTCGCTGCCATCCGGCAACTGAACCGCCAGCCAGCCGCGCCCCTGAACGGCAACGTCCAGGTTGCGACCGGTAAACATCAACGGACCTTCGTCGAAGACATCGCTGACCGATGCATCGACGGTGAAGGCACGGGTCGGCATCGCCTCGCTGATCACCGGCACGGCACGGAAGCGATGCTCCTGCGCCTTGAAGCCGATGGTGCTGGCGTTGGCCAGATTGTTGGCGGTACCGGCCTGCTGCATGAACACATGCTTGGCGCCGGTCATCGCGGTATAAATCAGACGATCCAAGGTAAACCCGAAAAACGGTCAAAAATCAGCGAATATTCACCAGCGTCTGCAGGATCTGATCCTGAGTCTTGATCGACTGCGCGCTGGCCTGATAGTTACGCTGTTGGACAATGAGATTGACCAGTTCGGCCGTCAGATCGACGTTGGACTCTTCGACTGCCGAGGCCTGCAAAACGCCGAAAATACCGGTGTTCGCCTTGCCCGGTGTCGGCTGGCCCGAGTCAGCCGATTCGGTCCATTGGTTGTTACCGATGGACACCAGACCATTGGGATTACGGAAATTGAACAGCGCAACCTGACCAATATCTCGGGTCTGACCGTTGTCGTAACGCGCCTGTACCGTACCATCCTTGGCGACGCTCACGCCAGCAAGGTTACCCGGAGCGAAACCGTTTTGCGTCAGATCATTGACTGCAAATGGGCTGCCGAACTGGGTCATGTTGGCGACATCAACCGTAAAGGCCAACGGAGTTGTGGCGCCTGTGGTCACTGCGAACGACTGAGCCAGCGTCGACGGTGCAACCGGTGCTGTCAAGGCGCCAGTCGAAGAAAACGTAAGTGTCTGTGCAGCAGAGGGAGCGCCACCATCAAGCGTCGTCCGGACGGCCCACTGGTTAGCAGTCGCACTTTTGATGAAGTAATACGACAGGGTGTGCGGATTCCCCAGCGAGTCATAAACAGTCATCGCTGTAGAGCTATTGTAGGTCAGCGGATTTGCGGCATCGAAGGGGGCGACACTTGGTACGGACTGCCTGGAATCGAGGTTCGCCGTAATTGCCCCAGTCGTCGTTGGCGCTGGCTTGCCTGTCACGAAATCAACCTTCATCGTATCGGTTGGTGGCTTCCCAGGAATCGCCCCCGTCGCATCAGCCATCACGCCCAACAGCTTCCGGTCCTGGTCATTGACGATGTAACCATCCTTATCCAGATGGAACTGTCCATTCCGCGTATAGCTCACTGCGCCGTTCTGCGTCATACCGAAAAATCCGGTACCGTTGATGGCAATATCAAGGGGGCTGTTGGTGGAAGTGATGTTGCCCTGGGTGTATTGCTGCATGACCGCGGACAAGGTCGAACCGATACCAATCTGAGACCCACCGCCACCTTGCAATGAAGCACCGTAGACGTCTGCAAAGTGCGTTGCGGATGATTTGAAGCCAACCGTCGAGGCGTTGGCAATGTTGTTACCGGCCACATCGAGCGCCTTGGACGAGGAATTCAGTCCGCTCAAGCCTTGTTGGAATGCCATGGTCTGCTCCTTAACTCAATCTCAGTAAATCTGTTGTACTGCGCTGAAATCCACCTGACCGAGGGTCGGGATTTCCAGCTGGAATCCATTCGGTGTCCTGACCAATGCAGAGACCGTGCCAACCTGCAGAGCCGTCGCATTGACCTTGTTGCCGCCCTGAGTGGCCTCAACCGTGAACTTGTAGTTTCCCTGCGGCACGGCGACACCATCGCCATTCTTGCCATCCCAGGCAAAGCTGAAGACGCCCGCCGGGTGAGCGCCAAGACTCTGCTGGGCCACCTTGACACCGTTGCTGTCGCTGATCGTGACATTCACCAGATCGGCATCGCCGGAAAGATTGATACCGCCCATCGCACCGGATGCTCCAAGCGACAATTTATTGCCGGCGGCAAGGACATTTTTGCCGATCAAGGCGGATGACTGCATCGACAGGGCATCGCTGTAAGAGGTCAGCAGTTTCTGCATGGTCGAGTTCAGGGACTCAATTCCCTTGACCGTATTGATCTGCGCCAGTTGGCTCGTCAGTTCGGCGTTCTCCATCGGATTCAGAGGATCCTGATTCTGCATCTGCGTCACCAGCAGGGTCAGGAAACGGTCGCCCAGTTCGTCGGTAGACTTGTTTGTGCTGCCGCTTTGTTGCAACTGGTCGATGATGGATTTGGCGCTGGTGCTGCTTACGGTGGACATGAAAAATCTCCTTATTGGCCGATCTGCAGGGTACGCAGCATCATGGTCTTGGCGGTGTTCATCACCTCGACGTTGGTCTGATAGGACCGGGACGCCGAGATCATGTTGGTCATCTCTTCGACGACATTGACATTCGGGAAGGCGACATAGCCCTTTTCATCAGCGGCGGGGTTCTTCGGGTCGTAGACCATGCGTGCGGGTGATGCATCCTCGACGACCTGGCGAACGCGAACACCTTTCGACAACTCGCCATTGGCGCCCATCGGCGTCGCTTCGAAGACAACCTGCTTCGCCCGATAAGGCTTGCCATCCGAAGAGACGATGCTGTCGGCGTTGGCCAGATTGGAGGCAACGGCATTGAGGCGCATCGACTGCGCCGTCATGGCACTCGATGACACCTGAAAGACATTGAAAAGGCTCATGATTTACTCCTAGCTCTGACTGCTGGCCATGGCCGAGCGCAGGCCCTGGAACTTGTTGCTGATCAATTGCGTGAGTACCTGGTACTGCAAGGCGTTATCGGCAATCTGCGTCCGTTCGACATCCATATCGACTGTGTTGCCATCAACCGCCGATTGGTACTCCGTCCGATACTGCAAGGCGGGCGTACCGTTGGCGCCACCACCTTGCTGATGACCGCGTGCCGTAAGCGACATCGCGAGACTCCCGCCGGCAGGCTTGCCGCCCAGTGCGTTCTGCATGGCGCTACGGAAATCGAAATCGCGGGCCTTGTAATTCGGGGTATCCGCATTGGCAATATTCGATGCCAGCACTTGATGCCGCTGGCTACGCAGGTCCAGCGCCTTGGAATAAACCTCAAAATTCTTTGCTATCGATGACATGTCGCACTCCCGGAACGGTCGTTACAAAGCATCGACCATGCCAGTGCGCTTTTTTCGCGCCACCATCGTGAAAGATGAGGCAAAATGTCAGCCATGATCTACATCCGGCTTCTGATCCTCTGTCTGATCGCCCTTGCGGCGGCAAGTCATGCCAACTCACCGGAAATCATTGCCGATACCGCCGAGCGCCACGCCCGGCAGCAGCTACAGGGCCAACCCGGCAAGATCAGCATCACACTCTCTCCACTTGACGTTTCCCGGCTTCCGCCGTGCTCGGCCTACGAAGCCTTCACACCGGCCGGCGCCCGCCTGATCGGTCGCACCCAGATCGGCGTACGCTGCCTCGGACCCAGCAGCTTTACTGTGATGGTAGCGGCGCAAATTGCCGTGACCGGCAACTATGTCACTACCAGTCGGCCACTGCGTGCCGGTCAAGTGATTGAGGCGTCTGACCTGATTCTGGCGAGCGGCGATATCGGCAACCTGCCCACGGGCTTTATCCAGGACATGAATGGTGCTGTTGGCAAAACTCTGCGTAACTCGCTGAGCGGCGGGCAAATCCTGCGCAGCGACCAATTGACCGCCCCGATGGTCATTCGTCAGGGGCAGACGGTCAAGGTACTCAGCGTTGGCAGCGGTTTCGCAGTCAGTGCGGAAGGCAAGGCGATGGCGAATGCGGCGCTTGGGCAACTGGTTCAGGTCAGAATGGCCTCGGGCCAAACCATCACTGGCACGGCTCGTGCTGATGGCTCGGTAGAAATTCCGTTTTAGGCTAAAGTTTTGTCATGACCGGCCGTTAAACCATTTGAGTTCCAAAGCATTGCGAGTTTGATCATGAAAATCGACAGTTCACTGAAGCCCTCCTCATTGCCCATCGGCAATCGCCAACCTGCTAAGGCACCCGCCGCGCCGGCGGCTGATGCCGTCAGCCTGAGCGCTCTGGCTGGCAGCTTGCAGGCCAAGGAACAGATGCCGGTTAACGCCGCCCGTGTTCAGGAAATCAAGGAAGCGATTGCACAGGGGAAATTCAAGATCAACCCGGAAGCCATCGCCGGCAGCCTGATCGAAACCGCCCGGGATTTGCTCAATAGCCAGCGCAAGGCCTGATGTCCGGCATGCTGGAAATCCTCAAGCGGGAGAGCGAAGCGCTTTCCCGCTTTGTTCTTGTACTTGCTGATGAGCAGGCCATGCTGCGTTCTGCGCAAGCCGCGGAGCTTCCAGCCATCACTCAAGAGAAAATCACGCTCGTCGAGCAACTGAATCAGCTTGGTGCTGAGCGCCGCGCCCTTCTGCCAAAAACCCAGGCCAGTGACGACGCAGCCGCCATGACCGAATGGCTGAAGTCGAATAGCAGCAATACCGAGGCCGCGCAAACGTGGCAGGGAATTCTCGAGCTTGCCCGTGAAGCCCGGCAAATGCACGAGCGCAACGGCAAATTGGTCAGCATTCTGCTTCAGAAGACCAATGATGCGCTGGCCATCCTCACCCAGCGTGCTCCGGAACAAACGCTGTATGGCAGTGACGGGCAAACCGCCGCCGCCACCGGCAGCCGCCTCGTAGACTCCGCCTGACTCTCCAGCACAGGGTAGGATCACACCGCACTCCACCGCGGTGTTAGCCGCTAGTTGCTGCCGCCGATTTCTGTCGGCTCTTCCGGACGATTGGAGTCGATCAGGATGCTGACCCGCCGATTTCTCGCGCGACCGTCGGGCGTGGTATTGGTCTCCACCGGGCGAGTCTCGCCGTAACCGATTGCCGTCAGCCGCTCGGCCCCGACACCACCGTCGTTGAACAGGCGCAGCACTGTCGTCGCCCGCATTGCCGACAGCTCCCAGTTCGACGGAAACTGCGGTGTCGAAATCGGCACATTATCAGTATGGCCTTCAATGGTGATCGGAAAATCCGATGCCGCCAGCACCTCGGCGATGGCTAGCATGGCGCTGATCGATGCCGGCTGCAGCTTGGCCTGGCCTGCTGGGAAAAGGATGCTGTCGTTGATCTCGATGGTCACACCGCGACTCGTTTCGAGCAGGCGGACCTTGCCCTGCGCGACCAGCGGCTGCAAGGCATCCATGATCTCGCTGGCAACGTTTTTCATCTTGCTGCGCTGCTCGGCTTTTTTTTCGTCTGCTTTCTTGGCATCCGCCAGCCGATCCGGCTTGGCAATCGGCTTGGGCGGCATAATCGGCGCCCCCTGAATGACCGCGATCGGCTGCCCGCCAGGCTCACCGGTCGTGTTCTTGAAAGCGTTCACGAGCGAATTCGATAGCACCTTGTACTTGCCCTCGTTGACCGAGGAAATCGCATACATGACCACGAAGAATGCAAACAACAGGGTGATGAAGTCGGCGTAGGAAACGAGCCAGCGCTCGTGGTTCTCGTGCTCTTCTTCCCGACGCTTGCGAGCCATCAGTGCAGGTACCCGTTGAGGCGACCTTCGATGATTCGGGGATTGTCACCTACGGCGATCCCGACCAAGCCATCGATCAACATTTCACGCGAGGCCACCATGCGAGCGATGTAGTACTTGAGTTTGCCGGCAATCGGCAGATAGACCAGGTTAGCCAGGCCGACGCCATAAATGGTCGCCACGAAGGCCACCGCGATACCCGAACCGAGTTTGGTCGGGTCGGAGAGGTTCTCCATCACATGAATCAAGCCCATCACAGCGCCGAGGATGCCGATCGTCGGCGAATAACCGCCGGCGGACTCCCATATCTTTGCTGACTGGCGCCATTCGTCCTCGAAGGTGTTGATATCGACTTCCAGCAATTCACGAATGCGCTCCGGGTCGGCACCGTCAACGAGCAGTTGCAGCCCCTTGCGGGTGAAGGGATCCTTGATGCCGGGAATGTAGTTCTCCAGTGCCAGAAGCCCCTCCCGCCGCGACAACTGACTCCATTTGAGAATCTGCTCGATCTGGGATTTCTGCGCAATGACCGGCGGAAACCACACCCATTTCACCATCGTCATGCCGCGCTTGAAGACGTGCAACGGACTTTGCAGCAGCACGGCGCCCAGCGTACCTCCGAGTACGATCAGCAACGCTGTAGGCTGGACCAGCGAGCTGACATGCCCTCCCTCGAGGATCTGCCCCCCGACAATGGCGATGAAACCGATCGCCAGCCCGGCCAGACTGATCTTATCCATGCGCCTTCTCCTTCTTGCGCTTGCGGGCAGCCGGCAATTCGCCAACAACCTGCGCTCGCAATCGGGCGATGGCCTGGGTGTGCAACTGGCAAACGCGCGACTCGGTCACGCCCATCACTTCGCCGATTTCGCGCAAGTTGAGATCCTGCTCGTAATACAAGGCCATCATCAGCTTTTCACGCTCCGGCAACTGATCGATCGCCTTGACCAGCATCGACTTCACATTCTGCTCGGCAAGAATCTCCGCCGGATCGGCATTGTCGTCCGTCAGATGCCGCTCGAGAAAATCCTCATCGCCCTCGCCGACAAAATCCTCGAAATAGACCAGCTGATGGCCCCGTGCATCCTGCAGCGTCTTTTGGTAGTCCGCCAGAGTCATGCCGAGCGCTTCCGCCAGTTCGCGTTCTGTGGGCGAACGTCCGTGGGCGTGTTCAAGTTGATTGATCGCGGTTTCGATCCGCCGCAATTCGCGTCGGAGGTTGCGCGGCAACCAGTCGTTTTCCCGCAGGCCATCGAGCATTGCCCCGCGTATGCGCTGGGTCGCGTAGGTTTCGAACTGGGCGCCAAAGCCTTCCTGATAACGGTCGATGGCATCGAGCAAACCGAGCATGCCGTTCTGTACCAAGTCCTCGAACTGGACGCTGGGCGGCAGGCGGGCCATCAAATGGTAGGCGATACGCTTCACCAGCGGCACGAAGCGCTGAACCAACTGTTCCCTGTCTGGCTGCCCGGCAGCGGTGTACATCAGGCTCGGATGATTTTCGGGTTAAGGCGTTGGCTCAAGTGTAGCAGTTGCTGCATGAACTGTTCGACCCCGCCGCTGTCGTTTTCTCCACGCTGCCAATAGAGCATGTCGGATGCCACATCACGGAAGGCGCATGCCGCTGCCGAATCCGGCGCCTGCATCAACACCGACCGGCAGAGATGCGCTGACTGACGCAAGGCGTCATCCAGCGGAATGGCGCCAGCGTAGTCGAGACGGGCCACCCCACGCTGCGCGGCCACCTGGGCGATGTTTTCGTAAATCGAGCGAGCATCCGCGTGGCTGCGCACCTTGTTGACCAGGATCCGGAACTGTTTGCGCGAGAAAGCGTGACTGACCTTTTTGATCAATGAATACGCTTCGGTAATCGATGCACTGCTACCGGAGAGCACGACCACGGCATCCTGCGCCGCCAAACCAAAGGGCGAGAAGCCCGCGGGGTGGGCCATGCTGGCATCGACCAGAATGACATCGACCGGCCGCTCCAGACCGGACATGGCGTCAAGCAAGGTTTGTTGCTGCCCAAGCGACAAACGGCCCAGTTTACGCACAGCATTCGCTGCCGGCAGGATGCGCAGTCCGCTCATCGGCTGCAGCAACACCTGCGTCAGCGACAATTCACGCTGAACGACATTGAGCAGGTCAAACCGCGAAAGCATGCCAAAACGGGCGGCGATGTCATCGCGCGAGGCGTGCTCGTCGATAATCATCACTTCCTTGCCGAGGCGTGCCAGCGCGACCCCCAGATTGGCGACTGCAACGCTGCGCCCGACGCCTTCGCATCCGGCGACAAAGGTCGCCACCTGCAACTGTCCGCCACCCATCAGGCGCCGCAGGCCGGCCGCCTGATCGACGCGAAAGTCAGCCACGCCGCCCCCCTGCCGCCATCAAACCAGCATTGGCCATCACCAGCCCCGGCTCAACGCCGTCAAAGCGATGCGGCGAGCTCTCCGGGACATCCTTGAAGGCGCGGTGCATCAGGTAGCTGCGATTCGGCAAATGCAGATCTTCCGGCACCCGCTGACCGTTCGAGACATAGTGCAGCATGAGGCCATGACGCATGATGACGTCGAGCGCGGTCGCCAGACTCGCCGCTTCGTCGATCTTGGTGAGGATGCAGCCTGCCAACTGCTCGCCGGCGTACGCCCGCACCACATCATCGAGCGTGTCGCCACGTGAAGTTGAATTCAGCAGCAGCAGGCGTTCGACATCGCAACCGGCAAGCATGTCGGTCAATTCCGGCACCAGCTTGTCGCGCTGGCTCATTCCCATCGTGTCGATCAAAACCAGATGCTTGTGCTGCAATTCGACCAACGTCTGCCGCAACTCGATGGCATCCTTGACCAGATGCACGGAGACGCCGAGGATGCGGCCATAAATCCGGAGTTGTTCGTGGGCACCGATCCGGTAGCCGTCGGTGGTAATCAGCGCAACCTTGCTCGGACCGTGACGCAAGACACAGCGTGCCGCCAGTTTGGCGGTGGTGGTGGTTTTGCCAACACCGGTCGGCCCCACCAAAGCAAACACACCGCCTCGATCAACAATGTCACTCTCGGCGGTGATCGTACTCAAGGACCGGTCGGCAGCACCCTTGACCCAGGCCATTGCCTGGCCTTCGTCCATCTCCGGCGGCAGATCGGCCAAGAGATCACGCGTGAAGCGGGGGGAGAAGCCGGTATCCAGCATCTGCCGGAGAATCTCTGTTTTGACCGGTTCGGCCCGGGCACTTTCCCCCCAGGCGAAGCCCGCCAGATGCTGCTCGACGATGCGGCGCAAGGAACGGATCTCGTCCATGACCTCCAGAGGCACCACGTCGGCGGTAGCTGGGCGTGTGGCGGCGGCTGGAGGCGGTGTGACCTGACGCGGCGCGACTGGGCGAGCTTCTGCGGTCGACGCGGAATTCCGACCAATTTCGGCATGACGCAAGGCGCCGGTTCGCGGAATCCCCGCATTCACGGTCGGCTGCGGACGGGCCGCGGGCTGGGCAGCCGGCGCCGGCCGGGCAAACAGTGGGGGCGGTGGAGAAATTTTCGGTGCCTGCGCCGACGAGACGCGAGCTCGGGCCGAACTCAGCAGAACACGATAGTCATCATCAGCAGCCGCGGCGACCTGCGGCGGTGGCGCCACCGGGCGACGTTCGACCGGTGCTGGCGGCTCGGCGCTGACCGGCGTCGGCACGATCATCGCCATGTCACGCGCGGCGACGGCCATGATCTCCACGCCACCGGGCACGCCACGATTGGAGAGGATAATCGCATCGTTACCGAGCGTCTCCTTCACTTTTCTCAAGGCGTCCCGGGCATTGGCGGCGATGAATTTTCTGACGTTCATGTTCTACCTCCGATAATCGAGGTCACCTTGATGATTCGATTTTCTGGCACTTCGTTGTGCGACAGGACCTTCAACTGAGGAACGGTACGGCGCAGGAATCTGGAAAGAAGGACGCGCAGGCTGGCCGGCACCAGCAGCACCGGCGGCAAGCCGAGGCTTTCCTGGCGCTCGCTGGCGGTCGCCGTTTCGCGCAACAGGGTATCGGCCAGCCCCGGCTCGAAACTGGTGTTTTCCGAGCCGCCGGAAACGGCCTGCGACAACAGGCGCTCCAGCGTCGGGTCGAGCGACATGACCTGCATTTCGCTGACACCCGGGAAGAGTTGCTGGGCAATCGCCCGTCCGAGTGCGATTCGGACCTGAGTGGTGAGGTCGTCGGCACTCTGCGTGCGCGTGGCATGGTCGGCAACTGTCTCGATGATGGTGCGCATGTCGCGGATGTGAACACCCTCTTCGAGCAAGCCTTGCAGGATCTTCTGCAGCGTACCGAGCGGGAGTACCTTCGGCACCAGGTCCTCGACCAGTTTCGGCATTTCCTTGGCCAGATGGTCGAGCAACTGCTGCACTTCCTGACGCCCCAGCAACTCGCCGGCATGGGTCAGAATCAGATGATTCAGGTGCGTCGCCACGACGGTGGAGGCATCGACCACGGTATAACCGTAGGCTTGGGCCTGGTCGCGCTGGCTGGCATCGATCCAGGTCGCAGGCAGACCGAAAGCTGGGTCCTTGGTGACAGCACCATTCAGCGTGCCAGCCACCCGTCCCGGATTGATCGCCAGGAACTGACCAACATACGCTTCGCCGGTACCGACCTCGACCCCCTTGAGCAGGATGCGATAGGTGTTTGGCTTGAGTTCAAGGTTATCGCGAATGTGCACCGGAGAGACCAGGAAGCCGACCTCCTGCGCGAACTTCTTGCGGATGCCGCGGATACGGCGCAGCAATTCGCCATCCTGCGACTTGTCCACCAGCGGGATCAGGCGATAGCCCACTTCGAGACCCAGCACATCGAGCGGCGCGACATCACTCCAGCTGGCCTCCATTGCCTCCTGCACGGGCGGCGGCGCCACCTTGACCGGTGTCTCGACGATCTTGCGCTCGGCCTGTTTCATCTTCCAGGCAAACCAGCCCAGTGTGGACGCCAGCAGCACGAAAACCAGATTCGGCATACCCGGAATCAACCCCAGGAAGCCGACAATCGCCGCCGTCAGCCCGATCACGCGGGCGTTGCGGAACATCTGGCCCAGCACCTGGGTGCCGATATCGCGATCATCAGAGACACGCGTCACCACCATACCGGCCGCGATCGAGATGATCAGCCCGGGAATCTGGGCCACCAGGCCATCGCCGATGGTCAGCAGCGTGTAGTTTTTGGCAGCCTGCGCCAGTTCCATATTGTGCTGCAGCACCCCGACGATCAGACCGCCAACGACGTTGAGCAGCATGATGACAATGCCGGCGATGGCATCGCCGCGAACGAACTTCGACGCACCGTCCATGGAGCCGTAGAACTCCGACTCACGGGAAACCTCGGTACGGCGACGACGTGCCTCCTCTTCGCCGATCAGTCCGGCGTTGAGATCCGCGTCGATGGCCATCTGTTTGCCGGGCATGGCATCCAGCGTGAAGCGTGCGGAAACCTCCGCCACCCGGCCGGCGCCCTTGGTGATCACGACGAAGTTGATGACCACGAGGATCATGAAGACGACAATACCGACCGCGAAATTGCCGCCAACCAGGAAGTGCCCGAAGGCCTCGATCACCTTGCCCGCGGCATCCGGACCGGTATGCCCCTGCAGCATCACCACACGGGTCGAAGCGACGTTGAGCGAGAGGCGCAGCAGCGTCGTCACCAGCAGAATGGTCGGGAAGACCGAGAAATCCAGGGTCTTTTGCGTGTTGACCGCAACCAGCAGCACCAGAATCGAAATAGCGATATTGAAGGTAAAGAACACGTCCAGCACGAATGCTGGCAGTGGCAGAACCATCATCGCCAGGATCATCAGGATCAGGACTGGCGCCGACAGCTGAGTAATACTTAGACGCCCGAACAGACTTTGCATGCGCAGCGAGGTTGCGGCCATTTACGCAGCCTCCGGCACAAGTTCGGCTGGCACCGGCAGGTCGCGCGGTGGCACCGGGTAATTGCCGCCGGCCTGACGCCACTGCGACAACTGGTAGATATAAGCAAGAACCTCCGCGACTGCGTTGTACAGGGCGGAGGGGATTTCAGCGTCGATATCGGTGTGTTTGTAGAGCGCTCGCGCCAAGGGCGGCGCCTCCATCAGCGGCACCCGGTGCTCGGCTGCCAACTCCCGGATCTTCAAGGCAATTGCACCGCGCCCCTTGGCCACCACCTTGGGTGCGGTCATGCCGGCTTTGTAGGAGAGCGCAACAGCGTAGTGGGTCGGGTTGGTAACCACGACATTTGCTTCCGGCACCGCGGCCATCATCCGCTTGCGGGCCGCCTGCATCTGCAAACTGCGGATACGACCCTTGACATGCGGGTCGCCCATCATTTCCTTCATTTCCTGCTTGACCTCTTCCTTGGTCATCTTCAGCTTGTCGAAGTATTGCCACAACTGGAAGGGCACATCGGCAGCCACGACAATAACCAGTGCGGCCACCATCATCAGGAAGGAAAAGGTGATCAGATGACCGGCATGCGCAATGCCAGCTTCCAGCGGTTCGGCGAGCAGGCCGAAAATTTCATCGCGCTCCTTCCAGATCAGCAGCGCTGCGACACCACCAATCAGCGTCGCCTTGAGCACGGCCTTGCCCAACTCCATCAGGCTATTCCAGGAGAACATCCGCCCCAGACCGCTGAGCGGGTTCAGCCGATTCAGATCGGGCACCAAGGCCTTCGGGGCGAATACCCAGGCATTCAGAAAAAAGGGCGGCAACACGGCGGCCAGCAACAACAGCCCCAAGAGCGGCGAGAAGGCATACAGCGCATCAGATGAGAGCTCGCCGAGACGCACCAGCATCAGATCCGGTTCGCGCATGTAACGCGATTCGATGGTGAAGCCCTTGCGGGCAATGACCAGAGAGCGCTGGAAGAACCAGCTTCCCATCATCCAGAAAGCCGCACCGGCCACGATCAGGACGAGAAAAGTCCCCAGCTCACGCGAATGCGGTACCTGCCCTTGCTCACGGGCTTGCTCGATTCGCCTGCCGGTAGGCTCTTCTGTCTTCTCGAGGTCGCTCTCTTCCGCCATAGCCGTCGTCGGTGGGTGTTGCGGCTATTATAGGAAAAAACGAGAAAAATTAAATAGGTAGCGCTGTTTTTTTAGACTGTTTCTCACATGCCGGACGCAAGCCCATGACAACAGAGTAAACATTCAAAATGAAACGAGGGGGCAAGCCCCCTCGTCAACCCGTTGACCGAAAAAGGAAATCAGGCGAAATCGAGCGCCCGCATGCCCCCACCCATGTCGGCATGATGTCCGACGAGGTCAGACAACAATTCCTTCATGTCGAGGATGAGCACGATCTGCCCATTCGACAAAGTGGTCACGCCAGCAACCCCCTTCGGACGAAAATCCTCCAGCGATTTGATCACTGCATCGTCGCGACCGGCAAAACTGTCGACGCCGAGAATAAAACTGCGCTCGGCTGTCTGCATGAAAACGCCATATTCCGGCTGCTTCTCCAGAGGCCAGCCCAACAGGCGGGCCAGCGTGATGACAGGCAGCACTTCGCCGCGCACCACCAGCGTCTCCTTGCCCCCAACCTCACGGATTTTGCTCTGCTCAATGGGCAGGATTTCACGCACCAGCGACAGCGGCAGCGCAAACGGCTGATCCCCCAGCAGCACCAGCAAGACCGGCAGGATGGCCAGTGTCAGCGGCAGCGATATGATGAAGACCGAGCCCTTGCCCGGTTCGGAACGAATCTCGATCGAACCGTTGAGCTTCTGGATATTGGTCTTGACCACATCCATGCCGACGCCCCGTCCGGAGACATCGGAAATCTGCGTCTTCGTCGAGAAGCCGGGCAGGAAAATCAGGTTCAGACTCTGGCGCTCATCCAGCGTGTTCGCATCCTCTTCGGAGAGCAACCCCTTCTCGACTGCCTTGGCGCGAATCCGCTCAGCGCTCATGCCCTTGCCGTCATCGGCGATGATCAGCACGATGTGATCGCCTTCCTGCCGCGCCTCAAGGCGCACCAGGCTCTTTACCGGCTTGCCGGCGGCCTGACGCTCGGCGGGCATTTCGACGCCGTGATCAACAGCGTTGCGAATCAGGTGGATCAGCGGATCGGCCAGATCCTCGATCATCGTCTTGTCGACTTCGGTTTCTTCGCCGGCCAGCACCAGCTCGACATCCTTGCCCAATTGACGGGCCAGGTCACGAGCAATCCGCGGGTATTTCTGGAACAGGCGACCAATCGGCTGCATCCGGGTCTTCATCACCGAATTCTGCAAATCGGAGACCAGCAGATCAAGCTGACTCACCGCCTGATCGAGCGCATGCAACGTTTCGGAATCACTCTTGCCGGCGAGGATGTCTGCCCGCAGACTGGTCAGACGGTTCTTGGTCAGACCGATTTCTCCGGACAGGTTGAGCACCTGATCCAGACGTGCCGTATCGACACGAATGGTGTTTTCCCGCGTCCGCTCTTCCGCACGACGCGCACTCGTCGGTGCGCCGCCCGGGCGGTCAGTGGTACGACGACCAAAGGGTGACGGTGCGGCAGCCGCTTGCTGCGGCGCAACCGCACCCGGAGCCGCCGGAGCCGGGGTCATCACCGGCGCTGCTGCTACGGTCGACTCAGATTTTGTGATGATTTCGACCGGTACCGCTGGTGCCGACGCTCCGGTCACGGCAGCGTGCAGCACATTCCAGTCTGGCTCACCGGGCGCCGCAGTAACCGGCTCAGGCGCAGGCGCAACAGGCGCAGCGACCGGCGCGGATGGCGTTTCACCACTGAGCGCACCCTGCAGGGCGGCAATAACTTGCGGATCTGCCGGTTGCGGCTGCACCATCTGACCGAGCTCGCCAAACATGTCGCGCACGCCCTTGGTCGCCGCCATGATGACGTCCATCAGCTCCGGCGTCAGTTCCAGCTCGCCGTTGCGCAGTCGGTCAAAGAGGTTCTCGGTCAGGTGGCAAAGCGTCACCAGTTCGCTGGCATTGAGAAAGCCGGCGCCGCCCTTGACGGTATGAAAGCCACGGAAGATATCGTTCAACAGTCCGCGGTCATCGGGCATTTTTTCCAGATCGACCAGCTTGTTGTCGACATCGGACAGGAGATCATGCGCCTCCTGCAGGAAATCCTGCAGCAGGTCTTCCATTCCGGCAAAGTCGCTCATGTGCGCTCCTCCTCAGAATCCGAGGCTATCCAGCAGGTCATCCACCTGCTCCTGATTGACCACGACGTCGGTCCGGCCTTCCGCGTTGATCACCGGGCCATTCATCAGGCTGGCCACTTCTTCGGTCCGCTTCGCATCCGGCAAGACCTCGATCAGCACGTTCATCAACCCGTTTTCAAGTTCCTGCGCCAGGACAACGATCTTCTTGATCACCTGCCCCGTCAGGTCCTGAAAGTCCTGCGCCATCATGATTTCGGTCAGCTGCGCGTGGGTGGCACGGGTTTTTTCCGGCAGCTGCTGATTCAGGAAGGTCCGCGTCTCCATCGCCAGTTGCCGGAAATCTGCCGGATTCATCTGGTTGGCAAAAACCTTGTCCCAACGCTCGCCCAGCGTACGCGAGGCATCCTCGATCTGGTCCACGATCGGGCTGGCGATATCGGTTGCATTGAGCACCCGGCACGCCGCCTGTTCGGTCAGGTTGGCCACATAGGCCAGCCGATCCTTGGCATCCGGCAGCGCCGTCATGGTTTTTTCAAGCAGCTTATCGTAGCCGAGTTGCCCCAGCGTGTCGTGCAGCGCGCGGGCCATGTGACCGATGCGATTGAAGACAGCCTCCTGTTTCGGCCACTCCTCGGAGCCTTCACCGGCATCCGCTGCCATCTGTGCATCCGAGGCATGGGCGGCAGTTTCCGCCGACACACTGTCAAACAAAGCCTGCAAATCATCGCTATCCGCAGTATCCGGCTTGGCCTGAGCCGGTGCTGGGGGCGGCGCCGACGCTGCGACAGGCGCTGGCGAGAAGTCGGACGCGATCGAATCGAACAGCGCCTCGAGGTCAGCAGAATCGTTACTTGCACTCATCGCTGTATCCTCAGGCCTTACCCAATTTCTCGAAAATCTTGTTCAGCTTTTCGGACAGCGTTCCCGCCGTGAAGGGTTTGACGATATAACCACTGGCGCCGGCCTGGGCCGCGGCAATGATGTTTTCCTTTTTCGCTTCGGCAGTAATCATCAGCACCGGCAGGTGCTTGAGCGTCGGCGTCGCACGGATCGTCTGCAACAACGTCAGACCATCCATGTTGGGCATATTCCAGTCGGTCACAACAAACTCGAAGCCGCCCTGCTGCAATTTCTGCAAGGCGATCGCCCCGTCTTCTGCTTCATCGACGTTGGTAAAGCCCAGTTCCTTCAGAAGATTGCGGACAATCCGGCGCATGGTTGAAAAATCATCCACCACCAGAAATCTCATTTTGGGATCAGCTGCCATGCACTACTCCAGAATGTTGCTTGTTATCGTTCGATGAGCGGGCGCAGGGTATCGGCCAGCGCCTCGGCGTCAAATTTGGCGACGTAGGCGTCGACACCGACAGCCTTGCCCATCGCCCGGTTGGCTTCAGAGGACAGCGACGAATGCATAACCACCGGCACGCCCTGAAAACGCGGGTCGGACTTGACGTTCTTGGTCAGCACATAGCCATCCATCTCCGGCATTTCGGCGTCGACCAGAATCAACCGGATTTCGTCGCGGATATTGCGCCCGCTCTGATTGGCATGGGCAGCAATGCCTTGAAGCCGTGTCCAGGCCTCCATGCCGTTGGTCGCGTGCTTGTGCTTGACGCCCAGCTTGTCAAGCACCTCAGCGATCTTGCGCCGGGCAACGATGGAATCATCCACATAAAAGACGCTGGTATCCGGATCAACACGGGCCGGCGGAATATCGACAATCATGGCTTCGCCAAAGGCATTGGCGAGAATCTGCTCAACGTCGAGAATCGACACCAGACCACCATTATCGAGTTCGATGACCGCCGTGATCAGCCCCTGATTGGCCGACAGAACGCTTTCCGGCGCCTTGACCCGCTCCCAGTCGACGCGAATGATGCGATCGACCTCATGGACAAGAAAGCCCAGTGTCCGCTTCGAGTACTCGGCAACCATCATGGTCTTGCCCAGGCCCTGAACACCCCCTTCAAGCTGCAGGAAAGGGGCCAGCGACAGCACCGGGATGACGTTGCCGCGCAATGAAATCAGGCCCTCGACGCCACGCGGCATGTTGGGGGTCTTGGTAATCCGCGGCGTCCGACCGACTTCGCGTACCTTGAAGACGTTGATCCCGAAAACCTCGCGCGTACCCAGCGAGAAGAGCAGGATTTCCATCTTGTTCGACCCGGCGAGGCGGGTACGTGCATCAACGCTGTCGAGAAGATTCTTGCTTTCAACGATATTCATGCTTGTCTCCCGCGCTTATCAGGCAGCCGGCACCGGTGTGGTTTCGCCCCCGAGCAGGCGGCGCGCCAGCGTTTCCGACAGGCGTTGCGGCTCGAATTTGGGCACGTATTCATCAACCCCGACCGACAACCCCAGTTTCTGATTCGACATCCCCGACAGCGAAGAGTGCATGATTACCGGAACACCATTGAAGCGCGGGTCTGATTTGATCTTCTTGGTCAGGATGTAGCCATCCATTTCCGGCATTTCGATATCGGTCAGCACCAGGCTAATGAATGCCGACGCCGGTTTGCCGATGGACTGCGCATAGGTGGCGACCTTCTCCATCTCTTCCCACATCATGCGACCATTGACTGCGGACAAGCCCTTGACCCCCATCGCCGAGAGGGTGCGCTCGATCTGCTTGCGGGCGACACTGGAATCGTCGCAATAGAAAACGGTGGCGTCCGGCGCCTCGACGGTGATGACACCACGGAACATCAATTCGTTATCGATGTTGGTGGTCTCAGAGAGCACCTTCTCGACGTCCATCATCATCACCAACCGGTTGTCCTCAAGCTCGGTGACTGCTGTCACCAGACCACCGGTCTGCGATGTCAGCATGTCCGGCGGCACGCGCATCTTGCTCCAGTCCAGACGCAGGATGGTGTCGACGCCTTCAACCAGAAAGCCCTGTGTATGGCCGTTATATTCCGTCACGATCATGATTTCGCGCGGCGTGCTAGCCGAAATTCCCGAGTACTTGGCGAGGTCGATCACCGGCACCAGCGCACCGCGCAGGCTGACCATGCCCTCGACCGAGGACGGCATATCGGGCGCCGCGGTAATCATCGGCGTGCGCATCACTTCGCGCACCTTGAATACGTTGATGCCATATGTTTCACGACGCCCAGTGCGCTGATCGACGCCGAGGAAAAACAGCAAAATCTCAAGCTTGTTGGTGCCGGCAAGCTTGGTTCTTGCGTCAATACTCTTCAGTAGCTCTGACATCGTCGTCCCCCGGTGCGGACATCGCGCACCTTGTTATCGCATCTGTAAATCACGAAACGTAAAACACCAAATCCTGCGCGCACCACTGCCCGCAGGAAAACGATCACTATATTGCCAAGCTTTTTACGGCCGGCAAACTAAAAAATCAAGAAATCTGAAACAGTTTTCCAAAATTCGCAATATCAAGCACCTGTTTGACGTTACCGCGGACACCGGTCAACGCCACATCCTTGTTCGCGCCGCCCATCTTGTCACGCAGCATCAGCAACATGCCCAGCGCCGAACTATCAAGGTAGTCGACGCCGGAAAAGTCCACGACCACACCCCGCGCCGCTGCATCAGTAATCAGCGGCTCATAAGCTGAACGAAACTCGCGATGGGTATTGAAATCGAAACGACCATTGAGTTTGATCGTTGCCTTGCCACCTTCGTTGCTGACCGTTACTTGCATGTTGTCTTCCTGTTAATCGTCTTGGTTTGCTGACAAGTTTAATACTTTAGCCATACAGGGCAAGCCCCCGGCACTGAATCAGCGCAATGCGGCATTCAGTACCGGACGGGCAATACTGTCCAAAGCATACTGCTCTTCGACTGCGCCGACCAGAAAGGCCTCGCGGGGCATCCCGTAAACAACGCAACTGGCTTCGTCCTGTCCGAAGGTTCGGGCGCCGGCCTGACGCATTTTGAGCAAGCCTTGCGCGCCATCCTTGCCCATGCCGGTAAGAATGACGCCGACGGCCTGCCGGCCAATCAGCGCTGCCGCCGAATCGAACAGAACATCGACCGAGGGACGATGCCGATTCACCGGCGGCGTCGCCTGCAGTTCCGTCACGTAACCGGATGCCGCCTTGCGGATGACCATGTGCGAATGGCCCGGTGCAATGTACACCTTCCCGGTTTCAATCTTTTCGTTTCCCTGGGCCTCGATGACATGGGGCGCGCACAGCGTATCTAAGCGCTTGGCAAAGGAAGCGGTGAAAGCTTCCGGCATATGCTGAACGATCAGGATCGGCGGACAGTCAGCCGGTACGCCAAGGAGAAATTCCTTGATCGCTTCGGTGCCACCGGTCGAAGCACCGAGAAAAATGATCTTGTTGACTGGCCCTGAGCGGACCATAGGCCCAGTTGCCAGTGGCTTGGCGGCCACCGTCGCCGCGTGAGTCGCCCCCGTCAGCGATGCACTGGCCGCCGGCATTACCGTCGGGCGCCGCAATCGTGCCGAGCGGGCGGTACGTAATTTATCCACTAGTTCCTCGGCGTAGGTTTCGATACTGCGCGGACCATCGCTGCGCGGCTTGCCGATGAAGTCGACCGCGCCGAGTTCCAGCGCCTTGAGCGTGGTCTCCGAACCAGCCTGAGTAAATGCTGAAACCATGACCACCGGCATCGGCCGCAAACGCATCAGGCGCTCAAGAAACTCCAACCCGCCCATACCCGGCATATTGACATCCAGGGTGAGCACGTCCGGATTCAGCGCCTTGATCAATTCACGGGCCGAGGCGGCATCCGGCGCACCACCGACGACCTCCATGTCAGGAGCCGACTTGATCAACTCTGTGAGCAAGCCGCGCATTACGGCAGAATCATCGACGACGAGTACGCGGGTCTTCATCAATACAATCCAGAGCTCATTGCAAATTTTGGCAGCTTTTTCGGGTTGACCGCATCAGATGAACAATTCGACGTCGCCCGCCACCTTCGATCCCGCCAGACGCGTCTTGTAATCGCGTTCGCGATCAAACAGTGTTTCATTATGAACGCGGTGCAGTTTCTTCACCAGCACCCGTCCGGTCTCAGGAAAATAGTAAACCTTGCGCGGATATGAATCCAGCAAGTCTTTGGCGACAATCGGGATCTTCTCGGTCTTCAGGTAGTTGAGCACGAACTCGGCATTGCGTTCGCCGACGTTGCTGCTCGCCAGACTGGCCATCACTGCACCGCCGCCGAAGACCTTGGCTTCCAGGCGGCCACGGCGGGCGCCCAGCTTGAGCAGGTGGTTGATCAGCACTTCCATGGCATAGGTGCCATAGCGCGCCGAGACACCCGCAGTATCCCGCCGGCCATCGTCCGGCAGCATGAAGTGGTTCATGCCGCCAATCCCCGAATCGGTATCGCGTATGCACGCAGCAACGCAGGAGCCCAACACGGTCACCAGCACCATCTGCTTGCCGGTCACATAGTATTCACCGGGCAGGATCTTCGCCGCGTCACTGTCGAAATGGCGGTCGTGGTAGAAATTGCTGGCCAGGTGTTCGTCGTAATCGTGTTCCACGAATGCCCTTTCAGCCGGCCTTGGCGAGTGCGTACACGGTCTTGCCCAGCGACTTGAAGAGATCGGCAGCGTGCAGGAAGCTTTCCGAATGGCCGGCGAACATCAGGCCATCGGCCTGCATCATCGGCGCGAAGCGGGACAGGATCTTGTACTGCGTCGGCTTGTCGAAGTAGATCATCACATTGCGACAGAAGATGACGTCGATCGGCCCCTTGACCGGATAACTGGCATCGAGCAGATTGATCCGCTGAAACTGCACCATACGCCGGATCTCCGGCCGCACGGCGACGAAGCCATCCTGCGAACCGGTACCGCGCAGGAAAAAGCGGCGCAGGCGGTCTGGCGACAGCTTTTCGACGCGCTCGATCGGGTACACGCCTTTCTCGGCCGTCGCCAGCACGTTGGTATCAAGATCCGACGCGAAGATCGAGACGTGGGATGCATTGGTGCCAAAAGTCTCGGCCACGGTCATGGCGATCGAATACGGCTCCTCGCCGGTCGATGCCGCCGAGCACCAGACACGAATCGGGCGCCGCGTGCCGATTTTCTGCAGATGATCGGCAAAAATCGGAAAGTGATGCGGTTCGCGAAAGAAGGAGGTGAGATTGGTGGTCAGTGAGTTGACAAAACGCTCCCATTCATCGCCGCGATCCTTCTCCAGCGCATCGAGATAATCAGCAAAGCTGTTCTTGCCCGTCGCCCGCAGGCGCCGCGCCAGGCGGGAATAAACCATGTCCTGCTTCACCGGCGACAGAGAAATCCCGGCGTACTGATAGATCAACTTACTAATGCGCTGAAAATCAGCCGCTGAGAAGCTGAATTCACGGGCGCCCGCTTCACGGCTGCCCAGCGTGCTGACTGGCCGGGGTATCGCTGACGGTCGGTTCAAATCTGTCATGGTCAAAATTCTTCCCAGGTATCTTCCGGATCATCCGCCCGGATCAGTTGCCCGGCCGACCAACTACCCCCGGCATTAGCCGTGGTGTTGGCTTTGGGCAGAGCGCGACGGGGCGAGGCCAGGCGTGCGGGCGCTCCTTGCGCCACGGCCTGCACCTTGAAAACCGAAACCGCAGTTGCCAAGGCCTGCGCCTGCTCCTCCAGACTTTCAGCGGCCGCGGCCGCCTCCTCCACCAGCGCTGCATTCTGCTGCGTGACTTCGTCCATCTGGCTGACAGCAAGACTGACCTGCTCTATGCCCGCGCTCTGCTCACGGCTGGCATTCGATATGTCCGCCATGATTTTGGCGACCCGCTTGATGCTGCTGACGACTTCATCCATCGTCCGTCCTGCCTGAGCCACCAGCCGGTCACCGGCCTCGACCTTGCCGACGGAATCGGAGATCAAGCCCTTGATTTCGCGGGCAGCCGCCGCACTGCGCTGCGCCAGATTGCGCACCTCGGTGGCAACCACCGCAAAGCCACGCCCTTGCTCACCGGCACGCGCCGCCTCGACAGCCGCATTCAGCGCCAGGATGTTGGTCTGGAAGGCGATGCCATCGATGACGCCAATGATGTCGGCGATCCGGCTGCTCGACTGATGAATCGCCGTCATCGTCGATACCACCTGGGCAACGACTTCACCGCCCTGCTCTGCCACTTTCTGCGCACTGCCGGCGAGTTCGTTGGCGGTGCGGGCATTGTCGGCATTGTGTTTGACCGTGCTGGTCAGTTGCTCCATGCTCGATGCCGTTTCTTCAAGGCTGCTCGCCTGCTCTTCGGTTCGCGCCGAGAGATCCTGGTTGCCGGATGCGATTTCCTTGGCCGCCGTGTTGATCGCGTCGGTCGCATCGGTAATCTGGCCGACAATATCCTGCAGGCGGCCCACGGTACGATGCACATCGTCCTTCAGTTGCCCGAACGTGCCCTGGTAATCTCCATGCACACGTTGCGTCAGGTCACCGTCGGCCACCGCCGACAGCACGCCGGCAACCTCATCCAGCCCGACCTGGCTGGTCTGCATCAGGGTATTCAGATCCTCGGCCAGATGCAGAAAGAAGCCACTCTTGCCCTCGGTCGCCACGCGACGGGTGAAGTCGCCGCGTGCCGCGCCGCCAACAATACCGGCGACCTCGTTCTCGACAGCCACTTCCAGCGTACGATCCAGCCACTGGCTGGCACGGCCGAGATAGTTGCCCTGTGCATCACGGACGGGCGTCGCAGTCACCTGCAGGATGTGGCCGCACATCGCCACTTCCAGCGTGCGCGGTGCCGTCAATTGCTGGCGATACGTCGCCTTGACGTCTTCATCGTCAAAGAAATCGACGAGCGAATGCTGCATCATGGTATCGACCGAGAAACTCGGCACCCGCTGCCGCATGGCCGGCGTCATCTCGGTCCACAGGCGGCGAGCGGCGTCGTTCATGTAAATGAGGACGTTGTTCTCATTGGAGATGGTCATCGCCGTACCGGCACCATCCAGCGCCATGCGAATGCGCGCCCCTTCCGCCGCTACTTGCCGCGCCTCGGCGAGATCGCAGCCGGTCTTGATCTGCATCGAACGGGCGATGTCAGCGATAGCCAGCAGTTCATCACGGCGCGAGAAATTCAATTGGGCATCACTGCGCCCTTCTGCCAGGCGCTTGAAGAACTCGACGGCCTCATTGATCGGCTGCCGGATGCTGCGCACGAGACCGAAAGAGAACATCGCCGCCAGCGCCGCGAACACCGCCAGCAAGGCACCAAACTTGATGCGGAAGGCCGTCGCATCTTCATGTGCCTGTTCGACGCTGCGCTGGGCCACCTGCAACTGCAGGTTGATCAATTCCGTCAGTTTGTCGGAAATCGGATCGATGGCCGGATAGAGATCCTTCGCTGCGAACGCCGTCAGCGCATCCTTGTCCTTGTTGCGCAGAATATCCTTGAGCCGGCCGGTGACCTTGTCGCCCTGCTGCATCAAACCGGCAGCCTGTGCCGCCAGGGCTTTCTCGTCATCGGTCAGGTAGGTTGCCGAATAGGCCTTCCAGCGGTCGGCAATCAGCGCTTGCGCCTGCTCGACCTTGCCCAGGGCTGACTCAAAGGTCTCGGCGCCATCCCGGGTCTTGTGCGAGAGATCGACAATCGAGACCGCATAAGCATCCGCGACCTCTTTCAACTGTTTCAGCGGCACGACACGGTCATCATAAACAGTCTGCAGGCGGGCATCGCTGCTGCCCACCGAGAAAAGCCCGAGCAACCCGACCAGAAGCATGCCCGCCGTCAGCAGGCCGCAGATGGCGAAGATGCGCTGCGCGATGCTCCGCGACTTGAACCAGTCCGCCAGACTGAAGCCCGCCTTGACGACCTGCCCCTCTCTGATCGCCAGACCCGCAGCGCGCCCTTCACGAAAATCACGATAAGCCCCCTCGGCCGCCGCCACCTGCTCCCGGCTGGGTGCCGTGCGCACCGACATGTAGCCGACGGGCTGGCCGTTTTCGTAAATCGGCGTTGCGTTGGCCAGCACCCAGTAATGATCGCCGTTCTTGCAACGATTCTTGACCAGACCGGTCCAGGGACGGCCCTGCTGCAAGGTCGCCCACAAATCAGCGAATGCCTCCGGCGGCATGTCTGGATGGCGTACGAGATTGTGCGGCTGGCCGATCAGCTCCTGTTCCGTGAATCCGCTAATTTGCACAAAAACCGGGTTGACCGCAGTAATCCGCCCTTTGAGGTCGGTCGTCGAGACGATGGCCTGCCCGACTGGCAGCATCACCTCTTTTTGTGTCACCGGCTGGTTATTGCGCATTCCACTTCTCCTCTGGATTCAGCGAATCAGAATTCAGTCCATTCGTCGTCGAGCGACGCCGGCAGGGCGGCACGCGGCTTGGCCGAGGCGCCAGCGCCAGCTTGAGCCCCATTACCGCCACGCTGCCCCATGCTTGCCTTCGGTTGCTGGGGTGCCGGTCCGGCCAGGCGGCGACCGCCACCCTCGGCCAATTTGAAAATCGACACCGATTCGGCGAGATGAATGGCCTGCTCCTCCAGACTTTCGGCGGCTGCCGCGGCCTCTTCGACCAGCGCCGCATTCTGCTGCGTCACTTCGTCCATCTGGCTGACCGCCAGCGTCACCTGCTCGATGCCGCTGCTCTGTTCGCGGCTGGCTTCGGCAATGTCGGTCACGATCTTGGCCACGCGCTTGATGCTGCCGACGACTTCGGTCATTGTCCGGCCAGCCTGATCAACGAGGCGATTGCCGTTCTCGACCTTGTCCACCGAATCGGAAATCAGCCCCTTGATTTCCTTGGCGGCGGCCGCGCTGCGCTGCGCCAGATTGCGCACCTCGGTGGCGACGACGGCAAAGCCGCGGCCCTGCTCTCCTGCCCGGGCGGCCTCGACGGCGGCATTCAGGGCCAGGATATTGGTCTGGAAGGCGATGCCGTCGATGACGCCGATGATGTCGGCAATCTTGCTGCTCGACTGATGGATTGCACCCATGGTCGTAACCACCTGCCCGACCACTTCGCCCCCCTTTTCGGCGACCTGCTGGGCGGTTGCTGCCAGTTCGTTGGCCTGACGGGCGTTATCGGCATTCTGTCGGACCGTCGCCGTCAGTTGCTCCATGCTCGACGCCGTTTCTTCCAGACTGCTGGCCTGCTCTTCAGTCCGTCCGGACAAGTCCTGGTTACCGGAGGCAATCTCCTTGGCCGCCACGTTGATGGTTTCAGCCGAGTGCTGGATGTCACCGACCAGTTCGCGCAGCTTGCTGACGGTCTGGTTGGCGTCGTCGCGCAGACGACCGAAAGTGCCCTGATAATCCGTCGCCACGGTTTGCGAGAGGTCGCCTTCGGCAACACGCGACAGCAGGCTGGCAATTTCACCGATCGCACTGCCCGAGGTCTCGAGCAGGCTGTTGATGCCGGTGCCGAGTTCGCGATAGAAGCCTTCCAGCGCCGCCGTGTCCATCCGCGCCGCCAGGTCGCCGTTGGAGGCCTTGCGTATCAGTTCGGCAACGGCACGCTGAGCGTTCAATTCCGCCGTGCGATCGACCCATTCGCCCACTGTACCGAGGCGTTGCCCGCGGTCATTGATGATCGGATTGGTGATGACGTTGTAAATGCGCCCGCCGATATCGAGCTCCGTCTGACGCGTGCCTTGCAACTCACGCAGGGTCTTCAGAGCTGCGGCCGGATCGGCATAGAAGGAGCCGATATTGCTGCCAACAAAGCCATCGACCGAGAATCCGGGCTGCTGCTCACGCAGGCCGCCCTCGATATGGCGCAGTGTGGTCAGCAAGCCCTTGTTGGCGTAGAGCACTGTGCCGTCGTCATCGGCGATCCGCAAATTGGCAGAGACGCAATCGAGCGCAATCCGGATACGCAGGTTGTCATTGGCAACCCTTGTCGCTTCGGCCACATTGAAGCCCTGCTGGATCTGCATTGACTGCAGACCTTGCATGACCTTGCCCATTTCATCGTTGCGGTCGACCTGCATGTTGCGCGTAAAATCGCCATTGGCCAGGGCCTGGAAGGTGGCAATGATCTCCGAAATCGGCGCCGTGATCGAACGGATAATTGCTGAGGCGATGGCAATCCCCGCGCCGAGAGCGAACAGCGAGATGACAATGATCCACAGCCGTTCGCTGCTGAACGCTGCAGCGCTCTCTTCCAGTTGACGCTGCCCTTCGGCAACCTGCATCTGGTAAAGCTCACCGGCCCGCTTGGCGGCTTCGGTATACAGCGGATTGATCTTCTTCAGCAGGATCAGGTTGGCATCGTCGAACTGCCCGGCCAGCAGGGCTTCCTTGGCGGGCAACAAGCCTTCCTTGACGTAGCGGCCACGCACCTCGGCAAAGGCATCGGCAAGCTTCTTCTGTTCGTCGCCATTGACGGTTTTGACGTACTCAGCCCACTGCGCCGTGATCTCGGCAATGTTGGCATCGATCTGTTTGGTGTGGAAATCCACCCCGTGATCGTGCATCGCTGCATACTTGCCCGCCGGATCGTGCTGCAGGGACAACAGCACCTGCGAGCGGTTGTCGGCCATCAGCTTACCCATGACGCCCAGCGCCTGCGTCGGCTTGAGCCGGTCGTTATACAAGCGTCCGACAGCGTCATTGGTGACGCTCATTCCCCAGATGCCAAGCGCTGCGATGACCGCCATGGCGGCCAGCACGGTGGCAAAGCCGGCCATCAACTTGCCCTTCAGAGACCAGCCAGCAAAGAAGCCGGGGCCGCCCTTGACCACGGCGCCATGGCGAATGCTCAGGCCACCGGCCCGCTTTTCCCGGAACAACCGGTACGCACTCTCTGCCGCTTCGACCTGCTGGCGCGTCGGCTGCCGACGGACGGACATGTAGCCTACAACCTGCCCGTTTTCGCGGATCGGCGTCGCAGTGGCAATCACCCAATAATAATCACCATTTTTGCAGCGATTTTTCACCAGCCCGGTCCAGGGGCGACCATCCTTGAGGTCACGCCACATGTCTTCGTAGGCCTCAACAGGCATATCCGGGTGCCGCACGATGTTGTGTGGCTGCCCGATCAGTTCAGCCTCGGTGAAGCCGCTGATATCGATGAAGTCCTTGTTGATGTAGGTGATCTGCCCCTTGAGATCGGTCTTGGAGACGATCAACGACTGGGCGTCGAGCTGAATCTCGTTCTGGGTGACTGGCTGGTTATTGCGCATCTTTTTATCCGTTTTCTCTCGTTATTTTCAGAACTCGGCCCACTCGTCATCGTCCGGCGCCGCAAGGGCAGGCAAGGGGGCATTTCCGAGTTTTTTCGGGGCAGCTGCGGTCAACCGCGAATTCTGGCCAATTTTGCCGCCGCCCTGCATCGTCTTCAGCAGGCCAATGACGCGGCCGGAGCGGTTGGTGAACTCCCCGGAAATCTGCTCGCGCGCCCCGTCGCTGTCGCCGGCGAGATGAGCGCGGATGACGTCGGCCGCGCAGCGATGGAAGCCGGCATGCTCAATCTTCAGATCGCCGTAGAGGGCATTGCCGCGGAGCGCACGACCGTCGCCATGGATCCAGCAGCCGAGGGCGCACTGGTCATCGCGACCAACCACCGCCGGATCAAGTTTTTCGCCACCGCCACCGACGTAATCGACGAGGCGTTGCTTCCACTTACCATGGGCATCAATCGCGGCGTCAAAATCAAGGCCGCTGATATCCGCCTGATTCGCCACCACGACACCACCCGGTAACTTGAACACGGAAACTGCCTGCGACAGGTTACGGGCCTGCTCTTCGAGGCTTTCGGCGGCGGCGGCGGCCTCCTCGACCAGCGCAGCGTTCTGCTGGGTCATTTCATCCATCTGCGAGACGGCATTTCCGACCTGCTCGATGCCGGCACTCTGCTCACGGCTGGCGCTGGAGATGTCTCCCATGATGCGTGCGACACGTTTGATGCTCGTTACGACCTCATCCATCGTCCGGCCGGCCTGATCGACCTGCCGGTTGCCGTTTTCGACCTTGCTGACGGAGTCGGAAATCAGATCCTTGATCTCCTTGGCGGCCGCCGCGCTGCGTTGGGCGAGATTGCGTACCTCGGTGGCGACCACGGCGAACCCACGGCCCTGTTCGCCGGCACGCGCCGCTTCGACCGCCGCGTTGAGCGCCAGAATATTGGTCTGGAAAGCGATGCCATCGATCACACCAATGATGTCGGCAATCCGGCTACTGGACTGGTGGATGGCAGTCATCGTCTGCACCACCTGTCCAACTACCTGCCCGCCCTGCTCTGCCACGGTCTGCGCTTGCGAAGCGAGCTCGTTGGCATTGCGGGCATTGTCGGCATTGTTCTTCACCGTGCCGGTCAGTTCCTCCATGCTGGAGGCGGTTTCCTCAAGATTGGAAGCCTGCTGCTCGGTACGCCCTGACAGATCCTGATTGCCGGAGGCGATTTCCTGCGCGGCGATGTTGATCGCATCGGTCGCGCTCTTGATCGCGAAAACGATCTCCTGCAGCTTATCGACCGTCGCGTTGGCGTCGTCCTTCAGGCGTCCCAACACACCCTGGTAATCGGTGTCGATCTTGCGCGTCAGGTCGCCTTGCGACAGGCGCTGCAGCATCGCACCGATATCATCGAGCGCCCGGGAGTTGGTATCGAGCAGGGTATTGATGCCCGCAGAAATCTGCTTGAAGAATCCGGCCATCTGGCTGTCGTCAATGCGACGGGCAAAGTCGCCGGCCGCAGCTGCGCTGATGATCTCGCTCACCTCCTGCTCGATCGCCACTTCACCTGTGCGATCGCGCCATTCCACAACTGTGCCCAGACGCGCCCCTTCGGCATTGAGAATCGGGCTGGCGACGAGCGAGAAGTGACGCCCGCCAACGACAATTTCCGACTTGTGGCTGGAGGTAAGCCCAGCCAGCATGTTACGCTGATGTGCCGGATTCTTGTGATAGATATCGAAACTGGAACCGAGGATCGCATCGGCGCGGAAATTGGGCAGCGCCTTGCGCAGATCTGCTTCGGCATTGCGCATCATCGCCATCACCGCGGCGTTGCAATAAATGATCCGGCCATCCGGGTCAGCGACCATCACGCTATTGGACCCGACATCGAGCGCCACCTTGATCCGCAGCGCTTCGCCGGCGACCCGCCGCTCCTCCTCGGTGCGTGCCTTGAGATCCTCCTGCATGCGGGTCAAGGCCTGCATCAGCTGCGCCGGCTCATCGGTACCGGTGCTGTCGATACGATTATCAAACGAACCACCCGCCACGGCATTGGCAACCACAATGGCTTCGTGCAAAGGACCGGTGATTTGCCGGGTCACCCACAAACCGGCCGGTATCATGACTACGACCGCAACGCCGATCAGTAGCAACAAGGTCCAGAGTACACTATCGCGGATATCGGCAATCTCGCCTAGATCACGGGTATTGTTGTCCTTCTGCAAGACGACCAGTTCACCGATAGCCTCTAGCCAGATTTGCATCCGGGGCACAAACTCGCGCTCGAAAAAGGCCTCGGTATCGCTACGATTCCCTGCCTTGATCAGCGCGAACATCTTGTTCAGCGCCTCATCAACTTGCTGCCGCGCCGGAATGATCTTACCGATAATGGCTCGACCACGTTCCGTAACCAAAGTACCAGAAAGGACACTTTCGATTTCGAGATAGGCCTTAAGAGCCTCATCTACCTTCGTCTTTTCAGCACGCTGGCGATCAAGCTCCTCGAACAGCATCGCATTGCGCACAGCGGTGCCAATCAGCTGGTTGTGCATGCGCATGGTGACCGCCTGCTCGGTCTTCTTGATGTTGTTATTGGCGATCCGCTCGACCTTGTCACCAATCATGTTCAGGCTGACCAGCGCGATGACGACAAACGCGACCATCAGCGCCAATGCGCCAACCGTCGTCAGCATCAGCCGCGAGCCAATTTTCATGTTGCGCAGATTCAACATCTCACTCCCCTTCGTTGAACCGGAATTACTCGCTGGCCGAGTCGATCAGCGCCATGTCCGCACTGGTCATCAGGCGCTCAATGTCGGTGACGATGAGCATCCGCTTGTCCACTGTCGCCAGACCGAGGATGTACTTGGTATCGAAACTGCCGGAGAAATCGGGCGCCTGGCGGATCTGAGACCGGTTCAGGGAAATCACGTCGGAAACGCTGTCGACCACGACACCAATGACCCGGCCGGCGACATTGAGAATGATGACGACGGTGAAAGGCGTGTATTCGATGTTGCCAAGGTTGAATTTGACGCGCAGATCAACGATGGGAACGATGATGCCGCGCAGGTTAATGACGCCCTTGATAAAGGCAGGGGCATTGGCGATCAGGGTGGGGGCTTCATAGCCGCGGATTTCCTGTACCTTGAGGATGTCGATCGCGTATTCCTCGCTGCCCAGCGTAAAGGTCAGGTATTCGCTGGCCACCAGATCTTCGTCGGCATCGGCCGTCGCTTGTGTCTTCGGATCCATGTTCACTCCTTAACAGCCGTCAGCCGGCCTTCTGCATTATCGATCGGGCCATGCCGGCAATCGCCGACACGTCGAGAATCAGGGCCACATGGCCATCGCCCATGATGGTGGCGCCGGAAATACCGGGTACGCGCCGGTAATTCGCTTCCAGGCTCTTGATCACCACCTGATGCTGGCCGACCAGGGCATCCACGAACAGCGCCGCCTTCACGCCATCGGCATCGAGGACGATCATGATGCCCTGCGTCAGGTCGTTCCAGCGGGACTTGATGCCGAACAGTTCGTGCAGGATGACCACTGGCAGATACTCGCCCCGC
The DNA here is from genome assembly GCA_041917165.1 of Azonexus sp. GTDB lineage: Bacteria > Pseudomonadota > Gammaproteobacteria > Burkholderiales > Rhodocyclaceae > Azonexus. The sequence goes on from JAYRYB010000008.1 coordinate 77,562, forward strand.
ACCTGGATCACCCGCGCCTGATTCGACAGGGTCTTGATATCCCCCGCTTCCGGCTGCAGGGACTCGATCACGTAGGACAAGGGCAGGATGTAGGTCTGGTCGCCCACCGCGACCGACATGCCGTCGAGAATCGCCAGCGTCAGCGGCAGGCGCACGGTCATCCGGGTGCCGATACCGAGCATCGAGTCGATTTCGACCCGCCCCCCCATCGACTGGATATTCCGGCGCACGACGTCCATACCGACGCCGCGCCCGGAGACGTCGGTGATCTGCTCGGCAGTCGAGAAGCCAGCTTCGAAGATCAGGCCGAAAACCTCCTGGTCGGTCATCTGGTCGGACACCGGCAGCCCGCGCTCGCGCGCCTTGGCCAGAATCCGGTCGCGCGGAATCCCGGCACCGTCGTCACCCACCTCAATGACGATGTTGCCACCCTGATGGTAAGCCTTGAGCGTGATCGTCCCGGCCGGACTCTTGCCGGCGGCGATCCGTTTCTCAGGCAACTCGATCCCGTGGTCAAGGCTGTTGCGGATGAGGTGCGTCAGCGGGTCGGTAATGCGTTCGATCAGGCTCTTATCGAGTTCGGTGGTTTCACCGGAGGTCTTGAGTTCGACCTGCTTGCCAAGCTTTGACGACAGATCGCGCACCACGCGCGGGAAACGCGAGAAGACGAAGGAAATCGGCATCATCCGGATGGACATCACCGATTCCTGCAAGTCACGGGTATTGCGTTCCAGTTGCGCCAGTCCGGTGACCAGGCGCTCCGGCGCCTGCTCCTGCATCTGGGCCGCCGTCTGCAACAGCATGGCCTGAGTGATCACCAGTTCGCCGACCAGGTTGATCAACTGGTCCACCTTCTCGACACTGACCCGGATCGAAGAATCGCCGGCGCCGGCGGGGGGGGCAGCCGCCGGTTTGGATGGGGTAGGCGGTTTGGCAACTGGCTTGCTGGCGACATTGGCGGCTCCCGCCACCGGCTTTGCAGCGGATGCGGGTGCGGGTGCAGGTGACGGTGCAACTGCCGGCGCCGCGGGCGGTGTCGGCAAGGGCTCAAAGAACCCGAAGCCGTCGCCTTCCTCAGCCATAGGTACCGCCGCCGGCTTGGCCGCCGCAGGAACCTCAGGCAGTGGGGCGAAAAATCCGTAGCCATCCCCCTCCTCGGCCATCGCCGGCGCAGGGGCTGGCGTCACGGCCACTGCGGGCAACGGCTCGAAGAAGCCGAAACCATCGCCCTCTTCAGCCATCACTGGCGCCGCTGACGTCAGGGGCGGCACCGGCAGCGGGTCGAAAAAGCCGTAGGCGTCATCGGCATCCGGTGCCGGCGCGGGTTTGCTGAAAAAGCCATAGCCGCGCTCTTCGTCGGGAATCCCCGGTGAATTGCTGAAGAAGCCAAATGCGGTTGTCCCGTCCGTGGCCACTGACTTGTCTTCGGTGATCCGCCACGCGCCATTCTCGGCGACAAAATCAATCTGGTCGGAGAAGCTTTCCGGAGCAGCTGCGGTCAACAGCCGAATTTCCCAAAAACCGGGACCTTCGGCACTGTCATCCGGACGACAGGCAATTTCCAGTTCGCCGAGCGAACGCAATTCGTCGAGCAGGTTATCGACCCCGACCCCTTTGGCAGCGATATCGGTTGGCAAAAACTGGATGTCGAAGAGGCGACGGCCACTGTCGACTGGAATCCGGACGGCGATTTCATCACCGGGCGCCGGCTCAGGGGGCATCGCGGCGACAGTTTCTGATGCTGCCGGCGCGACAGGGGCTGCTGCTGCGACGGCTGGCGTATCCGACGACAACTCACGTAAACGGCTGCAGATGGTCTCAACCGTCCCGGCATCGACCGCACCCCGGCCCTGATGTGCCTCGAGCATACTGCGCAAGACATCTCCGGCCTCGAGAAAGGCATCGACCATCTCGGCACGCAAGGTCAACTCCTCCTTGCGAATGCGGTCAAGAAGGTTCTCGAGAATGTGCGTGGTTTCGGCGAGATCGGTAAAACCGAAGGTGCCGGCGCTGCCCTTGATCGAATGGGCAGCGCGGAAAATAGCGTTGAGCTGCTCCATGTCCGGATTGTCAATATCCAGCTCGAGCAGCAACGATTCCATAGCTGCCAGATGCTCTGCCGATTCCTCGAAGAACACCTGGTAGAACTGACTCATGTCGATAGCCATGCTACCCCCTCAACACGGCGGCCGCGATTCGGCAGCCGAAATCGAATGTCCGCACCGGCTCCCCTGCCCCGGCGCCTTGTGTCGGCTTTTAGCCGATAACCTTACGGACGACTTCGATCAGTTTCTGGGGGTCGAATGGCTTGACCAGCCAGCCGGTCGCACCGGCAGCACGCCCCTGCGCCTTCATGGCGTCGGAGGATTCGGTGGTCAGCATCAGAATGGGCGTGGATGCATACTGCGGCGTTGCCCGCAGGTTCTTGATCAGTGTCAGGCCATCCATGCGCGGCATGTTCTGGTCCGTCAACACGAGATTCACACTGCGGCTTTTCGCCTTGTCGAGGCCATCCTGCCCATCGACCGCTTCGACAACGTCGTAACCGGCGCTTTTCAGGGTAAAGGAGACCATTTGGCGAATGGAAGCCGAATCATCAACTGCAAGAATGGTTTTTGCCATGTTTTCCTCGTCTAACGATCAGAACAGTTCGACATCACCGCTGGCAAAGCCGGTTTGTGCGACTGGATTGTGCTGCACGCCCTGCTTGAGCGCGGCGAGCTTTTCAGAAACTTGTTCAATATGTTGCCGGATATCTTCGAGTGCCTGCAAGGTCTGGGCCGGATCACGACTATCACGCAGGGTTGCGGCCATACGGCCTTCATCGCTGGCGACCTCGGCCAGCAAATCGAGACGACGGGTCACATGACCAAGCAACTGCGTCACCATGTCCTGAAACTGTAGCGACACAATGGCCTGATTAACCGCCCCCTCAACCTGGTCGGCAATCTGGTTAAGTTCAACCACCGCATGACTGGTTCGCTCGTTCATTCCCTCGATATCGATCATTGCCTTTTCGACATCCCCCTTGGAGGTCAGGGCAAAAGTCATGTCTTGGGCCGCCATCTTGTTAATCGCGTTCTCGGTTTCCTCGATGGTGCTCTGGATGGTCGCCAGCGAGCCGCGAATCTGATGGCTGAAATGATTGGTCCGCCCGGAAAGATCCCGAACCTCATCGGCCACCACCGCGAAGCCCCGCCCGGCCTCACCCGCCCGCGCGGCTTCGATGGCGGCATTGAGTGCCAGCAGGTTGGTTTGCTTGGCGATACCTTCAATTTCACCGAGCATCCCGCGAACATCGCGCATCTGGTTGGTCATCCGGTCGGTCATCTCGACCAGGGTCATGGCGATCCGCGAGTTCTCGACCACACTCTCGACGAACTGGCGGAGTGTTTCAGAGGTCTTGGTCGCGAATTGATGAAAATCCGTACCGCCCGCCTGGTCAGCCGCACCGGAGACAACCTGCATCCCGAGTTGCTGCTGGCGATGGATCTGGTCGTTCATGTGGTTGAAGCTGCCAATCAGCGTCCCGATCGCATCGCTGAAAATCGACTGAGCTCGCGAGACTTCACCCTGCATTTCCCGGATCTGCTCGGAAAACTCGTCGGAAATCCGAACGATCGCATCGCTGCTATGCGCAATGACCGAACGCTCGGCGCTGTCCACGGGAGCCGCAGCAACACTCGAAGCACTCCCACCAGCAAAACTCGCCGCCAGCAACCAACCGCCCACCAGAATAACCAGCGCGAAGATCACGCTGCCTCCCCGCGCCGCTGGCTCAACCGCCATCAACACAGCCAGTATCAACACTGACCAGCCGGCGCCAACCAGCATCAATTTGCCCTTGCTCATCTTATCCCCCTCAGCCGGCCGTTCCCTTGCGGGCGCCCGGCAGATTCAGTCCTGCTGGCAGATCCTCTCCCTCAGCCACTTCGGACTCCGGCCCTTCTTCCTGCAGGATCGCCTGTTCGGTTTTTTGATTGAGAACGACGATGCTGATCCGGCGATTGACCGAGTTGAGCGGATCGTTCTTGTCAAACAGGACGGTGGAAGCCAGGCCGACAACACGCAACACCTTGCTGTCGTCCAAGCCCCCGGCAACCAGCTCGCGGCGCGAGGCATTGGCGCGATTGGCAGACAGCTCCCAGTTGGAGAACCCCTGCGCGCCGCCTGAGAACTGCGCGGCATCGGTATGGCCGGCCAGGCTGATGCGATTGCTGACGCCATTCAGCGACTTGCCGATCTGGCGGAGAATTTCGCGGGTATAGGGCTTCAGCTCTGCGCCGCCAGAGTCGAACATCGGCCGGTTCTGCTCATCGACAATCTGGATACGCAGCCCCTCGGAGGTAATGTCGAGCAACATCTGCCGCTTGAACTGAGCCAATTGCGGCGACTTGTCGATCATCTTCTCGATGTCGGCCTTCAGGGTTTCCAGTCGCTCCTGCTCCTTGCGCCGGAACTCCGCCTGCGCCTCCTTGGAGAAGGAGGTCGATTTCTTCTGTTCGACATCGCCTTTCTTGACCTGCCCCGCCTGCCGGGTCAAATCCTGGCCACCACCCTGCAGGATGCTGGTCGCATCCCCCGAACCGCTGCCGCCGGCCATCGCGACTTTCACCGGATTCTGGAAATAGTCGGCAATACCGGCGAGGTCGCCTTTGGCAGTCGACCCGAGCAGCCACATCAGCAGGAAGAAAGCCATCATCGCCGTCACGAAGTCGGCATAGGCGATCTTCCAGGCGCCACCGTGCGCGCCGCCGGCAACGACCTTCTTGCGTTTGATGACTATGGGGCGGGTGGCGTCGTCGCTCATCGTTCAGATCCGCTGCTCAGCGATCACTTGCCCTTACGTGCCTTGAGTTCTTCCTCCAGCTCGGCAAAGCCCGGACGATCGTGTGCGCCGAGGGTTTTGCGGCCGAATTCGATGGCCACCTGTGGCGCATAGCCGGACATCGAGGCCAGCAACACCATCTTGATCATCTTGTAGATGGTGCCGTCGGCATGGGCCTTCTGCTCCATCAACTTGCCGATCGGCTCGACGAAGCCATAGGAAATGAGAATACCGAGGAAGGTACCGACCAGCGCGCCGCCGATCATCTTGCCGAGAACGGCCGGCGGACTACCCACCGAGCCCATCACGTTCACCACGCCCATCACCGCAACTACGATACCGAAGGCCGGTACGGCGCCACCGACCGCGCCGACCACATGCCCTGGCTCGGCTGCTTCGTGGTGATGGTTTTCGAGTTCTACGTCCATCAGGCTCTCGATCTCGACGGTATTCAGGTTACCGCCAACCATCATGCGCAGATAGTCGGTGGTGAATTCGATGACATGGTGGTCGTGAACAATGTTTGGATACTTGCTGAAGATCGGGCTGGCTTCCGGGTTTTCGATGTCGCCTTCGATCGACATCAGTCCTTCCTTACGCACCTTGGCCAGAATCTCGAAGAGCATGGCCAGGGCATCGATGTAATAGGCCTTGTTATATTTTGAACCTTTGAGCACGCCGGGAATGGCCCCGACCGTCGCCTTGATCAGGCCGATATTGTTGGAGGCAACAAAGTAACCAATCATCAGACCAATAATCGCGATGTACTCCAGCGGCACCCAGAGCGCCAGGAGACTGCCGTGGACGGCGTAAGTACCCAGCGCTGACGCCAGGATGATTACGTAACCGACGATTAGAAACATTCGAAGCCCCCTGCAGCGACAACCGGCGAGCCCGGCTGCATGCATTTATCTGTGTTCGCTATTGTAGCCACAGGTTTCGCCGCGATGCAAAGTTAGATTTACCAAATCTGCTGGAAATCAGCGCTGGCGACTTTTTTGAGTGCTAAACTCGAAGAAATCCCGATCCAGAACGAGCCCTGAAGACCTTGAACCGTTATTGCAGCGTTTGCGGCGCCCCGACGACTTCCAGTATTCCCGAGGGTGACAACCGCCACCGACAGGTATGTTCGGACTGCGGCTTCATTCATTATGAGAATCCGCGTCTGGTTGTCGGATGTGTCGCCGAGTTCGACGGCCGGATACTGATGTGTCGCCGCGCTATTGAGCCCCGCCTCGGATACTGGACGCTGCCGGCAGGCTTCATGGAAAACGGCGAGACCACCGCAGAAGCTGCCATGCGCGAGACTGACGAGGAAGCCGGCGCCCGGGTGATCATAGATGCGCCGTTTGCAATGGTCAGCATTGCACACATCCATCAGGTGCACCTGTTCTACCGAGGCCATCTCAGCAGCCCGGACTTCGCTGCCGGTGAAGAAAGCCTGGAAGTCGCACTGCTGTTACCCACCGAGATTCCCTGGGAAGACCTCGCCTTCCGTAGCGTTCGCTTCTGCCTTGAGCGTTATCTGGCGGATCGTCAGGCAGGCAGCTTCGGCTTTCATGAGAGCAGCCTTGAACCGCTGCACGAAGCGCATTGAGCGATGCATGACCGCCTGCGGTGAACCCGAAATTCGGGCAAATTTCAGGTTCACCGCAGACCCACAAACGAAAAACCCCTGACGGCATGACCCGCAGGGGTTTTTTCCAGCCGTTCGCAATGACCGCGACGGCAGACCCGAAGATTACTTGCCGAGCTTCGCCGACTCTTCATCCATCTTGTTCGAGTACATCTTGCCCATCACGGCGCCGATCACCAGCACGCCAACGATGACCACCAGACTCATCAAACCGATATCGCTCGAAAACAACAGTTCCCACGCCATAAGTCACCTCCCAGTAACAAAAAAACTACTTTTCCGCCTTGGCCGACAAGCGCAGCGGATCCAGAGAATCGGCATGCCATTCGCCCTGCAGACGCCACTTGCCAGCGGGGTCCTCGATTGAGACAAGCCAGCGGCCGGAAACGTCAGCACCGAGCTTGCCGGTGTAAAAGCCCTGACCTTCCGAAACCATCTTGACGGCATCATCCAGCCCGGCCCGGGTCGGATGAGCCAACTTCAGGGTAATCTCCTCCGGCATCGCGGCACCGCCTGCGCTGCTGGTAATCAGGAGACGAACGTTCTGACCGGCACGCATCACATCCGCGTGCAGGCCAAGCTCACTGGCCGCATGATCGCGCTGCAGACGCTGATTGACGGTCATGCCCTGCTTGTAATAGTCGTCGGTAACCAATCCATCCCAGCTGTTGATTGCCAGTACCAGGGTAATCACCCCGGCCACAACCACCGTCGCCGGGCCAGCGATCAGGATCCACGGCCAGCGGTGCTTGTACCAGGGTTGATTGTCACTACGCAGGGTCATGGTCTGGCTCATATCATTGCATCAGGAAAGAGGCTTTTTCATGGACGGCAACCTTCGCATCGTCCATGGCCTTGATATCAAAGTAGATGGTGTTTGCACCGGTCTTGGCCGACTCTGGCGGGACGCGGACGACTACGGTTACCTCGTGGTTTTCAGCCGAATCGACATCAACCTGCTTCTCGCCGGCAATCTCCACGCCTTCCAGCCCGGTCACCGACAGCTCGAAACGGCGCTTCTGCTCGGTGGTATTCATGATCTTCAGGTTGTAGACGTTCTCGATCCGACCATCATCCGCTTCGCGGGCCAGTACCGAACGGTCACGTATGACATCGACCTTAAGCGGAATGCGGGTGGCAATCGACCAGGCCGTGGCGATGATGATGCCGATCAGAATCACGCTGTACAGAATGATGCGTGGCCGCATCAGGTGACTGACCACTTCTTGCGGCGTGAAGTGCTTTTCCAGCGCATTTTCGGTGGTGTAACGGATCAGGCCGCGTGGCTTGCCCACCTTGTCCATCACCGGATCGCAAACATCGATACAGGCGCCACAACCGATACATTCGTACTGCTGTCCTTTGCGGATGTCGATACCGGTCGGGCAGACCACGACACACAGCCCGCAGTCCACGCAATCACCCAACTTGGCCGCCGCTTCCGCATCCATCCCCTTCTTGCGGGCTCCCCGCGGCTCACCGCGCTCCGGATCATAGGTGATGATCAGCGTATCCGGATCGAACATCACCCCCTGGAAACGGGCATACGGACACATGTACTTGCAGACTTGCTCGCGCAGGAAACCGGCCTGCATGTAGCAGAAACCGCCATAAAACAGCGTCCAGAACAGTTCCCAGCCCGACAGATCGAACGGTACCGCGGCCAGCAGTTCATGCATCGGCGTGAAGTAGGCGACGAGCGTAAAGCCGGTCCAGATTGAAATGACAATCCAGATGAGGTGTTTGAGTGCCTTGAGGCGGAACTTGCGGGCATCCATCGGCCCCTTGTCCAGCTTCATCCGTGCTGAACGATCACCCTCGATCTTGTTCTCGACCCACATGAAAATTTCGGTGTACACCGTTTGCGGACAGGCATAGCCGCAGAACAAGCGCCCGGCGACCGCGGTAAACAGGAACAGTGCGTAGGCTGAAATTATCAGCAGCAGCGCCAGATAAAACACATCCTGCGGCCAGAGGACGAGACCGAAGAGGTAAAACTTGCGCTCAACGAGGTGGAAAAGAACAGCCTGGCGGTCATTCCACTGCAACCACGGCGTGCAATAGAACAGGATCTGCGTGAACCAGACGAGTATCCAGCGCCAGTTATCCCACTTGCCCTTGACGTCCCGGATGTAGATCTTTTTGTGCTTCTCGTAGAACGACACCGGCGCCGGCGCGGGTGAGTTCGTTTTGGATTCTTGGCTGGGTTGCATGGGTTCGGATCTCTATAAGAATTGCACTAATTTGCATTCTGGACAGAAGCAGGTAGCACCATTTTGATACAGATCAGCACTCGCTTATATTGTTAAAAGAAAGACGGGGCGGATAACCGCCCCGTCCTGGCCAATTACTTGGCGCCTTGACTCAGACTGTAGACGTACGCAGTCAGCAGGTGAATCTTGGCATCGCCGAGGAATTCCTTCCAGGCCGGCATCTTGTTCTGACGACCGTTGGTGATGGTCTCAATGATGGTGTTCTCGGAAGAACCATAGAGCCAGACCTTGTCGGTCAGGTTCGGGGCACCGATCGCCTGCATGCCCGTACCTTCCGGACCATGACAGCCAGAGCAACCGGACGATGCGAAGGCTTCCTTGCCCTTGGCAGTGCGCACCGCGTCATTCGGCAGACCCGACAGGGAGCGGACGAAATTCGCCAGATCCTTGATGGTGTCGGCACCGAGTTGCGCATGCGGCGGCATGACACCCATACGACCACCCTCAAGCGTCTGCTTGATCTGCTCCGGCTCACCACCGTACAGCCAGTCGCTGTCGGTCAGGTTCGGGAAGCCCTTGGCACCGCGTGCATCGGCGCCGTGGCACTGCATGCAGTAGGTGTCGTACAGGCGCTTGCCCATTTCCTTACCCTGTTTGTCACCGGCCACCGCCTTGACATCCATGGCCATGAACTTGTCGAACAGCGGCTTGACGGTGGCATCCATCTTGTCGACTTCTGCCTTGTGCTGACCGACCGAGGTCCAGCCGAGCATGCCCTTGAAGTTACCCAGACCCGGATACAGGGCCAGATAGACGAAGGCGAAGATGACGGTGATGACGAACAGCCAGCTCCACCACTTCGGCATCGGGTTGTTGTACTCCTCGAGATCCCCATCCCAGACGTGACCCATGGTCTTGCCCGGCGTGAAGGTCGCCTTGCCCTGGACGATCAGGAGCACCGCACAGGCCAGAATACTGGCCACGACGATGACAACCACGTACAGGTTCCAAAAATCGCTAACGAAATCGCTCATTTGCTTTCCTTTATCTCAGCGCTGGTACGGCGTTTTGGACGCCGCACCTTCGTCATCATTATCTGCGAACGGCAGGTTGGCAGCTTCCTCAAACCCCTTCTTGCTGCTCTTGCCGTAGGCCCAGGCGACAATCCCGAGGAAGCAGAGCAACCCCATGACTGTCGTGATGGAACGCAGATCGTTGATGTCCATGGCTTATTGCTTCATCGTGCTCAGTGCCGTACCCATGCCCTGCAGGTAGGCAATCAACACGTCGAGCTCGGTCTTGTCACCGATCGCAGCCTTGGCACCCTTGATTTCCTCATCGGAATAAGTCGGAATACCGCGGGCATTGGCGTAGCCGCGCATGACTTCCATCTTCTTCTCGATGTCGGCACCAACGGAGTCCTTGGCCTTGGTATTCGCCAGGAAAGCAAAGGCCGGCATGTTGGACTCGGGCACGACGTCACGCGGATTGATCAGGTGGGCACGCTGCCACTCGTCAGAGTAGCGACCGCCAACACGATGCAGATCCGGACCGGTACGCTTGGAACCCCACTGGAACGGGTGATCATAGACATACTCACCCGCCACCGAGTAGTGACCATAACGCTCGGTTTCAGCACGGAACGGACGAATCATCTGCGAGTGGCAGAGGAAGCAGCCTTCGCGGACGTAAATGTCACGACCGGCGAGACGAACCGCATCGTACGGCTTGGTGCCTTCAACCGGGGTCGTGGTCGACTTCTGGAAGAAGAGCGGAACGATTTCGAGCAGACCGCCCCAAATCACGGTGAGCAAGGTCAGGACGATCAGCAGCCCGACGCTCTTTTCAATTTGCTCATGCTTGATCATTGTTATTTCTCCCTAATCAGGCGTGATGACCGGCCGGAACCATCACCGGCGCATCTTCAGTCTTGCCACCGGCAATCGTCTTGAACATGTTGTAAGCCATCAACAGCATGCCGGACAGGAAGAGGACGCCACCCAGCCAACGGATCGCCCAGAACGGGTAGGAACCCTTGACCGATTCAACGAAGCTGTAAGCCAGCGTACCGTCGGCGTTAACCGCACGCCACATCAGGCCCTGCATCACACCGGCGATCCACATCGAAGCGATGTAGAGAACAGTACCGATGGTCGCGATCCAGAAGTGGGTCGTCACCAGCTTGGTGCTGTACATCTCGGTCTTGCCGAAGAGCTTCGGCAGCAGGTAGTAGATGGAACCGATGGAAACCATGGCAACCCAGCCCAGAGCACCGGAGTGCACGTGGCCGACGGTCCAGTCGGTGTAGTGCGACAGCGCATTGACGGTCTTGATCGACATCATCGGGCCTTCGAAGGTGGACATACCGTAGAAGGACAGCGAGGTGATCAGGAACTTCAGGATCGGATCGTCGCGCAGCTTATGCCAGGCACCCGACAGGGTCATGATGCCGTTGATCATGCCACCCCAGGACGGAGCCAGCAGAATCAGCGAGAAGATCATACCGACCGACTGGGTCCAGTCCGGCAGGGCGGTGTAGTGCAGGTGGTGCGGGCCCGCCCACATGTAGGTGAAGATCAGCGCCCAGAAGTGAACCACGGACAGGCGATAGGAGTAGACCGGACGGCCAGCCTGCTTCGGCACGAAGTAGTACATCATGCCCAGGAAGCCTGCAGTCAGGAAGAAACCGACCGCGTTATGGCCGTACCACCACTGAATCATCGCATCCTGAACGCCGGAGTAGGCGGAGTAGGACTTGGTCAGCGAAATCGGCATCGCGGCACTGTTAACCAGGTGCAGCAGGGCAACGGCGATGATGAAGGCGCCGAAGAACCAGTTGGCCACGTAGATGTGGGAAACCGTACGCTTGGCGACCGTTCCGAAGAAGACCAGCGCGTAGGAAACCCAGACCAGCGTGATCAGGATGTCGATCGGCCATTCCAGTTCGGCGTATTCCTTGCCGCTGGTGATACCGAGCGGCAGCGTGACCGCGGCCAGAACGATAATGATTTGCCAGCCCCAGAAGGTAAAGGGAACCAGCGGACCACCCCAGAGACGGGCGTGGCTGGTACGTTGAACGCACCAGTAGGAAGTTGCGAACAGCGCGCAGCCGCCGAACGCGAAGATTACTGCATTGGTATGCAGCGGACGGAGCCGACCAAAGTGCAGCCACGGGCCAATATTCAGCTCGGGCCAGACCAACTGGGCGGCGATGATGACACCGACGAGCATGCCGACGATGCCCCAGATGACAGTCATGACGGCAAATTGCCGGACGACCTTATCGTTATACGTGGTTTGTGTTCCAGACATGAACCCACCTCTCGTTAATAAAAAACTGGAATGCCCACCCCCCTGAACCCAAGGTGGCACATAGACGCGGATAGTATTCTAGTTGAGTGATGAGGTTTTGACCTAGGTCAACCTACCGAATATCTAGGTCAAATTAATCCGAATTGTGTAGCGCCTGCGACACGGGCAGTCGGCACAAAAATCGTGGACAAAAAAAGGGTGCGTCGCAACGCACCCCAACCCCAACAGAGAATCACCGTGAAGCAATCGCTTCACTCAGATGCAATTTTGCCCAACGCACCGATGCAGTGCGTTGACACAGGTCAACGTTTTTCGATTTTTTCCGGGTCCGGCTTTTTTTCGGTCGGCAGGTGCTGGTCATCATCCATCAGGACGCGAAAGCCCGGCCCTTCGAGATCATCGAACTGGCCGCTGCGCACGGACCACCAGAAAACACCGGCGATCAGGAAAACCAGGATCACCGAAACCGGAATCAATAAGTAAACACTTTCCATCAGTCGGTTTCCAGGCGCTGGATGCGCAACGAGTTGAGAACAACGAGCAGGGAACTGGCCGACATGCCGATCCCCGCCAGCCACGGCGTGACGTGTCCGGTAATCGCCAGCGGCAATGCGACAAAATTGTACGCGAAGGACCACCACAGGTTCTGATGAATGACGCGCAGGGTCTTCTGCCCACGCAGCAGGCCGTGGCGCAGGTGGTCGAGGTTTTCCGACAGCAGCACAAAATCCGACTGGGTCCGCGCCAGTTGCGCCCCGCCGCCCATGGCAATCGAAACCTGGGCCTGCGCCAGCACCGGCGCATCGTTCACCCCGTCACCCACCATCGCCACCACGGCGCCGGCAGCCTGCAACTCCGTGACGCAAGCGTGCTTGCCTTGTGGCGTCACCCCGGCGCTAATATCGGCGATCCCCAGTTCGCGGCCGACACGGGCAGCCACGCCCGGTGCATCACCAGTCAGCAGCACCACATGGCGACCGGCCGCCTGCAGTTCGGAGACCAGACGCTTCGACTCCGGACGCACCTCGTCACCAATACGGAAAACCGCCAGGCAGCCACTCGTATCGCCGAGAACCACGACCGTATCGCCACTATCGAGCATGCTGGCGGCGCTGGCGGGCAGCGTGGCCCGGGATAATTGCAAGACATAGTCCGGCCGGCCGATGCGATAACGGCAACCGTCGACCACGCCCTCGATCCCCTGACCGGGCTCGCTCAGAATCTGGTCGGCTACCGGCAATTCGTGCGTGACAGCGCTGCGCAGGGCGTTGGCGACCGGGTGTTCCGAGGCCTGCTCAAGCGCGGCGGCGAGCGCAAGACAATCCTCACGGGAAAGACTCGACATCGGTTCGACATCGATCAGATGCATGCGCCCGGTGGTCAGTGTGCCGGTCTTGTCGAACACGAAATGGGTCGCTCGCGCCAGGGTTTCGATGGCATGACCGCGGGTCACCAGCAACCCGTCACGCGCCAAGGCACCCGCCGAGACGGTCAGTGCGATCGGCGTGGCCAGCGACAGTGCGCAAGGACAGGTGACAACCAGCACGGACACTGTGATCCACAAGGCCTGCGAGGGATCGTAGAGATACCAGCCGATCGCCACCAGCGCTGCCACCGCCAGCAGCGCGGCGACAAAATAGCTGGCCACGCGGTCGGCCATCTCGACAATACGGGGTTTTTCCGCTGCCGCGCGCTCCATCAATTGAATGATGGCGGACAGGCGAGTGCCCTCACCGACGTGCTCGACACGCACGACCAGCGGGCTTTCGGTATTCACCGAGCCGCCGGTAACAAGATCGCCCGGCTTTTTGGTCACCGGCTTGCTCTCGCCGGTCAGCAGAGATTCATCGGCGGCGCTGACGCCTTCAACGACGCGACCGTCGGCCGGCACGATGTCACCAGCCCGCACCAGCACATGGTCGCCGACATGCAGATCGGCGACGACACGCTGCTCCGTGCTGCGGTCAATCGGAAAATTGATCAATTTCTGGGCAAAGGCCGGCAGCAGCTTGGCCAACGCCTCGGTCACGCTCACCGCCTTCTGCCGCGCCGTCATTTCCAGATAGCGGCCACCGAGCAGGAAGAAGACAAACATCGTGACCGAATCAAAATAAACCTCGCCACCGGCCACGAAAGTGGCCCAGCAACTGGCGATGAAGGCAGCACCGACCCCCAGCGCCACCGGCACGTCCATGCCGACGCGACGAAGCTTGATGTCACGCCAGGCGTGGCGGAAGAAAGGCGCCGAGGAATAGAACACCACCGGCAGCGTCAGCAGCAGGCTGGCCCAGCGCATCAGGCTTTCGATATCCGGCGTCATGTCGCCGTCGGCGATGTACACCGGATAGGCGTACATCATCACCTGCATCATGCCGAAGCCGGCAACCCAAAGCCGCCAGAGCGCGTCGCGCCGCTCCTTTTTGGCCAGTTCTTCATTACGCGAGGCATCGTAGGGGTAGGCCCGATAGCCGATCGCGGCGATGGCGCCGAGGATGTCGGAAAGTTTGATCCGGCTTTCGTCCCAGCGGACGCGGGCACGGCGGGTTGCATAATTGATGTCGACCGCCGTCACCCCCGGCAACTTGCCGACGTGCTGCTCGTTCAACCAGATGCAGGCGGCACAGGTAATGCCTTCAAGCAGCAGCGATGCCTCGCGCTCGTGCTCGCCCAGCGTCTTGACGAAACTCTTCTGGAAATCCGCATGATCGAACATCGCCAGTTGATCGAGGATCGCCGGCATCGCCTCGCGCGGCGACTCGGGCAGCGCATCGCGGCTGCGGTAATAATCGGCCAGCCCGTTGTCGACGATCGACTGCGCCACTGCCTGACAGCCGTTGCAACACATCGCCCGCCGCTCGTCGTTGATGACGACGGGCAAATCAACATCGTCGGGGATCGGCAAGCCGCAGTGGTAACAGGACGCTTTGGACATAAACAAAAAAGGCGCCGAAGCGCCTTTTGGATCTTGGGCAACGGCCAAGTATAAGTTATTTGGCACCCATGCGGATGGCGCCATCCAGGCGGATGACCTCGCCGTTCAGGTAGGAATTCTCCGCGATGTGACGGACCAGCGCAGCGTATTCCGACGGCTTGCCCATACGGGTCGGGAAGGGCACCATCTTGTTCAGCGACTCCTGCACTTCGGCCGGCATGCCCAGCAGCATCGGCGTTTCCATGATGCCCGGGGCGATGGTCAGGCAGCGGATGCCACTGCGGGCAAACTCACGGGCCACCGGCAAGGTCAGGGCAACAATGGCGCCCTTGGAGGCCGCATAGGCTGCCTGCCCCAACTGGCCTTCGAAGGCCGCGACGGAGGCAGTGTTAACAACGACACCACGCTCGCCACCTTCGTCCGGAACGTTCTTCAACATGGCTTCTGCCGCTAGGCGGAGCATGTTGAAAGTGCCGATCAGGTTGATGTTGATGGTGCGGGTAAAGCTTTCCAGCTTGTGCGGCCCTTCCTTGCCGACGACCTTTTCGGCCGGCGCGACACCGGCGCAGTTCACCAGGCCGTGGATGGCACCGAATGCCGAAATGGCCGCCTGAACGGCGTTCACCGCAGACGACTCGCTGGCGACATCGGTTTCGACAAAACGGGCATTGGCGCCGAGTTCGGCGGCAACCTTCTCACCGGCCTCGCGGTTGAGGTCGAGCAATACCACCTTGGCACCGCCTTCAGCGAGGTTGCGGGCAGTTGCGGCACCGAGGCCCGAGCCGGCACCGGTGACGAGAAATACCTTGTCCTTGATCTGCATGTGTTCTCCTTGTTTGAATGTGCTTGTTATCCGCCCCTTCTGGCTGCCGTTTCCAGACGGCACCGTATGGAGCGGGGCTCATGTTACCGCTTGTCAAACGAATAGGAAATCCCTCGTATCACATTGCCCCGCCGGCAGTGTTATGATGTTTGGGATTTCGCCCAGCCACCAAGGGATTCCGGCTTTGCCCGAACGCAAGAAACCCCTGATCCTCGTCATCGACCCCGCGCCGGCCAACCGCCGGCTGATTGCGGAATGCCTCGCGCAGCTGCCGGATGTGCAGACGCTGGCAGCCGGCGATGGTGCGCAGGCGCTGCAGTTGTTTCGCGAGCGCACCCCCAATCTGGTGCTGATGGACATTGCCCTGCAGGACATGGACGGCCTGTCGGTGGTGCGCGAAATCCGCAATTGGGAAAACTCGCCGGAACGTCATGGCGGACCGAGCTGGACGCCGGTGGTGCTGCTTTCATCGGTGATGGACGAGGATGTGCTGGCCCGCGGCATCCTCGCCGGCAGCGACGACTTCCTCTACAAGCCGGTGTCCGAGGTGGTGCTGCTGGCCAAGGTCCGCGCCATGCTGCGCATCGTGACGCTGCAGCAGGAAATCCACGAGGCGCATCGCCAGCTCAAGGAATTGTCCACGCTCGACGGCCTGACCGGCATCCCGAATCGCCGGCATTTTGACGAGACGCTGGCCACTGAATGGAAGCGCTGCCTGCGCCTCGAAGCGCCGCTCAGCCTGATCATTTCCGACGTCGACTTCTTCAAGCAGTTCAACGACATTTACGGTCACCAGGCTGGGGACGCCTGCCTGCGGGCGGTTGCCGGCGCGCTCGGCGAATCGTTGTTCCGCGTCGAGGACACCGTGGCCCGCTACGGCGGCGAGGAATTTGCTGCCATTCTCCCCGGCACCGATATCGACGGTGCGTTGGCGGTCGCCGAGCGCATGCGACGCTCTGCCTTCGACCTGCGCATTCCGCACGAACGGGGCATCGACGGCCTGGTTTCCTGCAGCTTTGGCGTCGCCAGCTTGACGCCGGGCGGCGCCGATACGCCGCTCAAGCTGTTGCAAACAGCCGACAGCGGCCTCTACGCCGCCAAGCGCGAGGGCCGCAATCGCGTGCTGCGCGCCAGCGTCTGAGGGCGCTTTCAGTCCGGCTTCTGCTCGCGGTCGAGGTAGCGCCGGCAGGCTTCGCGCAAAAAACTCATTTGCTGTTTGAAATTGCGACAGCCCTTGCACATCGCCAGGTGCAATTCCAGGTTGACCCGCTCGCCGACAGTCAGCGGCCGGTCCTGCGCTTCCGACATCATCCGGGTCGCATCCTTGCAGCTCAACATGGCTGTTCTCCCAAGGCAAACCAATTCTTCTCCAGACAGCGACGCAGGCCGTTTCGCGCCCGATGCAGGATGACATTGCAGTTGCTGGTGGTGATGCTGAGTTGCTCGCAGACCTCCGGCGTCTCGAACTCCAGAAATTCGCGCATCATGAAGACGCGGGCGGTATTCTCGGGCAGATGCTTGAGACAGGCGTCGAAGACATCCCAGAAACGTTGCTGGCGCAAAGCTTCCGCCGGATCACCCCAGTCGCTCGGCCGCCCTGTCGGCGACCAGTGGGCGTTTTCCTTGAATAGGGATTCGAAGGTCTGATCCATGCTCTCCTCGGCAGCCGATAGGGCCGAGACATTGGTCGTGCGCGTCTGGACGCGGATCTGGTCCACGATCTTGTTCTTGAGGATCGCGAAAATCCAGGTCTTCATTGCCGAGCGCCCGGCAAATTCACGGGCCTTGTCAAAGGCCGCTGCCAGCGCCTCCTGAACGACATCCTCGGCCAGCGTTTCGTCGCGCAACTGCAGGCGGGCGAAGCGCACCATGTCGCGGCGCACGCCCTCCAGCCAGTCGGCGTCAAATAGTTGTTCGTCCTGATCGCGCATCGCGCCCCCATCGCTCATGCCGGTTTCCCCAAATGATACTGGCGCATGAAGCGCCGGTCGATCCAGTCCTTCCAGTGCCATGCCCAGCAGCCACCGGCGCTGAAGCCGCCCCAGGAAACAATGGCCGATTTTGGTCCGGTGGCCAGCAGGTAAAGGCTGCGCCGTTGCGGGCGGTAGCTATTCACTGGCGCCCCGGCCAGCGCCCGAAAGAGGTTTTCGGCAAGCACCGGCCCGGCGCGCACCGCATAGACGCCGGATTTGGCGTGTGGCGCATCGACCCGGCTGGCGACATCGCCGGCAGCAAACACCGACGGATGCGAAACGCTGCGCTGACCATCCCCCACCGCGACAAAGCCGTCATCGGCGAGCGCCAGCCCCGACGCCGCCAGCCAGGGCGCCGGCCGCACGCCGGTGGCGGCGATCACCGCGTCAGCCGGGATTTCGCGGCCATCGTCGAGCATCACCCCGGCCGGACAGCCGGCAGCGTGGCCTGTCAGTACCGTGACCCCTTGGCGTGCCAGCGTATCGGTCACGCGCTGGACAATTGCCGCCCCGTGGCCAGCGAGCAATTGCCGGCCGGCCACCAGCGTCACCGCTGCCGAGGCGTCAGGCATCAGGCCGCGCAGGCGATGTCGCGCCGCCAGCGCCAGCTCGACGCCGGCCGCGCCGCCACCGACCACCACCAACTGCGACTTCCCTGCCTGCGCGCCGGCCTCGACATAGCCCTGCCAGCTAACGATGAAAGCTTCCAGCGGCCGGATCGCCAGCAGGCGGGCACCGGTGTCGGCTAGGCAGGAGGTATCGACCAGGGCGCCGACATCGAGCGAGAGCACGTCGTAGCTCAGCTTGCCGTGGCGGGCCGTAGCCACCGTCTGCTGACCGGC
Organism: Azonexus sp.; assembly: GCA_041917165.1. Taxonomy (GTDB): domain Bacteria; phylum Pseudomonadota; class Gammaproteobacteria; order Burkholderiales; family Rhodocyclaceae; genus Azonexus. Next base: position 96,121 of record JAYRYB010000008.1, read on the forward strand.
ATCGATGCCGGTCACGCTGTCGCGCAACAACCTCACACCCGCCGCTGTCGCCAGCGGGCCGAGCTCGGCAGCGCACTGATCCAGCGTGTAATGACCGGCCATCCAGCCGGGCACCATGCCGGAATACACCTGCCGGGCATACGGCGCGATCAGGATCACCTCGATGTCCGCACGCGGCCGGGCGGCCAGCTCCTTGAGGATATGCAGGTGGGCGTGGCCGCCGCCGGCAAGGATCAGGCGCTGCATGGGTGCCTCGCGAGGTCCGGCATCAGCGCGTAGAGCCGCGGCAGGTCGCTGCTGCGGTCAACATCAAAAAGTGGCGAAAATTCGGCATGACGCAAACCGGCCGCCACCAGCCGCGCTCGCGTCTGCGCCATGACCTGCGGCGTGCTCCACGCGACCCCGGCAAACACCGCAGCGTTCGCCTGCCGCAAACCCAGCAGCACGTAGCCGCCATCTTCGGCAGGAATCACCACGGCGTCCTGTCCAGCCAGCGCCGCAGCAGCCTGACGCAGGTGCGCCGGCGTCAATGCCGGGCAATCGGTGCCGATCACGATGATCCCGCCAGGCGTCACTGCTGCCGCCATTGCCGCCTGCATCCGCTGGCCGATGTCGCCGGCGGGCTGTTCGGCGAGTGCTACACCCTGCGCTGCTGCCTCGGCAAACGCCGGATGCGAACAATCCGGAGCGCACCACAGCGTCACCGGGCCGATGCCGGCCGCCAGCGCCGTCGCCAGCGTGCGTTTCAACATCGCCGCCTGCAAGGCGGCCGCGCCGTCAGCACCGAGCGCCGGAATCAGCCGCGTCTTGGCGTAGCCCGGCACCGGCGCCTTGGCGAGGATGGCGATTGCGACCGGCAGGCCGGCGGCGTCCGACGTCCGTTCAGTCACTGGCATACCCGTAGGCCCGCGCCAGCGTCTGCGGATCGGCGCCGAAAAAATAACGCAAGCGCAGCGACCACATCAGCAAGACCGTGCGCATCACCCCGTGCTTTTCCCAACGCCGACCCGAGGTCAGCACTCGGTCGCGCAGGCAGGCTGGCGGCGACTGCGCCTTGAGTCGGCATGACAACTCGATGTCTTCCATCAGCGGTTGCACGGGGAAACCGCCGAGCGCGGAAAAAACCTGACGGCGGACGAATATCGCCTGATCGCCGGTGGCGATGCCGGTCAGCCGCGACCGGCGGTTCATCAGCGCCGCAATTAGCGGCAGCCACTGCGAGTCACCTGTGATCCGCACATCGAAGCGCCCCCAGTCGGCACCGGCGGCGACTGCCGCAATGACGCATTGATCAGCGCCGGCCGGCAGCAGCGTATCGGCATGCAGGAAAAGCAGAATATCGCCGCGCGCTACTGCGGCGCCGGCATTCATCTGTCGCGCCCGCCCGCGCGGTGCGGAGATGACCTGATCCGCCAGCCCCTGTGCGATGACCGGCGTCGCATCGGCGCTGCCGCCGTCGACGACGATGATCTCGGCCGCCAGCGCTCGCAACGCAGCCAGCGTGGCGGCGATGCCGCTGGCTTCGTTGAGCACCGGCAGGATGATCGAGAGCTTGGGGTGGGCGTTCATGCTAGAAACGGCAGGCTGCGCCATCGGCGACAAAATGGAAATCGGCAAAGCCGGCCAGTGCCGTCTCGCCGGTGTTATCGGTATCGCTGGCAATCGCCAGCCCGTTCGGCTTGCCCGGCAACTCGCCAAAGGCACGGCGGAAATCCTCGCGCACATTGCGCCTCTGCGTCACCCAGCGTCCGGCCTTGGCGGCGCCACTATCGACGACGAGCATCTGCGCCCGATCGGTATAGGCGTTGGCTTTGAGCGTGCCCGGCGGGTGCTTGTTATCCCAGACGTAATTGATCGCTGCGTCGGGCACCGACGGTCCCCAGATCGAACGCGCCAACGCCAGTTTGCTGCGCGTGGCAAAACCGAGCGCCTCAGGCGGCACGCTGAAAGTGAGATAAACCCGCGCCGCGTAATCATCACCGGCCTTGGTGTTGAGGTCAGCACTAGCCAACGGCGCCTCGATCCGCCAGCGCCAGCAGAGGATGGGTGTCTTTTCGAGATCCACGCTCAGCGGCCGCGAGAGCAGCGCCATGCTCTTCTCGGCGCGCGCCTCGACCGCTGCGACGCCGTCCCAGACGCGCTGACGGTAGGCCGTCGGCGGAAACTTGGGGTTGAGATGCTCGACCTTCCAGCCGGCGGGCACGCCCCCGGCTGGACCGTCGAACTGGCCGACCCACAGCGGCTCGCTGGCATCTGCTGCGGTGAACGCGAAAAAGAGTCCAAAAACGGCAAGGTAAACGGCCGTCGCTGGCGAACGATGTGTGCGATGAACGTTGATCCGCGACGCCATCTCAGCCCCGCCGCCAGTCATGAAAACGCGCCACCCACTTCAGCAGCCCCTGCGGCGCATGCGCGCGCTTCCAGACGCCAGCGGCGTACTTGTTTGCCTCGGCCAGCGTCGGGTAGATGTGGATGGTGCCGAGTATCTTGTTCAGGCCGATGCCCTGCTTCATCGCCAGCACGTACTCGGCGATCAGGTCGCCGGCGTGTTCGCCGACGATGGTGACACCGAGGATGCGGTCCTTGCCGGGCACCGTCAGCACCTTGACGAAGCCGTGCGCCTCGCCGTCGGCAATGGCGCGGTCGAGGTCGTCGATGCCATACACGCTGAGCTCGTACGCTACGCCCTTTTCCTTCGCCTCCAGTTCATTGAGCCCGACGCGCGCCACCTCGGGCTCGACAAAGGTCGCCCACGGGATCACCGCATAATCGGCGCGGAACTTTTTGAAGGGATCGAAGAGCGCATTGACCGCCGCATACCAGGCCTGATGCGCGGCGGTGTGTGTGAATTGATACGGCCCGGCGACATCGCCGGCAGCGTAGATGTTCGGGAACTTCGTCTGCAGGAATTCGTTGGTCTCGACCGTGCGCGCTACAGGGATGCCCATTTCCTCCAGCCCGTAGCCCTTGAGATTGGCGGCGCGACCGACGGCAACGAGCACGGCATCGAAGGGGATGCGCACTTCCTGCTCGGCATGTTCGGCGACCAGGACTTGCTGCTCGCCATCGCGCTCGAAGCGCTTCGCGGCATGTTCGAGCGCGACGGTAATGCCCTCGGCGTTGAAACGCTGACGGACCAGCTCCGAAACTTCCGGATCCTCACGCATCATCAAACGCGGCGCCATTTCGACCTGCGTCACCCGACTGCCGAGGCGGGCGAAGGCCTGCGCCAGTTCGCAACCGATCGGGCCGCCGCCAAGGACCACCAGTCGCGGCGGCAGTTCGCGCAGCGACCAAACGGTATCCGAGGTGTAATGTGTGACCTCCGCCAGCCCCGGAATCGGCGGCACGAACGGCCGGGCGCCGGTGGCGATGACGATGCTGCGCGTCGTCAGTTGCTGGCGGCTGCCGTCTTCAGCAGTGATCTCGACCGCCCAGGGCGAAACGATTTTCGCCGTACCGGCGATGACCTCGACGCCAAGTTCGGTGTACCGCGCCAACGAGTCATGCGGCGCGATATCGGCGACCACCCGCTGCACCCGCTCCATGATCTCAGCAAACGACCAGCGTGCTTCGCTCTGCGCGATGCCGTAGTGGGCGCTGCGTCGCATCTGCGCCAGCAATTTCGCCGAGCGGATCAGCGCCTTCGACGGTACGCAGCCGGTATTCAGGCAGTCACCGCCCATGCGGTGCTTTTCGACCAGCGTCACCCTGGCCTTCACCGCCGCCGCGATGTAGGCCGTGACCAGCCCGGCGGCGCCTGCGCCGATGACCACCAGATTCCGATCAAAACGCGCCGGCCGCGCCCAGCCGGCATACACCCGGCGCGCCTGCACCAGATCGACCAGCTTGCGCGCCAGCAGCGGGAAGATGCCGAGCAGGACAAAGGACGCGAGCAGCCCTGGCGACACGATACCGGCCAGCGATTCGATTTGCGCCAGTTGCGTACCAGCATTCACATAAACGACCGTGCCCGCCAGCATGCCGATCTGGCTGACCCAGAAGTAGGTGCTCGCCTTCATCGCCGTCAGGCCCATCAGCAGGTTGATAAGGAAGAAGGGGAAAGCCGGCACCAGGCGCAGCGTGAAGAGGTAAAAAGCCCCGTCGCGGCGGATGCCTTCGTCTATCCCCTTCAGGCGATTGCCAAAACGCGCCGTCACCCAGTCGCGCAGCAGGTAGCGGGCCATCAGGAAAGCCAGCGTCGCGCCGATGGTCGAGGCGAACGAGACGATCAGCAGCCCCCAGCCGAGCCCGAACACGGCGCCACCGGCCAGCGTCAGCAAGGCCGCGCCAGGCAGCGACAAGGCCGTAACCAGCACATAGACGACAAAATAAGCGCCCCCGGCCAGCCAGGGATTGGCCTCGCGAAACGCTGCAAATTCAGCCTGCCGTGCCTTCAGCGCCGCCAGACTGAGGTACTGCCCGAGATCGAGCGCGAAAAAGGCCGCCAGCACCAGTGCGATGATGACGACGATGGCCAGTTTGCGCGCGATCACGGTGATCTCCTTCAAGCGGCGCCAGCCAGCGCCCCGCCGCAACTGCTGCCTTGGCCGGCGGTGCAGCCATAGCAATGGCCGGCGACCGAAATCGGGCGATTTTCCAGGTTCACCGCAAGCAGGTCGGCCAGCATCACCGGCGCACTGCCACCGCCCAAGGGCATCCCCAGCATCTGGTTGAAGTCGCAGTCATATACCGCCCCCTGCCAACCCACGGAAATCAGCGTCCGGCACATGACCCCCGGCAGGTTGTCGTGGCAATGCGCCTGGCGCAGGGTTTCCATGTAACGGTGGAAACCACCGCTGGCCATCAACTCGCTGCCAAAACGCTTGATCGGCATGTTGGCGAGCACATACAGCTGGTTGAACACCACGCCATAGCGCTGCTGCAATTCCGTTTTGTACGCCGACTCCAGCGCCGCCTGCGCCGGCGGCAGGGCTGCCCCGCCCGGGTTGTAAACCAGATTCAGGCGCAACGGTCCGTCGCCCTGCCCATAGCCCAGCGCATTCAACTGGCGCAGTCCGGCCAGGCTTTTTTCAAAGACGCCATTGCCGCGCTGCCGGTCGACGTTCTCCTCGAGATAACAGGGCAAGGAAGCGACGACCTCGACCTGCTGCTCGGCGAGGAAGGCGGCCAGATCTTCCTGACCGGATTCTTCGAGGATGGTCAGGTTGCAGCGGTCGATGACGGCGATGCCCTGCGCCCGTGCGGCCCGCACCAGACGGCGGAAATCCGGATTCAGTTCCGGCGCGCCGCCGGTCAGGTCGAACTGCCGGACACCTTGGCGGGCGGCGAATTCGAGCAGGGTTTCCATGGTCGCCCAGGACATGGTCTCGGTCCGCTTCGGGCTGGCCGCGACATGGCAATGCAGGCAGGCCTGATTGCAGCGATAGCCGAGATTGGCCTGCAGGGTCGTCAGGCGATCGCGGCGCAACGGCGGGAAATCGGTTTTGCGCAGCAGAGGAAAGGTATCGAGCACAGAGGTCTCCGGTAAAGCAGGGATGTTCGTTCAGTGATTTGACGACGCAGAAGGGCATTTTCTTACAGGGCACGCACGTCAGGCCTGCCGCCCGCGTTCGCTGAGCAAAAAATAAATTTTGTCCTAGACAAAACCAAGTGCGAACTCTAGCATCCAAATCGATACTGCAACCAAGGACACCCCATGGGCAATCTTGCATTGATTACCGGCGCCGCCGGCGGCCTCGGCCAGGCCGTCGCCAAACGCCTTTCCGCGGACGGCTGGCAACTCGCGCTGGTCGGCCGTGACGCCGCCACGCTGCAAGCCGCCCACGGCGATGCCCACCTGCAGATTGTTGCCGACTGCAGCACCACCGACGGGGTCGCCACCATCTTCAAGCGGCTTCAGGAAGCGGGACTCACCGCGACGGCGCTGGCGCATTGCGTCGGCAATATCCGTCTCAGCCCCCTGCACCGGATGCGCGAGACCGATTTCAACGACTGCCTGAGCGCCAACCTGATCAGTGCCTTCCATACCTTGGCCGGCTTTATCGGCGCCCTGCGGAACGCCCAACAACCGGGCGCCGCGGTGCTGGTCTCGTCAGTAGCAGCGCGTATCGGCACGCCCAACCACGAAGCCATTGCCGCCGCCAAGGCCGGTGTCGAGGGACTGGTACGCGGCGCGGCAGCGACCTACGCCGCGGCGGGCATTCGGATCAATGCCGTTGCCCCGGGCATCATGGCGACCCCGGGCGCAGCAGGCATTCTCGCCAGCCCGGTCAGCCGCGAGGCCGCCGCCCGCCAGTACCCCCTGCCGGGCATCGGCGAACCGGCCGAACTGGCGGAACTAATGGCTTGGCTGCTGTCGGCTCACGCGACGCGCGTCACCGGCCAGACCTGGGCGCTGGACGGCGGCTTCTCGACGATTCGGCCACTGGTACGCGGCGCATGAACGCGCCGGCCAGCCTGCCGGTGCCAGTCAGTCGCCTGTCGCGACTGGCCCGCCTCGGCTCCCTTGCCTCGGGCATCGCCGCCGGCATGGTCGGCGAAGGCATGCGCCAGCTCGCCGGCGGCCAGCGGCCAAAACTCGGCGACCTGCTGCTGACGCCCGCCAACGCCCGTCGTGTCGCCGACCAGCTGGCCCACCTGCGCGGTGCGGCAATGAAGGTTGGGCAGCTGCTGTCGATGGATGCCGGCGACCTGCTGCCGCCGGAGTTGCGCGAAATTCTCGCCCGGCTGCGTGCCGACGCCCAACCGATGCCGATGAGCCAGCTGGTGGCGGTGCTTGACGCCGAATGGGGCGCCGGTTGGGACCAGCATTTCGAGCGCTTCTCCTTCACCCCGATGGCGGCGGCCTCGATCGGACAAGTGCATGCCGCCCGCCTCAAGGATGGCCGTCAGCTGGCGATCAAGGTGCAGTACCCTGGCGTTCGCGAGAGCATCGCCAGCGATGTCGACAACGTCGCGACGCTGCTGCGCATCTCCGGCCTGCTGCCGCGCGGCATCGACTTCACGCCGCTACTCGAAGAAGCCAAGCAGCAGCTTCAGGATGAAGCCGATTACCGGCGCGAAGGCGAACTGCTGGCCCGCTACGGCCAGCTGCTCGGCGGCGATGGCAGTTTCGCGTTGCCTTCACTGATCGACGAATTGAGCACCCGCAGCGTTCTCTGCATGAGTTTTGTGGCAGGCACGCCGGTCGAGGCGCTCGCTGATGCGCCACAGGAGGAGCGTGACCGGATCATGAACCGGGCTTTTGGACTCTTTTTCCGCGAGCTGTTCGAGTTCCGCCTGATGCAGACCGACCCGAATTTCGCCAATTACCGCTATGACGCCCCTAGCGGCCGCCTCGGCCTGCTCGACTTTGGCGCCACCCGTTCCCTGCCCGAAGCGCTGGTCGGCCACTACCATCGGCTGTTGGCTGCCGGCATGGCGAGTGACCGCCCGGCGCTGGAAGCGGCGGCGCAGGCGATCGGCTATTTCAGCGTCGACATTGCCCCGCGTCACCTGCAACAGGTCATCGACATCTTCATCCTCGCCTGCGAACCCCTGCGCTGCGACGGCACTTACGACTTCGCGGGTGCCGGCCTGGCGCTGCGCATGCGTGACACCGGCCTGAGCCTGGGACGCGACCGCGATTTCTGGCACAGCCCGCCGATCGACGCCATCATGCTCCACCGCAAGGCCGCCGGACTCTACCTGCTCGCCGCCCGCCTGCAAGCCCGCGTGAACATCCGGCAGATTTTCCTGTCTCAAACGACAGCGACGCCCCTCAAGCAAACACAGGAGGAAGCATCATGCGCACCCAGCCCGACCTGAACCCGCCCCCCTCGCTGGCTCACGCCGCGTAAGAGTTCGCGGCCATCCGCCCGGTTTCTCTGGCAGCGCCGCTGCAATGGCTGCGCCTGGCCTGGGACGACCTGCGGGCAGCACCGGCGGCCAGCCTGTTTTACGGCCTCGCCTTCGCGCTGATGGGCTGGGGCATCGTCTTTTTTTATGGCAACGCCTACTCGCTGACCGCGGGACTGATGGGCGGTTTCATGTTGCTCGGCCCGGCGCTGGCCATGGGGCTTTACGACCTGTCGCGCCAGCGCGAGGTCGGTGCTACGCCGCAGTTGCGCCACTCACTGACCGCCTGGCGGCAAAACCTCTCCAATCTCGCGCTCTACGCGCTGGTCACCGGCGTTGTGTTCCTGATCTGGTCTCGGGCCTCGCTGGTCATCTTCGCAGTCTTCTACACCAGCGGCCTGCCCACGGCGGCCGACTTTTTCCGCGAACTGCTGGCCTTCGACAACCTCGGCTTTGCCCTCACCTACGTGGTGATCGGCGCCGGCTTTGCCAGCTTCATCTTTGCCATCAGCGTCATGGCCGTGCCCTTGATGCTCGATCGCGGCAAGGACGCCATCACGGCGATGCTGCTCAGCCTCGCCTCCATCGCCCGCAATCCGCTGCCGATGCTCGTCTGGGCGCTGCTGCTGGTAAGCCTGGTCGGTGTCGGCTTCGCCACCGGCTTTATTGGTCTGATTGTCACCGCGCCACTGGCCGGCCACGCCAGCTGGCATGCCTATCGAGCCATGATGCCGGCACTTTGAAGCCACTACTCTTGCGCTGACAAACTGTCACAGGAAGCTCGTGGGCGATCGGCTATAATCTTTGACTTCGCGCTGCCAGCGCCTTGTTTTAAAAGTGTTCGCCCATGACTATCCGTTCTGCACTCGCCTTCGCCGCCGCCCTTGCTTTTCCGCTTGCCAGCCAGGCCGCGGACCCCGTCAAGATCGAGGTTTTCCTCGGCGGTCAGTTGAAGCAATCGGTCACGCTGGTCGGCCCGAACGCCAGCGCCCGTTTCACACCCCACGAAATGCCGGACACGACGCTGGAACTGCGCCTGATCGCCCCCGAGCCGGTCATTCTCGAAATGAAGGAAACCGCCGGCCAGGGCGCCAACAGCGAAGCGACCGGTCGCATCAAGCTGGTCTCTGCCGGCAGTTCGGTCGCCGTTGCCGACATCAAGGGCAACCGCTTTCACAATCCCTACGTGCTGGTGCGCAAGGACTGAGGCGAGCGACGACACCACTGAAACAATCCGCCGCGACATACGCCGGCTGATTTGTTTTTTGTGAAATCGTTTGCTATTGCGCGCTGAACAGCGCATGATGCGTCAGCGATTTTCAAGTAGTGTTGTTTTTTGTCGGTCTAGTATCCGCGGTTTCGCGGCACCAATCCCCCATCTTCACCTCGCCGTCTTGACTCTCGCCCCACCTAGGGGCTCTGCCCCGTTCACCCGGAGATTCAAGATATGGCAACAGGTACCGTGAAATGGTTTAACGATGCAAAAGGCTTCGGCTTCATTTCGCCCGAACAGGGCGGCGAAGACCTTTTCGCACACTTCTCGGCAATTCAGTCGCAAGGCTTCAAGAGCCTGACCGAAGGCCAGCGCGTCAGCTTCGACGTCACCAGCGGCCCCAAAGGCAAGCAAGCGAGCAACATCCAGATCGCCTGATCGCTGGCGAACGGGCACCCAGCCCGTTCATCGACCGCCCGGTTCACACCGGGCCCACCCTCTTGCGAGGAGGCCTCATGGCCAAAGAAGAACTGCTGGAAATGGAAGGCGTGGTCGCCGAAGTGCTGCCCGACTCCCGTTTTCTTGTCACCCTGAGCAACGGGCATACCCTGATCGCCTACACGGCCGGCAAGATGCGCAAGCATCACATCCGGATTCTGGCCGGCGACAAGGTTTCGCTCGAACTCTCACCTTACGATCTCAGCAAGGGTCGGATCTGTTTCCGTCACATTGAAGGTCGCGGCCCAGTTGCCCGACCGCAACGACGCCGCTGATCCCGCACTGCGCATTACAGAAAAGTTTTAATGAATCATCAAACACAAAGGCAGCAGGCCGAACAGCTCTGCGCCGAATCCGGCATCACCATCCATCCTTACGGCCAGGCCTGGTGGCTACTGGGCGACGGCATCAATCGCGTCGTCGCCGATCTGGCGGGCCTGACCCGCTCCGACCTTCGACCGCTGAAGACCATTCACCGGTAAGTCACGGGCAACACGCGGATCGCCTGCTTACATTCGGGCACGACGTGTTGCAAACCGTTACTTGAAATGGGACGGCATGGGCCTTATCTTTCACCCATGCGCTGTCCCCCCAACAGCCTGACGGTCACCTCCCCCTCCCTGACATGACCGTCTGAAAGCCCCGCCCACCCCCGGCGGGGCTTTCTCCTTTTCAGGGGTCGGATCAACGGGCGATCTTGCGCCAGCCGCGTCCTTCGAGACAGGCATGCATCTGCCGCACCTGAGCGCCGGTCACCATGCCGTCGGCACCGGAATAGGCCTGCAGCTTGCAGAATTTTTCATCACGCTGGTAATCGGTCTCGCCGGCACCGACCTTCTCCCAGCGCCATGAGGGTTGCAGGGCACAGCCGCCAAGCAGCAGCGCAAGCAGGAGGGCTTTCGTCTTCATGCGGCCGATTTTACGGCAGACGCGGCGGTAAAATGGCGAATCAAGCCGCTGCTGCGGTCAACCCGGAAAAGTGCCGAAAATCCGATGTCTCCCTTCCGTTCCGAAACCCTCGACCTCCCCGACGTTCGCCTGCACATCCGCCGCTGGGGGCGTGCCGATGCCCCGACCCTGTTCCTGCTGCACGGCTGGATGGATGTCTCCGCCTCTTTCCAGTTCCTCGTCGACGAACTGCAGCGCGACTGGAACATCATCGCTCCCGACTGGCGGGGCTTCGGCCCGTCGCAGTGGCTCGGCCGGCCTTACTATTTCGCCGAGCACATCGGCGACATGGAGGCCATCCTCGACCACTACGCCCCGGACAGGCAAGTGCGCCTGGTCGGCCACAGCATGGGCGGCATCCTGTCCTGCCTGTACGCCGGCATTCGCCCAGAACGCGTTGAAAGCGTGGTGACGCTGGACGGTTTCGGCATCGCGCCGACGACACCGGAAATGGCGCCAGAGCGTTATCGCGCCTGGCTGGGCCAGATCCGCCAGCCGCCGCGCATGCATGTCTATCCCGACCGCCAGGGCTTCGCCAAGCGACTGATGAAGACCGACCGTTTTCTGACGGCCGAACGCGCCGATTTCCTCTCGCGCCATCTCGCCATCATCGGCGAGGGTGAGAACAAGGCCGGCGAGCGCCGACACGGCGTCGTCTGGAACGGCGACCCGTGGCACAAGTATTTCTCGCCCTATCTGTTCCGTCTTGAAGAGTCGGAGGCCATCTGGCGCCAGATCCGCTGCCCGGTGCTCTGGGTCGCCGGCCGCGATTCGTGGGTCGTCCGCGACTTTGCCACCCGGCCGGGCGACTGGGAACGGCGGCAAGCCTGCTTTGCCCACCTGACCGAAACGTGGATCGAAAACGCCGATCACATGCTGCACCACGACCAGCCGGCCGACTGTGCGCGCCTGATCGAAGACTGGTTCAAGGTCTGAACCACCGCCGCAGCGTTCAGGACTTCAGCAATTCTTCCCGCGAGCCGAGCCAGCGCTGCAGGTGCTTCTCGGCCAGATCCGGGTGTTCCTTGAGCATCGTTTCGGCAACATCCCGCGCCATCTCGACCAGGTCGGCATCCAGTTCGAGATCGGCATAGCGCAACAGCGGCACGCCGCTCTGCCGGCTGCCAACGAACTCGCCCGGACCGCGGATCTGCAGATCCTGACGGGCGATCTCAAAGCCGTCGGTGTTCTCGAAAATGATCTTCAGCCGTTGCCGGGCAATCTCGCCGAGCGGCCCGGCGTAGAGCAGCACGCAGCTCGATTCGTACTGGCCGCGCCCGACACGGCCGCGCAACTGGTGAAGTTGCGACAGGCCAAAGCGCTCGGCGTGCTCGATGACCATCAGGCTGGCGTTGGGTACATCGACCCCGACCTCGATCACCGTCGTCGCCACCAGCACGTCGATCTCGCCGGCTGCGAAGGCGCTCATCACCGCCTGTTTTTCGTCAGGCTTGAGGCGGCCGTGCACGAGTCCCACGGTCACCCCTGAAATCTGCCCCAAATTGGCATTGAGAAACTCGTAGGTTTCCTGCGCCGTCTGCAACTGCAGGGCTTCCGATTCCTCGATCAGCGGGCAGACCCAGTAGGCCTGCCGGCCCTCCTCGACGTGCTTTTTGACGAAGCCAACGACGTCGTCGCGCCGGTTGTCGGCAACCAGCCGGGTCTTGATCGGCGTGCGGCCGGGCGGCAGCTCGTCGAGCACCGTCACATCGAGGTCGGCGTAATAGCTCATCGCCAGCGTGCGCGGAATCGGCGTCGCCGACATCATCAGCTGGTGCGGATTGTTGCCCTTCTTGCGCAAGGCAAGGCGTTGCGCCACGCCGAAGCGGTGCTGTTCGTCGACGATGGCCAGCCCAAGCTTGGCGAAATCGACACCGTCCTGAATCAGCGCATGGGTGCCGACGATCAGTTGCGCCTCGCTGGCCGTCGCCGCCAGTTGCTCGCGCTTGGCCTTGGTCTTGAGGCTGCCTGAGAGCCAGGCGACCTTGACACCCAGCGGCTCCACCCACGCCGAGAGCTTCAGGTAATGCTGCTCGGCAAGGATTTCAGTCGGCGCCATGAAGGCCGCCTGCCAGCCGGCCGAGATGGCCTGACAGGCAGCCAGTGCGGCGACGATGGTCTTGCCGGCGCCGACATCGCCTTGCAGCAGACGCTGCATCGGGTAAGGCTGCGCCAGATCGGCGCCGATTTCCGCCATCGCCCGCGCCTGCGCGCCCGTCAGGCCGAAGGGCAGGCTGTCGAGCAGGCGGGCGCCGAGATTGTCACGCGCCCGCAGCACCGGCGCCCCCTGTTCGCGGCGGGCGAGGTAGGCGCGGCGCAGCGACAACTGCTGCGCCAGCACCTCGTCGAACTTCACCCGCCGCCAGGCCGGGTGATTGCGCGCGTGCAGCGTTTCCAGCTCGGTGCCGGGCGGCGGGTGGTGCAGGAAATGCAGGCTGCGCTTGAGGCCCGGCAGCTTGAGACTTGCCCGCAAGTCTTCCGGCAGGGTTTCGGAGAGGTCGCCGTAGGCGAGCGCCCGGCCGATCAGCTTTTGCAGCGCCGAGTTGGCCAGCCCGGCGGTGGTCGGGTAGATCGGCGTCATCGCCTCGGGCAACGGCGTATCGTCCGTGACCTTGTGAAAGCGCGGATGCACCATTTCCAGCCCGAAAAAGCCGCCGCGCACTTCGCCAAAGACGCGAATCCGCGAGCCTTCCGCCAGCGCCGCCTGCTGGCTGGGATAGAAGCTGAAGAAGCGCAGCGTGATCTCGCCGCTGTCGTCACCGGCGCGCACCACCATCTGCCGGCGCGGCCGGAATTGCACTTCGTTGTTGAGTACGACCAGCTCAAGCTGCACCGCCTCGCCGCCGAAGGCACGGGCCACCGGCGTGATGCGGGTTTCGTCTTCGTAGCGCAGCGGCAGATGCACCAGCAAATCGGCCTCGCTGTGGAGGCCGATCTTAGCGAGCTTCTTCTTCAGCGCATCGGAAGCGCGGATCGGGGCTGCCGCCCCGGTCGCGGTCATCGCGTCAGAACACTCAGCTGCCGAGCACCATTACCGCATCGGCCTCGACCAGCGCGCCGCGCGGCAGCTCCTTGACGCCGACCGCGGCGCGCGCAGGGAAGGGCTCGCTGAAGTAGCGGGCCATGGTTTCATTGACCTTGGCAAAGTTGGCGAGATCGACCAAAAAGACATTGAGCTTGACGACATCGGCCAGCGAACCGCCAGCGGCTTCGGCCACGGCCTTGAGATTTTCAAAAACGCGAACGATTTGCGCGTCGATCCCGTCTACCATCTGCATGCTCGCCGGATCGAGGCCGATCTGGCCGGACATGTAAACGGTTTCGCCGACGCGGACGGCCTGAGAATAGGTGCCGATGGCTGCCGGCGCGTTCGGGGTGGCAATGATGGTCTTGGCCATGGAATGCTGTCCTGTCTTGATGAATGAGAAAAGCGGATTTTAGATGAACCCGAGAATCGAATCGCTGGAAAAAATGCTGGGCGGGCCGCGCGATGGTGCCTTGCTGCGTTTTTCACTGGGCAACGAATACCTCAAGGCGGGTGCGCCGGACAAGGCCGCCGGGCAGTTTCAGGCCGCGGTCGAGCGCGATCCTAATTATTCCGCCGCGTGGAAGGCCCTGGGCAAGGCGGCAGCCGAGGCCGGCGACGCCCCGACCGCCATCGCCGCCTACGAACACGGCATCCGTGTCGCCGAAACCAAGGGTGACATTCAGGCGGCCAAGGAGATGAATGTGTTCCTGCGGCGCCTGCAGAAGGCGGCTGGCGGGTGATTGCAACATTCGCTTACAACCCCGGGTCAGCGCCGGAACCGGGAGTCGCGTTATTCGCTCAAGCCCACTCCGAACATCTGCCATGACCACTCGCTCAATTCGCCGCCCGCTGTTTCGCACCCTGCTTGCCACCGGCCTGGTGGCGCTGCTCGGTGCCTGCACGGTGGTGCCGGCCGGCCACGTCGGCTATCGCAGCGGGCCGGTCTATGTCGACAGCTACCCGCCCTATCGCACCTATCCGGGTACAACGACTTACTACTATTACGATAACGACCGTCACGGCCATCGCGGTCATGACCGGGGTTACGACCGTCGATATGATGAGCGGCGCTACGATGACCGTCCGTCACGCAGCATGCCGCTGCCGCCGCCCCTGCAACTGCATCGCGACGTACGCCGCAGCCTCGGCCTGCCACGACTGCCCGGCATGCCCTGAGCCGGGCGACAGGCGCCGGATCAGCGGCCGGCGCCCTTGGGCGCGACAAGCACCGTCTCGATCCCTTGCTCGCGGAGCTTCTGCTGCGCCTGCTCAGCTTCCTGACGGGTACGGAACGGTCCAACCTGAACCCGGGTTTCGACACTGCTCGGCACGCCGCTCAAGGCGAGGCGGGCGTGCAACTCCTCCGCCCGCTGCATGCTCGAAAACACGCCCGCCTGCAGCACGAAGCCGGAGAACAGCCGCGGCGCCTGCGGCGCAATGACTGGCGCTGGCCGCGTTTCGACCAGACGCGCCGACGGCTTTGCCGGCTCAACCGGAATAGCCTCGACTGTACGTGGCATAGGCGGCGACACCGGCGGGGCCTCGGTGACTTCGGGAACGGTGCGCGGCGACGGACGAACCACGGTGGCGGCAGCTGCGGTCGTGGCCGGTTTGGCAGGTGCTGCGGTCGACGCGGAATTGTTGCGAATTTCGGGACGCTCGCCGGCGCTGGATACCGGGGGGGGCACCGGTGCCGCCGGGGCTGGGGCTGCCTCCGCCGCGGGCGCCGGCGGCGGTTCCGCGGACACAGCAGCAACCGGTGGCGGGTCAGGCAGGTCGGTGGCCGGTTTGACGGGCTGCGACACCTCCTTGCGCGGGGCGACGGGCACCGGTTTGCTGAACACCGGCGACTCGTCATCCTCCGGCGGATTCGACAGGTAATCGAACAGCGCCAGCACCCCAAGCAGCAGGGCGACCAGCACGCCAGCCACCGCCAGGCGGCGCAGCAGTTTACCGCGCAGTTCGCCGGCTTCCTCGTCAGCGTTCTCGGGTTTGTCTACCGGTTCAGCCATGTTTTCCTCATTGCGCCTGGCTCTTGGCCAGGGCGACGACCAGTTCGGCCTCGGCGCGGGCAATGCCGCAACGCTCGGCAATCAGGGCCGGATCATAGCCGGCCACCGCCAGTTGCATCGCATCGCCGTAGATCGGCGACATCGACTGAGCCGCCCGCAAGTGGGCCAGTTCGTGCTGCATGTCCTCGCGCAGCGCTGCCAGCTCGCCACGGATCGCATCGACCTCGTCACGTAGCTGGGCGACTTCCTGCGCCAGCGTCTGGCGGACGTTTTCGTCAGCAACACTGGCAGCGGCGGCTTCCCAGGCATTGGCCAACGACGGCGGAATAGGTGTATCCACTTCATCCGGAGGCTCAACCGGCACCGCCAGCACCGGAATATCGTCGTCAGGAACCGGCTCGGGCGCGACCACGGGGGCTATGTTCGCCGGAGCCGCCAGCGGAGGCGACGGTACCTCGGGCGCAGCCGGGGTAATCGGCTGACGGCGCAGCAGAATCATGCGCGCCAGCACGACGATGATGTACAGGGCGACCAGCGCGATCAGCCCGAGGACGCCTTCACGCACCCCGATACTGAACCCGCCCAGTTCCATCGCCGGCAAACTCACCGTCCCTAGAAGCCGACCGAGTACTGGACGCCGAGTATGTGGGCGCTGGCGTCGTAGTGACCGTTAAGGTTCACGCCATTACGGTTCTGGCGGATGCTCGGATCCTTGACATACAGGTAGGCGTAACCGACATCGACCTTGCCGGCCCGACCGGCGTTCCACTGACCACCGAGCGACAACCAGATCCGGTCATTGTCCGGCACCCGGGCGCTACGGTCATCAGTACTGACCGGTGTCCGGTCGTAGGCGAGGCCGAACTTGATCTTGGCGGCATCGCTGGCCTTGTAGGCAGCACCCCAGGCAATCCGCCAGGAATTGTCGTAGGCGAAGGTTTCGCTGGAAACAAAGGCGCCGGTATTGCGGTTATAAACGTCCAGCGACTTGAGCGTGTTCCAGCGGGTATAGCTGAGATCGCCCATCGCTTCCCAGCGGTCGGAAACCTGCTGCCAGACCGACAGGATCAGGCTGTCGGGCAGCTTGACGTCGGCACGTACCGGCGTCTGGCCTAGATTGGTACTGACATTGCCTTCCAGCGTATGGCTGACCGCCGAACGGTAGGAGACACCCACCCGCATCGCCGGCGACAGGGTGAACAAGGCCCCGGCGTTCCAGCCCCACGAGGCGTCATCGCCCTTGAGCTTGACGTTGCCGACGAGGTTGCTGCCGCTGAAACGTGTCAGTTCGCCATCGATGCTCTGATAATTGATGCCGACACCCAAAGACACTTTGTCATTCAGGCGGTAAGCCAACGAAGGGTTGTAATTGATGGTCTTGATTTCAGACTTGATCGCCTGATTGCGCCCCGTCCAACCACTGTCGTACTCGGTCGCCAAGCCAAAAGGTGCGGAGACGCCGAAACCGAGTGTCCAGTCTCTGGCGACCTGCGCAGACAGGTAAAGATTCGGCACGGCCGCCCAGCCGCCGGCATTGCCGCCATTACCAGCGGTGCCGACAGCACCAGCAGAGTTCTCATTACGGAACTCATAGCTGGGCCCGACCACCGCAACCCCTGCCGAAAACTGGAAGCCCCCCAACTGGGTCAGCCCGGCCGGGTTGAAGAAATTGGTACTGGCGTCGTCGGCAACTGCTGCAGACCCGGCGTAGGCCGTTCCCAGTCCGCTGGCATTCTGCTCCCAGAGCTGGAAGGCAGCCGCGCTGGCGGCGCCGGAAAAGGCTGCCAGCAGCAGGGCCGGTAACACGCGCATGGTCATCTTGTTCATTGTCAGGCTCCCCTCGAGGCGAGGCAATTTGATTAACTGCCGGATTTTATTCCATTTTGCTCGAAACTTCGGGCGGAACCTCACGTTTGTTGCCATCGGCGTCGATGGCAACGTAGGTCAATTCGGCTTCGGTCACCTTGACGACAATGGGATTGGCGTAATTCCGCTCGGCGAAAACCTCGACCTTGACCGTGATCGACGTCCGCCCGACGCGCACGATATCGGCGTAAAAGCTGACAATATCGCCCACGGAAATCGGCTGTTTGAAGAGGAAGGAATTGACCGAAACGGTCGCCACCCGACCCCGGGCGCGGCGCATCGCGGGGATGGCGCCGGCGACGTCGACCTGGGCCATGACCCAGCCGCCGAATACGTCGCCGTTCTGGTTGAGATCAGCCGGCATCGGCACGACGCAAAGCGTTACCGGAGTGGCGGGGAGCGGGATGCGTTCAGTGGTCATGATGGCCTCATTGCGGACAGAAGCCCCGATTTTCGCGGAAAGCCTGGACTTTTCATATACTGGCGATCCGACCCAGAAAACGACAATAACGATTCCACCTCATGCGCCGCGCCACCGCTCTCCCCAAACCGCCCGCCGGCCAGCCGCTGCCTGACAGCCACGCCTGGCAGACGCTCCGCACGCTCTTCCCCTACCTCTGGCAATACCGGCTACGCGTTTCGCTGGCACTGGCCTGCCTGATTGGCGCCAAGGTCGCCAACGTCAGCGTTCCGGTCGTCTTCAAGGAGATGATCGATGGCCTGTCGGCCGGTCAGCAGGTGCTCGCCATGCCGGTGCTGTTGCTGGCGCTGTATGGCGCGCTCCGTTTTTCGACCGCACTGTTCACCGAACTGCGCGAACTGCTCTTTGCCCGCGTCACCCAGCGCGCTGTGCGCAAGGTGGCCCTCGAAGTCTTTCAGCACCTGCATGCCCTGTCGCTGCGTTTTCATCTTGAGCGCCAGACCGGTGGCGTCTCGCGCGATATTGAGCGCGGCTCGCGCTCGATCTCCAGCCTGATTTCCTACACCCTGTATTCGATCCTGCCGACGCTGGTCGAGATCGGACTGGTGCTGGGCATCCTCTTTGTGCAGTACGACGCCGGCTTCGTGGTTATCACACTGATTTCGCTGACGGCTTACATCGTTTACACCGTCAAACTGAGCAACTGGCGCATCGACATCCGCCGGGCGGTGAACGAAAACGACTCGGCCGCCAACACCCGCGCCATCGACAGCCTGCTCAACTACGAAACTGTGAAGTACTTCAACAACGAGGCCTGGGAGGCACGCCGCTACGACGAGCAGATGGTCAAATGGGAAGCCGCCGCCATTCGCAGCCAGAAAACGCTGGCCTACCTCAATCTCGGCCAGCAGGCGATTATCGCGCTGGGCGTCACGGCGATGATGTGGCGCGCCGCGCAGGGCGTCGTCGATGGCCGAATGACCATCGGCGATCTGGTGCTGGTCAACGCCTTCCTGATCCAGCTCTACATTCCGCTCAACTTCCTCGGCGTCGTCTATCGCGAGATCCGCCAAGCACTCACCGACATCGAGCGGATGTTCCTGCTGCTCAATGAAAACCGCGAGATTGCCGATGCCCCGGATGCGCGCGATCTGCCCGCCGGCCCGCTGGGTGTCGACTTCCAGTCCGTCAATTTCGCCTACGACGCCGACCGCCCTATCCTCAAGGACGTCAACTTCAGCATCGCCCCCGGGCGCACGGTCGCTGCTGTCGGCCACTCCGGCGCCGGCAAGTCGACGCTGGCGCGCTTGCTATTCCGCTTCTACGACGTCAGCGGCGGCACCCTGCACGTCGGCGGCGAAGATGTGCGCCGGCTCCGCCAGGCCAGCCTGCGCGCCGCGATCGGCATCGTGCCGCAGGATACGGTGCTGTTCAACGACAGCATTTTCTACAACATCAACTACGGTCGCCCCGAAGCCAGTGCCGAAGAGGTCTATGCCGCCGCCCGCGCCGCGCAATTGCATGACTTTATCGAGAGTTTGCCGAAGAAATACGAGACCCGTGTCGGCGAGCGTGGCCTGAAACTCTCGGGTGGCGAGAAGCAGCGCGTCGCCATCGCCCGCGCCCTGCTCAAGAATCCGCCGATCATGATTTTCGACGAGGCGACCTCCGCCCTCGACTCGGCGACCGAGCGCGCCATCCAGAGCCAGCTGGAACAGGCCGCCATCGGACGGACGACGCTGATCATCGCCCATCGCCTGTCGACAGTGATGAATGCCGACGAGATCCTGGTCTTCGGCGACGGGCGCATCATCGAACGCGGCTCGCATGGCGCACTGCTGGCGGCAGGCGGCCACTACGCGCGGATGTGGACACTGCAACAGCAGGAAGACGCCAGCCATGCCTGATCTGGGCAGCGCCATGCGGTCCAGCCCTCAAGCGCGGCGCAGGCTGCTCCGCCGGCGGACACTGAACTGGCTGTTGCCGCTCTTGCTTTTCCTGTTGCTGGCCGGCGCCAGCCTGCTGGCCGCCCGCTGGCAGGCCAGCATCCAGCGCGAGTCGCGCGAACTGGCCGCTACCGTCGAAGCGGCTTCGATCACCGCCGAGATCCGCGAGCAGCTGCAATTGCACGCCCAGTTCCTACGCTCGGTCCAGGCCTTTGCGGTCGCTGAAACCGGAATCAACCTCGCGCGCTGGCGCCGTTTCGCCCTTGCCATCGACCTCGACCGCGGCCTCTGCGGGCTGTTTGCCTACGCCTATGCGCCGGCGATGCGCCAGCCCGAGCGAACAGGGCTGATTGCTGCCATTCGCGAGCAGGCGGACCGTGCCGATTTTCGCGTCTTTCCCGAGTCGACCGCAGACCTCAGCACCCCGATCATTTTCATCGCACCGGACAAGCCGCCGTTGCAGAGCGCGGTCGGCTTCGACCTCTACTCCGACGCGGTTCGCCGGGAAGCCATCGAAACCGCCATCGCCACCCGCAATATCAGCATGAGCGGCCCGATTTTTCTGGTGCCGGATGGCGAAGCCCGACGGCCAAGCTTTTTGATGCTGCATGCGCTCTACCACCCGGGCATGCCGATCAACGATGTCGAGGAACGCCGGCAGGCCTTCTCCGGCGTGGTCCTCACGGCTTACCGCACGGACGATTTCCTCAATGCCCTGCAGGTTTCACTGAAGAGCCATTTGCGAATTCGCATTCATGATGATGGCGGCAGCAGCGGACAAGCGACGCTGATCTACGACTCGGCACCAGAACTCGCCGTCGATGACGACACTGCAAGTCATCATCACGAAATCGACTTTGGTGGGCGCAATTGGGTACTGCGCTTTTTTGCCCCGGCGAGCGGCAGTAGCGAATCGCTGCTCGATACGCCGACGCTGATTCTCGCTGGTGGCGTGCTCGCGGCGGCACTGCTCGGCCTGCTTTTCTATCACCTGGCAACACATCGCGAACGCGCCGAACGCTATGCCCGGCATCTGACGCACGAACTCCACGACTCGGAGGAGCGGCTGCGTCTGGCCTCGCGCGGCACCAACGACGGTATCTGGGACCATGACCTGCGCCATGACCGCTCTTACATCAGTGATCGCCTCCTCGATATTTTCGGGCTAACCCCGGACACTGCGCCGAACAATCTGGGCGATTTTGCTGCGTATTTTCCGGCCGAAGACGAGGCACGTCGACGTACCGCCCTGCGTCGCCATTTGCGCGACGGCGAGCCTTACGATATCGAATTGCGGCTGCAGCGCCCGGATGGCGGGCTGCGCTGGGTGCGCTTGCGCGGCGAGGCCGTGCGCGACGCCAGCGGCCGGGCGCAGCGGATTGCCGGTTCGGTGTCCGATATCACGGACCGCAAGCAGGCAGAACTGGAGTTGGTAAGCCATCGCGATCACCTCGAAGAGATGGTCGATGAACGCACGGCCAAGCTGGTGGCCGCGGTCGAGCAGGCCCGGGCGGCCAATCAGGCCAAATCCGAGTTTCTCGCCAACATGTCGCACGAACTGCGGACGCCGATGCACGCCATCCTCAGTTTTTCGCAACTGGGCCAGGAGAAGGCCGACGCCTGCGGTCAACCCAAAATTTCGCACTATTTCGGGCGGGTCGAACAAAGCGCTACCCGCCTGCTCGGGCTGATCAACGAATTGCTCGACCTCTCCAAGCTGGAGTCGGGGCACATGGAACTGCGCCTCGAAACGGTATCGCTCACGGCATTGGCTCAGGAAGCCATCAGCCACCTCGAACCGCTTCTGCTGCAGCGGCGACTGCAACTGGATTTCGATGCCGCTACCGACCTCAGCCCGCTGACCGGCGATCGCGAGCGACTGCTGCAGGTGATCCACAACCTGCTGTCGAATGCGATCAAGTTCTCACCCGATGGCGGCCGAGTGACCGTCCGCATCCAGACAGGCGACCTGCCCAGCGGCCGGCGGGCGGGCGACACCGGGCGCGTTGCCGCGCTTGAGCTCAGCATCGAGGATGAAGGCATCGGCATCCCGGAGAATGAACTGGCGATCATCTTCGAGAAGTTCATCCAGAGCAGCGCGACCAAGAGTGGCGCTGGCGGAACCGGCCTCGGGCTGGCGATTTGCCGTGCCATCGTCAGTCAGCACCGTGGTACGATTGAGGCGAAAAACCGGGCTTCGGGGGGTGCCTGTTTTACGGTCATGCTGCCGCTCACCGGTGCCAAGGAATAACAGGGGAGTCATGAGCGAAACACGAATTCTGCTGGTCGATGACGAGATGCTGAACCTGGAAATCCTCGAAGCCTACTTCGAGGATCAACCGGGCGTTACGACCGTCACCGCCGACTGCGGTGAAGCCGCATGGGCGCAGCTGACCGCCCCGGACAATCGTTTCGATCTGATCCTTCTCGACCGGATGATGCCCGGACTGGACGGCATCGGGCTGCTGCAGCGGATGAAGTCCGAGCCGAGTCTGGCCGGCATCCCGGTGATCCTGCAGACGGCCGCCAACTCACCTGCGCAGATCCGGGAAGGGCTGGAGGCCGGTGCTTATTACTACCTGACCAAGCCCTACCGCCGCGACGACATGCTGGCCATCGTCCACGCGGCGCTGGCCGATGCCGCCAACCGCGACAGCCTGCGGCAACAACTGCATCAGCACATGAGCAGCCTGCAGTTTCTCGAACAGGGCGAGTTTTCCGTAACGACGGTTGAAGAGGCCGGCCAGCTTGCGGCCTTCATTGCGCATGCCTGCCCCAGCCCGGATGCGGCGGTGATGGGGATTTCCGAGCTTCTCGTCAATGGCGTCGAGCACGGCAACCTTGGCCTGAGCTATGCCGAGAAATCACACCACAAGCGCGAAGACACCTGGCACGAGGAAATCAACCGCCGGGCATCCCTGCCGGAAAACCGGAACAAACGGGTACGCCTGCAATTTACGCGCGACGGCCAGACCGTGTGTTTACGCATCATCGATGAGGGCGCCGGTTTTGACTGGCAGCGCTTTCTGGAGATGGACCCCGAGCGTGCGTTCGACCCCAATGGTCGCGGTATCGCGCTGGCACGCATGCTCAGTTTCAGCAGTATCACTTACGAAGGCTGCGGCAACATCGCCGTCGCCACCATCACGGCCACCCGCCCCGAGGCTGGATAAGGCATGGAACCTAATAAAAACAAACTGAAGGTCCTGGCGGTCGACGACAACCGGACCAACCTGCACATTCTTCAGGTCTTCCTGAAGAAACTCGGCCACGACGTCATCCTCGCCGAGAATGGCCAGGAGGCGGTGGACCGCTTCCGGCGTGACCAACCCGATCTGGTCTTGCTCGATATCATGATGCCTGTGATGGACGGCTTCGAGGCCGCGCGCCAGATCAAAGCGACCCCCAGCGAGCGGTGGACGCCGATCATTTTCCTGTCGGCGCTTAACCGGGATGAAAATCTGGTTGAAGGGCTGGAAGCCGGCGCAGACGACTACCTGACCAAACCGATCAACTTCGTCGTCCTCGAAGCCAAATTGCGCTCGATGGAGCGTTCGCTGAACATGCAACAGGCGGCCATCGACGCCCGCAACCGCCTGCAGACGGTGTCCGACCATGTGCTCGAAGCGATTATCTCGATCGACGAGAAGGGCATCATCACCTCGGTGAACCGGGCCACGGTGACGATATTCGGCTGGACCAGCGAAGAGATGATTGGCCGCAACGTCAGCATGCTTACGCCGGAGCCCCACCGCAGCCGGCACGATGATTACATCAACGCATACACGGGCGGCGGGACGCCACGGGTCATTGGCCAGGAGCGCGAAGTCGAGGCGCAGCGCAAGGATGGCAGCCGCGTGCCGGTCAGCCTGGGGGTCACGGAAGTCGTCATCGGTAGCCAACGCCTATTCATCGGTGTCGTCCGCGATATTTCCGAGCGCAAGGCGGCGGAACAAAAGCTGCGCGAAAACGCGCGCCTGCTGCAGACCTATTACGACCAGACCCAGAACGAACAGCAACTGGCGCTGCGTCTGATGGAAAAGCAGTTGCACCGCGCCGGATTGCAGGACACCCGCCTCAAATACAAGGTCATCGCCGCCGAAAACTTCAGTGGCGACATCGTCGCCGCCACCCGCTCGCCGGAAGGCCGCGTTTACGCCATGCTCGCCGATGCGACCGGACATGGTCTCGCCGCGGCCATCAGCGTGCTGCCGGTATTGGCGATCTTCTACCGGCTGGCCCGTCGTAACCACGGCGTACGCGAAATTGTGCTCGAAATGAACGAGCAACTTAAAGACTCGATGCCCATCGGGCGCTTCGTTGCCGCAACCGTGCTCATGCTCGACGAGCAGACGCTGAAGGGCGAAATCTGGGTGGGTGGCACGCCGACGGCTTATCTTTTCGACCGCTGGGGGATCGCGCGCAAGACCTTCCCGTCCGACAACCTTCCGCTGGGTATCGTCGGCAATAACGGCCTGGACTGCCAGCCCCAAGCGTTCGGCTGGGACAAGGAAAGCCAACTCGTTCTTTTCTCCGATGGCCTGCTGGAAGCAGAAAATGCCAGCGGTCAGCAGTTCGGCACGGCGGGCCTGGAGGCTGCGGTTGCCCATACTTCACCTGAAAACCGCTTTGCGCGGATCGACGCCGCACTTACCCGCCATCTCGAAAACAGCGTTGCTGCCGACGATGTGTCGCTGATGGTCATCGATTGTCCCTGACCCCAAGGAGAAGCACCATGCACTTTGCCCGACTCGCAGCCGCTGTCCTCGTTGCCTCTGCATTTTCCACCGCCCCGGTCTTGGCCCAGGAATCGGCCACCCTCAAAAAAATCAAGGACAGCGGCTCGATCACGCTCGGCCACCGCGAATCCTCCATCCCCTTCTCCTACTACGACGACAAGCAACAAGTCATCGGCTACTCGCATGAACTCATGCTCAAGGTCG
>JAYRYB010000009.1:0-88509 GCA_041917165.1 Azonexus sp.
AAAAACGGAGGTGCCGACGACTATCCTTGCGCTACACTTGTTACCAGCCGCAACAATGACGAGCGGCTAAAGTCCCTGGGTAAAATTCAACGCGTATCGCTGGGTACTTTTAAACGCGCGCCGACAGCGCAAACGCTTATTGCCTTTGATGGGCGAGGTGCGCCTGTGAAGCTAGAAATGAGGGGAAAAACCCTAAACCTCCATGTTTCTCAGTCAAAAATCGCCTGTTTTTCATCATTTTCATGACAGCCCGCCCAAAAATCGCGGGTTGTTCAGAGAGTCCCTCAGGTAGTGGAGCCTCCTCAATTCCCGGGGCGATTCAGATGTTCTAGGTTTGGTTGGGCAGAGGCTTACCAGCTGCACGCATGTTCTTTGGCAAGGCTGCGTTCCCAACAAAGTAAAGCCATTTCTGCAGACCTCTCGAAAGCGGTACGGGCTACCTCGATATTGAGTTGAGTAAGCCGCTCGACAACGATTAGACAAGTATCGCTAAAATTAGCAGCCGCCTCCAGAGAGGATTTCTGCGTTTCCGTAATCGTTTCGAATAATAGTTCCATTTAAATCTCCATGTTAATTTGGCGTCATTGACGCCCTCTATCGTTAACACCAGGACGTGCGGAACAGTCCTGGACGCTGGGCTGGACTATTCAGTCCTCTGGGAAACGCTTGCGACCATCAGGCAGCGCATCGAGCCATCGGGAAACTCCCAAGTAATTTCCTGCCCCACCTTCAGTCCGATTAATGCACTACCGACCGGTGTAAGTACGGAAATTTTCCCCATCGTAGAATCTGCCTCGTCTGGATAAACCAACTCGATCTCGCGTTGCATTCCGATACGGGTATCAATATAGGTACAACGGGCGTGCATGGTCACGACGTCATTTGGAATCTGTTCTCCTTCGACTACAATCGCCCGATCCAGTTCTTCTGCCAACGCGTCGCTCAGCGCGTATTGGCGCAAACGAACATAATCGGCAGAACCGACGATAGGCAGTCTGACTTCCTTTGATTCGTCAGATAATTCTGGCGGTATGGATAAGTTTAGATTGATCATGTAAACGAATCGTACGGCTTCTGCGATCAACACGGTAGGCCTTAAACTGGCATCAGAATGTATCCAGAATGGCAACAATTGGAGCGCCGAAACGACAAAACCTAAGTGAAGGCATCGATGGCCGATTTGAATTTGATGGCAATTTTTGCTCGCGTTGTCGAGGCGGGAAGTTTTGCGGAAGCGGCGCGAAGAATGGGCGCCTCCCGTTCGTCAGTCAGCAAGGCCGTATCGAAACTAGAGAAGTCGCTTGGCGCGCACTTGCTGAATCGCACGACCCGACATCTCAGCCTCACCGAAATTGGCGCCTCGGTTTCCGAACATTGCGCTCGTATGCTGGAAGAGGCAACGGAAGCGGAGAAACTGGTTGGCAGTTTCAATGGAAAAGCGAAGGGGGTACTTCGTGTCAGCGCATCGGTTGCCTTTGGAACACTTCATGTCGCACCGGCTCTCGCCAAGTTTCTGCCCTGCCATCCCGAACTCAAGATAGACCTAAGCATCACGGACCGCTGGGTGAACTTGGCTGAGGAAGGGTACGACCTGGCTATCCATGTCACCAGCGACCCGCAACCTAATTTAGTCGCACGTCCGCTGGCCCCGATCCGACGAAAGTTGTGTGCCACCCCGGATTACTTCCGGCGGCGAGGTATTCCACAAACCCCGGCCGACCTTGTGGCTCATAACTGCCTGGACTACACCCGCTCCGGCGAACCTGGGCGCTGGCGCTTTACTGGACCAGAAGGCGAAATCGCTGTACCCGTAAACGGCCCTTTGCACGTCGATGACGACGAAGCACTATCGCAAGCGGTTCTGGGCGGACTGGGAATAGGCCTTTTACCGACCTTCATTGTCGGCAAAGACCTGCAGAACGGCAGTTTGCAGGCAGTGCTCTCCGAATACATCCCGGTGGAGCGCCATGTGTACGCGATGTACTTGCCGACGCGGCACCTTCCCAGCAAGGTGCGGGTATTCATTGACTTCCTTATTTCCTATATCGGCGAAGAACCGTATTGGGATCGATAATTTAGTGAAACGCTGAACAATTCACCGAGCCCTGGCGAATAAGGCAGAGGAAGGTGACTTGACTGGGAACCCAGCTGGTTTTTGCGGTCAGTCAGGGTGACTCTCGGGGTATTCCGTTCATTTTTAGTTATCAGGAAGCACCTTGGGTGTTGGCAGCGAGGAGCAAACGGCGAGCCAGCACCAAATTGGTCAAGCCAAACCGCGAGAAGAGTTGGGCCGTGTTTTTTTGGCCAAGCTGCGGTAGCGCGTCTTGCGATGGTGGAAGAGGTTCTTCACCACATGGAACGGATGCTCGACCTTAGTCCGGATACGGTATTTAGCATATTCGATCCATTCGAGCGGATCCCCCCAGCGACGCCCCCGACAGCGTATTGCGCTTGCTCGGATGCATGGCCACATGCCAGGTCACCGGGATTTCCTGACTCTCTGCGCGCTTCTCTACCCCTGGTATGCGGCATCACCAAAGACATCGCTTTCGTAACCGTGCAGGAGTTCCTGGGGCTGAGTTACATCACTCACGTTGGCGGCGGTGCCCACCACTGTATGCACCAATTCGAACTGGGCATCGACGCCGTTATGCGCCTTTATCCCGAAACGCCATTGATTGCATTTCTTCGCCTGGTGCATCCTCATCCCGCTTCTCATCCTGGTTCTTGGTCGAAGGCAGTGCTGCGATCAGGGTGGCGTCGACTATCGTGCCTTGCCGCTAATCCCATCGCTGCTGGTAGGAAAAAGTTGGGAGCTTCCAACTAAAGTGAAGTGCCAGCATGCGGAAGCCAAAGCCGACGGCAAAGCACACTCCGGTATTGAGGTCGTCATCGACGCCGGAGGACCGCAATAATAGAAACAGCACACACACAAAGAGCGACACGCAGGCATAAAGCTCACGGCAAAAAACGACGGGCACCTGATTGCACAGCACATCGCGCAGAATGCCCCCGCATATCCCGGTCACCATGCCGGCCATGATAATAACCACCACGGGGTAATCCAGTTGCAGGGCGACCGTGCAGCCAATTAAGGAGAAGGCGACCAGACCCATTGCATCCAGCATCAGGAAGACGCCTTTCAGGTGGTGCATGAACCTGGCCAGCAAGGTCGTTGCCAATCCGGCCAGGATAACCAGACAGACGTATTCGGGATGTTGTGTCCAGCCGATTGGGAAATTACCCAGAAGCACATCCCGGATGGTTCCGCCGCCTAGGGCGGTTACAAAGGCAATCACGGACACTCCGAAGATGTCCATGTTGCGACGCCCGGCTGCCAAGGCACCCGACATGGCTTCGGCGGTGATGGCCACCAGGTAGATAACCAGTAACAGGTCGAATTGCAGGGTAGCGAGGGGTTGAAAAACGCGGGCGAGACTTTCTAACATCGGGAAGGACTCCGTCAAAGACCAGAAGACTCGACTTGAGTGCTTCTGTGACGCCTCTCCCCCTGTCCTTTTACCTGAGAGTTTCAGCCCAATATGGGCCTGCCCCTTCGGTGAGTTGCCAAGCGTCAAGACGCTTGGAACTTCTCTCCAGCCGGCGAATCATGTCTGCGGTCCATCATGCCTGAGCGATTATGGGAGTTTGCGCCTTCGGCGGAGTCAGGATATCTGGACTCTCTCTCCCGCAGATGCCCAAATTATCGTGACCCGGAGGATTGCTTGTCAATCGGCGGCAAGCGCACTAGGTTTGGTGTGAGTCTGCTTTGCGCCGTCCGAATGGCCGCTTTCCTCATTCTGGAGGTGTGGCATCGCGCTAATGTGGAGTTCCAAATTGGGGCACGATGCCGACATGGTTAGGTTGCTGGCGACGAATAGCGAATCCGGCTACTGACTGCACCGTTCGTTGAATTGCAGGTTCCGGATTTCAGCGGACAAACGCTTCGATTAAGCCTTGGGCTTTTGAGGGTTTTCTGAATCTAGATCAGTTCAGAGGCCATCTGAGCCGATTGGTTAAAAACAATCCATGATGCGGGATGTTTCAAAGCATTCGGGCGTGCTAAGGCGCTTAGATGACAGTCCGCTCGTGGACGAAGAACATCCCGCCGCAATCGCTGCTGATATCGGCATGGCATGTGCCGCCTGGAGCAAAGTGCAGTTCTTCTTGTCGCAGCAGTATGTCGCCGAAAAATACTTCACCGGCCACCACCATGAACTCGCACTCGCGCACATATGGTCTTGGGCAGTAGCAGCTCCCTGGCGCCAGCCGCACGAAGCGCGACATGCCCGCCTCGGCCTGCCACAGAAGCTTCTCCGCCACGCCTTGGGCCAGCGGTCGCCATTCGCCGTCTGCCTCGGTGATGGTCACCGGCGCATCACCCGCACCCGGCGTCAGTCCCCCCAACAGTTCGATGGCCAACCCGAAGAGGCTACCCAGCGATGTACCGCGCAAGTACGTAATGCATCCTTCGGAGGAGCTGATGCGATCATGCCTGCTGCCCGGGAAGGAGACGTGATAGTCACCCGGACCCAGATCGAGATCGCCCAACTGCATGCGGCCTGACAACACCAGCCCTTCTTCGAGATAGCGATGCCGGTGGATGGGCAGGACCGTACCGGGGTCAAGTGCAAGGAGAACGGACGAGCCTCCATCGGTATGCCGCAGGTCGCGTCCGCGCAGGCCCTTCATCAACTCGCGCCAAGGGCTGCCGTCGCGCCGGACCGAAACGAATGCCAGGTGGCGGGCGCGGCTTTCAGCCGCCCGTTTCAGCAGTCGGGCGCGCACCTCCCCGCCGTCGCCAGTGGCTGGGCGCAGGGCTGGGGCGATCAGGCGGTCGAGATCGGTCGTGTCGTCGGATTTCATGCGGGGGTGCTCCAAGCCATACCCTGCCGGGAAAGCTGTTCCTGCAGGCGCGCCAGACTGCGCCGGATTTGCGATTTTACGGTGCCCAGCGGCAGATCGCAGTAAGCGGCAATTTCGTCATGCGTCATGCCGCGGAAGAAGGCCAGCGCCAGCAACTGGCGGGGCAGCGGCTCCAGGCTGGCGAGTGCTGCGTGCAGCAGGTGTCGCTCGTCCACGGCCGCCAGCAGATCGAACGGGGTCTCGTCGGCTGCGTTGTCAGCGGCCCGTTCGATGGCGCCTTCGTCCTGCACTTCCAGCGTCTCGACTTGGCGCAGCGCATCGAGCGCGCGACTGCGTGTGATGTTCATCACCCAGGCCATGACGCATCCTTTGTCCGGATCGAAGCGCGGCGCCTGGCGCCAGAGCTGCCAGAAGACATCTTCAGTGACCTCCTCGGCCAGATGGGGCTGACGCGTCAGGCGCAACGCAAAGGCGTGCACCCGACCGGCGAGGGCATCGTACAGGCAGGCCAGCGCCTGCTCGTCCTGACCGACGATACGCTGGACCCAGGCAACCAGCTCGCCTTCGCTGCAGACCCGGGCAAAAGGCGGCGATGACTCGACCGGATCGGGCAATCCGTCCGTGTCTGCTTCGTCCTGTTCTGCCAGTTGCGGATCGACGGGCGTGTCGTCCAATTGGTGTGCTCCCGAGCATGGTGTCCTCACGATTGTCATCGGTTTATGGGGAAAGTGACAACCGGTCTACGGCGCTGCCCGCAAAGCAGATGCAAATAAATTTCTGAAATGTATGCATCCAGTCCCGCGGTGCCTGCGTAAGGGATGTCAGGCACGTCCGTTTCCAGCGTCGCCCCAACCCTGACCCCTGAGGAGAATCTCATGAAAGCTTTGCGCACCCTGGTTTCCGTTTCCGCGCTGGTCGTCGCATCGTCGGCCATGGCGAACCTAGACAACGCCACCTTGCCCGAACCCATTCGGGTACCCGATGGGCATGTCCAGAAAGGGTGGACAGTCGGCATCGGCGAGGTGACCTACGCCTGCCGAGAAAAGGCCGATCAGCCCGGCAGCTATGTCTGGACCTTCGTCGTCCCCGCCGCCACGCTCTATGACGCGGCCCGAAAGCCAGTCGGCACCTATTACGGCGGCCCGACCTGGGAATCGATGGACGGCTCCAAGGTGACCGGAAAACAGGTCGCCATCGCGCCCGCCACGCCCGGCAACCTGCCGCTGCAACTGGTCAAGGCCAACTCGAGCACCGGCAATGGCCAGATGGCCGACGTGAGCTATATCCAGCGCCTGAAGACAGTGGGCGGCACCGCACCCGCCCAGCCATGCGACATGGCGAGCCTTGGCAAGGAAATGAAGGTTGGCTACCAGGCCGACTACGTGTTCTACACCGCCCGCTAACCCCGCTTTTTCACCCCGCGTCACCCCACCCCCGACCGTAAAGGAAAAAAATCATGAACCTGAAAACCATTGCCGCCCTGGCCGCCACGATCGTCGCCACAACCGCAGCCGCGGCCGGCGAAGCCACCAAATCCTGCGGCGCCAACAGCAAGTGCGCCAAGAAAGAGGCAGCGAGTTCAGCGGACGCCAAGTGCTCGAAGAAGGACGCCTCCTGCTCGAAGAAGGAAGCCTCGTGCTCAAAGATGGAGGCTTCCTGCTCCAAGAAGGAGGCCAGCTGCAGCAAGAAAGAGGCAAGCTGTTCCAAGAAGTAAGACTCGCCACGCCATGCACTCAACAGCCGCCCCAACGAAAATCGGCCTCGGCTTCCGCAGCGAAATGCTGGACTGGAACCCGGCGGAGATCGCTGCCGATTTTTTCGAGGTGGTGCCGGAGAACTGGATCCGGCGCGACCGGGAGCCGCTTTACCGATTGCGCGATGCAGGTTACCCGATCCTGATGCATGGCGTGTCGCTTAATCTCGGCGGAAGCAGTCCGTTTCGCCGGAGTTTTCTACGCGACTTGCGCGGTCTGCTCGACGCGCTAGACGTCGAATGCTATTCCGACCACCTGGCCGCCAGCGGCGACGCCCATCAGCTCTACGATCTATTCCCGATCCCCTTCGTCGAGTCCGAGGTCATCCGGGTGAGCGACCGGATACGGGAGGTGCAGGACGCCCTAGGGAGGCGAATTGGAGTCGAGAACACGACCTACTACACTAACATCGGCCAGATGCCGGAGGCTGAATTCATCAGCCGTGTCGCCGAGCGGGCGGACTGCCACATTCTTCTCGATCTGAACAACATTCGTGTCAATGACAAGAACCATGGTCTAGGCGGCATCGCCGACTTTGTTTCGCAGATTGATCCGGCCCGCGTCAGCTACCTGCATGTGGCCGGGCACGAGTTCGACGAACACTTTGGGTTGTATATCGACACCCACAGCCAGCCGGTCGAACCCGGTACGCTTGGCGCCGCCGCAGATTGGGCGCGGCAGTACGGCAGCCGCATCCTGCTTGAATGGGACAACGACATCCCCGATCTCAACACCCTCAACCAGGAGCTGTCATGCCTGCGGGCTTCTACGATTATGTGAGAGGGCGCAGCGATGACGTTCCAGAGGGTTACAGCGAGGCAGGGCTGCGCGTTTACCGGCACCTTGTCTTTCTGGGCGTTTCGCAATTGCTCGCTGCCGAGTACCCGGCGCTGAGGGAGCGCCTAACCGATGATGAATGGTGCTTTCTGCTCGCCGACTTCATCCAGAACACCACGTGGGATTCCAATTTCTATGGCGACCTGACTCGGGTATTCGTGAAGTATCTGGGACGAACGCGCAGTTGAAAGACAGGTAATTTGAGTATCGCTAAATGATACGGCTCAGCTGCCCGAGGTGCAGCAAGGCGCCGAGTTGGCCGATTCCGCTTCGGCGTCGCTTAAGTCGATCGAGGCCGGCGCCCAGCGCAATCTTGATCGCGTGAAGGAGGTGGCCGACGCAACACGTGAGCAGAGTGCGACCAGCACGTCGATTGCCCAGCGCGTAGAGCAGATCGCGCAGATGGTCGAGGAGACGACGGCGACCATCCGGGGTACGGCTGCAACGGCGAATGAACTAGAGAGGATTGCAATCAGTCAAAAAATCAGATCGGCCAGTTCAAAATCTTTTACAGCCGGGCTCACTCAATTCTTAGCTAACCAGCTGCGGAGGAATGTCTTTATCAGTGCGCTCCTATCGTTTCACTTTCATTGGAAACCGGCTGCTTTATATCTGTGCGTTATTCCCGCAATCGGTCTCTGGGGTCGCATCGCGGCAAGTATCAACTTGGACTAGCCGTCTTGGTACATTCAATCGTGAGTTACAAACACATGCTCTCCGGCGTATAGCGGGTAACTTGGCATCACGCCTATAAGGCCTTTCCTAATTGCAAGTTCAGACGAACCAGGTCAGCAACGTTACTGACGCCGAGCTTATCCATCATCCGAGCCTTGTGAACCTCAACCGTGCGTGGGCTAATACCTAATTCGGCAGCGATTTCCCGATTATGCAGCCCCGCCACTACCCGATCCATGACTTCAAGTTCGCGTTGGGTTAGCTTGGA
The DNA here is from genome assembly GCA_041917165.1 of Azonexus sp. Taxonomy (GTDB): domain Bacteria; phylum Pseudomonadota; class Gammaproteobacteria; order Burkholderiales; family Rhodocyclaceae; genus Azonexus. The sequence continues at coordinate 8,401 of JAYRYB010000009.1, forward strand.
TAGCAGGCGTTCAATCTGACCTTGCTCCATAGCAGCGACTAGCTTGGTCTGTTGTCTGGAAAAAGCATCAACAATACCGGCCAGCAGCTTCTTGTGGTCGATCGGTTTTTCCAAAAAATCGATTGCGAGCGCCCGAAATGCCTCGCGAGCCGATGCCACATCGCCGTGTCCGGTCATGATGATGACCGGCAACTCACTCCCCAGCCCGGCCAGATGCTTCTGCAACGTCAGACCGTCCATGCCCGGCATCCGGATATCGAGAAGCAGGCATCCCCGCCACTCTTTCTTGTAGGCCTTCAGGAAGCTTTCCGCGTCGCCAAAGACAGCTACCCGATAGTCTTGAATCCCGAGTAGCAAACTCAGCGCGTCTCGCACGGAAGGATCATCATCGACGATAAAGACGGTCAGGTTTTCAGACATGTTTGGGAGCCTCGTGGATAGGCAGAACCACCTTGAAAATACCGTGATCAGCGACCTCCCCCCAGAGGGTGCCGCCATGGGTGTCGACAATGGCACGGCTGATCACGAGCCCGAGACCAAGTCCGCTGGACTTGGACGACAGGAAAGGCTCGAAGAGCGAAGCCGTTACCTTATCGGAGAGCCCGGACCCCGTGTCCTCGATAACAAGCGAGACGCGTGCCCCCGGCAGGATCTCGCAATTCAGGCTGACACTTCGTTGCGCAGAGTCGGCTTGGCTGACCGCATCAAAAGCATTGGTCAGCAAATTGCGCAACACGACTTCGAGTTGCAGGCGATCCGCCAGCAGCAGTACTTCCGGCACTTCCCCGACGTTGAGAGCAATACGCTGCTCGCTCGCTTTTTCCCGATAGTGATGAATGGCTTGATCGACGATCTCGGGCAGACGAACCGCCTCCAACTTGGTCGCTCCGGTCCGAAAAAAATCCCGCAGCCGCCGAACCACTTCCCCGGCCCGCCCAGACTCGAGCAACATGCCTCGAATTGCCGCATTGAGACGCTCCCCCTGTTCGCCCCGCTCGAGCAGCGTTTCGCATGCAGAAGCATAGGCAGCCAAGGCGGTCAGTGGCTGATTCAGTTCATGGGCCAAGGCGCCGGCCATTTCGCCAGCGGCTGCCAAGCGCAGCGTCTGCTTCAATTCGTCACTGGTGCGGCGTTGTTCATCGACCACGCTACCGATGAAGAAACCAATCAGCGCCATTACCAGCGATAGTATTTGCAATTCGGCCAAGGTCACTGCGCTATAGCTGAGGGTCTGTACGGTACCGACGACCTCAACCTGCAACAAGGAGGCCGAGATGATCGCACCGGCCATCCCCTGCCGAGCTGACGCCCAGACGATGGGCAGGAATAGCAGATAGAACAACTTGAAACCACTGTCGTCACCGAGATCGAATGCTACCCACAGGGCGAACAGGCTGAGGATGACGTAGCCCAGTGTTTCCCAGCGCAGGATGGATGCTTTGAATAGTGCCCGGCCCCGTTCGCTGGTCAGCCACCAGAAAAGGGGCATCGCCACCATTATCCCGACACTGTCGCCCACCCAGAATTGCATCAACCCGGCCTGCCAGCCCTCGGTGGGCAACAAGCCCAGAAGATGAAGGCTGGTCAAATAAAGCAGGCTGATCAACAGCGTTCCCCCGGCAACAGGTACGATCCAGGCCAGAAGGGATGTCCGGTCATCCAGCAGATTGGAAGGCAACAGGCGGCGGCGCAGGTATTCCCCCAGCGCGATGTAACCACCAGCAAGGATCAGCGCTGATACCAAACTGCTCCACCAGGACTGGGGAATGCCACGCACCACCCATTCGCTCAGTACAACAGTGCCGATCAGCGGCAGCCATCCAGCAGAGCCTCGGCGCAGCAGGAAGACCAGCCCCAGGGCGGGAGCCGGATTCCACGGCGTGATGTTCAAGCCGTGCAAGGGGTGGATGAAGCTCGCCGCATCAAGCGCAATGTAAAGTGCGGCGAAACCAAAGTGCAGAAAGAGCGTATTCACATTGGATCTATCAATTCGATGGGTAATGACCAGCGACCAGCGTGGCCCAGATGAAGATGCCGTAAATGCCGAACAATAGCAGGCAGCGCTGCCGAGGAATAACCCCGCCGCTGTTTGGGGCAAGACGCAGCAACGCAGCCATGCCGCAAACCAGGGACACGGCGATTTCCTGCACGGGTAAGGTAATGGGATGAATCGTTGCAGCCACACCGACGATGGCCAGGCCGTTGAACAGGTTGCTACCGATCAGGGTTCCGACACCGATATCGTCGTTACCACGGAGGCGAGACAGAACCACCGTCACCAGCTCCGCCAGTGACGTGCCAACGGCGACTACCAATGCACCGATCACATAGGTATCGATCCCCAAGGTACCGGCCATGCCGGTGGCTCCCGTCACGAACAAACGGCCAGCGGCCATCAGCGCACCCAATCCGAGGACACCGAGTCCGAGTGTGACCAGTACCCCCGAAGTCGGCGGTGAATGGCGCTCGGGAATTTCATGATGACGCCGTTGCAAAGCCGAACGAACCATCAGTCCAACCCATACCGAGAACAGCAAAAGGAGCAGCAATCCCTCTCCACGCGAGAGCTGCCCGTCCAATGCAAGCACCAGGGTCAGCAAGGGCACCAGGAGCGCCAGCTTAAAATTCCCCCGGAAATCCTCCGCAGATGGACGTATTGGGCCAAACCACAAGGCTATGCCGAAGATGAGGGCAATATTGACGACATTGCTGCCGAGCGCATCCCCCAATCCAATTTCAGGTCGCGCAGAGAGTGCCGCCATGGTTGAAACGGTCAATTCAGGGCTGGACGTGGCAAAAGCGGCGATGGTGGTGGCCACGAGTGCATTAGGCACCCGAAGCTGGTTGGCCAAGGCAATGATCGCCTTGAGGAAGGCTTCGCCGCCGATTGCCGCCAGCCCAATGGCACCGATGAGGGCAACAAGATCAACAACTGCAATCGGCATGGCTATCCTGAGATGATTTACCCAGTTCCTCCCTTGAAACCGGGAAGGCGAATTTAACCGAGGTACTGCAACAGGGTAATGAGACAAGCGCGTAAGTGAAACCCATACGCGCCTCCCGAATTATCTTGCTGGGAGCGGATGGCTATAGTCGATACATCTATTGCCCATCTGAAATCATGTCCAGCGCTGCTGTTTCAACCCCGGAAATCATTGCTGCTGCGATCTTTGCCATCGCCGTCCTGCACACCTTCTCGACCAAGTTTTTTGCCCACTTGGCCCATGTGCAACCGCGCCATGCCGGCCTCTGGCATTTGTTAGCCGAGGTCGAGGTAGTCTTCGGCTTCTGGGCCTTCGTGCTGGTCGCGGCGCTATTCTGGCTTTCCGGCAAGGATGCGGCGGTCAACTATCTGGAAGCGCGCAATTTCACGGAGCCGATGTTTGTTTTCGTGATCATGGTCATCGCGGCCAGCCGTCCGATCCTGAATACCGTCATGGCGACCGTGCGCTTGATCGCCTCGATGATTCCGATCCAGCGGGCCGTGGCAGTGTACTTCCTCTGCCTCTCCGTTGTCCCGATGCTGGGATCGTTCATTACCGAACCGGCCGCCATGACCCTGGCAGCGTTGATGTTGCGCGATAGCTACTTCCAGCAGCACCTGTCGAATCGACTGAAATATGCAACGATCGGCTTGTTGTTCGTCAACATTTCCATCGGTGGCACCCTGACCAATTTTGCGGCCCCCCCCGTACTGATGGTGGCCAGCAAATGGCAATGGGATAGTTTGTTCATGCTCTCCCATTTTGGTTGGAAGGCTGCTTTCGCAGTCTTTGTGAATGCTTCCGTGCTGACCTGGTTCTTCCGTCACGAACTCGCCTCGAAAGGCAAGCCGGAGGGAGCCGACAATCAGCCTGATGTTCCCAAAACGGTAGCGGGCATTCATCTCATTTTCCTGGTTGGCGTGGTGCTGTTTGCTCATCATGCAGTCGTCTTCATGGGCCTTTTCCTGTTTTTTCTGGGCTATACCGAGGCCTATAAGCAACACCAGGACCGACTAATCCTGCGCGAAGGTTTGTTGGTCGCTTTTTTCCTGGCCGGCCTAGTCGTGCTCGGCGGCTTGCAACAATGGTGGCTACAGAGTGTGCTGACCGGTGTCGAGCCTACCGTCCTGTATTTCCTCGCTACTGCGCTGACTGCGGTTACGGACAATGCAGCGCTGACCTACCTGGCGTCGCTGGTAGAAGGGGTATCGGCAGAGTTCAAATACGCGATTGTTGCCGGTGCAGTAACGGGCGGAGGCTTGACCATCATTGCCAACGCCCCGAACCCGGCGGGTGTGGCCATCCTCAAATCAAGCTTTGATGACGAATCGGTAAGCCCATTGGGCCTTTTCCTGGCGGCCTTGCCACCCACCTTCGTAGCGATCTTTGCATTCCTAGTGCTGTAATGGCCGATGATAGCCTGATCCTTCGCTCACCGTATCTGCAATGGTTACTCGCCCAACTGTTCCCGCGTCTGCGCGAATGGCCGGTCAGTGAATGGTCAAACACTCTAGCCAAGGTTCAGGAAGCTGAACTGGATCAATTCGAACGGATTGGCATCATCGTGGCTGTAGTGATTTCTGCCTGGCTCCTCCGGCCGGCCGCCAACGCGGAAACCTCGGTGCCCTTTGCCTTTATGTCGCAACTGGTGCTCTCGCTTCCCCTTCTGCTGATACTCGCCGGCCCGTTTTTCTTGCGCCGGATTCGGCGATGCCTGGATGCCGAGGCCGAGGCGTTGCGCCGTGGGAAAACGAACACCACCCAGGAAAGGAACTGACATGGGAAATCTTGCCATTATGAAACATCTGAACCCTGATCCCTCCCCCAATGCCTTGGTCAGATTGCTCATCCCGATCGATGCCACCGACGAGTCACGCTGGGGACTCCTATACGCGTCACACCTTGCCAGGAGTGGAATCAAGGTGGAGGTTTGCCTGCTGTTCGTTGCCGAACCGGTGCGAAATTGGGAGGTCTTGCGTTTTTATACCGAAGACGAGGTGCGCAAGCACTTCCATGAGCGTTCGGCGCTATTCCTGGAGGAGGCCGCCAAGTCTCTGTCCGAAGCCGGGATCGCCAGCCGAAGCTATTTCCGGGAAGCTGATGCGGTAGGCGGCGTAATCGACATGGCCGAAGAGCTGAACTGTTCGGAAATCGTTGTACCAAGGACTCACTGGCTAGGGCTTTTCCCCTCTGGGCTGGGCCGTAAACTGATTAACCGACACTGCACTATTCCCGTCACGTTGATCAACGCAAGTGGATCAATAGTTAATCCCTGAGTTTCCCCTGACGTCCCCATTGGGAATCGCAACACCAGAACGGACTCTGGAATAACACAGGGTGCCTAGATGGTTCCGAGACTCAAGGCGTTCCATCTTTTCCAGACGAAACAATTGCTCGGTCAATTGCTTTCCACGTTTGCTCAAGCAGGGCCAGTGTTTCAGGTGTGAGTTCTCCAGGACGAGTCGCATAAAAGGCGATGACCAACCGCTTGTCAAAATCGACATAGAGACTTGTCCCATGCGCACCTATCAGCGCTATCCGATTTGGCGTACCACCCAGATGCACAAAACCATAGCGTTGCTCACTACCCTTGGAGAGTCCCTTGATCTCCCCAGAGCGCATTCCCGAAGAGGCAACGAGGGTCTCGATGAACCAACTGGGAATCTTGGCACGGCTGCGACTGCCGCGTGCCTGGACAAGGAGCTGGCCCATTTTTGCAAAATCCCGCAAAGACAAACCTAGCCCTGAGGCCAATTCAACCCCATGCAGATCGCTAACCCAAATTGCAGGGTGCTCCTGGTTGATTCGACTCAACAACTGTTCACAGAACAATCGGGCCAATGGCATCGTGTTGCTTTCTGCCAATGCCCAAGCCAACAAGTCGTCATCCGGTGATGTACCGAATACCGGACCCTCCCGGTCGATCACAGGCTTATTCCAGCGCCCTGATTGAGATAGCCAGGAACGAATGCCGTCACCGGCCTGATTCGTGATCCAGCCACCAGCCTGACGCCAATCATCAAGCTCCTCAGGTGCCCAGGCGTGACGCTCTTCGCTTTCCAGCAGGCGCTGTATCGACATTTTGCGCAGCCCCGTTGAAGCAGCCAAACTTGGTAGATAACGAACAATGGACTTGTCCGCAGCGAGTTTTCCCTGACTGACGCTGATTGCTCCAAGCAGATTGAGCAAAGGACGAGTTGCTTCTAGCAGTAGTCTTGGTTTTTCAGGCGTCAGTCCATTGCGGTAGCGTTCTGCCACAACCCGGCCGTTGCGCAGGACGACGACGCCGTCGACATAGAGCCGACTATCGAGCAAAAAGCCGAGATCTCGCCGGCCACCATCGAGCGGATCGACAACCGGAAACCCATCAAGCGGACGCTGCTGGGTGGCTGCGACCGGTGCATCGCCGGCAGGGGCTAGCCGCCAGCTAGGCATGAAGACTTCACCAGCCTGCAAGCTCAAACGCTGGTTTTCGATGGACAGCCAGTTGCTCTTGTCTATCCAGGGTCCCAGTTTCTGTGAGCCGACCTGAGCCTGCTCGAATCGACATGAAGCGTTCGATGCCCATGCTCCCGTGGCGACGAACAGCAAGAGCAGGGTTACAGGCAAGCGGCGGTTCATTTTTGTCTCCTAAATTCGAGCTTTATTGTCCATCAGACGCTCACTAGCCTCCCGAACCACATCGTTCAGGTTGCCATTCTGCCTTTCTCTGGAACGCAGCCACGCCGCATCGCCACCATTTCCGGCGACCATTCCCTTGAGCGGCTTCAGCCAGTGGGCACAGTTCAATTCCATGGCATCTTCGGAAACCGCATCCAGCATCTCCGTCAGGGATTGCTTGAGCGGAACCTGACACAAGGCGACGGGATACGAAATCATCGCCTCCAGACCATAGCGACATGCCTGGAATTTGTTGTAACGGGCCACATAGGCCTGTTTGTCTGTATGCAAAGGCGGACGGGTTCGCAATAGCCAGCGCGAGAGTGATTGTGCCAGTGCAGCCAGCGAGGTAGCTTGCTCGATGGTCAATGGCGTATCGCAAACGCGTATTTCAACGGTCCCGAACTCCGGTTTCGGGCGAACATCCCAATACAGATCCTTAATGCCCTGTGCAATCCCGCAAACTTGGAGGAAAGCGAAGTGTTCGGTGAACGCCTGCCAACTGTTTAGCTGCGGACACTGGCCACTGAGCGGAAAGGCCGATACTGCATTTAGCCGGGCTGACTGATAGAAGCTGTCAACGCCATCCACAAACGGAGAGGATGCCGACAGGGCGATGAAGGCCGGAACGTAGACACCCAAGGCCTGAGTTAGCCAGATAGCGTCATCGGCGGAAGTACAACCGACATGGATGTGCTGACCGAAGACAGTAAATTGCTTGGCCAGATAGCCATAACGCTGGTAAAGCTCGCTAAAGCGGTCACCTGGGCAAATCCGCCGCTCAGGCCAATGATGAAATGGGTGTGTCCCTCCACCACAGACGCCGATGTTGTTCCGCTGGCAGTGTTCTCGCAAGGTGTCGCGCAATCCGCCCAGGTCGGCAGCAATCCCGTCGACGGTCATTTGTGCCTGTGTGCTGACTTCGATCATGCTCTCGGTGATTTCCAGCTTGATCTCGCCAAAACGTTCGTCGTAGTCGAGACCTCCCAACAGATCGGTGGCGCCTCGCGTCAGGTCGAAATCCCGTTTCGAGACCAGTTGCAGTTCAAGCTCCACGCCGAGAGACAACGCGGCACTTTCCTTGAACTCGCCCAATGGCTTGGCATTCATGCGATACCTCCACGATCTCGTGTTTCGCTCTCACACTCGCCGGACAGGCGCAATGCAAGGCGGCAAAGGGCTGGGCCGACGAGTTCCATCATCGCTGCAGCAAACAAGGGCAGCGTCAGAGCGGAGCGTCCCACTTCGGGATACAGGCTGGCGATCTCATAGGCCATGAACACCGCTGTCGCCGACAGCGGCTGAATTCCCACGCCGACGAGCAGCCGCTTCGGCAATGGCAGGCTGCCCCCCGACCAAGCCATGGCACCGGCTTTGGCGGCCGCACGGACCAGTAACAGCCCCAGCGCTTGCAGGCCGGTAAGCCAGGTGAATTCATGCCATGGCAGCGATGCGCCGACGATCACAAAGAGAACGATGGCGAGCAGCCAATGGCCTTCCGGCAGTTCGGTGTAGCGCAATGTCTGTTGCCGGTCACGCGCAGCCAGCAGCACCCCCATCAGGAAAAGAGTCAGGAAGACTGGGACTGCGAGCATGCGCGCGATACCGACGGCCAGCAGGGCACAGGCAACCAGCACGAAAACCTGCGACAGTGAGCCTTTCGGCAATGCCCTGGCAATGCGAAGCGCCAGCCAAGTACCGATGCCACCGACCACCAAGGCACCCAGCACGACCCAGAACGGGTGCACAACGGCATTCAGCCAATCCTGACTCAATTCTGCATGAACGACGCCCAGGACGATAGCGAATGCGACAAAGGAAGCTGCGGAACCGATCGCGGTATGCAGGATGATGCGCTCCGTCACCAAGCCTTGAGCCTTGGCTTCTTCAATGGTAAGCAAGACAACTGCCGGTGCAGAAGCCATGGTCACGGCGGCTGTCGCCGCTGCCCAGGCCGGAGTCAGACCAACCAGCCAAAGGGCAAAGATAAAAATCAGCGCAAAGGATAAGGTGATGTCGGCGAAGGTGCTGCGTAACAATTCCGTGTTGCGGCGCAGCCAACCCAAGTCGAGGCGCCGCCCAACCTCCATCATCAGCAAGCCGAGTGCCGCATCGGCAATCGGCCGAGCCTGCGCCAACGCTTCTATACTGATCCAGCCCAATACCGATGGACCAAAGACGATGCCGGCCAGCACGTAGCCAATGAGCTTGGGCCACCTGAAATGCGCGTGAAGCCATTCGCCGATCAGCAGGCCGACAACCAGCAGCAGGCTGAACAAAGCAAGCGAATCGATGTTCTCGGGAAAAGGCGGCAGGAAAAACAGCCGATCCAGCAGGTTTTCCCACACGGTACGCAGGGGCGGAATGATCGTATCAATCATGCTGTGAGCTGACTGCCATTGGCATTGAAAGTCGGTCAAAAATCACCATCGCCGACCTCGTGCCGCCGTTAGAAATTCATCGAGAATGGGATTGCAATTGAGCAAATCCGGATTGCCTGGCGGGTGAAATTCGGGGTGCCATTGCAGCCCGAGCACATAAGGTTTGCCATCAAGGCGAACCGCCTCGATCAAACCATCCGCCGCGCTGCGCGCCTCAACCCGCAGCCCCCTGCCCAAGGCTTTGATGGCCTGATGGTGAATCGATATGACCTTGCCGCCGTCCTCTTCCGGATACAACTTGCACAGTCCGCTACCCGCCTCCCAGGTGATGGCGTGCGCATGCCTGTCGTAATCATCGTGCACATGGATATCCGCTGCTTCAAATTGCGTCGCGATGTCCTGATATAAGGTGCCGCCATGAGCAACATTGATCAATTGGGCGCCCCGGCAAATCCCCAGTACCGGCTTGCCGGCCTCCATGAACTCATGCAGCAATTCCATTTCATAGGCATCACGCAGACGGTCACCAGCCCACTCGGTTTTAAGTGGTTCCTCACCGTAGGATTGGGGGCTGATATCAGCCCCACCCTGCAAGACCAGCCCATCAAGATACTGCGGATAATCGGAAAGACGAATGCTGCTCCGGTGTACGATGCCGTCTCCGCTGACCGAGGGAATCATGAAAACCATCACTTCCCTCGACATGACCCAATGGGCCACAGATTGCTCAAGGTACTGCAATGACTTGGACTGCAACCCTGTCGCACCGGGCTGGGGATGATAAATTCGGGCCGAAAGCCCGATGCGCAATGGGCGTTTGCTCATGATGTGCCTCCATTGTTTTCCGCTGCAGGGCTATTGGAGCGATGGCGAAGTTTCGTTGCTTCGCCGAATCCCTTGATCGCTGTCTGTGTGGTCAAAGGGCCAAACAGTTGCATCAGCAGGATGGTTGCCATCAACATGCCAACCAATTTGGTGTCCATGCCGCTATAAAGCATCTGAGTGTTTACCAGCAGCACCAGGGCGATACTCGACATCGGCTGCAGCCCGATACCAAGATAAGCGCTCTCGCGTACCGTCAGGCCAATTGAATTGCGCGAAATCAATATGGCCGCCAATTGGCCGATTAGTCGAACTAATGCGATCAGTATGGCCTCCGGCCAATAATCACCAAGATAGGCAATGTCGAGCGCTGCTCCGGCAAGCACAAATGTGATAACCAAAAATACACGGGCATCGCTGGCAATCCGAATGGCGATGACTTTACGTTCTCGGTCGATGGTGCTGACCAGAATGCCAAACAGCAGCATCGGCAAGAAGACGGAAACATCGAGATAAATAGCGGTGCCAACGCCAAGCACGATGGCGCCAAGAATCAGCAAATGATGATGCTCCGGTTGCCTTTCCAGGCGCTCTGCCCCCATCAAAACAAGTCCGGCGCATGCGCCACCGAGAAATACAGAACCGACAATACTGCCCAATGAACTACTGACACGGGCGAATCCACCCATTGGCTCACTGTCGATTAGAAACGGAACCAGTAAAACGACGGCGGCAAAGGCTATGGCCCCATTGATCGCCACCATCGTGTAAAGCAAGTCCGTGCGTTCGCCTTTGGCACCAACATCGCTGCAAGTGGCAATAGTGATTGCTGGCGAAGTGGCAACACAGAGTGCCGCTGCAAACAACGCTGAACCAAGCGAAAACGCCCAGTAGAGAAACAGAAGCAAAACTAAAAAGCCCGTCGTCAAGGACAATGCAATACCGACGAACAAGCGCCGACGTTGGTTGAAACTGCTACGCGGAACCAGGTAGCCGAGTTCAAATAAAATTAAGCCAAGCGCCAGATCAATGAAAAGCTGGGCAGATTCAATGTCCAGGAGCGTTATCCAATTGAGGCCGCTTTGTCCGACCCCCAGTCCAAAAAGAACATAGCCTGTTGTTCGAGGCAAGGCGAACGCCCTCCTCGAGATTTCGCCTGCGGCCAATCCACCTAGTAGCACAAAGCCGAAGAGTTGAATCGAGTTGAACATAGAAACGGGAGCAAGCCCCCTGAAGCCTTTGACAATGACGTTTTTTGAGTCTGCTGTATAAATTGCATTGTTTAACAATATAATTTTAGTCCTCATTTCGTGCAACACATCATTTCCATGAACAACACACCAAGCCAACTGACCCTTGAGGTGCTACAGCAATTTCGCGTGATCTATGGAACCATGCGCCAATACTTTAGGGAGATTGAGGAAGCCTGCGGCCTGCCAGGCTCTCAGATGTGGGTACTGCAGGAGGTCGAGCGATTCCCGGAAATCGGCATCACCGAACTGGCCGGTAGACTGGGGATTCATCAGTCGACGTGTAGTCTGCTGGTTGAAAAACTGGTGGCAAAAAAGTGCCTGGTCAAGCAGAAGCAGCACAAGGATCAGCGTCGCGTCGGACTCTTTCTGGCAGACGAAGGCAAAAAGGCTATCGCCGCATTACCAGGGCCAGCCGAGGGGGTTCTGCCGGAAGCCCTTGCTGCAATACCATGCGTCGCCCTAAAAACATTGAAAATCAATCTAGATGAACTAATCAATCACCTTTCTGGCAAAGACGAGGCATTCGCCGCCATGCCATTGGCGGATATGGTCAATGACTAGAGCGAGCACATCCGACAGCCTGGGTTGCTCTTGTTTAGCTCTCTTTTTCCCCTTGCTATTTGTTTTTGGATGCAGCACGACCGCTCCGGCCAAACAGACGGCACCAGCGCCCCCCATTCCCGCGCAAGCTGCCGACGTCGTACCGGAACCGAAATCTGCAGAACTTATAGCCCGCCCCGAATATCAAAATGGGCGCGTAATTGATGAAACGAACATTATCTTTTTCTCGCTGGGGTCCAGCGCCATCTCTCAGGGCGAGCGAACCAAACTGCGTGATGTTGCCGAGCAGCTGAAGAGCGACAAGACGATGACTGTCCGATTGATCGGGTATGCAAGCGACAATGGCAGCAGCTCGTTCAACCTTGCCGTGGCAGACTCAAGGGTTCAATCGGTCAGTGCTGCCTTGAAAAAACTGGGTGTCAAGCCGCAACAGATCAAGAAGAGCGTAATGGGGGGTGAAAAAATTCCAAACGCCTGTCGCTCAGCCGAATGTCACCGGAAAATGCGTCGCGTGGATCTCATTATTTCAGGAACGCGGTAACCCCAAAACCCGCACCTTTACGGCCTACTCATGGAGTCCTGTCGCCAGCCGGGGTATCGCTGTTTCCCGTAAGCAATTGTTTGAGTCCAACGTAGGGTTTCGGATCCTCGCCTACGGATTCTGCGGGAATTTGACGTTGGAGATCGGCTATCCGGCCACGCTGAAGGTCGCAAGTCTTTTCCAACTCCGCTACTTGCCGCAGCAATCGGTTGGTTTGCCAGTGGCGCTTTAGTGTCATGGGCGTGGTCAACAGTGAGACAACCGCTGCTCCAAATGCGATAGCCATTAGGAGAATCATGGCGAGCGTACTGTCAAAGCGCCAAACCAGTAAGTTAACAGTAACTGGCACATTGTTTTGCATGGCAAAGACGACACCGAGAATTGACATGGTGATTGCGCCGATGAAGGCCAGTTGCATGAGAAATCCTTTCTTTGGGGCAAGTGCACTACCCTGACTATGAAATACTCGCTGCGCCCTCGGGGTCTGTAGATTGATTGTATTGTCTGGCACAGACCCCATGCTTGCCTGCCTTCTTGATTTCATACATCAAGCTGTCGGCCGTGTTCATCATCTCGACAAATTCATCCGATACCCGTTCAAACCACGCAATTCCAACACTTACGGAGACTGGAGCGAAATGGGTGAGTGCGCTGTTAATGGCATGTGCGATCTTGTGCCCAGTGTCGGTGGCTGCTTGAAAACTCGCTTCAGGCAGAATCACGGAAAACTCATCTCCGCCCAGCCTGGCGACCGAATCGGAACTGCGCAGTGTGCTCACCAGTGCTTCGCCAACCGCCTTTAGGGCAAGGTCTCCCACTTCATGGCCGCGAGCGTCATTCAGCACCTTAAAGTCGTCCAAGTCCAGGAACACGATCCCGAGCGAATGCTCGTATCTCTGCGCGCGCGCTGTCTCCGAGATACCAATTTCAAAGAATGAACGCCGGTTAAGCAACCCCGTCAAGGGATCGTGCCGAGCCATTTCATACTCTCGGATCAGCACCTCACGCATCGATGACACCAAATAGGCTACTAGCGCATACACCCCAAAGCGGGTCAGCCCATTCACCCAGGGAATCCAGCTCTCAGTGAATTCCCGGCCAGTTTGAATATCGGCTGACAACCAGACAATCGCCGCCAGAAACGAATAGATGATGCCCTGCCTCTTGTTGATGAACCAGGCGACGGCAACGACCGGCAAGATGATTACCGACGCAAATGCGAACTCAGCGTCTGTTGCCACTCGCAGAAATGAGAGCCCCGCTGCAACTGATAGTGCTATCAGCCATACGAGTAATTTCGCGATTGGTGTCGGTGTGGCTGTTGGATCCACGAAACAAATTGCCATAACCAACTCCCAAGAAAGCCGGAAATATCCTCACTGCATTCATCGACAGTCGTAGGAATGCTAAAAAATGAACAAGTAAGCTGAATTCGTAGATGCTTTGGGACACCATACGGCAATTGACAGTGTCCAGCCACTTAAATGACGAGAACGTCTAGCGAACTCATCCCTGAAGCCTGCAACACTCAAACCGCCATTTTCGCTACGACCAATTTCGTACCACAGGTCAAGTCTGGCATCGGGTTTGGCCCGATCCTTTCCCATATGTAGAGAATTTTGCGGCCACCGAACGGACGAATGTAATGAATACCTTCTATTAGTACGCTGTCCTTCAGGCGTTCGCGGATCGTGCGAGGGTCGTATTTGATAAGGGTCGACAGTTCATCTGTCGTGAGATAGGTGTGTGACATTTCAACCTCCATCAACTAAAATGATTGCAAATTAACTTTATTCACCAGGAATGATTAAAATTCATCCTGAGTGACATTCTAAGCAAACAAAAGCCTTTGTCAAGGACTTTTTTTCATCTTGGATCAAATTTGTATCTATGGAGTGAAAATGATCAAGTGCCATTTATCCCGCCTAATGGGGGAACACAAGCTAAAGGTGGTTGACGTAGCGCGTGAAACTGACCTTCACCGCAACACCATTACCTTGCTCTACAACGAAACTGCGACTCGAGTCGATCTCGACACGATCGAACGTCTATGCAGACTTTTCCGGTGCCGTGTAGAGGATTTGTTTGAATATGTGGAGTGCGACCAGTGACCGCTCCGAAGGTGCGGAAGGCAGTGGTCGAAAAAGTTCTCGGAATGCATGCGCCCTAAAAGCATGGGCTCAATTTGGGCACGCAATGGGCACACAATGGGCACAAATTGAAAACGGGTTAGGTGATCATCACCTAACCCGTTGATATTCTGGCGCGCCCGAGACGATTCGAACGTCCGACCCTTGCCTTCGGAGGGCAATACTCTATCCAGCTGAGCTACGGGCGCGCGGGGAGACGAATTCTACCCTGAGCCTGAGCTTGCGTCCATTCCACCCGAAAGATATGCTACAAGCAAAAACCGTAAGTCACACAAATCAAAAAGACGCGAGAATCATGACGCAAGGCGAACATCACGAACTCTCCCACGACGACGTCCAGAAGGTGATGGCGTCGGTCGATATTCCGGCTTGCCCGAGCGTTGTCACGGATGCGATGAAAGAAGCGCAAAAGGACGAACCGGACATCAAACGTCTGGCCGATGTTATTTCCAGCGACCCAGGCATGTCAGCGGCCGCATTGAAACTGGCAAACTCGCCGCTCTACGGCAGTGGTGCGCAAATTTCAAGCGTCCGCAAGGCGGTTGAGCGCCTGGGCACAAAGAATATCGTTTGTGTCGTTGTGGCAGCCGCACTCCGGGCAAGCATCACCGGGCTGCCGGCGGCATGGCTGGAGCAGTTCTGGCGGCGTACGACACAGATGGCCATTGCGGCGAGCATGATTGCCCGCAAGCAATACGGTATTTCGCCGGATGCCGCCTACACCTACACGCTTTTCCATGATGCGGCGATTCCGCTGATGATGAAGCGCTTTCCGGATTACGCCAAGGTGCTGGAAACCTGCGACCGCGAGAAGAAGATGCGGATCAGTGCTGAAGCGGAACTCTTCCCCTGTACGCATCCGATAGTCGGCTCCCTGCTCGTCCGTAACTGGGGCTTGCCGCAGATACTTGGCCAGGCCATCCGCTTTCATCATGAGGAGGATGCTTACGACCTGCCGGATCGCAGCCTGCCCGGCGGTGCCCTCTCGTTCATCGCGGTCACGCACGTTGCGGAACATCTGTTTGCTGAAATCAAGGGCGAGCCAGACCTGGAAGTTGGTGAAATGCTGTTCCAGCGAGCGCTGGATCACTTGGGCATATCACCTGACGACCTCGACACCATCCGGACGATGGTAACGCAGGTGGTCGAAGACAATGCCTGAGTTGGGCTGAGCCAGCCGCTCAGTCGAAGAAGGTACGCGCGGCCTCATAGCGTTGCGCGTAGTAGCGCTCATTCAGCCGATCGATGCGCACCCGGCCATTGCTTGATGGCGCATGAACGAAACGTTCGTCACCGATGTAGATGCCGACATGCGAAAAGGCCGCATTGCGCGTGTTGAAAAACACCAGATCCCCGGGCCGCAGGTCGCTGCGACTGACCGATTTGCCACGTCGCGCGATGTCGGCGGCACTGCCCTTGATCGCCAGACCCAGCGCCTGTTCGTAGATATAGCTGACCATGCCACTGCAATCCAGACCGGCTTCCGGGTTCTTGCCGCCAAAGCGATAGCCGGTGTCGATCAGTCCCAGTGCATAGAGCACCACCTCGTTGCCCTGAGGAACTGCAGGGCGCGAGGCTTGCGGTATAGTACCTGGCACCACCGGCTCACGCCGCGACGGACCGCCGCAAGCCGCGAGCAAGCTCAGAAAAATTGCCAGCGAGAGGAGTTTGGAGCTACGGAGCACGTTAATCCAGATTCTTGAACATACGCTATAACTTAACGTTTTTACAGGATTTTTCAAGGTCATGAATTTGCACAACATGGAATTGCTGATTGACAAGAACTTCATCGGCGGCCAGTGGCTTGATGCCGATGATGGCAGCCGACTCCCGGTTCTTGATCCGGCAAGCGGCCAGACCTTGGCCAGCGTCCCCCTGTGCGGAGCAAGCGAAACCCGGCGCGCCATTGCTGCCGCTGACGCTGCCTGGCCAGCCTGGCGCGCACTGACCGCCAAGCGGCGCAGTCAATTGCTGCAATCCTGGTTCAAGCTGATTATCGAAAATGCCGATGATCTGGCGCAGCTGATCACGGCCGAATGCGGCAAACCACTGGCCGAGGCACGCGGCGAGGTCATTTATGGCGCCTCATTCATCGAATGGTTTGCCGAAGAATGCAAGCGAACCTATGGTGAGCATATTCCCAGCCCGGCCAGCAACAGCCGCCTGATGGTGATCAAGCAAGCGATCGGGGTCTGCGCTGCGATTACGCCCTGGAACTTCCCGCTGGCCATGATCACGCGCAAGGTGGCGCCGGGCTTGGCGGCGGGCTGTCCGGTCGTGGTCAAGCCGGCGGAGCAAACCCCGCTGACCGCACTGGCACTCGCCCGCCTTGCCGAACAGGCAGCTTTTCCGGCCGGGGTATTCAACGTGGTCACCGGAAAACCAGCCGAAATCGGCGGCGAACTGACGGCCAACCCGATCGTGCGCAAGCTCTCCTTCACCGGATCGACCGGCGTCGGCCGGCTGCTGATGGCTCAGTGTGCGCCGACAATCAAGAAACTGTCGCTGGAACTCGGCGGTAACGCGCCGTTTATCGTGTTCGATGATTCGGATGTCGATGCTGCGGTCGACGGCGCAATTGCCGCAAAATACCGGAATACCGGCCAGACCTGTGTCTGCGCCAACCGCTTTCTGGTTCAGGCCGGGGTTTACGAAGAATTCGCCGAAAAGCTGGCCGCTCGCGTGCGCAATCTTCAGGTTGGCGCCGGCACCGAGGCTGGCGTCACGCAGGGTCCGCTGATCAATGCTGCCGGCCTGGCCAAGGTTCAGGCACACGTTGCCGATGCCGTCGCTCAAGGTGCGCGGGTCCTCTGCGGCGGCGCCCCCCATGCGCGGGGAGGCAACTTTTTCCAGCCCACGGTACTGGCGGATGTCACCTCAAGCATGAAAGTAGCGCGGGAAGAAACTTTCGGTCCGGTGGCGCCGATTTTCCGTTTCGAGACCGAGGCAGAAGCCGTGCAACTGGCCAACGACACCGAGTTTGGCCTCGCAGCATATTTTTACAGCCGCGACGTCGGCCGCTGCTGGCGGATCGGTGAAGCACTGGAATATGGCATGGTCGGGATCAATACCGGCATGATCTCCAATGAAGTCGCTCCCTTTGGCGGCATCAAGCAATCCGGCCTGGGGCGCGAAGGTTCGTCACATGGCATCGACGAATACCTGGAACTCAAGTACCTCTGTTTCGACATCGGTAACCCATGAAGCTGCTGTTTACGGCCATCGCCGCCTTTGTCCTGCTGCTGCTCTGGCGGCGCTGGCGCCAGCGCCACCGCGCGGCAGCCATCGACAGCTTTCCGTATGCCGGATTCCTCGACCAACGGCTTGCCCAGCGACGCCCCGAGCTCAGCGAGGCACAACGGGCCGAGGTATTGGCAGGGCTGCAGGACTACTTCCACCTGTGCCGCAGTGCCGGCCGCCGCATGGTCGCCATGCCCTCGCAGGTGGTCGATGATGCCTGGCATGAGTTCATCCTGTTCACTCGCCATTACCAGAAATTCTGCCGGATCGCCTTTGGCCGTTTCCTGCACCACACCCCGGCCGAAGCCATGCGCTCACCCACCGATGCCGGCGATGGCATCAAACGCGCCTGGCGCCTCGCCTGCGCCCGTGAGGGCATCGACCCGCAAAACCCCAGCCGGCTGCCACGTCTGTTCGCCCTCGACGCGCAACTCGGCATCGCCGGCGGCTTTTTTTACACCCTGAACTGCATGGCGCTCGGCGCCAGCGGCAATGGCAGTTATTGCGCCAGTCACATCGGTTGTAGCAGTGGTTGCAGTGGCGATTCCGGTTCGTCAGATAGTGACGGCGGGGGCGATGGGGGTGGCGGCGGTTGCGGCGGCGACTGAAACCCACTTAGTCTTCGCAGACGACAATCCGGTTGCGGCCAGTTTCCTTGGCCTGGTAGAGCGCCTGATCGGCGGCATGCGTCAGTTGGTCCGGTGTTTTGCCATGATCCGGATACGCAGCGACACCCGCAGAGGCGGTGAAAGAGAGCTCGAAATTTCCGAAGGCGATGCGGATCGCCTCGATCTTCAAACGCCAGCGCTCGGCGCGCTCGGCCGCAATACTCAGCGGCATGCGCGGCATCAGGATGATGAACTCCTCGCCACCATAGCGACAGAGCACATCTTCGTGTCGGATATCCGCATGCAGGGTATCCGCCAACTGGCGCAATGCCTCGTCACCGGCCAGGTGGCCATAGGTGTCGTTGATCGCCTTGAAATGGTCGAGATCGAGGATAACCAGCGCCAGCGGGTAACCCTCGCGACGGGCGCGTGATAACTCGCGCTCCAGCGTTTCGTCGAGATAGCGGCGGTTGAAGCAGCCGGTCAGGCTGTCACGGATCGCCTGCTCCTGCAACGCAACCTGCAAAGCCCCAATTTCATCGAGTTGCTGCTGCAAACGATCATTGGCGTTGCGCAGCTGCGTCTCGGCCAACTGCCGAGCTGTGATGTCGCGAGACACACCGAGAATTGCCGTCGGCTGCTGGTTTTCATCGAACATGAAGCTGGCGACGATCTCGGCGCGCATGATGCGGCCATCGCGATGCGGCTGATCGACTTCGAGAATGGCGGACACCGCGCTCATGTCGCCGCTACGAAGTCGGGCCAGATGTGATTCGAGCATCGCTGCCACTTGCTGGGCAGAAGCCGGCGTAAGTGCCGCCTCGAATGGTTGAGCCATCACCTCCGCCGGCGTGAAGCCCCGCGCACGCTCGATCGCCGGGCTGACATAGGTGAAGCGACGGGTCTGCAGATCCAGTGTCCAGATGACGTCCTGGCTTTGCTCGGCAAGGCGGCGATAGCGCTCCTCGCTGTCGCGCAAGGCACCTTCAGTCCGGTGGCGCCGTTCCACTTCGCTCTCCAGTCGCCGGTTGAGTCGGGCGAAGTAGGCGGCCATGATCGCCATCATCAACATCACCAGCCCGCCGCCAAAGATCACCGGCCAAACCCAGGCAGGCAAGGATTTCTCATCGCTTTCGTAGATCAGGCCATCGATGGAAAACGCTGCCGGCAGCATCCCGAGCTCGGCATAGGTCTGGGCAATCTGCTGCCAGTGTGCTGCAGACTGCTGCCCCAACTCGATCATCTCTGGCTGCATCAGGCGCTTCAATTCCATCGCCTCGAACAAAAGATGTGCCTTGCTGTGCCGCGTCGAATAGCGCTGGAGGATCAGGTCGGAAATTTCATCCGGATGCTCGAGCGCATAACGCCAGCCGCGTAACACCGCCGTCCGGAAAGCACCAACCCGTGCAGGCGAATCGCTGACGCGGCGCTCCTGGGTGAACAGCGTATCGCCGTAGAAGCTGATCCCGGCCGCCTTGGGGGTGAAAGCGATATACGGAAAGCCCACCTGCTTTAACTCAAAGGGTTCATCGGTGGCGTAGCCGGAAATGGCGTCGACGCGCCCGTCGATCAGGTCGCGGGTATCGAAGCTGTGCGGTACAGCGGTAAATTGCTGGATCCCCTCGCGGCGAAGATAGGCGAACAGCTCACTCTCGCTGGGAAGCAGCATGATTCGCTGATCAGCCAGCACATCGATACTCGGAATCTTGCGTCGGTTGGCGAGCAGCACCAGCGGCGAGTTCTGGACGATCACCGCCAAAGCCACGACCGGCCGGCCACGGGCGCGATGCAGCGCCAGTTCGGAGGCTGCAATCCCGAAATCGGCGTCACCGCGCAGGACAACCTCCACCGGGTCCAGTCCATCGACCGCCTCGTGCAGCGTCACCTCGAACCCGGCCTCGCGAAAATAACCCTTCTCGATTGCCGCATACAGGCCCGCGAACTGGAACTGGTGCTTCCATTTCAGCTGCACGCTGACCTTTTCCAGCGCTGCCGCCGGCCACGCCAGTGTCAGCGCGCCCAGCAGGAGCAGCAAACGACGGAACAGCGGATTACTTGTGATAGACACGGCTGCTGCCGCCGGAGCTGCCGCCGGGGTTGGCGACATTGTCGAAAAGATTCCAGCCCTGGTATTGGGCATACGAGAACAGGGCCAGCGCAAGAACCGCGGTCGCGAGATTGAACTTGGGAAACATCAGTCGTCGTCTCCGTCGTCACTGCTGCTGACCGGCGGATGATCGCTCTCCATCCAGCGGCGGGTCTCGAAGCTGGCAACACGCATCCGGGTAAAGATCGGGAAGGCGATCAGGAAAATCATCAGCAAGACGAAGTTGGACCAGCCGGCGCCCCCCGTCTTGACCTCCAAAGTATCGCGAACCGGCACCGGCATTTCCTCCGACATTTCCGGGTCGACCGCAAGATAGTAAGTTCCGGGGGGAATATTGAGAAAGACCACCTCGTCATCCCGGCTTCCCTCGGACCAGCTTTCGCCGCCATCGTTGCCGTAGTAGTAGGAAATCTCCCGGCTGGCCGGCCACGCTGCCCCTGTGGCCTTGTTCACCAGGGTCATGTCGAGACCGATCCAGTTATTGGCTAGCGAAGTGTCGTTGCGCACTGCCAGTTTGCTGGCCTTACCGGTCACCGTGAATTCCCGGCTGGTCCAGGTTTCGTCCGCCCGCGATGGCAGGAACTCGATTGACTCGCGCAACAGCAGCTTGCCGCCGGCAAGCATGGAAAATACGGCTTGCAACACGATCGCCAGCAGAGCCAGTTTCCAGAAGGCCTTGCACACCTTCTGGTGGGTCTCCGACCAGGGATTGGGCTGATTGGCAAAGACGCCGATCGGTGCCGGCAAGCCCTGCTTCAGCCCAAATGCCTCGGCAATCACCGCCGGCGCGACATAAACCCCCTGACTCCACGTCAGGTCGTTGCTGGTCGATTCGCGGGACAGCATCAGCGGCGGTGCCACATAATCGACCACCCGGTTGGTTTCGCCGCGACGCACGCGCCAGGTGAATTCGCCGGCGACCTGCACCACCTGCGCCGAAGCGGTGGTCGAGAAATGCTTGAATTTCTGGCCACTCCAGGCAACGTCTGCCAGTTCCATCGCGCCACTGGTCACCGGCGGCCGCGACAGCACATCCGCAATATTCCAGTGCCCGTTGTACTCGGTCAGCCAACGGTAGCTGCCGCGCTCGCCGGCCAGCAGATACTCGCGCCAGTCGTACTCGATGCCTTCAATCTTGGTCTGCTTGACGAGAAAACCGATTACCTCCACCGGCTTGCCCTCAAGCGTTCCCTTGCTGCCCAGCGGCAGGCGCGGCTTGTACTTCTCGTCACGCTGACCCATCGCCTTGGAAATCAGCTTGTAATTCTCGTCGCTGGTATCGACCACCGCGCCGCAGGAAGCACAGCCAGCGGCTACGATATCCTGGCCCCGTGCCTGCATCGGCGAGCCACAGGACGGACAGCGGAACACCCGTGCAGCGACGCTTGCCGTCGGCAAGGGCATGCCCTCGCGCAGGTTGTTCATTTTCAGTGACTTGAAATCAACCGGCTCGCCGACAAACAGCAGCGGCGGCGTTTCGGAGTAGTCCAAGGTGGCAAAACCGCCCCCGCCGACACCACCCCGCAAATCAACCGTATTGACCGGATAGCCGGCACCGACCTTGAACGGCAACTCGCCCTGCCCGGCGATGCATTCGGCCTGCTCGATGTTGAACACCGTCCACGGCGCACCCGCCAAGACGAAACGCTGCCCCACCTTCAGGCTGTCGAATGCTGGCAACTCCTCGCCGACGTGCTTGATGAATGTAAGCACGTACTCACCTGCCGCCTCTGACAGCCAAGCTGTTCGCATATCATCGAACATGATATGCCACTCGTTCCAGACCCCCTGGCTATAGCGGATCTGGATGCGCCCGATCAGCGCGAAATGCACGCCCTTGTAGCTGCCCTCGGCACCAATCTGCAACGGCGAGCGGTCCTCGACCAGCGCCGCCATCTTGCCGATGTCTTCCAGCGCCTGATCGTGACGGACCAGCGTGCTCTGACAGTATTCGCAGACAGCAAACACCGACCCTGCCGACTTGAAGACGACAGGGGCCCCACAGGAAGGACAGGAGGCGGTCAGCGCCACGCGGCTGCGGTCAACTCAATTTTTTGAGCAATTCGGCCTTCTTGGCGTCGAACTCAAGCTGGCTGAGAATGCCTTTTTCGACAAGGCCGTGCAGCTTCTCGAGCGTCGCCACGACCTCGTCCGCCGACACGCCACCGGCGGTGACCGGCGCCGCCGCAGCGGGCGCCGTAGCAGTGGGAGCAGCCGGCTGCATCGCCGACGCCATCGCCTGCCCCATGACCTGGCCGAACCCGACACCGGCGCCCAGGCCAACGCCCATGCCGGCCATGCCGCCTTCGTTGCGAGCCGCCTCGGGGATGGCATTGGCCACCTGATACTGCGTGAAGCGTTGCATGTCGCCGATCATGTTCATGCCGATCTTCTGGTCGAGGATCTTCTGCAGTTCTTCCGGCAGTGAGACGTTCTGCACCACCAGCGAATCCAGCGTCAGACCATACTCGGCAAACGTCGGCGTCATCTTGACCATCATCGCCTTGCCGAACTCGTCCTGGTTACCGGCCATGTCGATGAATGCAACCCCCGACTCCCCGAAGAGATCGGTCATGCCGGCGACCATGCTGTTGCGCAGTTGGCCTTCCAGTTCCTCACGGGTATAGCTGGCGCGGGTACCGGAAATCTTCTGGTAGAAAGCCTTCGGGTCACTCAGGTGATACGAGTAGATGCCGAAGGCGCGCATGCGGACGATGCCGAAATCCTTGTCACGAATGGTGATCGGGTTCGGCGTGCCCCATTTCTGGTCAAGCTGGGTCCGCGTCGAGAAGAAATAGACATCGGACTTGAAGGGCGACTCGAAGAGCTTGTCCCAGTTCTTCAGGTAGGTCAGGACCGGCAGCGTCTGGGTATTGAGCTTGTACATGCCGGGGCCGAAAACATCGGCGACCGTGCCTTCATTTACGAACATCGCCATCTGCGACTCACGAACCGTCAGGCTGGCGCCGTTCTGGATTTCCATTTCCGCCATCGGGAAACGCCAGGCGAGCGTGCCGTCGCTCTCCTCGGTCCATTGCAGGATGTCGATAAACTGTTTCTTGATGAAATCCATCAGTGCCATGACTCGCTCCTCTTGATCAGATGATGCAACCGGCGTTCAGGATGCCGACGCCCACGGAAAGTGATGCCAGAAAGATCCCCGAGGCGACCTTGCCCTGCGGGATGTTGTGATTGATTTGCGGCAGCGCCAGCCGCGCCGCGACATAGGCCAGCAACTGCACGATGCCGGCGACAACGCCCCAGCCGATCATGGCGTAGAGATTGTGGCTGACCGCGACCGAGACCGCGATGGGCAGCGCGAAGCCGATGATGACGCCGGCCAGGCTGATGGCCGCCGCCTCGTTGCCGTTACGGATCAGGGTCAGCTCGTTGTAGGGCGTGACCAGGACATAAAGCAGCAGAAAACCGGCGAGCAGGGCGACCGCCGTCGCGAAGAAACCGGCAAATGCCGGCAGGCTGTTGATTACCGGATCGAACATGGACGCTCCCGGGCTGGACTTGATGACGACAGATTGTCACCGCTCATCCGGCTTAATTCAAGCCGGATTCTTCGAAGGCGGCCTCAGATTTCTCCGGCCAGCACGCGCAAGCCTTCGAGCGGCAAATCCTCGACCGCCTGGACCGGCAGATCAAGCAGGCCGGCGAGGCGTCCGGCCGCGCCGCCAGAAAGCAGGCAAGGCGCTGCTGGATCGTTGAGGCGACGCCAGGCGCGCTCGATAGCTCCGGCCTGCGCCTCAAGAATGCCCGTCACAATCGCATCATCGGTGCATTGCGGCCACGGCTGATGCTGTCCGTCGGCAAACGGCAGGCCGGCTGTGTCGCGCGCCAGTGAGCGGCGCATCAAGTCGATGCCGGGCAGGATCAGGCCACCGCGAAACAGCCCGTCCGCCGTCAAGGTATCCACCGTCGTTGCGGTGCCCGCCATCACCACCAGCGCCGCCCCCAACACCTGCGCCCGCGCACCAATCAGCGCACACCAGCGATCGACACCCAGCCGGCCGGGCTCGCGATAGCCGTTACGCACACCGGCGCGCACTGCCTCGGCACGGACCTCGACAATCGGATTCGGAGCCAGCTTTATACCTGCCAGCACCGCATGAATGGCGGCCAGAGCCTGCGCGCCGGCGACATTGGCGATCAGCACGCGAGCAGGCACTGGATGATCTTGCAAAGCCTGGGCAAGTTGGGCTACCGCATCGTGAGCCAGCGCACCGCGCGCCAGCCAGCTGTTAGCGGAGGCCAATCCCCATTTGATACGGCTGTTGCCGCTATCGATGCAGAGCACAGGCGCCATCACAGCCGCCGCAGACTGACGTCACCGGCGTGAATACTGCGCAGGCCGGCGGAGGTTTCAAGAAGCAGACTGCCATCGGCATCGACGCCGCGGCAGATGCCCGTCAGTTCCGGCGCCTGCTCGTCAAGGATGCGCAACGGCTGATTCTGCCAGGCATGAAACTCCTGCCACGCAGCCCTGAGGCCAACAAAGCCTTCGGCCGCAAAGACGTCAAAGACTGCCAGCAACTCTTGCAGGATGGCCGCCAGCAGCAGATGCCGCTCAGGCACGCTCCCCATCGCCTGCGCCAGCCCGGCGGCGGCTTGCGTATTCATTTGTTGAGGCAGGTTTTCGGGCGGCCGCAAATTCAGTCCGATGCCAACGATCGCGGTGCTACCGCGCCGGTCGCAACTCAGTTCGATCAGAATTCCTGCCAGCTTGGCAAAGCCATCGTTGCCAGCCAGCAACACGTCATTCGGCCACTTCAGACAGACGCGTTCAGCGCCCAGTTGCTGCAAGGCACGGGCGAGGGCGACGCCGACGGCCAGCGACAGGCCGCTGAGGCGGCCGGGCGGACCGGAAAAACGCCAGAGCACGGAAAAAGTCAGGCTGTCTTGCGGCGCCGACAGCCAGTGGCGTCCGCGGCGGCCACGACCGGCGGTTTGCCGGTCGGCAACGAGGACGCTGCCGGCGGGCGCGCCCTGATCGGCACGCCGCGACAACTCGCTGCTGCTGGAGTCGACTTCGTCCAGCGCATCGACGTCGAAACGCCCGGCCAGCGGCCCGAGCAGGGTCTTGATACGAACGGGATCAATCAGGGGCATGCCGGATTTTAGCCAGTTTTTCGGGTTGACCGCAGACGATGCCGCAGCCCCCCGAAACGGTCAGGGATGCACGCGCCCGCTGGCCGCAGCGTCCGCCAGCCAGCCGGCGACGTCCGCCAGCGGCATCGGCCGCGCAAAATGGTAGCCCTGCGCCACGCCACAGCCCATTTCGCTGAGACGGTTCGCGGTGTCTTCGTCCTCGATGCCCTCGGCAATCGTCGTCAAGCCCAACGACAGCGCCAGCTGGATCGCGCTCTGGACGATTTCGTAACTGCGCAGCGACTGGCCGATGTCCTGAACGAAGGTCTTGTCGATTTTCAGACAGGCAATCGGCAGCGACTTGACGGTATCGAGGCCGGCATAACCGGTCCCGAAATCATCCAGCGCAATCGCCACACCCAGCGCCGACAGTTGCTCCAGCACGTTACCAACGGCCTCGCGGTCCTCGATGATGACGGTTTCGGTCAGTTCGATTTTCAGTTCGCGAGGCGGGATGTCATAACGATTCAACAGATCTCGCACCTGAGCGACGATGGCTGGCGCACTCAGCTCGGGCGCCGACAGATTAACGCTGATGAAGGCCGGCAACCCCGCCGCCGGATGGCAGAAGCTGCGCAGTTGCGCCCAATCGGCCAGTGCCTGCTGCAGTACCCACTGCCCAAGCTGGTGAATGAGACCGGTTTTTTCAGCCATGCCGATGAACTCCATCGGCATGATCATCCCCAGCACCGGATGCCGCCAGCGGACCAAGGCTTCGAAGCCGAGCAGATTACGCTGGGCAAAGCCGATCAGCGGCTGATAGAACAATTCAAGCTGGCCGTGCGCCAAACCGTAATCGAGATCGCGGGTAAGCATCAGTGTCCGCAGGGCTGCTTCCTGATCCGGCGCCTGCGAGCCGGGCGCGGGTGCCGTCATCGCCCCCGGATAAGCACTGCGGAAGCGCGCCAGCAGCAAGCTCAGGAGGTGGCGGATGACCGGATCGGCCCGTTTGAGCAGAGACTGGACGTGATCACGCTCGATTCGCAGCAGCGTGGTCGGCTCCAGTGCACGCACCGTTGCGGTGCGTGCCTGCTGGTCAAGCAGAGCTACCTCGCCGAAGAGCGCACCAACCCCCAGTTGCGCCAGAGGCCGGCCGTCCGCAGCCAGCACCTCGACCCGACCCGATTCGACGACATAGGCCGAATTTCCGGGTTCACCGAAGCGGAACACCTCGGCACCGGCGGCAATCTGTTCGCGTGGCAAGCCTTCATTCATTGTCTTTGTCCCAAAACCGGGAGAGATGATGACAACGATATCACCGAAGCGTGATGCTGGCGATGCCTGACGTCCTATTCAGCCAGCGGTTCCTTGCCGCCGTCGATCCCCAGTTCGGCAATCTTGCGAGTGATGGTGTTACGGCCGATACCCAGCGCCTGCGCCGCTTCGATTCGGCGACCGCCGGTATGCGCCAGGGCCCGCGAAATCAGGATGCGCTCGAAGGTCTGCGTCAGCACGCCATGAACATCGGCAATTCCTCGCCCGAGCAGGCGATCGACCTCGCCTTCTAGGGCGCTTTCCCAATCCGTGGCCAGCGCTACCGGCGCTGCCTCGCGCAGCTCGCCCGGCAAATCGCCGACCTCGACCTGCTGCCCCGGCGCCATCACGGTCAGCCAGTGGCAAAGGTTTTCCAGCTGCCGGACGTTGCCCTGAAAATCAAGCCCGGACAGATACTTCAGCGCGGCTTCCGACAGACGCTTGCTTTCGACGCCCAACTCGCGCGCGCTCTTCTGCAGGAAGTGGCGGGTCAACAGCGGAATGTCCTCGCGCCGCTCGCGCAAGGCCGGCAGGCGGATGCGGATGACGTTCAGACGATGGAACAAATCCTCACGGAACAGGCCATCCTTGACCCGGGTTTCGAGATGCTGATGCGTCGCCGCAATGACACGGACGTTGGCCTTGATCGGTGAATGACCGCCAACCCGGTAAAAATGCCCATCGGACAGCACGCGCAGCAACCGGGTTTGCAGCTCTGACGGCATGTCACCGATTTCATCCAGAAACAGCGTGCCGCCCTCGGCCTGCTCAAAGCGCCCACGGCGCTGCGCCTGTGCACCGGTGAAAGCCCCGCGCTCGTGACCAAAAAGCTCGGACTCCAGCAGATCTTTCGGGATTGCCGCGGTGTTGATGGCGATGAAGGGCTTGTCGGCCCGCGGACTGTGGCGATGCAAGGCACGCGCCACCAACTCCTTGCCGGAACCCGACTCACCCGTAATGAGCACGGTCGCATGCGACAGGGCAAGGCGACCGATAGCGCGGAAAACCTCCTGCATCGCCGGCGCCTGCCCGAGAATCTCGGGCACCAGGCCCTCTTCCTCTGCCGCACCAGTTTGGTGCATTGATTCATCAATCGCCCGTCGGATCAGCTCGACCGCCTGATCGACATCGAAAGGCTTGGGCAGGTACTCGAAGGCGCCGCCTTGGAATGCCGCGACGGCGCTTTCCAGATCCGAATAGGCGGTCATGATGATGACCGGCACGGCCGGATGTCGGGTTTTTACCTCCTGCAGCAGTTCCAGACCCGACTGACCGGGCATCCGGATGTCGGAAAGCAGCACTTGCGGCGGTTCAACCCCCAATTCGAGCTGGGAAATGGCTTCGGTGGCCGAGGCGAAACTCTTGAACGGAATCCCCTCGCGGGACAGTGTTTTCTCGAGCACCCAGCGGATGGAGCGGTCGTCATCGACGATCCAGACAGGTTTCATGGCGTTTTGGCTCATACAGTCGTGGCAATGAGTCCTTACAAAGCAATCGTCATGCCCGAGTGGCGGATTCCACCGGCAGCCGCAGCGTAAAGGCCGTGTATCCGGGGCGACTGATACAGTCGATGGTGCCGTGGTGGTGCTGGATGAAGTTCTGGGCAATGGTCAGCCCCAGCCCGCTGCCGCCATCTCGCCCCGACACCAGCGGATAGAACATCCGTTCGCGAATGCTCTCCGGAATTCCCGGGCCGTTGTCGACCACCATGATTTCCATCGCCACCCGATAACGCTTCTTGGCCAGCGTCACCTGACGCAGGGCGCGCGTCCGCAGAACGATTTCGCCCTCGCCGGCCATCGCCTGCGCCGCATTGCGCGCAATATTAAGTACCGCCTGGATCAACTGTTCGCGATCACCGACCAGCTCCGGCAGGCTGGTGTCGTAGTCGCGGCGGATTTGCAGCGACCCCGGAAACTCCGCCGTCAGCAGGCTGCGCACCCGCTCCAGGATTTCGTGGATATTCACCGTCGTCGGCAGCATCGTCCGGTGCGGCGTCAGCAGACGCTGCATCAGGTCCTGCAGGCGGTCGGCCTCCTTGATGATGACCTGGGTGTATTCCTTGAGCGATGGATTGCTCAATTCGTGTTCCAGCAACTGGGCAGCGCCGCGGATTCCACCCAGCGGATTCTTGATTTCATGCGCCAGATTGCGGATCAGTTCCCGGCTGGCCTGCTGCTGCTCGATCAATCTTTCCTCGCGCGTGGCGGCGAGATGGTGCTCGATCGGCTGCAATTCCAGCAGCAGGCGCACGCCGGCAGCGACATCCGGACGCAGCGGCGTCACCGTGCAGTTGAGATGCAGCACCTGGCCATCCTGGCGCTTGAGCTCGATGTTCTGCCCGGTGTAGCCCCAGTTGTTGGCGAGCCCGTTGTCCAGTGCCGACTGCAGCGTTGCCGAACAGGTACAGATGGCGCCGAGCGGCTTGCCGATGACGCTGCGGCTACTGATCGCCAGCAGGTTTTCACCCGAGGCATTGACGTAGCGGATCAGTTGCTGATCGTCGATCAGGAGCACGGCCGAGGCCAGCAGATCGAGGCCGGAGAAGGCGGGGTGGGTAATGTCCATGGCGGACATTGTAACCACTCACCCGCCCGCTGGCGGCATCACTTGCCTTACTGACCAATCGTTCATTATCATGCGGCGATTGCCCCGCGAGTTCGCCGCCATGCCCTGTCGCCGCCCCCTTACCTTCTTTGCCCTTGCCACACTCGGTGTCGCACTGGCCGGTTGTCGCGGCAGCGAAGCCCCACCGCCGGCTGCGCGTGTCGTGCTGGTCCAGCCCGCGGCCCCGGCGCCGGCCAGCCATGCCGTCTTCAACGGCGAAGTCCGCGCCCGGCACGAAATCGATCTCGCCTTTCGCGTCGGCGGCAAGATCGCGGCACGCCTGGTCGATACCGGCACCAGTGTCAGCGCCGGCCAGGCGCTGGCCCGCCTCGACCCCGCCGATCTGCAACTGGCCGCCCATGCCGCGCAGGCCCAGCTGAGTGCCGCCGAGAGCGATTACGCCACGGCGCGTAGCGAGCGCGAGCGGCAGGCTGGCCTGCTGGCGCGCAAATTCGTCAGCCAGGCCGCCTTCGACGCCAAGGACAATGCCTACAACGCCGCCAAGGGTCGGCTGGCCCAGGCGCGCGCGCAAAGTGAAATCAGCGCCAACCAGAGCCGCTACGGCACGCTGAGCAGTGAACACGCAGGCATCGTCACCGCCGTGCTCGCCGAAGCCGGTCAGGTCGTCGCCGCCGGGCAACCCGTGATGCTACTGGCCCGCCCCGAAGAAAAGGAAGTAGCGATCGCCGTTCCGGAATCCCGGGTCGCCGAATTGCGGGCCGCCAAACAGATCGCCATCCAGATCTGGGCGCAACCGGACACGCTGTTGCGCGGTGCGCTGCGCGAACTTTCTCCGGCGGCTGACGCCAGCACCCGCACTTACGCCGCCCGAATCCGCATCATCGACGCCCCCGCCAGCCTCGGCCTCGGCATGACCGCGCGCGTGCTGCTCGATGTCACACCCGGCCAGCAACTGCTGGTGCCCTTGAGCGCGGTTATCGATGCCGGCCACGGCCCGCTGGTGCGCGTTGTACAGGATGGCAAGGTCGCCAGCCGGCCGGTAACGGTTGTGCGCTTCCGCGAGGATGGCGCCGAGATTGCCAGCGGCCTGCAGGCCGGCGAAGCGGTGGTCGTCACCGGCGCCAGCCGCCTGGTCGATGGTGAGGCGGTGCAGACGCGCCCCGTGACCCCGGCCGACCGTCAGCGCTGAATCGTGAGCCATCGCTTCAACCTCTCCGACTGGACGCTGCACCACCGCACGCTGGTCGGCTACTTCCTTTTTGCCATCGCACTGATGGGCGTTGTTGCTTACGGTCGTCTGAGCCAGGCCGAAGACCCGCCGTTCACCTTCAAGCTGATGGTGATCCGCAGCTTCTGGCCGGGCGCCACGGCGCGTCAGGTCGAGCAGCAACTGACTGACCGCATCGAGCGCAAGCTGCAGGAAACCCCGGGTATCGAGCGCGTTTCGAGCTACTCCCGCCCGGGTGAATCGACCGTGCTGTTCGTCGCCCGCGACAGCACACCCCCGGCGCAAGTCCCGGAAATCTTCTACCAGGTGCGCAAAAAGGTCGGCGACATCCGCCACACCTTGCCCGCGGGCGTTCAGGGGCCGTTCTTCAACGACGAGTACGGTGACGTTTTGGGCAACATTTACGCGTTGACCGCAGAAGGCTTCGATTACCCGCAACTCAAGGACCAGGCCGAGCGCATCCGCGATGAACTGCTGCGCGTGCCCAACGTGGGCAAGGTCGAGATCTTCGGCATTCAGGACGAGAAAATCTATGTCGATCTGGCCAATGCCAAACTGGCAACGCTGGGCATCGACCCGGCCAGCATCATGCAGGCACTGGCGCAGCAGAACGCCGTCGCCGGCGCCGGCTTTTTCGAGACCGACAGCGATCGGATACAGATTCGCAGCCTCGGCGCCTTCGACAGCGTGCAGGCGGTCGCCGACACGCTGATTCGCAGCAATGGCCGCAGCTTCCGCCTCGGCGACATCGCCCGCGTCTATCGCGGCACCGTCAATCCGCCGGCCACCCAGGTCAGATACAGCGGCAAGCCGGCATTAGCCATCGGCGTCTCGATGGTGCGCGGCGGCGACATCATCCAGCTCGGCAAGGATTTGCGCCAGCGCATCGCCAGTATTCAGCGCGATCTCCCGGTCGGCGTCGACATCGGCGAATCCGCCAGCCAGCCGGACGCCGTCAAACGCTCCATTCAGGCGTTTGTGCAGGCGCTGGCCGAGGCGGTCATCGTCGTATTGCTGGTCACTTTCATCAGCCTCGGTCTGCGTACCGGCATGGTCGTCGCCATCTCGATTCCGCTGGTCCTCGCTGCCACCTTTCTCGCCATGGACTTCTTCAACGTTGGTCTGCACAAGGTGTCGCTCGGTGCGCTGGTGCTGGCGCTCGGCCTGCTGGTTGACGACGCGATCATCGCCGTCGAGATGATGTGGGTGAAGATGGAGCAAGGCTGGGAGCGGACGCGCGCCGCCTCATTCGCCTACACCAGCACCGCCGGCCCGATGCTCTCCGGCACGCTGGTCACCGTCGCCGGTTTCATTCCCATTGCGCTTGCCAAGTCAGCCACCGGCGAATACGCCTTCGCCTTCTTCCAGATCAACGCCATTGCCCTGCTCATCTCCTGGCTGGCGGCCGTGGTCGCTATTCCCTGGCTAGGCTACAAACTCTTGCCCGACCCGCGGGCAGCCCGCAGCCCCGGCCGGCTGGCCCGCAGCGCCCCGCGACTGGCGGCACTGCTTGAGCGCCTTGGTCTCAACGGCCCGGCGCACGCCGAGGACCATGATGTCTATGGCACCGCCTTCTACCGCCGCTTCCGCACGCTGGTCGCCTGGTGTGTGGCGCACCGCTGGCTGGTGATTGGCGTCACCGTTCTCCTGTTCGCGCTATCCATCGTCGGCATGAGCAAGGTGCAAAAGCAGTTTTTTCCCAATTCGACACGTCTGGAACTTAATATCGAACTCCGCCTGCCGGAGGGCAGCTCGATCACCGCCATCGACCGCGAAGCCCGCCGTCTCGAGGCCTGGCTAGCCGAGGACAAGGCGCAGTTCGACCAGTTCGAACACAGTCTCGCCTACATCGGCTCCGGCTCCCCCCGCTACTATCTCGGCCTCGACCAGCAGCTACCGGCCACCAATGTCGCGCAGTTCGTCATTCTGACGCGCAGTGTCGAAGCACGCGAGGCCTTGCGCGGTCGACTCATAAAACTGTTCGAAACCGGCGATTACGCCGCACGCGCCAATATCAGCCGGATCGAGAACGGCCCGCCGGTGGGCTACCCGGTGCAGTACCGGGTTTCCGGCGAGGACGTGCAGCAATTGCGCGCCGCCGCCGAGAAGGTGGCCGCTGCCATGCGCGGCGTCAGCGCGCTGAGCAATGTCAATTTTGACTGGAACGAACTCTCCAAGGCGGTCCGTATCGACATCGACCAAGACAAGGCACGCCTGCTCGGCATCTCCAGCCAGGACATCGCCAGCACGCTGAACATGGCCCTCAACGGCCTGGCAGTCACCAGTTATCGCGAAGGCGAGAAGAGCATCGACGTCGTCCTGCGCGGCGACGAAGCCGAACGCACCCGCCTCGCATCACTTGCCGACCTGTCGCTGCCGACCCGCAGCGGCAAAAGCGTGCCGCTGTCGCAGGTGGCGACACTGGCGCATGTGTTCGAACCGGGGCTGATCTGGCGCCGCGATCGCCTGCCGACCATCACCGTCCGCGCCAACCTCTACGGCCACACGCAGCCGGCGACCGTCGTCGGCCAGCTGCAGCCCGCCATCGACGAAATCCAGCAGCAGCTGCCGGCCGGCTACCGGATTGCCATTGGCGGTTCGGTTGAGGAGTCGGCCAAGGGTTCCGGCTCGGTCATGGCCGGCCTGCCACTGTTCGTGCTGGCGGTGATCACCATCCTGATGATCCAGTTGCAGAGTGTGTCGCGGGTACTGATGGTGCTGCTGACCGCACCGCTGGGGCTGATCGGCATCGCCCTCTTCCTGCTCGTGTTCAACCAGCCCTTCGGCTTCATGGCGCTGCTGGGCACCATCGCGCTGTTCGGGATGATCATGCGCAACTCGGTGATCCTGGTGGACCAGATCGAACAGGATCTCGCCGCCGGCAAGCATCGGCGCGAAGCCATTGTCGAATCAACGGTCCGCCGCTTCCGGCCCATCGTGCTGACTGCGGCGGCAGCCGTCCTGGCGATGATTCCGCTGTCGCGCAACGACTTTTTCGGGCCGATGGCCGTCGCCATCATGGGCGGCCTGATTGTCGCCACCGCCCTGACCCTGCTTTTCCTGCCGGCGCTCTATGCGGCCTGGTACAAGGTACGCGCCTGAGCATCGGCAAAAATTGAAAAGGGCGCCGCAGCGCCCCGAATCAAAGCGCCGTTACGGCGCAACTACTTGAGATTGGTCAGCTCGCGCTGGATCGCTTGGATATTGCGCTCGTGCTGGCCGACGCGCTCACGGTAAGGCACCAGCCGGTCGGCACTGCCTCCGCGCTGCGATTCCTGCTCGGCCAGATCCTTTTTCGCCAGGTCCAGGCTACGCTGTTCGCCGGCCATCTCCTGCTCAAGGATATGTCGACGATCATTGTCACGCGCCTTCTGCGCCCCTTCCTCAACCTTCGGGAAGCCGGCTGGCGTCGGATTGGCTGCGGCAGCGGGCGGGCGTGGCGCCCGCGCTGCCGGCTGCGCTGGCGCCGGCATGGCGTTTTCCGCTCCGGTGACGATGGCCTTGCAATTCTTGTCTACCCGGCTGTTCGAAATCAGCGTGCCGCCCGCGCTGTCGACACACTTGTAGATGGTCTGTGCGGAAGCGGGTAAGGCCAGCGTGGAAATCAGCAATGCGGCAAGGCGTCGGGTCATCGTCATCTATCCTGAATAGCGCTTGGAGTTTAACGGACTAAACGTCCTTCTCAAGAATTCGTGGACAAAAAAAGGGCGGGAAACCCGCCCTTTTTTCATTTCGCTGTCGATCAGCAGCTGTAGTACAGATCGAATTCGACCGGGTGGGTCGTCATGCGAACCTTGTTGACTTCGTCCATCTTCAGGGCGATGAAGGCATCGATCCAGTCATTGGAGAAGACGCCGCCCTTGGTCAGGAACTCGCGATCCTTGTCCAGGGAAGCCAGCGCTTCTTCGAGGGAGGCGCAGACGGTCGGGATCTTTGCATCCTCTTCCGGCGGCAGGTCGTACAGGTTCTTGTCGGCCGGATCGCCCGGGTGGATCTTGTTCTGGATACCGTCCAGACCAGCCATCAGCAGGGCGGCGAAGCACAGGTACGGGTTGGCGATCGGATCCGGGAAGCGGGTTTCGATACGACGGGCCTTGGTCGAGGCAACGAACGGGATACGGATCGAAGCAGAACGGTTCTTGGCGGAGTAGGCCAGCTTGACCGGGGCTTCGTAGTGCGGGACCAGACGCTTGTAGGAGTTGGTACCCGGGTTGGTGATCGCGTTCAGGGCCTTGGCGTGCTTGATGATGCCGCCGATGTAGAACAGGGCCAGTTCGGACAGGCCAGCGTACTGGTCACCGGCGAACAGGTTCTTGCCGTCCTTCCAGACGGACTGGTGAACGTGCATGCCCGAACCGTTGTCGCCAACGATCGGCTTCGGCATGAATGTGGCAGTCTTGCCGTACTGGTGCGCGACGTTGTGGGTCACGTACTTCTGGATCTGGGTCCAGTCGGCGCGCTGAACCAGCGTGCTGAACTTGGTACCGATTTCGCACTGACCAGCGTTGGCCACTTCGTGGTGGTGAACTTCAACCGGCACGCCCAGGGCTTCCAGGGTCAGGACCATGGCCGAACGGATGTCGTGCAGGCTGTCGACCGGCGGAACCGGGAAGTAACCGCCCTTGACGGCCGGACGGTGACCGGTGGCGCCATTGCCTTCGTTACGCTCGCCGGAATTCCAGGCGGCTTCGGCAGAGTGAATCTTCAGCGAGCAGCCGGACATGTCGACGGACCATTCGACGCCGTCGAAGATGAAGAATTCGGGTTCCGGACCGAAGTAGGCGGTGTCGCCAATGCCGGAGGACTTCAGGTAGGCTTCAGCGCGCTTGGCGATGGAGCGCGGGTCGCGGTCGTAGCCACGGCCGTCGGCCGGATCAACGACGTCACAGGTCAGGACGACGGTGGTTTCGTCGAAGAACGGGTCGACGTAGGCGGTGTTCGGGTCCGGCATCAGCAGCATGTCGGAGGCCTGGATACCCTTCCAGCCAGCGATGGAGGAGCCGTCGAAAGCGTGGCCGCTTTCAAACTTGTCTTCGTCGAAGTGCGAAATCGGCACGGTGACGTGTTGTTCCTTGCCACGGGTATCGGTGAAACGGAAATCGACGAACTTGGCGTCGTTTTCCTTGACCATCTTCATCACGTCTTGCGGGGTTGCCATAAGCGTTAGTCTCCTAAGAAAACAGGTTGCCGGCGGATCCGGCGAGAATCAAAAATCGCAGCGCAGGGAATTTAGCAAGTCCTATGCCAATCGCCGGCGAACAGACTATCTATTCTGCCACAACGAGATAAACGGAAGATACAAAGAACGAGCGCACCGCTATTGTGCAAACAGCAGGCCAGAATGCACTATTTTGGTGCAACCAAGGCATGCACAGACAAGGAGCGTATTTGCGGATGCACCTTGAGCGCCTCTGACAGTCGCGACTCGATCCCGCCCGCATCCGCGACGCCGGCCAATGCCTGGGCGCCAAAGAAGACCTCGACCTCGATCTGGCCGCCCAGATAGTGCAGCACGATCTTTTCCGGCGCCGGCAACCCGGCGAGCAACGGTGCCAGCGAGGTGAGCACTGCGCTGCGCCCGGGCAGACGGATAGCCGCGCCATCCGGATCGAGATCATCCTCGGGATCGATATGCACCAGCACATCGAGCACCTCCGGATGCTGGCGCAGGACGCGGGCCCGCGCCGATTCGGCAATGCGATGCCCTTCGGAAACACTGATCCGAGGATCGACCTGCACATGCGCATCAACCAGTGCCTGATGCGCCATGCGCCGGGTCCGCAACTCATGCAGCCCGCGCACGCCGGGCGTCGCCAGCAGGGTTTCGCGGATCGCCGCCACCTGCGTTTCATCTAGGCCGGTATCGATCAGCTCCTTGAGCGCCCCCCAGGCCAGTTCGGCGCCCATGCGCAGGATCATGAAGCCCATCAGCGCGGCGGCCAGCAGATCGAGAAAGGCCCAGCCGAGCAGGGCGCCCCCGATACCGACCACGACCACCAGCGCCGACGCGGCATCGGCTCGGGTGTGCAGGGCATTGGCGATGAGCAACTGGGAGCGCAGACGTTCTCCGACGGCGATCAGGTAGCGATACAAGGCTTCCTTGGCAATGACCGTGACCACGGCCACCCAGAAAGCCGACATGGCGACAGCGGGCAGGACATCGACGTGTTGTAGGCGCATGCCGGACTCCCAGAGGATGCCGCCACCGATCAGCATCAGCGAGCTACCCAGCACCAGCGTCGCCGCCGTCTCGACCCGCGCATGGCCATAGGGATGCGCCTCGTCCGCCGGATGCGCGCTCTGCCGGCTGGCCCAGATCACCAGAAAGTCGGACAGGAGATCGGAAAAGGAATGCAGGCCGTGCGCAATCAGCGACTGCGAATGCGCCAGCCAGCCGACAATGATCTGCGCGATGGTCATCACCAGATTGACGGCGACACTGACCCAGGTGGCGCGTTGCGCCAGCGCGCCACGCTCGGCGGCGTCAACCGGAGGGATATCGGGAACTGCGTCGGTCATGGGGGTCTGTCCTATACTAGCGGCCTTGAATTTTAGCAGCCCGAGATTATGGGAAAGTTAAGCGACACCCTGAACCTGGCCCGCGAACGCGCGGAAGCCCTGAACCGCCCCTACCAAGGCGAACTGACGCCGCAGGAGGCATACACGCTGCTGCAACTGGCGCCGGGCGCCAAGCTGGTCGATGTGCGCACCCGCGCCGAGTGGGATTGGGTCGGCCGAATCCCGGGCGCGGTCGAGATCGAATGGAACCAGTATCCGGGCGGCGTGCGCAATCCCAATTTCGTCACCGAACTGAAGCGCCAGGTCGATCCGGAATCGCTGGTCATCTTCCTCTGCCGCAGCGGCGTACGCTCCATCGGTGCGGCGACAGCCGCTACCGAAGCCGGCTACGCCAACTGCTACAACGTCCTCGAGGGGTTTGAAGGCGACAAGGATGCCAACGGCCACCGGGGCAATATCGGCGGCTGGCGCAAAGCCGGGCTACCCTGGATTCAGGGATAATACGCAGCATTAGCACTTCTGCGGTCAACCCGAAAAAACGGCCAATTTTCAGAGTACAGCATGCAAACAGCGACCATCTCCTTCGATCCGTTCAACGCCCTCTCCGACGAGGCCTGCCACGAGCGCATCCGCGCCGCCCGCGCCAAGCTCGGCAAGAAGGCCGTCATCCTCTGCCACCACTACCAGCGTGCCGACGTCTATCAATACGCCGACCTGACCGGCGATTCGCTGAAACTGTCGCGCCTCGCCTCGCAGACCGATTCCGAATACGTCATTTTCTGCGGCGTGCATTTCATGGCCGAAGTCGCCGACATCATGACCGCGCCGAACCAGATCGCCATCCTGCCCGACCTCGCCGCCGGCTGCTCGATGGCCGACATGGCCAACCTGGCCAAGGTCGAACGCTGCTGGCGCGAACTGAACGAAGTGCTCAACGCCGAAGAAGAAGTCACGCCGGTCACCTACATCAATTCGGCCGCCGACCTGAAGGCCTTCTGCGGCGACCATGGCGGCATCGTGTGCACCTCGTCGAATGCCGGCACCATCGCCAAGTGGGCCTTCGAGCGCCGCCCCAAGGTGCTGTTCTTCCCCGACCAGCACCTAGGCCGCTGGACCGGCCACAATATGGGCTTCCCGATGGACGAGATGGTCGTCTGGGATCCCGACCTAGAAATGGGCGGCCTGACGCCCGCGCAGATCAAGAAGGCGCGCATCCTGCTGTGGAAGGGCCACTGCTCGGTACACCAGATGTTCCAGAAGTCGCACATCGACGCCTTCCGTGCCAAGTTTCCGGAAGGCAAGGTCATCGCCCACCCGGAATGCAATTTCGAGGTCTGCGCTGCGTCCGACTACGTCGGCTCGACCGAGCACATTGTCAAAACCATCAAGGAAGCCCCTGGCGGCACACGCTGGTTGGTGGGCACCGAACTGAACCTCGTTGATCGCCTGGCCAAGGAAGTGCTGCCGCAGGAAAAGATTGTCCAGTTCATGGCGACCACGATCTGTATGTGTTCGACGATGCAGCGCATCGACCCGCAACACCTGGCCTGGACACTGGAAAATCTGGCCGAAGGCAAGGTGGTCAATCAGATCAAGGTGCCGGAACACGAAACGGCCGCCGCCAAACTTGCGCTCGACCGGATGCTGGCGATTTCCTGAGCACTAGGCCGTTGCGGTCCGCCACCCGGCTGCTGCGACACAGTCTTGTGACACACTTCACGAAATAACAAGAAAACCATTTGGTCAGGAAGGGCACTTAAGTTTTAATGTCGCCATTCAGCGACTTTTGACGACCGTGGCCCTTTTCCGCTTTTTTTTCCTGTTTTTCGTGTTGACCGCAAGCGCCTTTGCCCAGAAGGCGCCGGCGGTCGCGCTCTATTACGGGCAGTCGATCCCGCTAAAGGAATTCCGCGTTTTCGACATCGTCGTCGTTGAGCCCGACCACGGACACGAACCGAAACGCCATGCCCGCACGGATAGCCAGTTGTTCGCCTACGTTTCGGTTGCCGAAGTACAAGCTTCCCGCGCCTATTTCAAGGACATTCCGTCCGCCTGGCAAATGGCGCGCAACGGTGACTGGAATTCAATCGTCATCGACCAGACACCGGAAGCGTGGCCAGCCTTTTTCGCCGAGCGCGTCGTCGGTCCGCTCTGGGAAAAGGGTTACCGCGGTTTTTTTCTCGACACACTGGATTCCTACCGCCTCGCCAAACAGTTTGACGAAGCCGCCCAGCAACGCGGCCTGATCCGCGTCATCGAAACTCTGCACGCCCGCTACCCCGGCATCAAGCTGATTCTCAATCGTGGCTTCGAAATCGTGCCGCAGGTTCGCGACAAGGTATTCATGGTCGCCGCCGAATCCCTGTACCAGGGATGGAACGCCGGCAGCAAGCGCTATGAACCGGTAAAGCCCGCTGATCGCGATTGGCTGCTCGGCCAATTGAAGACCATCCGCGAACGCGATGGCATTCCCGTGCTCGCCATCGACTACGTCGCACCGCACGACCGCAAACTCACGCGTGAAACCGCCCGAAAAATCCGCGAACTCGGATTTATTCCTTGGGTCACGGACGCAAAACTGGAAAGCATCGGCATTGGCAGCATTGAGGTCCAGCCACGGCGGGTATTGCTGGTCTATGACAGCAGCGAATCACCCGGTTTGAACTACGCCAACGCCCACCGTTTCTTGCAAATGCCTTTGAATCACATGGGCTATGTCGTTGAATTTGCCGATGTCCGAAAACCACTGCCGCAGCAAATCTGGGGGGATCGCTACGCGGGTATAGCCTCCTGGTTTTCCGGGGGCATACCCGACAACCTTGGCCGACCTTATGGAAAATGGCTGATCGACCGGATCGATCAGGAAACCCCAATCGCCATCATCGGCGATCTTGGCTTTTCTCCGGACCGCAATTTTCTTCAGAAGCTTGGCCTGCGCGCGAGCGTCGCTGGCACACCCAGCCGCCTTGATATTCGAGGCAAACACCCGATGCTGGGCTTTGAATCTCAGCCTCAGTCCAATCGCGCGGAAATTCCACCATTTTCGTCGACCACCGTTGATGCCACGCCGCTGATCGAACTTCGGGACCAGAACAACAACGCCTATCTCGGTGGCGCCTTGATGCCTTGGGGCGGCTTCATTCTTGACCCGTTTGCGCTGATCGAGATTCCCGCCTCTGAACAGGCACGCTGGGTCATTGACCCCTTTGCCTTCCTGCGACAGTCACTGCAATTGCCATCGATACCGGTTCCCGACATCACTACGGAGAATGGTCGCCGACTCTTCTTCTCGCACATCGATGGCGATGGTTTTCCTTCACTGGCTGAACTGCCGGGCAGTCCGCTGGCGGCCGAAGTGCTGCTGAAGGAGATTCTGGAAAAGTATCGGATCCCGACCACCATGTCAGTCATCGAGGCGGAGACGGCAGCGCATGGGTTGTATCCCAAGCTCAGTCCGCGCCTGGAAGAGATTGCCCGGCAGATGTTCCGCTTGCCGCACGTTGAAATCGCCAGCCATACGTTTTCGCATCCGTTTGTTTGGAACACAGCTTTCTGGGCCGACAAAAATGCTGCTGTAAAAAACAAGAACCTTGCCGAAGGAAACTACCACCTCGATGTTCCAGGCTATCGCTTTGACCTCGGGCGGGAAATAACTGGCTCAATGGCGTACATTCGCGAGCGTTTGGCGCCGGCAGACAAACCCGTGCGTATCTTGTTGTGGTCCGGCGATACCGCGCCGGACACCGCAGCCCTGCAGCTCGCTGACAACGCGGGTTTTCTGAACATGAATGGCGGTGACACCTCGATTACCCGCGAATATCCATCGCTCACTGCGGTTGGCGCGCACGGCATCGAAAAGGATGGCTTTCTGCAGGTTTACGCACCGATCACCAACGAAAACATCTACACCAATCTCTGGCGTGGCCCCTACTACGGTTTCGAGCGCGTGATAGAAAGCTTCGAAATGACCGAGAAACCGCGTCGCCTGAAGCCGGTGGATATCTACTATCACACCTACTCCGCCAGCAAGCGCGCCGGGCTAAATGCGCTACACAAGGCCTTTTCCTGGACAAAGACGCAGGCCTTGCATCCGGTGTTCGCGTCCGAATACATGCTCAAGGTACGCGACTTCCACGACTTGGCGATTGCCCGCGAAGACGGCGGCTGGCGCATCCGGGGCAATGGTGACCTGCGCACGTTGCGTGTCAGCGGCGCTGTGCCACAACTTGCCAACGCAGCTGGCGTCGCCGGCTACAACGATGGCCAGGAGGGGCGCTACGTGCACCTGACGGGTGGCAGCACCTGGTTCGAAACGACCACTGAAACCGGTATCGAGCGCCCGCGCCTGGTGGACGCTAACGCTCGTCTCGCCGACTGGCGCGCTGAGGGTAATGCCCTCAATTTTTCCCTGAAAGGCTACGTTCCGCTCGAGTTTAGCCTGAGCATGCCGCCCGGCTGCTCGGTCCGGACGAATGGCCAGTCACTCACCCCCCACCGCACTTCCCGACAAGGGCAGGCTGCCGTTCAACACTATCGCCACGCTCATGCAGCCGCGCAGATCCAGATTCTCTGCCCGGGCCGTTGAGCGCCCCTTCCTTGCGCCAGTCTGGCTGATCGCGCTGCTCGCCGCGATCGTCGGACTTGCCCTGTTCTTGCTCTACCCGCGCACCGATCTCGAGCGTCGCCTCGCCGCCAACCCCGATACCGCGCTGTCGGCGGCCTATCTCTCCAACCTGCTGCGCAGCGACCCGAACAATCCGCAACTGCGCCTGCTGCTTGCCCGCCGCCAGGTGCAAATCGGCAAGATCGAAGAAGCCCGCGCCACGCTGCAACCGGCGCTGGACACCCGCGAACCAACCATCCACGGCGAGGCCCTGTGGGTCTTGTTCGAAATCTCGGAATTCGAATATCGCAAACTGCCCGTGAAGGCCGACAACGAGCGCCGGCAGATGCGCCTCGATTTGCTGCGGCAGATGCGACAACTGGCTGACCAGCCGATGACAGTCGAGCAACAGATCGAACTCGCCAGCAAGGCCTATCAATACAACCACCCCAATCTCGGTGGCGAGCTGTTCAAGGCCGTCGCCCAGCGCATCAACGACCCCGCTCGCGCCAACACGCTGTTCGAGCACGCTGCCAAGGAGGCCTTGGCCAACGGCGACTATCGTGGCTGCGCCGAGCTTTACCTGCTCGCGCGCAACAACAGCACCGAGCGCAGCGATTCCCGCCGCCTGTTCCATGCGGCGCTGCGCGCCCTGCAGTCCGGTAACCAGCCCCTGGCCGCCGTCGAACTGGGCGAGCGCGAACTCGGCGACCTCGCCGAGGACAGCGACACCCTGCTGCTGCTGACCAACCTCGCCCGTGCCGCCGGCCGGCCAGACATCGCCGACCGTTATGTCCGCAAGTTGCTGCGGGTGTCTCTGATGCAACAGTGGCAGGCCCTGCAGGTTGCCCGCGCCTGGGGCGACGGGCAATTCCAGAAGGTGTCGGCGACCGGCCAGTCCCGCGGCCCGGGCATCGCCTTTGATGACAAGATTTTCACCCTAGGCTACGAGGTGTTTCTCGAAAACCGCAAGCTGGAAGATGCCTGGCAAGTTGCCAGCGCGGCCGTTCGCCAGGCACCGGATGATCTGGCCTGGCGCGAACGGTTGGCACGCGTTGCCGAATGGACGCAACGCCCGCAGATGGCGCTGGAAAACTGGCTTAAAGTTGCCCAGGCCACGCAGAAGGACGATGCCTGGCAGGCCGTACTGCGCCTTGCCCCCGGCCTCTTCGATGATGCGGCACTGATCCCGGCGCTGCACTACCAGATCGCCCGCAAGCCGCAAGACATGCGCCTGATCCGAGAACTGGTCGCTGCTCAGGAGCGACTCGGCGAGCCGCGGCCGGCGATTGCCTACCTTGAGCGCCTGAGCCAACGCAACCCGCGCCCTGAAATCCTCGAACTGCTGGCAGAACTGGCCGAGCGCGCCGGCGAAACCGAAACCGCACTCCTGGCCTGGCAACGACTGTTTGCCGACCCGGCCCAGATCACCGCACCGCGTGCGTTGAAAGTCGCAGTGATGCTGCTCCTCAAGGGGCGCGGTGCCGAAGGCCTGAGGTGGCTGGAACGCGCCCAGGCCGGCGCCGGCCTGAGCAACGACAGTGATGTCGACTACTGGAGGCTGACCGGCCAGTTGGCTGAACTGCAACAGAAAGACGGCCAGGCCATCGTCGCCTTCCGCCGTTTGATCGACGCCGACAAAGCCGAAATCGGCGACTACGATGCGTTGATCCGTCTGCTGAACATGGCCGGGCCGCTCGAAGCCGCACAGGTTTCGGCGCGCGCCTGGCAACAGTTCGACGAACCGCGCTACCTGATTCAGGCGCTGACCACTTACATCAGCCGCAACCGCTGGGAGGAAATCGGCGCCCTGTTGCGGGCGCTGGATCCGGCGGAGAACGCACCGCGACGCGCCCTGCGCAAACTGCAGCAGATTCCGGAATTCCTGCGTCTTGCCGGCACCTAT
This sequence comes from Azonexus sp., assembly GCA_041917165.1. Taxonomy (GTDB): domain Bacteria; phylum Pseudomonadota; class Gammaproteobacteria; order Burkholderiales; family Rhodocyclaceae; genus Azonexus. Next base: position 51,943 of record JAYRYB010000009.1, read on the forward strand.
CAGCAGAACATCGGGCGACTGACCGAAGCCCGGCGTTATTTTGAAGCCGGTCTGCGCCTCGCGCCCGACTCGGCCGAAATGCAACAGGCCTTGCTCTGGCTGTTCATCGACAGCAACGATGCGGTCTCGCTACGCAAGCTGCTGGCCAGCCACGAGTTGAAGTGGCGCGAAAACCCCGCCATGCACGATGCGCTGGCCTCCAGCTATCAGGCGCTGTCACTGCCTCAGGTCGCCTTGCAGCGTTATCTGAACCCACGGGTCGCAGCGCATCAGGACGATTTCATCTGGCTGATGAACTATGCCGATGCACTTGATCAGAACCAGCAGTCCGACCGTGCCTGGCGCTTGCGCCGCCATCTGTTGTCCGAAGAATGGCAGGCAGAACGCGGCACGCGCACGCTGCATGCTGCCCGCCAGCGCTGGCTGACCGAAGAAGGCCTCGACCAGACACGGCGCATTGCCCGCACCCGCCTGGTGCTGACCCAGCGCCTCGGCGATGTCGGTCTCGACGCGCTGCGCGAACTGCTGCGCCTCGACAATGCGGGCCAGGCCAGTTACTCGAATGCGGCCGCAGAAACCGCCATCGGCTGGCTGCAGGATCGCGCCGAATACACCGCCGAGCGTGGTTTCCTCTGGCACCAGTACGCCAGGAGCCGCAGCAGTCGCACCAATCGGCCGCTGTGGGCAGAAATCACGGTCGCGCTGGCCGAGCAGGACAAGGCGGCCACTGGCCAGTTGCTGGAAACCTTCGACGAGCGTCTGCCCCGCTATGATCGCGTCAATGCCGCCCGCGCCGTCGATGCGCTGCGTCTGGCGCAAACCGCCGCCTTCGAGGCGCAAACCGACCAGACCGATGACGATCCGACCCACCTGCAACTGACGGAAACCCTGCTCGCCTTCAGCGATCACGCCGGCTTCGCCATCGCCAACCGCCAGCTGGGCAGCCTGGATGAAATGCCGCTGAGCACGACCTACCACCTGGCGATCAACCCGCGCCTGTCGCTGGATTTCGAGTGGGGACGCATCCAGCGCCACGCCCGCCGCGAGGAAGTCATCCGCAACGCGCCCAGCGAACTGCTGTTCAGCACCCGATTGACCTGGCGCCACCCGGATGGCGAAACCGTCTTCCGCGCCGACCAGCGGGAGAGTTTCGCCCGCTACACGCCGCTGCAAATTGAGCATGAACAGCGTATCGACGACCGTCTTTCCCTGCGAATGGGTCTGGGCACGCAACTGCCGAGTCTGGAGAGCCTGCCGTTGCGCGTTGCCGGGATGAAGGACCGCGCCTCGGTCAGCCTGCGTTACCGCCCGACGCGCATGGACCAGATCGTCATCGAACACTGGCGCGAGGAGTATCAGTTGCAGACCGGCGGCAATGTGGGCAGTGGCTACCATAACGCCGTCACCTATGCCCACACCTACCGCCAGGAAGCACGGGATCTCGAATTCAGCGCCTTCTGGTCCAATCACAATTTCAGCCGGCGCGATGACTTTAGCGGCTTCAGTGCCCGCGACGCACGGATCAACCGGCTCTATCCCGCCGATTTCGACCAACCTGCGGGCAATGGTACGCCAGGGCCAAACTACTTCCTGCCTGACAACTTCAGCTTCTACGGCATCCGCCTGTCCACTGACGTCCGCTACGAACAGGAATACACTCGTGGCACCCGTCCGTTCGCCAGCGTGGCGCGCACCTGGCACTCCAGCCTCGGCCCCGGCTACGATCTGCGATTAGGCATCGCCGGCAGCGTACTCGGCGCAGATCATCTGGCCCTCAGCTGGGGGCTGGGCAAATCCGGAATGCAGCAGACCGGAGGCCTAGTCCGCAACCTGCAACTGACTTACCGTATCCATTACTGACCTTCAATTCAACCAGACGGGGAAACACCATGACCCAACGACATTCCACCCTGCAGCAACTGCGCACCCTGTTGATCGGCGGGATCGCGCTCGTCCTGAGTGCCTGCTCGACCCTGGACCGGGGCAATGCGCCGGAACTCGAACGCCAGGCCACCTGGGTCGTGCTGCCCTTCGCCAACCACACCGAGACCCCGCTCGCCGGCAACCGCGCCGAAGCCATTGCCGAAGCGCTGCTGCGCACCAACGGGCTGACCCGCGTCAAGCGCTATCCGGCAGTCGGCCAGCAGGAAGCGCTGTTCGATGCCGGCGAACGCAAGCAACAGGATGAGGCGCTGGCCTGGGCCAAGCAGCAGGGTGCGCGTTACGCACTGACCGGCGCCGTCGATGAATGGCGTTACAAGGTCGGTGTCGATGGCGAACCGGCAGCCGGCGTCACCTTGCAGATCATCGACGTGCAGAGCGGCGAAACACTGTGGAGCGGCACCGGCGGCAAGAGCGGCTGGAGCCGTGAAGCCCTGTCGGCGGTTGCCCAGCAACTGATTCGCGACCTGCTCAAGACCGGCCTCGCCGGCGCCCGCTGACGCGATCTGCGGTCAACATGAAAAACCGGCAAATTTCCGCAAACGCCCGCAACCGAGAGGCAGGCAACTTCAGCCTGCTGCAGTCCGGGCGGGAAGACAAGTCGATCAGCGGCACCGCGCTCGGCAAGCTGACCTCGACCAGTGTCAGCCCGCTGGCCGCAGCCGGAGAAATCATCTTCCTGCCGCTGATCGCGGTCGTGCTCGGTTTTGCCATCAATCCGGAAGACCCGTTGTGGATCGAGGCCAGTTTTCCGTGGGCCTGGTTCGCACCGGTCATCCTTGCGCTGCGCTATGGACCGCTGGCCGGCCTCGGCGGCGCCGGCCTCCTGCTGGTGGCCTGGTTGCTGATCAATGTTGGCCACTACGACGCCTTCCCCAAACTCCCCTTCCTCGGCGGGCTGATCCTCGTCATGCTCGTCGGCGAGTTCTCCAGTCTCTGGCTGGCACGCACCCGCCGTGCCGAAACAATCCAGATCTACCTTGACCAGCGTCTGGAACACCTGACGCGCCAGTATTACCTGCTGCGCCTCTCTCACGACCGCCTCGAACAGGACTTGATCAGCCGCCCGATGTCGATGCGCGACGCCCTGCACACCCTGCGCGGCCTGGGTTCAGGCAATGACGGCGGCGAGCAGAGCGCACAGACGCTGCTCCGGCTGTTATCACAGTATTGCCAACTGGAAAGTGCCAGCCTGCATCGCGTAATCGAGGGCAAGCCGGTCAGTCAGCCGCTAGCCACCATCGGCACGACCACCGCGCTCAACGGCGACGATCCGCTGATACAGCAGGCACTTGACACGCTCGCCCTCTGTCACATCAGCCAGGCGCAGGCCGAACAGCAAACCCAAACCCGCTACCTGATCGCTGCCCCGCTGATCAATCTCAATGGCGATCTGTACGGCCTGCTGACCGTCGAGGAGATACCCTTCTTCTCGCTCCAGGACGAAACCCTGCAGACGATCAACCTGCTGCTCGGTTACTACACCGACGGCCTCGCCGTACACGCACTGGCTGAACCCATCTGCGAAGCGCTGCCGCTGTGTCCGCCGGAATTCGCCTTCGAGGTTCAGCGCCTGCACCATCTGCGTCAGACCACAGGAATCGGCAGCATGATCGTCGCCCTGGAATTCCTGCCGAAGGCGGTCGAACAGGATCTGCCACTGCAGATGATGCGCATGAAGCGCTCGCTCGATGAGCACTGGCTGATTCCGGCCGGCGACCGGCAGATACTGGCAACGCTGATGCCGCTCGGAGACACCTCGACCGGCGAAGGCTATCTGGCCCGACTGGAAGCCTGGGCGCAGCAGAAATCCGGAAAATCACTCGCCGAAATCGGCGTCTTCCCGCACATCCTGCCGCTCAACGCCGAAGATCCAATCTCCGTGCTCAAGCGCACCCAGGGGCTGACGCATGGCTAGCCTGAAGCTCGGCCTCTACGCGCTGATGCTGGAAATCAGCGCCTGGACCGGCGTGTTCCTGCTCGATGCCGGCAATGACGCCAAGTTGAGCTGGTATCTGATCATCCACCTGTTCGCCAGCCTGCTGCTGGCGACCTTTGCTGCCGCCCTGCTCCCCGCCGGGCCGGCCCGGCAACGCATCGCACTGCTCTGCCTGATGGCCGGCTGCAGCTATGGCGTCCCAGTCGCCGGTTTCATCGGCGTTGCCGTTGGCGTCATCCTGCTTCGCCTGTATCGCGCGCCGCCGGAACAGGAAATATTCGAGTCCCTGCAACTCCCGGTTTTCGACCCGCACCAGCGCCAGCAATCCGGTTTCCGCCAGTCCGGCCTGAAGTCCTTTCTCGGCAACAGTGCTGTGCCGATGAACGCCCGCATCGGTGCCATGGTTGCATTGCAGTACGTCCCAGGCCGGGTGTCCTCGCCGCTGTTGCGCGAGGTGCTGAGCGACCCGAGCGAGGATATCCGCCTGCTGGCCTACGGCATGCTCGACAACCAGGAAAAACGTATCAACCGCGCCATCGACGAAGAGCTCAAGGCCTTCTCCGCCGCGCGCCAGGACGAGGGTGACGAAGCGCCGGGAGCGTGCATGCTTGAAGCCGCCCAACGCCTCTCCGATTTGTACTGGGAACTGGTTTATCAGGATCTGGCACAGGGCGACCTGCGCGACTACGCCATCGGTGAATCGCGTCGCTATTGCGAGCTGGTTCTCATGCGCCAGCCGGACAATGCCCCACTCAACCTGCGACTGGGGCGGCTGCTTCATGAAGCCGGCGAAGTTGACGCGGCCGAAACCGCCTACCAGCGCGCCCGCGCGCTGGGCCTGCCAGCCACCCGCGTCCTGCCCTATCAGGCCGAACTCTGCTTCGAGCGTCGTGATTTCGCCGGAGCCCGCCGCCTGATGCTGGAGCTTGCCAACTGGGGCTCGCTGCCGCGCCTGCGCCCGGTGATCAATTACTGGACCGATAGCCGATGACTTTTCCGACCGCAGCCCAGGCCGACATTGCGTTGCTGCTCGAAGGGACGTTCCCCTACGTCAGCGGTGGCGTTTCGAGCTGGGTCAACCAGATCATCCGCGCCTATCCCGACTACACCTTCGCCATCGTCTTCCTTGGCAGCCGTCGCGAGGACTACGGCAAGCCGAAGTATGAATTGCCCGCCAACGTCGTCCATGTCGAGGAGTATTTTCTTTACGACGATCTCACCTCACCCGGTGAGCCGACCGCCCGCGCGGGGGATCCGGAGGCCTTCAGGCTATCGGCCGAACTGCACGAGAAATTCAAGCAGCTCAATTCAACCGACGAGGCGCTGAAAAGCTTCCGCGATGTCGCCCGGGCCATGCTGCCCGGCGGCAAACTGACGCTGGACGACTTCCTGCACAGCGAGGAGTCCTGGGAAATCATCTGCGACCGCTATCGCCGTTTTTGCACCGATCCGTCTTTTGTCGATTATTTCTGGACAGTGCGCATCATGCATCAGCCGCTCTGGCTGCTGGCGCGTATCGCCCAGGATTTGATCCCGGTACGCGCCCTGCATGCAGTCTCCACGGGCTATGCCGGCTTCCTCGGCGCCTTGCTGCATCAGGCCCGCGGCGTGCCGCTGATTCTTTCCGAGCATGGCATCTATACCAAGGAAAGAAAGATCGACCTCTTCAAGAGCGAGTGGATCCGCGACAACCGCAACGTCTTCCAGCGTGACCCGACCGAACTGTCCTATTTCCGCAAGATGTGGATGGGCTTCTTCGAGTGGATGGGTCGCTTCTGTTACGACGCTGCGGACCCGATCATCGCCTTGTACGAAGCCAACCGCCTGCGCCAGGTTGCCGACGGCGCCGATGCCGCCCGCACTTTCAACATCCCCAACGGCATCAGCCTGCCCCGCTTTACGCCGCTGCGCGCCTTGCGGCCGGCCAGCCCGCCGCCTGTGCTTTGCCTGATCGGACGCGTGGTGCCGATCAAGGACATCAAGACCTTCATCCGCGCCATGCGCCGGGTGGTCAACCAGATGCCGGCGGCCGAAGGCTGGATCGCCGGCCCCGAAGACGAAGATCGCGCCTACGCCCAGGAATGCCACGATCTGGTACGCAGTCTCGGTCTCGAAAATCACGTCCGCTTCCTCGGCTTCCAGAAGGTCGATGACCTGATGCCGAAGATCGGCCTGACCATCCTTTCGTCGATCAGCGAGGCCTTGCCGCTGGTCATCCTTGAGGGCTATGCCGCGGGCGTGCCGACCATTTCGACCGACGTCGGCTCCTGCCGGCAGCTGATCGAGGGGCTGGATGATGAAGACCGGGCCATCGGGCCCTCCGGGGCCGTGGTGCCGATTGCCGACCCGCAGGCGCTGGCCGATGCCGCGCTGGCGTTGATCGGCAATCACGACGCCTGGCAGGCGGCCAGCGATGCCGGTATCCGCCGCGTCGAGCGCTACTACACCGACGTACTGATGTTCGGCCACTATCGCAAGGTCTATGAAAAAGCCCTGGGCAGGAGAGGGGAGGCAGGCTGATGGCCGGTATCGGTTTTGAACTGCGCCGCCTGCTGCGCAAGAACACGCTGGTTGGTCTGGTCGAGGCCTATGCCTACGCCGGCATCATCGGTTCCGGTCCGTGGGTGTTTTCGATTGTCGGCATCCTGCTGGTCGGTCTGTTCAGCGCCAGTGTCGTCGTCCCGGATTTTCTGGTTTCACAGTTCCAGACTTCGGTCACCTACCTCGTCGCCAGCAGCCTGATCCTCACCGGGCTGGTACAACTGGCCTACACGCGCTTCATTTCCGACCGCCTGTTCGAGAAGCGACGCGACCTCGTCCTGCCTACGCTGCATGGTCTGTTGCTGATCGTGGTCGCTACTGCCGGCCTTCTGGGCACGCTCTGTCTCTTCGTCCTGCTCCCCGGGCTTGGCCTGATCTACCGCCTGTTGATGCTGGCAGGCTTCGTCCTGCTGTGCGCCATCTGGGTGATGACGACCCTGCTTTCTGGCATGAAGCGCTACAAACATATCGTCATCATGTTTGGCGTTTCCTACTCGCTGATCGTTATTAGCGCGCTGTTGCTAAGACCCTTTGGCCTCGAAGGCCTGCTCGCCGGGTTTGTCATTGGCAATTTCGTGCTGCTCGCCGGCATGTGGGTACTGACGGTGCGCGAGTTCAGCCTGCGCGAAAAACTGATCAGCTTCGAATTTGCCGACCGGAAAGTTCTCTACCCGACGCTGATCGCCATTGGTTTTCTGTACAACTTTGGCGTCTGGATCGACAAGTTCATGTTCTGGTACTTCCCGCCAACCTCCGATGCGATCATCGGCCATCTGCGCGCCTCGCTGATCTACGATCTGCCGGTCTTCCTGTCCTACCTGTCGATCATTCCCGGCATGGCGGTCTTCCTCGTTCGCATCGAGACCGATTTCGTCGAGTTTTACGACAAGTTCTACGACGGCGTCCGCGAGGGAGCGTCGCTCGAATACATCGAGAACATGCGCGACGAAATGGTGTACTCGATCCAGCAGGGTCTCGGTGAGATCGCCAAGATCCAGACGCTGGCCGTACTCGTCACCTTCGTTGCCGGCCCGGCGCTGCTGCGCACACTAGGCATCTCCGAACTCTACCTGCCCCTGCTTTACGTCCAGGTCATCGGCGCCGGCCTGCAGGTCGGATTGATGGCCATCCTCAACGTCTTTTTCTATCTCGATCAGCGCAAGCTGGTGCTCATCCTCTGCGTCGAGTTCGTCGTGCTCAACATTCTGCTCACCGCCTTCTCGCTTTGGTTCGGTGCGGCACTGTATGGCTACGGCTTCACGCTCGCCGTGCTCATTACCCTGTGCACCGGTCTGGTCATGCTGTCCCGCCAGCTCAGCCGCCTCGAGTACGAAACGTTCATGCTGCAATAAGCGCGCAGGCTTGTTAATCTGTGATCTGTCTCGGCATCCGCCGGGACTTGCCGACAGAGAGCGCCCCCGTGCAACTGCACATCGCCACCTATAACACACACCTGGGATTCATCAGGTTTCTTGAAGCAACAGATCAAGCATCATCCACCTGATTTTTAATGAAATTAATAACCATATAGTTCCATTTAGTTTCAGGCCATCGCCTATAATGTGTGTAGCTAGCTATGTAGCCACATAAAAGGAAGGCGATGATGGGAAAGCTGACTGCGGTTCAACTAAGCCATTGGGTCAAAGCTGGCACTCCTCTAGCAAAGGCAGACGGCGACGGTCTCACTTTCACCCTGTCTGCGAAAGGAACGGCATCATGGACGTTGCGTTTTCGGTACGGTGGCAAAGCCAAGGAATTGACCCTTGGGCGCTATCCAGACATGAGCCTTGCAGATGCTAGAAAGATTGCCGGCGAGAAGCGTGTTGAGGTCAGCAAAGGCATTGACGTTGCAGGCGCCAAGCGAATCGCCAAGCTCGAAGCAAAGAGCGCCAGGACAATTGCCCAACTTTCTGACGACTACTTAAGAGACCTCGTAAAGCGAGGCAAGAGTGACAAATCAATTGGTTGGCACGTCTCCGCATACATCAAGCCCAAGTTCGGCAATCGCAACATAGACGACCTCCGCCCAAAGGAAATCCTCAACCACTTCCAAGAATTGGCGGAAAGTAAGCCGTCGACGGCCAGATCCGTATTCGGCACCCTGCGCCGCATGTATGAATACGCCGTGGCTAGGCAGATTGTTGAATTCAGTCCAGCCGCCACGATCAAGCCATACGTAATTGCCACCAAAGCACCGCGGGAGCGCAACCTATCCCCCGACGAACTTACCAATCTGCTGCGCGGATTGAGCAAGCCAGAAAACGCACTATCGGAGGAGCAACAAATCGCTATCAGGATGCTCATATTGACGCTTGGGCGAAAGTCAGAAGTCATCCGAATGCCCTGGACTGAGTACGACGAGGAAACTGGCATCTGGACACTACCGGATTCACGGGCTAAGAACGGCCGCACGCACCTGGTACCACTTCCCCGCCAAGCAACTGCCTTGCTGAAGCGAATGAAGACGCTCAGCGCGAATGCGGACTATGTATTCCCAGGCAGAACTAGCAAAAGCCCAATATCAGCCAACACGTTGAACGAGCGCATGACTCGATCCAAGCACCTTGGGCTAGCACGCTGGAGAATTCACGACCTGCGCCGCACCGGATCGACAATGCTTCACGAAATGGGATTCCCTCCCCACATCATCGAACGAGCGTTAAATCACGTCCAAGAGGGAGTTGCCGGCGTTTACAACAAAGCTGAATGGCTGAGAGAGCGGGCTGACATGCTCCAACAATGGGCAGACTATATCGACGCCCTGGAGAGCGGCGCGAAAGTCTTGCCTTTCAGAGCCAGAGGCGCAGCCTAGCCGAGAGCGGTCATGTCGAGCGGAACAGACAGATTCAGCGGTCGCAAACAACCAACAAAAGGAAGCGGCGACACGAGTGAAGTGCTGGTGTTCGACCGGCATGGACGACAAAGCTGGAAGACATGCTCTGAACTAGGAAAGCAAGTGAAAAAAGTCATTGCCCACCGGATACCCGCCCTATTTGATGAACAAGGAAATGAGCGTGAAGACTTCGCCGGCACCACCGCTGAGATTGAATCAGCGGTGTGGCTCGCGGCGCGCACTATTGCCGACTTTCGGCTAATGAACACTGCTGCCGAAACGCAAAGGGAACTTGAAGTACTTGGGCGGGATAAGTGGATTCCCGCGCTTGCTGGACGGCTGAATCAGATTAATATGGAATGGGTGTCCGACGAAGCGTGGAACGAAATCGCCAAAGCCAAGCTCCCGACTCTGAAGCAAGGCCAAGCACTTGGGTTAGACACGCCGAGCGAATTGATACGATTCGCAAAGATAGCCACAGAGGGAAAAGTTCTGGGTAGGGTGCGCGATTGCGACGCAGCATCGATTGCCGCAGGCGACTTAACGGCGCGAGTGGTAAATGTGCTTATTGGAAACGCACCAGCCATCGGATTTCCATTGGCGGGTTACAGCGCTAGGCAGAAGAAGCCATCGCCAGCGGTTGAGTTACTGCACGACCTTGGCATCCTTGCCGGCGTGTTTCTAGATCATGGCACATGGCGCAACAAGCTTGCTGAGGCTAGGAAAGCAGCAACATGACCGCCCCTGCCAGATTCCGAGACATTGAATCCTTGCCAGCGGCAAGTCGATTCAACAAAGAAGCATTACCGGGTGCGCCCAATCGACCTGCTGCGCATGTGGCATACCAAGATTGAGGGATGGATTCTTGAGCAGTCCGGAATCCCGCAACCCAAGGCAGGAGCCGGCCAACTGGCGGCCGTGGTGTAACGTTCGTGGCGGTCTAAAAACCTGTCCGCGCAAAAATCCCCTGAAGCTCCCCAACGCTTACCGAAACAACGATGTCGTCTGTCGTCGTGCTGGTGTCTGGCCCTGATGATGTCAGCCTAAATGCCTCGTCGGCTGGTGTTCTTAAAGCGGTGATGACCAGATTTGGGCTTGCTGAATAGCTGATGCTGTTACCCCAAGGGTCTTGCTTGATTAGAGGCGCAGGATTTGGGAGAGTGAATGACGCTTGACCAAAGGTGTTCGGTGGCCCAGCAACCCGGCTGGAGATAGCCATTGCCTCGATAGCTCCCCGCATTATCATCATTTGGGAATTCACTTCGGCGCGCACGTCTTTGATTGCACCGGTTTGGGTCAGGCTTGCAAGAAGTTCGTTCGCCGATAACGCCGTGACCGAATCATCGTAGCCTGATTCAACGTAATCACGTTTCACAAGCTGTCCATCATTGTCAGCGTTTTCAAGCTCATCCGCGCTCGCTGAACTGGTTGGTATTTGCCCTCCCCCGACGATAAAGGCCCCAAATCCATTTTTACCGTGAGAAACGATGGCGACAACTGAGGCGCATGGGTTGATCGCTGTACCACCGCTACAGTCATTCACCTGGTTTCCGGCAGGCGCTTGTCCGGGCAGTGTTGGCGTGCCTCCATGAACAGTGATTGCGCCACGCATTCCGGCAACGTTCTGCAAGTTGAGACCGGTTGTTCTCGTGGTAACGATGTAGGTCATTTTGTTGAAATGGCCATCAGTTGCTGTCTTATCCGAGAACAGGCGGCGCTGTTTTTTCCAGGGGGTTGTGGAAACCAAAAATCTTTGGTAGAAGAGAGAGAACCAAAGAGACAAAGGGGAAAAAACATGGCGTCAGAAGAACTACAACAGAAATATCCTGATGGTATAGGGTTCCATGCGGATCGTTTCGAGGTGTTTGAAACGCAACTGACAACGCTGAACCAGTTCGCCAAACACAACATTATCCCGTCATTTAATTTCGGCAGGCACAAAGCTAGGAAATGGGATGCCTTGGTCATCGAGCGTAGCCCGACGCACCGCGTCGTTGCAATCGGTGAAACAAAGGCTCCCGGTGATTTGAATGATTCGAACTGGATGCCTTTGGCGGAAGACCTCCTCACGGCAAAGATGTCTCCAACCAAGGCGATGCTCGGCTATATAACAGACGGCATCTTCACAAAGTGGATAACAGGGGGGGCTGGCGGCTTACGTGAGATTCAGAGGCAGGATGCGAAGGCACTTCCGACGGTAATCAACTTCACAGACGCAAAGTTTCTAACGGAGTTCAGATATATCGTAGACAATCTGGACCAAGCCACGGGCGTGGTGATGGAACCAAAGAAAGCCAATCCAGAGGCATTGGCAAAGGAAGTCTGGCAAACCGTCTGGCGTTTGCAGGCCGACAGGCCGGAAGATTGCCTCGCCACGTTCGTCGAAATCTTCATCTTCAAGTTTCTCGACGATCTGAAACTAATGACGACGAGCGCAACAGGCGCCAACGTGTCGTTCTCCCATGTGCTTGGCAGAGAGAAGGAAAAATCGTTCGCATATTACGAGGCGAACGTGCGCCCCCACATCAGGGCACTCTTCCCCGAGGGGCCAGACGGATTGAGCATCATCAATGGCATCGTCCTACAACCTTCAAACCGTGACCACAACATTATCTTCCACGAGATACTGAAAAAATTCCAGGCGTTCGGGTCGTTGCGGGACACATCCCCCGAGTTCAAGTCACGCCTCTACGAGTCGTTCCTTCAAGAGAGCAAAACCACCTCGTCGTTCGGGCAACACTTCACGCCTCGGAAAGTCGTTGCGGCGATACATGACATGGCTGACATCTCAAACCAAACAGCGGGGAAGGAAATCTGCGACCCTGCGGCAGGTGTGGGCGGGTTCGTGTTGGAACAAATGGCAAGGAACTTGGACGCTCAATGGACATGCTCCGGAAACGACATGGCACCGGTTCACAACTGGCATGCACTCGAAATCGTGCCCAAGACTGCGATTCTCGCAAAGGCCAACGCACTCGTGCATTGCGGCGATTTGCTCGCCAGCCAACCTGCCCGCATCCCCGCATTTGCTGCCTGGTTGAACAATGTGTTCGCCTGTAAGGGGCAGACCTCGTTCGGTTCGTTGGAAGACAGAACTCACAACAAATACGATTACATCATTACGAACCCGCCCTTTGTGGTGTCGGGTTCGGCTGACATCGCCAAACTCATAAAAGAAAACAACGCTAGGAAGACGTATTTCTCCCAGAAGTCGAGCGGCTTGGAGGGATTGTTCGTCCAGTTCATCGTCAAGGCGTTAAAGAAGAATGGACATGCTTGGGTGCTTCTCCCGGAAACATTCTTCTTGCGCTCAACCGACCGGCAGTTGAGGGACTGGATGTTTGAATCCTGCCACATCGACCTCATGGCCGCCCTACCGGAGCGCACCTTTTTCAATACGCCCAAACGTGTGGTCATTGTTCATTTACGCAAACGGCTTACCGCATTGACACAAAAGGGGGCGGCCGAATCCCTCAAAGAGGAAAAGATACTGCTATATGCAGTTTCGGAAATCGGCGAGACCAGGGATGCCAAGAGGTTTCCGGAAAGGAGCGATTTGCCCGAACTGGTTAAGAGCTACAAACTGCATTCCGTGGGAGCGGCAATCAACAATGTCGAGCGGGCTGTCGTCGTTTCTGCGTCCAGCCTGTATAAACTCGATTCGATCAACATAAGGCACCATTGGCCTAGCGACGTCGCTAGGCGGCTCGGACTTCTCGGTTCCGAGGAAGACCCGCTTCAAACCAAGCGCGACATTGAGTCCACCATGAAAATGGCGGAAGGCTTAATAGAAAAGTGGAAAACCCAAGGCGCCAAGCTTGCTCCTCCGCCCACGCCGACAAAGACGGTGAAACTGCGGCTCGCTGATTTCGCTGCCAATGGAAAACCCAAAGTGACCCAGCCATATTTCATACTGAAAATCGGAAAACGCGTGTTGAAGAGGGATGTCCATAACGTCAAATCTGGTGTGAAACTTTTCAGTGCCAACGTGCGCAAGCCGTTCGGATTCGTGAGCAAGGCAAACGCCGGCGGGCTTCCTTATGGGGGAGCCCTTTGGAGCATCGACAGCGATTTCGATTGCAGGGGCGTCTCTCCGGGGGAGACATACTCAATCACAGACCACTGCGGGCAAATAACGCTGCTGGTGCCGGACATTGACCCGGCATATCTCGCAGCCCAAGTTCGACAGGCTGGATTGGACTATGGATTCAACAGGGAATTTCGGCCGTCACTGGAACTGATTCGCAAGCTGGAAATTGAACTGCCGGTAGATGACCACGGAAACTTCGATTTGAAGTTGATGCAGGATTGGACAAGTTTCAGAGAGAAGATGGAATTGTTCAAAAACGAGTTATCGATTCTCTGATTTCCGATATCGATGGCATGAAATGACAGAGCCCCGCATTAGCGGGGCTCTGCTTTTGGCCGGGCATCGTTTTTTTGCTTCCCTCAAAAAACCAACCGTTTTTAAGAGGGGCTTGCCGATTTCTCGGGGCTTCGTTCTTGGGGCCTACCTTCGGCTTCCCTCGGGAAAGTGCAACTGTTTTTCGGAGGGACTTGCCTCTGGGACGGGTCTGTCTTGGTGCAGATCCGGCTTACGCGGCCAGCGCCACCTCGCGGGCCTCAGCACGTACAGCGTGCGCAAGTTGCAGCAGCTTGCCGGCCACCTGCTCAGCGATACGTGCGTCAATTTCGCCCATGGCCGTGATGGAAACGCGGCCGGCGTTATCGACTTCAACGCCAAAAGACGCGGCGGGAATGGTGTTGGTATGATTCTGAGTAGCCATGGTGAAACCTCCGTACAGGTTGATTGTGGTCAGGGCGCCCGGCGATGGCAGTCATCGGGTGCCCGTCTGAGCCATGACACTTGTGTTCCTGGCACACCGTCAGAATAGGCAAAATTCCTGTACGAATCAAGCATTATTTATTTAAATTCAATGACTTGATTAACTGCGCCGAGCATCCGGCAATCATGGTTAACTTAGCAGCTTGCCGCGTTCTATGGGGGCAGCGAAGATAACATCCAGGACAACTATCGAAACAATGCCGACCGCTTTCTTGAAGGCGTGCATTTCGTGAACATTGAAGGGGCTGAACTCAAGGAGTTCAAATCAAGGTTGCCGACTATTAGTCGGGAAGCTCTGAAATTTGCTCCGAGTGTTTTTCTCTGGACCGAGAAAGGCGCCGCCCGCCAGTGTTTCCAACTGGAACAACGCGGACAGGTTTGTTAAGGGAGTCCATTTTGCTGACGGCCTGCTTATCGGGACCAACAAGCACAGTGGCCGCGACTGGTTGGAGAACTCAGCCCAAGCCAATTTCGGGCAGTATCCAGCCAGTGCGGCCACTGATGACTAAATCCTACCGCCAAATACAAAGGCGCGAAACCCTGCCACGGTCCGGGTCCAATTCCCGGGGTCGCAGAGCAACGCGCCTTTGATGTCATATCGTACTACAGTCGGGGCGTAGCACAGTCCGGTAGCGCATCTGGTTTGGGGCCAGAGGGTCGTGAGTTCGAATCCCACCGCCCCGACCAACGCCATGAAGCTGCATTGCCGTGGGGTGGCAAAACACCACCCCATTCATACGGCAGGTGGAACGCAGCATCTACGTGATCTGACCTAACGAAACGTGAGGTCATCGACAGTGAGAAGCGCACTATCGAAACACTGGCAGAAAACGGCGTAATCTCATTCCCTCAAATTGAGGAAATCAAAATTCAGCGTGAGCGCCGAAGCTCAAGAGAGTAACTTCCGCGCGTCCGGAGGCAGCCCCAGCATGTCGGGACGCCATTCCCAGGGTTGAGCCCTCTTGAGTGTCGCCCGCCAGCCGGCGAGTCGAGCGCTATCGAATCCAAGTTCTTCCAGGCGATCCAGTTGCGCCGCAGCCAGGTGATAGTGGAATGCTCCCCGCAGCCCTTCCTCTGCCTCTTTCAAATCAAGTTTTCGCATTGGTCCGAACGCAACACCACAGGCGCGACGCAGGATGTCGTCGCCCGCTTGAATGCCGCCCCCATCAATCAATGCGCGGGCCTCGGCTATTCGCTTCTGCCAGTGCCTGACTCTGCCGGCCGCGTCGAGTTCGGCGTAACGGTCGCGTCCTGCTCGGGCATCCTCGATTTTCTCCAGCAGGCGACGCTCAGCTTTTGCCCGGAATGCCCGAAGCGCAGCATCCTGCTCCTGCTGCACAGCGGGCGCCTTCGCCTCAAGCGCATCGATGCGCTCACGTAGTTTCGCCATGACGTTCCTCCAGTGCGGTAATCCGCGCCTCAAGCTCGGCGACTTCCTTGATACGCGCCTGATTTGCCAACACGCCCATCAGGTCGGCGGCAGCATCGGGCGGCAAATGGCCAGCGACAGCAGCCGCTGCAATCGCTTCGGCACGCTGGGAAAGCGTGTCACCGGCACCGGGCAACTCCACAGCAGCAGAAGTGGGGCGTAGCGCTGGCAAGCACCGCGACAGCAGCAGGGACGCAGCCTGAACATCGCCATCCAGCGCACGGTCTCGCAGCGTGGCGAGTATCCGAGGCAAGTCATCACCAATCATCTGCCGGATTCGTGCCTGCGGATTGGGAACGCCCTTCGGGCGCCCCTTTGGATTGCCGGATGTTCCCGGCTTGAACTTGGCCATTCCTGTTCTAAGCCTCCTAGAATCAGAACCCGCACCGGCGCCGGGCTTCCGCCAGCTTCAGTTCGCGCCGGCGCTTGTCGATTGCGTCCTCGCTGTTCTGATCCGGATTCGCCGCTTGCCCAACAAGGAGGTTACGACGCCGTGCCTCTGCATCAAGGGCCGGCTTGGCAATGCGCAAGCGCTCGATGTTCAGCAGAAGTTCGGCACGGCGTGCCAGCAGTTCATCGTCGGCCGAGAAATCGCCATCAGCGAGCAGCGCAGAGGCGATTGCAGCCGGGCGGCGTTCGTTCAGTGCAGCCACCTCTGCTTCGAGGCCGGCAATCTGCGCCGGCAAGCCTTCGAGCAGGAACCGGATGCTATCGAACTCGCCCGCAGCCCGGCGCCACGTTGCTTTCGCGGCATCCAGGTCGGCCAGCATCTTCGAGAGCGCTGCGTCGCCGTCAACTTCGCTGTCAGCAATGCTTGCGGCTGCTTCAAGAACCTCAATCGGCTCCAGTGCCTTGCCTGTTTTCGGGTCGATACGTTTCATTTCAGAAGCCCTCCGGAAGATAGCCATATTTGGCCTTGAAAGCCCCGGCCTGTGCAGGATTCGCCTTCAAGTAGGCAATCGCGGCCGGCGGTGCAGCCTTGTTTGCTGCGGCCCAGGCATCGAATGCCCCGCCTGTTGCTCCTGGCTTCATCGCCGGCATCACGGAGAGCGGATTAAGTTCGCCAGTGGATTGGTTCAGGACTGCAACGGAATCCGGCGCCCGCACAACCTGACCAGTGGCCGGGTCGATACTGCTGCCGCCCGATGCGTGGATTGCAGAGAATCGGGCCGGCATGTCCTTGCCCGACAGCACGCGGATCTGCTCGGCCAGTGCAGCACGTTTGGCAGGGTCTTTTTCCGCAGCGAAGGCAGCCTGAAGGCCGGCCAACTGCTGCGCCTGCGCCACTGACAGGCGCCCGGCTTGAACCTGCGTTGCCGTCAGTTCATTGGCCAGCGGATTACCTGCAAGACGCGCCGCTTCATTCTGCGCATTCAGATCCTGGCCGCGCATCGTCACGGCGTTGCGGCCCTGCTCGGCAGCAAGTTGGTTCTGTCCGCGGAGCGCTTCGAGGTCCATCTGATTCTGACCGGAGATTGTCTGCGCAAGCATCTGGCCCAGCGCGGCGCGTTCTGTCTTGGTTCCTGCGCGTCGCATGGCATCCATTGCGCCATCAATCGCCCGGCGCTTGTCAAAAGCCGCATTCCAGTCAGCATTTTGATCTGCAAGAATGCCAACGCCACCGGCCGGCTGCGCATCAATCAGTTGCTGACGAACGGCGTTCTCGCGGGCGAGGATGTTATTCACGCCGGCCATATCGAAAGTCTGCACGTCGACCTTTTTCGTCGGGTCGGTGATGGCCTCAGTGTTGATGTTGGTCAGCGTCCTGCGGCCATCGGCACCAACGGTCCGGACGATGCCGTTTCCCTTGTCAGAAAGCTCCCGAAGGTTGTTCTCCATCATAAACGCCCCCTGGCGCCCGGCAAGGTCGCTCTCGTTCCGTGTGGCCACCGTTTGCAGGCCGGCAAGGCTGGCGGCTGCGGTCAGCGGGTTTGCCTTCGGCACAGGCAAGGCAGGTTTCGCCGGTTCTTCGATCAGCCCGGCACGGTTCGCTGCAAGGCGTTCCTCGGCACGGTTGCCGAATGGACTTGTGGCGATGTGGGCGATGGTCGACCCCATAGCACTGGCAGCCATGCCGAATGGCCCAGGAAACTTCTGGTCGGGCAGGTTCTGGTAGCGGACGCCCTCGATGATTAGCGGTTCGGGTTGGCTGCTCTGGCCTTCGATAGTCGGCGCCTTCGTCTGGCCACCTTGGACGCCGGCAGTCTGGGGCATCCGTCCGGGCAGTTTCGTGCTGGGTCCGGCAAGTGCTGGGGTTTCGTTGGGGTTCGGTGTCATGGTGTTTCTTCCTCAGTTCGTGATTTAGGGTGTATTTGCAGCGAGAAGGCGGAAGGTGGCGCCCAACTCAGCGGCAACCCCTTCAGTGAATGCTGCAAGCCGTTCGACTGCCGATATAGGCGGACGCTCGGGGTATTCCTGGAGCAGGCGGAGGTATTCGCCGTTAATGGCCGAATACAGCGCGAAGTCGAAGGATTCTGGCGACTCGAAAGCTGCCTTGATGGCTGCCCGGCCCTCGCCAAAAATCTCTTGCAACTGTTCCTGCGCATGTACGGTTGTCATGGGTTGTTGGTCTCCTTTGCTTCGAGTTTTCGCGCCTCGTGGCGCAGTCGATAAAGAACGGCCAGCGCATCAGCGACGGTCTGCAACCGCATCGCCTTAACGACGCGAGCCGCGTTTTCCTCGGGTGTTGCCGATGACGCGCAATGGCACCACGGCGGGACCGCGGACCAGTGCGCTTGGCCGGTGGGTCGTTTCACGGCGATGGCTCCAGCGTGAAGGGCTGCACGGGCTGCACGCTCTCGGCCGGCGCCGACTGCTTCGGTTCGCGCTTATCGTCACGCCCTGCCCAAAGGTGGTACGGCCAGTATGATTTTGGAATCAGATCCAAAAATCCGCTGAGCTGCCAAAAAAGGCTCTCAGTAGCGTCCGAAAGCTCTCCAGCTTCGGCCAATACGAGATAGGTCTCCACCAATTTTTCACAGAGTCTCCTTGTGAGTTCGTCGGCCGGAGTCGGCGCCGTGAGCAGTCCAGACTCTTCAAGCAAAACGCGCAGGTGGATCCTGTGCAGCCGAATCGAAGCCATTTCTCCGCCGCCCACGTGTTGCTCCAGGTCAATGAACTGGCCGTCGCTATCAATGGAAAACCATAGGTCCGGAATCCATCGGGTCTCAGGCTTAGATGCCATGGGAGGCCTCCAGTCGCAGACAGCCGCGGTCCATCGCGCTGGATTGCCGAATAAAGTGCGGCGACGACCATGGGCGATGCTGGCGGTTTTTCCGGACATGCCCAAGCGTTCCATCTCCAGCAGGTAGCGCCACCGGCGCGGCTGCCAGGAACTGCGGACCATGCTTGCTTAGACGGTCGAGATAACCTGCAATCCATCGCCCGTAACCGCTGTGTACTGGCATTAATTCAATATCCGTACTTTTGGGGGGCGGTGCAGCCGACAAATTTACGGCTGCAGCCTCGGTCAATCCGTCAAATTTACGGTTGTACGTCCGTACTTTTGGGGGGCGTGTTTTTTTCTGGTCGGGTGTCCAGTCTCGCCAAGCGAACGGTTTGAAGCCATTACATGACAGGTCGGTACGGTTATCCGTTAGAGGCAGCCAAGTAACAGCGAACTGCGCAGCTCCCTGGTGAAAGCCACCTGAACGTGATCTGAACACAAACCCGTGGCTGACAAGCTCAGCGATGGCTCGCGTCACGGTCTTGTCGCTAAATCCGTAGCCCTCCAAGTAAGCGTGAGCCGCTTGCAACCGACCGTTATTGTTTGGCACGGTCAGTTGGCGACAAAGCTGAACGAGCAAGGCACGAGCGGAAAAGCTCAGGTCGGCATAGGCCGGCGAGTCGATTACCCGATGCTCAATAGCAGCGTAGGGATGCTTTCCGCTTAGTTTGCGCTGCTGGCCGCGCTTGGCGGATTCGTGGCGGTCGGTTGCCATTAGGCAGCCCTCCGCTCAATTTCCGCGGCCAGGGTCGCTGCAGCGTAGCGCTGCCCCTCTTCGCCGGCCATGGCAATCCCCGCCGGTTCCATGTGGTACTCAGCTACACAGGCGCGGCGCCCGGCGTCGGACGTGGATACTTCGATTTCATCCGTGCGGATATGCCAGCCATGGCGGCGGAGAACCTCAACGTCGGCAGCCAGTCTGAAATTCCCGAAACGGTGCAAGGCTTCCAGTTGCGTCAGGCGGTCGCCGCGGAGTAGGGCACCGAGAATCCGCCCCCTGACAGATTCAACTCGCGGGTAGTAAAATGTGCTGGCATTGCAAGAGTCACCGAGAAAGCCGCCGGCCAGGGCGGCTTTTTCATTTTCGTGTTCGTGAGCGCGGTTAAGCATGTCCGCCCTCCTTCTTCGAGCGAGAACGGCGAGCAGCGACTGATGCGTGCGCTGCCTTCATCGCCTGAGCCTTCGTAGTTGCAAGCGACAACAATTCCGCATCAGGAGATGTCTTCTTTGCCGCTAGGGCGGCACGAAGTTCACCGACGTGCCACGCAGAGAATCTCGGGCCGAGACTAACCGGGGCCGGGAGACGCCCAGCATCCACGTCCCGGTAAATTGATGGAGCTGATCGGCCACCCATCAACGCCCTGACTACGGGGAGGCGCACGTAGGAATCTGCCGGCAAGGAATCGAAATTTTCGACCGCCGACAAGGCAGTGTTATAGTCCATAAGGTCACTCCTGTAACGTTGAGACCTCAGTCTGGACGTGTTGAAACATCGATGCTTCAAACGGGGAAGCACCCGTGTACACGCCTCTATCAAGGGAGTTATGTGTAGCCAGATGCGTAGCTAGAAATACACATACCAACAAAGAACCCCATGAATAGAGCGATGCAGCAAATGCTACACATCACCACCTACAACATTCACAAGGGTTTCTCGCAGTTCAACCGTCGCATGATGGTCCATGAACTGCGCGAGCGGCTGCGCCATCTGGCGCCGGACATCGTCTTCCTGCAGGAAGTACAGGGGCTGCACCTCGGCCATGCGGACCGCCACCACAACTGGCCGGCCTCGCCGCAGCACGAATTTCTCGCCGAGGACATCTGGCAATCCGCCTACGGCCGGAACATGATCTACGACCACGGCCACCACGGGAATGCCATCCTGTCGCGCTTCCCGATTCTTGACGCGCACAATCAGGACGTCACGCACCTGCAGTTCGAGCGCCGCGGCATGCTGCATTGCCGGATCGAGTTACCGGACAGCCGGACCGCCCACTGCGTCTGCGTGCATCTGTCGCTGTTCGGCTATTCGCGACGCAAGCAGATGGATGCGCTGGCCGATTACCTTGATGAACTGGCCAACCATCATGAGCCGCTGATCATCGCCGGCGATTTCAATGACTGGCGTAACCGTGCCGGCGATCACCTCGCGGAACGGCTCGGCCTCTTCGAAGTCTTCAGCGGCCGTAATGGCCAGCCGGTGCGCAGTTTCCCGGCAGCAATGCCGATGTTCCGCCTCGACCGCATCTACGTTCGCGGCTTCTCGGTGCACGAAACCTGCGTCCACTTCGGCCCGCCGTGGTCGGCCATCTCCGATCATGCGGCGCTGTCGGCACGCCTGTCGGTCCATGGCAGCTGAGTTTCTCGATGGCAACCGGCTGACGCTGCTCAATTCCGGCGAGCAGTATTTTCCGGCGCTGATCGCAGCCATCGACGCTGCCGAGCGCGAAATCTACCTCGAAGCCTACATTTTCGCCGACGATGTCGTCGGCCATGCCGTCGCCACGGCGCTCTGCCATGCCGCCGCCCGCGGTGTGCAGGTCAATGTCACCGTTGACGGTTTCGGCGCACGCAATTTCGCCGCCGACTTCCTGCCCCGACTGACCGCAGCCGGCGTCCGCGCCTTGCAGTACCGGCCGGAAATAGGCACCTGGCATCTCAAACGCCACCGCCTGCGACGCCTGCATCGCAAGCTGACGGTCGTCGATGCGCGGGTGGCCTTTGTCGGCGGCATCAATGTCGTCGATGACCACAATGCGCCCGAAGACATGCGCCCCCGCTACGACTACGCGGTGCGGGTCGAGGGGCCGGTGCTGGGCCAGATCCATCACGCCGTCCGCCGGATGTGGGAAATCGTCAGCTGGGCCAATTTCAAGCGCCGCTTCCGTTTGGGGCCGGCCAGCCAGCCTTGTTGCGACACCGCCGGCGAACAACGCGCAGTCTTCCTGATCCGCGACAACATCCGCCACCGTAACGACATCCTCAATGCCTACCTGCGGGCGATCAATTCAGCGGAGCACGAGATTGTCATTGCAAACGCCTACTTCCTGCCCGGCTTTCGCTTCGGGCGGGCGCTGTATGCCGCTGCCCAGCGCGGGGTAAAAATCATCGTGCTGCTGCAGGGCAAGACCGACCACCCGATGCTTCGCTATGCGACGCACACGCTGTACGGTGAAGCGCTCAACAAGGGCATCCGCATCTTCGAGTACGAAAAGAGCTTCATGCACGCCAAGGTTGCCGTCATCGACCGGCGCTGGGCAACGGTCGGTTCATCGAACATCGACCCTTTCAGCCTGCTGCTCGCCAAGGAAGCCAATCTGGTCGTCGATGACGGCGATTTTGCCGGGCAACTGCGCGACAGCCTGCAACAGGCCATGGACCAAGGTGCCCGCGAGGTGCTGCCGGAAGAACTCATCCGCCTCTCTTGGCCGGCCCGACTCGGGCGCTGGTTGAGTTACGGGCTGGTGCGGATGATGGTCGGCATCGCCGGCTACGGCGCCAAGCATTGGCAGGCCGAAGATCGGATCGACCCTAAACCGGAAGAATGATGGCGCGCTGCCGCGGAATGGCAGCGAAATCCCAGTGCACCCGCGCCCATACCCAGACTTCGGCGACGCTGGCGGCCACCAGATTCTGCGGCACTTCCTGGCCGAGGAAACGCAGGGCCGACACCAATTCTGCCGCTGCGTGCGAACCGTCCAGTGCCCGGGCCAGCGTCTGTTTCGACAATTTTTCACCCGCCGCATTGGCCGCCACCGGCAAGTGGGCATAACGCGGCGTAGCGTAGCCGAGGCAGTGTTGCAGGTGAATCTGCCGCGGCGTTGAGGCCAGCAGGTCGGCCCCACGGACGACGTCCGATATTTGCTGAAATTCGTCGTCGACCGTAACTGCCAGCTGGTAGGCCCACAAGCCATCAGCCCGACGCAACACGAAATCGCCGACATCGCTTTCCAGACACTGGCTTACCGTGCCCTGCAGGCGATCCTCGAAAGCCAACGGTGCATCGTCGACACGCAGGCGCCAGGCCCGTGCCGCTCGCCCGACCGGCAAACCGTGGCGGCAGGTACCGGGGTAGGCCAGACCGCCATCAATGGCCGGGCGCGTTGCCGAATCGGCGATTTCCTTGCGCGAGCAGGCGCAGCCGTAGGCCAGTCCGGCCGCCGTCAGCTTCTCCAGCGCCGCGGCATAAGCTTCACCGCGCGCGCTCTGGTAGAGCACCTCGCCCTGCCATTCAAAGCCAAAAGTTTCGAGGGTGCGCAGGATATCGGCATCCGCCCCCGGCACGTTGCGCGGGGTATCGACATCCTCCATGCGCACCAGCCACTCGCCTCCGTGGGCGAGTGCATCGAGATAACTGCCGACGGCAGCAACCAGCGAGCCGAAGTGCAGCGGCCCCGTCGGCGACGGCGCAAAGCGCCCGCGATACGGCCGCGCCGGGGAGGCTGCAGTCACAGGCGACCCCGGTGCTGGCAATCAGGCGACTGTGAGGACGCCGGCATCCCAGGACGGATGCTTGTCGTAACCAAGCAGGCCGGCAACCGTGGCGGCGATGCTGGACAGGCCGCAGGTTTCCGTCTGCTGCAGACCGAGCTTGCCGCCGGTGGCGGCATCGAAGAGGATCAGCGGCACCGGGTTGAGGGTGTGCGCGGTCTTCGCCTTGAAGGAGCCGTCCTTGTTCTGTGCCGGCTGCTTGGTCTTCTTGTCGAGTTCGAACATCTCGTCGGCATTGCCGTGGTCGGCAGTGATCAGCGCCACGCCGCCCGCTGCCTCGACCGCCTTGAGCAGGCGCGCCAGTGCCAGGTCAACGGCCTCGACAGCCATCGTCGCGGCGCGGAAGTTGCCGGTGTGGCCGACCATGTCGCCGTTGGCGTAGTTGCAGCGCAGCACCTTGTACTGGCCGGACTGGATCGCGGCAACCATGGCGTCGGTGATCTCGGCGGCCTTCATCCACGGCCGCTGCTCAAAGGGGACGACGTCGCTCGGGACTTCCTCCCAGGTTTCGCCGTCGAACTTGCCGGAGCGGTTGCCGTTCCAGAAGTAGGTGACGTGGCCGAATTTCTGCGTCTCGGAGCAGGCGAACTGCGCCAGACCGAGCTTGCTGAACCATTCGCCGGAGGTGTCCTTGATCGCCGGCGGCGCCACGAGGAAGCGCTTGGGCAACTGCAGGTCGCCGTCGTACTGCAGCATGCCGGCGTAAGTGACGTTCGGATAGCGGACGCGATCGAATTCAGTGAACTCGGCCTCGACGAAAGCGCGGGTGATTTCGATGGCGCGGTCGCCACGGAAGTTGAAGAAGACAACCGAATCGCCATCCTCGATGGTACCGAGCGGCTGACCATTCTCGGCGATGACGAACTCGGGCAGGTCCTGGTCGATGGTGCCGGGATGGGCGGCGCGCAGGCCGTTCACCGCGTCGGTGGCATTGGCGAACCGCGGACCTTCGCCGAGTACGTGCGTCTTCCAGCCCTTGGCCACCATCGGCCAGTTGGCGTCGTAGCGGTCCATGGTGATGTACTGGCGACCGCCGCCGGAGGCGATGCGGGCCTCGAAACCGCCGGTCGACAGTTCGGCGAGGAAGGCCTCGAAGGGCACGACATACTCCAGCGCACTGGTTTCCGGCACGTCGCGGCCGTCGAGCAGGGCATGGATGCGCACGGTCGGCACGCCTTCTTCCTTGGCGCGCACGACCATCGCCTTCAGGTGGTCGATGTGGCTATGCACGTTGCCGTCCGAGAACAGGCCGAGAAAGTGCATCACGCCACGCCCGGCCTTGGCCCCGGCCACCACCTGTTGCCAGGCCTCGCCCTGCCAGATGCTGCCGTCGGCAATGGCGTTGGCGACCAGCGCCGCGCCCTGCGCATAGACCTGACCGGCGCCGATGGCGTTGTGGCCGACCTCGGAGTTGCCCATGTCGTCATCCGAAGGCATGCCGACGGCGGTGCCGTGGGCGCGCAGGCGGATGTTCGGGCAAGTGGCGAAGAGGCGGTCGAGCGTCGGCTTCTGGGCCGCGGCAATGGCGCTGCCGACGTCGGTCTTCGGCAGACCATAGCCGTCCATGACGATGACGACGACCGGGCCTTGGACACCGGCGAAGGAGGAGGATTTGTTCAGCATGCGAGGGACTCGGCAAAATTGGACGAAATTCCGGGTTCACCGCAGCAGACAGGCGGGCGGCCCGGAAAAATCGTCATTTTACCGCTTGCCGGCTCAGGCCGGCAGCATACAAGCGACTGCGATCAGTGCGCCTGACGTCGCGCCTGCTGCCAGGCCATCACCACTTGCGCCGAATAAGCCATGATTTCCTGATAGCGCTCACGCGGCAGCGCGTGCTGCAGCGACTCGAACAGCTGTTGCGTGCTCTCGCGCCCGACCGGCGTCGCCGCTCCATTCTCATCGAGCAGGCAGACCTGGATGTTGGCCAGCGCATCGGCGAGCAGGCGCCAGCCGAGCTGCGGCATGCGTTCATTGACCGCCAGCATCATGCCGCCCAGCGGCTGCAGGATGTGCCGCGCCTGTTCTGTGCTCTCGCAGGCCGCCATCGCATGCCACAGCGCGAGATGGATGTTGCGCCGCAGCTCGACCTTGAAGTCGATGGCATCGCCCTCAAGCTGTTCGAGGCGGGCAAAGTAATGCTGGAAGCGGCTTTCGGCCTGCGCATCCAGCCGGTTGCGCAGGGCACCGAGCAAGGCGGTCAACGCCGGCAGCGCGGTCAGGTTGAAGGCTTGGCTGTAGGCCAGTCCCCACTGGTCGAGACCGCTGATCAGCAGCGCCAGACGGAGTGCCCGGCCATCGTTACTGTCGGCCGCCTGCGTCCAGTTGTGGCACTGCTGCTCCAGCACACTCATCCGGTCCGCCAGCGCCGCCATGTCGGTAGAGGCCGACTCGCGGAAGGTGCCGGCAAACACATCCTGCGCCATGCGCGCGGCGAGGCGCTGGGTGTCGGTGTTGGCAAAGGCAGTCAGGGTGTCTTCGGGCAGGGGCGTAGCGATGGACATGGCAGCTTCTGTTCTGGTGAAGGGTGGCATTGTATCGACCGGACGAGAACGCGTCACGACCGCGGCCGGCAACCCGCCGATGCCCATTTTTGACGGTTTTTCAGGTTGACCGCAGCAGTTCAAAACAGAGCACCGTCGCCGCTGTGGGATAATCGCGCCTCTTCCGCAAGAATACGCAGCAGGCATGGCCAAAGATTCACCGATCCAGTTCAAGGGCACGACGCTCAAGATCATCCAGACGCAACTCCGCACCACCGACACCGGCGCACTGCACGCGGCGCTGGCCGAACTGACCGGCAATGCGCCGGATTTTTTCGAACATGAGCTGGCGGTCCTCGATTTCAGCAGCGCCGACGAGTTGAACGAAACTGCCGACTGGCCGGCGATCATCGCGCTGTTCCGTCAATCCGGTCTGCAACCGGTCGCCACGCGCGGCTTGTCTGACGAGTTGGCAGCCGCCGCTGCCGCGGCCGGCCTAGCGGTGGTGCCGGCCGATGCCTTGCCCAGCCGCCCGCCGCGTGCCAAGGCGGAAACACCGCCGCCTGCAGAGCCGGTAGCCGCGCCCGCACCTGCCGTGGTAGCCGAACCGGTTCCCGTGCCGGTCGCCCCGCCACCGCCGCCGCGCACCGTCACTCTCGACAAGCCCCTGCGCTCCGGCCAGCGCTTCTATGCCCAAGGCTGCGACCTGATCGTGATGGCCATGGTCAGCGCCGGCGCCGAAGTCATCGCCGACGGCAACATCCACGTCTACGCCCCGCTGCGCGGCCGGGCGCTGGCCGGTGCCAGCGGTGACCGGGCGGCGCGCATTTTCACCACCAGTCTGGAGGCCGAACTGGTCTCCGTGGCCGGCATTTACCGAACCTTCGAAGCGGGTGTTCCGGCCGATCTGGCCCGCCAGCCCGCCACCATCAGCCTGACGGCGACCACCGGCGAGGACGAACCCCGTCTCACCGTGGCGCCGCTGGCCTTGCGTTAATCCTTTTCAACCTACTCCGAGATAGCTCCCATGACCCGTATCATCGTCGTTACTTCCGGCAAGGGCGGGGTCGGCAAGACCACCACCAGCGCCTCCTTCTCCACCGGCCTCGCCATGCGCGGCTTCAAGACCGCGGTCATCGACTTCGACGTCGGCCTGCGCAACCTCGACCTGATCATGGGCTGCGAGCGCCGCGTCGTGTATGACCTGATCAACGTCATCAACGGTGAAGCGACGCTGACCCAGGCGCTGATCAAGGACAAGCACTGCGACAACCTCTACGTGCTGCCGGCCTCGCAGACGCGCGACAAGGATGCGCTGTCGGAAGATGGCGTCGAGCGCGTGATCAAGGAACTGACGCATCAGGGCTTCGACTACATCGTCTGCGATTCACCGGCCGGCATCGAGTCCGGTGCCGTTATGGCGCTGACCTTCGCCGACGAGGCGCTGGTTGTCACCAATCCGGAAGTTTCCTCGGTGCGCGACTCCGACCGCATCCTCGGCATCCTGCAGGCCAAGTCGCGCCGCGCCATCGAAGGCCGCGAGCCGGTAAAGGAACACCTGCTGATCACCCGTTACAATCCGGCCCGCGTCGAAGCCGGCGAAATGCTGTCGTACAAGGACATCCAGGAAATCCTGCGGGTGCCGATCATCGGCGTCATTCCGGAATCCGAAGAAGTCCTGCAGGCCTCCAACCAGGGCGCGCCGGTCATTCACCAGAAGGAAACGGACGCTGCCGAGGCCTACCATGATGTGATCGCCCGCTTCCTGGGCGAAGACAAGCCGCTGCGCTTTGTCGACTACGTCAAGCCGGGCCTGCTCAAGCGCCTGTTCGGAGGCAAGTGAGATGTCCTGGCTTCAGAAACTGTTCGGCAACCAGCCGAAAACCGCTCAGGTCGCCAAGGAGCGCCTGCAGCTGAT
This sequence comes from Azonexus sp., assembly GCA_041917165.1. Lineage (GTDB taxonomy): Bacteria > Pseudomonadota > Gammaproteobacteria > Burkholderiales > Rhodocyclaceae > Azonexus. The sequence continues at coordinate 79,590 of JAYRYB010000009.1, forward strand.
CATCGCCCACGAGCGTGACGGTGGCGGCAGCACCGCCAATTTCCTGCCCGACCTGCAGCGCGAACTGATCGCGGTAATTTCGAAGTACGTAAAGGTGAACCCCGACGACATCCGGGTCTCGCTGGAGAAGCAGGACCGCTACGAAGTGCTCGAAGTGAAGATCGAACTGCCGGAAAAGGCCTGACGACGCCTACTGCGCGTCGCGGCGGCGCATCACGACTTTTTCGATGATGCGCTCGCCGGTCGGCCCGGTGCGCACCTGCAGTTCCGCATCGTAGCGCGCAGCCGGTTTGTACAGCTTCTCCTCGGCTTTGCCGTAGAGATGGCGCACCACCTCGATCGCCACCCCGATCAGCGCAATCGGAAAACCCCGTGCCTTGCCGTTGGCATCGACCGCCGGCATTTCCTTGACCTGAATCTGGCCACCGTTGGCATCCACCGCTGACAGCCACTTGTTCAGCCGCTCTGGAATCGCCACCGGCGTCATCTTGTCCTGTACCGGGATGACCACCTCGGGCAAATCGGCGCCCAGCGAGTTCGACAGGTTGCGGTCGAAAGCACTGGTGTCAAGATAACTGATCTGCTCGCGGGGCGGACCTTTGGGGGCATCGGAAGCACAGCCGCCGAGCATAAAAACAAGACAGCCGGTCGCCGCCAGCACGCAGACATGCATCGATACCCTCATATTCCCCCCGAAATTATTGGTCAGCATCTCGCCCGACATCCTAACGACATGCGCCGCTGGCCGCCAGCCGGCAGATCAAAAATCCGGCGCGAGGCTTTACCTTCGGGAGCGCGACCGCTAGCATCGAACGCATTGCCTGCCGTCCGGAAACTGCCATGCCCCGTTTGATGAAACCCAGCGACATCGTCCGCCTGCTCGACGAGCACGTTGTCGGCCAGGATGAAGCCAAGAAGACGCTGGCCGTCGCCATCTACACCCACTATCGCAAGATGAGCTGGGCGGCGAACAGCGCGGTAGACATCATGAAGAGCAACATCCTGCTCATCGGCCCGACTGGCACCGGCAAGACCCTGCTCTGCGAAACCCTCGCCCGCGTCCTCGATGTGCCCTTCGTCACCGCCGACGCCACTTCGCTGGCCCAGACCGAATTCGTCAGCGAGGAGATCGAGGCCATCCTGCAGCGCCTGCTCGACCGCGCCGGCGGCGACCTGGCGCGTGCCCAGCACGGCATCGTCTTCATCGACGAAATCGACAAGCTCAAGGCTGCCAGCGATCAGGCGCGGGCAGCCTCCGGCGAGAGCGTCCAGCACGCCCTGCTCAAGATCATGGAAGGCTCGCCGGTCCGGCTGCGCACTGGCCACATCGACACCACGCACATCCTGTTCATCTGCGGCGGCGCCTTCGTCGGCCTCGACAAGATTCTGGAGAAAACCCACACCTTCGGCTTCATCACCACGTCCGACAACCAGAATGAAAAGATTGTCGAGCGCCTGAACAGTCGCGTCAAACCGACCGACCTGCGCGATTTCGGGCTGATCCCGGAGTTCGCCGGCCGCCTGCCCATCGTCGCCCGCCTCAACGACCTGACCCGCGACATGCTGGTGCGGATCATGATCGAACCGCGCAACGCCATTTATCGGCAGTTCGCCGAAATCTTGCGCGAAAACGGCGTCGAATTGCGCATCGCCCGGCTGGTCTTCGAGCAGATCGCCGAACTGGCCATCGAGTACAAAGCCGGCGCCCGCAGCCTGCGCGGCATCTTCGAGGAAATGATGACCGACGTGCTCTACGCCATCCCGGATCACCCCGGCATCCGGCAGGTGGTCATCACCTCATTGTTCGAGCCGCCGCAATTGCTGTCCGCCCCCCAAGGGGATCTCCTTCGGGGTTCGGTGAACCCGGAAAAATAGCGAAAATCGGGCAAAAAAGCAGGCATCGATAGCACTCGGTTCCACTGGACACAATCCCCAAAACAGGTACCATAGTACCCACTATGGGGATCAAATAAACCATGTCGATTTCGGATGTCCTGTTCTCGGGCGTACAGCAGCGAGTGCTGGGCTTGCTGTTCGGCCAGCCCGACCGCTCTTTCTATGGCAACGAAATTGCCAAACTGGGCGCGACCGGCCGGGGCGCGCTGCAACGCGAGCTTGAGCGCATGACAGCTTCCGGGCTAGTCACAATGACCCAGATCGGCCGCCAGAAGCATTACCAGGCCAACCGCAATTCACCGATTTTTGAGGAACTCCGGGGGATCGTCCTCAAAACTTTCGGTCTGGCCGATGTCTTGCGCGCGGCACTGCTCGCACAGGCGCCATCGGTGAGCTGTGCCTTCATTTACGGCTCGGTAGCCAAAGGCAGCGACACCGCGAGCAGCGATATTGACGTGATGATCGTTGCCGACGGACTAAGCTACAGCCAGCTTTTTGAAATCCTCGCCGAGGCGGAAGCAACGCTGGGGCGCAAGGTGAACCCGACGCTTTATACGATGGAAAACTTTCTGAGCAAGCGAGACGGCGACAATCATTTCGTTACCCGCGTGCTCGACCAACCCAAAATCATGCTGATCGGTAACGAAGATGACCTCCCCTCGGGAAACACTGCTGAATCTGGCGAAGATCGGCAAGCTCAAAACTGAACCGCCCGACCAGGCGGAATTTGTCGGTTTGGTCCGTTCCGCTGGCCGCAAACTACCGGATGCCGAGAACAGCGCGCTCTCGCCAGACAGCCGTTTCATCCTCGCCTACGACGCCGCGCACTCCCTGGCCGTGGCGGCACTACGCTGGCATGGCTTTCGTGCGGAAAACCGTTACATCGTGTTTCAGGTACTCGGCAGCACCGCCTCGCTGCCCAGCGCCCAATGGCGCTTTCTCGACAACTGCCACCAAAAGCGCAACGCCGCGCTTTACGACGGTGACTACGCTGAAGACGAGCCTTTGATTGCCGAGTTGATCGAAGTCACCAAAGCACTGCAAGCGGCGGTGCTTGCATTGGGTTCGGTAGGCTCCGACGCAATCTAGATTGCTTGAACCTCTCACTGTTCGAGTCGCCGCAACTGCTGCCCACGGTGAACCCAGAAAAATAGCGAAAATCAGGCAAAAAAAACGGGGGGCCGAGGCCCCCCGAAAACGATAGAGATACGGTTGCTGTTCTCCGTTATCTCATACGCAGAGCTCAGTGCGCGTGGGCGCCGGCAGCACCCAGCCCGGTCTGGGCACGGATGAACTGCTCTTCGTAGGCGGCCGCCTCGGCCGCAGCGCGGGCGCTCTTGTCGGTCACCGACATCAGCCAGGTGACGAAGAAGGCCAGGCTCATCGAGACGATGGCCGGATGGTCGTACGGGAAAATCGCAGCCTTGTTGCCGAGGATCTTGACCCAGACGGTCGGCGACAGGACGACCAGACCGACCGACGACACGAGACCGGCAATGCCGCCCCACAGTGCGCCACGGGTGGTCAGGCCCTTCCAGTACATGGAGAGGATGAGCACCGGGAAGTTGACCGAGGAAGCGACGCCGAAAGCGAGCGCGACGAGGAACAGCACGTTCTGGTCCTTGAAGGCGATGCCGAGAGCAATGGCGGTCAGGCCGAGGCCGACCGAGGCAAAGCGCGTGACCTTCATTTCCTGAGCGCCGGTCGCCGTACCCTTCTTGATGACGCGAGCGTAGAGGTCATGCGAGATCGCGGAAGCACCCGCCAGCGCCAGGCCGGAAACCACGGCGAGGATGGTGGCGAAGGCAACCGCCGACAGGAAGCCGAGGAAGACGTCGCCGCCCACAGCCTTGGCCAGGTGCATCACCGGCATATTGCCGCCACCGAGGATCTTGCCGCCAACCTGACCGCCTTCGAAGAAGGCCGGATTGGTACCGACAATGGTGATGGCACCGGCACCGAGGATGATGGTGACCAGGAAGAAGAGACCGATAAAGCCGGTGGCGTAGAACACCGATTTACGGGCTTCCTTGGCGTTCGGCACGGTGAAGAAGCGCATCATGATGTGCGGCAGGCCGGCGGTACCGAAGAGCAGACCGAGCGACAGCGAGAAGGCAGAGACCGGATCGGCCATCAGCGAACCCGGCGCCATCATCTTCTCGCCCAACTTGTGCGACTCGATGGCCTTGGCGAACAGGTTGTCGAGCGACCAGCCGAATTGCGACAGGGTCAGCAGCATGAGCGTGATACCACCGCCGAGCAGCAGGCAGGCCTTGATGATCTGCACCCAGGTCGTTGCAGTCATGCCGCCGAAGGTGACGTACACCATCATCAGGATGCCGACGACCGCCACGGCCGTGTTGTATTCCAGACCGAACAGCAACTGGATCAACTGGCCGGCACCGACCATTTGCACGATCAGGTAGAAGCAGACAACGGTCAGCGACCCGATGGCCGCGAAAGTACGGATACGATTCTGGTCGAGGCGATAAGACGCGATATCGGCAAAGGTGAACTTGCCGAGGTTACGCAGGCGCTCCGCCATCAGGAAGAGAATGATCGGCCAGCCGATGAAGAAGCAGACGGCGTAGATGAAACCGTCGTAGCCCTTGAAATACACCATCGAGGTGATGCCGAGCAGCGTCGCGGCGGACATGTAGTCGCCGGCAATCGCCAGACCGTTCTGGAAGCCAGTGATGCCGCCGCCAGCCGTATAGAAGTCAGCCGTCGATTTGGTCTTGCCAGCCGCCCACTTGGTGATGCCGAGGGTGGCAATGACGAACACCAGGAACATGGCGATGGCGCTGACGTTGACAGGTTGCTTTTCAACCCCTTCAATCGCACCCGGGCCAGCCAAAGCGGTAAAAGAGAGGGCCAGCAGCGTGCCGGCGACGAGGGCAGTGATCGAACGCTTCATTTGCGCGCCTCCTTGAGGATCTCTTCGTTGAGGCGGTCAAATTCACCGTTGGCACGGCTGACGTAAACGCCGGTCAGCAGCCAGCCGCCAATCACGATCAGCGCCGCGAGCGGCCAGCCGATGGTGATGACGCTGCCGTCGCTGACTTTTGAGGCGAGCAGTTGCGGCTGCAGCGAAACCACCAGCATGTAGCTGTAGTACGGCAGCAGCACGATCAGCGACAGGATGATCGCAAAGCGCGTGCGCTTGCCGACCAGTTCGGCGAATTTCGGATTGCTCCGGATCTTCGCGTTGATGTTGTTACCGGACATAAGTCCTCCTTGCTCCATGATGATGCTTCCGGCTTTTCTCGTTTTTGGTCTTTTTCCCGGTCGACCGCGGAAGCATCGGCCGAACCGGACATGGGTCACATGTTCGGGTAGTTCGGCCCGCCGCCACCTTCGGGCACCGTCCAGTTGATGTTCTGGGTCGGATCCTTGATGTCGCAGGTCTTGCAATGCAGGCAGTTCTGGCCGTTGATCTGCAGGCGGGGCTTGCCTTCGTCCTCGCCAAGGATTTCGTACACGCCGGCCGGGCAGTAACGCGTTTCCGGCGCGCCGTACTTGGCGTAATTGACCGAAATGGCGACGCTTTCGTCCTTCAGGCGCAGGTGGCACTGCTGGTTTTCCTCGTGGTTGGTCGCCGAGAGGAAGACCGAGGACAGGCGGTCGAAAGTCAGCTTGCCGTCCGGCTTGGGATAGGCAATCTTCGGGTAGGCATTCTTGTCGCCAAGCTGGCTGTGATCGTCGTGGTGACGCATGGTCCACGGCGCCTTGCCCTTGAAGACATAGGTGTCGATGGCGCCGTAGGCTAGCGCGCCGAACAGACCCCACTTGAAGGCCGGGCGAATGTTGCGGACGCGGTACAGCTCTTCCCACAACCACGACTTCTTCAGTTGCTCCGGATATTCCGTCGCCTCGCTGCCGGCGTTTTCCTTGAACAGGTGTTCGAACACCGCTTCAGCCGCGACCATCCCCGACTTCATCGCCATGTGCGTGCCCTTGATCTTGGGCACGTTGAGGAAGCCGGCGGTATCGCCGATCTGCAGACCGCCGGGGAAGGTCAGCTTGGGCACCGACTGGTAGCCGCCTTCGGACAGCGCGCGGGCACCGTAGGAAATACGGCGAGCGCCTTCGAAGAAACCGCGGATGGACGGGTGCGTCTTGTAGCGCTGGAATTCCTCGTAGGGCGACAGCCAGGGGTTCTTGTAGTCGAGACCGACGACCATGCCCACGGCGACCAGATTGTCTTCGAGGTGGTAGAGGAAGGAACCGCCGTAAGTGTCGCTCTGCAGCGGCCAGCCGACGGTGTGCACGATCAGCCCCGGCTGGTGCTTGGCCGAGTCGATTTCCCACAGCTCCTTGATGCCGATGCCGTAGGTCTGCGGATCGACGCCGTCGCGCAGGTTGAACTTGCTCCACAACTCCTTGGTCAGCGAGCCACGGCAGCCTTCGGCGAAGATGGTCTGGCGGGCGTGCAGTTCCATGCCCGGCTGGAAGTTGTGGCCGGGCTGGCCGTCCTTGCCGATGCCGAGATCGCCGGTGGCAACGCCCTTGACCGAGCCATCCTCATGATAGAGCACTTCGGCGGCCGCAAAGCCGGGGTAGATTTCAACGCCCAGCGCTTCGGCCTGCTCGCCCAGCCAGCGGGCAAAATTGCCCAGGCTGATGATGTAGTTGCCATGGTTGCCCATCTGCGGCGGCGTCGGCAGCTTGTGAGCGCCCGCTTCGGTCAGATAGAGCAGGCGGTCTTCACCGGCCGGCGTATTGAGCGGTGCGCCGCGTTCCTGCCAGTCGGGGAACAACTCGGCCAGCGCCTTCGGCTCGATGACTGCGCCGGAGAGGATATGGGCGCCGATTTCCGAGCCCTTTTCCAGCAGGCAGACCGACACTTCCTTGCCCGACTGTTCGGCCAATTGTTTGATGCGGATCGCCGCGGTCAGCCCGGACGGGCCGCCACCGACGATCACGACGTCGTATTCCATTGCATCGCGATCGGTACGCATGCGTTCTCCTTGTTCCATGGTCATTCCCGCAGGTGCAGGAAACGACAGGAAGCAACAAGCGGCCTCCCCGCCGCAACGGGGAGGGTCCGGTTTCAGTGATTTAGAACAGCGGCTCGGCCAGGGCGAACACCGAGTCGGCACCGCCGGTCACTTCCGCGGCGTAGGCGGCCGCAAAGGGCAGCTGGTGGGCAGCGAAGTAGTTCGCCGTTGCCAGCTTGGCGGTGTAGAAGCTGTCGCTGCTGCCTTCGGCGATGCGCTGCGCGGCCACCTGCGCCGACTTGGCCATCAGCCAGCCGCCGACAACGATGCCGGTGAGCTTGAGGAAGGGCACGGAACCGGCATGCACGGCCGGCGCGGCGTTGTCGTAGTTCGCCAGAATCCACTCAGCTGCGGTCGACAGCGAATTCACACCGTTTTTCAGGTTCACCGCAATCGTTGCCAGTTGCGGGTTGGCGGCGATGGCTTCGGCATCGGCGCTCATTTCGGCGAGCAGTGCCTTCATCGCAGCGCCCGGCACCTTTTCGCGGGCCAGCTTGCGGCCCACGAGGTCATTTGCCTGAATGGCGGTCGTGCCTTCGTAGATGGTGGTGATGCGCGAATCGCGGTAGTACTGCGCGGCACCTGTTTCTTCGACGAAGCCGACACCACCGAAAACCTGCAGCGCGGTCGAGGACAGCTCGACGCCCTGCTCGGTGCTCCAGCCCTTGACCACCGGGGTGAGCAGGTCGATGCGGGCCTGTGCGCCCGGAACGCCAGCCTTGGCCTTGTCGATCTGGGCGGCGGCGTAATAGGCCAGCGTGCGCATGGCTTCGGTGCGGGCCTTGCATTCCATCAGCAGACGGCGGACATCCGGGTGATGCAGGATGGTCTTCTTCTCGTTCGAGCTGTCGCCGATGATCTTGCCCTGCACGCGTTCGCGGGCGTACCACAGCGCATGCTGGTAGGCGCGCTCGGCGATGCCGACGCCTTCGAGGCCGACGTTGACGCGGGCGTGGTTCATCATGGTGAACATGTAGCCGACGCCCTTGTTCTCTTCGCCGATCAGGTAACCGACAGCGCCTTCGTTCTCGCCGAAGGACATGACGGCGGTCGGACTGCCGTGGATGCCGAGCTTGTGCTCGATTGACGGGCAGATCAGGTCGTTGCGCGCACCCAGCGAACCATCATCATTGACCAGGAACTTCGGCACGAGGAAGAGCGAGATGCCCTTCAGTCCCGGCGGCGCATCCGGCAGGCGGGCGAGCACGAGGTGGATGATGTTCTCGGCGCAGTCGTTCTCGCCCCAGGTGATGAATATCTTGGTGCCGGACACCAGATAGGTGCCGTCGCCGGCCGGCTTGGCCTTGGAGATGATGGCAGCGAGATCGGAACCGGCGTTCGGCTCGGTCAGGTTCATGGTGCCGGACCAGGTGCCCTCGACCATCTTCGGCAGGTACTTCTGCTTCAGTTCGTCGGACGCATGGTGGGCGATGGCTTCGATGGCGCCGCCGGTGAGCATCGGGCACAGCGCGAAGGCCATGTTCGACGACTTCCACATTTCATTGACCGCCATGGTCACGGCTGCCGGCAGGCCCTGGCCGCCGAATTCCGGATCGAAAGGCATGGCATTCCAGCCGGTTTCGCAGAACAGCTTGTAGGCGTCCTTGAAACCGGGCGCCGTGGTGACCACACCGGCTTCGCACTTGGAGCCGACGTTGTCGCCGCCACGGTTGATCGGATCGAGCACGCCGGTGGCAAATTTGGAGGCTTCGTCGAGGATCGACTCGACCAGCTCAACGGAAACTTCCTCGTTACCGGGCAGGGCGCAGATTTCTTCGAGACCGGCGATTTCGTTGAGAACGAACTGCATGTCACGCAGCGGGGCGGTATAGGTACTCATGTATTTTTCTCCTGATTATTCTTCGATTAAACAGCGGTAACGAGTTGCGGAACGGTGTCGAACAAATCCGCCACCAGCCCATAGTCCGCGACCTGGAAGATCGGCGCATCCGGATCCTTGTTGATGGCGACGATCACCTTCGAGTCTTTCATCCCGGCCAGATGCTGGATGGCACCGGAGATGC
>JAYRYB010000010.1:0-73005 GCA_041917165.1 Azonexus sp.
TCCTTGAGCCCATCGGATACATCCCGCCCGCCGAGGCTGAGGACCAGTATTATCTGCAACTCACCATGCAGGCTGATCACGCCTGCACTTAAGCCACGGAGCCTCTACAAAACCCGGGGCGATTCAAACTGTGTGACCCGGCAGCCCCTGATTTCCCCGACGAGTATTACCGTCACTGGTCGTTTGGGGCCACGGAGGATTATCCTGCGCGTGTCCTCGGGTCAATCGCGTTTCTTTTTGGCTGGCGCCTTGTACCGTACGCCCGATGGGTTGCCAAAAAAATCGGTGATCAGTCGGTCGCACACTACGTTGAGCAACACTGCCGACAGTGGGCTGAAGATGCCGATGTTGTGTTCCACCTCTTGGAACGGCGGAAAGTAAACCGCGAGAACGCTACAACTCAGATGGCACTCATTGTTCCAATTCGTCAGCGAGCAAATAAACTGATCGACTTGACGCTGAAAAACCTTACACACTGCTAACCATAAATTGGCTTTCAATCCGCACTGGTGGGGTCATCAAACGACTGGTGCCGGGCCAGTATCAGTCTCCCACCTTTAGCTTATTGGTCGGTTAGCTATTAGCGTCGTCTGCCAGACCCGAAGCCACCCGGCAATCTCAGTCTGGAGTCGAGTAGATCGATATCATTGCCCTGCTTGGCAGAGAAGACTGAGATGGCGAAAACAAACAAAAAAGCCCGAGCAAATGCTCGGGCCTTCGAGACATTCCCTCAGGCAATGTACGTCAGAAACTCAGCTGGTAAGTTGCTGCGACCCAAGCACTTGGCATCGAACTGCTGGTAGTGGCATTTAGCATTAGCGAAGCTTTGCCCTTTGCCAACTCTCCTTCGAGACCAATCCCGCCCTTGGCCCAAGTGGCTTTATAGTCTTCCCCGGGCAAACTAAAATTGAAACGGCCAATCACTTCCCCGCTAGTAGATGAAGACGACTTGTTGAAGCGGTGAGCACCCTCAAGGTTTGCAACGATGTTGAGCCTATTTGCAATTGGCAGCGCAGCATTTACACCCGCACGGATTTCAGTCGAACGATTGGTACGGCTATCAAACCTAGCCGGGAGGCCACCATCGGTTTCTGTGTAGCCTTCCATGCGTGACTGGCTATAACTCAGATCCGTGTACGGGCTAAAGCCCAGCGATTTGAGTTCAAATGCATTTTCCCAGTCAAGACGCGCACGAGCCCCCCAAGTTGTGCTATCTGGTTTGGCCGTTGAAAAATCTTGAGTACCCGCATTAAGGTATCCGCGACGAATATCGAAATTGCCACGATGGCCATAGCCCCCTAACGTTGCAAATATGCCACGCGCTGGGATCACCGGAATAATTCCCTCAACCATCAGATATTGTCCATCGGCATCCATGCGCCCGCCATGAACAAGATCTTGAGTGCCTTTAGTCTTGCCAACCGAAAGATTGACTTGAACTGGACCGAAATTGTATCCGCCGCCGACCTCCGCTAGACCCGTCGTCCCTTCACGGACTCCATGATCATCTCGACCAAAGTCCCCTGCCACCCACACGGTTTTCTCGCCTGCGGCGACGCGACGAAAGAGTGGGCGGCTATGGGCGCCATTGATCAGCATGTTCGCATTTGACATGGCGAAATCCGCAGCAGATGAGGTCGATACCAAACTGCTTGCCACACTCTCTAGCGTGACCGCGCTACTCATGCTAACCAAATAAGCGTAGTAGTAATTAGTTCCTAGCGCAGGGCACGCCGAAGGGCAATTGTATGCCGCGTTCAGCGGATAACCTCCAGAGCTTTGGTTCCAAAAAACAATACTTACGTAACCACCGCTTGTGCCGTACCCGAAAAGGGCGCCTAACTGGGAGCTTGATCCTTGATACCCACCCGCCTGCATCTTAACGAGACTCGCAAGCTGAGTAGACAGCGCTACATTACCCCACCAAGGTTGCGATGTCAGTGCTGTTGTGTTCGCGGTGTAGTTGATGTTCTGGGAGGAAATAGTGTAATTGGTTCCACCGTAATTGACCGTTACGGTCGGCGGAGTGTAAATGGGGGCGCCAAATGCAGCCGACGCAAATGCCAACCCCGCAACAGCGGACAAAGAAATGGAACAACGCACGAGATCAACCCCTGAAGTTATTTTTCGCGATTGTACTGTAAATTGTCGCGAACATCCTGTGTCATCACTGGCTCCCACTTCCCGTACCCTAGGCGCGCCCGTCATCACAAATCGCATGTTAAGGAAGAACGAAAAATTAGGGCCGGCGTGTGAGCAACACGTGTCGGGCACGGGGAGGGCTTAATCGATCTGGTCCACCGCCACGCCTCAAATGGTGCCTCGTCGGGCGAATTTCTCCGACGGCGGGATTGACGACAAGCCTTCTGTGAATCCATCACAGGAGCAAGACTATGGGCAGGAAACACTACCGAGCGATAGCCGAAGCGCTACGCAACATCTCAGACAAGGCCGTACGGCAGGCAGTGATCACCGAACTGCTGCCGATGCTCAAACGTAACAACCCACGATTTGACTGCCAGCGATTCATCGACGCGTGTAACGCGTAGGACTGACAGAACGCTCTTTAACAATCCGATTGAGTTTCGAAGGGACAGCCTGTGCGCTGTCCCTTGTCTTTTTCAACGTATGCACAGGTTAGCCAGTGGGTTTTTCACTCACTTACATCGCCTATCCATGCGGGTTCCCAGCCTGCTTACATGTTAGTTAATACCCGATTTGCATAGACTTGTGATGTGGCGTAGCTTGGTGTCTGTGCGTTACGCACAAGCGGCGAATCGGAGAGCGGCAACTCCCCGACCGCCTGACCAAACCGATAAAGGAGTATCGAAAATGGCTGACCAGATTTTAGATGATGACCTTCCCAGCGTGCTGAAGGTCTTTACCCCTGTGCGGGTTGCATGCACCCCAGTTGATGAGGCTATGGCCAGACTGCGTAGCGATTACGCGAAGTCGTTTATCAGCGCTGGCATGGTTACCCCGAGCGACTTGGAAACGCTGACTGACGAGGACATGACCTCGCTGGCGCTGGAACCTGAATTCCTTGCCAACTGCACTCCACTGGAAATCGAGTTGATATCGCGTCTCGCGGCGCGCCTCGAGTACGAGAAGGCGGAAGGCATCTAACTTGGCCCGGGAGGGCCATTTCCTGCGCGTCTGGCGCGTTTAGTTCAGCCGGACAAGCAACCCAAGCAATCGAGGAGAAAACCGCTCAAACGCCACGGCATGGCTTTTGTGGGTCTGACCCAATCTTGACCCATTTCTGACCCAATTACGTGGGTCACGAGCAGCAGTTAAGAAACCCTACCCAAAAAAACAAAAACCCGCCAAGCCATGAGCCAAGCGGGTTTCTGAATAAATGAACTGGTGGACCGAAGGAGGATCGAACTCCCGACCTCCGCATTGCGAACGCGGCGCTCTCCCAGCTGAGCTATCGGCCCGACGTCTGGCAAGGATTATAGCAGCAGGGTCGGCGCACGGCGCAAGCCAACCGCCAGCACCCAAAGGACAAACAAACATGAGTTCATGCAACATCGCCGACCGCCGCTGCCAGCCCTGCGAGGGTGGCGTGGCACCGCTGGACGAGGCCGCTTGCCGCCAACTGCTGGCCGACCTGCCGGGCTGGCAGTTCGAAGGCAAGATACTCGTCCGCAGCTTCTCCTTCCGCAACCACTACGAGGCGATGGCCTTCGTCAATGCGGTGGCGTGGGTATCGCACCAGGAAGACCACCATCCGGAGATCGTCATCGGCTACAAGGATGTCCGGGTGAGCTATTGGACGCACGCCATCGATGGCTTGTCGGAGAACGATTTCATCTGCGCGGCCAAGGTCGGCGAATTGGCCGTTTTTTCGGGTTGACCGCAGCAATCGCTGCCCCCCCTGAGTCAGAACCGACTCAGCCCTGCCCGGCACCGGCCACCGCGCGACGCAGGCGGTCGGCCACCGCGGCCCATTCCGCACCGGCAGGTAGCGCTTCGACGACGATCATGTCGACACCGGCGTGGTCCATGTCGCGCAGCGCGGCGTAGAGGTCGTGCGCATAGCCGACCGGATCAGCCGGCATCAACCGCCAGGCGTGGGGCATGCCGGCCTGTGGCGGCTGGTTGGCACTGATCACGGCACAACAGCCGCCACGATGGCGCCGGGCATTGATGAAATCAAGCAGGCGCTCGCCGGCGACCATGCGTAGCGGCGTTGTCGGCGCGTAGTGCGCCTCCAGCGAACCGGAAACGCGCGGGGCACCGGCGGAAGTGAGGATGGCTGGCATCCGTCCGAAAACCGCTTCGAGATGAACCGGCGAAATATGTCCCGGCCGCAGCACGACTGGCTCGCCGCGCGAGTAATCGACGATGGTCGATTCGATGCCGACCTTGCAGGCGCCGCCGTCGAGGATCAGGGGCACGCGCTCACCGAGTTCTTCAGCGACATGCGCGGCGGTGGTCGGGCTGATGCGGCCGAAGCGGTTGGCCGACGGCGCGGCGATGCCGGCATGCTTGCCCTTTGCGGCGGCGAAACGGCGCAGCAGTTCAAGCGCCACCGGATGGCCGGGAACGCGCAGGCCGACGGTATCCTGCCCACCGGTGACGGCATCGGGCACCCAGGCCTGCTTTTTCAGGATCAGCGTCAGCGGGCCGGGCCAGAAGGTTTCCATCAATTCCCAGGCAACATCCGGCACCTGCTCCGCCCAGTGATCGACGGCGTCGTGGCCGGCGAGATGGACGATCAGCGGGTGATCGGCTGGGCGGCCTTTGGCAGCGAAAATTTTGGCGACCGCCGCCGGATTCGCAGCATCGGCACCAAGACCGTAGACGGTCTCGGTCGGCATGCCGACCAGTTCGCCAGCCAGCAGCAGATCAACGGCGCGCTGGTAATCGGCTTCGCTGGGAAACATCAGTCCTTGATGCCGATGGCGGCACGGGCAGCCAGCGCGGTTTTCTGCACCTGCTCGGCGTTGTCGCCGATCACCGTGAAGTGGCCCATCTTGCGCCCCGGGCGGGCGTGGTGCTTGCCGTAGAGATGCAGTTTCAGGTTCGGGATGGCATAGAGCCTGGCCCAATCCGGCTCGCGGTAGGTGTCCCCGTCGTACCAGAGGTCGCCGAGCAGATTGACCATCACTGAGGCCGAGTGCGCACGCGACTCGCCAAGTGGCAGGCCGCACAGGGCGCGCACCTGCTGTTCGAACTGGCTCGTCACACAGGCATCGATGGTGGCATGACCGCTGTTGTGCGGACGCGGCGCCATTTCATTGACGATCAGCTGACCGCGGCTGACGAAGAACTCGACGGCCATGGTGCCGATGTAGCCAAGCTTTTCGGCGATGCGGGCGGCGATGTCTTCAGCGTCGCTCTTGACGCAGCCGGTGGTACGCGCCGGTACGATGGAAACATCAAGGATGCCGCGCGTGTGCTGGTTTTCGCCAGTCGGGAAGCAGGCGATCTTGCCGTCCTGATCGCGGGCGAGCACGACGGAGACTTCGTAATCGAGACTGAGGCGCTGTTCGAGGACACAGTGTTCGCCCTTGAAATGGCCAAAGGCGATCAAGGCTTCCTCGACGTTGTTGACCGTCGCCTGGCCCTTGCCGTCGTAACCGAAACGGGCAACCTTGAGGATGGCGGGGAAGAGGCTGGCCGGTGCCGATTTCAGGTCATTGTCCGAGTTCACCGCAACAAAGGGGCCATGCGGAAAACCGTTGTCGCGCAGGAAGGACTTTTCGACGATGCGGTTCTGGCAGACGGCCACCGCAGCGGCATGCGGGCGCACCGGAACGAACTTGGCGAGGTAGTCGAGGGTATCGGCCGGGACGTTCTCGAATTCGGTGGTAATCGCGACGCAACCGGCGGCAAATTCATCAAGCACCGCATAGTCGCTGTAATCGACACAGAAGTGCCGCTCGGCAATCTGGCCAGCCGGGGAGTTCTTGTCCGGGTCGAGCACCCAGACCTGATAGCCCAGTTCATGAGCGGCGGAAACGAAGAAGCGGCCGAGCTGGCCGCCCCCGAGCATGCCCAGCGTGGCGGGCGGGAGAATCATCGTGTTGCTCAAGACAGCGACCTCATCGGCATATCGATTTTCGGCAATTTTCCGGGTTCACCGCAACAATCAGACTTCCGGCAGTTTCATCGCCAGCACCTTCTCGGTCTGTGCCTGACGGAATGCCTGCAGCTTGGCGTTAAGCGCATCGTCCTCGTTGGCCAGCATGGCGACGGCGAACAGCGCGGCATTGGCGGCGCCAGCCTCGCCGATGGCGAAGGTGGCGACCGGAATGCCCTTCGGCATCTGGACGATGGAATGCAGCGAATCGACACCGGACAGCGCCTTTGACTGCACCGGCACGCCGAGTACCGGCACGGTGGTCTTGGCGGCAAGCATGCCCGGCAGGTGGGCAGCGCCACCGGCACCGGCGATGATCGCCTTGAGGCCGCGCTCGCCGGCCATGGCGGCGTAGTCAAAAAGCAGATCCGGCGTGCGGTGGGCGGAAACGACGCGAGCCTCGAAGGGCACGCCGAATTCCTTGAGGATGACGGCAGCCGCCTGCATGGTCGGCCAGTCGGAATCGGAGCCCATGACGACGCCGATCAGGGGTTGGTGGTGGCTCATCGGATGCCTGCCTTTCGTTCTGCGGCCTCAATGGTGTTGGCCAGCAACATGGTGATGGTCATCGGACCGACGCCGCCCGGCACCGGGGTGATCTGGCCGGCGACTTCAAGGCAATCGGCGTAATCGACATCGCCGCACAGCTTGCCATCCGGCAGACGGTTGATGCCGACGTCGATGACGACAGCGCCCGGCTTGATCATGCCACCCTTGACGAACTTCGGCTTACCAACGGCGGCAACGACAATGTCGGCTCGCTTCGTGTGGAAGTTCAGATCCTTGGTCTTGGAGTGGCAGACTGTGACAGTCGCACCGGCGTTGATCAGCAGCATCGCCATCGGCTTGCCGACGATGTTGGAGCGGCCGATGACGACGGCTTCCTGGCCGTTCAGATCGACATTGCCCTTCTCGAACATCTTCATCACGCCGTAGGGCGTGCAGGGGATGAAGCGCGGCGCGCCTTGCGACAGGGCGCCGACGTTCTCGGCGTGGAAGCCGTCGACGTCCTTCTCGGCAGAGATGGCTTCGAGCACCTTCTCTTCGTCGAAATGCTTGGGCAGCGGCAACTGCACGAGGATGCCGTGGATCGCCGGATCGGCATTCAGCTCGGCAATCTTGTCGAGGACCACCTGCTGGTCGACATCCTTGTCGTAGACGATCTTCTCGGAATGCATGCCGATGGCCAGGCAGCCATTGACCTTGTTCTTCACATACACCTGAGAGGCCGGGTCTTCGCCGACCAGAATGACCACCAGCCCGGGCGTGTGCCCCTTGGCAGTCAGCGTCTCCACGCGGGCCTTGAAGCTCTGGCGCAGTTCGTCTGCCAGCGCCTTGCCGTCAATGATTTGTGCCGTCATCGTCGCATCCAAAAAAAGAAAACGGGAAAGGCGCAGGCCTTTCCCTTTGAATTGGAATGGATTTTACCAGAATCAGGCGGTCACTGCTTCTGCGGCGCCCACAGCGGCCCGTCCGGCGGCAAACGCCTTCTGGTTGAGATCAACCATCCGCGCTCCTTTTTTCTCGAAACGCTTGAGCACGCAAGCCAGCAGGCTGTCCGCCGGGAAGGGCAGATGGTCGGCGATGGCGCCGAGCATGACGGTGTTGCCGAGGCGGATATCGCCAAGGTCGAGGGCGATGGTCGTCGCATCGAAGGCCACGACATGGGTACCGCCCGCCTTCATTTGACCGACCGGATCGTCGGGATAGTCGAACAGACCGAGTTCGACCACCGGCGGCACGAAGCGCGAGTTGTTAACCAGCGCAATCGCGCCCGGTCGCAACATGTGCTGCCAGCGCAGACCTTCTGCCGCCTCGAAGGCGAGCAGCACGTCAGCCTCGCCCGGCGCAATCTGCGGCGACAGCACGCGCGGACCGAAACGCAGGTGCGACGACACCACGCCACCGCGCTGCGCCATGCCGGCGACTTCGGTTTTCTTGGCATCGTGGCCGAGCGCGATGGCTGCTTCGGCGAGGATTTCGGTGGCGGTCATCACGCCCTGACCACCGATACCGACGACGAGGAGGTTGCTGGTCGCACTCATGCCAGCACCTCGCCCGACTTCACCAGCTTGATCGGCGACACCGGCGCATAGTGCTGGATCGCGTCCGGCGCACAGGGCTGCACGCACAGGCCGCAACCGGTGCATACCGACGACTCGATACGCACGAAGGCGAGATCGACCTCGCGACCGCTGGCCTTGACCTCCTTGCCGCGGCGGGTGACGTGGATGGCCGGGCAGCCGACATCGAGGCAGTTGCCGCAACCGGTGCACTTGTCGTCGAGCACCTCGTAGGGCTTGAGCTTGTGATAATCCTTAATCAGCACACAGGGCTGGTCGGTGATGATCACCGAGACATCCGGCACCTTCACCTCCTCGCGGATGATCTTGAACAGCACCGGCAACTCATAAGGGTTGACCTTGTGCACGCGCTCTTCCTTGACACCCAGCGCCTTGACCAGATTGACGAAGTCGATGCGCGGCGCCTCCTCGCCGTAGATGTCGCGGCCATTCCCCGGATTGTCCTGGCCACCGGTCATGCCGACAGCACGGTTGTCGAGCAGCAGCACGGTGACATTGGCCTTGTTATAAACCATGTCGAGCAGGCCCTGCATGCCCATGTGCAGGAAGGTCGAATCGCCGATCACGGCGACGATGCGCTTGTCCTTGTCGGCTTCGCCACGACCCTTATCCATGCCGAGCGCAATCCCCATCGAGGCGCCCATCGAGACGCAGGTATCCATCGCCTGCCATGGGTGGCCGGCGCCCAGCGTGTAGCAGCCGATGTCGCCGGAGATGTTGAGATTACGGACCTGCGACAGCGTGTAATAGACACCAAGGTGCGGGCAGGCGACGCACATCGTCGGCGGCCGCGGGAAGATCTGGGCAGCAACTGCGGTCGACGCGGAATCCGGCACATTTTCACCCAGCAGGCGAGCGATGATCGGCTTGATCACGGTCGGGGCCAGCTCGCCCTGCAGCGGCAGGATTTCCTTGCCCAGCACCTTCAGCCCCTGCGCCTTGAGTTCGGTCTCGACCAGCGGCTCGACTTCCTCGACGACGACCACCTGATCGACCAGCGCCGCCAGCTCGCGGCACTTGTCAAAAGGCACCGGCCACGAAAAACCGAGTTTGAGCACCGGCGCGTTCGGGAAGGATTCCTTGACGTGCATATAGGCTGGCCCGGAGGTGATGAAACCGACGCGGCGGTCACTGCCCGGCTCGATGACGTTCAGTGGCGACTGCTCGGCAACCGCGCGCAGCTCGCCATCGCGCTTGAACATCAGCGGAATCCGCTTGCCGGCGTTGCCCGGCACCATGACGTAGCGCGCCGGATCCTTCTTGAAGCCGGGGCCGACATGCGCCAGGCGCTCGCCGACCGTCACCAGCGCCTTCACATGATTGATGCGGGTGGTCATCCGCAGGATGACCGGCACCTGAAACTGCTCGGACAGCTCGAAGGCCGCCAGCGTCATTTCATAGGCCTCCTGCGAATCGGCCGGCTCGAACACCGGCACGTGCGCAAAACGCCCCCAGTAGCGCGAGTCCTGCTCATTCTGCGACGACGACAGCCCGACGTCGTCGGCAATCGCGATCACCAGACCGCCAACCACGCCGGTCAGCGTCAGCGTCATCAGCGCATCGGAGGCGACATTCATGCCGACATGCTTCATGCAGCAGAACGCCCGCGAGCCGGCGTAGGCAGCACCGATCGCGACCTCCAGCGATACCTTCTCATTAACCGACCACTCGGCATAGACATCCGGGTAGGTCGAGATGACTTCGAGCATTTCAGTGGACGGCGTGCCGGGGTAAGCGGCCGCGACCTTGACGCCGGCTTCCCAGACGGCACGGGCGACGGCTTCGTTGCCGGACATGAGATGCCGGCTGGCGGCCGGTGCGGGCATGACTGCAGCCATGGAGGCTCCTGAAAGGAATACGAAACTTTCGATTATAGGAAGCACGCCGACGCGCAATTTGATACAGCGCAAGTGTTGTTTATTTATTTCTTTGTTTCACATTGATAACAGTGTTTTTTCCAACTAAGGGAAATCCACGATATTGCACAATGCGAATTTTGTTTTTACAATGCGAAACACGAACTAGGTGTAAACACGGGGTGTGCCCCGACCCATGAAGCGTTAGAGTTGTCCTGCTCAACCGGCACGACAGAATGAAACCAACGTAGGAGACGAACCATGGCCAACCAGCCGAATGCATTGCCCGATATAGATCCGCAGGAAACGAAGGAATGGATTGACGCCCTTGAAGGCGTGATTGCCCAGGAAGGCGCCGAACGCGCCCACTACCTGATCGACAAGCTGATCGGCCAGGCCCGCGAGGACGGCATCGACATTCCGTATTCGGCCAATACCGAGTACGTGAACACCATCCCGGTCGACAAGCAGCCCAAGTACCCGGGCAATGCCGACATGGAAATCAAGATCCACTCCTACATCCGCTGGAACGCCATGGCCATGGTCGTGCGCGCCAACAAGGACACCAACGTCGGCGGCCACATCGCCTCCTTCGCCTCGGCCGCCGCCCTCTACGACGTCGGCTTCTCGCATTTCTGGAAAAGCCTCGACCATGACACCGGCGGCGACCTGATCTTCTTCCAGGGCCACTCGGTCCCGGGCGTCTATTCCCGCGCCTTCATGCTCGGCCGCCTGACCGAAGAGCAGATGGACAACTTCCGTCAGGAAACCGATGGCAAGGGCATCTCCTCCTACCCGCATCCGTGGCTTATGCCGGACTTCTGGCAGTTCCCGACCGTGTCGATGGGCCTCGGCCCGATCCAGGCCATCTACCAGGCCCGCTTCATGAAGTACCTCGCCTCGCGCGGCCTGATCGACGCCAAGAAGGCCGAACAGCGCAAGGTGTGGGCCTTCCTCGGCGACGGCGAAACCGACGAGGTCGAATCGCTCGGCGCCATCGGCATGGCCGGCCGTGAAAAGCTGGACAACCTGATTTTCGTCATCAACTGCAACCTGCAGCGCCTCGACGGCCCGGTGCGCGGCAACGGCAAGATCATCCAGGAACTCGAATCCGAATTCCGCGGTGCCGGCTGGAACGTCATCAAGCTGATCTGGGGCACCCAGTGGGATGCGCTCTTCCAGCGCGACAAGAAGGGCATCCTCAAAAAGCGCATGATGGAACTGTGCGACGGCGAGTACCAGACCTTCAAGGCCAAGAACGGCGCCTACGTCCGCGAAAACTTCTTCAATACGCCGGAACTCAAGGAACTGGTCGCCGACTGGACCGATGACCAGGTCTGGCAACTGAACCGTGGCGGCCACGACATCTTCAAGATCTTCGCCGCCTACAACGCCGCCGTCACCCACAAGGGCGCCCCGACGCTGATCCTGGCCAAGACCATCAAGGGCTTCGGCATGGGCCAGGCTGGCGAAGCGATGAACATTTCGCACCAGCAAAAGAAGATGGACAAGGAGCAGATCGGCCGCTTCCGCGACCGTTTCGGCCTGCCGGTGCCGGACGACAAGCTGGAAGAACTGCCCTACCTCAAGTTCGCTGAGGACTCCGAAGAATACAAGTACATGCGCCAGCGCCGCATGGATCTCGGCGGCTTCCTGCCGTCGCGTCGCCGCAAGGCCGAGCCGCTGGCCATTCCGTCGCTCGACACCTACGCCGCGCTGTTGAAGGCATCGGGCGAAGGCCGCGAACTGTCCACGACGATGGCTATCGTCCGCATCATGAACATGCTGCTCAAGGACAAGAACGTCGGCAAGAACGTCGTGCCCATCGTGCCGGACGAGTCCCGCACCTTCGGCATGGAAGGCATGTTCCGCGCCGTCGGCATCTGGAACCAGCAAGGCCAGAACTACGTGCCGGAAGACCATGACCAGCTGATGTTCTACAAGGAATCGACCACCGGCCAGGTGCTGCAGGAAGGCATCAACGAAGCCGGCGCCATGAGCGACTGGATCGCCGCCGCCACCGCCTACTCGGTGCATGGCGTGCAGACCATCCCCTTCTACATCTGCTACTCGATGTTCGGCCTGCAGCGCACCATGGACCTCGTCTGGGCAGCTGGCGACCAGCGCGCCCGCGGCTTCCTGATCGGCGGTACCGCCGGTCGCACGACGCTGAACGGCGAGGGCCTGCAGCACGAAGACGGCCACAGCCTGATCCTGTCGCAACTGGTCCCGAACTGCATCTCCTACGACCCGACATTCCAGTACGAAGTCGCCGTCGTCGTTCAGGACGGCATGCGCCGCATGCACGTCGAGCAGGAAGATGTCTTCTACTACATCACCGTGATGAACGAGAACTACGAGCACCCGGAAATGCCGGTGGGCGCCGAGGCCGACATCATCAAGGGCATGTACTCGTTCAAGAAGGGCGGCGAAGGCAAGTTGCGCGTGCAGCTGCTCGGTTCCGGCACCATCTTCCGCGAAGTCATCGCCGCCGCCGACCTGCTCAAGGCCGACTGGGGCGTCGAAGCCGACATCTGGGGTTGCCCGTCCTTCAACGAACTGGCCCGCGACGGCCAGGACACCGCCCGCTGGAACATGCTGCACCCGCTCGAAGCACCGAAGCTGTCGCACGTCGAGCAGAAGCTGGCCGGCGCCGAAGGTCCGGTGGTTGCCGCAACCGACTACATCAAGCTGTTCGCCGAGCAGATCCGTCCGTTCGTCAAGAGCACCTACGTCACGCTGGGCACCGACGGCTTCGGTCGCTCCGACACCCGCGAGAAGCTGCGTCACCACTTCGAGGTCGATCGTCACTGGGTCACGCTGGCTGCGCTGAAGGCGCTGGCCGACGAAGGCAAGATCGAGCGCGAGAAGGTTGCTGCAGCGCTGGTCAAGTACAACCTGGATCCGGCCAAGCCGAATCCGATGTCGGTTTAAGGGAAGGAGACGAACATGAGCCAAATCATCGAAGTCAAAGTCCCGGATATCGGCGATTTCTCCGACGTGCCGGTCATTGACCTGTTCGTCAAGGTCGGCGACAGCATCAAGGTCGACGACGCCATCGCCACCCTCGAGTCCGACAAGGCCACCATGGACGTGCCGAGCACCGTCTCCGGCACCGTCAAGGAAGTGCTGGTCCAGCTAGGTTCCAAGGTCAGCGAAGGTGCACTGCTGATCAAGGTCGACACTGGCGCAGCCGCCGCTATAGCAGCCCCCGCAGCCGCTCCGGCACTTGCCGCCGAGCCCGCTGCTGCCCCGGCTGCCGCCCCCGCCGCTGGCGGCGGTGTGGTCGAAGTCAAGGTACCGGATATCGGCGACTTCTCCGACGTGCCGGTCATCGACCTGTTCGTCAAGGTCGGCGACAGCATCAAGGTTGACGACGCCATCGCCACCCTCGAGTCCGACAAGGCCACGATGGACGTGCCGAGTACCGTCGCCGGTACCGTCAAGGAAGTGCTCGTGCAACTCGGCTCCAAGGTCAGCGAAGGTTCGTTGCTGATCAAGGTCGAAACGGGTGCTGGCGCCGCTGCTGCCCCGGTGGCCGCTCCCGCCCAGCAAGCTGCCGCACCGGCGGCTGCTCCGGCGCCGGCCGCAGCGCCCGCCGCTGCCCCGCCCGCCGCCCCCGCCGCGCTGGCCCCGGCACTGCCGATCGGCGCCAAGGTCCATGCCTCGCCGTCCGTGCGCGCCTATGCCCGCGAACTGGGTGTCGACCTGTCCAAGGTACCGGCGACCGGCCCCAAGGGTCGCATCGTCAAGGAAGACCTGACCAAGTACGTCAAGGGCGTGATGTCCGGCGCCATTTCCGGACCGGTCGCCTCCGCTTCCGGCGGCGTCACCGGCGGTGGCGTGCTCGATCTGCTGCCGTGGCCGAAGGTCGATTTCAGCAAGTTCGGCGAGATCGAGGTCAAGCCGCTCAGCCGCATCAAGAAGATTTCCGGCCAGAACCTGTCGCGCAACTGGGTGATGATCCCGGCCGTGACCTATCACGAAGACGCCGACATCACCGATCTGGAAGCCTTCCGCGTCCAGCTCAACAAGGAAAACGAGAAGTCGGGCAACAAGCTGACCATGCTCGCCTTCCTGATCAAGGCCTGCGTCAAGGCGATGCAGCGTTACCCGGAATTCAATGCCTCGCTCGACGGCGACAATCTGGTACTGAAGAAGTACTTCAACATCGGTTTCGCGGCCGACACGCCGAACGGCCTGGTCGTGCCGGTGGTCAAGAACGCCGACAAGAAGGGCGTCTTCGAAATCGCCAAGGAAACCGGCGAACTGGCCAAGCTGGCCCGCGACGGCAAGCTCAAGCCGGCCGACATGTCCGGTGCCTGCTTCACCATTTCCAGTCTCGGCGGCATCGGCGGCACCTACTTTGCGCCGATCGTCAATGCGCCGGAAGTCGCCATTCTCGGCGTCAACAAGTCGGCCATGAAGCCGGTCTGGGACGGCAAGCAATTCGTGCCGCGCCTGACCCTGCCGCTGTCGCTGACCGCCGACCACCGCGTCATCGACGGCGCGCTGGCTACCCGCTTCAACGTCTATGTCGCCGAACTGCTGGCCGACATGCGCCGCATGATCGTCTAAGGGAGAGTGACCATGAGTCTCGTTGAAGTCAAAGTCCCGGATATTGGCGATTTCTCCGACGTGCCGGTCATCGACCTGTTCGTCAAGGTCGGCGATGCGATCAAGGTAGACGATGCGATCTGCACGCTGGAGTCCGACAAGGCCACGATGGATGTGCCGAGCCCGGTCGAAGGCACGGTCAAGGAAGTGCTGGTCCAGCTCGGCTCCAAGGTCAGCGAAGGTGTGCTGCTGATCAAGGTGGAAGCTGGCGCAGCAGCTGCTGCGGTCAACCCGGAAAACACGCCAAAATCGGCACCGGCCCCGGCAGCCGCGCCGGTTGCTGCACCAGCAGCAGCCAGCCACGGCGGCTCGGCTGACATCGAGTGCGAGATGCTCGTCCTCGGCGCCGGCCCCGGCGGCTATTCCGCCGCCTTCCGCTCGGCCGACCTCGGCATGAAGACCGTCATCGTCGAACGCTACGCCACCCTCGGCGGAGTCTGCCTGAACGTCGGCTGCATCCCGTCCAAGGCCCTGCTGCATGTGGCCGAGATCATCGAGGAAGCGCAACACGCCAATGATCTGGGCGTCACCTTCGCCGCGCCGCAAGTCGATATCGACAAGCTGCGCGCCCACAAGGAGAAGGTCGTCGGCAAGCTGACCGGCGGTCTGGCCGGCATGGCCAAAGGCCGCAAGGTCGAAATCGTGCGCGGCTACGGCCACTTCCTCGACCCGAATCACATCGAGGTGGAAGTCACCGACGGCACGGGCCAGGACAAGACCGGCGCCAAGAAGGTCATCAGGTTCCAGAAGTGCATCATCGCTGCCGGCTCGGCCGCCGTGCATCTGCCCTTCATCCCGCGCGATCCGCGCATCGTCGACTCGACAGGGGCGCTGGAATTGCGCTTCGTGCCAAAGAAGATGCTGGTCATCGGCGGCGGCATCATCGGCCTGGAAATGGCTACCGTCTATTCGACGCTGGGCACCAAGGTCGATGTCGTCGAAATGGCGGATGCGCTGATGCAGGGTCCGGATCGCGATGCCGTCAAGGTCTGGGAAAAGCAGAACGCCAGCCGTTTCGACAAGATCATGCTGAAGACCAAGACGGTCGCTGTGGATGCCAAGGAAGACGGCCTCTGGGTGAAGTTCGAAGGTGAAGGCGCCCCCAATGCTGACGCAGTCCGCTACGACATGATCCTGCAAGCCGCCGGCCGTGCGCCGAACGGCAAGAAGATCGCTGCCGAGAAGGCCGGCGTCATCGTCAACGACCGCGGCTTCATCCCGGTCGATGCCCAGATGCGCACCAATGTGCCGCACATCTTCGCCATCGGCGACCTCGTCGGCCAGCCCATGCTCGCCCACAAGGCAGTGCATGAAGCGCACGTCGCGGCCGAAGTCGCGGCCGGTCACAAGGCCGCCTTCGACGCGCATGTGATCCCGGGCGTCGCCTACACCCACCCCGAAGTGGCCTGGGTCGGCTATACCGAAGACCAAGCCAAGAAGGAAGGTCGCAAGATCGAGACCGCCAAGTTCCCGTGGGCGGCCTCCGGCCGTGCCATTGCCAACGGTGCTGACTACGGCTTCACCAAGCTGATCTTCGATGCCGAAACGCATCGCGTCATCGGCGGGGCCATCGTCGGCCCGTCGGCCGGCGACATGATCGGCGAAGTCTGCCTCGCGATCGAGATGGGCTGCGACTCGGTCGATATCGGCAAAACCATCCACCCGCACCCGACCCTGGGCGAAACCGTCGGCATGGCCGCCGAAGTCGCCCACGGCACTTGCACGGACGTCCCGCCGCCGCGCAAGAAGTAAAGACCTCTGCGTTACGCTAAGTTGTTTTAGCGTTCGGTTTGGGCGACGGCTAACCCCGTCGCCCCTTTTTTTGTGCTAAAAACCGGACACCATGATTCAAAGCCCCCCCCTGCCCCGCCGCTCCGCCGAGGAGCAAGCCCGTCTCGACGCCATGCTGCGCGACGTTTTCGAACACAAGCT
This sequence comes from Azonexus sp., assembly GCA_041917165.1. GTDB lineage: Bacteria > Pseudomonadota > Gammaproteobacteria > Burkholderiales > Rhodocyclaceae > Azonexus. The sequence goes on from JAYRYB010000010.1 coordinate 16,581, forward strand.
GCGCTTCAACGAATTACTCGGCCTCAAGGTGGCCTCGTTCAACCCGGAAGCGCCGCAACTCGAATTCGCCATGCGGCCGGAGCTGATCGGCCATTATCTGCACGGCCGCCTGCATGGCGGCGTGATTGCCGCCGCGCTCGATACCGTCGGCGGCTTTGCCGTGACGGTCGGCATCGCCGAAAAATTCTGCAACGAAACCGTCGAACAATTCAGCCACCGATTTGGCCGCATCGGCACCATCGACCTGCGCACCGATTACCTGCACCAGGGCATCGGCAAGCGCTTCATCGCCACCGGTCGCCTCACCCGCCTCGGCGGTCGCATCGCCTCGGTACAGATGTCGCTGGAGAATGAAACCGGCCTGCTCATCGCCACCGGTAGCGCCGCCTACGTCGTCAGCTGACGGCTACTACGACCATAGAAGCAACTGCTGGCCCCAGGGTCAACCCGAAAAACCGCCCAAAAACAAAACGCGCCGGACCTCGGCGCGTTTTTTCTGGCGGTCAAGCATACCTCAGAGAATCGGCACCCCCTGGTGCTCGCCACGTTCAAAGACGACATTGGCACGGCCGACGATCAGCGGATCGAGATTGCCGATGCGGTCGGTGTCCTTGTTGTGGTACGGCAGCTTGTGCAGCACGTAGCGCATGGCATTGAGACGTGCCCGCTTCTTGCAGTTGGACTTGATCACCGTCCACGGCGCATCGGCAGTGTCAGTGTGGAAGAACATCGCCTCCTTGGCTTTGGTGTAGTCATCCCACTTGTCGAGCGACGCCATATCGATCGGTGACAGCTTCCATTGCTTGAGCGGATGCACCTTTCGCTCGCCGAAGCGGCGGCGTTGCTCCTCACGACTCACCGAGAACCAGAACTTGATCAGGTGCGTACCGTTACGCGCCAGCATGCGCTCGAACTCCGGCGCCTGACGGACAAATTCGCTGTACTCCTGCTCGGAGCAGAAGCCCATCACCCGCTCGACACCGGCCCGGTTGTACCAGGACCGGTCGAACAGCACGATCTCGCCATTGGTTGGCAGATGCTGGACGTAACGCTGGAAATACCACTGACCACGCTCGATCTCGCTCGGCTTTTCCAGCGCCACAACGCGGGCACCGCGGGGATTGAGGTGTTCCATGAAGCGCTTGATGGTACCCCCCTTGCCTGCCGCATCACGGCCCTCGAAGAGGATCACCACCTTCTGCCCGGTTTCCTTGACCCAGGCCTGCAGTTTCAGCAACTCGACCTGCAGGCGGTATTTCTGCCGCTCATAGTTCTTGCGCTGCATGAGGTTTTTGTACGGGTAGCCGCCGTCGCGCCAGTCCTTGACCAGTTCCTCATCCGGGCTGACCGGCAGGCTCTCGGCTGCAGCCCCTTGTTGCTTGAGCAAACCCCGCAGCAAGGCGACGGACTCTTCGACCGGCATTCCGGCAACCACATCGCGCAGTGCATCCGCCTTGCTGGCTTGCGCGGCGTCGCTAGCGCTATTGACGGCAAAATTCTCGATGCCTTCGGGCGACTTGTCCGGTACGACATCGCCCAGCGCCGCCGGGCGCGGCCGTCGCGTCCGGGCCGGCGTCTTCACGGCTTGAATGGGAGGGGTGGGTGTCGTTTTCTTATTGGCCATCAGCGCGCTCCGTCCACAAAAAGTGAAACGTCTATTTCACGCCAAAGCCATGACGATGTCTACACCTCGCTGGAGGAGAAGGTGCAGGAGACGGGGCGAAACTCAGTCGAGCAACTCGACCGGCAGCACGGCGCGCAGGACCGTCTGCGTTTCTCCGCGCCGGGTGCGGTTGCTCAGCCACCACAGCGCACCCTTCTTGATGCTCCAGTCGGCCTCATGCCCGGCCAGCAGCAGCGACGCCAGACGACCCAGTGACGGCTGATGGCCAATAATGAGCACCGACCCGCTGGCGTCGGGCCAACCGGCTGCCGCGATCAGTTCGGAGACACAGGCCTCCGGGCCGATCTTGCGCTGGGTCTCGAAGGGCAACTTGAGCGCCTCCGCCGTCTGCTGCGTGCGTATGGCCGGGCTGACGATGATGCGCATATCCTTGGGCTGATGCGCCAGAATCCATGCCGCCATTGAGCGTGCCTGCTTCTCGCCGCGTGCGGTCAGGCGCCGCCGCAGATCATCCTCGCCGTCTTCGGCCTCCGCATGCCGCCAAAGCAATAAATCCATCGTTCGTCCTGCCGGAAAAGCCGTCATCATGAACTCCAATTATTACATCCGGATTTCACTCGCCACCTCACGCCGGTACGCTACGAGGCGGACATCGACGGTGATCTCCAGCTCGCTCAAGGCCAGCACCCGCGCCCGTCCCTCAGGCGTGGCGCGATGCATGTGCGGTGTCATCAACAGCAAATCGGCAATCAACTCGGCACTGCCGAGGCATGCCTTGTACTGCAATGACTCCGTTGCCTCCTCGACAAAGCCGTCAGGCACTGCAGTAGACGGCGCCCGCGCCGGCTTGAGCACTGGGTAGATGATTTCCCGCAACTCCCGCAGGTGATCTGGCCCGGCATCCACCTGCAGCAACCGGCCCGCTGGCCGCAAGACCCGCGCGAACTCCGGATACACCGGAAACCCGAACAGGCAGAGCAAGCGGTCAACGCTCGCCTCGGGCACCGGCAAGCGGGCATTGCTGCCAACCACCCAACGCGCCGACGGAATCAGTCGGGCCGCCGCCTGCACCGCCCACTTTGAAATGTCGAGGCCAATCACCGACAGCGGCCGAGACGCAGCAGAAACGACTAACTGTTGCAGGTAGTAGCCTTCGCCGCAACCGGCATCAAGACAGGCGAGGGGCGTCTGTTCGGCGCCGTCCGCCAACGCATGGCGCGCCACCATGGCCGCAATCGGCGCATAGATCCCACTTGCCAGATACCGACGCCGTGCCGCCACCATCGCCTTGCTGTCGCCCGGATCGAGCGAACGCTTTTGCTGCACTGGCAGCAGATTGACGTAACCCTCACGGGCGACATCGAAACAATGCCCTGCCGGGCAGCGCCAGCCGGACTCCGTTGCCGCCAAAGGCAGGGCGTCAAGCGGGCAGCAGAGGAAGGGAAAGGCTTCGAGGCTCACGGATTTTTGATCGTTTTTCGGGTCGACCGCAGATGATACCCGCCGTCCCCGCAGGCCCAGCAAAATTTCGGGTTTTCCGAACTGCAGCACCACTTTATCCGAAGGGTCACGGCACAAGCAGCGTGCTACGCTTAGCCTGACTCTTTCGCTTTCCAAGGTGCCCGCACCGGGGCGCCCTGCACCTGACGACGCCATGGCCGACCCCACCGACTCCGCCCAAACCCACCCGCAATGGCATGCAGCCAGCACTGCCGACGTTCTTCAGCAACTGCAAGCAGACGATGACAGGGGACTGAGCCAGGCGGATGCGCAGGAGCGCCTGCAGAGACACGGCCCGAACCGCCTCGCCGAACGGCCATCACGGCCAGCCTGGCTGAAGTTCCTCGACCAGTTCCGTGACACGCTGGTCATCATTCTGCTTGGCGCCGCGGTGCTGGCTGGCAGCATCGGAGAACTCAAGGACGCCATCGTCATCACCGTCGTCGTGCTGCTCAATGCAACGCTCGGCTTCATTCAGGAGCACCGCGCCGAGGCGGCGCTCGCCGCCCTGAAAAAAATGCTCGCGCCGACGGCTCGGGTGCGGCGCGATGGCGACATCCAGCAGATTGATGCCGCCGATCTGGTTCCTGGCGACCGGCTGCTGCTTGAGGCCGGCGACCGGATCCCGGCTGATGCCCGGATACTGTCGGCGCACAGCGTCGAGATTGCCGAAGCGGCACTTACCGGCGAGTCGCAACCGGTCGCCAAGCACACCGAGCCGCTCGATCCGGAGAGCGTCCTGGCCGACCGCCGCAACATGGCCTACATGAATACGGTAGTGACGCGAGGGCGACTGGAGGCCATCGTCGTCGGCACCGGCATGCAAACCGAGATGGGGCGCCTCGCCGGCCTGCTTGCTGACACGGCCGATGGCGAAACCCCGCTGCAAATTCAGCTCGACGGCCTGGGCAAGCGCCTGGCGATGATCGCCGGTGGCGTGGTCAGCCTGATGTTCGTGCTCGGGCTGATGCGCGGCGATCCCCTGTTGCAGACCGCAATGACCGCCATCGCCCTCGCCGTGGCGGCGATCCCGGAAGGCCTGCCGGCAGTCGTCACCGTGACCCTTGCGCTCGGCATGCACCGCATGGCCAAGCGCCACGCCATCGTCAAGAAGCTGGCGGCCGTCGAAACGCTGGGCTGCACCACAGTCATCTGCTCCGACAAAACCGGAACGCTGACGCTGAACCAGATGACCGCGCGGGCGCTGTACTGCAACGGCATCCGCTACGACATCCGTGGTGAAGGCTATGCCGGAAACGGCGAGATCGTCGGCACCGGCGACCTGCGCCACCCCTTGCTCCCTGCCGCGCTCTGCATCGATGCCCGCCTGCGCGACGGCCAGTTGCTGGGCGACCCCACTGAAGGCGCGCTGCTGGCGCTGGCAATCAAAGCTGGCCTCGACCCGGAAACTGCCCCTCAACACCTGCCGCGCATCGCCGAAATCCCATTCGACTCGGCCCATCGCTACATGGCCACCTTCCATCGCGACGGCGAGCAGATCCGGGTCTTCGTCAAAGGTGCGCCGGACGCGCTGCTCCAGCGCGCCAGCCGCTACCTCGTGAATGACTGCGCCAACGCCCTCGACGCCGCCCAACGCCAGCGATTCGTCGACGAAAACGACGCGCTCGCCGGCCAGGCAATGCGTGTATTGGCCCTCGCCGGACGCATCCTCCCCGCGGCTGATTTCGACGCCAATCCCGATTTGCCCCACTGGGTCAGCGAGCTGACGCTGCACGCGCTGGTAGGCATCATCGACCCGCCACGCCCCGAGGCCCAGGCCGCGATCGCCAGTTGCCATGCCGCAGGAATCGAGGTCAAGATGATCACCGGCGACCACCGCGTGACCGCCGCGGCCATCGGTCATAGCCTGGGTCTACATGGCGAAGTGCATGAAGGCCGCGAACTGGACGGCAAGACACCCGAAGAGGTCTCGGCACTGGTCGAGCGTGGTGCGGTATTTGCCCGGGTTGCACCGGAGCACAAGCTGCGGATCGTCGAGGCCCTGCAAGCCCGCGGTCATGTCGTCGCCATGACCGGCGACGGCGTCAACGACGCACCGGCATTGAAGACCGCCGACATCGGCGTCGCCATGGGCATCACCGGCACGGAGGTCACCCGTGAAGCCGCGACGCTGGTACTCACCGACGACAACTTCGCCTCCATCGTCCGCGCCGTTGAAGAAGGCCGGACCATCTACGACAACATCGTCAAGTTCGTCCGTTTCCAGCTCTCGACCAACATCGGCGCCATCCTCACCGTTCTCGGCGCGCCTTTCCTTGGCCTCGCCACGCCGTTCACCGCTATCCAGATTTTGTGGGTCAATATCATCATGGACGGCCCGCCGGCGATGACCCTTGGCGTTGAGCCCGCACGGCCAGGCATCATGCGCGAGCAGCCCCGCAGCCGCGATGCCGCCATTCTGTCGACTCAACGCCTGTGGCGTATCGGCCTCTACGGCTTGACCATGGCCATCGGTACGCTATCGGTCTACGCCTGGGCCATGGCCGGCGACCCAGCGAATACCACACGCGCGATGACGCTGGCCTTCACCACCTTCGTTCTCTTCCAGTTTTTCAACATCTTCAACGCCCGCGCCGAACACGGCAGCGCCTTCAACCGCCAGTTCTTCAGCAACGGCAAACTCTGGCTGGCGCTGACCGCCGTCGTCGTCCTGCAGATCGTTGCTGTGCATTGGGCACCGGCGCAGATGATCTTCGACACCACCGACCTGAGCCTGAAGGAATGGGCGCTCTCCGTCGCCGTCGCCTCAAGTACCCTGATGCTGGAGGAAGCCAGAAAATTACTGGCTCGCTGCTTGCGACGCTGACTCGACGCCGAGTTAGCGTCAAAGCTACCGTCAGATTTGGAAACTGAATCGAATAGCGCGACGATCGCCTTCGCCTCGATGGCCGTTATTTGCCCTGCACCGATTCGCAGAAAACCTCCAGAAAAGCAAAAAGCCCCGTCCGAGGACGAGGCTAAGTGCTTGAATCTATTGGTGGCCAATCGCGGAATCGAACCACGGACACGCGGATTTTCAATCGAAAATCCATGCGACAGATAAACACAAAACCCTTAACAAACAATTACTTGAAACGTCGCCTAGCGCATTGAAACGCAGCCAGACGAAGTGCTTTTCGCACAGGACTTTCAGAAAAGTTTCAGAAAATCCTGTGGCTTCAGAATAGCACTGACGCCATCTTTTGGACAATGCTCTGAGAAGTTTGACTCGGTCGCTATATATTTGATTGAGAAACCCACCGGAACCGTCCATGCAAAACTTAGCACTGCAACCCCTGATGTCGAAGGAAGCCATCTGCAAAGCACTCGGCATTTCAAAGCGAACCATCGAGAACATGTGCCGGGAAGGCAGCTTCCCCCCACCGGTACGTATTGGGAAGTGCGTGTACTGGAGCGAGCGCGCTGTTCAAGCTTGGCAACACCAACTCTTTGCCGCCCAGGAAGCTTGGCGCGGATAGCCCTCCGCCAAAACAGCTCCTGCTCGCGTTGTCGACAACATTTAGATTTGCTGTTTGGGCTCGCCGTTCACTGCTGGCAAACAGTCACGCTTTCAATCCATTGGGACTGAACAATGAAAGCTCCTCGCTGGTAACTATCTCCATCTGGATAACCAGACAGGTGAAAATATTCACCTCGGATAAAGTGTCTCACAGGGAGACACTCGCTTTAAGTGCGCATCGCAATTCAGGGCAAAAAATTTTCCGATGTACGTCGCCGGTGGGTATACAAAGATGTAGCGAGCGGTAGCGACTTTACAAAACAGCCTGCAGCTTGCTCGTTCCGATATTTGTAAACATCAGACGTCTTCAAATGCATGCCCCAAAATGAAAAACAAATGCCCGTCCCTCCAACTACCATTGCTCGATTCAGGGAGTCTCAATTCGAATCCTGCGCCAGATGCAATCGCATCTCACAACATAAACGTCACAATGTTGCCGATCGACATAATCACTACAAACCCATGGCAACCACGCATCTACATCGACAGTGACGCTATTTGCGAACTTGCGGACAACATCAAACAAGTTGGACTTCTACAACCGATTCTTGTCCGGATATCTCCAACGACACACGACACCTACGAGTTAATTGCGGGAGAGCGCCGGGTACTTGCTTACAAACAATTGAGTATTTCTCACATCGCTGCCATCGTTCTCGAGGCGAACGACCAGCAAATGCTGGACATGGCAATCTCAGAAAACACCAGTAGAGAAAGCCTGAGCGATTTCGAAATCAGCCTCGGAATACAACGGGCTGAACGGGAGTATCCCGATCGCTCACGCACCAAATTAGCACAAGCGATTGGCATTCCCCGGTCCGTTCTGTATCGCTACTTAGCATTCCAAGATTTACCGCTCACTATCCAAGAGGACCTGAAAAAACAACCTGCATTAATGAAGAACAAAGTGGCAAGCGAACTAAAATCAATTCTTGCATTCCACGGTCAATCCGGCATTGATCAACTCTGCCTTCAATGGAAACAGGTCGTGTTAGGACGGCTTGAGCCTACAAAGCTCCCAGAAGCTGTTAAGAAAGCCCTAGAGCGGGAAGACAAGATAAGCACAACGAAACTCAGACGAAATTTACGTGTTGGCAACACGTGTGTCGGATCGATCCATGCAGATCCGACTACAACAACAATACGCATCGAATCAGAGTTTATAAAAGAGGGCAGAGTCCCCGCTCTTGCAGAAGCGCTAGAAGATTTTCTATCAAAACAAAGCTAACGGCTCTCTGTTGTTTTGTTCTGAAGAAATCACCGGGACAATCTCTGCCGGCTCGGCAGTGATTCACCGTGGGATATGCTTCCTCAAGGGGCATGACTAGATTTCCCGGGAAAAAAATGACTGCCTAGGGCTAGTCGGTCATTTAGTGACTCATGTCGCGCCTGTATTCGTGCTTGTCGCTGCCCAGTCATGCCTCGCGCGTTAATCATTTGGCAATACACCTTGAGAGTGCGGGATTCGCGCACATTTAGGCAGGTAACGGCTATACAGGAGTGCATCGGCTAGAGGCAGATGCGCGTACTTATTGCAAATTCGCACTTTTCCGGCAAAGCTCTTATCGCTTGCCGGCTTCTATGGCACCCAGCGTAACGTAACCTGCCATTTGCTGGCCGCCAAGAGTGGCAATAGAACCGATTCTGCGTTCTTTTTTGCAGTCGCCAGAACATCCTGGCTGCTACAACTGCGAGAGATATCCTGTTGTGCTTTTACCAGTGCTGCGTCGATTGCTTTCCTTTGGCGGTCCGTGCCTGGGATCAGCTGCTCGATGCCGGTACTACTCATACTGTAAAAATATGATCCCCCTTTGTCTCGCGGCTCATGACTTACCCTGGCCGAAAGTAGTGAGGGCATAGGCAATTGCAGCACTGCTGAGCGCTTGGCCTCATCTACGTTTTGGTAAGTCGCGCGTTTTAAATCGGTACCAACTAGGCAATCTCCTCGTGCGACTAAAAGCACTTTGGCACTTCCAAACCGTAACTCCCATTGAGTCCAAGGTATGTCTTGGGTCAGCTTCTCCGTAAACTCAAGCACATTCGCGTAATTGACGCGAACCGTGGCTAAGTTTCCCATTTGTTCGAGTGATACCAGTGGCGGTTGTGCTGGCGGTATCCTCGCTTCGGTTTTCGGCTGCATCAGCCAGCCAGCGAGGACCCCTAGCGCGATTGCTCCAACTAGTGTTAGCGGTTTTGTCATTTTTGGTCGAGTGACAGTCCAGATCCTTATGGCGAAGATTGTAGTCAAACCTATGCCAATAGATTGACAGCATGGTTTGGTTGACTAGATCGCTGTTTATACCGGATTAAGAACATGAAAATTTGCTGTCCCATCCTGGCTGCGACTGACGAATATTTGAGCGTTACCGCTATCACCCCATGAATAACAATGATCGCTATCCAATGCCATCAAAATCTCTCCGCCAACTTCACTATGTCGGTATTGAATGGGATAGAACGTTCCAAACATATGTGTTCCAGAGGCATTAATGCTGAGTGACTCCATCTTTTCAAAGATCTCCTTGAACAAATCGGGATCATCATCCTTGGGAGCACCATTAGATGTATCCACATGAGCCGATAGGACAGGCTCTTCATATCCAACAATCTGCGAAACAACCCCACCATAACCTAGCCAGTACTTTCCTGTTATGTAACCAGAAAACTGATCTTCCGTTCCCTGAGGGCATGGTGTCATCTGGTTCCCGTTGACATCAGACCTCGGAATCACACGGATTTCAAAGTTAGATGCATCGTCGGCGATGAACAACTGAAGAAGCCCATCCCCATAGTCGATCCCTTTTAACTTTGTGACCTCTCTTAGATCGATCTGCACAACAGGCGATGCATATTTTCCTTCGTCACTGCTAGGCCAGGGATATTCATCGCTGGTGTAAAAGGGACCTTCCAGCATGCTTCTGGTTCGGTCAGCATGTTGGGTAGGTACGTCAAATATCTTCAACCCCCACGCCGGTGAGCAGAAGTCAACGTCCTTGAGTCCATGATGTCGAAGAAACGGATGCTTAGGGAATTCTGATTTTGCTTGTTCGACAAGATTCTTAAGTTCTCTGACAGGTTCCATTACATCAGCAAGCCCGTCATTTTCGGGAAAGCAACACGGAGGAATAGTAAGAGCAATCTTTTGCAAACCGGGCGGTACAGCTGGATTCTGGGCAACAGCCACACGAACCTTCCCCTCATCATGCGCCGCCAACCTTGCCAGTATTGCTTGAGGAGTTTGAGAATTACTCGCTACTTGGCTAATTACATCCGGGTCTGGATCGTTCTCCAAACTTGCAAAGACTTCTGCTGGACATTTATCAGACGCGGCAACGTATCTGCGCACATCGCTTTCAGCATCTTCAGATAGCTGTACAAGTAACTCTATAGGGCACGCCGGGTTGCCAGCAAGAGCAGCCCGAACACTGGCCTCCTCATCAGATGCCAGCAATTCGAGTATTTCCACCGGCGTAGAAGGATTAATTGCCACTGAACCACGAATACTTTCGTCCTTCAACTTTGCCCACTTCTTCAATAGCGTAACAGGGCAATTCGGATTAGCAGCAATATTGCAGCGCAATTCCTCGTCTCTTGCCTTTGAAAGTTTCTCCAATAGTTGCGTAGGGCATTTTGGATTTTGAGCTACGGCATTAACCAGATCGCCGTCTTCTGATAGTTGGTATAACAAGTCCTGAGGGATCAATGGATTCTTGACTGCAGCAACCCTCACATCAAACTCGTCGTCAGCCAATAGCTTCAACAACAAATTCATTGATATCTTCGGGTTGGAGGCAACAACAGATCTCAGTTCGAACGTTTCATCATAATTTCCCGCGATGCCTTGTTCTTCATCATTAGCAAGCGCTTCCAGAGTTTCTGAAGCCGTATCTAGGCTGCTGGCCAATTCCAGCTTTTGTTCGTAGTTGAGGCCTTGATCAATCAAGCTTGCCACTTCATTCTCTTTCGACACGGAGATAGTTACAGGTGTAGGTGAAATTCACAAACCGTACAGTTAAGCCCGCCAGCATAAGGACCTCCTTGGGCAGCAGCTAAACGCATATCAACGCCCAACAAAGACATAGGTTGGGAATGCCTGCCCCTCAACTCTTGCATCTGCCAAGGCTATGGCTTCGCCTTGAACTTCGGCAGACTTGTCAAATGGAAACCAACTACGCCCAGCGCCAGGATTTGATCTTGGTATCTGCCAATACGAACAACCTTGATCAAACCAGATTTGTACTGTGTCGCCGGTATCAAGCGTGAAATCCAAGCGGCGCGCATGAATTGCATCCTGTTTGCTCCTACTAATAACGCTCGCTTCGATACCAGAAAACTCGAAAGCTGCTTCAATAGCACGATCTCGAGCATCAGGATGTGGCCAGTTGTGCCAAATTTTGTTGGGAGACATACCCGGCCTTGGTTCCTCAGAAAACGGTGACAGCATCAAATTAAATTTCGCGACCCCCCAGCGCTCTGCATATACCGTGTTCACGCCTGATATGAATTCGAGTAACAGCGAGACCGGAAGCGGTGAATTCAAATATCGGTCGTGGTAGGTGACTTCTACTATATCCGCGCTCGTAGAAAACAACGCCCCACCAAGCTCCGCCTCCAAGGCGGACAGTAAGCGCTTTCCAAACCCGATAACAGGCCCATCAAGCTCATTCTTCAGTTCGAGGCGGTGGGTTCTTTCCGAAACTGGAACGGGAGAGATAGCTTCAAGTTTCAGCTCATGATCAAGAATGCCTGAAGCAGACAGCGTCCCTCTGGTAATTGTGCTTCCGTTTGGCTCTCCCCAAGCACCTGCGGGCATAGCCATTCCAATGGATACGGTCGCCCAAGCTACTGCCCCATCATTGCGTAGCAGTTCGGCCGCTACGTATCCTCCTGAAGCACATGACGGAGGAGAGCCCGCCCAGACGGAAACTCCGTCCAGTACGCATAGGCTATTAAGACATGATTTATCCGGTGGGGAGAGAAGCGATGCCATCTTCCCTGGCATAACTATCTGCAGTTCGTTGCCGGCAACCGCCCAACGAGTTATCCAACGCCGCAAAGGAGATGCTGCAATATCCCAATTACTGGCATCGCCTGCCAAGTAGATGCGCAATGCTTTGGTTGATGGCGTAGCAAGTTCACGCGTAATTGCTTCAGGCAAAGACTGGTGTTCGGCGGTCGATTTTGCTTTACCGAAATACGCATACTCCTCCGGCAAAGCTAGCAACTTCATCCAGTCTTCTGAGACAAATGCCAAAGCTGCGTGGCGATTCAAATCGTCTGAACGGAATCGCGTATCAAAATCGAGTAAACAGTGCTGACAGGCATCGTGGCATTGATTTACACACTCCAGCTCGTCCTTCGCCATAACAAACACCTGCTGAAGCTTATCGGCAACAGACGAACAATAACCAGAGGCGTTGTTATCGAAAATTACAATCGTCTGGCTAACGCTGTTGCCAGCGAGTTTGACTGGTTTTGTATCGCAACCGAGTTCCGATGACTCAATGCCAAGTAGGCGCGCAATTGCATTTCGCAGCGCTACGGCCAAGGTAAATGCGACCTGTTTGTCTCGCAAAGGGATGCCATCAAGACCAAAGAGCAATAACTCCAAGACGTCCGTGTGTGCCTCATGCCCAAGACGAAGAGAAGGCATCACTGCAAACGAGTTGTAGCTGCCTTCACAGATACGACTATCCCCCCCTTGCGCGCCGCGGAGACGATTGTGCTCTTTGGGCTTCCCGGTCTTCAAATCGACAAACGCGGCGGGCAACTGATCGGCGGCATCCATTGGCTCTGCTCGGCCACAAGTCAAACAGAGCGCATACCCATGACCTTTAGTGCCCGATGAGTAGTTGAACACCATTCCATCATTGCTGCTGCGATATAGACCCAATCCGGGATTCACTAATGGCAGCCACTCACCTTGGGCATTAACCCACGGCGATGCGACGGGGACAAAACTTTGTGTTGAAACATCATTATGTGGCGAGTCATAGAGATCCACCGAGAATCCAGCCGGCTCAAGGTAAGTGAAGCGAGTCTCTGGATCCAGAACAAGTGAAGCTCCACAATCTGGACATTCATGAATTGTCTTGGCCCGAACGCTAGTTCCGCTTGAACCACAGCTCCTGCATCTCCAAGCTTCGCGAATGTTCTGGATTTCGGTTATGTCAGTTACGGAAGCAGGAGCATGCCAATTCAATGTAATTCCAGCCGAGCGATACACCAACCCATCAATTACCACTTCTGACCCTGGGGCGTACTCACGAAGCGCCGTTACGGTATCGCGGCTTGGGAGTTCACGGAATCGCATCCGGTTATCAATACGGCCTGGCTCATCAGGACTCCGGCCACGTCGTTGTTTGTTACGCTCCAACTCATCACAGGTCAGCGTTTCAAAACTGGAGATATCTGTTGGGAACCCATATCCAGGAAGGAATCCCTCTGTTGCCAGTTCGCGAAGCAAATACTCTGCGGTCAGACGTTTTCTCTGGATCGTAAGCGCTTTAAACGCGGGAGAGGTATTTGCATCGGAAATTGGGAAACGATCAAGTTCGGCCTCAATCGCGTCGAATTCCGCATACCATGAAACAGCATGCTCCCCAGCCATTCGCGCAGCTTCATGGGCCAACCGATCAAGCGAAGCCATCCCCTCATGAGGCGTATGACGCAGCAGCGATCTCAAACCTTGTGCGAGATGTGGTTCCTTGATTGGGTCAAAGCAACTTGCCCAGGCACAAAATCGCTGTAACCGCGCTGAGTCTTTGGGCAGCATCCACCATTCAAGACTTAGCTTCTCCGCAGAGCCACTTCCTGACAGCTCCTTGCGCAAAAATGCCGCAAGTAGCATCGAGTTGATATGGCGTTGAATCAATATTGAGCTACTTAGCAGCACAGCAGGGGCTGGTAATTCGGTATTGAAGGCCCACAAAGTGTTTGAGAAAACGTTCTGATCATGGGGGTTGTTTTTGCACAGCGCCAACGATACCGACCTCGTTTCGCCGCGACGACCAGCTCGACCAGCACGCTGTAAGTAGTTCGCCGGATGAGGCGGGACGTTATTCATCGCAACGACCGAAATGCCCCCAATATCAACGCCCATTTCCATGGTCGTCGAGCAACTAAGCAGGTTTATCTTTCCAGTTTTGAATTGGCTTTCGTATTCTGCAAGCCGTGCGCCAGGTTGTTGAGCTGAGTGCTCGGCCGTTCGGAAATACGTGCCGCCTTCGAGAATTCTGTCGTTGAGGTCGGACCACAAGCCTTCTCTTCGAAGCTGCACAACTGACTCATCACAGTTAACCCAATCACGGATTGCGTTAATGCGTTGATCATCTGAAGGAAAGTCTTGAAGGACTAGATCACATCTTGGGATCATCACGCCCCTGCAATCTGCCACAGATGGCGACACAGCTTTTTCGGGAAGATAGGGCGTAACCCCACGGAAAGTGACGTCCAAAATTCGACGTGTTACCGGGCAAACCCATGCTTTTTCAATGGGTGCCAAGGCAACATCATTCAAACTCAGATACCGCCCAATGCCTCCTGGTTGCAGCAAGCCAACAGCGATGAGTTGATCCCAAGCACTGCGTAAGATGCAGTCAATGATCTCTTTTCCATAACTCGATTCAGCATCAAGTTTGCAAACGTAGGCTAGCAGTCTGACAAGGCGACTTTGACGGCCAGCAGGATTAGATTGTGGCCATCTTTTCAGCTTATTGGTCTGCAACTCTTTTGAGTCGGGCGGCAGCAATTGCTTGGCAGAAAGACGATTTCCACCCCACTTCCGCCAAGAGTCTGGCAAGTCAATGAACGTGTTCTCTCGCACATGGAAATCCAGCGCAATCTTCAGAAAATCTTTCCAATCTGAAAGGCTAAACGCCGGGAGCCCAGGCGGAAAATCCGGTACTCGAACTACATTATCCAACTTTGGATATGTCGTCCGCACAAGGCCCATGGTTTCAAGGCTATTTACCCGCTTAGGACGACGAGCAAACTCACGCATAAGAAGGATGCGCGCCAGCCGCTCACGGCCAGAATTTGCAGCGAACTCAACGGGATCAAGTGACACGTAGTAATCGTGCATCCAGTCCTTCACATCGCTAGCAGAGGTACTCAGCCATTCTGCAATTTCGGCAAAAGGTACTGGTTTAATCGTCGCTGATTCAGCCAATTTGGCCAGCTTCTCATCCAGCATCTTCTGAATGATCGGGTTCTGACTTAACTTGAGGGCCGCTTTTAGGTCCTCAATGTCTTTATTTTCACTGCTTGCATCAGCACTCGCTGCAGCGGCTCCCGAGGACATAACCTTCTTGAGGACTAATCCGCGCACCCGGTTGCGTTCAGAGTCCTGTTGAAGCTTCGCTGCGATTCGCGCCGTACCTTGGCGGCTATCTGTAAAACTGATCATCCGACGGCCGCGTAAAGGACGATCCAGAGGCTTCACCTCTTTGTTCTCGATGTCCGGGCAAAACTCCAAGAGTGTCGGAATTATTTCGCCAAGGAGGAAAGGCGCTCCCAGTATCGCCGCACGGAACATAGTTGTGCCGTGACCATGCTGACCTCCACACTCCGGGCAAACCATTGCGATGTCACTATCTTCTCCAACAGGAGTTTCATCGCGCACTCTGAGCTTGACAACATCATCCGTATCGACAGGATCTATGACCAATGACTCTCGCGCCAACAAGACTTCAGCCGTACCGGTATGGTAGCCGTTTGCAATCAACACCGGAGAGTCATCGATCACTCTGTCAGCCCCCTCCTTTTCTTCTTCTGGCACTTCGACATCAAGAGAAAATTCGTCCTGAGTCTCGTCTTCTCCTTGCACCAAGCGATAACGGGAATCAACTTTGTTAAGAACCCGACGAGCCCAAAGATAGGTGGTATTGCAGTCGTTGCAAGAGCGGAGTTCGTAGACGGGAGCCCCGCAATCGCAGTGTTTTCGCGGCTCTCCATAAACCATGCCGTATTGCCACTCGTTAGCATCAAGGGCTGTTCCTCGCTTGCAGTGGCAGTCTTGATCTGAACATGCCCATAGCCCCTGAAGTACATTGTGGAAAGCATGTAGACGAAGCGGCAAGAAAGGTGTGATCCCCGATTTGCTTTGCTTGGTCGTTGCAGTCAAAAGATCAAGCCAGCGTACCGCATGGTCTGTGCTGTGAGCGATCTTGGAAAATGCTGGTCCGAAAAGGGCCTTTTTTATCTCCGATAAATTGGTCGCTCGGGCAGCTGGAGGTACAAACATTCCTCGCAACCCAAGAGCCACTTTGTTTGCACATAAAGCTTCATGGCGCTCGTTAGAGTCGTTATGAAGGACTTCTAGCTCCTCAAGTGACGCAGTGGCAAACGATGGATTGCCTCCCTCCAGTATTGGAATCTTCCGTGTTCCGGATACGACATGAACCTGATCACGCGGCAAACCGGAAAGCCTGGCAAGGAATTCTCGCAACTGCTCTTCTGCTTCCTTGCCGCCAATCGTGGCTGACGTCGCCACAAAACGGACCTGTTCTGGCTTGACACAAAATGCATGTAGAACTCGACGAAGAAGTAGGGCGAGTTCCGCCGCTTGAGAACCAATATATGTATGCGCTTCATCCAGCACAATCCACTTCAGCTTCCCTTTCGAGGCATCAAGAATAGACGCATCCTGGGCGCGCACCAGCATGTACTCAAGCATGGTCGCGTTCGTCACCAGTATTGGAGGCGGTGCCGCTCTCAGCGCCTCACGATCGATAACCTGATTTGGCGTCTGATCTCGGTGAAACTGCTTTTCCGTTTGTGGCGTTAGTCCGTTATAGAGACAAAAACGTACCCCATCACCAAATTTAGCAGTCCATGCATCCAAACGCTCTCGCTGGCTCTGGATTAGCGCATTTAGAGGGTAAAGAAACAGGGCTTCAACGCCGACAAGTTTGGCTTTACGCGACTCGTATTCCCGCGCTAACTGATTCAAAATCGGAACCATGAAACACTCGGTTTTCCCGGAACCAGTACCACTGGTAACGACAACCGACTGAGGCTTCTCAGAACATAAGATATTCCAAGCTTCTAGCTGATGGCGATATGGATGAGCCGTTTTTGGAAAGCGATAGTCGTCACTTTTCCCACCACCAGGTTTATCCAATGCTTCAACAAGAGAAGGGGCCAGCAGACCTGGTGCCAAATTTTCCATCTTGGCAGATGCTTCCTCCCAGCCGAAGGTTGCTTCAAAAACTGGGTCACCTAAAAAACAACCCTTCTCCCCATAGCCTGCAGAAAATAGTTCTGTCAAATGGGCTCTGAGTGCCGGGTTGGAGAAGCCCAGGCGGCTGACTGTAGCGCGAGTGGCACGTGTGGCAAGTTCTGGCAGCAAGGAGGAAAAATATCGATTTTTCATTTTTATGGATTGGTTCTAAGTACAGTTCTAGATCCAGCAGAAATTCGGCGAATCTTTGGTTTTCCAGCAGAGTCGGACTCAGTTGAAGAGGATGAAAACCCTTGGGGTTGCAGTAATCCATACGCCATGCATGACGCCAGCGTTTTTCCGTAGCACTCATCAAACCACGCTACGTCGAACGCACGAAGTCGTCGCAGAGCAGCTCTCCGAGCAGGATCTTGCCACCATTGCAAATCAATGTTCGCTACCACCCAAATCGCACAAATCACCGGGGCATTGATAACCGACATTCTGAAGTCATTTGGTGTGACCCAAAATAACGTCCGCATATAGGGTTCTAGCTTCGTCTTAAGCTTCTCACTTATGCGTTCCGACAATGCTGGGAGGGCTTCCTCGCTGAAAAAGCGCTTTTCCGGCCATCCTGCCACATAGTCATCGGCATGAGCTCGCAATAGGTAGCGCATTAACGTGGAATCTGCGCCAGACCATAGCTCTCGTGAAAATGCCGCAGGATCACTGGCTGACTTTCGCTGAATTTCAATCAAACTTTGACCAACATCCCCTACTGTTTCGAACAACAGCAGATCAAGGATTACTTGAAGCGACTGAAATTCGAGGGCAAGTCCATTCAACCGCTCTTTCACAACCATGTTGAAGGTCAGTTGGGCGACCTCTTCTCCAACTAATTGAACCCAATATTTCCTTAGACGGTTGATTGCATCACGCCAGGCAGATATCGAGGCAAGCTCCAAGACCAAACCAAGCTGACGCTTCAATTGGCTGACAAAATTGAATAGATCCGGCAGCGCCAATTGACTACGCATTAGTACAGCAACAACCCAATCAGGCCTGGCAGCAAGGATCTTGAAGGGATCGATGCTGCAGAGCGGGAGTTTGCCAAATGAAGTCCATAGCTGATCCAGAAATAGCCAGGACGGGTGCATGAAGTCCAAGACCATTTCATCAATAGCGCCTGCAATAGCCTCTGACCTCAAGGTTTGATCTGGGATTAGCATTGCGAGAGCCAAGGCGCATCGGGCAACCTCGGTATCGGAACTATTGCCCCCCGTTCCAATTCCGCCATCAAAAAGCAATGGACGAAATTGCACGGCAGAATTCTGTCCTGGAAAGATCAGCCACGGAGACAACCCTGCATCTAGCTCTTCGATGCCCCACATTCCTGTCGGTACGCCTTCAGAACAAACTTGCGTTAATGTCACATGTTCTGATCTGGCGATAGTCAGAGGGGTTGCCAAGACTTGAATATTGAACAGCTCGTCAGGTCCGTGACTCATCAGATACGTCTGGGGTAGCGCAACTGACATCACATGGTGTTCCAAAAGCGTGTCATAACGCACGATTTTTAGCCACAGGCCCGGACGGTCGCTGATGAGCAAGGTCAGTTTGACTGAGGCGTCAAGCTCCTCAGAGAAACCTAGTAGCGATTCGATTTCAGGATAAAGGTCTAGCAAGCGTACTTCTGCTACACCCTTTTTCAAATCGATCGGAATCTTTAAATCGAGCCCCGTTTGTCGTCCTATCGAACTGGTACCCAACAGAGACAAGGCGATCTCATAGCGCTTCGGGGTGTCCGGATTTTGATCAAAAATCTGAACCCTTGTCCCAGCTAGTCTTCTGAGTGCAAGGGTTTGGCCAGACTCAATCGAATTTCCATCGACATCGTAAACTCGCCCACCTGTCGCAGGAAATGGCAAAGATACTTGGACGTCGTAGCGACTATTTGGCCACTTCATGGCCAACCGAATCTGGTCGGGCGGAGCGTCCGCAGCGTTTAGCTTTATGGAAACACCATCACCATCAAATGACAGCTGAGCGTTAACGTCATCAGTACGGGCCAGAGCAATATCATTGACATGCCACCCCGAAAGTCGGATTTCCCCTTCTGTTGGGACCGATGCCGAGATAAATCTCTCTTCAGCTCGCTTATCAATAACAACGAATCTAAGGCGGGCCAGTTGTTCCTCGCCATCTATCACTATGAGATCTAGCAAGCCACGAGCGTCGATGGCTTTAACCGCACGATCAGTGCCCGCCACATACAACTTCTGACTGGCCGACGAAATGAGGGTGCGCTCGCCAGACTCGCTGTAACGAGCAATTTTCGGCATGCCTTTGAACACGGGCCACGGCCGGCTGTGAAACGGAAGGCGCTGACCTTCGAGGACGTAACTTGAGGCAAGCTTTGAAGTCTGGTTAAGTTTTACATGCCACTCTTCGCCATTTTGGCTAACCATCGCTCCAGCCGTGATCCTGAATACCCTTAACGAGCACGAGTTGAAATCCACCCTGCCCATCAACTGGGGGGAATCTCCTTGCCCCGTATCCTGAATCAGTGCGTCGTCAGATATTGCCAAAAAGACCTCAGCCTCTGGGAGACGAAGATTTCCTGAGCCGACAAACCGGAGCATGTGATCGCGATCTGCAAAGACCAATGGCTCGTCAAGGCAAATTGATTCCCCTCCTGGGATCGCAACGGGGCCATCGTGAAGGTCGCCTGTCGTATCTCTCAGGTACAGCAGATGCTCGTTAAGCGCGTCGCTTGCCACCCACTTAGAACGTTGCGCGGCAAGAGAAACAGAAGCGTTCTGTGTCCCCAATATTTGGCGACCAACCGTTAGCGGAACCCGCTCATTAACGGCAACATCAATATTGAAATACCTGGGCAAGTCCTCCGCAGAAGCGAGTTCGAACTGTGCAGCCAACGACTCAGCAGACAATACCGACGGATGGGCAATTGAAGACTGCAGGGCATACATCCCGTCCGCAATTGGCACCAGCACTCTTATTACAGAAAAAGCTGCGAGTTCGTTTGCAAGGGAGGTTTGGTTTGCCTCTCTAACCAGGCCAGCTAGTAATCGCTGCGCGGCATCGTCGTCCAACGCAAGTGGAAACTCGCCACGCCAATCAGGATAGGCTTGGTCGAGAGCGGAAATAGGATCCGCTGCTCCCTCAATCCGGTACTCCTGCTTGAGACGCAGTGCAGTCATGACCATTTGAGCAACAAGTTCATAGATCTCGCGCTGACACAAGCTCTCTGGCAACCCGTGCGCATGATCAGCAACTGCGTCGGCGACCTGTCCTTCATTCCACCGATAACGCGCAGCCTGCCTTAAAACCGTCGCCATGATCGCTGCAAGCTTGCCATCACCATGACCAATCATTTTTAATGGGAGGCCACCGTGAGCAACAATCGCCCCGAAGTATTTTTTCCCCTCGCCTGTTGGCCGAAGCCCCCAATAGGCAAACCCCGTTAGCACAGCAGCAGTACGCTCATTTGGTGCCAGCAGTTCGGGTTTGATGCCTAGAGACTCAAGGATCGGACTCCATCTCCAAGCACCACCTGAATATTCACGGCGCCACCACTCAGCGGCATAGAGTACGAAGAGCGCTGAAAACGTGCGACTCCGCTTTACGAGCACCGCCACTTGCGAGCCCTCTATGGCATCACACAAAACAGCTATCAAGGAGCGATACTCATCCAGGTCAAGTCGATAGGCATATAACCATCGACGATCTGGTTGAGGACAGTTTCGTCGTTGCAGCATTTCATGCAACCAGCTCTGCATCAGCATGATGTATTCACCTTTTCAGGAACCACCAGTCACTTATCACTCGACTTCCTGCGCAGGAAGAAGGATTTCAGCAAAATATCATTTTGCCATGGAGGTCTTTTTAATGTCATACAAAAACCATCGAAATGGCCGCCAATACATGGTTTCAAGCTATGCAGCCAGCCTTTGCGAGATGTTCAAAGACATCATCTGATATGCCTCGTCCAGCCAATCGCAGCGACTCCGAACAGGATCCTTTGGCTTGAGATCACTCTTGGCGACTTCGCGGAGAAAATAGCGAGTCATACTCCCACCCGAACTTGAGGGGTGGCAAAAGGCGCCGAGCAATTGGCTACGTTTGATCAAGCCGCGATCTGCACACCATTTCAATGCGTCAAGCGGGCATGGGCCAAGACCCACATACATTGCATTCGGCGGGAGCTCGGCGAGTGTTGGCAAGAAACTCTCCTCAAAACATTCGCGCAGCAAACGAGAGCGCATGACCTCGTCAAAGGAACCGGCAAACATTTTTCCAGACTTGAAAGCGGCGTGAGGGACTACGGATGTCGTTTGCAAGAGATGTGAGTTACTACCCCAAAGGGAGTTCACATCGCCAATTCCCAGCAGACGTTCGAAATCGAAGTGGCGCAGCATTTTTAGGAGATTGGGCCGCATTGCGCTTCCGCCGAATGCCCCTTGCTGCTTGATGTACTTCAGCGTTTTTTCAATCCCCCAGTCGGCATTCAGTCCAAATTTCGCCGCCTCATAGGCGAGGCGGAGTTGATTCATGCCAGGCGTAATACCAACAACCACAAGGCGTGCATCGCGATTGATGTGCTCAAAAGGGATGTACTGAAGTTGGTAACGAGACTCCGTGCCAAGAGTGAAAATCGAATTGCCGACTCCGGATTCACCAAATTGCGCAAGATGGGCCGAAAATTTATGAAAGTTCGAATAGATAATTTCAGTTTTTTGCATTCGTGAACTCCAATTGATAGTCAATGGACTAGTGATGTATTTGAATCGGATCTTGGCCTTCCAGACCGGCCATCCATCCCAAACGATTGAGTGCCTACGATGATTTCGGGTTATCACGGCATCTCGCAGAAGCAATTTGCTCAGCCTTGATCAAGAGACTGGAAACAGCCTGAACAATCTCCTGAACCGGTGCCGTCGAATTGCCCAGCATCTCAAGTTCAGCCTTGCCATCAATTCCTGGCAGATAGCGGCCAGGCGCTTTGTGCGCTTCCTCCCATACGGCCTGCGCCACATATCCCGTCATTCCCAGGGGAATTACCGGCTTACCATGACGTAGGGCAATCTGCACCTCTTCTTCAACGCCACCGGACAGAACCGCCGAGCTGTCACCGCTCACTTTGTTCCCCGCAATCACCACAAGTGCTCCTACTTGTGAAATCAGATCCTCGCGGTGGCGACGGAAAATCTCGGCACGTCGCTCCGGAGGGGCGCTACCAGGGAAGGGGCGAATAAGGACGCGCTCAGCTGGCTGGGGTTTGGCACTTTCATAGACCGCTCTGAACGCCCCAAGTATGGTTTGCTCCGCGATGCCGATACCAAAGCCAGAGACCAGATTAAAACCGTGCTTGATAATCTCTGCTCCAAGCGCACGGCTCAATTCGTTCAGCTGATCCCATCCAAGCAATCCGGGCTCGTGCGCGGCACCAGACACGAAAACACCTTTTCGGGTTACGTAAGACTCCAGCGCCCGAAGCAATTGCGGAACTTCGGCGTAGTCATCAATCCAAATGGTCTGGATTCCATATCGCTTCAGATCAGCACTTTGCAGTTCAGCTTTACGGCGGTCGTACTCCATCTCATCCGTTGAGCGCACGCCCATCGGGCAGGTTTGTGGCGGGCGTTTGGTAATCCAGTAATGTGTCCGTTGGTTCTGTCCAAGTTGCTCGCGGACCTTCGCCAGAATTCGCTCAACGTTGGGGTCGGCAAAGCTGAACCCCAAGAAGAGCAGTGTTTTCTCGATGAAATCGCCTTTCAGACTGTCGGTGAACAGCCGTCTGGTTACGTCGTAGATTTCATAATCTTGCTTAGTCAGCACGGCTTCGTGGGGCTGAGTGACGCATCCATGCATCTTGTAGAGCGTTACATCGCGCCCTCTTTTTGCCTGCGCAAGATTTTGGATCGACAGCTTGACCTCGACGCATCGACCGACTGCCTCATAGGCTTTTTCAAGCAGTTGGTCATAGTTCGTTGTCCAGACAGAATCGATTGGTAGGCGCGCCACGATGTCGTGCACTTCGGTTCGTTCTGCATCACGCGTAAATGCGTCAATGAGCTGCTGATTGAGCTCCCCTCGTCCCCCATGACCATTGACGTGATACTGGGCCAATGCCAAAAGGTCATGTTCCTTACCGATGTCCAGATCAAGTTCATCAGCAACATCGGCAAGGAGCGCCTTCCAGTCCACGAACCCGGCACTCCTGGATGCTCCGGCGCCGACGAACAGTGATGCCTCCCCATTCAGTACCTTGTCGCCGAAATTGCAGATGAAGCGGCGCTGCTCTCTGGAAGCCATCCAGACCGGCTTTGCCGAGCTCAATTTTTGCTCCTGATGTCGATGGCAACTTCGATCCACTTTTCGAGGTTGTTCTTGATGTGGTTGTAGACATCAGTGCTTTCCGCACCCGGCGGATCGTAGACTTTGACGATCGAAGAGAGCTTTTTGCCTGACGGGTTGTGGTTGACATGATCGAAAGGATTATTTCCCTTCCTGCAAGTCTTGCCCTCACGATCCTTCAGGTTATGGATATGGATCCCGAGCACGCCTTTGCCAGCGTTCCAGGCCTTAACAATTTCGTGGTTGATCCACTTGCGATTGGCAGTAGCGGAGCCGATGAGCACTACGACGCAACTGCGTCCGTTCATCTGCTCGTCGATCCATTTTTCGATGGCCTTGTCACCACCCTTGGTGATCGTTTCCCAGTCGTTATCAGAGGCAGGCTTGTTGCCCTCAATGGCACCAATGTTTCGTACTTGCGAAACACGCCAGTTATCGGGAAGGTAGTGGAAACTGTAGAAGATGCGACGCGCCATGGCTTGGATCCTTTCATGTTGGTATTAAATTTACCCGGAGGGCAAATCCATTAAGGCCAGATCCGTGCCACAAACGATACTGCTTAAAAATCAATAAATTGAAACCAAAACGCGCTTGCCGGGAGAAATAATTGGGTAAATGTTTTTATTTGGCGCAATTTTTCTTACCTTGGCGTCGAGAGCTTCGGCCACAGCAAGAACATCCAAGGCACAGGGCAACATACCCCACGGCTAAGGTTGAATTTCAGTTGCCAGTCCGCTTGGTGAAAAGTCAATCAACGGTCAAAACTTGACCTCACCACTCTCCCAGCAGCTCTCCCCCCGAATACTGGCACCACCGCGCTTGCCAGACATCCGGCACCATTAGCGAGAGCTCGTCCTCGGGGGCTGTGTTGTGGCCTGCGGCATCAAGACCGACACCGAACTTGATTCCGCCAAGGTCGGTCAGCAAAAAACGGTTGTGCATGGAGCCAGCGGGTAGCAAGCGAATGCGCGCATTGACGCCCGCTGGAAGAGCATTTGGAAGGAATTGCTCTGCGTTCTGCCGCATAAATTCGCGGGCTGGTCCACCATCATCAATGCCGCGGTAGATTTCGATTTGTGTGCCTGCACGCACATGTTTCATGAACGCCTTGAATGGCTCGCGAAAGCGGCTTTTCGAGAAATCCAGATGCGGGTCAATGATCTTGATCACTTTCGCGGTCTTGAGCAGGAAGGCGCAGGCGCTGGCCATTGCTTCGGACTCGCGGGGAATCGATATCTCGCGTGTGATTTGCAGGCAAGGATGTTCCCCGTCCAGAGTTTCAACCGGAACTGCTTCGGCGATGCCTTGCGGGGCATTGGTGATTAGATAATCGAAGGGCTGGCGTTGATGCTCCGCGAGAGCGATCTCTATCCAACCCCCTGTGCCTGCGGGTCTGGACATGGCGATCAGCACTTCGTCCGACAGTCCCCGCAAGCGTTCCTCGATTTTTTTACCTTCCACCTTGCCTTGATGACGTGCCTGTGCGGCTTCATACACAAGCCGTTTCCAGGTCTTCGGGAATCGTGAGATGACACGCCCTTCGCAAACGCCGAATTTCTCGACGACGTAGCTGAAATCTCTGTAGCTGCTGACGATAGCTTCCGGCTCGACGGCGAATTCCCTAATCATCAGAACAACTCCGGGCCACGTTCTTCGAAGAAGCCTTTCGGCCAGGGCGTGTCGAAATCGCCCTCGGCGTTCACCGGCAGACGTGTGGCGTTGATGCGGCCGTCTTCGTTGGCGAGGTAATACACGCCGAGCAGGTCCGGGTTGATGTGTTCGGTGTCACCTTCATCAGCTGCCTCGCGGATGCGGCGCAGCAGGCGCAAGATCAAGTGCTCGCTGTGGGTTTCGAGCAGGAAGCTGAGGCCGCGCTCGATGGCACCGTCGATGAAGAGATCGCCGAGGCCAACCTGTACTGCCGGGTGGACGTGGAGTTCAGGTTGCTCGATGGATACGATACTGGCGCGCTCGTCTTGCGCGGCGACTACGACAGGCAGCACCTGCGAGATGCCGACGCCGACATCCAGTGCCTGATGCGTCAAGCCTGCCTGATCAACGAGGGCAATGCGGGGTTTGGCCCGACCGAGTGGGGTCCGGGTGTTGTAGTCGACTTCCTGCACTTCGGTGCGCACAAGGCCGTAGCCAGAATTCAGGTGATCAGCACCCTGCATCCAGAGGCTGCAGCGTTCGAGCATCTCCTGCGGCGAGGAAAGCAAAGCCTCCCAGGCGGCCATGCCGTCTGACCATGCGGCGTCGTTTCTTGTGAGCGACGCTTCAAAACCACGGGGCGGGATGCAACGTAGCGGGCCCAGGTAACGGGACTTTTCCAACTGCTCGCGTAGTAGCCGTAACGGGCCGACCAGCATCCAGGACATGAAGCCAGAGAACGCCTGTAGGATGAATATATCCTTAGCTGATTCCGGGCAATTCGCTGGAATCAAGATCTGCCGATCCAGTTCAGGTATGGCGCTCTTAAATCTATGCAGCCACGCTGCGAATCCGGGGTTTGGGCTATCCGCAGAAGCAGCACGAACAACTTCCAGAACAGCAAGGAGAACTGAGGGAGGAATCTCTGGAGCCTCCTTCCCACTATTATCATTAGCGGTGAGGCCCAACTCGGTGCGGAATCCCTCTGTACCCTGGCCCGGTAGAACCCAGTCCGCCAGTTCGTGGAACAACTCCTCCCCTTCAATGTCCTTTGCCAGAAAAATGGGATTATTTGCGTTCATCCGCAGGCGTGGTTGCCTACCATCGGCCCCGGTCGAAATTTCGGCACACCAGATGTTGTTGAAGCTTAACTTGTAGGCGCTGACGACAGCTTCATTACGCAAATCGCTCCATGACATGCTCAGCTTGACTTCCAGGGTTGAAACACAGGCCCTAATGGAATCTAGTGTTTCGTAAAAGTGCCACACCTCGGCATCAGCCTGTGACAGGTCTTCGATAGCATCACCGGAGAGTTCGGGCAGGGATTCGTCACCAAGTTCCATGCCGAATCCGATTTCAATTACGCGGCCGGTTTCATGCCGATGAACAAAGTTCCGGAATCCACCCAGATCGACCGCTCTTCCTCCTTGTAAGGTTGAGTCAACGTCCGGCGACCCCCTCTCAAGAACTTCGCGAACAAGTTGAAGCGACTGCAGGATCGTGCTTTTCCCTGCACTGTTAGCGCCGAAAAGCAGCGTGATCGGGCGCAGGTCAATGCGGACTTCTTCGGAGAAGCCTTTGAAGTTCTTCAGAGAGATTGATTTGATCAGGGATGGCATGAATCGTATAGCTACGCGAAAAATTTGTCCTGAAGGCTTGATGAAAGCAGGTAGCCAACGTTTTCCTGCTGAGAAAGCACGTCCAGAACGCGGGTGGTCTGCTTACAGATCTGGGCGTATTGCTGCTGCAGTTCAATTGGCGGCAGGCCAAATTTCCATGATTTAAGAGCAGATAAGTTGAAGTAGGGCTGCACTGAAGTTGAAGCACTCTTCGCAATTTGCTTTTGAAAGCGCGGCATCAGGATCATGCGGTGGACAAAAATATTCGATGCTTTTGTCTCGTCGATAGTTACTTTACAAACGCCTGTTGTAGACAGAAGAGCTTTTTCGTATCCGCCGGGATAGATGCAGCAATTCCCGAGAGTTCCAACCCTTGATATCAGAATGTCATCTCGCTGAACGGCGCTGCGCCGGTTCTCTTCCCATTTAGCCTCGCTAATGTAGAGAAAGCCAGAGTTTAAGAATTCTCCGTTCGAAGAGATGTTTTTGATCCGGATGATTGGAACGCCTTCCGACAGGTAATCACCTTTCGTCAGGGCAGACCCAAATGGCCCATCAACAATCGAATACCGCTCCTTCGAAGCAATGTCCGGCAACGTCGCTATCGGCCACCCCTTGGGGTTCGTAACCGGGTCGCCGAACATCTCGATGAAGACAGCGCGTAGGAAGTCGTCGGCGAGGCGGATGGCTCGCTGGCGTTTGCGACGCAGGCTGTCGGCCTTATCGAGAATGGCAGCGATGCGTTTTTGTTCGTCCAGCGTCGGGAGTTCGATTTCGTGCGCCCAAAACACCTTCATGGAAACACGCGGCATCTTGGCGCCGTCGACCTGTTGATCAACCCACGCTAAGAATTTCGGCGAACGAAGGTAGGCAGCCAAATAGTCGCGCCGAACCAGATTAGGGTTGGGACGCAACGGCACTAACTCAGTAGTACAAAACCCGCTTTCTTCTGGTAGAAAGACCTTGTTTAGGTATGGGCGCAGCTTTGAGTAAAGAACATTGCCGGCATCGAATGCTTGGGTGGAGGTTCCTACGCTACCTCGTGCAACCATCTGCTTTGAAAGTAGCCTTCCTGTGTGAGACTCGATTTGGTCAAGATTGAGCAACCATACTTGATCGTCGTAATCATCCGCCTCTGCGGGAGCTGGTGGCGCAATTGCTCGAATTGCCAGCTTTCTGACTGTCATCCCAGCATCCTCTCCAACTCGATCAGCTCCTTCTGGATTTCGCTTTCCAGGTCCTTCATCCGCTTGAGGATATCGCGAGGGTTATCGTGTTTCTCAGCGACGTGGACCTGCTGCTTGTAGCGGTTGATGGAGAGGTCGTAGTTCTGCGCAGCGATGTCAGCGAGCGGCACACTGAAGGCTTTCTGGGTGCGGTCGGTGATATCTGCCTTACGATCGCACCATTGCTGCCATTGGGCGAGTACGTCGGAGAGATCGTTGTCCTTGATAGGCTGGCGTTTGTCGTCCAGCGAAAAGCCATCGTTCTGGACGTCGTAGAAAAATACTTCGTCGGTTTTGCCGCCCTTGCTAAAGATGATGATAGCTGTGGAGACGCCGGCATAGGGTTTGAAAACGCCGGAGGGCAGCGAGATGACGGCCTCAAGCTGGTTGTCTTCCACTAGGTGTTTGCGCAGCTGCACGTGGGCTTTGCTGGATCCGAAGAGTACGCCATCAGGCACGATGGTGGCGCTGCGCCCGCCCACCTTGAGCATGCGCAGGATGAGGGCGACAAAGAGAAGCTCGGTCTTCTTGGTCTTGACGGTGCGGAGGATATCCGGTGCGACATCTTGCTCGTCCAGACTGCCCTTGAAGGGCGGATTGGCGAGGATGAGGTCAAAGCCGTTCTTGGCGGAACGCGGATAGCGCTCTTCGAATTTCTGGCTGAGAGTGTCCTGGTAGTGCACATCTGGCTCGGCGACACCGTGCATAACGAGGTTCATGGTGGCGATGCGCAGCATCGTGGCGTCGAAGTCGAAGGCGTGGAACATGTCAGTATCCACGTGCTGGCGGTGTTCCTGGAGCAAATCGCCGCTGTAGAGGGTGACCGTTTCGCCATCGACGATTTCGGTGTGGGTACCGGCAGGGCTTGAATATTTACGCAGCAGGTAATCGTAGCTCTCTATGAGAAAGCCGGCAGTGCCGCAGGCTGGGTCGCAGATGCGGTCGGTCGGCTGCGGGGCCATGAGTTCGACCATCATGCGGATGATGTGGCGCGGGGTGCGGAACTGGCCGTTGATACCTGCGGTGGTCAGCTTACCAAGCAGGTATTCATAGAGATCCCCCTTTGTGTCGCCTTTTTCAAGTGGCAGCTCGCCAATCATGGCGACTGCTTTGACCAGCAGCGAAGGCTTCTGGATCATGAGCTGGGCGTCTTTCATGAATTCGGCAAAAGGATTGTCGCCCGCCTCTGTGGCGAGGCGGCGAAAGTGCGCAAAAACCTTGTCGCGTACATGTGGGAGCATTTCCTCCGCGCCATAGTGGCGCCAGGTTTCCCAACGGCAAACCTGCTCGTCAGTGGTGAAGCGACGTTTGAACGTGCCGCCTGCAAGCTGCGATTTCCGCTCGTCCCTGCGCTCCATCATGTCCAGCATGCGGGCGTACATGAGGAAAGTAATCTGCTCAATCACCGTGAGTGGATTGGTAATGCCGCCGACCCAGAATTCGGTCCAGAGGCTGTCGATGCGGTTTTTGAGTTCGCCGGTAATCATGTTTTATCTCGTTATTGTGTAGGTGCTTGTGCGGTTGGTAGAGGTTCACCAAAGCTGCGGACGATACCGATGAGTTCATCGAGCTGGCCATCCAGCGCAAAAACGCCGGTTATGCCTTCATCGTGCAAGCGGGTAAAGGGGGCAGCAAAAAGCTGTTCCAGGCGTATCGCTCCGAACTGGGCTATATGCTCCTTGAGCATGTCCAGAAATCGCAACTGCGTTGCTGTGAGCGGGTGTTTTTGTGCAAAGGTGGTGAAGCGTGCCTCAACTGCCTTACTTTCCATGCCGACCAATCCGCGTAGGATTTGGGCAAGCGGCACGGCCGTATCTGCATAAAATTCAGCGAGGACATGCAGATCGACACTTGGATTGCGAGTGTGGACGAGGCTGTTAAGTTGTTCCAGTTCAGTTTCGCTGACGGGTTCCCCGCGGCGGATTTTCGCGAGCACCGGATCCGAGTCGAATAGTGGCTTGAGCGCTGCCTCGACTGATTGCTGGTAGATGCGGGCATCGATACTCTTTACGTTGGACTGTCGATCTTCAATACGGTATTCGGCCGGATCTTCCTTGATATCAAGGACGGTGACAGGCAACGGAGGGGGTAGCACCGGAGCCTCTGCCAGATGGACAATTCCGCGCAAGGCAATCCGTTGTGCTTCAAGTTTTGCAAAGTCGGCTTCAGACCAAAAGGCATCGCTGCGGATTTCCTTGAGCGCTGAAGCTTTGGCACGCACCTGGCTAAGATTGGCAGGCAAGCGATCCAACCATTCGAGGATAGTCCCCTTGAGCGGATTTTCCTGACCCGGCTTCAGCAGAGAGGCTTCCTGGGCATTGCCAAGCAAGATGTCCCAGCGAAGCGCATCGCCCTGGCCACGCACATCAAGCCCAATAAGTAGCGGCGCAACCGTATCGCCGATGACCTGCACAGTCGCTGGCGCAAATTGGTCCAGCAACACCGAATCACGGGCAAGTTGAACAGCCTGCCAATTGTCTCGAACGGAAATGCTGTCGTCCTCCAGTGCATCTGCATCGGCTTTGATTAAGGCGGTGAGTGCTGAGAATGCCTCAAGCTCCG
This sequence comes from Azonexus sp., assembly GCA_041917165.1. Lineage (GTDB taxonomy): Bacteria > Pseudomonadota > Gammaproteobacteria > Burkholderiales > Rhodocyclaceae > Azonexus. Next base: position 46,822 of record JAYRYB010000010.1, read on the forward strand.
AACGCTTCAAGGCAAGTTTGGCCAGTTCGAGTCGAAGCTCGTAACGCCTTTGGGTAAGGGATTTGGGCGGTTGTGGCTCCACCTCTTCTGGGTTCATCTCGTGATAATCGAAGTTCCCCCAGTGATCGAAAATAAGGAACTCGGACTTATCCAGCCCAGGGCCAAACAGGTTGTTGCACAGACGCGTGCCACGCCCAATCATTTGCCAAAACTTGACCCGCGATTTGACGGGCTTGGCAAAGACGAGGTTGACCACTTCCGGCACATCGATACCGGTATCCAGCATATCGACCGAAATGGCGATACGCAGTTGCTCATTTTTGCTGTTTGCTCCGCCCTTGAAGTCGTCAATCAATTGCTCGGCACGAGGCTCCTTGGAGTGGATCACTGCGCAGAACTTGCCCGCAAACTGGGGATACATTTCATCGAACAGCCCATGAAGCAGACGCGCGTGATCGATGTTGCGAGCGAAAATAATCGACTTGCCAGGCAACTGACCGTCGGCATCCCGGATGCCGTTTTCCATCAGGTTCCGCAGGATGATTCGATTGGTGTCCTTGTTGTAAATCGCGTCATCAATGTCTTTGCCATCGAAATCGAGTTCGTTCGGATCAATGCCCTGATCCTCCAACTGGGCGATTTGCTCGTCAGTTAGATGTGCGGCCTTGATCCCATCCCGGAGGAATTTGGTGGTGTGCGCAACGATACGGTAAGGCACCAGATTTTTCTGAGCCACCGCTTGTTCCAAGGTGTAGTTCGCCGTGGGTGTCTTGTAGTCGCAGCCAAAAAGTTGGCATGTGCTGCGGCTTACCATTTCAACCGGAGTAGCTGTTAGGCCAACCTGTAGGGCGTCAAAATAACGGAAGAGGTCGCCATACAGGTTGTAGATAGAACGATGCGACTCATCGGCAATCACCAAATCAAAGAAGCCGACATCGAAATTCTCGTAGTCGTTGATGAGACCCTGGTAGATCCCAATGTAGATACGAGCGTCCTGCTTGCTCACATCGTTTTTTTGCCCGATGACGTAAATCGGTTCCTTGAGAAACTCATTGAAGGCGTTCTTTGCTTGTTTGCGCAGCTCACGACGATCGCACAGAAAAAGAACGCGTTTAGCCCAACGTGCTTCGATAAGAAGCTTGGCGAGGGCGATTGCCACACGAGTCTTGCCTGTTCCGGTCGCTTGAACGACAAGTGCTCTACGATGCTTTGATGCAAAACGCTCCTGCACGCGACGCAGTGTCTCAATCTGATAGAGACGCCCCGCAATGACCGGATCGGGCGTCAGTGCGAGAAGACCCCGGCGTTCATGACGCTGGAAACTGACACGGTATTGAAGCGTATCTTTCGAGCAGAAACCGTAGAGCTTGCGAGGCGGATAACCAGCAGCGTCGTCCCAAACCCAAATGTCGTGACCGTTGGTATAGAAGATCATCGGCCGCTGGCCATGCATCTTCTCAAGCCCATCGGCGTAGTCTTTGGCCTGCTGCTGACCCAGTCGAGCATCCTTGCAGGTCTTTTTTGCTTCGACAACGGCCAGCGGTTTGCCGTTGTCGTCCCAAAGTACGTAGTCGGCATAACCCAGTTCGGTTTGCGTACCCTGATGCAGAACTTCAATTTCTTGACCGACTTGAGCTGTACTGGCCCCGTTGTGTCCTACGACCCAGCCTGCCATACGTAGATCACGGTCAATCAGCCATTTGCGGGTATTGTCCTCAGAGAAATGCAATTGCTGCGTGGCGACATTACTTGCTGCACTCAGCACCCCAATTTCAGCGGCAGACAGCGGTTGAGCATTGGCATTAATCTGATCTCGTAACGCCTTTTCAGCCTCACGAAGCGCTTGTAACTCGTCAAGCATTTGCTTGATACGGGCTTCCTTCATCTCGTTTTCTTCCGCGAGTTTTTTGTGCTCCCGGCGAATCTCTGCCTTACCGTCAATGCCATCACGAGGCGGCTCGCGGTAGTCTGAAAAATCGCTGAGCTTGCCCTGGAGTTGAGAGACATGCAGCCATCGCGCCAACTGCCAAGCCTCATGCACGCTACGCAGCGCATCACTCGCGGCAACGTCCTCACCATGTGCAGCACGGTTGCCAAGACGCCGAATCAGATGCAGCTTATCTTGCACCAATGGGTCGGCCACCATTCGAAAACTCTCGTTCTTGAGCAGATCGACAAAGGTTGACAATGGAGCCTGGGGGAGACGAAGACGCGTATAGAGAACGTCCACCATCCGCTCCGCAAAGTTGCGAAGCTTGACCAGCGCGCTTTCCGGGTCGGAGTAGACGTAATTCTCCGCATAGCCGCCCATATTGGCGAGCTCGGGATAAGCGGCTCTGAGCGGCTCAAAATTCAGCGATTTGATGTCTTGCATCAGCATTTCTGGTGGTCTTCGCAGCGGATATGTTGGCTCACCTATCTGCGATAACCATGCCAGCTCCCTTATTAGTCGTTTTCGTCGATTCTGACACCGAGTTTTTCCGCCCAATTCCCCAGAGTTTGATAGTTGGAGAATCCTAACAACTCAGCGGCACGCTTCTTCTTTCCACCGCTCGCCGCATACGCTTTTGTTATGTATCTGCGAGAGACATCATCCAGAACGCCTTGCAAATCAAAGCCATTGCCAAGGGGCCTATCCAGAGGACCATCATCGCTTCGTCGAATTGTGAGCAGCGATCGCTCGACATCATTGGCCTCAATCACAGAACCTGATGACCAGATCGCTGCACGCAGGATCGTGTGGAAAAGCTCACGCACATTACCCGGCCAGGGATAGGCGCGAAGAAGATTTTTTGCTTCTTCAGAAAATTCTTTATATTGAGCCTCAGGCTTCCCGGCTGCATCAGCATTTACTTTGGCAAGGAAGCAATCAATGAGGAGATCGATATCCTCTCCTCTGTGCCGTAAGGCTGGCAGGTTGATGATGCCGACAGCAATACGATGGAAAAGGTCTTCTCTAAAACGGCCATCCGCCACATCCTCACCGAGATTGCGATGGGTTGCTGCGAGAACGCGCACATTCGTTTTGATCGATTTCGATTCACCAACGGGGGTGATTTCTTGCTGTTGTAGGGCACGCAACAGCCGAACCTGTGAGTCGAGAGGAAGGTCGCCAATTTCATCCAGGAATAGCGTCCCACCTTCGGCCTCTCGGAAGTGCCCCAGGCGATTTGAGTCAGCCCCGGTAAAAGCCCCCTTCTTGTGGCCGAATAGTTCTGAATTGGCTAACTCCTTGGGTATCGCTCCACAATTGACCGCAATAAACGGGTTGTCTTTTCGATCGCTCGCAGCGTGAATCGCCTCGGCAAAGAGCTCTTTGCCCGTCCCGGTCTCTCCAAGGATCAATACAGGCACATCGTGGGCAGCAATTTTTCTTGCCAACGAGACCTGCTCCCCCATTTCTGCACAACGAAAAATTATCTTGTTGAACTCAGGAGCTGTCTCCGATTGAGAGTCGCTCAAGCGCTTGATTCGCTCACTTGAGCGCTGGAGAAACTCTGGAAGAAACTCATTCGCCAAGTCGAAGAAGAAATCTACCTGCTGGCATCCCTGCTCTTTGGATGTCTGAATCAGTTTTGCGGGGAAGCGCGTCTTTGCCAGGATGATCCAGATCGCCGCCATTGCCGGCGTTCCAGGACTCAAGTGGAAAGTCAGTTCAACATCATCACTTGGGAGCCGAGCCTGCTTAAGCTCCGCACAGACTTTTTCGTAGATGTCTGCGTAGTCGATCGGGCTTCTTAGATCAATGCTGTAGAGGCCTGTCTCGACACAGTTAGTAGTCGCCTCCAGCCAAGCGCAGTATTGCCTACTGCGCTCATACTCGTAGTTCGTCAGCAGATGAATGCGGTCAAAGGAAGGGAGGGCCTTAATCGCTGAGGCAATCGGCCCTAAGTCACCACCATTGCGCCCCTCTGCGCAGTCATGGTCTGTTTTTCCGATCCAGGAGACAAGCCATCGTTTTGAGTTCATGATGGAATGATAAAGGCTTATGGGTAAAGATTTTTATCTCTTTTGTCTGCGGACTTGCTACGCGAAGCGGATACAGAGATTCGATAGACAGCGAACGGCAAGGAAGCACTTTGCGCATAGGAACTAACGGTGCGGCCTATTCGAGGTGTTTGCAGGGGTTGGGGGCTGAATTCCGACAAATCACTTATCCGACTGTCTGAATTCCAGGGCCCGGCTCTGTGCTTCTCCAGCAGATGACGGAAGCGCAGGATGGTACTTTCGTCCGGCATCACATCCTCGAAGGCATCCGGTCCAGCAAAACCACGCATTAGGGGAACGTCGTGCAACGCTTCCCCCATCGCAGAGTCGGAGTAGCCAAACCATTGCATGAAGTGAATCCGCAGCATCGCCGACAGCGGCCGGGTAAAGTCCCTAGGTAAAATTCAACGCGCGCTGACGTGGCTTCAAACCAAAAAACTTCCGAACTTTTTATCCGAAAAAAAAGCGTGATTTTTTCCGAAAAAACTTCCGAACTATTTTCCCGTGGTCGAGCACGCGCTTGAAGTTTTCTTGGATAGACACGTCGTTATAAAAACGGTCATTGAGGCGAGGACTTTATGGCGGGGTTGGAGAGGTTTTTGAATGGCTAAGGCCGGTGATGGATTTTGTAACGTCGGGGGGGGATGCCCGTTAAAACAGGTTATACAGTGTTGGGGGGGGACGCCCGCAATGCTTTTTACTAATCTTATAAGATCGCGTTCTGTACCTCAGGATAGTAATAGCAATTTTATGTCTTTATGTTGCGCGATGGGGACGGCTGGTTGATCGATTTTTGGGCGACCCGGGGGGGTTTCCCAGGAGAAAAGCGATGATTTTTTCGGAAAAATCTTCCGAACAATTTGCGTTTTTTGGCCGGAAATCTTCGGAAGTTTTTGCGCATTTTTTCGGAAAAATGTGCGCCTCGGCGGGGGGGGATTTTGACCCGCGTTTCCCCGCTCCCGACGAACGACTCTGTTTGCCGGGAGCTGGAAACCTACCGCAAATTCACGGCCGCGGCTCACCCTCACCAGCCCCCCCGAACTGCGACTTCCCCTGCGCCTTCTTGCGCCGCAGGAAGCTCACCTTCTCCAACTCCTCGCTAGCCGACATGGCCAGCTGTTCCTCCTTGGCCGACAGTCGGGAGTTCATCCGTCGTGAGGAGTACAAGGCTTCCTTCCGGAAGCGCGCCGTATCCATGGATTGCGCCAGCGCAGACATGCTCTCCAGCACCTCAATCACCCAGGGCTGGTCGGCAAAGCGCTGGCGTGCTTCGGCCAGCAGGCGCTCGACAACGCCCCACTCGCCCTGCTCCGCGGCAGCACGTGCCTGCTGCAGCATGTTCCCGGCGGCCAGTTCGGCCTGACGGCTCTGGACCAATGGATCGTTGAGAACTGCCTCCCAGGCGGCAACGGACATCGCCGGCAGGGACAGCAAGGTATCGGCGAAGGCCAGCGGCTCCCCCTCGGGGGTCACTGCGGTTACGCCGGCTTGCAGCAATTGCGAGATGCCCTCGCCTGTACGGTGGGCTGGAATCTCGAGTTCCACCAGCGCCCAGGCTTCGGCACCGAAAGCGATGTCGGGGAGTTTGATCACCGGCACGCCTGAATCGTCTGCGACCGGATAGTCGTTCAGGAGGCGTAGCTTGATATCGGCTGCGGCAGCGAGTGACAAACGAACATGCCGGGCACAGAGCGAAGAGATGAAGTCGAATTCTTCAGCGAAGGGCTCAAAGAGATCGGCGGCGGTATCACCGTAGTAGTGGTTGCCATTACCCCGCTTGGCCATCTCGACCATGAGGTCTTCGTTGAAGTCCTCTCCGAGGCCATAGGTCGAGGTGGTGACGCCCCGTTCAGCGGCTTGTGCGCAGAGTGCGGCGATGCCTTCGGTTTCCGTGATCTCGCCGACATTGGCGTTTCCGTCAGAGAGCAGGATCACCCGCGCAAGCGCCGCCTCACTGGCCCCCGGCAGCAGGGTCTCGCTGCCGGTCTGCCAACCGCCGTGAAGATTGGTCGATCCACCACTACGGACATGGGAAAGTGCCATCAGGAATGCCTGACGGTCGCCGACCGGTCGTGCCGGAACCAGCGTCTTGACGCGATCGTCGAACACCACCAGCGAAGCGACGTCGGTCGGTTCCAGGCGCTCGGCGATGTGTTTCGCGCAACGCACGGCTTCCATCAGCGGCGCGCCGGACATCGAACCGGACCGGTCGATGACCAGCGACAGGTGATAGGGCTTGCGCACATCGCCCTTGCCGGTCTCCGGGGCATCCGGTGCCTGCACGCGGATCAGGACGGGGAGTTTCTGGGCGACACCGGTGATCAGTGCCGGCTTGAGTGGCTGGATGAGAATGCGGGGAATGTTGTTATCGGTCATATGGCCTCCTGTTCATCCGGCACCATTGCCGGCAGATGAGGACAGCTTACGCACCGAAAGGCTCACAGCATGAGCCACATCTCCCCTGTTTCTATCCGAGTTTTTTCAGGAGCTGCGTCGCGGATCGCTCGTGAATGACCAGCATCAGCTTCATCGAGCTGCGGGTGGCGCCGACAAACAGTTTGCGGATCGCCTTGTCGTCGAGAACCTCGAAGTCGATTTCCGTGAAGATGACGGCAGGGGCGGCCTGCCCCTTGAAGCGATAGACCGATTCGAGCAGTACGTCGCCTTCGGTATACACCGGTTGGCCGAAGAGGTCGTATTCGCCGGTGAAATGGCGAAGGCTGGTCTGCCCCAGGCGATCGAGGCTCGTGAGGTGGGATTGCTCGCGACCGTGGTAGCTGACGATGGCCAGGTCGTGTTTTTTGAAGCCGGCGGCGTAGCAGGTACGAATGGCTTCCTTGACGCGGGCGTACATGCCTTGCGTGTCGGCGTAGGTCAGGAATTCGATCTCGTCGGCGGCAATGGGGGATGCGGCTTCAATGTCGAGTTCGCCTGGCAGCAGTCGGCGGAGCAGATCAACAATCGGTCTTGGGCTACGGTAGTTGCTGTTTGCCTTCAGGGAGACAAAGCCGGGCAAAGGCGTTGGTGGCCGACCGTAGAGATTTTGCAACGGGTCTTCAAGCCAGAGAATGCGGGCATCGGCACGCGCATGACGGAAGATGAAATCCCGCCATTTGTCGGAGATGTCCTGTCCTTCATCGACGATGATCGTGTCGAACAGAAAGGCGGCACCAATGGGCAATTCGGCGGCGCGCTTCTGCAAGCGATCGAAGGCATCTGGCGCCTTGAAATCGGGGGTTTCGCCGGCGTGGCGTACCCGCTGATCGCAGAGTTGGTGGTAGGTGCAGACCAGACCGCCGTGCGGGGCGATCCGGTTGAAGTGATCGGCGAGCGGGCGGTTGAAACAGACATACATGGGCCGCTTGCCGGCTTCGAGGGTGGCCCGATATTCGGCGAGGGCGAGCTGGGTTTTTCCGGAACCGGCGGTGCCGGTGACGCGCAAGCGGAAAGGCTCGAATTCCAGGCGTCGGGCCCAATGGGCCAGGCCGCCGGAGACCCGGGTTACCAGATTTTTGGCATGGCCCATCAGGGCACTGACATCGGTATCCAGTTGAATCAGGTCTCGGAGAAAGGCGTGCATCTTGGCGGTCGCCGCCGTTTCCTCCCGTACCGGCAACAGGTGCTGAATGATCTGTGCCAGTTGTCCGCGCCGGGTGGCATCAACAATGCGCTCCGGGACCAGACCCGCGGTTTCCGGACTTTTGATGGTGTAGTCCGGGCAGTAAAGCAGTGCATCGGTATGGACGGACGGGATGTCGCCACGGACGGCCAGTTTGCCGCGCACATTGCTGACCATCCTCGACATCTGGATGGGAACACTCTTTGATTTGCCCGGATACTGTTTGACCAGGCCCTCCGGGGTTTCATCGAGAAAGCCGCTTTTCTGCTCAATGAGCAGCAGGTCGCCGGCGAGATTGACGACAGCGAAGTCGATTTCGCCGTAGATCGCGTAACGCCCGTCCATGCTGGTCCAGTGGACAGCGTGGTAGACCGTGTAGTCATCGGGCAGTCCGTCGGCGAGCACGGCCAGGGTTTCGATTTCTCGCTGCGCAGCGCCGGTCACTGCAAGTTCGCGCCAGCCGTCAGGAATGATGCGTGCCATGTGCTCGGAGGGAGTGTGGGTATGACAGAGAGCTTAACGGATTCGTAGCCATTGTGGCAGCTTGGGGAGGCTTCACTCTTCCCAGAAGGCCATTTGCCCGGAAACCATTGCACACGTCTTCGTCACGCACCGATACAGGGCATTACGTTTCTCATGACATCTCCCGCGCTGGGCGCCGCGTTATTCGGCCCATGGCGCTGCAAAAGGTTGTCAGCACCTGAAATCAAACCAACAACCTATCTGACCTAGGAGTTTCAAAATGCAAGTTTCCAAACTGATCGTTGCCCTGACTGTTGCCGCTGGCTTTGCTTCTGCTTCGTTTGCCCAGGGTACGGCAGCCCCGGCGGCTCAAGCGGCGCCGGCCGCCAAGGTGACTGCCCCGGCACCGGCCACCGCCGAGAAGAAGGTCGAAGCACCGAAAGCCGCTGAACCGGTGAAGGCCGAAGCCAAGGCTGAGGTGGTCAAGCCGGCCGCCAGCAAGTCTGTCGAGAAGCATGGCAAGGCGAAGGGCCACGAGCACAAGGCGGAAAAGCATGCCAAGGCGGATGGTAAGACCGAGGTGAAGCCGGAGTCGAAGCCTGAAGTGAAGCCGCTTGCACTGGCCCCTGCTGCCAAGTAAGTCTGATCTTTCCCGAAACCCCTCGGCGTCCAAACCCGAGGGGTTTTGCTATGCTGCGGGGCATGTGTGCCCACTATGATCCCCAAACCGACCCGGTGCGCCTCAAGGCGCATTTTGGGGTGAGTGATTTGCCGCTCGGGCTGAAGCCCAGCCTCTGGCCGGGTTATCACGGTCCCTTCCTGCGCCGGCATGAGTTTGCCGAGGTCGGCGATGAGGCGGTGCCGTTTCGGGAATTGCTGGTAGGTTCGTTTGGCCTGATTCCTCATTGGGCGAAGGACACGACGATCGCCCGCCATACCTACAATGCCCGTTCCGAGACTGTCCATGAGAAGCCTTCTTACCGGGATGCCTGGCGTCTGTCCCGGCATTGCATCATTCCGGCCGAGGCGATCTATGAACCGGACTGGCGGAGCGGCAAGGCGGTACCGACGCGAATCTCACGGGCTGATGGCAAGCCGATGGGAATCGCTGGACTGTGGGCATCCTGGAAGAACCCTGCCGGCGAGCTCACCTATAGCTACACGATGCTGACGATCAATGCCGACCAGCATCCTTTCATGCGGCAGTTTCATAAACCGGATGACGAGAAACGTTCGGTCGTCATCCTGCATGAGCTGGACTACGATGCCTGGCTGCAGGCACCGACCGCCGATAGTCGGGATTTTCTGTCCCTTTATCCGGCGGATGCACTGGTTGCGGAATCGCCTCAAGGATCGCTACTGAAATAAACACCATTTATCCCCGAAATCTGTGGATAAGTGTGTGGGTTGGCACTGGGGAGGCGAGCCAACTCAATGAGCCAGAGAGGAAATTCGTGCGTTGCTCATCTTTTAGGCAATTTGTCATTTGTGGATTGTTGTTCGCAGGAATATCGGTGGTTCAGGCGGAACCAGGTCAACACGCTCCCACTCAGCACAATTACAGCTTCCATACTGCTACGGTCATTGACTGCGATTGCCACACGCGACCTCCTCGGCCAACGCTGTCTTTGGTCGGATGGAACCTGTCGGGCAACAATGCGGTGGGAAGCCGCCCGATATCGGCAATCGGGGTCGAAGGTCTGCTATCTACTCTGTCGAACTGATGCTCCCGACCCTGAACGGTCCTTCGCATTTCAGGCGGTACAACGGCAGCTTACTGAGTGCTGCGGACGGCCAGAGCGATTGTTGAACGCGAACTCCTCGGCCTTTGCCGACGTTGGCTGATCGGTCAATGTCGGTCAGCAGTCCGGCAGTAAGCTGACGTTGGGGCCTACATCATGGCGACCGGCAGCTTTCTCATTTAGCGAATACGTACTCCCGACCCAAAGGAGAGATTCATTGTTTGCTTGGTTCAACGGCAGCTTCCTAACTTAAGCAGTCGCCTTGAGCATCAACTGACTGATCTCTCCTGTCTTCAGTAAGAGGTTGCGGCGCGTGCTGCCTGGTCGTAGCGGCCCGACAGAGTTCGCATCGTTCGTGCCATTTCCGCAAGACGCTTGTTCTCCTCGGTCTCACCGGAGAAGCCGGGCATCAGGCAGGCTTCGCGCACGGCACGGTATTTCATGCACAGATCACGGCCGGCGGCGGTCGTCGCGAAGAAAACCTCCTTGCCGCGCTTGCTGCCCTCGACCAGGCCGGCCGCGGCCAACTTCTTCAGCGAGTAGGAAACGACGTGCGTGTCCTCGATGTTGAGGACGAAGCAGATGTCGGCGAGCCGCTTCTCGGTGCCTTTGTGGTTGATGTGGTGCAGGACCAGCACGTCGGTTGCGGTCATGTCCTTGACCCCGGCGGCGCCCATGCAGCGTATCAGCCAGCGGTTGAAGGCATGCGCCGCGATGATCAGTCCGAACTCGAACTCGGACAGTTCCGGCGACTTTTCGGAGACTAGGTGCGACGAGGAAACGATACGCTGTTCGGGAGTCAGGGAGGGGTTCTTGGTGCTCATCGTGAATTCACTGGAATTAAACATGTTCATTATACGTAAAAATAACGTTGACATTTTATCGACGTTTTATTAACTTTATTGCTGCATTATTACAACGTATCAATCACGTCGTCTTTCCGCCAGCCCCTCTCGAGGAGACCTCCATGTTTAGAAAACTTGCCGCCGCAGCCGCTTCCGCGTTGTTCGTGATTGCTGCCCCTGTCAGCGCCCAACAAAAGTGGGACATGCCGACCGGCTACCCTGCCAGCAACTTCCACACCGAGAACATCCAGCAGTTTGCTGCCGACGTGGATAAGTCCACCGGTGGAAAATTGAAGATCACTGTCCATGACAGCGGTTCGTTGTTCAAGGCCAACGAAATCAAGCGCGCTGTCCAGGGTGGGCAGGCACAGATCGGCGAGATCATCATTTCTGGCTACTCGAACGAGGATGCCCTGTACGGTGTTGATTCGATCCCCTTTCTGGCCACCAGCTACGGCGACTCGCAGAAACTCTGGCAGGCCTCGCGCCAGGCCACCGAAGCCCGCCTCGCCAAGCAGGGCATGAAGGTGCTCTACGCCGTCGCCTGGCCGCCGCAGGGCATCTTCAGCGCCAAGCCGATCAGCTCGGCGGCCGACCTCAAGGGCGCCAAGTGGCGCGCCTACAACCCGAACACAAGCCGCATCGCCCAACTGGTTGGCGCCCAGCCGGTCACCGTGCAGGCTGCCGAACTGACTCAGGCCCTGGCCACCGGCGCCGTCAACACCTTCATGACCTCGGCCGCCACCGGCTTCGATGGCAAGGTCTGGGAGCAGGTCAAGTATTACTACGACGTCAGCGCCTGGCTGCCGAAGAATCTGGTGATCGTTTCGCAGAAAGCCTTCGACGGCCTCGACAAGAGCAGCCAGGAAGCGTTGCTGAAGGCCGCCGCTACTGCTGAAACGCGGGGCTGGAAGGTAAGTACCGAGAAGAACTCCTGGTACATCGAGCAGCTGAAGAAGAACGGCATAACGGTCGATGCTGGCTCGCCGCAGCTGAGGGCCGACCTGAAGAAGGTTGGTGACACGATGATCGCCGACTGGGCTAAACAGGCCGGCGCCGACGGCCAGGCCATCCTCGACGCCTACCGCAAGTAACCTACGCCACCCCGGGCCGCTGCGGCGGCCCATCCATTTTTCCAAGGAGTCCCCATGCGCACCCTGCTGGATCGACTATTCGCCGCCGCCGGTTACCTTGCCGGACTCTTCCTGATCGGCACCTTGTTCGCCGTGCTGGCCAGCATCTTCGGCCGCCTCATCCCCGCGCTCGACCTCCCCGGCGCCGACGCCTATGCCGGCTACTGCATGGCAGCCGCCGCCTTCCTCGCACTGGCGCCGACCTTGCGCCGGGGCGAGCACATCCGAGTGACGTTGCTCCTCAACCATCTGCCGGCCGCTGCGCACCGATGGCTCGACGTCTTCTGCCATATCGTCGCCGTGTTCATGGCCGGCGCCCTGGCCTGGTACTCGATCCGCCTGGTGCTGCAATCGCGCGAGTTCGTCGACATCTCGACCGGCCTCGACGCCACGCCACTGTGGATTCCCCAGCTCGGGATGGCCATCGGCACCAGCCTGTTCACCCTGGCTTTCCTGATGGACCTCATCCTCCTCCTGGCTGGCCAGACATTGCGCGAAGCTTCGCCGGACGGCGAACCCGCCCACATCGAATAAGGGGATCGGACCATGGATCTGACCATTACCGCACTGCTCATCATCACCCTCTTCGTCATTCTCGGCAGCGGCGTTTGGATCGGCCTCGCGCTGGCCGGTGTCGCCTGGATGGGCATGGAGTTGTTCACCTCCCGCCCGGTCGGCGACAGCATGGCGGTCACCATTTGGGGGGCATCCTCCTCGTGGACCCTGACTGCCTTGCCCCTGTTCATCTGGATGGGCGAAATCCTGTTCCGTACCAAGCTGTCGGAAGACATGTTCAAGGGCCTGGCGCCGTGGCTGGAAAAGCTGCCCGGCCGCCTGCTGCACACCAACATCATCGGTTGCACCATCTTCGCCGCCGTTTCCGGCTCCTCCGCGGCCACTTGCGCGACCATTGGCAAAATGACGCTGCCGGAACTGAAGCGCCGCGGCTACCCGGACAGCATCGCCATCGGCACGCTGGCCGGCGCCGGGACGCTCGGCCTGTTGATCCCGCCATCGATCATCATGATCGTCTATGGCGTCACCGCCAACGTCTCGATCGCCCAGCTGTTCATCGCCGGCGTCATCCCCGGCCTGCTGCTGGCTGGCCTGTTCATGGCCTACACCATCGTCTGGGCGCTGCTCCACCCCGACCAGATTCCCCCGGCCGACCAGAACATGAGCTTCCTGCAGAAGCTCGCTGCCTCGCGCCACCTGATCCCGGTCGTCGCACTCATCGCCGCTGTGCTCGGCTCGATCTACACGGGCCTGGCCACGGCCACCGAGGCGGCCGGCCTCGGTGTCGTCGGCGCCATGATCATCGCCGCCATCCAGGGCGAGATGAACTGGAAGAACTTCCGCGACAGCCTGCTCGGCGCCACCCGCCTCTACTGCATGATCGCGCTGATCCTCGCCGGCGCGGCCTTCCTGACCCTGTCGATGGGTTACATCGGCTTGCCGCGCCACCTCGCCGAATGGATCGGTAGCCTGGGCTTGTCGCCCTTCGCCCTGGTGCTGGCGCTGATGGCCTTCTTCATCATCCTCGGCTGCTTCCTCGACGGCATTTCCATCGTCGTGCTGACCATGGGCATCCTGCTGCCTACCGTCGAGAAGGCCGGCATCGACCTGATCTGGTTCGGCATTTACGTCGTACTGGTGGTCGAGATGGCGCAGATCACGCCGCCGGTCGGATTCAACTTGTTCGTGCTGCAGGGCATGACCAAGAAGGAGATCACCTGGCTGGCTCGTCATTCGATGCCGATGTTTTTCCTGATGGTCGCCGCCGTCGTACTGATCTATTTCTTCCCCGGCATCATCACCTGGTTGCCGCAGCAGATGGCGGGCTGATCACGTGAGCGACAGCCCCCTCCTGCTGCCGCTCGGCGACAGCGCCTGGACGGTCGAATTCGGTGACCGTATCGACCCGGCGCTGCACGCTCGCGTCATGGGCCTCAACAGCGCCCTCCATGCCGCTCGCGATACCGGCGAACTGGCAGGCATCACGGACCTGGTGCCGACCTTCCGCTCGCTGACCGTGCATTACGATCCGTTCGCGGTCGACGGCGAACAACTGGGCGCCCGCCTGTTGGGCATGGCCGAGGCTGCAGGCAGCACGACCAGCGAAGGGCGCCACTGGCTGCTGCCGGTCTGCTGCGATGCCGAACTGGCCCCCGACCTCGAACGCCTGGCCGAGGCCAAACGCATCGCACCGGAGCGCGTGATCGCGCTGCTCACCTCCGCCACCTATCGCGTCTACATGATCGGCTTCATGCCCGGCTTTCCTTACATGGGTGGCCTACCGCCGCAATTGGCCATGCCGCGCCTGGCCAATCCGCGCAAGGCGGTGCCGGCCCGGTCGCTCGCCGTCACCGGCGAAATGTGCGCGGTCTATCCTTGGGAAAGCCCGGGTGGCTGGAACCTGCTCGGGCGTACCCCGGTTCCGCTGTTCGATGTCACCGAGGAGGCTGCGCCGGCGCTGCTCGAGTCCGGCGACCAGATGCGCTTGCGTGTCGTCGACCGCGCCGAGTACGAGCACATCGCGGGCGAGCTTGCCGCCGGCCGGCTTAGCCGCGCCAATTTCCGCATCGCCGCGGAGGCCGCATGACGGGGCTGATCGAAGTCATCGACGGCGGCCTGGGCAACGCCGTTCAGGATAGCGGGCGCTTCGGCCACCGCCATCAGGGCCTGGCCGTGTCAGGCTATCTCGACCGGCCACTGGCCGATTGCGCCAATGCGCTGACCGGTAATCCGCCGGATGCAGCATGCATCGAAATGAGCGGCCTCGGACCGACCTTGGCAGTACGCTGCGGACCGCTGCGCGTCGCCCTGGCCGGGAATGTCGCCGCGACCATCCTGCGCGCCAACGGCAGCAGCCAGACGCTGCTGGCCTGGCAAAGCGCGACCCTGGAGGACCACGACAGCCTGAAGGTCGGCGCCGTCGCCGGCGGCACCGCCTACCTTGCCGTTTCCGGTGGCTGCACCGTGCCCCGCCAGCTCGGCAGCCGCTCGACCTACCAGCGCGCCGGCATTGGCGGCATCGACGGCCGCGCATTACAGAAAGGTGACCGTATCCCCTGCAGCCAGTTGGGTAAACGCGATTTTCGTGAAACACGGGGCGAGCCTTGGAATCATGGCGATGGCCCGATCCGCGTCGTGCTTGGCCCACAGGCCGCTCACTTTACAGACGAGGCCATCGCGACCTTTCTGAACACGCCCTACTCGGCAACTGCGGAACAGGATCGCATGGGCCTGCGCCTGGTGGGTAAGGTCCTGGCCCACGCCAGCCCGGCCGCAGCCGACATCGTGTCCGACGGCGTAACGCCGGGCGCCATTCAGGTACCGGCCAACGGCCTGCCGATCATCCTCCTCGCCGACTGCCAGACGGTGGGTGGCTACCCCAAGATTGCTACGGTAATCAGTGCCGATCTGCCGCGCCTTGCCCACTGCCCGCCGGGTAGCACGCTCCGCTTCCAATCGGTCGACCTGGCCACCGCCCGCTACGCCCTGGCCGAGTTGCGCCAGCGGTGGACCGACTGGGCGCGCGGTTTACAGACCTTCCTGCCACCAGGCAGCCTGGACGAGGCTGCGCTATACGGTTGCAACCTGATCAGTGGCATGGTCGATGCGGGCGGTTTCCTGCGCGGCACGCCTCCCGATTTGCCGTGGGAGTGCTCATGAGCAACCGACGAACCGATGTCAATGCACCGGAATAATCGGAAAACGAATCGGGCAGCAGCGGTAATCGTTGAAAGAACAACCAGGAGACAGCATGAGTAAAAAGCAAACGACGTCAGCCGAAGACCTGCGCCGGGTCGGCGGCATGTCCTACCTTAACCCGAACGCACCCGAGCCATGGGCCAGCTTTGTCGAGCAGATCGAACGGGTGAAACCGCACCTCGGTCACCTGGCGAAGTGGATCGAAACCATGAAGCACCCGAAGCGCATCCTGATCGTCGATGTGCCGATCATTCGCGACGACGGGTCGGTGGCGCACTACGAGGGTTATCGCGTTCAGCACTCCCTCTCGCGCGGTCCCGGCAAGGGCGGCGTGCGCTTTCACCCGGCAGTTACGCTCAATGAAGTGATGGCACTGTCGGGCTGGATGACGATCAAGAATGCCGCGGTCAACCTGCCTTTCGGTGGCGCCAAGGGTGGCATCCGTCTTGATCCGCGGGCGCACTCACAGGCCGAACTGCAGCGCATCACGCGGCGCTACACCTCAGAAATTGGCATCATCATCGGGCCCGACAAGGACATTCCGGCGCCCGACGTCGGCACTAACGAGCAGAGCATGGCGTGGATGATGGACACTTATTCGATGAACGTCGGTGGCACCGCGACGGGCGTCGTCACCGGCAAGCCGATTCCCCTTGGCGGCTCACTCGGCCGTCACGAAGCCACCGGCCGCGGCGTGTTCATCGCTGCCCGCGAAGCCGGTAAACGGATCCACCTGCCGGTCGAAGGTGCCCGTGTCGTGGTTCAGGGTTTTGGCAACGTCGGCGGTATCGCGGCGCGCATCTTCCAGGAACACGGCGCCAAAGTGATAGCGGTGCAGGATCATTCGGCGACGCTGGCCAATGAAAATGGCATCGACATCCACGCCGCGCTCAAACATGTGGAGATCAACGGCGGCTTGGCCGGCTTCCCGGGCGCGTCGCCGATCTCAGGCGACGATTTCTGGCTGCTCAAGTCCGACTTCCTGATTCCGGCCGCTCTTGAGGGCCAGATCCTTCCCGATCGGGCACAGAAGCTCAGCACCAAGGTCGTGGTCGAGGGCGCCAATGGCCCGACCACCCCGGCGGCCGACGATATCCTCCAGCAGCGCGACATTCTGGTCGTTCCCGACGTGCTGGCAAATGCCGGCGGCGTAACGGTTTCGTACTTCGAGTGGGTACAGGACTTCTCCTCGTTCTTCTGGACCGAAGAAGAGATCAATGCCCGTCTCGAGCAGATCATGGTCGGCGCCTTTGACGCGATCTGGAAACTGTCCGAGGAGCGCAATGTGTCGCTGCGCACCGCAACCTTCATCATTGCCTGTCAGCGTGTACTCGCAGCGCGCGAACAGCGCGGCTTGTATCCTTAACTTGGGGAATCAGCTCATGAACAAAAACATCAATCTCAATGCCGACCTCGGTGAAAGCTTCGGTGCATGGTCCATGGGGGATGACGAGTCCCTGCTCGACATTGTCGCCAGCGCCAATATTGCCTGCGGCTTTCATGCCGGGGATCCTTTGGTCATGCGGCGGACAGTCGCGGCGGCCAAAAAGCGCGGGGTCAGCATAGGCGCCCACCCGGCGTTCCCCGATCTGCAAGGCTTCGGCCGGCGGCGCATGGATATCCCAGCTGCCGAGCTCGAAGCGATGATCATCTACCAGATTGGCGCCCTGCAGGCGATGGCCGCGGCCGAAGGCGGCTGCGTCAGTCACGTCAAGCCGCATGGCGCCCTCAACAACATGGCCTGTGCCGATCTGGCGCTGGCCGATTGCGTCGCCCGTGCCGTCCATGCCATCAGCCCGCAACTGATACTGCTGGCCCCGGCCTACTCCCGACTCGCCACAGCCGGCGAGCGCATCGGCCTGCCGGTCATCCTTGAGGTTTTCGCCGACCGTGCCTATCAGGACGATGGCCAGCTGGTGCCACGCAGCCAGCCCGGCGCCATGATCCATGGCACTGACGCCGCACTCGCCCACGTCCTGCGCATGCTGGATGAACAAGCCATCGTCAGCGTCAACGGCAAGCGCCTGCCGACCCGCGTGCAAAGCATTTGCGTTCACGGCGACAACCCGGAGGCGGTTGCCACCGCCAGCGATCTCCGACGCGGCATCGAGGCGGCCGGCTACAGCATCGTCAGCCTCGATCGACTGTAAGGCAGGGGGAAAATACTGTAGTTAACCAGCCCCTATCCGCGAGCGGGGGCACTACATTGTAATGTCATTCGATCCGACGGCAGGTATCGGAGTAGGGCGGACCTTAGAGTGGCGGCTTCGTGGATGTGATTACCGGCCGCTTCTGGCCGGGAAGAGCCTGACGGGGTGGTTTCCCCGAAGCCGTCCCTCAAAAAAACCAACGGCGGCTATCGGGTATGGGGTGGTAATACGTGCTGTCGGCCAACTGCTGACCTTCGGTCTCTCCACATAGCCGCCATCTGAACGACCGGTGTACTTCGGAACCTGCCGAAAGGCCAATTCAACCTACTCGGCCAAAGCAGACTTTCCTCGATGCGACTCGCGATGGCTGCTTTACACAAGATTCGGACATCCTCTGTTACGCGGCACAATCAACACCGGACAGCGTGCTGCCTGCAGCAGTGATTGCGACACGCTGCCGAGAACGGCCTGCTCCAGCACATTTGCACCGTGTGGTGCGACAACGATGACCTCGGCTCCGATATCATCTGCCCGCGCCAGGATCATGGGAACAGTATCGCCAGTCGCAACGCAGGCTGTCGCACGGTGGCCGGCAATCCCCATCTGTTGCCTGGCCGCTTCGATGGCGGCCTCTCCAAGCGATTGTCCCCAGTGATGGAAATCGCCTGCAGCGGCGTCGAGCATGCCTTCGAATGGGGAAAAAGCGGGCTGCACGTTGAATAGCTCTATCGATGTTTCACCCAGATGCGGCGCCATGCGTCCCGCCCAATTTGCCGCATGGGCTGCTTGCTTCGATTCATCAATGGCGACAAGCAACCGGAGACGCCGGCCGAGCGCGGCAGGCATTGCGGCATTCGGGCCCATCAGCCAGATGGGTATCGGACTGCGACTGGCAACCTCTGCCGCAACGGAGCCGAGCAGCAATCCGCGAAGTGGCGATAGCCCTCGGGTTCCCATCGCAATCAGGTCTACCTTGCGATGCAGAGCTGCTTCGATAATCTTTTTTGCCGGTTTTTCCCCATCGACGACCACACATTCCAAGGCCAGCCCGGCCTGAGAAAACCACGCTTTGGCGGTCGTCAGTTTGTCTGCAAATGGGGGCCATGCTGTCTCGTTTCCTGCACTGGCCGCATGGCCGTGGGTGATCGCGAGGAGGCTTGCTTCGAGCGAAACCCGTTCGGAGTCCCATGACGACCAGCAACGGGCGACCGCCATGGCGGATGGCGAACCATCAAATGCCATCAGGACCCGCAAGGATGCAGAATTCATGGCGATCTCCGGCGAATCATGTGATGGCATTTTTTAGCGCCACAGGCTGACGGGGGGATCGGTCATGACTGCACGCAGAACATCCGTGCGGGAGACGATACCGACAATGCTCTGACTTTCGTTGACGATGGGAACGGCGCTCAAGCCCCCTTCAAGCATGGCGGCAGCGATGCGCCGAATATCGGTCACTGGTGCGGCCGCCACGACCGGCGTGGCCATGACATCACTCACCCGCCGTTTCAGATTTTCGAGAACACGATCGCCGTCAATATCGATAACAGTCAGCAAATCTCGCTCGCTGACCATTCCGATCAGGCGCTGCGTATCGTCAAGGACCGGCGCCTGGTGGATTCCCTGACGCTGTAGCAAGCGCCATGCTTCAGCCACCGCACTGTTTTGATGAAGCACCGTGACTGGATGCGTCATGATCTGGGCCGCATGAATCAGGGGGCCTCGTTCAAGATCCTCGGGCAGCATTCTCCGATAGGCGCGCACAGCATCCTGCTGCAATGGCGTTGGCGTGGCCTCAACGCCAATTTCATCGCCCTCCTGAGCAACCCCCCGTGCGTTTCTGGCGCGAGCCAGAGAATAGACGCGGTTCATGGACTCAAGGGTGCCGCTGAAAACCTGACCGGTCATGCCGTAAATGGAGAACATATCAAGCTCCCGAATATCACGAAATCAACAAGAAGTCGCACGGCGTATCTTGCAGTTCATCGAAGATCACGCAAGCCTGTTGCGATCAGGCTCGCATCATCGACATCACCTGCGCTGCATCCAGCGTCGCGGCTTTCTGCTGAATTTGCGGCAGGTACTGGGTTTGCAGCTGTTTTGCAGGGCCCAGCAAATTCTGGAACGCATCACGCAGCATGGCCGTGCTCATGGAGCGGCCGCCAGCGTAGTAACGTTTGGCGACTTGTCCCAGCGCGTAGGTGGTAGCAAAGGAGAACGCCATGCCGACGGCGACACCACCGAACTTGCCAGCCGTCTTGCCCGCGGCTTTGCCGATCAATCCCCCCAGCAGTTTGCGGCCCATCTGTTCAAGATATTGCGAAGTCAACCCAACGCCTGCCGCGGCAATGAACTCCTTGATGTGTCCCTGATCGAGCTCGACGCCATGCGTCTTGCCGATGGCGTAAACCATCTTGATCTGCAGAGGAATGATGGCCATCGATGCCCAGGACTGTGGCAGCAGCTCGAGTGCGCCGTTGAGTAGCGCATAGTTGAGGATGGATTTGTCGACCTCGACATCAGTGATCAAGGCGGGTGCCGCCGCTACTGCTCGCGGGGCAGCCGGCTGGCCGGCGGTGAGCGGCACGGCCGATGCGGTTTGTTCGGCGATCAGGTCAACCTCGCCATCAATCAACTCGGTCTCCGTGGCCGTGAGCGAAAGCAAACGCTTCAGTTCATCGAGAAAACGCCGCTCGCTATCAACCAGTCGGCCATCTGTCTCACAAACGCACAAGGCCATTTCGTAAGCCAGCTGGCGCTGGCCGGCATCCACCAGTTGGCTGGTTGCCGCGGCCAGCGGCAGTCGCTTGAGCAGCACGTCCTGATAGAGACGGGCGAGATCCGGTGCCGCGGCCTGTTCGGCCAGGGATTCTGCGATACGCCGAATTTCCTCCCGTTCGCGATCATCCTTGTTGTTGTCGGCAAAGGCCGCGTGGATGGCAATGGCAAGAATGGCCTTGATGTTGTCCTGAGTCATGGCGTTACCTTTCAAGTCCGTTCGTGATAACGGAATCAACGTTGTTGCGGGAAAATAGTCTGAGCAGCAGCTTGCGCGCCTCCTCGAGGAACAGAACCGAGGATGCCACCGTGGCAGCCAGTAGCCATTCGCTCAGGGTGAGATCCACCGTGTCGAATATCAGCTGTGCCGCGCCCCAATGCACTGCGATAATCTGCAGCAGAACGACGCCGGCCAATGCCATCCACAACTTGCTGTTGGCGAAAAACTGCCGGTTGAATGCGCTGCCATGCTCGGCACGGGCGTTGAAGATGTTGAAGAACTGGAAGAGGACGAAGGTGGTGAAGGCCAGGGTCATGGCCTTGGCTTCGCCGGAGGCTTCCATCGCCCAGACGTAGAGGCCGAGCGTGCCGACCGCCATGGTTGCGCCGTACAGGCCGATGCGCCACAGGCGGTGCAGGGATAGGATGCCGGCATCGGCCTGCCGCGGGATGTCGCGCATGATGCCGGGACGCGCTGGCTCGACCCCGAGGGTCATGGCGGGCGGGCCATCCATGATGATGTTGACCCAAAGGATCTGGATAGCGGTGAAGGGTGTGGCCAGACCGAGGAAGGGCGCACCGAGGACGGTGAGAATCGCCCCGACGTTGGTCGACAGCTGGAAGCGGACGAACTTGATGATGTTCTCGTAGATGGTGCGTCCTTCCTCGACCGCGCGGACGATCGAGGCGAAGTTGTCGTCGGTCAGCACCAGCGTTGCCGCCTCCTTGGTGACTTCCATACCGGTGATGCCCATGGCCACGCCAATGTCGGCGGTTTTCAGGGCTGGCGCATCGTTGACCCCGTCACCGGTCATCGCCACGACATGGCACTTGGCCTGCAGGGCTTCAACAATGCGCATCTTGTGCTCGGGGGCGACGCGAGCGAAGACGGCGCTCTTCTCGACCAGCGCGGCGATTTCGCTCTGGCTGAGTCCATCGAGTTCGCGTCCCTCATGGGATTCGCCCTTCAGTCCCAGTTCGCGGGCGATGGCGGCGGCCGTTACCCGGTGGTCGCCGGTGATCATTTTCACCTGAATGCCGGCGGCGTGGCAGGTGGCGATGGCCGCCTTCGCTTCTGCCCGTGGCGGGTCGATGATGCCGACCAGGGCATGCAGGGTCAGATCCTGAACCCAAGGCACCAGATTGCCGGCCGGATCGAAATCGGCAGCCGGAATGACCCGGCTAGCCAGCGCCAGCACGCGTAAGGCCTGATCGGCCAGCGCCTCGTTTTCGGCGATGAAGGCAGCGCGGCTCTCCTGATCCATCGGCAAGGCCGCAGCGGCTTGCCCGAGATGCCTGGTGGCCAGCGCCAGCAGCACGTCCGGCGCGCCCTTGACGCACATCATGACCCGTTCGCCATCGTGGTGGAACGTGGCCATGTACTTGGTGGCCGAGTCGAACGGGATTTCTGCGATACGCGGCCGGTGCTCAAGCGCGGCATCCGGCATCAGACCCGCTTTGGCCGCCAGGGTCAGCAAGGCCCCCTCGGTTGGGTCGCCGATCAGGGCGCCATCCTTGATCCGGGCATCGACGCACAAGGCCGCCGGCAGCAGGACATGGCCAAGTGTTGGCGCGCCGGAGGCGATGCCTTCGAAGCGGCCTTCACCGCCGTAACCCTCGCCGCTGACCAGGTAACGCTGCCCTTGGGTGTAGACGGCGCGGGCGGTCATCTGATTGAGCGTCAGCGTGCCGGTTTTGTCGGAGCAGATCACCGTCGTGCAGCCGAGTGTCTCGACCGCGGCCAGCTTCTTGACGATGGCGTTACGTTTGGCCATTCGGTGCATGCCCAGGGCCAGCGTCACTGTGACCACTGCCGGCAAGCCTTCGGGAATGGCGGCCACGGCCAGTGCGATGGCGGTCATCGCGGTCTTGATCAGATCATCACCGCGCATCAGGCCCATGAAGAACATCAGGCCGACCACGACAGTGGCGATGATCGCCAGCCGCTTGCCCAGACCATCGAGTTGAATCTGCAAGGGGGTTTCGCCTTCTGCGGTCTCGGCCAGCAGACCGGCCAGGCGCCCCATTTCGGTGTGCATCCCGGTGGCGATGACGACGGCTTCGAGGCGACCGCGTGACACCACGGTATTCATGAACACCATGTTGTGGCGTTCTGCCAGCACTGCCGACTCCGCCACCGCATCCGGGAGCTTTGCCACGGGATGCGATTCGCCGGTCAAGGCCGCTTCCGCGACTTCGGCGCTGTGTGCGGTCAACACCCGGGCATCGGCCGGAATGCGGTCGCCGGCTTCCAGCAGCAGGATGTCGCCGGGCACCAGATCGACCGCTTCGATCTGCTGTATCTCCCCGTCGCGACGCACCCGCGCCGTCGGTGCCAGCATGTTCTTCAGGGCGGCTAGCGCGGCTTCCGCCCGATGTTCCTGAAAAAATCCGAGACAGGCGTTGAGCAAGACGACGATCGCGATGACGATGGCGTCCTTGAAATCGCCAATCGCCCCGGCCAGCATCGCTGCGCCAATCAGGATCAGCACCAGCAGGCTTTTGAACTGGTCGATAAATTTCAGCCACACGGGGCGGGACGCTTTTTCCGCCAGGCGATTGGCGCCGTGTTCTGCCAGTCGGCGCGTCACTTCTTCGTTGTCCAGTCCGGCAACCGGATTACTGGCCAACTGCGCCAGGCAGTCCTCGGGCGGTTGCGCGTGCCAGGTTTTGGTGTTTTGTGTCGTCATTTTGTATCCGGGGAAGTAGCCGCTCAAGGCATGGGCGCGGTGATGCTCACCGAAACCAAACTGTTTTTTGATTTCGTGAAAACTACGCCAACACGCTCACTGCCCTTGAGGTAGTCGTGACGCTCCTCGCTGGGTGAAGCGGCATGGAGTTCCTGCCGATAGCCTTGGTCAGCAAACCCTTTCGCGTAGTGATCAAGGACGGTGGCGAAATCCGCCTTGCCTTCATAGCGCACCCTGATTTCCTGGCCTTCGCGTTGCCAGTGCGTCCGAGCCAGGCCCGGAAAGCGAGCGACGGGAATCGGATCGGTTCCGGAGACATCGCGGGCGGGCGGCGATGCCTGGCCGATCATCCGCAGGTCTTCGATCGCCTGCGTCGCCCCTGGCACGACCTTCTCGACTTGCTGAACAGCATTGCGCGCGACATCTGGCGCAGCAGTGGCACTTTCCCTCGCTACGCTAAAGAGCCAGCCTGCGAGGCTGATCGCCGCCCAGATCGCCAAGGTCGCCAGTATCAAGAGGGCCACCGAGACCAGAAGCCATGTTCGGCGACTGATTGCGAAAAACCGGCTGGCCAGCATGCTTAACAGGGGAAGCTTTGAAAAGCTCATCTCAGTCTTCCGCTAGGCTAGGAGGCATCGGTCCGAACTCGCGCTGCCGGGACAGGCGACGCTCCAGACTGCGTGCGGCCCGGTCGACGGAGCGGGCGATAGCGACCTGAAGATCATGTGCAGTTTCTTCGATGACGACATCGCGCATCCGCGGCAGTGGGATCCGAAGCTGACAGCGTTTGTCATTCCCGCCGCGCGGCCCATTGATGTCGGACAGTGTGATGACGACGCGGTCCACGTCGTGGCTGGCCCAATCCAGACCAAATTTCAGGCAGCGCTCGGTATGCGCTTGCAAGCTTTCGCTTACCTCAATGCCATTGGTGCGAAGATCGATCTGCACATTTGCTCCTTCGTTGTGGGTACGAACACACGATAAGCGGAAAAAATGCTCAAATAAATACGAGTTTTTATGAATAACATTTCGTCAAATAGCGAACAATTGCCATGAATCTCAAGCACCTTCGATATTTCTGGACCGTTGCCCAAATGGGTGGCGTTAGCCGCGCCGCTGAAAAATTGAATCTCACGCCGCAAACCATCAGTGGACAAATTCGTCACCTCGAAGCGGATCTCGGCACGATCCTGTTTCGCCCGGCAGGGCGTGGCCTTGAACTGACCGAAGCCGGTCGCCAGGTCTTGTCCTATGCCGATGAAATCCTCCATCTGAGCGGCGAACTGAAGCAGGCCCTTTCAGCTCGCCAAAAGCAACCGATCCCGGTCCTGCGTATCGGAATCACGGACGTGCTCCCGAAGTCATTCACCTACCGGTTGCTGGCACCCGTCGGCAAACTACCGGAACCCGTCAGGCTGGTATGCCGTGAAGGCAGCATCGACATGCTGCTGGCCGAGTTGGCGCTGCAGCGACTAGATATGGTCGTGGCTGATCGTCCGATGCCGGCTGGTCTGGCTATTCGTGGCCACAGCCACAAGTTGGGTGAGAGCCCCCTGGCATTCTTTGGCGCTGAGTCCTTGTGCGCCGGCCTTCCCGACTTTCCGGAATGCCTGAACGATGCCCCGCTGCTCCTGCCCGGCGTGCATGCAGTGATCCGCAGCCGCATCGATTGCTGGTTGAACGACTGTCGCCTGACGCCGCGCCTGATGGGCGAATTTGATGACGGCGCGCTGATGAAGGCCTTCGGGCAGGCCGGCGCCGGTTTTTTCCCCGGTCCAGCCGTACTCGCGGAGGAAATCTGCGCTCGCTACAACGTCCGTTGCTTCGGTAGGGTAGAAAGCATTCATGAAAGCTTCTGGTCGATTACCGTCGAGCGACGCATCAGCCATCCGGCAATCATGACGGTCATGGAAGCCGCACGAATAGGATTGTTCCCCTCCGGCAGCCATTGCAATCCAAACACCTGAACATCCTCAATCGGTATCACGCGTCCAAGCGAATGGTCGGGTGGCAGACGCGCGTGCGCCTCTATGAAAAAATCCCCAAAAAATAGTCGTTTTGGATAATGAATCGACCGGCACTTCCTAGGGCCTGTTCACAGTAGCCAGACATAAGCGGAAGCCAGATGAAGAAAGGCATTGAATCGATTGGCAAGTTTGTCGTATCGGGTGGCGATACGACGAAACTGCTTGAGTCGATTGAAGAAGCACTCGACCAGATGACGAGCCTTGTACCGATGCCTGTCGACCGGACGTTTATTTTTCCGATTGCTACGGGGCGGAATATTGGCCTGAGCACCACTCGCCTCGATGGTTGCTACCAGTTCATCACTGTCGTAGCCTTTGTCGGCTGTAACTGCGGTAGTTTGGATCCCGGCGACCAATGCGGCACCCTGAGTCACATCGGCGACCTGTCCGCCGGTCAGAATCAGACGAAGGGGATTTCCCAAAGCATCGACGCTGGCGTGGATCTTGGTGCTCAGCCCGCCTCGCGACCGGCCGATCGCTTGATCGCTACCGTTTTTTTGGCGGCGCCTGCCGAATGCTGGTGGGCACGAACAATCGTGGCATCCATAAACAACTCCTCCAGATCGGCGTCTCCCTGGAGAGCTTCAGCAACCCGACTCCATACGCCGCCTACTTCCCATCTGGCGAATCGGACATACACCGAGTGCCAGTTACCAAAATCCTTGGGTAAATCCCGCCAAGGACAACCGGTGTGTTGACGCGCACTGAAAAGTACCCGGATTTCGAGGTATCTGCGCGCTGAAAATTACCCAGGGTGATTAACCTTCGCCGTTCCGTTTTGGAGCGGGGAAACCGAGGAGATGATCACCATGAATTTG
>JAYRYB010000011.1:0-58016 GCA_041917165.1 Azonexus sp.
AAAAACGGAGGTGCCGACGACTATCCTTGCGCTACACTTGTTACCAGCCGCAACAATGACGAGCGGCTAAAGTCCCTGGGTAAAATTCAACGCGTATCGCTGGGTACTTTTAAACGCGCGCCGACAGTTCAATAACATCGGCTATCCGTAACAAAGCGGACGCCGAGCATTTAGACAAATTTCCCTTCAAAAACCCCTCCTGAAAACGAGAAGGCTTTTGATAGAACTATTGGCTGTTGCGGCAGTTTTATTGAACGACGAAACGCACGGTGGTCACCTTCTTGCCGGGAAGGCTCACGACAGCGACTGCTTTCGTTCCCTGAGTTACGGCAAATGTACCCTTGGTCTCCAACGCTTCACCGGCCGGAGCCAAGGTAACCTCGAACTTGTCGGTGCCGGTGAGCAAGGTCAGCTTGGCAGAGCCTTCCTTCACATTAAAGGGTTTGTCGTGGTCTCGAACATAGAGCCGAATGTTATCCGGCTTCGCAACCAGTTCGAAGTCGAGGTGATTTGCCTCGGCAACGACCCCGCCCTGTAAACCTTTGTGCTCATGAGCATGGTTGTGGCCTTCGGCGGCGAACGCAGCTCCCGAGAGCGCGACGGAAACAGCAGTAAACAACTGAATAAGGTTCATTGGGATTCCTTTCAGGGGGAATTTGTTAAAAGGCTTCAGCATTGGTTTCGTCGAGGAGACGCTCGGCGTCACGACGACCGAACATCCAGAACATGATGGGGGTCAGGAAGGTGTCGAGCAGGGTTGAACTGACCAGCCCCGAGAAAATCACCACCGCCACCGGATTCAAAATTTCAGTGCCGGGCCGCTCAGCCTCGAACAGCAGCGGCGCCAGCGCAAACGCCGTCACCAGGGCTGTCATCAGCACAGGGCTTAGCCGTTCCATCGAACCACGCACAATCATCTCCGGCGTGAAACGCTCGCCTTCGATGCGCATCAGGTTCAGGTAGTGGCTCACCTTCAGGATGCCGTTACGCACCGAGATGCCGGCCAGCGTGATGAAGCCAATCAGTGCCGCCACTGAGAGAGGTTGCCCGGACAGCCACAGGCCGACTACCGCACCAACCAGAGCCAGCGGGATATTGGCCATAATGAGTGCCGACAGGGTCACCGACTTGTAGCGACTGTAGAGCACCACGAACATCAGAACCAGGGAGACGATGGCCAGCATGCCGACCAGCCGACTGGCTTCCTCTTGGGCCTGGAATTGGCCGCCTAACGTCACAAAGTAGCCTTCCGGCAGCTTCGTTTCCGCCACCACTTTCCGGATGTCGGTGACCACATCGGATAGCGCCCGCCCTTGGGCATTAGCCGAAAGCACAATGCGCCGCTTGCCGTCGTCGCGGCTGATTTGGTTGGGGCCATCACTGTCTTCAATGGTCGCCAGCTTGGACAAGGGTACACGGCCCTTGGGCGTCTCCAGCAGGATTTGCCCCAAGCCATCCAGTGAACGTGCAGTCTCAGGTAGGCGTACCACCAGGGCAAACCGGCGATTGCCTTCCACGATTTGCGTGACCTTCTCGCCTTCAACCAGGCTCTGGAGCACCGACAGAATCTGCGGCGCCGGCACACCGTACTGGGCGGCCGCCGCGTAGTTCACATGAATCTTGATTTGCGGTGCCAGGACCTGTTTCTCGACCTCGAGGTCGGCCAAGCCCGGAATGCCGGCCAACTTGGAGCGCAACGCATCGGCCTGGCCGCGCAAGGTGTCAAGGTCATCACCAAACAGCTTGATGGCGATTTGCGAGCGAACCCCTGACAGCATGTGGTCGATACGGTGAGAAATCGGCTGGCCAATGGCGATGGCCGCCGGCAGATTGACCAAGCGTGCCCGGATGTCAGCCTGTACCTCGGCAACGCTGCGCTTCATTTCCGAAGCGGGGACTAGGCCAACGTCCAGTTCGCTGACGTGGACGCCTTCGGCATGCTCATCCAATTCGGCACGACCACTACGCCGGCCGACATGGGTGACTTCAGGCACTTGGCGTACCAGCACCTCCGCCTGGCGAGCCAGGGCTGATGATTCAGCAAGGGTTACGCCCGGGTTCAGGCGCATTCCGATAAGGAAAGTGCCTTCGTTGAAGGGAGGCAGGAAGGTTGTCGGAAAGAAAGGCACTGCGATAGCTGCCAGGACAACCGCCACCACCCCGGCTGCCAGCACGGGCTTGGGACGTTGCAGCGCCTGCTGAAGCTTGCCTTGGTAGCCCGCTTTCAGCCATGCCAGCAAGCGTGTATCCCCGTGGTCCAACGACTTCATCCGGGGTAGCAGGTAGAAAGCCAGGACCGGGGTGACGGTGACCGACACCACCAGCGAAGCCAGCGTCGAGACGATGAAGGCGACGCCCAACGGCACGAACAGACGACCTTCCATGCCCGGCAAGGCGAACAGCGGCAGGAAGACGAGGACGATAATGATGGTCGCGTAGAGAATGGCTGACCGAACTTCCATGGTCGCGGCCTTAACCAGTTCCAGCGGATGCAGGCGACTCTGAGGATGCTTCTCGCGGTCCACCTTTAGGCGCCGCAGGACATTCTCGATACCCACTACCGCATCGTCCACTAGGCCACCGATGGCGATAGCCAGACCGCCCAGCGTCATCGTGTTGATGGACATCCCGAAATAGCGGAAGACCAGCGCCGTGATGAAGATGGAGACCGGAATCGCAGTCAGCGCAATGATGGTTGGGCGCAACGTCCCGAGAAAGGCGAACAAGATGACTGCCACGAACACCGAGGCGCCAATCAGCTTCCCTTGCAGGGTCGAAATGGATGCTTCGATGAAGCTCGCCTGGCGGAAGGTCACTTGTGGCTCCTCCATGCCGGCCGGCAAGGACTTCTTCAGGTCGCCGAGAGCCTCTTCAATCTTGCGGGTCAGGCTGATGGTGTCGGCCGTCGGCTGCTTCTGGATACCCAGGATAACCGCCGGCTTGCCTTCAAACCCAGCATCGCCGCGCTTGATGGCTGGAGCGAAGGTCACGTCGGCAATCTGCCGAAGCAGAATCGACTGACCATCCTTGGCGGTCAAGGCAAGGTCCATCAGGTCATTCAGGCGCGAGGTGCGACCGATGTTCCGGATGAGGTATTCGCGGCTGTTGAGCTCCAGGAAACCACCCGAGGTATTCGAGGAAAAACCCTTGAGGGCATTTTCCAGCTGGTCATGGGTGATGCCCAGCTCGGCCATACGCACCGTGTTCGGCTGCACTTGGAACTGACGAACTTCGCCACCGATGGGGATGACTTGAGCCACGCCAGAAATGGCCATCAGCCGAGGGCGCAGCACCCAGTCGGCGTATTCTCGGACGGCCATCGGCGAAATTTTCTGCGCGTCGATGGGAATGGCGACCTGCATGATTTCGCCCATGATGGAACTGATGGGCCCCATGCGCGGCACGACACCGGCCGGCAAGGTTTGCTCCATCGAGGAGAGCCGCTCGGAGACCATCTGCCGGGCCCGGAAAATCTCCGTACTCCAGTCGAAGGTCACGTAGATGAACGACAGGCCGGCGCTGGAAGTTGAGCGAACACTGTCCACGCCAGGCAGGCCATTCATCGTGGTTTCCAGCGGGAAGGAGATGAGTTGCTCTACTTCCTCGGCCGCCATGCCGCCGGCCTCCGTCATGATGGTGACGGTCGGCCGGTTCAGGTCGGGAAAGACATCCACTGGTGCGCGGGAAAGGGTGAAAGCGCCGTAGGCGACCAATACCAGGCTGGCGATAAGTACCAGCAGCCGATTGGCCATACTGTTGTCGAGTAGCCACTTAAACATGCGCTACTCCTCAGCGGACCTGGTTGATGAACGACGCACCCTGCGTCGCCACCCGTTCGCCAGCTTTGACGCCGGAAGTCACGGTCACCGAGGTGCCATCCAAAGGTTCGTAGGTCACCAGGCGCGGCTCGAATACCTCCGGCGCCTCCTTGACCCAGACAATTGCCTGGTTGGCCGGATTTTTCAGGACGGAGCCAAGCGACACCTGAACGCCCTTGATGCGCTGGCTCGTCTGGGCAAAGACCTTGACCGGCTGGCCGACCGCCAAGCTGGCCAGGGTGTCGGATTGCCCGGCAAAGGCAATCGGCAAGGCCTGGTCGCGCATGCTCTTTGCGGCACCGAGTAACTTGAGCGCAACGCGCTCGGAGCCAATCGCAACATAGGCGCTCGAAATGCTCTGGGCCTGGGCACTGTCGTAGGCCAGCGCCTCGATGTGGAGACGCGATGGGTCGACCACTTCATAGACCAGTTCGCGCGCTTCAAGCACCTGGCCGGCTACCGCGTTGGCGGAGGCAATGACGCCCGAAACCGGCGCCACCAGCGCATCGCGGTTGGACAGTCCGGCCCCGACAGCCTGGAGGCGTCCGGTCAGGCTGGCCAGTTCGCTCTCGGCAGCTTCAATGTCCTTGCGTGGGACCGTATCCGAAAGTTCCTTCAGGCGAGCCAGGCGCTTTTCAGCCAAGCTGCGTGCCGCCTGCAATTCGGCTTGTTGCGCGACTTGGTTGGAGCGCTCGATGGCCCCAGAGGTCGGAATCACGTAAGCCAGGATGTCGCCTTTACGCACCCTCTGACCGAGCACCGGGAGTCCTTGCGGGCCAGCAGCCAGGCGCCCAGCCAGGGCGGCCTGAACCTTGCCGCCAGCATTGGGGTCCATGGTGACCTTGCCGGACAATTCGAAAACCTTAGGTTGTTCGGACTCGGACACCGTCAGTGTCCGGATACCCAACTGGTGCTGTGCCGGCTTGGGTAGGAAAACGCGACCATCCGGCTGGCGTTTCGGGCCATTGCCGCTGACTGCCACCGGGGAATCCCCGTGGTCGTGACCGTCACCTGCGTAGCTGGCCGGAGTGAAGAATGCCAGGCCAAAAGCAGCCAGGGTGACGCAAGCGGCTTGCTTGAGGGGAAAGTGCTGCTTGTTCATGCTGCACCTCCCGCTACGCGGTTGCGCTTCATGCGCAGTGCTGCGCCAAGAGCCAGGAGGACCGCCGCACTGGCCGCGATAGGCTTCCACGGCAAACCGCCTGGGGTCTTGTCTGCATGTGCCTCGGGATGAATATCCAAGTTCGCAGCCAGCAGGTCCGAGTTGTTGCCGGCGATAACGGTAGCCGTGACGGGCATTTCGCCGGGTTGCGGTTCCGCCGCCAGCGTGGCTTCGAATTCACCTGTGCCAATGTTGGTCACGGCAACGGTTTTGCCACCGATTTCGAGTTCCAGCTTGGCGTCATTGACCGGGCTGTTGTCGGCCGTGTGGTCGAGGTATAGCGAGAGCTTCCGGTCGTTCAGGATGCCGACGAGTTCGTAGGTTTCCGACGTGGCGGCAAAGCGTGGGGAAGCGACTCCCGCGGAAGCAGCGGGTGCCTCTCCATGGTCATGGCCATCCCCGGCGTAGGCGGGAAGGATTGCGGCGCCCAGGAGAAGAAGTCCTCCGAGCAGCTGGGTTATGGTGTTTTTGTTCATGGTCGTTCTCAATTCAGAATTCGTGGATTTCAGCGGGCTCATTCAGGGAGCAGCCCCAGTGACTGACGCAGGGAGGAAATCGCTGCGGCCACGTCGATACGGGCTCTGGCCAGCTGGCGGTCCGCCTCGGTCGCTTCGAGCTCGATGCGCAGCCGTGTCGGCAGGTCGGTTTCTCCCAGACGGAAGGACTTCTCGAAGAAGCCCTGCGATTCCCGGGCAAAGCGGGCGCGCTTTTCGGCGGCAGCGAATCGCCCCTGGGCAGCCAGGACTTGCGCCTGCGCCGATTCGATACCGGCGATGATGCGGCTCCGTTCCAGCTCTGCCGAGGATTCGGCATCCAATGCCTCGGCACGAGCCGTGGCGCGCCGGGCTTCGGCACGGGGGCCGCCGCCGAAGGGGAAGCGAATGCCGAGGGTGTAGGTCTGGTCTGTAGCTGCGCCGGTTTCGACGCGAGTGCGAGTCGTGGCAATCAGGAGCTCGGGATTCGCCCGGGTTCTGACGCTAGCCAGTTCGGCCGCTCGCCAGGCTACCGTGGCCCGGTCCAGCAATTCGACCAGGGCCGGGTGATTCGCAGACTCGTTCAAGGCTTTCGAATCTGGCATCGGTTCGAGGATGAGGACCTGCACGTCCGGGTTCAATCCGGCCTTCCCCAGCAGACTACGCAAGGCATTCAGGGCGACATCGCGGTTACCCTGGGCCTCTGCCATGGTGGCATCTGCCTGAGCCAGCAGGCCGTCGGCTTGATGTTGGTCAGCCCGGGAAAGGTCTCCGGCATTGAAGCGCCGGGCCACGTCATCGGCCAGCTTCCGGGCATTTGCCTGGCGTTCCTTGGCCAGCGCCAGTTCGGCCTCGGTGCGGTAGTAGTTCCACCACCGTTCCCGCACAAGCTCGGTTACGCGCAACTTGGCTGCCAGAAACCGGCTGTCCAGCGCCTTGGCCGCTGCCTCGGCGAGTTCTCCGGAACGGCTTCTCTCACCCGGCAACCACAGGGGAATGGCCAAGCCAACTTCATACTCCCGGCTGCCATTGTTGGAGCCCATCCGGTCAGATTTGCCTAGGAGTTCCAGGGCTGGGGGCTCAACGGTCCAGCTCGAAGCAGCGGAGCGGGCGGCGCTCGCCGCCTCCTGGCGGACGTCTTGCGAACGGGCTTCAGGTTGCCGGCTCCAGGCCAGCTCAAAAGCTTCTCTGAGGGTCAGCTGCCGCACCTGAGGCTGGGCTGCCGCCGGGGGCATCTGTTTGTTTTCTGCCGGAGCCTGAGCCCAGGCAGAAGGGGCGCCCATCAGCCAAGCGGTGGCGAGGATGGGCAATAGTTGTTTGAAATTGCTTCGGTACATCCGATTCTTCTCCAGTGAAACGTGGGGATGGGAATCGGCGAGGTGTCGACTGAAACGGCCGCGCAAGGGCACGCTAGCGCCCAGCGGATACTCAGTCGGAGAGAGGGATGCCTAGACCCGCCTCGCCGTTAGGCGAAGCGGTGCCAGTTGGGGCGTTCTGGCTGCGTTTGCGGTGGGGTTGGGAGCGCAAACAATGGGGCTATCGCAGGTGTAGGTGTGAGGGTGATGGGCTCGGTACGCGTAGCGTCGCTGTACAAGGCGCCACAGAAAGCATGGCAGGCTTGGCAGTCGCCATCGTCGAAGCCGGGTATCTGATTGTCAGAGCCGTCAGCGTTGCTCACGCCATGGTGGTCATGGGTGTGGTGGCCGATATGGAAAGTCGTCGGTTCCTTTTCGTGCTGGCAATACGGCGCCGCCACAGCCCAGACGGCTTGCAGCGGAAACAGTACCAGGAAGAAGATGGCAATCCAGCGACGCATAAGTTCAGAGTATAGCGTACGGCGTTTATTCGTTTCTTAGTTGAGGCTTAACGCCGGCCTTTGAGCAAGCGCAGGCCGTTGAAAACCACCAGCAAGCTGGCCCCCATGTCGGCGAACACCGCCATCCACATGGTGGCGTTGTCGAAGATGGCGAGCAGTAGGAAGATGAGCTTGATGCCCAGCGCCAAGGTAATGTTCTGCCAGAGGACTGCATGCGTTTGCATGGACAGGCGAATGGTCTCCGGCACCCGTCGCAGGTCGTCATTCATGATGACCACGTCGGCGGCCTCCATCGCGGTATGGGTGCCGGCGCTCCCCATGGCGAAGCCAATATCCGCTGTCGCAAGGGCTGGGGCATCGTTGATGCCGTCCCCAACCATGGCTACCGGATGGCCGGCGCCGGCCAAGGCACGGATGGCGTCGAGCTTTTCCTGGGGCAGGAGATTGGCGCGGACATCCGTAATACCGGCCTGGGCGGCAATGCTGGCTGCGGTGGCAGGGTTGTCGCCAGTGAGCATGATGGGGGTCACGCCGAGCTTCAGCATCTCTCGGATGGCTTCCTGAGAACTCGCCTTGATGGTGTCCGCTACCGCGAACATGGCGAGGACGGTCTCTTGGTTGGCCAACACGGCGACGGTACGCCCCTGACGCTCGTGTTCGGACAGGAGCGCTTCCAACTCGGGCGAACACTG
The DNA here is from genome assembly GCA_041917165.1 of Azonexus sp. Classification (GTDB taxonomy): domain Bacteria; phylum Pseudomonadota; class Gammaproteobacteria; order Burkholderiales; family Rhodocyclaceae; genus Azonexus. The sequence continues at coordinate 7,962 of JAYRYB010000011.1, forward strand.
GCCACGGTCGTGAATCCAGCGGTGGTTGCCAAGCACGTAGTTGTGGCCGGCCATTGTCCCGTAGACTCCGCGTCCGGCTTCGGCGCCGAAGTCTTGAACATCCTGTTGCTCAGTTAGCGCCAGGCCTGTTGAAACGGCCTTGGACACAGGATGGTCGGAGCGACCTGCCAAGGCGTAGGCGATGCGCAAGACATCGGGTTCAGGGAGAGCTTTGGAGAGGATGACCTGCGCGACGAGCTTGGGGCGGCCCTCAGTCACCGTCCCCGTCTTGTCCAAGGCCACGGCCTTGAGTTTCCTGGCTTCCTCCAGATAGGCGCCGCCCTTAATCAGGATGCCGCGGCGTGCTGCCGCTGCCAGGCCGCTGACCACCGTTACCGGCGTGGAAATGACGAGGGCGCAAGGGCAGGCAATCACCAGCATGACCAGGGCCTTGTAGAGGCTGGCCATCCAGGTCCAGCCCAGTGCTAAGGGACCGGCAAGGGCGACACCCAAAGCCAGGACAAAGACGCCAGGTGTGTAGATGGCAGCGAAGCGGTCAACGAACCGCTGGGTGGGTGCCCGCGAACCCTGGGCCTCTTCTACTGCGTGAATGATGCGGGCCAGGACGGTGTCGCTCGCTGGGGCAGTCACCTCAAATTCCAAGGCAGCACTTTGGTTAATAGTGCCCGCAAACACCTCGTCGCCCGGCCCCTTCTCAATCGGCATGCTTTCGCCGGTCACCGGCGACTGGTCTACTGCGCTGTTGCCGGTGGTGACCTTGCCATCCAGCGCAAAACGCTCACCCGGACGGACACGGACTATCTGACTGACCTGAATATCCTTGGCCAGGACTTGAAGCCATGACCCATTCGGTTGAAGCACTTCGGCCTTCTCTGGCGATAGCTCAAGCAGGCTCTTGATGGCATTTCGAGCACGGTCTACTGCTCGGGCCTCGATGAGTTCTGCAATTGCGTAGAGGGACATTACCATCGCCGCTTCAGGCCACTGACCAATCACGAAGGCACCGGCCACAGCGACCGACATCAGGGCGTTGATGTTCAGTTCCCCGCGCAGGACAGCTGCCAGCCCCTTCTTGAAAACCGAAAGCCCAGAAAGCGCGATGGCTACCCCCGCAATGCCCATGCCCACCAGCTTCCAAGCCAGCGTTTCAGGCGCCACATACGCGACCCCCTCGGCGACAACGGCCACCACGAGAGCTGCGATGGGCTGAAAAAACTGGTTTCGGAGCTGCGCAGCGGTATCCACGCTTGGCGGTGCTGAGAGGCGTTCCGAATCGAAGCCAGCGTTCTTGATGGCCGATTGAATATCCGGCCAGGCTTCTGCCGGTGCGTCGATGCTCAGTGTGCGGGCGGCCAGGTCAAACGACAGGCGGCGGGCGTCGGGGAATGCCTCTAGCGCACGGCGGATTTGTCCTTCTTCCGTCGGGCAGTCCATTGCAGGAACACGGAGCAGGAGTTGACCGGGGCGCGCGCTTTGCTGGTTCTCGGTCCCAACAGGTGCTTTGGCCGTGGCGTTGCAGGCATGGTCGCAGCCGCAACTGTGTTCGTCGGGTTGCACATTCGTATTATTGATTTCGTGTAGAGCGGACATCGGCAATCTCCTGTGGCAAGTTGCCAGTATAGATATGCTTATTAGAATCCCTGGAGTGACTACAGGGTCAAGCCTAAAATACAGACTTGTTTCAAGCAGGAGAAGGCAATGAGGATTGGTGAACTGGCCAAGGCCACCGGAGTGGATGTCGAAACCATTCGCTACTACGAGAAAGCGCAGCTACTAAGCGCTCCGACACGCAGTGACAACGGTTACCGCGCCTACACCCAAGCGCATCTGGAACGCCTCGCTTTCATTCGCCATTGCCGAGCGCTCGATATTCCCCTAGCGGATGTGCAGCGTTTGCTGTCTTTCGTCGACAGCCCGCAATCGGACTGTGGAGAAATCAACCACCTCATTGACGCTCAACTTGCAAAGGTGCGGGCTCGTCTCGCCAGCATGCAGGCATTGGAGCGGCAGTTGGTGGCCTTGAGCGGGCAGTGTTCGGCCCCGCATAGAGCTTCGGAGTGTGGCATCCTGCATGACCTCGTAGCGGCGGCGCATGGCGAAGCCTGTGCGTGCCACCGGGGGGGCAAGGAGTCTCACCCGTGAGCGCTCCTATGTGCCGCCAATACATAGCCACTAAGTAGCCATGCCTGAATTCATCAAGATTGCATTCCTCTTCGCACTCACTGCTGTCGCCGAAATTGTCGGCTGCTATCTGCCCTGGCTCGTGCTCAAGCAGGGGAAAAGCAACTGGTTGCTGCTGCCTGCCGCTATGTCGCTAGCCGGTTTTGCTTGGCTGCTGACCTTGCATCCGACGGCTGCTGGGCGAACCTACGCAGCCTACGGTGGCATGTATATAGCGGTTGCATTGGTCTGGCTACACTTCGTTGATGGGATTGCGCTCACTCGCTGGGATGTCGCCGGCGCGGGCATTGCGCTGACAGGTATGGCAGTGATAGCGCTACAACCGGGCACAAACATCTAATAGTTCTCAATCAGATGCTATCAGGCGTCAGGAGACCGCTGGATAGCAGCCATCGCAGGCATTTGGGGCAATGGCTGCTCCTGGCCGATTGGGGGAGCTCGCCAACGGCCGCTTCATAGAATCCAGTGCGCAGAAGTTGGGTTTGGCTGACCAGCCGCTATGTAGAAAGCCAACTGGCCGGAATGGGTCGGCTTGCGACAGTCCTCGCTTCGAACTCATAGCCAGAAAGCGGCCAGTGCCCGTTGCCGAATGGATGACATTCTCAAAGGCTTCCTCTTTCAGCCCCTTCGAGCGACAGCGTCCTCGACCCAGGCCGAAAGATTATCCTTGATAGCCATATAGGCTTTTGTAGCTGGTGGGTCATACACAGGTGGGACAATCACACGACCGGCCTTGTCGGTAAAGTTGAAGGCATCAAAGGGGTTCTTCCCCTTAGAGCAGGTTCCCTGATTGGGACATTCGAGGTTATGGATGTGGATACCCATTAGACCTCGGCCATCCTTCCAAGCCTTCCGAATCTCGTGCTTTACCCAGGGGCGCTTGTGCGTATCCGAACCGATGAGCACCACAACGCACCGCTTGTACTTCATGTTCTCCTCAATCCACTTCTCGACGGCTGCATCCCCCTTGCCTTTGACTTTCTCCCAGTCGTTCTTAGAGACCGGTTCGTTGCCGTCGATGACGCCCATGTTGCGAACCTGCTGGACCCGCATCACATCATTGTCAAAATGAAAGCTGTAAAACACTGGAACTCGAGCCACTTCGTTCCTCCGTTGGATTAGATTAAATATGCCGCCGTTCACGTGGCTGGATAGCGAGCTCCCGATAGAGCAGACTCACAAAATCCAATGGCCCCACATCCGCCGGCGGCTGATAGCCGAGTTGGGCAGCAAGTTGCCTCGATGCGCCACCAGTTATTGCTAGGGGAACGCGTTTGGCCCCAGGACACAGCTTTTCAAACATGCCAATTTCATCAAAGATGCCTTCCATCCCCCCGATAAACACAGCTGCTTCGAAGGGTTCCGACTGCAGCATCTCCTGCCGCATTGCCGCTAGACTCTTCTGAAGGTCGTCGTCCACGGCATCTACATATGTGACGTTGGCAAAGTGCTTGTTCTCCTTGGGGAAGTCCTCGTCCTTGAAGAAGCGGCTTTGAAAGAGATGCACAGCTGAGGCATATTCCACCCCGAATGATTGGGCCGCAGCCCAAAGCAAGGGGGTAATTGCAGGATGTCCTCCCCAGACCAACTTGCGGCGCCCCAAAGCGACTTGGGCAAGAGCATTCACCGCAGCTTGTATTTCTTGAGGTCTGCAGTCTGACGAAAATGGTTCTCTGGACGGCACACTTGCCGAAAGGAAGATTGCGCCCATTGTTACATTCCCAAGTCTGCAAGTTGCCAATCGGCTTCACGGCTCCGAATCCACTTTACCGTACCAACTTGCGTCGCTAACCAGTCCATGTGACGAACCCATTCATCGCTAATGCCCAGATGGTCAAAGACAAGTGCGGACGGGCGCTGGTCACTAAAGTCGATGCTTTCGTGCACATCAAGTGAGGTCGGAACGCCAACCACCGGATAGGCAATGAGCTCCGCCCCTGAGGGTAGCTTCAACAAGACAGAGCGTCTCTGGCCGACGCCTTCCAAGGCGCCCCCCAAGTCCTCAACTGCACTTCGAAGGGTGCCAATAAGGTTTGCATGCCGAAGTGCAACACTGCGGCTACGAACTTCCTCTACCTCCAGCGCTACGTCGGCAAGCACATCTTTCGTCAGTTGTTTGCCGTCAAAGTTGCACTCAGTTAGTTTCTTCAATGTAGCGAGGCGGGAAATCCGCGATGGCTGATGGTCGGGCCACACCAACTGCAAGATAGAAATGTTCTTTGCCACCGCCCGTCCCCACTCGGCAGAAGTCCATCTGCTGTTGAAGTAGCCTTGAGTGTCGAGCATGACGAGCACGTCGCTATCGCACAGGCGGTGCCAGAGTACAGCCTGAAAATCTGCGGCGACGGACACGGAATGCGTATCCAGGAAGACGTCGAAATGACGGGCGGAAAGTGCCTCAAACAACTGCAGCGCGACGGCTGCCGATTCTTCGCGGCGATAGCTCACGAATACTCGCCGTTGCGCAGGAAGAAGCCCAAGGCATTGGAGCGCGGCAGAAGTTGCTCGACGTAGGGAAACATCTTGCGGGTCTAATATCAGTGCGTTGATTGGCCAGAGGGTCGGTGGGAGTTCAGTCCTTACTCGTGCAGCATGCGTTACGACCGGGACCACCGGTATGCCCAGTCTCGCAATGAGACCTTGCTCAGGGTATTGGGGGGTGTCACCACCGAAGTACACCGCGACGGTTGCTGTTGCTTCATCGAAGGTGTGTGCCACGCCGTGCGAGATGACGTAATCACGGGTCTCTTCAAGACCGAAAATGTTCAGGTACTGAGCGAGGGTCTCTGAAAATGCAGTGGATTGCTCTGCAGTTGGAGTTCCAAGTAGCAAACACTGATAAAGAGCCATATCGCACTCACAAGAAGGGGATAGAACGAGCGAGTACGCCTTGATTACTGCCGGGCGGGACCCACAGCAATTGCCCAATGTCAGTCACATCAATCCGTCTGTAGAGTTGCATGTATTCATTGCCATGCATGGTGTTTCCATCCCGAGTTGGAACTACTGCAATGCGGTCAAAGGGCTTTCGGCCGTCGGCGTAGCCCAACTCCCACGGGCACCATCTGGACGTGGATGAGTTTGATGTCGCGAGGAATAGAAACCAATCGCTGGCTACGATTTGACTCCTGAGGCGGTCTGCTGTCTCCCTGTTCGGCTGCTCGGGCATCGCCGAATCCTTCCAGTCGATATATAGGTCAACGCCTTGCTCTGCCAGTAGGACTTGCAGCCCTTCGGCCAGTACAGCATCCTTGTGGCTATGGCACAAGAAGGCGGTGCGTTGATTTGCCTTGCGCGCTAACGACTTGTGCAAAAGCGCCCGATTAGCAGCGGTTCGTAAGTCATTTTGGCTAATTGCCATGCTTCAACTCCCCCCACACCACAGCCATCTTCATTTTGTCCTTATCTTAGGGCTAGCCTTGCAGAATATGTTTTGATATGAGCATGATGTGATTCTACGTCATACGGTTAGCTGTATTGGGTAAAACGGGGGTGCTATTTATTGCACAAGGGAAAGAAGCTTCCAATTGACTTGGCAAGGCAGGATGCCGGTCCCCGGTAGTGTCCTTGCTGTGCCGGGCATAACCGCTTAACACCAGTTGTAGGCGTTACACTCGCCGCTACGCATCATGATGCCGAACGCATTTCCGGTTGAGTAGTTACCCAATGACTGCTCAAAGATAAATATGCAGACCATACATGTCAAATTAGCCAAGGTCTGCTCCTGGCCGGGTTGAGGCGGCGCCACCAGCAACTTACTCGCCGGAAAGTGGCCATTGCTTTGGCGCGGGAGAGGCCCGGGCTATTTAAATTTGATGACGACCTCGACTGGCGGCTCATGGCCGGGTTGAGGCAATCAGGGCGTCAATCTGCTCGCTGAATAGCAGACATTGGGCGCGCCTCAATGAAACGTTCAGTATTGAAATTGGATGGCAACCTCGACCGGCGGCTCTTGGCCGAGTCGAGGCAGTGACTCCGGCCACTTGCTCGCCGTAAACCGGCCGTTGAACGGGGGTAGTTGAGGCCTTGGCTATTCAAATTGGAAGGTGACCTCGACCGGCAGCTCATGGCCGCCAGGGGTAGGTCACCAACGGCCGCTTCGGAGAGTCACGGCTTGCAAAACGAGGTGTTCGACGAAAGACCGCTTCGGAGAAATCTGGAAGACAGCAAAGGGTCGGTTACTAACGCCCGTCGTCCCTGAGCATCAGCCTTCCAAGCCCGTCAAAAAAGGCTTTCTGGAGCGGGAAGGTACCGTCCAGAGTTCGCTATAGTGAGCGCGAGACGGGATTGAAATCAGCTTGTGCACGCATTCTTCAGTTTCAAAGTCGGTGGGCAAGATGTGATGCAAAAACATACTGCAATTCCACCCGCATGTGATTGAGCCGGCTGTCACTGTGCATTACTACATTATCATTCACGAGCTCTGCCATATGGTTGAAAAGAATCACACCAACGCTTTCCGGCGTCTGCTTTCGCGAACCATGCCGAGCTAGCGGCAGCAACATGAGCCATTGGAGCAGGCTGCGTTCGGGGACGTAATTTAGTTAAACTGCATAACCAAGCGCGGCAATCAATGATAGGGAACAGAAATGGCATTCGTAGGAATCCGGGGCGCTACACCTTTAAAGGACCCGATTGAGCTTCGGGCGCATCTCGCCACTTTATTGCGACTCGAAAACGTCGGTATCTTACTGGGGGCGGGTGCGTCGGTTGCTGCGGGTGGCAAGACGATGTGGCATTTGTGGGATGACTTCGTCGACACTTCACCCGACGAGGCGCAATGGATGGTCGATAATGGATTTATCGAGCCTAGCGCGGTTGCTGCCCCCCTGGAGCGAGATGTTCCCAATGTTGAAAAACTTGGCGACGCGCTGGAGATTGCTCGTGTCGAGTGGCGGCGCCAGAACAGTGTGCATCTCCCTAACCTAGAACGTGCGCGTGCTTATCTCGCGCGGGCAGTAGTCCGCGCGGCACAATTGCAGCCGTCCTGGTGGACATCGCCCGGTGGGGCTGAAGCCGATGCGGAGCAACTACAGCACCACCGAGCAGTTTTGCAGAAGCTAGTTGCGGCGCGTCAACCAGGCCAAGCGGCACCATGGATATTCACAACCAACTATGACCTGGCAATTGAGTGGGCTGCAGAGTCCATTGACCTTCAGGTCGTCGATGGATTCCTGGGTGTCCACGGACGTCGTTTTTCTCCACAGAGCTTCGACTTGGGGTTTCGGAATACGCAGGCACGTGGCGAGGCTCGCTTCGGGGTCTACAACATCTATCTCGCGAAGCTTCACGGGTCGCTGAGTTGGCGGGAGGATGCGGAACAGGTCTATGAAGTCCAGGCTCCGTTGGCAGGACAACAAATCCAGGAGTTTCTGGGTGATGCTACAAAGACTGAACTCGGCCTCATGGTTATGCCTAGAGCTGCAAAATACATGCAGACCGTTGGGTACGTGCTAGGCGAATTGTTCAGGCGTTTCTCTGAGTTTCTGTCACGTCCACAAGCAAGCTTGGTGGTGTGCGGCTATGGGTTCGGTGACGAACACATCAACCGATTGCTGCGCTCAGCGTTATTAAATCCAACCTTGCAGTTGGTGGTGTATTTCCCTGGGTTTACCGGAGATACGGCAGCAGCAATGCTACCGGAATCACTCCGGAAATTACTCTCCTTGAAGAACCCGAGAGTTACGGTTGTAGGAGGAGGGGAGGACGCACACTTGGACAAATTGGCTTCGCAGTTGCCCGACCCTCTGCTCTATGACGAAGATATGCGAAAGCTGGAAAAGGCCCTCCGTGAACCGTCGAACGATGCCCATGATTTGGAGGACCTCCTGTGAGGAGCCGCCAGGCGATTGGCTATGTCGTGCAGATTGACGGCGCAGAAGTTACCCTGAACCTCCTGGATATGCATCGCGGGCAGGTTGCCTCTCATCTGCAAGGTATCTCGCCTGTAACAGAGGTTGGTAGTCTCCTTGCGCTCGATGCGGGTAGTCGTGTCTTGGTGATGAAAGTTCTGTCCCTTAGTTTTGCTGAGCCTAGGGAAGCGCATCGCTTTGGGGTTGGTTCAAGCTCCCATCAAACCGAACCCTTACGAAACGTCACGGGTGTCATAGTTGGGCAATTGGTGCGGGCTGAAGGGGTTACCCAATTCATCAGCGATTCGCTGCCTACACCTCCTTTGGGTGCGGAGGCATTTCCCATGACCGGGAGCGAATTAGCTGCCGCACTCGGTCATGCCGAAGACGAGGCTTTGCCGATTTCTCTTGGAGAAGACCTTCGAGGAGGAGGAACTCTGCGAGTTGGGCTTGAAAGTCTGCTCTCGCGGCACGTTGCCGTGCTGGGAAGCTCTGGGCAAGGAAAAAGCTGCTTCACGGCTGCCGTCTTGCAGCAGATAGTTCGACTGCCGCAGGCTCGCATTGTCATCTTCGACGTCAACGGCGAATACGCGGATGCCTTCAACTTGCCAGATTTGCCTGTTGGTGCGGTCAAGCACACGACCCTGGGGGGCAACGAGGCGGATTCATTCAAAATTCCCTATTTCGCCCTTGGGAGGTTCGGGCTTAACCGTCTGCTCATTCCTAGCGAGAAAACTCAGCGGCCAGCCCTTTCATTCGCTCTGGAGCACCTCAACAAGGTACGGTGGTTCCCAGCGGAAAAGGGAGCAGGGCTTGCAACCGACACCGCAGCCACGTTATTCGATGACTGCCGACAACCAGGAGCTTCATACGCAGACGAGCGCATCCAGTACCTGCGTTCTGGAGCCGCGGCCTTGTCAAACGAATGGCCACATATGGCTGCATTGGCTGCACTTGTTGCAGAGAGCCATGGCATTCAACCGGGACGAAATGGTCCAGAGCGTTCGAGCTTTCAGTATTCAAATGTCTCTCCGCTAGTCACGCGCATCCATCGATTCGCAGAGGACCAAATGTTCACAGATGTAGTGAATGTCTATGGCGGGCCTGGCCAAGGCGGTGCGCTTTCCTGGGCCGCAGAATCGTCCAATCTGGTAGAACGTATTTTCGGTGGGCAACAGGTGGAATGGCGAGCCCACATCATCAACTTGCGCCGTGTTTCGCATGACCTTACGCCGTTTGTACTTGGTTCGTTACTGGAACTTTATGCTTACGAACTATTTCGGCGGGGGCAAGAACAGGCTGTGCCTACGCTTTTGGTTCTCGAGGAGGCCCACCATTACATGCGGCCTATCGGCTCTGGAGAGGATGCAAACGAAAATTCCCTGGCGTATGAGCGTTTGGCCAAGGAAGGTCGTAAGTTCGGTTTGGCACTCTGGCTAAGTACACAGCGGCCGTCAGAAATTTCGCCTACCGTGCTGTCCCAGTGCAATAACTGGGTGACGTTCCGGCTCACCTCAGAAAAGGACCTCAATGCTGTGCAAACTGCAAGTGAGTGGGCTGACCGGCGCGAAGTAAAGCGCATTGCAGGATTGGCGCGACAAACTGCGATTGTCTTCGGAGGTAGCATCTCGATGCCGACCATGTTACGAGCTCCAGACGCATCGCCACGACCGCGGTCGGATGATGGGGCTTTCCGAAACTGGGGGCTTCCCGTCTTATAGACGCCGGCCAGCTCAAACATTTCACGATAGGTGGCTCACATGAGCCGCCGAACTTCCTCAGCATAAATCGATATGTTTCGTACCTTTTTTGCTTACCATCTTACTCACGTCTTTGGCCCGTTTGGACTGGATACACAAAACTCGGGACACCCTCATAAAACGTGGCACTTAGGTGGCTCCACGTCATTGCCCGCTTCCAGTTTTTCGAGCCAAGCATCTGCTTCCACATGGGTCACTAGCAGACCAGTCGCCCGATAGGCCTCCCAGGCACGGGTGCCATCTTGCCGGAATGCCTCCCTTGAATTCCCCTTCCAAGTAACAGTATGGTCATTTAAATGTCCATTTTTCTGCGGAAATGATTCCATTTGCGCGAGCTACTCCATACGAAAGAATTGAAGCCGCCATGCTTTGCACCGCACTCAAGTTCCCACGTGCAGTAATCATTAGCTCAATGTGTCCTGTTGAAGTTAGGCAAAGATTGGCAGGTTCAACATCGATGTACTGCTCAATACAGTTCATTAGGAACGCTGCTTCCATGCCTAGCGGTAGCTTTGCTGAGTTTCGGGGTTAACCTTCGTCACTGTTCGCAGTAGTCCAGCCGATTGGCCTTCGCCGGCCGCAGCGGCAATTACAGCCTGGTGAAACGCATCATGAAAACTTCCATATTGCGCGGGCTTTCCCGCGTTATGTCGAGAAGCAGTGCTATTCACAAACAGCGCTACAGGGTCTCGACCGGTGATAATCCCTCTGCGGCGCCCCTCGGCAATATCCGTCTTTCGCTCGTGGTTTATGTACCAGTGCAACCAATTTAGGACGGCGTTGGGCAGCTCAACCTTGCGCACTTTATTTCCTTTGCCAACGATTCGCAGAAAGGTCAAGCCTGCAGGGTTGCCGGGGTCCTCTGGGCTGAGCTCCAGAATGCTGTGGATAGTTAATTGCGTGGGTTCGTCGGGCCGCATACCGGTATGAAGACAAACTTCGGCCCAGAGCCGATTTCTCACTGGTCTTAGGTCATTTTTGTCTTGCCCTGGGAGAGGGCCTAGTGCTTGCGCTACTAGACGGTATTGGCGCTTGTTAAAGCCACGAACCTCATCGTCGATGGCATTTTGGCCCTTTGGCATTAGTTCGTTTCTTCGCGCTGTCCGCTTTTTCCGGATATGAGCAAGTGCGTTTTGGTCTATCGCATATCGCCCCTCTGTTTCGACATCGCCGACGTCGACTGCCGTACAACCCCTTGAATTGAAGTGGCGGTAAAACTCCAGCACTGTTCCAATGCGGCGCCGAATGGTCTTAGTGGCATATGCCTCATTAGTGCGAGGACTTACCAGGGTTTGCATTAAGTACACGTAATTTTCAAGGTCGCCGCGCTCCACTTGGTCCCAAGCTAAATTGAAGTGCCATAAATACTGATACCAGTCACGAAGGTCGTCGGCCTCCGCAAGAGCGGTATTTGCCACGTAGCGCCTGCTGTGGTTACGGTGCTGCTCCCATAAATACTGAAAAACAGGCTCAAGGATTTCCTGCGTTTCACCTGCTACTAGGAAGGGATAACCAACTGGCAATTGGGACTGTTTTAGCTCCGATTCGCTAAGTCCAGTAAGGCTTTCGAGCGATACGGCGCGTACAACTGAAATGTTCATTCTGATAGAAGCTCGGGGTTTGTGTAGAGAACAGCAACTTGCGAAATATTTTTTTTGAGGTATAATTGTCGTTTGTAATCAATATGTTACGATGGATTATAGGCGTATTCTTCAGGATTGGGAACAAATTTGCGCCTGCGAAATGGATTCGCTGATTTTCAGAAATGAATAGATGTAATTTGCCCTACTCGGTGCAAACTCATGAGTTATCAGGTGCGGGGAGGTTGCTCTCTGTCACCAGGGATTCCTAAGAGAACGGTTTAACCACCGGATATAACTGTTCAAGAATGCGCTAGTGGTTTTGCTGACCTTCCAGTCGGCGCAATGGACCAGCCTGAAGCCGGAATTGCTGGCCAATCTCGCGGCCGGCATCTTCATCCTGCCGTTTTTCCTGTTTTCGGCCACCGCCGGGCAGCTGGCCGACAAATACGACAAGGCGATGCTCGCGCGGCTGGTTAAGCTGCTTGAAATGGCCATAATGGGGGTCGCAGCGGCGGGCTTTTATCTGCAGAGCCTGACAGTGCTGATGATCGGCCTGTTTCTGCTCGGCCTGCATTCGACACTCTTCGGCCCGGTAAAGTACGCGATCCTGCCGCAGCATCTGCATAATGACGAGCTCGTCGGCGGCAATGCGCTGATCGAGGCGGGCACCTTTGTCGCCATTCTGATCGGCACGCTCGCCGGCGGCCTGCTCGCCGGCTCAGTATCGCATCCGGTGTGGATCGCAGTGGGTGGTCTGGTGGTGGCGCTGGCGGGCTATGTCACCAGCCGGGGCATCCCGGCCGCGCCGCCGCCGGTACCGACGCTGAAGATCAATCTCAATCCGCTGACGGAAACCTGGCGCAACATCGCCTTCGCCCGTGGCAACCGCACGGTCTTCCTGTCGATTCTCGGCATTTCCTGGTTCTGGCTGTATGGCGCGCTTTTTCTCGCGCAGTTTCCGGCCTATGCCAAGAATGTGCTGGGTGGCGGCGAGTCCACGGTTACCTTGCTGCTGGCCACCTTCACCGTCGGCATTGGCGTCGGCTCAATGCTCTGCGAGCGCATGTCGGGGAAAAGGGTCGAAATCGGCCTCGTCCCCTTTGGTTCCATCGGCTTGACGGTGTTTGGCCTCGATCTCTACTTTGCTTCGCCGATTGGCGCCCCGGGAGAGGCGCTGCCGCTGCTCGCGCTACTGGCAGAGGCTGGCATCTGGCGGGTTCTGTTTGATCTGGTGATGCTCGGCGTCTTTGGCGGCTTTTTTATCGTGCCGCTGTATGCCCTGGTGCAAATCCGCAGCGAGCCGGCATTCCGGGCCCGCATCATTGCCGCCAACAATATTCTCAACGCTCTGTTCATGGTGGTCGGTGCGCTTGGCGCGGCTGCGCTGCTCGCTGCCGGCGTCGCGATTCCGACGCTTTTCCTGATTGCCGCCGTGCTCAATGCGGCGGTCGCAATCTACATCTACGGGCTGGTGCCGGAATTCCTGCTCCGTTTCGTCGCCTGGCTGCTGGTCAATGCCATTTACCGCCTGCGGGTCAGCGGGCTGGCGCACATTCCGCTCGACGGGCCGGCCGTGCTGGTTGCCAACCACGTCAGTTTTGCCGATGCCGTGGTAATCATGGGCGCGTCGCCGCGACCGATCCGTTTCGTCATGGATCACCGCATTTTCAGGACGCCGCTGCTGGGTTTCATCTTCCGCCACACAGGCGCCATTCCAATTGCGCCGGCCAAGGAAGATCCGGAGATGATGGAGAGGGCCTTTGCCGAGGTGTCTGCTGCGCTAGGTAATGGCGATCTGGTCGGCATCTTCCCGGAAGGGGCGATTACCCGCGATGGCGAGCTGCAGATGTTTCGGCCGGGTATTACCCGAATTCTCCAGCGTGATCCGGTGCCGGTGGTGCCGATGGCCTTGTCCGGCCTGTGGGGCAGCTTTTTCTCACGGATCGACGGCGGGGCGATGAAAACGCCTTTCCGGCGCGGGGCATTTTCACGGATTGCGCTGACCGTCGGCGAGCCGGTGCCGGCAGCGCAGGCGACGCCAGCCCATCTGCAGGCTCTGGTGCTGGCGCTGCGCGGCGAGCGTCGTTAGCACTCGCCTGCCGGCTTTTTCACGTTCCCGATTTTGGACATTTTTTCGGGTTGACCGCAGCTTTGCCCAGGTGCTGGGTGGCGGCCTCAGGTGCCGTTACCGTTGGCCGGTTTGTTGTCCGCTGTCGTTTCGTCGTCGGCGGCCTTCACCACTGGCGCGGGCGCGATGGCTTGCGGTACCGGACAGCGTTGCTCGCTGGCCGGATCGAGTGCCGGCAGCAGGGTTGGGCCGAGTGATTTCAGAATCTGAACAGGCAGCGCGGAGGTGAAGCGGTATTTGCCGGCCTCCGGACCCATGACGTAGGCGGTCAACGTACCGAAGTGGCGCGGGCCGAGGTAGAAGACGAAGGTGGCGGTGCGGTTGAGCGCGACGCCGCGGCTGGCGCCTTTGCCGAGGACGATGCGGTTGTCGCCGGTGCCGGTCTTGCCGCCCATAACCAGCGGTTTGCCGTCAGCGAGCTTGAGCGATCCGGCAAGACGTTTGGCTGTGCCGCCCTCGACCACTTCCGACAGGGCATTGCGCAGCGCGGTGGCGACTTCCGGCGCCATCACGCGCTCGCCGGCGCCGCTGGCCCCGGTAAAACGGGTTTCGTAGGGCGTTCCTTCGGCAAAGGCGATTCGGTCGATGCGGCGTGTCGGCTGACGGATGCCGTCGTTGGCGATGATACCCATCAGTTCGGCAAGTGCGGCCGGGCGGTCGCCCGAACTGCCGAGCGCAGTCGCCAGCGAAGGCACAAGGTGGCCGAAGGGGTAACCAAGGCGCGCCCAGCGGCGATGAATGTCGAGGAAGGCCTCGACTTCGAGCATGGTGGCGATGCGCGAATCCTGGGCGTCCTTGAAGCGGGTGTTGAACAGCCAGCGATACACTGCCTGGCGTTCCTGGGCACCGGCCTCGACGGCTTCGCGCCAGGTGGCGTTGGGCTTGGCGATCAGATAGCCGACCAGCCAGAGTTCCAGTGGGTGCACGCGAGCGATGTAGCCGCGATCCGGCAGGTCGTAGGCGTCCGGACGGTAGCGCTGGTAGAGGCTGGCGATCTGCTCGCGGCTGATGTCGCTGCGATCGAGACGGTAGCGGAGGAAAGCGTCGAGGGCGTCCGGCGGGGCGTCGGGCGAGAAATAGCGGAAGGCGGCGGCGAGGCGGTCTGGCGTCTGGCGCAGGCCGCCGAGGAAGGCTTCCTGAACTTCAGCCGAGGACTTTCCACGGTATTTGTTCCAGAAGCGACGCAGGAAAACCTGGCCTTCCTGATCGGCGAAGCGGGCGAGATATTCGGCGCGGCGCGGGTCGCCGGCTTTTTGCAGCAACTGCGCGCTGCTGCCCGGGACCTGGAACATGGCGTAGCGCACGACGTCGCGCATCAGCCGGACGAAGGGCAGGTTGATCGAGGCCTGCAGGGCTTCGCGCACGGTCGGCACGCGGCCGTCGTCTTCCTTGCGGAAGTTGTTGAAGCTGTGGACACCGCCGCCGGTGAAGAAGTCTTCGGCCGGGCTGGCCGAGTAGCTGCGTGCCAGCGCCGCCTGCAGCATCGCCGGCAATTCGGCTGCCTTGTTGGCAATCAGGTAATCGACGGCCCAGCGGCTGATGTGATCACGCGGTTCGATGGTCAACTGGCGCAGTTCGTCGGCGGATTTGGCCGCATGGCGCTGGTGCAGTTCGGCGACGATTTCGAGGTAGGTGGTCAGCACGCGCAGCTTGGCGGTCGAGCCGAGTTCGAGCTTGCTGCCTTCGTTGATGTCGAGCGGCTGGTCGGTGGTGTCGGTCTGCACGCGGACGCGGTTGCCGTGCGGCGTGCTTTCGACCAGGTTGAAGCTGTAACGCACCGCGCCCAGGCTGTCGGCGGCCAGCATGCGCTCGCCGAGCAGGCCGTCACGGCGGGCAACTTCCGGGTTCGAGAGGCTTTCGAGATAGTCGGTGACGCGACGTTGCAGGGGACCGTCGAGCGTCGTGACGACTTCCGCATCAAGGCGGTCGAGTTCGTAAAGCGACAGCCCGAGCAGGCCGGCCAGGCGGTTGCGGACGGCCATCGCGCCCTTGCCTGCATCGGCCGGCAGCGTCGCCGGGTTAGTGGCGAGGTTGCGGAACTGCAGTTCGCTGGCCAGCGCCGCATCGCGCAGGCCGGGGCCGATCTGGCCATGGCTGGCAAGCAGGCGGACGTGGCTGGCGATGAGCTGGCGCAGATCATCGCGGCCCTTGACGGACAGGTAATAGCTGGGCCGGCGGTGGGCAATCATCAGCGCCATCACCTGCTGCAAGGCGGTCGCCTGCGCCGCCAGTTGCGGGCCTGCGCCCTCCGGTGCGGCGAGCAGCGCGTTGACTTGGTCGAAATCGGCGCCAAACCAGACCCAGAGGCCGTCACCCAGGCCATTGACCTCGCCGAAGCCGGGTGCGGCGGAGAGAGGCACGGTATTCAGGTAGTCCAGCAGGATGCGCTGCCGCGCCGGCATCGTTTCTTCGCCATCGCGGTAGGCGCGGACGCTGGCTGAAATCATCTGGCGCAGCTTTTCGTCACTGTCCGGCGTGACGCCGTTGGGCGAGTGGCGGTATTTCTCGATCTGCGTTGCCAGCGTGCTGCCGCCCGGGGCGTCGAAGTCTTCATCCACCATCTTCCCGATACGGCCGATCACGGCGCGGGCAAAGCGCACCCAGTCCACTGCCGGGTTCATTTTCGGCCGGTCCGGGTCGAGCAGATGGCGGTTCTCGATGAAGGTCAGCGTCTCGGCGACTCGCTTGGGAATCGCCTCGAAGCTGGCGTAACCCCGATAGGGGTAACGGAAGCGGTACAGCGCGTCGTCGCGGCAGTCTTCGACATTGAGGCCGGCCGCGGCCTTTTCACGGTAGGGCGGGAAATAGCCCTGATCGACATAGTTCAGCAACGGTGTCGAGAGCCTTGCCTGGCGGCTTAGGGTATAGCCGGCGGCGGTCAGGCGCTGCGAGAGTTCCGGCAGGCGGCGGTAACCCATGCGCTCATCGAAAGGCCCGTGGGTCGGAAACCGGATGGCGGTGCTGGCGCCTTCCACCGTCTCGTAGGTCAGTTTCGCTGCGTACGCACTGATCTGGCTGGCCTGCAGGCGGGAGCTGTCAATTTCGTCGGCGATCCACAGGCCAAGCGCAAGGGTGAGGATGCCGGCGGTGCCAGCCAGCAGCCAGCGCTTGCGAATTTGAAACGGTGCGTTGGGGCGCATGCGGTGTTTTAGTTTTGTGAAAGCTTGCCGCCAGTATATTGGGATATGCAGCGGTCGTGCAGGCGGGATGTGGAATTTCACTCATCCCGATTTTGGGCACTTTTTCGGGTTGACCGCAGCAGGTCGCTGCGGAGCCGGCTCAACTGCGCTGCGGACCTTCCAGCCAGCGCAGGATCACCGGGTAGAGCGCTTCCGGGCGCACCGGCTTGGCCACGAAATCATCCATGCCGGCGGCAAAACAGCTGGCCTTGTCTTCGACGAAGGCATTGGCAGTCATGGCGATGATGGGCAGCCCAGCACCGACTACCAGCTCCCGGATGCGGCGCGTCGCTTCCAGTCCATCCATCCTCGGCATCTGCATGTCCATCAACACCAGGTCGAAGCGCTGACGCCCGATCTGTTCCAGTGCCGCCTTCCCGTCTTCGGCGACGCTGACCGCGAGGCCGGCTTCTTCAAGGATCAGCGTAATGATTTCACGGTTGATAGGCTCGTCCTCGACAACCAGGATGGAGCGCCCGCCATGGCGCTGGCGCAGCAGGTCTTCAGCCTGGCTGTCGTCGCGGCTGAGCGTCAGCGGCAAGTCGCCCGCCTTGCGCAGGCGGGCGGTGAACCAGAAGGTACTGCCTTGACCCTCGACGCTTTCGGCGCCGGCCTCACCGCCCATCATCTGCGCCAGTCGCCGGGTGATGGCAAGCCCGAGGCCGGTGCCGCCGTATTTTCTCGTCGTCGAGTTGTCGGCCTGCTCAAAGGCATTGAACAGCCGGCCGAGTGCTTCGGGCGAGATGCCGATGCCGCTGTCGCTGACTTCAAAGCGCAACAGAAGCGTGTCTGTTTCGTTGGCAACAACCTGCATCGCCAGTCTGACAAAACCCTGCTCGGTAAACTTCACCGCGTTGGTGGCGAAGTTGAGCAGGCATTGCTGCAGCCGGGTTGGGTCGCCGAGCACACGGCAGGGTAAATTGACCGGAGCGGCGATCAGTTGCAGATGCTTGTCGTCAGCCCGCGTCTGCAGCATCGAGACAATATTTGCAAACAGGCTTTCGACCCGGACGTCGATTTCCTCGAGGGTGAATTTCCCGGCTTCGATCTTGGAGATGTCGAGGATGGTGTTGATGATGTCCAGCAGGTGGCTGCCGGCCGCTTCCAGTTTGTCGAGTTTGTCCGCTTGCTCGCGGGTGATGCCGCTGCGCCGGATGAGGTGCGCCATGCCGGTAATCGCATTGAGCGGTGTGCGAATCTCGTGGCTCATGTTGGCCAGGAAGGCGCTTTTCGCGATATTGGCGGCTTCGGCGGCAGCCTTGGCGACACTGAGTTCTTCGGTACGCCGGGTGACCAGTTCCTCAAGATGCTGCCGGTGCTGTTCCAGTTCGGCTTCGGCACGCAGGCGTTCGGTGATGTCTCGGGCAATGACCATCAGCGCCTTGCGCTCGCCTTGGGCAGAATACAGTGGCATTTTGCGTACTTCGCTGACGCGCGGCTCGCCGTCATCGCCTGCCAGGTTTTCAATCGCCAGCGTCAGTTCGCCACGCTGCCAGGTTTCCTCGTCGCTACGCGCCGCAGTAGTATGAAAAGCCGCAAATTCCGGACGGTCGCTGGCCAGTTGTTCATTGGTCTTCCCCGGCCAGGGGTGATTTTCCAGTTGCAGTACCCGTTCCGCGGCGCGGTTGATCCGCTGCCAGCGATTCTCGCCATCCTTGATCACCACGACATCCGGCAGGGTGTTGATGAAACTGCTCAACTGCTCGTTGCTCTCGCGCAGGGCGGTCATCGCCTTGCGCAACGCCGTGATGTCACGGAAGGCGATGACGGCACCGATCATTTCGCCGTCCTGCACCATCGGCGTGACCGTGAAGATCACCGGCAGGTTGCTGCCATCCTTGCGCCAGAAAATGTCCTCGCGGCTGATGCGGGGGCTGTCCGGGGTGATGCTGTGTAACGGGCACTCCGAGGCGGGATAGGGGCGGCCGTCTGGATGCGTGTGGTGAATCAGCGCGTGCGTGTCCTGCCCGATCAGCTCGTTTTCAGCGTAGCCCAGCAGCGTGCTGGTGGCCGGGTTGGCGAAGATGCAGCGGCCTTCACGGTCAATGCCGTAAACGCCTTCGCCGACGGCATCGAAAATGGCCTGTTGGCGCGCCAGGCTGGCCGCCTGCTCGTTGATCCTGGCCTCAATCGCGGCACTCATCCGGGCGAAGTTGCGGGTGAGCAGACCGATTTCGTCCTTGGCCGTTGGCGGCAGCGGAGCCCGGTAATCACCGTCGGCAATCCGGCTGCTGGCTTCCGCCAGCAGCTTGAGGTGGCGCGTCAGCCAATAGGCAATGCCGGAAAGTGCCAGTACCGCAAATATCAAACCGGCGAGCGCAATCATCGCGCCCTGGCTGAGGAGTTCCTGGCGCGCCGTCGCCAGCCGTTGCAGGGAGAGGCCGTAATGCAGGCTGCCCAGCTGCTGGCCCGCGAGTTCGATCGGGAAAACGACATGATGCGTTGTTCCCGGCTGCAGTTGCTTGCTGGCCTCGGGGAGAGGCGCGTCATCCGGCCAGCCGGAACTGGCGAGGCGGCGTCCATCGGTCGCGGTGACCACGAGATAAGGGATGTCGTCGGCCTGGCGCCAGCCATCGAGGATTTCGCGCAGGGTGGCGTAGTCCTGGCTGAGCAGGGGGATCGCCACCGCGGTTTTGTAGGCGAGTTCGGTGGCAACCAGGCGCCGCTCGGTCTGTTCGAGCAGGTGATGATCGATCAGGCGCAGGCTGTTGCCGAGCAGCAGGGCGATGACGAGGACGAGTACCGACAGGCTGGCGATGATCAGCCGCAAGCGCAGGCTGCCGCTGGCACCGGGAATGCTCACGGGCGCAGCCTCATCATGTCCACCGTCAGTTCGACAAAGGGCTTGAGGCTTTGCAGGTCGGCGGCGGAGACTTCGCTGTAGCCCAAGTAACCCGTTTCGCGGAAAAACGCTTCGCCGGCCGGTGTGCGCTCGAAGCTCAGGAGCGCTTGCCGCAGGCGCGCCGTCTCCCGGTTGCCGAGTTTGGCGCTGGCGACGGTAATCAGATGCGGCGTGCGCAATTCGCTAGGAAGTACCCGGGTTTTGTTCCGGACGTCCTCGGGCACCTGGCGCAGGGGCGTGTGGGTGGTCAGCGCCGCATCAATGTCACCGACAGCTACGGCAGCGATGGCGGCGCCGTGCGAGCTGTAGTCGCGGACGCGGAAATCCTTGCCCAGAGCAAGGCCTTGATCCTGCAGCCACTTGACCCCGCCGATGGAGGACATCGACAAGGGGCTGGAGAGGCCGATGCGGGTGCCGCGTAGATCGTCTGGTGAGCGGATCGCCGAGTCTTGGCGCACGACGAACACCGGTTGCAGTTCCGCCTTGTAGCGCACCAGCAGGGTCGCCCCGCGCGCTTTCGCCATGCTGGCGAAGTGCGGCCCGGCGATGGCGATGTCGAACTGGCCGTCCAGCAACTGGTTGACGAAGGTGGTGTAGTCGCTGGAGGTATTTACCACCACGGCCCGGCCGAGACTGGCTTCAAGATGTCGTATCAGCGGCTGATGTGTCTTGAGCAGCGTCACCGGGCTGTTGAAGGGCATGATGCCCATGCGCAGCGGTGTGGCTGTCTGCCCGAATACCTGCGCTGCCCAGAAGGCGAGCAGAAGGCAGATGAAGCGGATACTGCGGCTGGCGGACATGGTGTGTGGGTGGCCCCCGGAGGAAAGCCTTGTTATTTGTAGGTGTTTCAATTCTCCGCCTTTCACCCCGCCGGGACAAGCATGCTTACGACAAAAGGCATAACAGTTCCGAAAAAGCCAGCGGGCTCTGCGGTCAACCGGCAAGGCAGGCTAAAATCGGAGAATGAACTGGCCGGCACTCAAGGAAAAACTCGATCTCTACGAAAAGCTGATGCGGCTCGACAAGCCGATCGGCATTCTGCTTCTGCTGTGGCCGACGTTGTGGGGTGTCTGGCTCTCCGGTGCCGGGCGGCCGGACTGGGTGGTGGTGCTGGTCTTTGTGCTGGGGACGGTGCTGATGCGCTCGGCGGGTTGCGTCATCAACGACTACGCCGACCGCGATTTCGATCGCCATGTCGAGCGGACCAAGGAGCGCCCGCTGACTGCCGGCCGGGTCACGACCAAAGAGGCGCTGGCGCTGTTCGCCGTGCTCTCGCTGCTGGCCTTCGCGCTGGTGCTGATGCTCGGTAACCGGCTGGTGATCTGGATGTCGATACCGGCAGTTTTTCTCGCCGCCAGCTACCCCTTCACCAAACGTTTTCTCGCCATTCCGCAGGCCTACCTCGGCATTGCCTTCGGTTTTGGCATCCCGATGGCCTATGCGGCCCATCTCGGCAGCGTGCCGGTGGTGGCCTGGGCGCTGTTGCTGGCCAATGTCTTCTGGGCGGTCGCCTATGACACCGAATACGCGATGGTGGATCGCGAGGACGACCTGAAAATCGGCATCAAGACCTCGGCCATCACCTTCGGGCGATTCGATGTCGCGGCAGTGATGCTGTGCTACGGGGCGACACTGGCGATCCTCGTCGGGGTGGGCGTATCCCTGCAACTGGGCGCGGCTTACTACGTCGGCCTGCTGGTGGCCGCGGCGATCATGGGCGTGCATTACACCTGGATTCGTGGCCGCGAGCGGATGGCCTGCTTCAAGGCCTTTCTGCACAACAACTACGTCGGGCTGGCGATCTTCGCCGGCATCGTCGCCGATTACCTGATTTCCGGAAGGAGCCTGCCGTGAAGCTTGCCCGTTTTTTGCTGTTTTTCGCGTTGACCGCAGCAGCCGCCACGCACGCCGAAGATACGCGCCCCCTGGCGCCCTTGCCGCCCGCAGCGCAGGAATCCCTGCGCCAGGAGATGCTGGAAAATCTGGCGGCGCTCAATGAGGTACTGACACTGGTCGGCAGCGGCAAGCTGGCCGAGGCCGGCGAGGTGGCGGAGGCCAAGCTCGGCGTAGCTTCGATGGGCAAGCACCGCGCCAAACCGATGGATGCCCGCCCCGGCCCGCACATGCCACCGGCCATGCACGGCATCGGCATGGACGGCCACAAGGCCGTCAGCGAGTTCGCAACAGCCGCCAAAGCCGGCGAGCGCGACAAGGCGATGGCGTTGCTGCCGAACCTGACGGGCGCCTGTGTCGGTTGCCACTATTCGTACCGGACGCGGTGAAAACACCAATCGGTCTGATCCTGATGGCCTGCAGCCTGTGGGTGCAGCCGGCCTTGGCTGTGCCTGGAAAAACCGTCCCAACAGTTAAGCCGACGGCTAAAGCACTGCCCGCTTCACGGGCGGCGCCAAAGAAGCGCACTGTTCCTGCCAAGCCTGCAGTCCCGAGCACTCGGCCGATCGCTGCCGCGGTCACTCCGGATGACGCGCGTCAGCTCGTGCGTATGCCTTCGCCAGCACGTCTGGCGATGCGCGAGGAGATGCGCGGCCGCATGTCGGCGCTGGATGAGGTGATGCGTCTCCTGGCTGCCGGCAAGGTCAACGACGCCGGCGAGGTGGCGCGATTGCAACTGGGCGTGGCGCTTTGGGGAAATCACCGTAAACTGGACAAAGTGGCACAACCGGAACAATACCTGCCTGAAGAAATGCGCACGCTGGCGCTTGATAGCTACAAGGCCGCCAGCGACTTTGCGACCGTTGCCCTGACCGGCGACCGGGAAACAGCTCAGGCACTGTTGCCGCAACTGACTGCCGGTTGCGCGCAGTGCCATCAGAGATATCGAATTCGATGAAATACCATGACCTGCGCGACTTCATGTCGCAACTGGAAAGAACCGGCGAATTGAAACGCATCACGACGCCGGTCGATACCCATCTTGAAATGACCGAGATCGGCGACCGGGTGCTGCGTGCCGGCGGGCCGGCGTTGCTTTTCGAGCGCCCGACGACGCAGGGACGCAAGCAGGAGATCCCGGTGCTCGCCAACCTGTTCGGCACGCCGAAACGGGTGGCGCTGGGCATGGGCGAGGAGTCGGTACAGGCCCTGCGCGAAGTCGGCAAGCTGCTCGCCTACCTCAAGGAACCCGAGCCGCCGAAGGGCCTCAAGGACGCCTGGGACAAGCTGCCGATCTTGAAGCAGGTGCTCAACATGACGCCGAAAAAGGTGTCGAACGCGCCCTGTCAGGAAGTCGTCTGGGAAGGCAAGGATGTCGATCTGGCGAAACTGCCGATCCAGCACTGCTGGCCGGGCGACATCGCGCCGCTGATCACCTGGGGGCTGGTGGTGACGCGCGGGCCGCACAAGAACCGGCAGAATCTCGGCATCTACCGTCAGCAGGTGTTGGGGCCGAACAAGGTGATCATGCGCTGGCTGGCGCATCGTGGCGGGGCACTGGATTTTCGCGAGCACCAGCTGGCCAACCCGGGCCAGCCTTTCCCGGTGGCGGTGGTCTTGGGTTGCGATCCGGCGACCATCCTCGGCGCCGTAACGCCGGTGCCGGATTCGCTGTCCGAATACCAGTTCGCCGGCCTCTTGCGCGGCGGCAAGACCGAACTGACACAATGCCTCGGTTCGACGCTGCAAGTGCCGGCCTCGGCGGAAATCGTGCTCGAAGGGGTGATTCACCCCGGCGAAATGGCGCTCGAAGGGCCGTACGGTGACCACACCGGTTACTACAACGAGCAGGCCGAGTTCCCGGTGTTCACCATCGAGCGCATCACCATGCGCAAGAACCCGATCTACCACAGCACCTATACCGGCAAGCCGCCCGACGAACCGGCCGTGCTCGGCGTCGCGCTCAACGAGGTCTTCGTGCCACTGCTACAGAAGCAGTACCCGGAAATCGTCGATTTCTACCTGCCGCCCGAAGGCTGCTCGTACCGCATGGCCATCGTCAGCATCCGGAAGGCCTACCCCGGCCACGCCAAGCGCATCATGTTCGGCATCTGGTCCTTCCTGCGCCAGTTCATGTATACCAAGACCATCATCGTGGTGGACGACGACATCGACATCCGCGACTGGAAGGAAGTGATCTGGGCGATGACCACCCGTTTCGACGCGACGCGCGACACGACGCTGGTCGACAACACGCCGATCGACTACCTCGATTTCGCCAGCCCGGTCGCCGGCCTCGGTTCGAAAATGGGCATCGACGCCACCAACAAGTGGCCGGGCGAGACCAATCGCGAGTGGGGGCGGCCGATCGTCATGGATGCTGACGTGAAAAAACGCGTCGATGCGATGTGGGGTGAGCTCGGCCTATGAACTTGCGCCTGGCTGCGGTCGACCTGAAAAACGGCCCGATTTCGCGGGCCTGGCTGGATCTGCTCGATCACTACGCACAGGACCCGATGGGTGGTGGCGAGGGTTTGAGCGAGCACGCCCGCGGTCATCTGGTGCGCGAGCTGCGGGTGTTTCCCGGTTTTCATGGCGCCCTGGCCTGGCTGGCGGCTGACGATGGCGGCGAAACGCCGGTTGGCCTGATCAACTGCTTCACCGGTTTTTCCACCTTCGCTGCGCGGCCGCTGCTCAATATTCACGATGTGGTTGTCCATGCCGACTATCGCGGCTGGGGTATCGGGCGGGCCTTGCTCGCCTGGGCCGAGCAGCGGGCGCGCGATCTCGGCTGCTGCAAGCTGACGCTGGAAGTGCTGTCCAATAACACCGCCGCGCTGGTCGCTTACGAGCACGCCGGCTTTGCGCCCTACGTGCTTGATCCGGCCGCCGGTCAGGCGCTTTTCCTGCAAAAACTTCTGCCGGAGGCATCATGAACGAACCCGTCCCCGCGCCCGACCTGCAAGGTGTCCGTCCCTCGCTGGTGCAACTGACGCACGTCATCTACGGCCTGCATGCCGCAGCGGTGGTCATCGGCGTCACCTCGTCGGCGACGGTGGCAGGCGGCTTCGTCTTCGGCCTGCCGTCGCTGATCGCGGTCCTCCTCAATTACCTCAAGCGCAGCGATGTCCGTGGCACCTGGCTGGAAAGCCACTTCGTCTGGCAGATCCGCACCTTCTGGTTCACGCTGCTCTGGCTGGTGGTTTATGGCCTGCTGATCATTACCCTCATCGGCATTCCGCTGGCGTGGATCCTGATCGCACTGCTCGGTCTGTGGGTCGGTTACCGCGTCGTGCGTGGCTGGTTGGCGCTGTCCGGCGTGCGGCCGGTCGGGTGAACTGAAAAACGGGGTGAGCAATGAAAACAGATTT
Organism: Azonexus sp.; assembly: GCA_041917165.1. Lineage (GTDB taxonomy): Bacteria > Pseudomonadota > Gammaproteobacteria > Burkholderiales > Rhodocyclaceae > Azonexus. The sequence continues at coordinate 32,751 of JAYRYB010000011.1, forward strand.
TCTCTCGCTGCACGGCTTCAGTGCCGACGTTCGCCACCTGAGCTTTGAGCAGCGTGTAGGTCTTGTTCGCATTGAGACCTTCTTCGGGCACGCCGCCGGCAACATGGCCGGCATCGCCATTGCAACCCTGCTTTTTGCCTACATTCTCTTTACGGCAGGTGTGGCCACACCGGTCTGGCTTGGCTGGGCCTCGTTTGTACTGACGGTGACCGCCGCCCTGGCTGTTTTCGATTACAAGATCAAGCAACGTGGCCTGACGCAGGAGAATGCGCCCGGCTTTCTGCGCCAGCGGGTCATTTTCGGGCTGGTGGTTGGCCTTTCCTGCGCCTTCGGCGCCATGCTCGTCCCGCTCGAGGCAAGCATGTTTGCCCACGCCTGTGCGGTGATGCTCTGTATCACCATCATGACCGTGCTGACGCTCGCTTACGCGGTCGTGCCTGCCTACTACCTGGCCTTGAGTGTGGGTGCGATGCTGCCGCCGGGTGGGCGTTATCTGGTGCATGGTGTCACGACGGACAAACCATTGTTCCTGGTTTTGTCCGCTGTCTGTTTCGTCCTGACCATGGTTGTCCTGCGTAAGGCGCTGGCCAACACCCGTTGGACGACCCAGGCTATTGAAGCCAACATGCGCCTGAGCGACGAAATGCACGAGCGGCAGCGCGTCGAAACGGCGCTGCGCGAGAGCGAGGCCAGCGCCAGCGCGCTGGCCGGCATGCTGCGCATGATGTGCGACAACGTGCCGGATATGATCTGGGCGAAGGATCTCGACGGGCGTTATCGTTTCGCCAACAAGGCCCTGTGTGAGCAGCTCCTCGGGGCAAGCAGCACGGACGAGCCGGTCGGCCGCGACGATCTTTACTTCGCGACCCGGGAACGGGCGGCACGCGCCGATGCGCCTGATTGGCATACCTTCGGTGAGCTGTGTCTCGATACCGATGGCGAGACACTGGCTGCCGGCCGGGCGTCACAATTTGAGGAAGCCGGCAACGTTCGTGGGCGCTATGTCTGTTTTGATGTTCAGAAAGCACCGTTCATCGACGACCAGGGCCAGGTCATCGGTACCGTTGGCAGCGCCCGCAATGTGACCGAGCGCAAGCAGGTCGAAGCGGAGCTGGCGCAGTATCGCGAACGGCTGGAGAGCCTGGTCGAGGCACGCACGCACGAACTCAGCCTGGCGCGGGATGAGGCCGAAGCGGCCAACCGTGCCAAGAGCACCTTCCTTTCCAACATGAGCCACGAAATCCGCACGCCGCTCAATGCCATCAACGGCATGGTCTATCTGTTGCGGCGCGAGGGCTTGCCGGAAGCGCAGCTGGCGTGGCTGGAGAAAATCGACCAGGCTGGCAAACATCTGCTGGGGCTGATCAACGATGTCCTCAGCCTGTCCAAGATTGAAGCCGGCAAGATGACGCTGGAGGCGATTGATGTCATCCCGGCCGGGCTGTGTGCCGACGTGGTGGCGGTGCTCGCTGACGAGGCAGCTGCCAAGGGCCTGAGCTTGCAGGCAAACTGCGACAACCTGCCGCCAGGGCTGCGCGGTGATCCCACGCGCATCCGTCAGGCACTGCTCAATTACGCGAGCAACGCCGTCAAATTCACCGCCCACGGTCATGTCAGTGTCGGTTGCCGTCTGCTGACGGAGGATGCGGACGGCCTGCTGCTACGCTTCGAGGTCGCCGATACCGGTCCAGGCATTCCAGCCGAAGTGCTGGATACGCTCTTCTCGCCTTTCGTACAGGCCGATAGTTCGACTACCCGCACCCATGGCGGCAGTGGCCTCGGGCTGGTCATTACCCGACGCATCGCGCAGTTGATGGGCGGCGATGCCGGTGTCGAGAGCACGCCGGGCGTCGGCAGCCGTTTCTGGTTCACGGTCCGCCTCGCGCGCAGCTTGCCGAATGATGCCGCCGGCACGCCGGATCAGGGCGATTCGCCCGAGGCTCTGCTGCGCCACCACTTCGCCGGACGCATGGTGCTGGTCGTCGATGACAACCCGATCAATCGCGATGTCGTGGTCGAGCTGCTGGAGGATTTGCTGTTATCGGTGGATGTGGCCGGTGATGGCGAGGCGGCGCTCGAAGTCCTGGCGCAAACGCCTTACGATCTGGTGCTGATGGATGTGCAGATGCCGGTCATGGACGGTCTGGAAGCGACGCGCCGCCTGCGTCGTCAGCCGACGCTGGCGGGTTTGCCGGTGATCGCGATGACCGCCAACGCCTTCGAGGAAGACCGCAAAGCCTGCCTTGAGGCGGGCATGAACGACTATCTGGCCAAGCCGGTGCAGCCGGAAGCCCTGTTTGCACGCGTCCTGCACTGGTTGCAGTGGCGGGCGGCGCAGGCGGGGCCTGACCGTTCCTGAATTTAGCCGGCCAGCGGGCCGAGCAGCGCGACGGCGATGGTGAGGGTGCCCAATAGCAGGTTGATCACCACTAGCTGACGGATACCGTTCATTGCCGCGCCGCCAGCCGGCCAGTCGGCAGCGGCCACCGCCTGTTTCAGGCGCGGGTAGCGGATGCCGTAGATGACCATGAAGATGACGGTCATCAGCAGGCCGTTGCTGAGCATGAAGTGCCAAAACCACGGGCTGCCGGAAAAACCGGTTCCCAGCATCAGCACCAGCCCGCTGCCGATGATGGCGGCAATCGCCAGTGCCACGGCAGCAAAGAAGCGTCCGAGCACGCCGGCCATCAGCGGCAGGCGTTGCGGTGGTGGCAGGAGGTCTGTGGCCACCGGCCTCAGGAAAAAATGGGCGAAAACCATGCCGCCGACCCAGACGATGATGCCGGCGAGGTGAATGAAAACGAGCAGTTGGCGCATGGGTGTTCTCAGCCTTTAAGGTAGTGCCGCAGCATGTCCAGCGAGCGGCCGTAACTGTGGCGGATCTGGGCAGCATCATAACGATGTTCGGCGCCGACCGGGCAGGCGAGGCGGGCAAGGCAGGTGTCGGCGCAGGTGGATGCGGGGTCCATGCGCCAGTGGAGGCAGGCGTCGAGGTCGAAATTCTCCCCGGCCAGCGCATTGGCCGGGCAGGCGGCGACGCAGGGGCGTTCGATGCAGGTGGCGCAGGGTGAGCTTCGGTCAACCCGAAAAAACGGCGAAAATCGGGTGGTGCAAAGTACGGCTGCGCGATAGGCAAACCAGCTGCCCCATTTCGCGTCGATGCCGACCCGGAAGGGCGTCGGGTGATGCCAGCCGGCGAGTTCGCCAAATGCCTGCAGGCCGACCGGCGCCTCGCCGGGGTAGAGGATGCGGTAGTCGCTGCCCGGCAGTTCGCGGGCAAACCACTCGGCCAGCGTCTGACGCGTGTAGTCGTCAATCGGGTCGCTGCCGCCGATGCCGCTGGCCTGCACGCACTCCCACAACCGCCGCCCACCGTGGCCGATGAGCAGTAGCTGGCTGAAGCCAGTGGTGTCGCCCAGCGTGGCGCCTACCGTGTCCGGCAGTGCCGCCAGATCGAATAGATGCTGGCGGTTGAGGCCGGCGGCGTCGAGCGTGGCGGTCGGGAAAAGGGGCGCTTCAGTCACTTTCGAGCACCGGCGGTTTTTCGCCGGCCCGGCGCTGGGCCACCCAGTCGATCAGCGCATCAATGGCGGCGCTGCCGGCCTGGGCGCGCGGGTGGTTGATGAAGAAGGTGACGGCATAGCGCCGCCCCTGCGCATCCAGCGCGTAGCCGGCGGCCGTCTTCACGCCATCGAGCGTGCCGGTCTTGATGTGGGCACGGCCCGTGGCGCTGGCCTCCTTGAGACGCTTCTTCATGGTCCCGTCAATGCCGACAATCGGCATGCTGGAAATGAATTCCGGCATCACCGGGCTTTTCCAGGCATCGAGCAGCAGGCGGTTGAGGCTGTCGGGGCTGATCCGCTCAATGCGCGACAGGCCGGAGCCGTTGTCGAGCACCAGTTCGGCAAAGCGCAGGTTGCGCGCTGCCAGCCAGTCAGTAATGCGCTGTCGGGCGCGTTCGGCGGTGGCTGGAGCAGAATCATTGCCCAGCGTCAGGAAAACCTGCCGCGCCATCACGTTGTTGCTGAACTTGTTGATGTCCTGCACGGCATCGGCCAGCGGTGCCGATTCGTGCTGGGTCAGCAGGCGGGTGCCGGCGGGGGTACGGCCTTCGCGCACCTGCCCGCTCAGGTTGCCGCCGAGTTCCCGCCACAGCGCCCGGATGAGGCCTTCGGCATGGCGGTCGGCCGGCAGCGGGGCGAGGTTGAGCGTCTTTTCGCCGCAGGCGGCGGCGAAGCTGCCGGTGAATTCTAGTCGCTGACTACTGTTCTCCGGAATCAGGCGCAGGCTGATGCGGTCCTTCCAGTCGCTGCCGCAGGCGCCTTCGCTGGCGCGCAGCTGGTTGTCCACGCGCAGGCCGTCGCTCGGCGTTTCCATCAGCACCCGCGGCTTGCCGTTGTCCGGCAGCAGCGTGAAGCGCAGCGACTGGAAATTGAGCAGCAGGCCGTTGGGGCCGACGTTGTAGGGGCGCATCGGCTTGTCATCGAAGGCGCCGGGGTCAATGCTGGCGATGTTGAACACCGTGCGGTCGAGCACGATGTCGCCGCTGATGCGTTCGACGCCGCGCACGCGCACCTGTCGCAGCAGGCTCCACAGATGTTCGATGGCCAGTCGCGGGTCGCCGCTGCCCTTGAGGTAGAGGTTGCCGTTGAGCACGCCGTCGAGCGGCGCCGTGTCGGTCCACGCGCCGGTCTTCCAGGTATGCGCCGGGCCGAGCAGGTCGAGCGCGGCATAGGTGGTGACCAGCTTCATCACCGAAGCCGGATTCATGGCGGCACTGGCGTTGTGGGCGACCAGCGGCGTCTTCGCATCCACCGGCTGGACGACGACGCCGACGCTGGTGGCAGGAATCTGCGCGGCCTTCAGCGCTTGCGCGACCGGTGGCGGCAGGTCGGCATGGGCCAGACCGGCGGTGGCCAGCAACAGGATGGCAAGATGGCGGATCATGCGTTCAGCGTCGGGTAGTCGAGGTAGCCGCGTTCGCCGCCGGCGTAGAAGGTGTCGCGGTCGGGGGCGTTGAGCGGCGCCCCGGCGGCAAAGCGCTCGACCAGGTCCGGGTTGGCGATCCACGCCTGACCGTAGGCAACAGCATCGGCCAGCCCGGCTTGCAGCCGCGCTTCGCCTTTGTCGCGGTCAAGGCCGCCGTTGGTGATGATCGGCATCGTCGCCAGCGGCCGGAAGTGGGCGCCGACATCGAGCAGCGCGCCCGGGGTGTCGGCGACCTGTTTCGGGTGCAGCGGCTCGGTCAGGTGCAGGAAGGCCAGGTCGTAGCGGTTGGCGCGCTCGACGACATGCGTCCACATCGGCACGGTGTCGGTATCGACATTCAGGCCGTGGAAGCGGTTGAGCATCGGATTGAGACGGAAGCCGACACGGTTCAGCGGCATGACTTCGCCGACGGCATCGAGTACCTCGAAGAAAATCCGCGCACGGTTTTCGTGGCTGCCGCCGTATTCGTCGGTGCGCAGGTTGGATTGCGCCGAGAAGAACTGGTGGAAGAGGTAGCCGTTGGAGGAGTGGATCTCGACCCCGTCGAAGCCGGCTGCCATGGCATTGGCAGCGGCGCGGCGGAAGTCGGCGACCACCGCCTTGATGTCGTCACGGCTCAGTGCCGTCGGCGTCACGGTGCGCGGCTGGCCGGTGAGCGAAAACATGTCCCATTCCGGGTTCACCGCAGAGGGCGCCACCGGTGGCTGGCCGTCGTGGAATTCCGGCAGCGACAGGCGGCCGCAGTGCCAGAGCTGGCAGACGATCAGCCCGCCACGGGCGTGCACGGCATCGGTGACGAGGCGCCAGCCGGCAACCTGCTCATCCGACCAGATACCGGGGGTGAAGGGGTAGCCGCGGCCCTGTGGCGAAACGATGGTGCCTTCGGAAATGATCAGGCCGGCACCGGCGCGCTGGGCGTAGTACTCGGCCATCATCGGCGTCGGCACGTAGCCGGCGTTGTCGCAGCGGCAGCGGGTGAGCGGCGCCATGACGACGCGGTTCTTCAGTTCGAGGGCGCCGAGGCGCACCGGGGTCAGCAGTTTCATGGGCAGAAAAAACAATGGGGGCGAAAGCCCCCATTGTCATGCCGGTGCGCGCTGGCGTCTAGCGGCGATACAGCTCGAAGCTGCCGATCAACGCTTCCAGCTGGCGCGAGGTGGTCAGCAGTTCGTCGGCGGCTACCTTTGCCGAACGGGCAGAGTGGGTGTTCTGCTCGATCAGGTCGGTGATCTGCTGCATGCTGCTGGCGACTTCTTCCGAGGCGATGCCCTGCTGACGGGCAGCGTCCGAAATCTGCGCGGCCATCAGCGATACCTGGCTCGACGAATGGGTGATGCCCTCGAGTCCGGCAACGCTCTCGCGCAGTTTGCCGATACCGTTGTCGACTTCCTGCGCCGCCAGATCCATGCTCGCCACCGCCTGCGCGGTGACGCTCTGGATTTCGCTGACCGTGGCATTGATGTCGGCGGTGGAGGTGGTGGTTCGCTCGGCCAGTTTGCGTACCTCGTCGGCAACCACGGCAAAGCCGCGGCCCTGTTCGCCGGCGCGGGCGGCTTCAATGGCGGCATTCAGGGCCAGCAGATTGGTCTGGCTGGCGATGTCGGCAATGACGCGGGTGATGTCGCCGATCTTGGCAATCGATTGGTTGAGCTGGTCGATGGTGGTGTTCGAGCTGGTCACCGCTTCGACGACGCGGGTGGTCGCCGCCATGCTCTGGCTGATATTGGTATTGCTCTGCGCCACCTGCGTCTGCGAATCGCGGGCCGCCGAGGCGGTGTCTTCGGCATTGGCGGCGACTTCCTGCACCGACTGGCTGAATTCTTCGGTCGCGGCGGCGACGCCCTCGACGCTCGCCTGTTGCTGTTCGGATTGCGCCGAAACACGCGACATTTGTTCCTCAAGCAGGCGGCAACGCTGGTCAATCGCATGCGAGGCGGTGTTGATCTCATCCAGCATCGCCTTGATCGTGCCTTGCATGGTCGCGAGGTTGCACATCAGCAGGCCCGGCTCATCGCGGCCGCTGATGTCGATTTCATCGGTCAGCTTGCCCTCGGCGATGCGGTCGAAGTGCTGCATGGTCTTGCGCAGTGGCGTGACGATGGCTGAAACCAGAAGCGCCCCGCCGATGGCAGCGATCAACGCCGCCGCGACGATGAGGCCGATGCTCAGGTTGCGAGTGGCGTCGTAATCCGCCTTGGCGGTGGTGTATCTCGCCTCGGCATCGCTGGCGAGTTGCTGGAGCAGGGCATCGGCATCCCGTTTCAGCTCGGCGTACAGCGGATTGATCTTGAGCAGCAACAAGGCGTTGGCCTCGACAAACTTGCCTTCCTTCAGCAGGTTGCTGGCCAGCGCGATCCCCTCCTTGGAGTAACGCTCGCGGGTGTCGCCGAACTTGGCGAGCAGCGTCTTCTGCTTGTCGGTCAGTGCCAGTTTGTTCAGGCTCTCCAGCTCGGCGTTGATGATCTCGCGGTTCTTCGCACGTGCATCCGTGTGAAACTCAATCGGGTGATCGTGGAGCTTGGAGTTCGGATTGCCCGGATCGTGCTGCAAGCCGAGCATGATTTGCGAGCGGTTGTCGGCCAGGTGGTACAGCATCTTGTTAACACTGTTCGACGGCAGCAGGTTGTCGCGGTAGATCGCGTTCAGTTCATCGTTGGCGCTCGACAGGCTGCGCAGGCCGAAGAAGCCGATGATCGCCATCAGAACCACCAGCACCGCCATGGCAGCCCACAAGCGTGGGCCAATTGCCAGGCTGCGGCGGCCGGTGCGGGGCAGTCTGCCATTGAGGCCGGCGGTCCGGTACAAATTTTCAGCCGCTGCCTTCTTGTCGGCAGAGAGCTGCGTGCGCACGGACATGTAGCCGGTGATCTCGCCATTTCTCTTGAGTGGTACGACAAAAGCTTCGACCCAGTAGTGGTCGCCATTCTTGCAGCGGTTCTTGACTGCGCCACGCCAGGGCAGCCCCGACTTGATCGTCTTCCATAGGTCATCAAAGGCCGCCATCGGCATGTCGGGGTGGCGAACGATGTTGTGGCTCTTGCCGATCAGCTCATCGCGCGAGAAGCCGCTGATGTCGACAAAGGCGTCGTTGCAATAGGTGATCACGCCTTTGAGATCGGTCTTCGAGACAAGGTAGCGATCGGGCGGGAAAGGGACTTCTTTCTGGCTTACTGGCTGATTGTTTTTCATTGTTGTGTGCTCTGGGTGTATCTCTGGTGATCAACGGCTGGATCATTAAATGATTGTATGCCGGATATCCGCTAAGTAATAGTCGTGTGCGGCTTGATCATTCGTTTGGCGCGAGGTTTGTTTTTTTGGGATAGATGTCATTTGCTTGCCTGCGCTATCATTTATGCGATGGCAATCAACAACCCTCCACGCGTTTCCGTTACCGGTCGTCGGCACGGCTGGCTGGTGGTGCTTGCCTATCTGCTGACGGCTGGTTTGGGAGCGCTCAGTGTTTCTGCGGACTTTCGTCATGCCGATGAGGCGATGGCGACCTTGGCCCGCGAACGGGGCGCCGTGCTTTTCCGTCTGGTTGAGCTGACGCGCGACTGGAACGCGCAGCATGGCGGCGTCTATGTGCCGGTTAGTGACCTGGGGAAGCCTAACCCCTATTTGGAGCATCCTAAGCGCGATCTGGTGACGACGGACGGCACCCGCCTGACGATGATCAATCCGGCCTACATGACGCGGCAGATTGCCGAAATCGCAGAGAAAGCCGACGGCGTCAAATACCACATCACCAGCCTCAAGCCGATCCGGCCGGCGAATCAGGCGGATGCCTGGGAGACCGAGAGCCTGGCAATGTTCGAAACCGGACGCCAGCGTGAGCGTCTTTCGCTGATCGAAACCGATGGCGTACCGGTGCATCGCTACATGGCGCCCTTGTTCGTCAAGCGGGCCTGTCTGACGTGCCATCAGTCACAGGGCTATCAGCTGGGGCAGGTGCGCGGTGGTATCAGCGTCAGCATGCCGGCCGCCGATGCGCTCAAGGTGCGCGATGAGCAGCGGCAGCGTGCCCTGCTGGTCACCGGCGCAGCCTGCCTGACCATTGCCCTGTTGCTGCACTTCATCATCGCCCGCGCCCGACGACATTTCGTGGCCCTGCAGGAGTTGGCCGCCGGGCAGGAGCAGTTGATCGTGGATCGGACGCAGGCCCTGTCGCAGGCAAATGCCAGCTTGCAGGTCGAGGTCGAAGAGCGCAAGCGGCGCGAAAACGCGCTGCTGATTGCCGGTGCGGTGATGCAGAACGCGGTTGAGGGCATCGTCGTGATCGATGGCAAGCGCCGTGTCATCGATGTTAATCCGGCGTTCACCGTCATTTCCGGCTATCGACCGAACGAGGTGATCGGTACGCCGGCGATCAATCTGGTTCGTGAAGGGGACGATGCCGAGGCGGTTGCCGAAATCCGCCGGCATTTGCATGATAAGGGCTATTGGCACGGCGAGTTGTGGGGTATCCGCAAGGGCGGCCAATTGTTCCCCCTGCAGGCAGCGATCGCTCGCATCGGTGAGGCGCAGGTGGGCGTCGGACGCTATGTGGTGACTTTCTCCGATATCACCGAGCGCAAGGAAAACGAGGCGTTGCTGCAATACCGCGCCAGCGTCGATCCTTTGACCGAACTCGCCAATCGCAGCACTTTTGATGAGCGCTTGCAGCATGTGCTTGCTCAGGCCGGCCGGCACCAGAGTGGTTTTGCGCTGATGTATGTCGATCTCGATCGCTTCAAGCCAGTCAATGACCAGTATGGCCACGCGGTCGGTGATGAATTGCTGATCGAAGTAGCCCGACGCCTGCGGGCGGCGGTGCGGGACTCCGATGTCGTCGCCCGGCTGGGCGGTGATGAATTTGCAGTAATTGCCACGCGCGCCGGGTCGCCCGAGCGGGTGGAGGAAATTGCCCGCCGTGTCGTTGCCGATCTGTCGGTTCCCTACGCGCTCGGCGTCGCGATCATTGATGTCTCGGCCAGCCTCGGCGTGGCCATCTTCCCCGGGCATGGTACGCAGGCCGATGAGCTGAAGCGCCATGCCGATCAGGCCTTGTACGAAGCCAAGGACGCCGGGCGGAACACCTACCGGGTCTTCGAGGCCTGAGCCGCGCATCGCGGCAAAATCAAAAAAAGCCGTCGGGTCGACTTGAAATGTCTATATCCCGCCCCTATTATTAGCACTCACCGACGGCGAGTGCTAACAGCACCGTTCAGGCGGTCCCGGTCCGGCGCCAAGCGCCGGCGGCCAATTTCAAGTTTGTTGCAACTCATTATCAGGAGTCAGTCTATGAATATCCGTCCTTTGCACGACCGTGTCATCGTCAAGCGCGTCGAAGCCGAGCGCACCACCGCTTCCGGCATCGTCATCCCCGATTCCGCTGGTGAAAAGCCGGATCAGGGTGAAGTGCTGGCTGTCGGTCCGGGCAAGCGTGACGACGCCGGCAAGCACATCGCCCTCGACGTCAAGGTCGGCGATCGCGTTCTGTTTGGCAAGTACGCCGGCCAGTCCGTCAAGGTTGATGGTCAGGAAGTCCTGGTCATGCGCGAAGAAGACATCATGGGTGTTCTGCAGAAGTAATCTGCGGTCAACTCTGAAAACATTCAAAAATCAGGAGCTAACAAATGGCAGCTAAAGAAGTCAAATTCGGTGATTCCGCCCGCGCCCGCATGGTCGAAGGCATCAACATCCTGGCCGATGCGGTCAAGGTAACCCTCGGTCCGAAGGGCCGCAACGTTGTGCTCGAGCGCTCCTTCGGCGGCCCGACCGTCACCAAGGACGGCGTTTCCGTCGCCAAGGAAATCGAACTGAAGGACAAGTTCGCCAACATGGGCGCCCAGATGGTCAAGGAAGTTGCTTCCAAGACCTCCGACATCGCTGGTGACGGCACCACTACCGCCACCGTGCTGGCTCAGGCCATCGTTCGCGAAGGCATGAAGTACGTGGCCGCCGGCATGAACCCGATGGATCTGAAGCGCGGTATCGACAAGGCGGTTGCCGCCACTATCGAAGAGCTGAAGGTCATCTCCAAGCCCTGCACCACCACCAAGGAAATCGCCCAGGTGGGCTCGATCTCTGCCAACTCCGATTCCTCGATCGGCGACATCATCGCCGAAGCCATGGAAAAGGTTGGCAAGGAAGGCGTCATCACCGTTGAAGACGGCAAGTCCCTGGCCAACGAACTTGATGTTGTCGAAGGCATGCAGTTCGACCGCGGCTACCTGTCCCCGTACTTCATCAACAACCCGGACAAGCAGATCGCTCTGCTCGACAACCCGTTCATCCTGCTCTTCGACAAGAAGATCTCCAACATCCGTGACCTGCTGCCGGTGCTGGAACAAGTCGCCAAGGCTTCCCGTCCGCTGCTGATCATCGCCGAAGACGTCGATGGCGAAGCGCTGGCCACCCTGGTGGTGAACAACATCCGCGGCATCCTCAAGACCGTTGCCGTCAAGGCTCCGGGCTTCGGTGACCGTCGCAAGGCCATGCTCGAAGACATCGCCATCCTCTCCGGCGGTACCGTCATCTCCGAAGAGACTGGCCTGTCGCTGGAAAAGGCTACCCTGAAGGATCTGGGCCAGGCCAAGCGCGTCGAAATCGCCAAGGAAAACACCACCATTATCGACGGTGCCGGCGATGCCGCTTCCATCGAAGCCCGCGTCAAGCAGATCCGCATCCAGATCGAGGAAGCCACCTCCGATTACGACCGCGAAAAGCTGCAGGAGCGTGTTGCCAAGCTGGCTGGCGGCGTGGCCGTGATCAAGGTCGGCGCTGCTACCGAAGTCGAAATGAAGGAAAAGAAGGCCCGCGTCGAAGACGCGCTGCACGCTACCCGTGCCGCCGTTGAAGAAGGCATCGTCGCCGGCGGCGGCGTCGCCCTGCTGCGTGCCCGTGCTGCCGTCAAGTCGCTGAAGGGCGACAACCACGACCAGGACGCCGGTATCAAGCTGATCCTCAAGGCCATCGAAGCCCCGCTGCGTGAAATCGTTGCCAACGCCGGTGACGAGCCGTCCGTCGTCGTCGACAAGGTTGTTCGCGGCAAGGGTAACTACGGCTACAACGCCGCCACCAGCGAGTACGGCGACATGGTCGAAATGGGCGTTCTCGACCCGACCAAGGTGACCCGCACCGCACTGCAGAACGCCGCCTCCGTGGCCGGCCTGATGCTGACCACCGAGTGCATGGTTGCTGAACTGGCTGAAGACAAGCCGGCCGGCGGCATGCCCGACATGGGTGGCATGGGCGGTATGGGTGGCATGGGCGGCATGGGGATGTAATCCCCCGCTCGGGCAATCCGCTCAATCCCGAAGCCCCGCACATTGCGGGGCTTTTTTTGTTGACCAAAATCAAGAGAAGATCAACAAAGTGTAAGTTGTCTGTAAGAAGTCCTGCGTAAATTACGCTGCGCAGCAATGCCTCTATAAACAAGATCTGAGGAGCAAATCAATGCACGACAATACTTACGAGAAAATTCGGGCCAACCCGAAATATCGGCAGTTAGTGAGTACCCGCGACACCTACGGCTGGATCATGACGATCCTCATGCTGGTGGTGTACTACGGCTACATCGCTCTCATTGCCTTCAACAAGGCCTTCCTGGCCCAGCCGCTGGGTAGCACCGGTGTCACCACGGTGGGTATCCCCATCGGTGTTGGTGTCATTCTGTTCACCATCGTCATTACCGGCATCTACGTGCGCCGTGCGAACACCGAGTTCGACGCGCTCAAGGAACAGATCATCAAGGAGGCCATGTAATGGCGAAGACCTTCAAGCAACTGGCGGCCCTGTTCGCCATGCTGGCCGCAGCCGGCGCCGCCTACGCGGCCGGTGCTGACCTCGGTCAGGCAGAAAAGCAGGCCACCAACTGGACGGCCATCGTCATGTTCGCCATCTTCGTTGGCGGCACGCTGTACATCACCAAGTGGGCAGCTGCCAAGACCAAGTCGGCTGCTGACTTCTACACCGGCGGTGGCGGCATCACCGGCTTCCAGAACGGTCTGGCCATTGCCGGCGACTACATGTCTGCCGCTTCCTTCCTCGGTATTTCTGCCGCGGTTATGGCCAACGGCTACGACGGTCTGATCTTCTCGATCGGCTTCCTCGTCGGCTGGCCGATCATTACCTTCCTGATGGCAGAGCGTCTGCGTAACCTCGGCAAGTTCACCTTCGCCGACGTCGCCGCCTACCGCTTCAGCCAGACCCCGATCCGCGCCTTCGCCGCCACCGGCACGCTGGTCGTCGTCGCCTTCTATCTGATCGCTCAGATGGTCGGTGCCGGTCAGCTGATCAAGCTGCTCTTCGGTCTGGAATACTGGATGGCTGTGGTTATCGTCGGCGTGCTGATGATGGTTTACGTGCTGTTCGGCGGTATGACTGCCACCACCTGGGTGCAGATCATCAAGGCGATCCTGCTGCTGTCGGGTGCTTCCTTCATGGCCTTCATGGTGCTCGTCAAGTTCGGCTTCAGCCCGGAAGCGATGTTCGCCAAGGCTGTCGAAATCAAGGCACAACTGGCTGGCAAGGGTCTGCTGGCTGAAGCCCTGAAGACCAATCCGGAAGCCACGGCTGAGTCGGTTGCTGCCGCTGCCGCTGCCAAGGGTCTGTCGATCATGGGTCCGGGTACCTTCGTTAAGGATCCGATCTCCGCCATCTCCTTCGGTATGGCCCTGATGTTCGGTACCGCTGGTCTGCCGCACATCCTGATGCGCTTCTTCACCGTGCCGGATGCCAAGGAAGCCCGCAAGTCCGTGTTCTGGGCAACCACCTGGATCGGTTACTTCTACATCCTGACCTTCATCATCGGCTTCGGCGCCATCTGCTTCGTGCTGACCGACCCGACCTTCCTCGACGCCAAGGGCGCACTGAAGGGCGGCGGTAACATGGCTGCTATCCACCTCGCCTCTGCTGTGGGCGGCAACATCTTCCTCGGCTTCATCTCCGCGGTTGCGTTCGCCACCATTCTGGCTGTGGTTGCCGGTCTGACCCTGTCGGGTGCCTCCGCTGTTTCCCACGACTTGTACGCCACCGTGTTCAAGAAGGGTAATGTCGATTCCGCCTCCGAACTGCGCGTTTCCCGCATGACCACCATGGCTCTGGGTGTCGTTGCCGTTGTCCTGGGTATTGCCTTCGAAAAGCAGAACATCGCCTTCATGGTCTCCCTGGCCTTCGCCATCGCCGCTTCCGCCAACTTCCCGGTCCTCTTCATGTCGGTTCTGTGGAAGAACTGTACGACCAAGGGTGCTGTGATCGGTGGTTTCCTCGGCCTGATCTCTTCCGTGGCGCTGACTGTTGTTTCCCCGTCCATCTGGGAAGCCGTGTTGGGTAATCCGAAGGGTTCTGCACTGTTCCCCTACACCTCGCCGGCGCTGTTCTCCATGACTATCGGCTTCGTTGGTATCTGGTTGTTCTCGATCCTCGACAACAGCGACCGTGCCAAGCAAGACCGTGCTGGTTACGCTGACCAGGAAGTCCGTTCGGAAACTGGTGTTGGTGCTGCTGGCGCCAGCGGCCACTAATCCGACGAGTCACTCGTCACCAAAAAGCCCGGGCAAGCCCGGGCTTTTTTTCGCCCGCGATTTTTGCGGGTTTTTCGCGTTGACCGCAGGCGTGCAGCGACGAGCAGTCCTTTCGTGCCGGCGGCAAAACGTGGACGTGCTTGTGCGCTGCGGAAATCGCAGGCCGGTTTATTTGTTAGACTAGAAGGCGGGGAAAAAAACGGTAGGGGGCCGCCCAGTGCAGGATCGGGCCACCCCCTGAGTTGTGATCGGAATCACGAACTCCAAAGACCATAAAAGGAGAACAGCCCCAATAGAATATTGCCGCAGGCTTACAACATGCTTACGCCAGAAAAAGGCTTTGGTTTCAATGCGTATCCTTATTGCTGAAGACGATTCGATCATCGCTGACGGACTCTCCCGATCGCTCCGTCAGGCCGGTTATGCCGTGGATTGGGCGCCGCACGGGCTGGAGGCGGACGCAGCGCTGGCCAGCGCCAGTTACGATCTGCTTATTCTTGACCTGGGACTGCCCAAGATGCCCGGGCTGGAAGTTTTGAAGCGCCTGCGGGCGCGTAATTCCCAGTTGCCGGTGCTGATCCTGACAGCGCTCGACGGTACGGTCGACCGCGTCAAGGGCCTCGATCTCGGTGCTGACGACTACATGGTGAAGCCCTTCGAGCTCGCCGAACTGGAGGCACGGGTGCGCGCCCTGACCCGGCGCTCGGCGGGTACCGCGCCGACCATCCAGTGTGGCCAGCTCAGCTACGATCAGGTCGGGCGTGTGGCGCAGATCGGTGGTCAGGCACTTGATCTCTCGGCGCGTGAGATTGGATTGCTCGAGGTGCTGCTGACCCGCATGGGGCGGCTGGTGAGCAAGGATCAGCTGGTCGATCATCTCTGCGGCTGGGGCGAGGAAGTCAGCCACAATGCCATCGAGGTTTATGTCCATCGCCTGCGCAAGAAGCTGGAGTCCGGCGGGGTCAAGATAGCGACAGTGCGCGGCCTGGGCTATTGCCTTGAGCGACCCCAGGCAGAGTAACCCGACCGCCTCGGCCGAGACCGAGCGCTCACTGTTTGGCGAGATCCTCGACTGGATGCTCGCCCCCTTGCTCTTCGTTTGGCCGTTGAGTATCGCCTTTACGCATTACTTCGCCAACAACGTCGCCAACTATCCTTACGATCAGGCGCTGCGCGAGCACGTCACCGCGATTGCGCGTCAGGTCAAGCTGATCAACGGCAAGCCGGTCCTCAGCCTGCCCGCTTCGGCCCGCGCCTTGCTGCGTGCCGACGAGACCGACAGCGTGTATTTTCATGTGCTGACGCGTGACGGCAAGCTGCTTGCCGGCGACAAGGGAATTCCTGCACCGGCAGCGGACGCCTGGCAGGGCGCGATTCCCGGTGAAATTTACCTGCGTGATGCCGAGTTCAACGGGCAGGATCTGCGGTTTGCATACACCTACGTCGCGGAGGCACAGGCGCCGCTTGATCGCTGGATTCTCATCGAGGTCGCCGAAACCACCGAAAAGCGAACCCAGTTGGCGAACAAGATTGTCGCCAGCGTGATCCTGCCCCAGTTCGTCATCATTCCGCTCGCCGTGATTCTGGTCTGGTTCGGCCTTTCGCGCGGCCTGCGGCCATTGAATCGCTTGCGAAAAACGATTGAGAGCCGCGACCCCGACGATCTTTCTCCGATCGCCACCCGCCGCGTACCGGAAGAACTGGAGCCGCTGGTCGAGGCCTTCAACGAAATGATGGAGCGGATGAAGAAGAGCGTCGGTGCCCAGCAGCGCTTCGTCGCCGATGCTGCCCACCAGATGCGCACGCCGCTGACGGGCCTCAAGACGCAGGCGCAGTTCGCCATGCGTGAAAGCGACCCGGAGGCCCTGCGCCATGCGCTACGCCAGATCGCGACCGGCGTCGACCGTGCTGGGCGTCTGGTCAACCAGTTGCTCACGCTGGCGCGTACAGAGGGCGGAGAGGAGCAGCAGCAACCGGCGGTGGTCGTCGACCTCGCCCGCCTGATGCGCGAGTCCGTCGAAGACTGGGTCATGATTGCCATCGAGCGCGGTATTGATCTTGGCTTTGAAGACAATGGCGAGGCAATGATCGAAGGCCGCCCCTTCCTGTTGCGTGAGCTGGCCAAAAACCTGATCGACAACGCCTTGCGCTACACCCCCAGAGGTGGCCACGTCACCTGTCGCATCGTCACCAACCCGCAGACCGTCCTCCTTGAAGTCGAGGACGACGGCATCGGCATCAGTGAGGAGCAGGCCGAACTGGTGTTCGAGCGCTTCTACCGTGTCGATGATGCGACGACTGAGGGCAGCGGCCTCGGGTTGGCCATCGTTCAGGAGATCGCCGTCCTCCACGGCTCCCGCGCCTCCTTGCGACCCAATCCGACGGGTAAAGGTGCCGTCGCCCGCGTCGTCTTCACCGCCTGGCACCCCCCCCCGCCACCACCGCCGCCACCGGATGACTTCTCCGAGCTCTACCGTCAATCCCCACCCATCGGACCCTGACTCAAGGGCTTCGAGAAAAATGGTGGGAAAGCTTGCCAAGCAGTTCGCTCGCCAATATAATGCACGTCTTTCGGCCAATTAGCTCAGTTGGTAGAGCAGCGGATTGAAAATCCGCGTGTCCGTGGTTCGATTCCGCGATTGGCCACCAATAGATTCAAGCACTTAGCCCACCACACGGTGGGCTTTTTGCTTTTATCTGAGACTTTTCTGCAAGTCTTGATGGTTCTCCGTTGCGCTCAACCGCGCCAAACCGTGACTGGCTGCGCGTTTCCGCTCTGAGACGCAGAGAAGTTTCACGGCGATAGCTATACACAACTCTCTCAGAAGGAGTTGTCGATGCGCTGTCCCGTTCCAGAGCCGAGTCCGGCTACCCCGGTTCCTTTCGGGCCAAGGGGGACGCATGGCTAATCCCTACCGTGAGGGCAATGGCTGGTCGATTCGTGCCCAGCACCGTGGTGAGGAAATCTACCGCAGCGGATTTGCCTCACCCGCGGCCGCCCGGCGCTTTGTCGACGAGAGAAAGGCAGCCATCGATCAACTCGGCCGCCCCGCCCGCAGCGGGCCGGAACGAACCGTACTCGCTGTGGCGATGACGGACTATGCGCTGGAGCGATTGCCTTACTTGAAAGGCGCTCGTCAGGATGCCCAGCGCATCAATAACTACCTCCGCAGCTGCGACCTACCGGTCATTCGCCTGGCTCGCGCAACAGAAGAAGCCACGGGTGCCGATGGCAGGCCGCCGACAAAAATCCGCCACTGGACCGTGTCCCTTGTCGATGAGCCAACGCGGAGTGTTCCGAATAGCCTTAAACGCCACCGCGAAGCCCAGGCGCAGGCGGCGGCGACCGTCCAGCGCGAACGCCAGCGCCTTGCTGCGATGAAGGTTTCGGACATTGGTCGCCACCACGTTCAGGCGCTCATCAATGCGATGCGTGATTCCGGTTTCGATGCGGCGACGATCGAGAAGGAACGGGCAGAACTGCGCCGCGTCTTCAATCACGCACGCAACATCTGGTCGTGGTCTGCACCCCAGCGGAACCCCGCGAGCGGACTCGACATGCCCGAGGTCGACAACTGTCGCGAACGCATTCTGACCAATTTGGAGTGGGACAAAATCCTAGCCGCTCTGAGCGGCCACCGGAACTTCTATGTCATCCCCGCCCTTGGCTTCCTGTTGCATACCGCCATGCGCTCGTCCGAGCAACTGATGGGTGCGCGCTGGGAGGATGTCGATTGGGAGCACAAGGTCCTGAAGTTGCGGGACGCGAAAGCGGGAGGGCGTCGTGTTCCGTTGGGACCGGAAGCCATCGATACGCTACAGTCACTCCGCGAGGCGATCCGTGCGCGTAGTTTAAAGGCTGGCGGCTTAGCGGGGCAGAGCGCCCCGGGGGAGGCTGGGCCGATATTCGCGTTAAGTTACGAAGCGCTGAAAAAAGCCTGGTCTACCGCTTGCCGTACCGCGGGTATTGAGAATGCCCGCTTGCATGACCTGCGTCACACCGCAGCGACGCGTTATGCCCTGGCATTCAACGGCAACGTGTTCGTGCTCAAGGCGATTACGGGACACAAGACCGACGCGATGCTATCCCGCTATGTGAACATTACGCCCGAGTTGGTAGCGAAGATGATGCACCAGGAAACACTCGGTGACGACCATGCGCCGGCAGGCACAGCGCGTGTGTCCGCCGAAGCCGAGGAATTGCCGGAAAACGTGGTCCGCCTGTTTGGTCGCCGGTGAGGTGATCCGACTGTTCCGTAGCCGGCAGTGCGTACTTAGTCACCACGTACTTCCGCGGCTTGGGGGCTGGCAAGTTCGGCTATTTATCGCTCATGGGCCAATCCTCCAGGCATTTGTCTCCTCTTCAACACGCGCCTACTTCATTCCGGTGCGCAGTGCGACCATCTGCCCCCGCCACTCTGATGCTTCAGCCGTTGCGCCCCGCGCATCATCTTCAGCGCGAGCCAGACGTCCCTGCAGGTCATTGACTTGCGCCTCCGTCTTTTCGAGTTTGGTACCCAGCACCGCGGCACTCTGCTCTGCGGTGACGCGCGCGTTCCGTTCAACATCCAAAGCTGCCCGTAGCCGTTCAATCTCTTCTTCGCGACGTGCCAAGCTCTCTACCCGGAATTCGACCCTAGCTAACGCCGTCCTCGCCGCGCAAGGCGGTGGCTGTGTCCTCCGCAATGTGCCGGAGGTGAAGGTGCTGGGTCCGGAGAGTCTGCGAGAGAAGGTCAGGGAGAGTTTGCTGGCGGGGATCAACACGATCTGATCGGCACTTATGGACAATTAACCTCAACCAGAAAACAGAAAGCCCAAGCGTTTCGAGCTTGGGCTTTGCAAATCTTTGGCCTCGTAACAATTGACCGAGGCATTCGGCTTTCGCCGTGAGGTACTACGCGGTCATCCTGTGAAACTGCGGCGGACTATCAGTCATGCTGCCTCCAATCCTTTTGCTTCCGGAGAAGCCTGACCAACACCCATCAGACTTCGATTTCAGAATACGCTTCCGGCAGGGAATGTCCAGTCTTGTGGGATGCGGCGGATAGGCGATAAATGCAAAGTTAATTTGCCAGTTCTGACGCTGTTGCCCGGGGTGCCCAGCGCAGTCAAAGCGGCAAATGCTCCTTAAAAACCAACTGCCCGGTCAGTGACGGGCAGTTGGAGCGAATTTCCTGAGTGTGGGACAGCCTCAGTCGTTGCTGGAGAAGCCAAGCAGCTGTAGCACCGACAGGAAGAGGTTCAGCACATTAAGGTACATGCTGACCGCAGCCATCACATAGTTGGTTTCTTCTCCTCGCACCAGTCGGCTGGTGTCGTACAGGATGAAGCCAGAGAACAGGAGCGCGGCAACAGCCGATACGCCAGCCTGCATGGCCGGGACAAACATCGCAGCGATGCTGGCCAGGATGACGACAATCAAACCAGCGAACAGGAAACCGCCCATGCGGGAGAAATCCTTGCCAGTCTTATAAACATAAGCCGTCAGGGCCAAGGTAACTGCGGTGGTAATCACGGCAGCGGTGAGCACCGTGCTGCTGCCTCCTGGCATGTTGATGTAGTGGGTCAGCGTCGGGCCGATACCCATACCGCTGAGTGCGGTAAAGGCGAGCATGGCCGGCACGGCAGCTGCGGTATCCCGCTTCTTATACAGATAGAACAGCGGCACCAGGCCCAGCAGGGTAAATACGATACCGGCCAGCGGGCCAAAACCGGCCAGCATGCTGATACCAGCGCCTACGCCGGCAACAGCCGTTGAAAGGGCGAGCAGTTGGTAAGTGTTGCGAATGACACGATTGGTGTCGGGCGCCGCAAACGTGCCATATTCGGTTTTGCTCAGGTCGATAACACGTGCTTCAGTGCGCATGGTGGATAACTCCTCCAGTGGTTGGTGACGACACTGTAAGTTGTAGCCAACTACCAAAAAATCAATCCGAAGCTGATTGTTTGTTAGGAAAAACCGAACTTAATGAGTTCTTCAGGATGCTGATCCCAATGGGTGCCTTCTTCGATTGGACCGTGTGGAGATCGTAATTTTCGTGGGTCGAATAGATCGAAACGTCGTAACGAAGTCTGGCGATCTTCCGCTATGACTTTCCGCTGATTGCCTGAGAGCAGGGCAACCTTCAGAATCTTGCATTCAGCGTATCGCGTGGGTTGCCCGCCATGGGTAGAAAAAGCAAAGAATCAGTTCTGGAAATCGCTCTGACCTCATCGTGGCCAGTCTCGGCCGTCATTGCAGTCGGCATCCTGTTCTTTGGGCATGTGTTGATCCCATGGTTTTTCGGACACAGTCCGTATTTGCGAGCAGCAGCTCAGGCGCTCAAACCGCTCGCAAACTACGGCGCGTTGCTGTTCGCTGGCATCGCCCTGGTTAAATGGCTTTGGCAACTCAAGGCTGCTGCCCGGAACCCATTGCCGGTAGGACTGGTGCCTGTGCCAACACCGCCCAGACCAACAACCCCGGTGAGGCCATCGAGTAACGTTGTCAGGCTGGAGCCTCAACTGGCCGAGACCCCAACGCCTGCCGCGCCACCCGCATGGTCACTTGAGTTAATCCAGGAAATCGAGTGGAAGCGTTTTGAAGATGTCTGTCAGCAATTCTACGAACTCAAGGGCATCCGAAGCGAATGCACACCCTTAGGACCGGATGGGGGCATCGATATTCGGCTATTCCAGGATGATGCTGATCCCAAGAAACCAACCGCTATCGTCCAGTGCAAGGCATGGGGCAGCAGCTTTGTCGGCGTGAAGCCCATCCGCGAACTGCTCGAGGTGATGGTTCATGAAAAAATTGGCAAGGCCTTCTTCATGACCAGTGGCAGTTACTCCGACGACGCCAAGGCGTTCGCAGCGCCGAACCGAATCACCCTGATCGACGGCAAGATGCTACTGGCAATGTTCCAGCGCTTACCCGAATCAACGAGAGCGCAGTTGCTCGAGTTTGCAACGGCGGGCGACTACACCGTGCCCACTTGCCCCAGCTGCGGCACGAAGATGCGACTGATCGGTGGCCGTGAGGGGAAACGGGACTTCTGGGGTTGTAGTGATTTCCCGCGTTGCCGGCAAAAGCTCGGCGTCAGAAAAAATGCCGGCCGTGTCTCCGCGCTCTATGAATAAACCCGCCAACTCAGTCACAACAGGGTATCGAACCAGCGCCATGCTTTCATGCGTCGCACCGCTGGTGCTCAGCCTACTCCTGCCAAGCGCCGCGCATGCTCAATATCGTTGCGTCGAGAACGGAAAGATTCAGTATGGCGACAAGCCCTGTGATGGCGCTGAAAAATCGGTTGCCCAGCCTACAGGTAATGCACCGAAGGTTATCGGTGATACAGGAAACGTACCCAAATATTTATCGCAAGGGAATACAATGTTCGGTTGATTTTCTGGCTCTACTCTACGAGATTTTCGACCTCCCGCCCCTGTCGAGCGGAAGAAATGAGGACTGTCGAATCGGCTGAGGAATCGCCGAATCTATTTAATGACAAGACACTACTTCTTTTCTAAAACTTGGCGGCCGGTGGAGCGCGGTGATGAAAACATTTGTCCCGATAATGATGGCGGCTGTTCTTTTTGCAACGAACACGCCTGCAGCTGAGAAGCCGTTATCGAATTACCAAGGACACCCCATCGAAATGGGGTTCCGAGAAGCCTTCGACAAGAGATTCTACGAATCGAAGTATTTCGGGATTACCGTTTTAGGTGCCACCGTTGTCGCTGCCGGAGCTTTCTCGTACTTCACGGCTGGGGCGGGTGCTCCGACAGCTGCAACCGGCGTCAGCACAGTCGCGAGTTGGGTGGGCGGTGGCGGTGCAGGCTCCTACATGGCTGGTCTTTCTACAATCGGAGGGGCGTTTGGGGGCAATGCGATGGTTGGAGCAGCCATCCTGAACGGAGTCTCCATTGCCACGATTGGAGGTGGTTCAACATTCGCCACCCTTTCCGCAACGCAAAAAGCCTTGGCGATGGCTTCCGTTTCGGCAACCATGTTGGATGGGGTAGCAATCATCAATGGCCCCGGAACAAGCGAATTGAATTACAGAATTGCGCTACCCATACCAAACAACATTGGATCGAAGGAGTTGAGGGGGGACGCCAAGATGTTGGGCAAACTCAGGGAGAAGGAACGGGAACTCGGAAAGAAGATGGATAACCTTGCCGAGGATCGTCGTAAGGCCAAGGAGTCTGGCAAGAGCCCAGAGAAGATGACCTCAACCGACAAGCTTGCAAGTACGGAATCGAAACTGCGCGAGACAAGGCAAGAGCGGACGCGACTTGAAAAGGAGATCGTCAGCCGAGCACAGCGTGCAACAAAGGGAGACATCAGCGCGGAGGATCGGATTCTTCTTGCGGTGCTGGCCAAGAACCTCGGCAAGTCGGAATTGTTTGCTCGGCTGGTCGGAAATGTATCCACGGTCAATGCCAAGGATGCTGGATACGTCTATTACTTGAAGGCAGTTGCAAAGGTCGAAAAAAATCAACTCGATGAAGCCAAACAGCTTCTCGAGAAATCCTCGATCCACAACCCGTATGCCATCGAGCCGTCAATCCTGAGAGTGAACATCGTAGGGAGTCGAGGATTCAATGCGAATAAGGATGAAATCCTCGACATCGTTTCGCACATGGAAAAGAAATTCAATAGCGAGAAATATGCGACTCCTTACAGCCTGGTGTCTTTGTACTACCGATTAGGCACATTCGGTCTTGCCAACAAGGACTATGTGTTGGCAGAGGCACAGTTCGTTCAGGCACTCGGAAAGCGGTCGATGTGGGAGAAGTATGGCCCAAAGGACAAGATCGACAGCATGATCAACACTGGTTTGGCCAACGCGCTTTATGGGCAGGGGCGTAAGGACGAGGCAATCAAGATTGTTGACAAGCTCCTCAAGCGGGCGGAGGACGGGCAGGCCCGAGAACTTGTATGTGCCCAGTTCGTCGGGCCCTGTGCTTAAACTGCTGCTTCCGATTGCGGCGGTTGTATTCTCAACTGCCACTCTGGCGGCAGGCGGCGCAGCCTGGGCGAAGTCCAAACACGTATTCAAGGCAGGTAGCTACTCAAAGTCTGGAGCGTCGCTTTCGACGGTTGTGGCCAAGGATCTACGTTACGCATCCAAAGCCGAAAATGTCGCCGGACTTCTTGACCTCGCCCAGGACGAAAATCGGATCGAGACAATCAAGGCAATGCAGTTATCTGGATCATTCTCCAGTCTTCACAGGGGCGATGAGCTTCTCCTGATATGCCTTAAGAACGCGAATTGCCAGCCTGAAAACTTCTATGCAGTTGCAAAGAACTCAGAAATTCACGCCGCTGTTCTTTCCCGAAATCCGGAACTTGGAGCAACACATGTCAACCATGCGGTTGGCGCAATCAGCGAGGGGCTGATGATCCGATTCTTTACCGGTTCGGGTTGGAAACCTGTCGACGGGCAGGTGGGGAGAGCAGGGTTTGATGGCCTGTTTGTTAGAGTGAATGACGCGGGCGCTGTTCAAGAATTACTGATCGTAGAAAGTAAGTTCAATACGAGCACACTCAAGACTACCAACCATGGCACCCAAATGAGCGATGAATGGGTTCGCAGAAAGATTCAGGCTCTCAGAAACCAGGCGCCGGAGAACGATACCTATAAGCAAATCGAGGGCCTGATTGATCAGGGTGCATATAGGGGGCGCCTCTGGAACATGAAAGTGGAGAATGGTAAAGCAAGTATCAAACTTGAATCTGTTCAGAGCGAGGGCGGCTCTGTTAGCTTGCAGCCAATTGATGACACAGATCGTCCCCCGCTCGTTATCGATATGAGGTCTCCCAAAAATTCTTTCGATAGAAACTTCTCTACTTGGTATTCCGAGGAATTGGATCGTTGGGTCGGCTCACAGAAGAGCAGTAAGTGATCTCTGTCTGTTGCTTTGGGTGCATAGTTCGCAATTGGCAAACCGTCCGTTTTCCGAGGTTCGTCAGACCGACTTGGTCGGTAGCTGGCGATGGCGGCGTGGTCAATCAGCAGTCAGTTAGGCTGCGCTCTTTTCGGCTGCTCCGCTCAATAACCTGCCGCAGGGCCATCAAGATGACAAATGTCCCTTGTGGGTCGCGAGAACGTGTTCGCCAGATCAAGAAGCGGCCGTTCAGGGCCGCCAGAGCCTGAATGGCGGCTTACCACCATGTTGCCGCCCGACACCGACCAGTAGGTCAATGACCACCATGACTGAGTTGTATGAATTGGCGCGGCGAGAGACTCCGCCGCTTACTTCTTGTCATGCTTTTGCTCCATTTTTCGGCAGCTTCGCGGCCCGCGGTTGAGCAGGGCTATCAATTGTCCAACCATCGAATTCCAGATTCAGGCTCTGAAATCAACGGTGATGACGAGCAAAACCGATAGGGGAAAACTCGCGGCCGGGTGCTCAAATTTGAGACCACATCCTCCAGGCATCTTTCCTGCGGGTTTGCAGTGGTTTTTGAGGGGGGGTAACCACCGCAGGACAAAACAGCTAAACCCATATTTCTTTTGGCAAAAACGGCTAATTTGCTGTTAGGTAGCTATATGAAAGGTATCCGTTATGTATTCCTAACACAAAAAATCACCTATTTTCCGTATGAAATTGCCATATTCTCCTCAATCCTCACCGACGCTTCAGCGTCAAGAAAACATCCTGTCGGCGCGCGTTTAAAAGTACCCAGCGATACGCGTTGAATTTTACCCAGGGACTTTAGCCGCTCGTCATTGTTGCGGCTGGTAACAAGTGTAGCGCAAGGATAGTCGTCGGCACCTCCGTTTTT
>JAYRYB010000012.1:0-45218 GCA_041917165.1 Azonexus sp.
GAACAGGACCGTGAAACAGAGTCGCGCCAATGATAGTGAGCACATCGCTCGCGAAAGTAGGTCAACGCCAGACCCCCATTCAAAAACCCCCTCTCTGCACAAGCAAAGAGGGGGTTTTTACGTCTACTCGACTGGAAGAATCGAGTCTTCAAGACTTGAAATGAAGGGAAACGGCCCCAAATCGGAAGCTGTGTTTTTGTTCCGATCCTTTGGAGTTTTCAGCATGTCCGAGTCCGCAACTGTCCAATCCGAAACCCTGGGCTTCCAGACTGAAGTCAAGCAACTGCTGCACCTGATGATTCACTCCTTGTACTCGAACAAGGAGATTTTCCTGCGTGAATTGGTGTCCAACGCCTCCGACGCCTGTGACAAGCTGCGTTTTGAGGCGTTGAACAACGCTGGCCTCTATGGCGATGCTTCTGAACTGAAGATTCGTGTCGCTTTCGACAAGGCTGCTCGCACGATCACGATTTCAGACAACGGCATTGGTCTGTCACGTGAAGAAGCTATTGCGCATCTTGGGACCATTGCCAAGTCGGGGACCAAGGAGTTCTTCTCTTCGCTGACCGGTGATCAGGCCAAGGATGCACACCTTATCGGGCAGTTTGGCGTCGGCTTTTATTCGTCCTTTATCGTCGCCGACAAGGTGACGGTTGTTTCGCGTCGCGCCGGGCTGGATGCCTCGCAGGCGGTGAAATGGGAGTCGGCCGGTGAGGGTGACTATACCGTCGAGATCGTCGAAAAAGCCACTCGTGGCACCGAAGTCACCCTCCATCTGCGCGATGGTGAGGATGATTTCCTGAATAGCTGGAAGCTGAAGTCCATCATCCGGAAGTATTCCGATCACATCACCCTGCCCATCGTGATGAAGAAGGAAGAGTGGAAGGATGGCGAACAGGTTCTGACCGACGAGGACGAGACGGTCAACCAGGCGAATGCCTTGTGGGCGAGAAGCAAGTCGGACATCAGCGACGAACAGTACAAGGAGTTCTACAAGCACGTCGGTCACGATTTTGAAGATCCACTCTGCTGGACGCACGCACGCGTCGAGGGCAAGCAGGAATACACTCAGTTGCTCTACATCCCGGCGCGCGCACCATTTGATCTCTGGGACCGGAACGCCCGTCATGGCGTCAAACTCTATGTTCGTCGCGTCTTCATCATGGATGACGCCGAGAAACTGATGCCGCTCTACCTGCGTTTTGTACGCGGTGTCGTGGATTCTGCGGATTTGCCGCTGAACGTGTCGCGAGAAATCCTGCAGGAGTCCAAGGATATTGACAACATCCGTTCCGGATGTACGCGCAAGGTATTGTCTATGCTGGAAAGCCTTGCGACGAGCGAGGATGCGGTCGACCGTGAAAAGTACGCAAAATTCTGGGAAGCCTTTGGCGCAGTGTTGAAGGAAGGCGTCGGTGAGGACTTCGCCAACAAGGATAAGATCGCCGGCCTGATCCGCTTTGCCTCGACGCACGGCGACGGTGACAAGCAGGTCGTCTCGCTCGCCGACTACATCGGCCGCATGAAGGAAGGTCAGGAGAAGATTTATTACGTGACCGCGGATACCTTCAATGCCGCCAAGAACAGCCCGCACTTGGAAATCTTCAAGAAGAAGGGCATTGAGGTGTTGCTGCTTTCGGATCGCGTCGACGAATGGGTGGTAGGCCACCTGACCGAGTTCGAAGGCAAGCAGTTGCAGTCCGTGGCCAAGGGCGGCCTTGACCTCGGCAAGCTCGAAGACGAGGCAGAGAAGAAGGAAGCCGAGAAAGCAGCCGATGAATACAAGGATCTGCTGGAGAGGGTGAAGACCTCGCTGGGCGACAAGGTCAAGGATGTGCGCGTCACCTATCGACTGACTGATTCGCCCTCATGCCTGGTGGCCGACGAACACGATCCATCCGGTAATCTGGCCCGCCTTCTCAAGGCGGCAGGGCAGAAGGCGCCCAATGCCAAGCCGATTCTCGAGATCAATCCGCAGCATCCTGCGGTGCTCCGCCTCAAATATGAGGAATCGCGTTTCGACGACTGGGCAGTACTGCTGTTTGAACAGGCGATGTTGGCCGAAGGCGGCCAGCTGGATGATCCGGCCGGCTTCGTCCGGCGCATCAATGACCTGATGATGGCGCTGTCAGGCAAGTAAACGTCACGGGGCTTCGGCCCCGTTTCTCATGAATCCCGACGATCTGCTCCTGTTGCTTCAACGAGAAATGCCCTTTGGCAAGTACAAGGGGCGTCTCATTGCCGATCTGCCTGGGAATTATCTGAACTGGTTCGCACGGGAAGGTTTTCCGCCGGGCGAGTTGGGGCGATTGCTGGCGTTGATGCATGAAATCGACCACAACGGTCTGGCGGATCTGCTGACGCCGCTGCGCGGTACCCGGTTGCCTCGCTGACTCCTGCCCTACGTGCGTTCAGCTAGTTCAGGGGGAACATCGTGCGTGCTATATTGCCACGCATGAATGACAAGACGCATACCGAACACCGGCTGAGCCTCGGCGAGGTGCTTGACCTGTTGCTGGCCGATGGCCTGGTGGTCGCCGAGGATGTGACAGCGCTCAAGGAAGAGCGCAAGCGTTATACCGAGAAAATCCATCCGCTGGTGGTGGTTGCCGACCAGAAATGGCGTAATGCCAAACTTCCGGCCCGCTTGCTGACCATCGAGGTCTTGTCGGAGTGGATGGCGAATCAGGTCGGTTTGCCCTACATGCATATCGATCCGCTGAAAATTGATTTCAGTGGGGTCGGCGACGTGATGTCCAGCGCCTATGCGACCCGCTTTTCCATCCTGCCGGTTCAGGTGACGGCGAACGAGGTGGTGGTCGCGACCGCTGAGCCCTATCTGCGAGAGTGGGAGCGCGAACTGGCGCCCATTCTGCGCAAGGACATCCGACGCGTGATGGCCAGCCCGGCCGACATCGAGCGTTATCTGGTCGAGTTCTTCAACCTCGCCAAATCGGTCAAGAAAGCGGCGCAAAAGGGTGAGACCAACGCCAGCATTTCGAGCTTCGAGCAACTGGTTGAACTGGGCAAGGCCAACCGGACGTTCGACGCCAACGACCAGCACATCATTCACATCGTTGACTGGCTCTGGCAGTACGCTTTCGATCAGCGGGCGTCGGACATTCATATTGAACCGCGGCGGGATGTCGGGATCGTCCGCTTCCGCATCGACGGCATGTTGCATCAGGTCTATCAGATTCCCATGTCGGTGATGTCGGCGATGACCAGCCGTATCAAGCTCTTGGGGCGGATGGACGTGATCGAGAAGCGGCGGCCGCAGGACGGCCGGGTCAAGACACGCACGCCGAGCGGTCAGGAGGTCGAATTGCGCTTGTCGACCCTGCCGACGGCTTTTGGCGAAAAGCTCGTGATGCGGATTTTCGACCCGGAAGTGGTCGTCCGCGATTTGCGCTCGCTGGGTTTTTCCGAGGATGATCAGTCACGCTGGCGGCAGATGACCGGCTCGCCCAACGGGATTGTTCTGGTCACCGGCCCGACCGGTTCCGGCAAAACCTCGACGCTGTACACAACGCTCAAGCAACTGGCGACGCCGGAAGTCAATGTCTGCACCATCGAGGATCCGATTGAAATGGTCGAGGCCTCGTTCAACCAGATGCAGGTTCAGCACAATATCGATATCGGCTTTGCCGATGGCGTGCGAGCGCTGATGCGGCAGGATCCGGACATAATCATGATCGGTGAAATCCGTGAT
Source organism: Azonexus sp. (assembly GCA_041917165.1). Lineage (GTDB taxonomy): Bacteria > Pseudomonadota > Gammaproteobacteria > Burkholderiales > Rhodocyclaceae > Azonexus. The sequence goes on from JAYRYB010000012.1 coordinate 3,713, forward strand.
CTGGAGACGGCTGAAATGGCCATTCAGTCGGCGCTCACTGGTCACCTTGTGCTATCAACCCTGCACACCAACGATGCGCCATCGGCGATTACCCGTATGCTCGACCTCGGTGTGCCGGCCTACCTCATCAACTCGACCTTGCTCGGGGTAATGGCGCAGCGGCTGGTACGAACCCTCTGCCCGCATTGCAAGAAGCCGGTGCCTATTACCGACGATCAACGCAACAGCTGGCGGGCTTTGGTGGCGCCGTGGAAATCGACCGAGCCGGCGCAGCTTTATCAGCCGGTGGGTTGCCTTGAGTGCCGGATGACCGGTTTCATGGGCCGCGTCGGTATTTACGAAGTGCTGGTCAACTCGGCCGAGATTCGCAAGCACGTCAAACCACAGATGGAGATTGCTCGCGTCCGGGAACAGGCTATACGTGAAGGCATGCGACCCCTGCGGATTTCCGGCGCGCTGAAAGTGGCCCAAGGACTGACTTCGCTCGACGAAATCATCAAGGTCGCGCCACCGGCAGACGATAGCTGAACGGGCGTTAAGCGCGCTGCTGGCTGGTCAAATCGATACGCAGCCGCCATAATGTCACGCCTTATCCAACGGGGGTGTTATGGCAGTAGAACTGTTCAATGACGGCTCGCACATCGTGCACGCTTTTTACGATCTGGTGGATGATTCGGCCAGCGGTGCGGTGCAGTGCAATCAGTTCCTGATCGTTGATAATGGCCACGGTGCCCTGATTGATCCGGGGGGCAACATGACCTACTCCGGCTTGTTGATGGACATGCAGCGTTACTTCTCGTCCAAGGATCTGGATTACATCCTGGCATCGCATGCCGATCCGGACATCCTAGCCTCGGTCAACAAATGGTTTGTTGCCTCAAGCTGCAAGGTGATGATTTCCAGCCTGTGGACCCGCTTTGTGCCGCACCTGACCACAGGCAAGGACAACACGCATCGCATTCTTGGCATTCCGGATCAGGGGACGGTGATCTGTCTGGGTAACTGCAAGCTGTTGGCGCTGCCCGCGCATTTTCTTCATGCCGAAGGCAATTTCCAGTTTTACGACCCGGTGTCGAAAATCCTCTTTTCGGGAGATCTCGGCACCTCCTTGATCCCGCATGAACAGGCCGCAGAGCCGGTGACGGATTTTTACAGCCATGTCCGCCACATGGAGGCGTTTCACCGCCGCTACATTGTTTCGCGCAAGGTCTGCCGCTTCTGGGCCAATATGGTTCGCCAGCTGGATATCGAACAGATCGTGCCGCAACACGGCGCCCGCTTCGTCGGCCGGCAGGCGGTGCAGGATTTCATCAGCTGGGTCGAAGGCCTGGAGTGCGGGGTTGACCTGATGACCCAGAACGCGTATCAGGTTCCCAACTGAGGTTACGACTGGTCGCGGGCTAGATCAGGCTGGCCTTGCGCTGGACGGCATCAACATAGGCGGCGGCGTCCATCGGGCCGCCGTTGCGTTGCGCCTGCCAGATCGTTTCGCCGAGGCATTCGAGCAGGACATGTTCGGCGTCGTGCGGGTCCATGCGCTGGCGCAGGCGGTCGAAGGCAGCGCGAATGCCGTGCGGCTGGTCGATGCTGACCTGCTCATGGATCGCCAGATGCAGGGACAGATGCAGGAAGGGATTCATTTGGCCGCCTTCAGGCATCCACTCCTGGGCGACTGCGGCATTGGCGTCGGCCAGCAGCGCGTGATATTCGGGGTGGCGGGCGGCGATATCGGCAGCGGTGACCTCGGCGCCGGCCAGCGGCAGGCGTTCAAGATGCTTTTTCCAGGCATCGCAGAAAAAGCGGCGGACCTGCTCGCGGGAGGGATTAAACATGACTGTCCTCAAAAAGCAGCGTCAGGGCTGCACTGGTAAATAGCTGATTGCCCGCCGGCCCAGGTACGATTTGACCCGTGCCATAGGCGCCAAGCAGCGGCGTGTCGGGAAAGGCGTCGCGGAATGCTCGCAGATCCTGATCCTCGCCGCCGTAGAACAGCGGGCCACGCCCGATGCAGGAAAACATCAGCCCGAAAATTGGCGGCTTTTTCGGGTTCACCGCAGATCGCATCAGTTGCTGCATTTCCTGCTCCGCGGCCAGGGCCTGGCGCATCACCCAGCGCAGACGCTGTCCGACGGGCAAAGGCTCGGCCAGTGTCAGCGAGCCATCCGCATTGGCCGAGAGCACCGGGATGCCCGGTCGATCGGCATCGACCAGCGCCAGTACCTGATGCAGCGGCAGACGCTGCCGGTCGTCTGCTGGCAGCGCACGGCGCAGACAGTCGCTGGCCGCTTGCCGGTCGAGTTGCAGCGCCTCGTAGCCGCGACAGTCGCTGATCGTGTGCCAATCACCAAGTTCGCGCAGACCGCGTGAAATCAGGGGCCTTGCCGTCAGCCCCGGCAGGCGCACTTCAGCGCAGATATTGGCAGTCAGTCGTGATTGTTGCCAGCTGCACGCACCTTGGTCGAGCAAGCCATAGCGTTGTCCGCCATCCGCCCAGTCGTAAGGCAGGCGCGACTGACCGGTGAGGGAGATCAGGGGCTGGGCGAGCGCAGGTTGCGGGTCGAATTCACCGAGCACCAATGCCGCTGCCGCCGGCTGGTCAAGTTGCCAGCCGTCTTCATTCAGCAGTCCGCTGGCCGTCATGCCGGCAACTTGCAGGCAGCCGGCAGCGCGGGCAGCAGCCAGCACGGCCGCCTGGACATGGCGGGAGAAGTCATGCGTCAGGAAGAGAATGACCTGCCCGGCACGTGTCAGACTGGCTTTCGCCAACGCAGTCCGGACGGCGGCTTCTGCCAGATCGGGGGTCGCGTGGATGCCGCTGACCAGCGCGGTTGCGGCTAACATGCCGATTTGCCCTTGAAGCGGCACAGATCGGTGACGATGCAGCGCTCGCACTCCGGCTTGCGCGCCTTGCAGACATAGCGCCCATGCAGGATCAGCCAGTGATGGGCGTCGCGCTTGAATTCATCCGGTGTACATTTCAGCAGCTTGGTCTCGACGGCCAGTACATCTTTGCCCGGGGCCAGGCCGGTGCGGTTGCTGACGCGGAAAATGTGTGTGTCGACGGCAATGGTCGGCTCACCGAAGGCGGTATTGAGCACGACGTTGGCGGTCTTGCGGCCGACGCCGGGGAGTGCCTCAAGCGCCTCCCGATTGGCGGGAACTTCGCCGCCATGTTCTTCGACGAGGATGCGGCAGGTGGCGATGACATTCTTTGCTTTTGTCCGGTACAAGCCGATGGTCTTGATGAACTCGCTCAATCCTTCGACACCCAGTTCGAGCATGCTGGCTGCCGTCGGTGCGACCGGAAATAGACGCGCCGTCGCCTTGTTGACGCCGACATCGGTGGCCTGTGCTGACAGGATGACCGCGATCAACAATTGAAATGGCGAGGCGTACGCCAGTTCGGTGGTCGGCGTCGGATTGGCATCGCGCAGGCGGGTGTAAAACGTGACGATGTCGGCTTTTTTCACGGTGGCGGGCAGTCGGGATTGTCAGTCGCGCGGGAATACGCGATATTGCGGGAAAACAATTTTACCTGACAGAGACGAACGGGGTTTCCGTGGCACCACTTCTTGCGAAAGCCGGGCTGGATTTGACGCAATTGGTCGAAGGCAATCCGGTCGCGACCATTGTCATCGATGCCCGCCACCATGTTACCCACTGGAATCGTGCCTGCGCCCAGTTGACCGGTGTGCCCGCTACCGAAATGATCGGCACGAACACCCAATGGCGTGCCTTTTATGACGAGCCGCGACCCATACTCGCTGATCTGATCATTGATCAGGCGGTTGAGTCGGCGGTGGCCACCTTCTATGAAGGCAAGTTTCGTCCTTCGGCGCTGATTGACGGTGCCTGGGAGGCCGAAGATTTCTTCCCCGCCTTCGGCCAGGGAGGGCGCTGGCTTTACTTTACAGCGGCTGCCATCCGCAATGCCGACGGCGAGATCATCGGGGCCATCGAAACCTTGCAGGATGTCACCGGTCGGCGGCAGGCCGAGGCAGCATTGCGGGACTCGACAGCCTTTCATAATCAGATCGTCGAGGGCTCCTCGGTGGCGACATTGGTGATCAATGCCGAGCATCGGGTCACCCACTGGAACCGCGCCTGCGAAGTACTGACTGGCAAGGTCGCGCGTGAAATGATCGGAACCGACCGGCACTGGGCAGCCTTTTACGCAGCACCGCGTCCAATCATGGCCGACCTTGTGCTCGATGGCGCCAGCGAGTCGCGGGTCGACCGCCTCTACCACGGTCGTTTCCGGCCGTCGCAGTTGGTACCGGGGGGCTATGAGGCTGAGGATTTTTTTCCGCATTTCGGCGACGGTGGCCGCTGGCTGTTTTTTACGGCCGCGCCCTTGCGAAATGCCGATGGCGATATTGTCGGGGCCATCGAAACCTTGCAGGACGTCTCCGAGCGACGACGCGCCGAAGAGGCGCTGCGTGAGAGTGAAGAGCGCTATCGCACCCTGAGTCTCACCGATACACTGACCGGCCTGTTCAATACCCGCCACCTGCACGAACGCCTGCCTGCCGAAATCGAGCGCGCGCAGCGCTACAACCGGCCACTGTCGCTACTGGTCCTCGACTGCGATCATTTCAAGCGCATCAACGATACCTTCGGTCACCTTGAGGGAGATCGCGTTTTGCAGGGCCTGGCGGGCGTTATCCGCGATTGCCTGCGTCGCTCCGATAGTGCGTTCCGGTATGGCGGCGAGGAGTTTGTCGTTTTATTGCCGGAAACCGAGTTGACCGCAGCACGCCTGTTGGCCGAGCGCTTGCGCATGGCTTTTGAGAGCAAACGTATCGTTACCGCCGGTGGCGAGGAAATCCGGTGTACCGTCAGTATTGGCGTTGCCGGCTGCTTGCCCGGGGAAGGTGAAAACGGCTTGATACGCCGGGCTGATGCCGCCGCCTATGCAGCCAAGGAGCGTGGTCGAAACTGCGTGGTTCAAGCATCAGCGACGACGTGATTCCCTGACAATGTAACAAAAAACCAACTGCTTTCTCGCCATGGGGCTGGATCACTAATTGTTATCATTAGATAATGATTTGATGAAACGCAAAGTTTTTCGAGCGGTAGTGATTTTGGCTGGGGTGGTTGGTGTGGCGCTGATCATTTCTCGTGCCGACGACCCAGTCAAACCGGCACCTTTGCCACTGACCGCGATGCAGCGCCCGGTGGGGGATGGTTTCCAGCCGATTACACCCATGCAGGCGGTCGCCGGACTCGACAGCAAGCGCGTCGCATTGGGCCAGAAACTCTTTCACGATGCCCGCCTTTCCGGAGACCTGACCATCGCTTGCGCCAATTGCCATGGGCTGCAGCAGGGCGGGGTGGATGGGCAGAAGGTTTCAACCGGTGTTCAGGGTAAGCAAGGTGGCATCAACGCGCCGACGGTGTTCAATAGTGCCTATAGCATCGCCCAGTTTTGGGATGGTCGGGCCGACTCGCTCGAGGCACAAGCCGCCGGCCCCATCCATAACCCGCTTGAAATGGCCTCGAACTGGGCGCAGGTGCTGGGTCGCCTTGGGCAGGATGCGGACATGGTTACAGCGTTTCGTGCCGCTTACCGGGATGGCCTGACGGCTGCGAATATCGCCGACGCCATCGCCAACTTCGAGCGTTCGCTGGTGACACTGAATGCACCCTTCGACCGCTATCTGAATGGCGATCGCCAGGCCCTGAATGCTGCGGAAATCGAAGGCTACCGTCGCTTCCGGGAGCTGGGTTGCAGCAGTTGCCACCAAGGCATGCTGGTCGGCGGGAACATGTTCCAGAAATTTGGCGTGCTGAAGGACTACTTTGCTGGCCGGGCATTGACTGACGCCGACCTCGGGCGCTACAACGTGACCCGACGTGACGAGGATCGCCATGTCTTCAAGGTACCCAGCTTGCGTAACGTCGCCCTGACTGCGCCCTATTTTCACGATGCCTCGGCCGCAACCCTGGAGCAGGCAGTGACGGTGATGGGGCGTTATCAACTGGGGCGGGAACTGCCGCCGCAGGATGTCGAATTCGTTGTCGCCTTCCTGAAAACATTAACCGGCGAGATGCCGACATCGGCGCATCCATGAGCGGCGTTTCCAGCCTGCGCGCTGCGCTGCATTGGCGCATGCTTTCCGTTTTCCTCGCCTTGCTGATCCTGACCACTTGGCTGTTTCGGCAAGCCGGTGAGATTTCGACCAGCGAACACTACGCCTACCTGCACGCCTTGCGGCAGGCGCAACAGGCAGATACCGAACTCAATAGCGCCGTGCTCGCCAGCTATGCCGACCTGTTGCAGAACTATGATCCGGTGCGCCGGCATTTGGCAGAACTTGCGGATACGGAAGCCCGGCTGGCGGTCTTTCCATCGGCCTTGCCTGATGATGTTCGTGAGCAGCTGCAGGTGGCGCTACAGCGTCTGGCAAGCTTGCGCAGCGATAAGGCTACGCAGGTGGATCGCTTCCAGAGGGGAAACTCCGTCTTGCGAAATTCGGAGGCGTACTTTCCGCAGGCGGCTGATGATGTACTGCTTGGCCGGCAGGCAGCGGAACAGGGTGATTTTGCCCATTTCGTCCGCCATTTGTTGACCTTCATGCGCGGTGCGCGTCTGGATGATGCCTCGCATTTGCAGGGCGAATTGCAGAAGTTGCAGACTGCGCCGCGTCAGCCGCCGGGTTTCTCCGGCTTGCTCAGCCACGCCGAGGTCATCATTGCGCGGCGTCCCGAGGTCAATGCGCTGGTCGAAGCCATCCTGGCGACACCGACGGCGGCGCAACTTGACCAGATCGGCCAGATTTACGCAGCCGGCCACGAGGCAGCACAGCAACGCGCCGGGATCTATCGCGGCCTGCTCTACCTTGTCTCGCTTCTGTTGGCGGGCAACATCCTGCTGGCGATGGTGCGCATCGAGCGCGACCGGCGCGACCTGGCCGAACGCTACGCCGCGCAGCAGCGTGCGGAAGGGCAGTTGCGGCTTTACGCGACGGTATTCACCAATGCCACGGAAGGGATGACGATCACCGATGCCGATTCGAAGGTGCTTGCGGTCAACCCGGCTTTTGTCGCAATAACGGGATACAGCGAAGCTGAAATTCTCGGCAAGACGCCGGCGATGCTCAACTCCGGGCGTCAGGACGCGGCGTTCTACCGCAAGATGTGGAATGACCTGACGACACGCGGCCAATGGCAGGGTGAGATCTGGAATCGGCGCAAGGATGGCGGCATTTATCCGCAATGGCTGTCGGTCGCAGCGATTCGTGACGAGTCTGGCCGCACGACCCACTACATCGGTATCTTTACCGATATCTCCGAACGCAAGCAGAACGAGGCCAGGATTCATCATCTGGCACATCACGATGCGCTGACCGGGCTGCCTAACCGGCTGCTGCTTGAGGACCGCATGCAACAGGGCATCCTGCTTGCGCGCCGCACGCAGCGGCCGATTGCCGTGGTGTTCATCGACCTCGATCGCTTCAAGAACATCAACGACACGCTGGGCCACGAGATCGGCGACAACCTGCTGATTCAGGCAGCGCATCGCGGACTGCAGGTGCTGCGCGAGACCGATACGCTGTCGCGGCAAGGTGGTGACGAATTTGTTGCGGTGCTGCCCGAGATCGAAAACCGGCAGGACGCAGCGCTGGTCGTCCGCAAGCTGCTGGCGGCGCTATGCCAGCCCTACCTGCTTGCCGGGCATGAATTGACGGTCAGCGGCAGCGCCGGCATTGCCCTTTATCCTGACGATGGTCAGACCATCTCCGAGTTGTTGCGCAAGGCCGACGCCGCGATGTACCGTGCCAAGGAGGAAGGGCGGAACACCTTCCGCTTTTTTGCCGCCGACATCAACACCGCCTCGCTCGGCGAGCTGCTGCTCGAAAATGATCTCTACGGCGCGCTGGAGCGCAATGAGCTGGAGATGTACTACCAGCCCAAAGTCGACGCCCGTAGCGGCGAGTTGATGGGGGCCGAGGCCTTGATGCGCTGGCAGCATCCGAAGCACGGCATGATCTCGCCGGCCCGCTTTATCCCGCTCGCTGAAGAAAGCGGCTTGATCGGCGCTTTCGGTGCTTGGGCCATCGACAGCGTTTGTACGCAACAGCGGGCGTGGCTCAATGCCGGCCTGCTCGCGGTGCCGGTGGCGGTCAATATCTCCGCTCAACAGTTTGGGCAGCAGGATTTGCCAGAACTGGTCGCGCACGCGCTGGCGGAGAATGGCCTGCCGCCGCAGCTGCTCGATCTCGAACTGACCGAGTCCCTCCTGATGCGCAACGCCGACCGTGCCGCTGGGGTGCTGCAGCGCCTGCGCAAGATGCACGTGCATGTCGCCATCGACGATTTCGGTACCGGCTATTCCTCGCTCAGCTATCTCAAGCAGTTCCCGGTGCAGTCTCTGAAAATCGACCGCAGTTTTGTCTGCGAGATTAGCGAGGCGGGCGAGCCGGCAAAACTGGCCTCCGCCATCATAGCCATGGCGCATGAATTGGGGCTGACCGTGGTTGCCGAGGGCGTGGAAACTGAGTATCAGGCGCGTTACCTGGCCCAGCGTGGCTGCGACCAGTTTCAGGGCTATTTATTCGGTCGACCGCAACCCGCGGCCGATTTTGGCAAACTACTCGCTGGCCGGCAGCTGAACGGGCTTGATTGAGCCGCGCCGGGCGCGGATCAGCGGCTGTTCCGGCAGACTGACGGCGCCTTGGTTACGGGCGCGCAATTGGCCGCAGCCGCCATCGACATCCTGCCCGGCCGAGTTGCGGACTGTGACGCGAATGCCGCGTGCGTAAAGGTATTTGGCCAGCGCCGTGACTCGTTCCAGCGGTGGGCGTTGAAAGCCCAGTCCGTCGTTGCTGTTGTAGGGGATGAGGTTCATCAGCGCGTATTTTCCGGTCAACAGGCGAACGATGCCGTCCATCTCGGCTTCGCTGTCATTGACACCGGCCAGTAGCGTCCATTGATACTGGATCGGGTAACCGGTGCGGCGCGCATAGTCTTCGGCCAGTTCGACCAGTTCTTCGGGGGCCATCACCGCTGCACGGGGCAGGAGTTGCCTGCGTAGCTCTGCGCGCGTCGAGTGCAGTGACAGCGCCAGCGCCGGTTTGACGGCCTGTTGGGGCAGGCGCTCGAAAACCCGTGGGTCGCCAACGGTCGAGAAGACCAGATTCTTGTGGCCGATCTGCCCGGCGGTGCCGAGCAGGTCGATGGCCTCCAGCACATTGTCGAGGTTGTGCGAAGGCTCGCCCATGCCCATGAAAACCACCCGACGAACCGGGCGGCGACGGCGGGCGAACACCACCTGGGCGACGATTTCTGCGGCATCGACCTGACGCAGCAAGCCGTCGCGGCCGGTCATGCAGAACTGGCAGCCGACCGCGCAGCCGACCTGGGTCGAGACACAGAGTCCGTCGCGCGGCAGAAGAACACTTTCGACCGTCTGACCATCCGCCAGCTCCACCAGCAGGCGGGACGAGCCATCCTCACCCGGATGCTCCGAGCGCAGCCGGATCAGGCCATCGAGTTCTGAACTCAGTGCAGGCAGGCGCTCACGCAGGGCGAGTGGCAGGAAGTTTTCGCTGGCCTGACGGCGCGTGCCGATATCCAGCGGCTTGCCCTGTGTCCATGCACGAAAAACGCGATCGATATGGCAATCCCGAGCCCCCAGCGCCAGCAGGGTCTGGCGGATATCGGCAATACGCACAGCGGGAAGCGGATGGGCTCAGTTGCAGCCGAAAACTTCGGCAGGCACCGGCGGCTTGCGCTTGGCTTTTTCAGCGGCGCGGGCATCCATCCAATTCTTCCAGGCAATCATGCAGCCGAGCAGGATGAAGGCGCCGGGTGGCAGCAAGGCCAGCAGGAAGCCGGGATAGCTTTCCGGCAGCAACTGGATTGGCTGGATCGACGGGAAAACCATGTCGATGCCGCCGAGCAGGGTGCCGCTACCGAGCAATTCGCGCATCGCCCCAAGCACTGCCAGCGTCCACAACATGCCGACGCCCATGAATACGCCGTCGAAGGTCGATTGCAGCGGCGGGTTCTTGGCAGCGAAGGACTCGACGCGGGCGAGCACGATGCAGTTGGTGACGATCAGCGGGATGAAGATGCCGAGCACGAGGTAGAGTTCGTGCAGGTTGGCGTTGAACAGCAGATCGATGACCGTCACCAGCGCGGCAACGATCAGGATGAATACCGGAATCCGGATTTCGTGCGGAATGAAGTTGCGCAACGAGGCAACGGCGACGTTCGACAGCGCCATGACGATGATCGTCGCCAGCGACAGCATGATGCCGTTGACAGCGTTGGTAGTGACAGCGAGCAGCGGGCACAGGCCGAGGATCTGGACGATGGAGGTGTTCTGTTTCCAGATGCCGTTGTTGGCAATCGTCTTGAATTCTTCGCGACTGATCATGGGCGCGCTCCTTTGCTCGGGGTGGCATACAGGCGATCACGCTGGGCATTTGCCCAGAGCACGGCCTTGAGCACCGCCTTGGTGACCGCACGCGGCGTTACCGTGGCACCGGCGTGGTAGTCGATGCGGCCGCCATCCTTCTTTACCCGCCATTCGCTCTCGCCGACGTCGGCCAGCGACAGACCAGTGAATTGCGTGATCCACGGCCGCTGCTTGTTCTTGTCCTTCTTGACCTCGATGTAATCGCCCAGGCCCGGTGTTTCCTTGTGCTGGGTCGCCCGCACGCCGGCGACGGCACCATCGTTGCGGACCGCAACGATCAGGCGGATCTTGCCGGCGTAGCCGTCCGGGGCGACGGCTTCGAAAATCATCGCCACCGGCTGTCCGGCGCGGCGGGCAATGTAGAGTGTGCTCGGCTCGGCCAGACCGAGCTCGGCTGTGGCCGGCAGGGCAATGGTGTCTTCGAGCAGCTTGTTGTCGTACTCGCTGCGTGGCAACACCTCGTCGACCAGCTTCATTTTTTCTTCGGCCGCCGAGGCTTCAATCGCCGGTTTGGTCCACTGGTAGGCACCGGAGAGCAGCGCGGTGAAGATGATGACGAAGACGAACAGGATCGCTGCGGTACGCGCCGCCATGCCGGGCGCCGTGAAGGTGCGCGGGTTGGCGGTCATGATTTGTCCTTCATGCCGAAGATGGCCGGTTGCGTCAGCAGGTCGATCACCGGCGCACAGAGGTTCAACAACAGCACGGCAAAGGCGACACCGTCAGGATAGCCGCCAAAGACCCGGATGATGTAGGCGAGCAGGCCGGCCGAAGCGCCGAAGATCAGCTTGCCACGGGGCGTTGTGCAGCCGGACACCGGATCGGTGACGATGAAGAAGGCACCGATCATCGTGCCGCCGGAGAGCAGGTGAAAGAGGGGATTGGCGAACTGTGCCGGGTTGTACAGCCAGAGGGCGCCGGCAATCAGCGTGAAGCCGGCAAGGAAGGCGAACGGTGCGTGCCAGGTGATCAGCTTGCGCTGCCAGAGCCACAGGCCGCCGAGCAGATAGGCGGCGGCGACCCACTCCCAGCCGCGGCCGGCGAAATTGCCATAAATTTCCTGATTGGCCAGCAATTGCGCCACGCTGACACTGTCCTCGCTCAGCTTGAGCGCGGTTTTCAGGGCATCCAGCGGTGTCGCACCGGACAGCGCATCGACGCGCGGCGCCAGACCGAGGATGACCTGCAACTGTTCGCCAAAGCCGAGTTGCAGGCCGGCGGTTGGCCACTGCGACATCAGCGCTGGGAAGGAGACGATACAGGCAGCGAAGGCCACCATCGCCGGGTTGAAGGGGTTCTGGCCGAGACCGCCGTAGAGGTGCTTGGCGACGACAATCGCAAAGACGGTGCCGGTGGCGACCAGCCACCACGGCGCCAGCGGCGGGAAGGTCAGGGCAATCAGCCAGGCGGTGACGACCGCCGAACCGTCAGTGAGGAAGATGCCGACCGGGCGCCCCTGGACGCGCAGCATTGCGGCTTCGGCGAGCAGTGCCGCCAACGTGGCAATTACCAGCTGGGCAAGGATGGCAGGCGTGACCAGCCAGGAATACACCGCGATGGCCGGCAGCAGGGCCAGACAGACCTCGGTCATGACCTTGCTGACGCTGACGTTCTTGAGCAGGAAAGGGGCGGGGGCAAACATGTTTCAGTGCTTAGTCGGTCTTTTCGCCGCCAGCAGCGGGTGGGGTGTCGATCAGGCCAGCGGCAGAGCGGCGGGCATCAATTTCGGCGGCCGCCTGCTGCTGCTCGGGCGTCAGCGTTTCGGTATTCTTCGGCTGGGCCGCAGCGCGTTGTGCCTTGGCGCGTTCCATCGCGGCCTGGATGGTTGCCATTTTTGCCGCCTTCTCAGCGTCGACCGCAGCAGGCACCGAGTCGGCGGCTGACGGGGTGACCGGCGCGGTCGCAGCGGTTGCAGCAGGCGCCACGACTGCGGTGGCAGGCGCGGCTGCCGCTGCTGCTGCAGCTTCCGCAGCCTTCTTCGCAGCTTGGGCGGCCGCGGCCTTGGCCAGCTTTTCAGCCTTCTCGGCTTTCTCACGCTCCTCGCGCAATTGCTTGAACTCGAAGCGATCCTTGGCCGTTTCGGCGGCCTTCTTTTCGCGCTCGCGCGCCCAGATCTCGCTCTTGGCAAAGCGGAAATACTGGACCAGCGGGATGCGTGACGGGCAGACGAAGGAGCAGCAACCGCATTCGATGCAATCGAAGATGTGGTACTCCTGCGTCTTGCCGAAGTTCTTGGCGCGCGAGAACCAGTACATCTCGAAAGGCTGCAGTTCGTGCGGGCAGGCCTGGGCACAGGAACCGCAACGGATGCACGGCATTTCTGGCGCCTTGGGCGGGAACAATGCCGGCGAATGGGCGATCAGGCAGTTGGTGGCCTTGACCACCGGTACTTTGCCGTCGGGAACCAGGAATCCCATCATCGGACCACCCATGATGATGCCGTCGGTATCGTCCTTGGGCGCGGCCAGCGCGAGCAACTCGTCCATCGGCGTGCCGATCAGCACTTCATAGTTGCGCGGGGCGCCGACATTGCCGGTCAGCGTGACCAGCCGCGACACGACCGGTTCGCCGTGGGCGATGGCGCGCCAGGCGGTGTAGGCGGTGGCGACGTTGAAGCACTGGACGCCGAGATCGGTGGAACGCTTGGCGGCTGGCACCTCCTTGCCGGTCAGCACTCGGATCAGCTGCTTGGCGCCACCGGCCGGGTAGAGCGTCGGTACCTGGATGACCTCGAAGGATTCGCCCAGTGCCTTGACCGCGGCACGCATGGCATCGGCGGCTTCCGGCTTGTTGTCCTCGATGCCGATCAGGACCTTTTTCGGCTGCAGCAGGTCGCGGAAAATGCCGATGCCGCGGACGACCTCGTCGGCGCGTTCGCGCATCAGCAGGTCGTCGCAGGTGATGAAGGGCTCGCACTCGGCGCCGTTGATCACCAGTTCGTCCATCGGCACCGTTTTCGACGCCGTCAGCTTGCCGTGGGTCGGGAAGACGGCGCCACCGAGGCCAACCACGCCCGCTTGCTGCAGGCGCTCGCGTACCTGTTCCGGTGTCAGGGCACGATAATCAACGGCTTCGCGGCCAATCCATTCATCCTTGCCATCCGGTTCGATGACGACACACAGCGCGTCGAGACCCGACGGGTGCGGCTGCACATGCATGGCCACCTCGAGCACGGTGCCCGATGTCGGAGCATGGACGGCGGCAGAAATCCAGCCGTCCGCTTCGCCGATTAGTTGCCCCTTGAGCACCCTGTCGCCGGCCTGAACCACCGGACGCGGCGTGCCGCCAATGCTCTGGTGCAGCGGCACGACCAGATGCGATGGCAGCGGTGCCTGTGCGATCGGCAGACTGACGGATTGCGTCTTGTTGGTCGGCGGTTTGACACCCCCCTTGAACTTGAACAGATTCATCAGCATCAGGCGGCCTCTTTCATGCCGCTGGCGGTACTGGCGGGCATCGGTGCAGCCTTGATCTCGACGACCGGGTATTTCCACTTCCAGTTGTCGATGTTCTCGGCGATTGCTTCCATGCGGATGCACTCGACCGGGCAGGGCGGCAGGCACAGTTCGCAGCCCGTGCATTGCTGGGCAATGATGGTGTGCATCTGCTTGGCGGCGCCGACGATGGCATCGACCGGGCAGGCCTGGATGCACAGCGTGCAGCCGATGCAGGTGTTCTCGTCGATGATCGCGATCTGCTTAGGCTTTTCCTCGGCATCGAGCGGCTTGACCTCGCGCCCGAGCAGGTCGGCGAGGCGCTGCACGCCTTCCATGCCGCCCGGCGGGCAGAGGTTGATGTCACAATCGCCCTTGGCAATCGCTTCGGCGTAGGGCTTGCAGCCCGGGTAGCCGCACTGGCCGCATTGCGTCTGCGGCAAAATGGCCTCGATCTTCTCGACCAGCGGGTCGCCTTCGACCTTGAACTTGATCGACGCATAGCCCAACGCGGCGCCAAGCACGACGGCGCCGAGGGCCATGATGGCGATGGCGAGCAGCAGTTCCATTATTGGTACTTGTCCAGACCGGCGAAGCCCATGAAGGCCAGTGCCATCAGGCCGGCGGTGACCATGGCGATGGCCGCGCCGCGGAAATATACGGGCACGTCGGCACCTTCGACACGCTCGCGGATACCGGCAAAGAGGATCAGTACCAGCGAGAAGCCGGCGGCGCTACCAGCGCCGAAGAGCAGCGACTCGACGAAGTTGTAGCCGTTGGCGATATTGAGCAGCGGCACGCCGAGGACCGCGCAGTTGGTGGTGATCAGCGGCAGGTAGATGCCCAGCGTCTGTTGCAGCGTCGGCGAGGTCTTGGCGATGACCATTTCGGTCAGCTGGACGATGGCCGCGATGGTGACGATGAAGGAGAGCGTGCGCAGGTATTCCAGCCCGAAGGGCATCAGCAGGTAATGGTCGATGATGTAACTGGCACCGGTGGCCAGCGTCAGCACGAAGGTCGTCGCCGCGCCCATGCCGTACGCGGTTTCGAGCTTTTTCGACACGCCCATGAAGGGGCAGAGGCCGAGAATCTTCACCAGCACGACGTTGTTGACCAACACCGCGCCGACGAGGATGAAAAGGTAATGGCTCATGATCTGATATGCGCTCCGGCCCGTATTATCGGGCCAGTGGCGCTGGCGAACAACCGCGCTGCATTAGTGGCCTTACGGTGATTTGTGGCGCAGCACATTAGCAAGCGTATCCGCCACTTCGCTGACCAGCTCGGGGCCACGGTAGATGAAACCGCTGTAGAACTGCACCAGGCTGGCGCCGGCGCGGATCTTCTCGGCCGCATCTTCGCCACCCATGATGCCGCCGACGCCGATGATCGGCAGTTCGCCGGCCAGCGCGGCAGCCAGTTTGCGCTGAACTGCGGTCGACCTGGAAAACACCGGTTTTCCGGAAAGTCCGCCGGTTTCAGCTGCGTTGGCCATGCCTTCGACGCCTTCGCGCGACAGGGTGGTGTTGGTGGCGATGACGGCATCGAAGCGATGGCGGCGCAGCGCATCGGCGATGGCAGTGATCTGATCGTCGTCGAGATCGGGCGCGATCTTCAGCGCCATTGGCACGTACTTGCCGTGATTGTCGGCGAGTTGCAGCTGCCGGGTCTTGAGTTGTGCCAGCAGGTCGTCGAGCGCCTCGTCCTTCTGCAGTTCGCGCAGATTCTTGGTGTTCGGCGACGAAATATTGACGGTGACGTAGCTGGCGTCGTTGTACACCTTGTCGAGGCAGATCAGGTAGTCGTCCGCCGCTTTCTCGATCGGAGTTGTCGCGTTCTTGCCGATGTTGATGCCGAGGATGCCACCCTTTTTCGGGAATTCGGCGGCGCGGACGTTCTCCAGAAGCTTGTCGACGCCGGCGTTGTTGAAACCCATCCGGTTGATGATGCCCTGCGCTTCCGGGATGCGGAACAGCCGGGGCTTCGGATTACCGTCCTGCGGGCGCGGCGTGATGGTGCCGATCTCGATGAAGCCGAAGCCGAGGCGGGCGAGGCCGTCGATATGGTCGCCGTTCTTGTCCAGACCGGCGGCAAGGCCGACCGGATTCGGGAATTTCAGGCCCATTACCTCGACCGGGCACGGCGTGACCGGCTTGGCCATCAGGCAGGCGGCACGGTCGATACCCATCATGCCGATGCCGTGTGCAGTTTCGGCATCGAGGGAGAAGAAGAATTTGCGGATGAATGGATAGAGCATAACGCGCAATTTTACCGCATTGCAGCAAGGCTTGTCCGCGTTTGCATCAGTTACCAGTGCTTGCGGCTGTCGCGCGATGGCGGTCGCCAGGATTGTCCGGCGATTTACCTTCCTTTAACATTCCGTGACAGAGCCACCAAAGACGCCGCCCGACGTCGGGGGTAAGATACAGTTGTAAAAAAGTTACAGCATCTCCAACGCAAATCGAGAAGCCGCATGACCACGCAACTAGCTCTCCTCAAAGCCATTCGTACCGGAAACCTCGCTGAGGTTAGGGCCGCGCTGGATGCCGGCGTGTCCGCGGAACTGAGCGATGGTCAGGGTGATCCCGGCTTGCCGATGGGCGTCGCTTGCTTCATGGGTTTTGCCGATATCGTGCGCGAACTGTTCCGCCGTGGGGCGCGTGTCAATGTTGAGGATAATGCCGCGCCAACGTCGCCGCTGAGCATGGCACTGCGCGGCAAGCGGACAGAAGTGGTTCGTACCTTGCTCGAACTGGGTCTGAAACTGCCACCGGGTACACAAACCGGCCTCAGCGAAAATGAGGTCATGCTGGCGCAATGGAAATCGCATCGCGACGGCCATGCGGTGATTGAACAGCACGACGCGTCGCCGGTTATCGAGGAAATTGACGTTGTCCGCTGTGTCGGTACCGACACGCAGGTGCTCGAAGCCGACGTGCTGCGCGCCGCGCGCGACATGCGCTGACACCGCTGCGAATGTGCCGCCAGCCAGGTTGCTGGTTCCGGCATATACATCCGGAAACAAACTGACACACCGTTTGCCGTGCCGGGCGCGGTAAACTGTCGGTCATGTCATTTTCAACGCGCCATCTGCTTGCCTGTTTCGCCCTGATCGGGGCAACCGCCTTTACGGCAGCGGCAGCAGAAACCTCCGCCTTCGATCCGCTGGCTACTGGCGCCATGACGCCATTGCGGCCTTCGCCGCAGCTGGCGGCGCGCGTCGGCTCCGCGCCCTGCACAAACGAATTGCCGACGCAGGCCCTCAGCGCCATGGACGCCGTCGATCTCGCCTTGTGCAATCACCCGCAGACGCGCGAAGTCTGGGCTGCGGCGCGGGCGCAGGCGGCGCTGGTCGGCGTTGCCCGCTCGGCCTGGCTGCCCGATCTTGATGCCCGGCTGGCCGCCAGCCGCAATACCAATGAAACACGGACCTTCAACCAGAGCAATGCCAGCCTGACGCTGTCGTGGCTGGTTTACGATTTTGGCCAGCGTTCGGCGAACATCACCAATGCCCGCGAACTGCTTGGCGCCGCCGCGGCGACACAGGATGCGACGGTCCAGAGCCTCTTTCTGGCCGCATTGCAGGCCTATTACAACGCCCAGGCAACGCGGGCGGCAGTCGCTGCCACTGGCGAAGCCGAGCGGGCTGCCCGCGAGAGCTTCTTGGCGGCCGAGGCGCGTTACAGCGTCGGCGTCGCCACCCCGGCCGACCGCCTGCAAGCGCAGACGGCGCTGTCGCAAGCGACGCTCAACCGGATCAAGGCTGAAGGCGAGGCGCGTAATGCGCTTGGCGCACTGGCCAATGCCCTCGGTTTTGCCGCCAACCAGCCGCTGAATCTTGCGCCGCCGCCGGAATTGCCCGCCGAGCGTCGCCTGCAGGGCGATCTCGATGCGCTGATTGCTGCCGCCCGCGCCGCCCGTCCCGATCTCAAGGCTGCCGAGGCCCAGTTGCGTGCAGCCGAGGCCAGCGTTGATCTGGCCCGCGCCCAGGGGCGGCCGACACTGTCTTTCAGCACCGGGCCGGCCTGGCAGGATCAGGCGGGCGTGGTGACCAACACCGGCAGCGTCGGCCTCAGCCTGGCGGTGCCGCTTTTCTCCGGCTTCGAGACCCATTACCGCGTGCGTTCGGCAGCAGCGCAGGCTGAAGTCCGCGCCGCGCAGCGCGACAAGTTGCAGAACCAGGTGGCGCTGGACGTCTGGAAGGCCTACCAGAGCCTGACGACCGCGACGCAAAGCCTGCAGAGTACGGCGGACCTGCTGGCCAGTGCCGAGCAGTCGGCGAAGGTGGCGCTTGGCCGCTACAAGGCCGGGGTCGGCAATGTGCTGGACCTGCTGAGCGCCCAAAGCGCCCTGGCCGCGGCACGGCTGCAACGCATTCAGGCAGAACTGGACTGGCATGTCTTCCGGGCGACTCTGGCGCAAGCCATGGGCGCACTGGATTACACGCTGCTGCAGGGCAAGCCTCAGGAATAGGTGAATCAGGGCATGAAACGACTCGGCAAACTCATTCTCGGCGTGGCGGTGCTTGGTGCACTCGGCGGCGGCGCCTGGTGGTGGACCAAACAGCAGGCGGCACAGGACCCGGCGGTGCGCTACAAGCTGGCGATCATCGAAAAAGGCGACGTCACGCAGACCGTCTCGGCCAACGGCACGCTCAACCCGGTGGTGCTGATCAGCGTCGGCACGCAGGTGTCGGGCACTGTGCTCAAGCTGCATGTCGATTTCAACGACAAAGTGAAAAAGGGCCAGCCGCTGCTTGAACTCGACAGCGCGCTGGTTTCGGCGGCGGAGCGGCAGAGTGCGGCCAGCGTGGCCAATGCCCAGGCGACGCTGGAGCTGGCGCAGGCCAACGAAGCGCGGATCAAGTCGCTGTTTGCGCAGGAGTACGTGTCGCGGCAGGAGTACGACCAGTCGAAGCAGGCGCTGAAATCGGCGCAGGCGCAGCTGGCGCTGGCCAGGGCGCAGAACGAGCGCGATCGGGCCAACCTCGGTTTCACGGTCATTCGCTCGCCGGTGGATGGCGTGGTCATCGACCGCGTTGTTGATGTCGGCCAGACCGTTGCCGCCAGCTTCCAGACGCCGACGCTGATCAAGATTGCGCAGGACCTGTCGGAAATGCGCATCGACACCAGCTTCGCCGAAGCCGATATCGGCAGCATCCGCGAAGGCCAGAAGGTGCGCTTTACCGTGGATGCCTTCCCCAGCCGCAATTTCACTGGCGAAGTGCAGCAGATCCGCCTCAATCCGACCAACCAGCAGAATGTCGTCACCTACAATGTGCGCATTTCGGTGTCCAACGCCGACCTCGTGCTGCTGCCGGGGATGACGGCCTACGTCAATATCGGCGTGCAGAAACGCGAGGGCGTGCTCTTGGCGCCGAACGCGGCGCTGCGTTTCAAGCCGGCCGATGCCGCCGACAAGAAACCCGAAAACGGGCAAAAATCCGCGTCGACCGCAGGCGGCCCCGGTCCCGGCATGGATGGCGGTGGACCGGGCAAGGCCGGCGGCGGCAAGCCGGGCAAGAAGCGTGACGGCCAGAGCGGCACCGTGTATATACTCGACGGCGATCAGCTCAAGCCGGTCAGCGTCCAGCTCGGCATTACCGACAACCGCAACACCGAAATCCTCGGTGGCGAGCTGAAGGCCGGCGATCGCGTCGTCACCGGTGAAAATGCGCCGACTGACAAGAAGCCGTCGTCGGTCGGCATGCGGATGTTCTGATGGCCGGTGTGGCGAATGCGCCGGTGATCCGGGTCGCCGGCCTCTCGAAATCCTACGAGACGGCGGCCGGCCTCTTTCCCGCACTGCGCGGTATCGATCTCAGCATCGACGCCGGCGAATACCTGGCGATCATGGGGCCGTCCGGCTCCGGCAAATCCACCTTCATGAACCTGCTCGGCTGTCTGGATACGCCGACCACCGGCGATTACTTCCTCGCCGGCGAAAACGTCGCGCACATGGAAAAGGCGGCGCTGGCCCGGCTGCGCAATCGCACCCTCGGCTTCGTCTTCCAGGGCTTCAATCTGCTGCCGCGCATGAGCCTGCAGGACAACGTCGCGTTGCCGCTCGTTTATGCTGGCATCGACAAGGACACGCGCCGCGAAAAAGCCCGGCGGTTGCTCGACAAGGTCGGGTTGGGCAAATACGCCGAATCATTGCCCAACCGAATTTCCGGCGGCCAGCAGCAGCGGGTGGCGATTGCCCGGGCGCTGGTCAACGAACCGCGACTGATCCTTGCCGACGAGCCGACCGGCAACCTCGACAGCCACACCAGCGAGGAAATCATGCGCCTCTTCGGCGACCTCAACGCCGAAGGCATCACCATCGTTCTCGTCACCCACGAACAGGATATCGCCGCGCATTGCAAGCGGCAGGTGCGCTTCCTCGATGGCCAGATCGTCAGCGACCAGCTGACGGGGGTGGCGGCATGAGCGTGCCGATTTCTGGCTGTTTTTCGGGTTCACCGCAGCTCGCCCGACCGGCAAGGGAGGCAGCGTGCTGAAGGCGATGCTCGGCGAGGCCTGGCTGGCCATGGGGGCCAACCGCCTGCGCACGGCGCTGACCATGCTCGGCATGGTGATCGGCGTCGGCGCCGTGGTCATCATGATGGCCATCGGCCAGGGCGCGCAGTACGCCGTACAGCAGACCATCAGCACCATGGGCTCCAACCTGTTCATCGTCCTCTCCGGTTCCTTTACCACGGCGGGCGTGCGCAGCGGCGCTGCCGGCGCACCGACGCTGAACGTCGCCGATGCCGAGGCGATCAGCGAACTGGAAGGGGTGGTCAACGTCGCGCCGACCCATCAGGGCACCCGGCAACTTGTTTATGGCTCGCAGAACTGGAGCTCGCAGGTGGTGGGCACCACGCCGCCTTACCTCGATGCGCGTGCCTGGACCATCGTCAATGGCGCGGCCTTCGGCGATTCGGACGTGCGCTCGGCGACGCGGGTGGCACTGATCGGCAAGACCGTTGCCGAAAACCTGTTCGGTGACGATGACCCGGTCGGCAAGACCATGCGCATCCAGCAGAACCCGTTCATCGTCATCGGCGTCCTTGGTAGCAAGGGGCAGAGCCTCGATGGCCGTGATCAGGACGACACGGTGATCATTCCGCTTTCGACTGCCCAGCGCAAGGTTTTCGGCACCCCCTTCCTCGGTTCGGTTCGGATGATCATGATCCAGGCCGCCTCGGCCGACACCATGCCACAGGTCATGGAGCGCGTCGAAGGGCTGCTGCGCCAGCGCCACCGGCTGCGCGAAGGTCAGCCGAACGATTTCTTCACCCGCAACCTCTCGGCCGCCGCCGAATCCGAGGCTGAAACCACGCGCACCATGTCCATCCTGCTTGGCGCCATCGCCTCGATTTCACTGCTGGTTGGTGGCATCGGCATCATGAACATCATGCTGGTGTCGGTCACCGAGCGCACCCGCGAAATCGGCATCCGCATGGCGATCGGCGCCCGAGAGCGCGACATCCTCACCCAGTTCCTGCTCGAAGCAGTGATGATCTCCTTTGCCGGTTGCCTGCTCGGCCTGCTGCTCGGCTTGGGCATCGCGCTGGCGATCAACGCCTTCACTGGCATGGTCATCGTCATTTCCGGCAGCGCCGCGCTGATCGCCTTTGTCGTCGCCGCCACGGTTGGCATCTTCTTCGGATGGTATCCCGCCCGCAAGGCAGCGCAACTCGACCCGATCGAGGCACTCCGCTATCAGTAAGCCGGGTCAGCTACGGTCAACCCGGAAAAATGGCCAAATCAGCCAATGCAGCGTTTTTCAGATTGCCGGGCGGCGTTTGAGCAGGTGATTGACCATAAAGCTGAGCACCACTTCGTCACGCTGATTGAGGGCCTGATACTGCAGGCGGGCAATGCCCCGATCCGGCTTTGACGAAGACGGCTTGACCGACAGCACCTCGATCCGGCCATGCAGGGTATCGCCGGGGCGAACCGGCGCAAGCCAGCGTAGTTCGTCAATGCCGGGCGAGCCCATGCTCGATTCCGCCAGGATGCCGGACTGGATGAACAGCCGGAAACACAGGGCCAGGCTCTGGAAGCCGCTGGCGATCAACCCGCCGTAAGGCGAGGCGGCTGCAGCCCGCGTGTCGAGATGAAACGGTTGCGGGTCATAGCGCCACGCAAAGTCGATGATCTCCGCCTCGGTCAGCGTCAGCCCGGGCGTGGTAAAGCGTTGTCCTTCACTGAGATCGTCCAGAAAAAGTGTTGCCATGCTTGTCTCCTCGGCCGGTTTTTTTGAGCAGCCATTCTACAATCGCGGGCAAATACCCAACTCAGGAGTTCCGCATGTCCCACATCATCCGCCACCTCACCGTTTCCGGACTGGTTCAGGGCGTTGGCTACCGCTGGTCCATGGTCGAGCAGGCCCGCAGGCTGGGCGTCGAAGGCTGGGTGCGCAATCTCAATGATGGCCGCGTCGAAGCGATGATCGCGGGCGACGAAGCTGCCGTCATCGCCCTGATTGACTGGGCCCGCAGCGGCCCCGCTGGCGCCCGCGTCAGCGGTTTGCTTGTCGAATTGGGCGAGGGCAGTTTCAGCGGCTTCGAGCAGCGGGCGAATGGCTGAGCTGCGGTCAACCCGAAAAAACGCCAAAAACGGGTTGGCAGGCCTACCGGTTCAGGGATTCTGGCAGGAAGACACGAGGTCGTCGCCTCCCTTGCCGCAGGGGGTAAAGCGACCGCTGACGGGATGCGGGGTGCCGTCTTCGTCGATGCGGGCTTCGCGGGATTCCCAGAAGACGACGCCGGCTTTGTCGAGCTTGACCTTTAGCAGCCAGCCGAATTTGGCGCGCGGCTCCTCGAAGCCGTCGAAAACAAAGTTGCCGAGGCTGTAGACGATGGGTTTGCCCTGATAGGTTTCGGCGCCCTGCGTGACATGCGGGTGGCTGCCGACGACGAGGGCGGCGCCCTCATCGATCATCCGCCGGGCGAGGGTACGCTGGCGTTCCGAGGGGTTGGCTTCGCGCTCCCAGCCCCAGTGCATGAAGGGGATGACGAGATCGGCGCCAGCGGCCTTGGCGGCGCGGATGTCGGCGATGACCTGGGCGTCCTCGCTCCACGCGACGCCCGGCCAATCGGGGCCGGCTTCGAAGTGCCGGGGCTTGAATTCGTTGTAGGCCAGCACCGCGATCTTCAGGCCTTTGCGGTTGATCCACAGCGGCTGGTGGGCTTCGCTGAGATTGCGGCCGGCGCCGAAGCGGGCGATGCCGGCATTGTCCAGGTGGTGCAGGGTTTCGAGAAAAGCCTCGCGGCCGTAGTCGCCGACATGGTTGTTGGCCAGCCCGACGGCGTCGAAGCGGCCCTGCAGGACGGGCAGCACACGCGGCTTGGCGCGGAAGGTGTAGTGCTTGTTGTCGAGCGCGCGGCCGCTTTCGGCAATCGGGCATTCGAGGTTGGCGATGCGGTAGTCGGCGTCCTTGAGGATGGCGGAGAAGGGCAGCAGCGGGTCGCCGCCGCGGCCGATCAGGCGGCCGGGGCCGTCGTCGAGCATGATGTCGCCGACGAAAATGAGTTCCACCGACTCGGCGCGCAGGTTGAGGGCGAGCAGGGCGGCGGCTGCGGTGAACGCGAATTTCTGCCAAAAACCGGCCATCACGATTTGCCTCCTTCTTTGGCGACTTCGTTACGGCAGCGGTATTGCAGTTCGCTGTCGTGCAGCGGCTCATAGACCCGCTGCAATCCGGTGAAATCACCTTCCGGCAGCGGCCAGGCGTAGCTGGCGTGATGCACGATCAGCGGCCCGGCGTCTCGTTCGGCGTAGGTATAGAGGTCGATCCCGGCGAGATCGGCCGGCGTGTCGCGGAAGACTGCGCGAAACAGCAGGAAGGAACCCACGGCGCGGGTCGGCACGGTGTAGGGATCGCGGGTCGGATTGATATCAACGACGGCGGTTTCGCCGCCATAAGTAATCGCGCAGCGGATCTGCCCGGCGCTGGCGCAGTTGCTGACCGCGAGCAGCAGACCGAGCAGGCCGGCTGGCAGAAGTGATTTAGCGGCCACGGGACACCGGCTTGAGGAGGAGTTCGACCGGCAGCGGCCGGCCATCGGCGCCCATGGCGGGGATGACGCGGTCGTTGATGAAGAGCAGGCGGCCGCGGTGTTCGATGCGGGCGGTCGCGGTGACACGGGCGCGCTTGCCGATCAGGTCGCGGTCGATGGTGGTGGCAAAGGGAATCGGTACCTGCTGGCCGGCGAGTTCGATGCGCTGTTCGGCAAGCACGCGGGCGGGGGCGCCGGCGCGGGCGGTATCCTGAATGCGGACGGTGAGCACGGCGTCAGGCGGCAAGGCGATGCGGGCGAGATAGCTGACCTGGCCGGTGATGTCAATGAAACTGCTGGCGGCGACTGGCGCGTCTGCGCGGCTGGGGGCGCTGCCCTGGCGGCAGTGGCGGCTGTTGCCCTTGCCATCCTCGAATATGGCCTCGTCACCCTGAGTGTGCAGGCGGATATCGCCGCTGCGGTAGAGGGCGCCGGATGCAGCCGGAACACCGGGAAGCACCATGGTCTCATCGGCGAAATGCAGCGTTGCCAGTGGCCGGCCATCGGCATCCTGACCGAAACTGATGTCGATGCGGCTGCCGTTGTCGCAGTGGTAGGGCTGGCGGGGATCGGCGGCGTGGGCGCCGAGGGCCAGCGTCAGCGTGGCGAGCAAGGCGGCGGTGTGGCGGTGTGCTGGAGTGGTGGTGTGCTTTAGGGTCATTCTGGGCAGCGATTGGCAGGCAGCGGACCCCATTGGCCGTCGATGAGGCCTTCGATGGGGCGGAAGGCCGATTTGTAGGCCATTTTCCGGCTTTCTGCAATCCAGTAGCCCAGATACAGGTAGGGCAGACCGAGTGCCTGGCACTGCCGGGCCTGCCAGAGGATGTTGTAGGTACCGTAGCTGCTGCCAGCGTCGTCAGGTTCGAAGAAGGTGTAGACCGAGGACAGGCCATCGTCGAGGACGTCGATCAGACTGACCATGCGCACGCAGTCGTCGTCGGAAAACTCGATCAGCCGTGTATCGACGCGGCTTTGCAGCAGGAACTGCGCGTACTGGTCGTGGCTGTCGTCGTCCATGCCGCCACCGCGGTGGCGTGATTGCTGGTAGCGGTTGTACAGCGCGTAATGTTCGTCGATGAAAACCAGCGGCAACTCGCGGACCTGGAGATGCTCGTGGCGCTTGAGCGCACGGCGCTGGCTGCGGGTGAGTTGCAGATCGGCCACCGGCAGGCGCACCGGCACGCAGGACTGGCAGGCATCGCAATGTGGCCGATAGGTGAAGATGCCGCTGCGCCGGAAGCCGGCACGCACCAACGAACTGTAAATTTCCGCGTCGATCAGGTGCGCTGGCGTGGCTACTTGCGAGCGGGCCTGGCGTTCGGCCAGATAGCTGCAGGGATAGGGCGAGGTGGCGTAGAACTGGAGCAGGGAGAAGGGCAGCGCGGCGTCGTCGGGGCGGGCCATCTCACCACTCCAGGTCAAGGCCGGCTGCCGACCAGCGCGGGTGGCGGTCGCCGTCTGCGGTCAACCCGGAAAGTCGGCGCAAAAAGGTATCCCGCGGGATTTCGCGGCCGCCGAGCGAGGCAAGGTGTTCGGTTCGCATCTGGCAATCGATCATTTCAATTCCATGGGCGAGAAGATAGCGCACAAGGTGAGCGAAGGCGACCTTCGAGGCGTCGTTGCGGCGAGAGAACATCGATTCCCCATAGAACATGCGACCGATGGCCAGGCCGTACAGCCCGCCGACGAGGTCACCTTCTGCGGAGGCTTCGACCGAATGCGCCCAGCCGAGTTCATGCAGACGCAGGTAGGCATCGCGCATCTGCGCGTTGATCCAGGTGCCGTCCTGGCCGGGGCGGGGCGTTGCGGCGCAGCCGTCGATGACGCCCGCGAAGTTGCTGTCGAAACGGACTTCGAAACGGCCGCCGCGCAGGATTTTGGCCAGCGAACGGGTGAGGCGGAATTCGTCGGGGAAGAGCACCATCCGCGGGTCGGGGCTGTACCACAGCGGGTAGCCATCGACCGTGCCCCACGGAAAGATGCCCTGACGGTAAGCGAGCAGGATGCGATCAGGAGAAAGGTCGGCGCCGACAGCCAGCAGGCCGCCCATGTCGCTACGGGCAGATTCGACCGGTGGAAATGGGTCGATCGCCCGCAGGTAGGGGATCATGCGTGCTGGTCAGCGGGCGGGGCCGGCTTGTCGTGCCAGACCAGCGGACGGCTGGCGGATTGCTCGAGGCGGATTTCGCAGGCGTTGTCATCGCATTCGTCGTGTTTCTTGAAAGCAATAACATGATCGGCATCGAGGCGGATGCCGATTTTCTCGCCGAGGGCATGGTTGTGGTGAGACGGCACCAGCGACAAGACCTGAGTGCCACTGTCCAGACGCAGGGTGTACAGGATGTCAGCGCCGCGGAAGGCTTTTTGCAGCACCTCGGCCTGCACCGGACTGGCGTCGTCGTGGACAATGTCGTCCGGGCGCAACAGGATGTCTACCCGGCAGCCGCTGTCGCAGGCGTCACAGGTTTCGCTGCATTCGACCGGCGTGTCCGATTCGAGGGTGCCCAATTCCATCTTGACGCTGTTGCCTGGTGCGACAACGCCGGAAACCAGCACGCCCTGAGCGATGAAGTCGGCGACGAAGCGGTTGGCCGGTCGGTGATAGAGGTTGTAGGGCGTGTCCCACTGCTGGATGCGGCCGTTGTACATGACGCCGATTTCGTCGGCCATGGCAAAGGCTTCATTCTGGTCGTGGGTGACAAGAATCGCCGTCGAGCCCTCGCGCTTGAGAATGTCGCGCACCTCGACGGAAAGCCGCTCGCGCAGGCCGACATCGAGGTTGGAGAAGGGCTCGTCGAGGAGGATCAACTGCGGCCGCGGCGCCAGCGCCCGGGCCAGCGCGACGCGCTGCTGCTGGCCGCCGGAGAGTTCATGCGGGTATTTGCTGCCCTGGCCGCCGAGGCCGACTGTGGCCAGCAACTGTCGCACGCGCAGGTCGGCATCGGGGCCGGGTTTGCGGCCGAGGCCGAAGGCAACGTTTTGCTCGACGGTCAGGTGCGGGAAGAGCGCGTAGTCCTGAAAGACCATGCCGATCCGGCGCTTTTCCGGCGCCAGGCGCTGGCCTTTGCGGCTGACCACGTCGCCGTGCAGACGAATTTCGCCACCGGCGATTTCTTCGAAGCCGGCAATGCAGCGAAGCAGCGTCGTTTTGCCACAGCCGGATGGCCCCAGCAGGCAGGCGATCTGACCGGCAGCGAGCTTGAAGTCGACGCCGTCGACGATGGTGGTCGCACCGTATCTCTGGACGACCGAATTCAGTTCAAGTTGTTCCATGGCGGTCGATTATAATTCGCATTCACTGCCATGCGTGCTCACCGTTTTTCTCCCCTGCTGATTGTTGCGCTGCTTGTCGCTGTCCTGGCCGGCCTGCCGGTGGCCAGTGTCGGCCTCAACCTGTTCGTCGGCGGCACCAGTGAAACCTGGAGTCACCTGTCGCAGACCGTGCTCCCGGAGTACATCGCCAATTCCCTGTGGCTCTGCCTGGGCGTTGGCCTCGGGGTGGGGAGTATCGGCGTGGCGACGGCCTGGCTGACGGCGATGCATGATTTCCCCGGGCGGCGGGTGTTCGAGTGGGCGCTGGTCCTGCCGCTGGCGATGCCGGCTTATGTCATGGCCTATGTGTATACCGATTTCCTGCAGTTCGTCGGACCGGTGCAAAGTGCGCTGCGCGAAATGACCGGCTGGCAGGCGGGTGAATACTGGTTTCCGGATATCCGCACCCTGCCCGGGGCGATGCTGATGTTCGTCTGCGTGCTTTATCCCTATGTTTACCTGCTGGCGCGGGCGGCCTTTCTCGAACGGGCCAGCGGCATGCTCGAAGCGGCGCGGACGCTGGGCATGGGCCCGTGGCGGGCATTTTTCGCGGTGTCTTTGCCCTTGGCACGGCCCGCCATCGTTGCCGGTATTTCATTGGCGCTGATGGAAACGCTGGCCGATTACGGCACGGTGGCCTATTTCGCGGTCAATACCTTCACTACTGGTATTTATCGCGCCTGGTTCTCGCTGGGGGATCGCGTCGCGGCAGCGCAACTGGCGGCGATGCTGCTCGGCTTTGTCCTGTTGCTGCTGATGGCCGAACGAACCTCCCGTGGCCGGGCGCGCTACAACAACACCACCGGTCGCAACCGGCCGATGGCCGGCGCGACGCTCAGCGGCTTGCCGGCGCTTGTCGCGATACTGGCTTGCGCGTTGCCGCTCCTGCTTGGCTTCCTGTTGCCGGCGGCCTTGTTGGTGAAAATGGCCTTGACCGAAGGGGATGCCCAGTTCGGTGAGCGCTTCCTGGTGCTCTCAACTAACAGTTTCGTGCTGGCCGGCCTGACGGCAATCATCGGTGTCGCGCTGGCGCTGTTGATGGCTTATGGTGCCCGTTTGAGCAAGTCCGCGATCGCGCCGCTGCTCAATCGTCTGGTGGGCCTCGGTTACGCGGTGCCGGGGGCAGTGATTGCCGTCGGCGTGCTGATTCCGGTGACCCGCCTCGACAACTGGCTGGCCGGGCAGTGGCTGCACTGGTTTGGCTACAACCCCGGCTTGATGCTGACCGGTGGTGTTGCCGCGCTGATCTATGCCTACCTGGTACGCTTTCTTGCCGTGGCCTTGCACACCGTCGAGTCCAGTCTGGCGAAAATTACGCCCAACATGGACGATGCGGCGCGCAGCCTCGGGCTGGGGCAGGGGCAAACCCTGCGCCGCGTGCATGTGCCGATGTTGCGCGGCAGCCTGCTGACGGCGGGGCTGCTGGTCTTTGTCGATGTCATGAAGGAGCTGCCGGCCACACTGGTCATGCGCCCCTTCAATTTCGACACCCTCGCGACCCAAGCCTACACCCTGGCTTCGGATGAGCGGCTGGCCGAAGCCTCGACGGCGGCATTGGCCATCGTGGCGGTCGGTCTGCTGCCGCTGATTGCGCTGTCACGCCAGATTTCTGCGGCCCGCCGGGCCTGATCTCAGGGTTTTTTGCCGGGCGGCGTGTCGATGCCGGCGGCGAGCCGGGAAAGATCACGCGCCAGAATGTCGGTGTCGACCCCGTAAGGCGTCGACATCTCGATTTCTTCAATGTGTGCTGGATCGTATGCTTCCAAGGCAGCGTGCGCCGGGGGCGGCTCGCTGAAATCAGGCAGGGTGGTCGTCGCGGGCGCTATTGCCGGCGCTGGCTCAGGTGCATTGCTTGCAGGAACAGAGCCAGCGGTGTCCGCTTGCTGGGATACTGATCCGAACGGCGAATGGTAAAACTCGATGCTGTTGCCGTGGGTCTGGCTTTCCAGCGCCTTGTCAGTTGCCGCTGGAATGGCATAGGAGGTGAATTCGATGATGTTGCTTTCCGGGCGCGGCTGTCGGCGCAGATCTCCGGGAATTCCGCTGGGCGGAGTGTCTTCTGGGGGGGCTTCGATGACGGTGGCGCCCTCAGACGATTTTTCCGTAAGCTCCGCTACGGGCGTTGGCATGGGCTCGATCAGTGGCTTGGGCGCCGGAACTTCCTCGTAAGGCAGCTCGGCGCCGCGTTCAAGCAGCAGGCTGGCGATATGCTGGTGTTTGGCCCGTCGCGCAAGACGCAAGGGGGCGCCATTGCCTTCCGCCGTGGGGGCGTTGACGTTCGCCCCGTGTTCAAGAAGCGCCAAAACGATGTCGTAGTGGCCGGAGAAACAGGCTGTGCGTAACGGCAAGCCGCGGTATCCGTGCATGTCGGCTTCCTCGAAATCGGCGCCGTGGGCAATCGCCAAAAGAACGCCGTCCAGGTTTCCGGCCCGGACGGCATGCATCAATTCGCTGGTTTGAGTTACTGGGGTTGCCACTTTCCTTCCTTTTGCAATTCCGGAAAGTTTAGGCGAATCCCCGGTTTACTTGAAGCCGGTGCGATCAAAAATGATCTGGGCTTTTGCCTGATACATCGCCAGATTCTTGACCGGCAGCTTGTCCGCCTTGAACTTGCCGAGGCTGTCGAGCGCTGGATTCGCTACCTTGACGCTCTCAACCGCCGGCCATTCGTTGTTGCCGTCGGCAAAATAGCGTTGAGCAGTGTCGGAAGCGAGATACTCGAGGAACTTGACGGCGGCGTCCTTGTTCGGCGCCGTTTTGAGCATGCCGCCACCCGACACGTTGATATGGGCACCGGTGCTGCTCTGGTTCGGCCAGACGACGCCAAGCTTTTCCATGACCTTCTGGTCTTCCGGTTTGGTCGAACGCATCAGGCGGGCGACGTAATAGGTGTTGGAAATGGCGACGCCACACTCACCAGCGGATACCGCCTTGATCTGATCGGTATCGCCACCCTTGGGCGCGCGGGCGAAGTTGGCGACCATGCCACGGGCGAGTTCTTCAGCCTTGGCTTCGCCCTGATGGGCGATGATCGAGGCCATCAAGGACAGATTGTAGGGGTGGGCGCCGGAACGCGAGCAGAGCTTGCCTTTCAGTTTCGGGTTCGCCAGATCCTGATAGTTCTGGACATCCTCGGCCTTGACCGTGCCCTTGTTGTAAACGATGACCCGGGCCCGGGTCGAGAACGAGAACCAGTCTTCGGTCCGCAGATGCGCCGGAATGCGCGACTCAAGCGTCTTGGATGCGACCGGAGCGAACAGACCTAGTTCGTGCGCCTTGGCCAGTCGTGCAGCGTCGACGGTCAGGAAAACATCGGCGGGGCTGTTGGCACCCTCGTTCTTGATCCGCTCCAGCAATTCGTCTTCCTTGCCCTCGATACGGTTGATCTTGATGCCGGTCTGCTGGGTGAAGTTGGCATACAGGGCTTCATCGGTCTGGTAGTGCCGCGCCGAGTAAAGGTTCAGCACCTTTTCCTCTGCCGAGGCGGGCTGGGTGAGGGTGACGAGGGCAGCAGCGATGAGGGTGGGCAGGAACTTCATCTGTTGAACTCCGGATTGAACATGAGAATGGTTCCAGTTTACCGAGAATATTTTGCTGTGTAAATGAGAAACGTTATTGATCATGGGCAAAAAAATACGGCCCGCAGGCCGTATTTTGATTCTAGTGTGATCTGTCAGTTGCCTTCGAGAATCCGGCGGGCGCCGTTGTAGCGCTGCAGCCAATAACTGTTTTCCATGTTCTCGACACGAACTTCAGCGCCAGCACGAGGGGCATGCAGGAAGTGGTTGTCGCCGAGATAAATGCCGACGTGCGAGAAGGCGCGACGCATGGTGTTGAAGAAGACGAGGTCGCCCGGCTTCAGCTGGCTGAAGTCGATCTGCTGGCCCACTTCGCTCATTTCGCGAGCGGTGCGGGGCAGGGAAGTGCCAAGGGTGTCCTTGAAGACCAGACGGACAAAGCCGCTACAGTCCAGGCCGGAGTCTTCAGTGTTGCCGCCCCAGCGGTAACGGACGCCGACAAACTTGAGACCTTGCAGGATGACATCCTGCGCGACGTTGGTGTAACGTTCAAGGAAGGATGGCTCTTCCTGCTTGCGGACCTGTTCGGCGGCGGTACTCGCGCTGATGTTGCCGGTAAAAACGGCAACGGCGAGCAGCAGGGAAGTCATTACTTTACGCATAACTTCGGAATGTAAGTGAATTTTCCCGGCCTGTAAAGGCGCTGAAAGATTCACTGCGTACAACTATGTTCATAATCCGTAATTATGAATACAATTTCTGTTCCAAGGAGAGACGGCAGCATGAATTCCTTTAAGGCCTTATTGATCGAAGACCGTGATGGCAAGGTGGGGCACCGCTTTGTCGAGATGGACGAAAGCCAGCTTGATCAGGGCACCGTCACCATCCGGGTAGCCTACTCGAGTGTCAATTACAAGGATGCACTGGCCGCGACAGGTGCCGGCAAGATCATTCGCCGTTTTCCTTGCGTCGGCGGCATCGATCTCTGCGGTGTGGTGACCGACAGCGCCGACCCGCGCTTCAAGGCCGGCGATCAGGTGATCGCGACCAGTTTCGACATTGGTGTCGCCCACCACGGCGGCTATGCCGAAATGGCACGCGTGCCCGGTGACTGGGTTGTGCCGCTGCCGGCCGGCTTGAGTTTGTATGAAGCGATGGCCTTGGGTACGGCTGGTTTTACTGCTGCCCTTGGCGTGGTCAGGATGGAAGAAAACGGCTTGACGCCGGACAAGGGGCCGGTGATCGTGACGGGCGCAACAGGCGGCGTCGGCAGTCTGGCACTCGATATGCTGGCGCGCAGCGGTTATCACGTGGTGGCCCTGACCGGTAAGGAGAGCGAAAGCGATTACCTGAAGGGTCTTGGCGCGGCGGAAGTGATGCTGCGCCAGAGTCTCGATCTGGCGAAAATCCGGCCGCTGGACAAGGCCCGCTGGGCGGGCGCGGTCGATAACCTGGGCGGGGATGTGCTGGCCTGGATAGCCAGCACGATGCAGCAGGGGGGCACGATTGCCAGTATCGGTCTGGCGGCCAGCCATACGCTGAATACCACGGTGATGCCCTTTATCCTGCGCGGGGTGTCCCTGCTCGGGATCGACTCCGGCTACATTCGCGACCCCTACCGCAGCGGCGTCTGGCAGCGTCTGGCCAGCAATCTGCGGCCGCCGCATCTGGCGTCGATGTCGCGCAAGATCAGTTTCGATCAGTTGCCGGCGATTTTTGACGAGTACATTGCCGGCAAGGCCAAGGGCCGGGTTGTGGTCGAACTGGCCGGAGGCTGACTTGGCCGAATTGCCGCGCATCCTGATTGTCGATGACTCGCGGGTGGTCAGGGTGTCGCTCATTCACCATCTCAAGGGGCATTACGAAGTTCGTGAGGAGGGGGATGGTGAAGAGGCTTGGCAGTCTCTGGTGCTGGACCCGACGATCAAGGCGGTGATTTCCGATCTGCAGATGCCCAAGCTGAACGGCTACGAACTGCTGGAGCGGGTGCGCAGTTCAAAGTTGCGGCGCTTGCAGCAGATGCCCTTCATCCTCGTTTCCGGCGAGGAGTCCGAGGAAGAGCGCGACAAGGCGCGGCAGTTGGGTGTGTCCGACTTCGTGACCAAGGGCGCCGGCAGTGCCGAGATCCTGACCCGTCTCGACAATCTGTTTGCCCTGGCCGACGCCAAGGAGAACCTCGACGCTGGCCGCGAGCAGATGGTTCAGGATCCGGAGAGCGGCCTGTTTACGCGGAAATATCTGGAACTGCAGGCAGCGCAGGGGCTGGCGCATGCCAGCCGGCAAGCGACTGATGTCAGCGTGATGGTGCTGGGTTTTGATGGCTATCCGGCGCTGGCGGCCCGCTTGGGCAACAAGGTGGCCGAGGATGTCAGTTGCCGCTTTGCCCGCATGCTGGCCGGCAAGATGCGTCAGGAAGACAACCTCGGTCATTTCGGACCGGGACAGTTTGCGGTGATTTCACCGGGCACGGCGCCGGCGTTTTGCGCAACGTTTGCCGAGCGGGTGCGCGAGGCGGTCGAGGTGGCCAGACTGACGGTGCAGGGACAGACCGTATCGGTCACCGTCAGTATCGGCATTGCCAGCGTGCCGACCGATCCGGTCTCGTCGGCATCAGCACTGCTTGATCTTGCCGGGCAACGGATGCAGGTTGCGATGCAGCAGGGGGGCAACCGAACGGAAAGCGGTGGCATTACGCCGGCCACGCGGCCGATTTCGCTTCACCACGCCCTGGAACTGCTGGCAGCCGGCCGTGTGGCGCCCGTCGTGCCGCATTTGCCGGTCCTTGGGCGTCAGGTATTGCCCTTGCTGCAATTGATGAATCAGGAATTGGGTTTGGCTCTGCCCGTGGCAGAGATCGAACGCCGTTTGAATGAACGGAACGCTCAAAAAAGATAATCCGTTCTTTTGTGTTGTGCAGGAAAACCTTACTAGAGGGAGCTTTATGGCGACGTACAAGGAGTTTCACCAGTATTCCATCGAAAAGCCGAACGAGTTCTGGACCGAGCAGGCCCAGCTCATCGACTGGAAGGAGCCGTTCACGCAGGTTTGCGACTATTCCAAGCCGCCCTTCGTGAAGTGGTTCGTCGGTGGCAAGACCAACCTCTGCTACAACGCAATCGATCGTCACGCGGCCAAGCGCCCGAACGACCGTGCGCTGATCTATATCTCGACCGAGACCAACGAGGAGGTCATCTACAGCTTTGCCGAGCTGCAGGCGGAAGTCGAGCGCATGGCTGCGATCTACAAGAGCCTCGGTGTCAAGAAGGGCGACCGCGTCCTGATTTACATGCCGATGATCGCCCAGGCCGCCTTCGCGATCTTTGCTGCAACCCGTATCGGTGCCATCCACTCGGTGGTGTTTGGCGGTTTCGCTTCGGGTTCGCTGGCGACGCGTATCGACGATGCCAAGCCGGCGCTGATCGTTTCTTCCGACGCCGGCATGCGCGGTGGCAAGGCGGTGCCGTACAAGCACCTGCTCGACGAAGCGATCGAGATTGCCGAGCACAAGCCGGCCAAGGTGCTGATGGTCGATCGTGGTCTGGACAAGGAATTCAACAAGGTTGCAGGCCGCGATGTCGATTACGCCACCCTGCGCGCCCAGTACATGGATGCCAAGGTCGAGTGTGAATGGCTTGAGTCCTCCGAGCCGTCTTACATCCTCTACACCTCCGGCACCACTGGCAAGCCGAAGGGGGTGCAGCGTGACACTGGCGGTTACGCCGTGGCGCTGGCCTCGTCGATGAAGCACATCTACTGTGGTGAAGCCGGCGAAACCTACTTCTCCACTTCCGATATCGGCTGGGTTGTCGGCCACTCCTACATCATCTACGGCCCGCTGATCGCCGGTATGGCCACAATCATGTACGAAGGCACGCCGCTACGCCCGGATCCGGGCATCTGGTGGCAGATCGTCGAGAAGTACAAGGTCAACGTCATGTTCTCGGCGCCGACCGCCGCCCGCGTGCTGAAGAAGCAGGACCCGGCGTACATGCACAAGTACGACCTGTCGTCGCTGAAGCACATCTTCATGGCCGGCGAGCCGCTCGATCAGCCGACGCATGAGTGGTTTCAGAACGAACTGCAGAAGCCGGTCATCGATAACTACTGGCAGACCGAAACCGGCTGGCCGATGCTGGCTGCGCTGCACGGCGTCGAAAAGACCCCGATCAAGTTCGGTTCGCCGTCCTTCCCGGTTTACGGCTACAATCTGCAGATCTTCCGTGAAGATGGTTCGATCTGCGGCCCCAACGAGAAGGGTATCGCTGCCGTGATCCCGCCGCTGCCGCCGGGTTGCTTGTCTACCGTCTGGGGACAGGATGAGCGCTTCGTCTCGACCTATTTCAGCCTGTTCAAGGAGCCGCTGGTTTACTCCTCGTACGACTGGGCGATCAAGGATGAAGAGGGTTACTACACCATCCTCGGCCGTACCGACGATGTCATCAACGTTGCCGGTCACCGCCTGGGTACCCGCGAAATCGAGGAAGCGATCCAGGCGCACCCCGCGGTCGCAGAAGTGGCCGTCGTCGGTGTCGAGGACAAGCTCAAGGGCCAGGAGCCGATGGCTTTCGCGGTGGTCAAGGATGCCGCCAAGATCGCGACGCCGGAGTTGTGTGCCGCCCTCGAAGCCGAGGTCAAGAAGACGGTTGACGGGATTCTGGGTGCGATTGCCCGTCCCAAGCACGTGCATTTTGTGGTCGGTCTGCCGAAGACCCGCTCCGGCAAAATGCTGCGCCGTTCCTTGCAGGCCCTCGCGGAAGGTCGCGATCCAGGCGATCTGACGACCCTCGACGATCCGTCGACCATCGAGAACATCAAGCGCCTGCTGGCTGGCGGTTGATTCTTTTCGGTTCGTAGCACCCAGACCGCCGGCCTTTGCGCCGGCGGTTTTTCGTTTACCGGAGGTGACGGTCGCCAAGCATTTGACAGCAAGTGTGCCGCGTCACATTCCCGCCCGGTGGCGATGGTAGAATTCCCGCCAATCCTTGCAATCTGGCTTTTTGATGATTTACGAAACTGTCGCTGCCGTCGACCTGGGGTCCAACAGCTTTCGCCTGCAGGTGGGCCGGGTGGTCGATAACCAGATTTACACCCTGGACTCCCTGAAGGAGCCGGTGCGACTGGCCTCCGGCCTGACCGCGGACAAGCGGCTGGATACGGCCTCGCAGGCGCGGGCGCTGGCCGCCTTGCGCGTTTTTGGCGAGCGGCTGGGTGGCCTGGATCGCGGTGCGGTGCGGGTGGTCGCGACCAATACCCTGCGTGTCGCCAAGAATGCGACCGAGTTCCTGCCTCTGGCCGAAGAAGCACTGGGCTTTCCGATTGAAATCATTGCCGGCCGCGAAGAAGCGCGTCTGATCTACATTGGCGCCTCACATTCGCTGCCTGCGGCGTCGCACAAGCGCCTGGTGATCGATATCGGGGGCGGTTCGACCGAATTCATCATTGGCAAGCGCCATGATCCGGTGCTGATGGAGTCGCTCTATATGGGCTGCGTCAGCTATACGCAGCGATTTTTCGGCGACCGGCGCTTCGATCGCAAGCGTTTGCGCGAGGCGCAGATCGCCGCGGCCAAGGAAATCGAACTGATTGCCCACGATTACCAGCGCCTGGGCTGGAAGGAGGCGGTGGGGTCGTCGGGGTCGGCGCGGGCCATCGCAGACGTCCTCGAGATGAACAATCTCAACCCCAATGGCGAGACCGGGATCACCCGCGAGGGCCTGGATCGCCTGTGTACGCTGCTGATCAAGGCGGGTTCCGCCGAGGCGCTGGATCTGCCGGGCGTCAAGAGCGACCGCTTGCCGGTGTTCCCGGGGGGGGTGGCCATCATGTCGGCGATCTTCGAGGAACTGGGCATCGAGCGCATGACCTATGCGGATGGTGCGTTGCGCCTCGGGGTCCTCTACGATCTGCTCGGGCGTTTTCATCATCACGACATGCGTGATGCGACCATCGCCCAGTTTCGCCGCCGCTATCAGGTCGAGGGTGATCAGGTCGAACGTGTCGAAGCGACGGCACTGTCCGCGCTGGCGCAGTTGTCCGAGGGCGCGCCGGAGGAGTCGGACGTCCAGTTTTTGTCCTGGGCGTGCCGGGTGCATGAAATCGGCATTTCGGTGGCACACAATGCCTACCACAAGCACGGCGCCTACATCCTGACCTATGCGGACATGCCCGGGTTCTCGAAGAAGGATCAGGCGCGCCTGGCACTGCTGGTCCTTGGCCATCGGGGCAAGCTGGAAAAGCTGGGTGCCTTGCCGGCGGAGGACAGTGCCTGGAACCTGGTGTTCTGCCTGCGGCTAGCGGTGATTTTGCATCGCACCCGCGATGACCGGGCGCTGCCTGCATGGCGGGTACGTCCGGCCAATGGCGGTTTTGTCCTCGATCTGCCCGCCGACTGGTTGGCCGAAAATCCCTGGACGGCGGCTGCCTTGACAGAAGAGGCGGCGATCTGGAAGCAGATCGGGCGCAGCTATACCTTCAAGCCACGGTCAACCCGGAAAATCGCATGATTTCGGCACCCCGTCTGCAGCTTGCGTCGGGGAATGTGAGTCTGTCTGGTGACTGGACATTGGCTGCGATGCTGCCGGAAATGGCCGCCCTCGAGTCGGCACTGGCCGCGGTTCCCAGCGCGGTGCGCTGGGATCTCTCCGGTCTGAGTAGGCTTGATAGCGCCGCTGCGGTGTTGCTGTGGCGCTGCTGGGGCCGTCGTTGGCCCGAGGCACTGGAAATTTCGGATCTCCATCGCGCAGTGCTGGCGCGGGTTGCCGATTTGCCCGATGTCGTGCTGCCGCATGAGCGGGCGCGCCACTCCCCGCTCCTGCTGGCAGGCGGACTGGCGCTCAAGGCGCTGGGCAATCTGCAGGGGTTGGTCGCGGTGTTCGGGCAGTTCCTGCTCGATGCGTTCTATCTGCTGCGTCATCCGCGTGAATTTCCGGCACGCGAATTCTCGGCCAATCTCTACAAAGCGGGGGCGCAAGCGCTGCCGGTGACGGCCCTGGTGGGCTTTCTTATCGGTATTACCATCAGCTATCTCTCGGCGCTGCAGTTGCGCAATTTTGGTGCTGACCTATTCATCGTCAATATCCTCGGCATTTCCATCATCCGTGAGTTGGGGCCGGTGCTGGTGGCGGTGCTGGTCGCCGGGCGTTCCGGTTCGGCGATGACGGCACAGATCGGCGTCATGCGCGTCACCGAAGAAATCGACGCCTTGTCGACGATGGGGATCTCGCGCAGTCTGCGCGTCGTTTTTCCCAAGATTTTCGGGTTGACCGTAGCAATGCCCTTGCTGGTCCTATGGATCTCGGCCATCGCGCTGTTCGGGGGCATGGTGGCGGCCTTGCTGCAACTCGATTTGTCGCTTTCCTATTTCATTGATAACCTGCCACGTGCCGTGCCCGTGGCCAATCTATGGATTGGCCTCGGCAAGGGCCTAGTCTTCGGTTTCGTCATTGCGCTGGTGTCCTGCCACTTCGGCTTGCGTGTCAAACCGAATACCGAAAGCCTGTCGTCGAATACCACCAGCGCTGTCGTTACCTCGATTACGACGGTGATCCTTGTCGATGCCGTGTTTGCGATCTTCACCCGCCAGATCGGCGTCCCGCAATTGTGATGAGCGAGCCGGTCGTCGAATTGCGTGGCATCCACACCCGCTTTGGTGCGGTGACGGTCCATCGCGATCTGTCCTTGAGTGTTGCTCCAGGGCAAATTGTCGGCTTGCTCGGCGGTTCGGGCAGCGGCAAGACCACCTTGCTGCGGGAAATGCTCGGTCTGCAGCGGCCCAGCGCCGGCAGTGTGCGCCTCTTCGGCGTCGATCTCGATGATCCGGATCAGCGCCTGCAGCGTTCGGTCAGGCGGCGTCTGGGCATGCTGTTCCAGCATGGCGCCTTGTTTTCTGCCTTGTCGGTGTTCGACAACATCGCGTTTCCGCTCCGCGAATTGCGCTGTCTGGATGAAGACTGGATCCGGCGTCTGGTTCACCTCAAGCTGGCGATGGTCGAACTGGAACCGAGTCATGGCGCGCTGATGCCCGCTGAGCTCTCTGGGGGCATGGTCAAGCGGGTTGCCCTGGCGCGGGCGCTGGCACTGGAGCCGGAACTGCTGCTGCTCGACGAACCGACGGCAGGGCTAGACCCTGATCGTTCGCAGAACTTTGTCGATCTTGTCGCCTCGTTGCAGCACTCGCTGGGGCTGACAGTCGTCATGGTCACGCACGATCTGGCCACGTTGGCCGGCCTCGCCAGCCATGTGGCGGTGCTGGCCGACCAGCACATCGTCGCCTTCGGGCCGAAGGAGCAGGTCATGACGTCGGATCACCCCTTTGTAACCGGCTTTTTTGGCGCAGATCGCCGGAAGCTGCTTTAATCACGATTCATGGAAAACAAATCCCACGCCTTCCTTGCCGGATTGTTCGTCCTCATCCTCGGCGCTGCGGCTCTGGCAGCCCTCTACTGGCTCGGGGGGGGCAAGGACGAGACAAATGACTATGTGGTTGTGACCAAGCAGAATATCGGCGGGCTCAATCCGCAGGCGCAGGTCCGCTATCGCGGCATCCGCGTCGGCAAGGTCAGCGACATCCGTCTCGACCCCGAAGACTACGCGAACATTCTCGTCACCATCTCGGTCAACAGCAGCGTGCCATTGACCCGCGGCACGGTCGCCAAGCTGAATTACCAAGGCGTGACCGGCCTGGCGCATATTCTCCTGCTCGAAACCGGCAAGGATGCCGAAGCGCTGGTGCCCAATGATGACGCACCGCCGCGGATCACGATGATTCCGTCGCTGTTGGACGAATTGGGCGAGACCGGTTCGGCCACGCTTAAGCAGGCACGGCAGTTGATGATGAGCGCCAATGCCGTGCTGAATGAAGACAATATCCGCCACCTGAGTGCGACGCTGGCCAATCTGGAAGCCAGTTCCGCCAGCATGAAACCGGCGCTCGACAATCTCAACGGCACGCTGATCCAGGTGCGCAAGCTGCTCGATGATCGCAACATCCGGCAACTGTCGCAGGCAGCGGGCGAGGTCGGGCCCTTGCTGGCAGAAACCCGGCAACTGGTCACCCGCATGCAGGCGGCAACGGAGAAATTCGACGTTGCTGTCGGCGACGCCTCAGCCAGTGGCACGTCGGCCCTGATGCCACGCCTGAACGAACTGGCACAGGACTTCTCGCTGACCTCGCGGCAGTTGAGTCGCGTCTTGCGTATCCTCGAAGACACGCCGCAAGGCCTGGTGTTCGGGCCGCCGGCCTTGCCGCCGGGGCCGGGGGAGCCTGGTTTTGCCGGTGGCCGGAGGGATTGAGATGCGGCGCACGTTATTGGCTCTGTGTTGTCTGTTTTCGATCTCGGGCTGCCTGACCACCGGCAAGCGCGGCGGCGATACGGCGATCGCGACCTATGATTTCGGTGCCGCGCCGCCAGCGCTGGTACCCGTGCCGCGCAAGCTGCCGCTGGCCGTTGAGGTTCGGGCGCCGCTGTGGTTTGACACCTTGGGTATCGACTACCGATTGGCCTATGCCGAGCCGGCACGCCTGCGTGAATACGCCATGTCGCGCTGGGCCGGGCCACCGGCCTTGTTGATCCAGCAGCGGATGGTGCAGCAATTGGCCTTGTCGATGCCGGGACAGAGCCGGACCATCTGTGTGCTGCGTTTCGATATCAGCGAGTTCAGCCAGTTATTCACGACGCCGCAGGAGAGTATTGCCGTCTTGCAGGGGCGCTTGCTATTGCTCGATCGCGGGCGGCGTCAGGTTGCCGAAAAAGATGTCGACATCCGTTTCCCGGTCGAGCAGCCGAATGCCCAGGGCGGGGTGCTTGGCCTGACGTCTGCGGTCGACCTGTTAAATCGGCAAATTCTGGAATGGGAGGGCGAGTGGCTCAAGGTCGAGAGCACCCGAGCCTGCCGGGCTTAGGTGCCGACGATGCGATCAGCGATGCGTTGCTTGAGGTCGGCGAGGTTGTCGTCGAAATGACCGTAGTGCATCAGCGACAAGCCAAAAACGCAGGCGTACAGCAGCAGGCTGCGGCTCTTGGCCTCGGCATCGCTCATGCCGGCCGCGACGAACAACTTGCGCGTGCAATCCAGGCGGTAGAGATCGACAGCTTCGACGATGCGGGCGGCGTGGGCGTCATGCCTGGCCCAGTCGCGGACGGCCAGTTCGATGGCCATGCCCTTGCGGTTGC
Source organism: Azonexus sp. (assembly GCA_041917165.1). Lineage (GTDB taxonomy): Bacteria > Pseudomonadota > Gammaproteobacteria > Burkholderiales > Rhodocyclaceae > Azonexus. The sequence goes on from JAYRYB010000012.1 coordinate 44,626, forward strand.
GGACGGCGCCATAAACCTCGATGGCAAAGTGCAACTGGTCGCGCTCCTTGCCGGGACTGACCGACGTTGTTTTCTCAATGTCGCGGATGCGCCCTTCCTGCCAGCGCAGCAGCACGGCGTCGAGCAGCGCCTGGCGATCCTTGAAGTGCCAGTAGAAACTGCCCTTGGTGACGCCGCAACGTTTCGCCAGCACCTCGACGCGCAAGCCGGTAACGCCCTCGCTGGCCAGCAGATCGATGGCGGTATCCACCCAGCGCGCTGGATCAAGTTGCGTGCGCTCGCTCGACGTGCGACCGCGGGCCTTGGATGGCGTGGTTTTCGAAGAGGGCTTGACAGGTTTGTTTTCCATACGCTACCGTATGCTTTTCCATACGACACAGTATGGTCATTGTGCGGATTGCCGGCTTCGCTGTCAAACAGGGCTGACAATCGAAGAACACCAACCGATGGTAAAAGGAGAGGCTTGTGAAAATTCTCGTTCCCGTAAAACGGGTAGTTGATTACAACGTCAAGGTTCGGGTGAAGGCGGACGGATCAGGTGTTGATCTGGCCAACGTCAAGATGAGCATGAACCCCTTTGACGAAATCGCCGT
>JAYRYB010000013.1:0-44017 GCA_041917165.1 Azonexus sp.
AACTGGCGTCGTAGCAGGTCAGCATGGCGATTTTCTCGCCGGTCTCCTTCATGCGCTGAAGTGCTGGCAGCGTGACCGCTTTACGTTGCGGCTCAGCATGGCCTTCCTGCAGGTAACCGGCCATCAATTACTTCTCCGTTTTGCCGTGCATCACCATGATGGTCTGTTGCATCAGCGCACAGAGCGTCTCTTTCCCGTCTTTGACGGCGAAGACCTCGGCCTTGGTAACTATCAGGGTGCGACCCGGCCGAACGACCTGGCCGCGAGCAATCAGCTTCTCGCCATCAGCCGGAGCAACCAGATTCATCTTGTATTCGACGGTGAGGACAGAGGCGTTGGCAGGCACAACCGTCATGGCCGCGTAGCCGGCGGATGAGTCGGCAATCATGCCGACGACACCACCATGGACAAAGCCATGCTGCTGCTCGATACCATCCCAATGCGGGACGTGAATCTCCGTCATTCCGTTGGTGACAACGGGCATAGTGGCCTTCACCAGATGCATGGCGTTCTGTTTGTTGAAGCTGGCCAGGACGCGTTCGGCGAAGTGCGGGTCAGATACGTGGGACATATTCATTCTCCTTTGGCTGTTTCGAGATGGTGAGCAAGCGCCCGAAATTCACATTCAAGTAGTGCATGCATCGTATTGTGGCGACTCTTGCAATCAGTCTATTAGAATGGATGAGGGGCTGCACCTCAATTGAGTTTTTTGTGGCTACACATGAGGATTTGTAATGTCAGTTAACCTCTCCAAAATTCCATCAGTCGATTTGCTACGTGGCTTCGTCGCAGTTGGCCGACGCATGAGTATTACCTTGGCTGCCGGCGACTTGTTTCTGACCCAGTCAGCCGTCAGCCGCCAGATTCATGGCCTGGAAACAGCACTGGGCGTAAAGCTGTTCGAGCGAACGCATCGTGCCATTCGCTTTACGCCGGAAGGCGAGCAATTATTTGTGGCAGCCGATAGCGCGATGCAGCAGCTACAAGATGCGCTAGGGGTTCTGGAAGACAACCTCCGTCGACGACCGGTAACGATTACGTCCAGCATTGGATTCGTGGGGCTTTGGTTGTTGCCGCGGCTGGGCGCTTTTCAGGCAGCGCACCCGGAAATCGAGGTGCGCATCTCAGCGAACAATCAGATTGTGGACCTGCGCAAAGAGGGCTTGGACATTGCTATTCGCTATGGGGAGGAACGCCTGATGCCGCCTGGAGCAAGCCGGCTGTTTGGCGAAACCGTCTTCCCGGTTGCCCATCCCAGCCTTGGCATGAAGCGTCTTGATAGCCCTGAACTGATTGAGCAGTCCACCTTGCTTGAATTCGAGGGAGACACCTCATTCGCGTGGCAATGGAGTAACTGGCTGGAGTCACAAGGATGGGCGGGCGTGAAACCGAAGAGCATTCTTCGTTTCAACCTGTACGACCAGTTGATTCATGCCGCTGTTGCAGGCCAAGGGATTGCATTGGGCAAGGGGCAAATAATTTCTCCGATGTTAGCCGATGGCCGCCTGATTGCCCTGCCGACGCCACGTCCTGGCCCCACCTCAAATAAGGTCTACTACTTGATTCAACGAGACTTGCCGGCGAGCAGTCAGACACAAACCTTGATTGACTGGATACGCACCGAGGCCCGAATTACGGATGCTGCTCCGGCGTAACCAGCTGAGCCGGAATCTCCTGGGTGACTTCGCCATCACGTAGCCAAGCCAAGGGGATTTTCCACAAGGAGTCCGCATAGCGAGCATTGAAAAACGCGAAGTGGCCAATCGAAGGCTGACCAACCGCGTCAGGTTCGATACGCATGTGCGTGGACGCGCTGTTCTTGAAGTAGCTGAGCAGGCGGTGGATGGCCGGGATGGTGCCGAACTCGTCATCACTCATCGACACAGCCAGCGTGGGCGCTGTGACCTGAGCGAATGCTTCGACAAGCCTGCTTCGCTCTTCATCTGACAGGGCCTGCGGGCCGGATTTGTAGATGTCCTCGAAGCGAGGCTCCGGGGAAATCCAGTCACGCACCACGCCGCTCGGTGTGTCTTCCAACCACCCCAGACGCTTACCCGGGAAATAGCCAAAGATGGCGGTCAGGGTCGGCATGACGATATGCCAGCGCAGGTACATGGCGAAGCGCTTGTGCTTGGCGTAATCCCGCCAGTAGGCAAACTGCGAGCCCATCGTGAAGACCCGTTTGATGACCTGATTGGATGGCGCCATCCCCACCAGAAAACCACCGACGCTGTGGGCGGCCACCAGGATGTCGTGCCCCTTGAAGCACGTGCCGGCAAATTTCAGAACCCCTTCGAAGTCCTTGCTTCCCCAATCCAACCAATTGGCCTGGAAGCCGCGCATGTTCTCTGGCCGGGAGCCACCAATCCCGCGGTAATCGTAGGTAATGATGTTAAACCCGTGCGCGTAGAGGAAGTCGGCAAATCGGCTGTAGTACCGGCTTTGCACTGACGTTGCCGGATTGATGATGACGACCGGCGGAAGCTCATCATCATTAACCACCTCATGAACCCAGGCATGGGCATGCAATGGAAAACCATCGACAGCGGGAATGTCTATTTTTAGCGGCTTGGTGGATTTCGAAGTCATGGCTACCTAGTGTGTCCCAACGATTGGCTTTAAGCCTACGGTGGATGCCCCAAGTGCTCAATTGAGATTATTGCCGCCTGACATTCCGAAATTGCATGTGCGCAGTAGCACCAGCGGTTGCTCGTTGCGTTACGCGTTCAACGGACTGGTGATAGTTACGTTCGAAATCCAGTTTTGACGCCGGCGGTTTGTTCTCGCTTCAACCGTTTCGCCATCAAAGTCTGACTGGAAATGCTTGAGAAGGGTGGGCGAGATGCCGTGCAGTGCATGTATGTTGACCACCGCATAGAGGCGCCCATCAATTTCGCTGGTCACGACGGGGATGTCCTCGCATTGCTTGCAGACGAGAAAATCAGCGGTTCTTGTGCCGAAGGTGTGCCGGGTCAGCAGGGAAAGGTTGTTGATATGAACTTGCAGTTTCGCCGATGGCGACGAAGTCCAAACGCCTTGATGGGACTGACAGAACGAACAACGGCACGCCCAAGCAGGAATTTTGGTTGGGTCAGGTAACCACTCGAGATTGAAAGATATGTTGCCGCATTGGCATTGGCCGGAAATTAGCATGGGGCCTCCTCTGGGCATCAGTTTAACCAAACGCCGGAGTTGCGATAACGACCTTCACGCCACGGGGCTTCGATGCTGAGCAGGTTGGCAGCTCACTGCACAAAGCTGCCCCTTGAATGTCACCTTGTTGGAATACTTAACTGGCGGCTCCTGGCCGGTAAGAGCCTGATGCCGCTTGGTTACTCGCTGAAGGGCTGCCACCGACCCAATGCTGTCATTGGCCGCTTAAAAGGTCGAAAGGCAGATACCTAGGTACAGCAGTCGTTCCAGCCAACGGCTCATAGAAAGGTTGTCGGCCTTATGGGACAACCAGTTGATGCCTAGAAATATCTCTGTCAGCCAGCCTGACAACAACTAGATGGTCAGAGGAAAGCCTCCGGTGCCGGCAGCATCGCAATCTTGGCCGGTTGCCTAACTCGGCAATGGCTCTGCCTTGGGGAAATCCTTCAAGCAACACCTGCCGGAAGGATTGCGCACGTCGCAGGCGCAGTTGTGTAGCCGAGTTTGCTCAATCACGAACTCCTTGGCAGAACTGCTGGGTCGATGGTCCGTCTCGCCGAGAACCTCTCGCTCGGTGATGCCGAAGCAATAGCAGATTACCCGGTCAGGGCTGCTCGACTTTTGCCCGACCTCGCTTCGGACGTCGTGACGGGTACCCGACAGGACCTGCGAGCCAAGCTGGGCAATCGCCCATCTGGCGGTATTGTCTTCGCCACCATCCAGAAGTTCATGCCCGGAGAGGACGAGGACATCTTTCCTGTGCTCTCAGAGCGCAGCAACATCGTGGTCATCGCCGATGAGGCGCATCGCACCCAGTACGGCTTCGAGGCCCAACTAAAGGGTAAGCCGGGCCAGGAGAAATACCAGGTCGGCTACGCTCAGCACCTGCGCGATGCGCTGCCGAATGCTACTTTTGTCGCCTTCACAGGCACACCGGTATCCAGCGAGGACCGCGATACCCGTGCCGTGTTCGGCGACTACATCCACGTCTACGACATGCAGCAGGCGAAGGAAGATGGCGCTACGGTGGCCATCTACTTTGAGTCGCGCCTGGCCAAGCTCTCCCTCAAGGCCGACGAGCTTCCCCACATCGACGCCGAGGTCGATGAATTGGCTGAGGATGAAGAGGAAAGTCAGCAGGCTAAGCTGAAGAGCCGCTGGGCTGCTCTGGAGAAGGTCGTTGGTGCTGAACCTCGGGTGGCTGCGGTAGCCGCCGACCTGGTAGCGCACTACGAGGAACGCTGCAAAGCGCAAACCGGCAAGGCGATGGTGGTCGCCATGAGCCGCGACATCTGCGTCCACCTCTACAATGAAATCGTTAAGCTTCGGCCGGAGTGGCACGATGCCGACCCCGAAAAGGGCGCCATCAAGATTGTGATGACGGGCTCTGCCAGCGACAAAGCCTTGCTCCGGCCCCACATTTACAGCGGCCAGGTCAAGAAGCGCCTGGAGAAACGCTTCAAGGACCCCGCAGACCCATTGCGTATCGTCATCGTGCGCGACATGTGGCTGACTGGCTTCGATGCGCCCTGCGTGCACACCCTCTACGTCGACAAGCCGATGAAGGGGCACAACCTGATGCAGGCCATCGCTCGGGTGAACCGCGTTTTCAAGGATAAGCAGGGCGGCCTGGTGGTGGATTACATCGGGATTGCTAACGAGCTGAAATCTGCATTGAAGGAATACACCGCCAGCCAAGGCCGTGGCCGGCCGACGGTTGATGCTGCCGAGGCCTACTCGGTCCTCGAGGAAAAGCTCGACATCCTGCGGGGCATGCTTCACGGCTTCGACTACACTGATTTCCTCACCGCCGGCCACAAGCGCCTGGCAGGTGCTGCCAACCATATACTGGGCCTGGAGGATGGCAAGAAACGCTTTGCCGATGCGGCCCTGGCAATGAGCAAGGCCTTCACGCTCTGCTGCACCCTGGATGAGGCCAAGGCCGTTCGTGAGGAAGTAGCCTTCATGCAGGCAGTGAAGGTCATCCTCACCAAGCGGGACATCAGCCAGCAGAAGAAAACTAACGAGGAGCGAGAACTAGCCATCCGCCAAATCATCGGTTCTGCGGTCGTTTCCGAAGAGGTGGTCGACGTGTTCGAGGCGGTCGGCCTCGACAAGCCGAACATCGGTATTCTGGATGATGCCTTCTTGGCTGAGGTGCGCAACCTCCCTGAACGGAACTTGGCCGTCGAGCTGCTGGAGCGACTACTTGAAGGAGAAATCAAGTCACGTTTTGCCGGCAACCTTGTTCAGGTGAAGAAATTCTCCGAAATGCTGACCAACGTGGTGAAACGCTATCAGAACCGGGCCATCGAGACCGCCCAGGTCATCGAGGAACTCATCGAGATGGCCAAGAAGTTCCATGCGGCGGCCAACCGAGGTGAGGAGCTTGGGCTGACGGAGGATGAAGTCCGCTTCTACGATGCCTTGGCCAACAACGAGTCAGCGGTCCGCGAACTAAATGATGAGACCCTGAAGAAAATTGCCCACGAGCTGACCGAGAACCTGCGGAAGAACATCACCGTGGACTGGTCAGCACGGGAGAGCATCCGAGCCAAGCTGCGCATCATGGTGAAGCGCATTCTGAAGAAGTACAAATACCCGCCGGACCAGCAGGAGGGTGCGGTGGAACTGGTGCTTCAGCAGGCCGAGGCACTGGGTGAGGCTTGGGCCTAACTAATGATTGATGAATTAGTTAACGCCCAGCCCTTCGCTTCATCAAGAAAACCACTTCATCGACATTGTTAGCAACACAGTAAAAATGACCCAGGTCATCAACTTGGGATTGACCCACTTAGGCAGTTCAGATAGCTGCTCAGCTGCAACCGGCCAGAAGCAGCCGGTGGCTTATGTGCGGTGGGCTGACTGCTTCAGGCTAACAACAGACATCGGAACGCTCATCAAGACGGTGGCAGGGCGTTGATGGAGCGAAGAATGTTGCGAGTAATCTCTTGTCGCTTTGAGAGGTCGTCCAATCTGTTGGGCGTGTCGATGTTCAGTGCGAAAAAAACCGGTCCCGTTGGCCACTCGACCCAGCCTACCCACCAGCCAACTTTTCCACTCCAGCCAGTCTTGGCCCGTAGTATCCAATCACGGCCAGCCTCATTCACCATTACGTCCTTGACGAGTCGCTGATGCTCGACCCGGAACGGCAGTTCATTACGATAGAGATGCCGCAAGAACGATATTTGTTCATTTGCAGAAATCGCCAAGTCGCCTTCGACCCAGAAAGGTTTGCTGCCTCCCGCAACTGCGTTGCCATATGCAATCTTTCGCATGTACCCAGTCTCACGCGCATCGCCAAGCCGTCGAGCGAATACTTCGTAGACCCAAACAGTCGAATTACGCATCGCAGAACGTAGGTTCTGGTCTTCATTCCACGCGGCTATCGAGCGCTTAACGCCATCCCAGGGTATTACCTGGAACTCATCACGGAGAATTCCCGCGTCAAGAGCGAATAGGCTGTGAGGAATTTTGAAGGTTGAAGCCGGGGAGTAGCGACGACCCGCGCGCTCCGGGTCGTAGACGAAGGCCACGTCACTTCCATTGCGGTTGTCCCAGACAACGATAGTGCCGTGTGCCTCGGCTGCAGCAAAGAAACTGGACCAGTCTGTGCGCTCCTGTGAAGTAGGGGCAGCAAGCGCTCCAAACGTAAGGACAATTGATAGTACAAAGAGAATGAGGCTACGTCGATTCATTGCGCTAATTGTACTCGTGTAGCCAAGCTCGAATGACTGGTCCATATTTGACTCCGGTCGTGCTGACTGAGAATTGCGACCGGCGGCAATGGGTCGATTCGAGTCGGTCAATTACACGCGATTCGGTGGTCTGCGGCCTGCGATTTCGCACGAACAGCAGGAATTCGGAAAATGGCTGGGTTTGGTGCTTTCTTTTCGAATCCGTACAATGAACGTCAGTAAGTTGGAGGTGTTTGGGGCATGGTTTGCTGAACTGTGGCTCAAATCCAGGTGGGGATTGTGGCTCATTGGCTTTTTGAGCCGGAAATAGTCCCTTGTTTTCGTTGATTTTTTGATTCGAGCGCTGATTCTGCCCATCACCACCAGTAATACCAAGGCCCGCAGCGATGCGGGCCTTTCTCGTTTACCCGTCATAAGGCAGCGTGTACGCACTGTGTACTCGAATCCCGCTGTCGCGGAACTTTTTCGCGTTGCGCTGTCAAAACGGCCTCAAACAATTGTCGAGGCCCCTATGGACGAGCTTTCTCTTTTCGGTGTTGGTTTTGCGGTGGTGATCCTGTCGTTGGCGTGCGTCATGGCGCTCAAGTTGTCGTCGCGCAAGGCATATCACTGATCAACGCTTGAGGTTGGCGTGCTGCTCGCGCGCTTTCGCCTGCTCGAAGCCCCGCATTGCGGGGCTTTGTTGTTTTCGGCCTCAGGCGGTCGCCGGACTGCGGATCAGGTGGTCGAAGGCCGAGAGCGAAGCGGTGGCGCCGGCGCCCATGGCGATGATGATCTGCTTGTAGGGCACGGTCGTGCAGTCGCCGGCGGCGAAGACGCCGGGCAGGCTGGTCTGGCCCTTGGCGTCGATTTCGATCTCGCCGAAGCGGCTCAGGTTAAGCGTGCCCTTGAGCCAGTCGGTGTTGGGCAAGAGGCCGATCTGGACGAAGATGCCTTCGAGTTCGATGTGCTTGATCTCTTCCGCCATCCTATCCTTGTAGGTGATGCCGTTGAGCTTTTGGCCGTCGCCGGTCACTTCGGTGGTCTGTGCCGATTTGATGACCGTGACGTTGGGCAGGCTGTAGAGCTTGTTCTGCAGCACGGCGTCGGCACGCAGGGTGTCGGCGAATTCGAGCAAGGTCACGTGGGCGACGATGCCGGCGAGGTCGATGGCGGCTTCGACGCCGGAATTGCCGCCGCCGATGACAGCGACGCGCTTGCCCTTGAAGAGCGGGCCGTCGCAGTGCGGGCAGAAGCAGACGCCCTTGGCCTTGTATTCCTGCTCGCCGGGGACGTTCATTTCACGCCAGCGGGCGCCGGTTGAGAGGATGACGGTCTTGGCCTGCAGGCGGGCGCCGTTCTCCAGTTCAATGGCAACTAGACCGCCGTTGTCGCTGGCTGGGATCAACTTGCTAGCGCGTTGCAGATTCATCACATCGACGGCGTATTCCTTGACGTGCTGTTCTAGCGAAGCAACGAGCTTTGGGCCTTCGGTGTAGGGAACGGAGATGAAATTCTCGATGCCCAGTGTATCCATCACCTGGCCGCCGAAACGCTCGGCGACAACGCCGGTGCGGATACCCTTGCGGGCGGCGTAGATGGCTGCTGCGGCACCGGCCGGGCCGCCGCCAACGACGAGGACATCGAACGCCTCCTTCTGTCCGAGCGCTTCGGCAGCGCGGGCGGCGGCGCCGGTGTCGACCTTGGCGAGGATTTCCTCGATCAGCATGCGACCGGCGCCGAATTCGGCACCGTTCAGGTAAGTGGTCGGCACGGCCATGATCTGGCGCGTCTCGACCTCGGCCTGGAACATCGCGCCATCGATCATCGTGCTGGTGACGTTCGGGTTGAGCACCGCCATCAGGTTGAGCGCCTGAACGACGTCCGGGCAGTTGTGGCAGGATAGCGAGATGTAGGTCTCGAAATTGAAGCTGCCGGGCAGGGCCTTGATCTGGTCGATGACCGCCTGCTCGACCTTGGGCGGGTGGCCGCCGGTCTGCAGCAGGGCAAGGACGAGCGAGGTGAATTCGTGGCCCATCGGCAGGCCGGCGAAATGAATACGCGGTGTTTCACCGGGCAGTGCGACAGCGAAGGACGGTACGCGGGCGAAGCCCCCATTGTCACGCAGGCTGACTTTGTCCGAGCATTCAACGATATCGTTGAGCAGGGCGCGCATTTCCTGGCCCTTGGCGCTGTCGTCCAGCGTTGCAACCAGCTCGATCGGCCGTTGCAGGCGTTCGAGGTAGGCCTTGAGTTGGCTCTTGATGGTGGTATCGAGCATGATGTTCTCCCTAAGTTGTTTTCACTGCTGAATTTCACTGGTTTTGCCGGGTGCTGCGGTGAACCCGAAAAAAGCGCTGAAATCCGGACTGCTGCCAACACCGCTCCCCGGCGTGGGGAGCGAGTGTTCAATTCACAGCGTTGAGTTAGATCTTGCCGACCAGGTCCAGCGACGGTGCCAGGGTCTTTTCGCCTTCTTTCCACTTGGCCGGGCAGACTTCAGCCGGGTGGGCGGCGACGTACTGTGCTGCCTTCAGCTTGCGTAGGGTTTCGGAGACGTCGCGAGCGATGGCGTTGTCGTGCACTTCCATGGTCTTGATCACGCCGTCCGGGTTGATGACAAAAGTGCCGCGCAGGGCCAGACCAGCTTCCGGAATATGTACGCCGAAAGCGTTGGTCAGCTGGTGCGTCGGGTCGCCGACCAGCGGGAACTGCGCCTTGCCGACGGCTGGCGAGGTTTCGTGCCAGACCTTGTGCGAGAAGTGCGTGTCGGTGGTGACGATGTACACCTCAGCGCCAGCCTTCTGGAACTCGGCGTAGTTGTTGGCGGCATCCTCGATTTCAGTCGGGCAGTTGAAGGTGAAGGCGGCCGGCATGAAGATCAGGACAGACCACTTGCCCTTCAGGCTGGCCTCGGTAACCTCGATGAACTTGCCATTGTGGAAAGCCTGCGCCTTGAACGGTTGAACTTGGGTATTGATGAGCGACATCGTGTTTCTCCTGGGTTGAGTTGAATGATGTTTGGAAAACAGGATGTATCTTAGGCAAGCCCAAGGTATTGGGCTAATTGATTGCCTCAATTTGCTGGATAGTTATCGTCTATATGCCCCGTTTTGCGCCTGAATGCGGCCATCGGTGTGCGGTTTGCTGCGGTCAACGTCGGTTTAATACAAAAATTCACGATGCGTAGCAAAAATTGCGTGTTCCGCATCAACACTTATTCTGCAAGCTGTGCTACCGTTCAATCGCTGCCGTGCCAACGGCCAGTTTTCTTACCAATTAACAAGTAACAGGAGGCACTTAGATGAATAAATCCGAGCTGGTCGAAGTTGCTGCAAAAGAAGCTGGTATCACCAAGGCTGCTGCCGACAAGGCGTTGTCCGCCATCGTCGCCGCCGTCGTCAAGACTGTTGCCAAGGGAGAGTCGGTGACCCTCGTTGGTTTCGGCACCTTCAAGTCCGCCAAGCGCGCAGCGCGCACCGGCAAGAACCCGAAGACTGGCGCCACGCTGAAGATTCCGGCAACGACTGTGCCGAAGTTCACTGCCGGTACCGCATTCAAGGCGGCTGTTGCTGCCAAGAAGACGGCCGCAAAAAAGAAGTAAAATTTTGGTATCCCAATCTACGGGGCTCGCAACAGGCGAGTCCCGTTTTTAATTTGCAATGACCCAATCGAATCCCGAAAATCCCATTGAAGAAACGCCGGTCGAGGCCCCGGCTCAGCCGCAGCCCAGCCCCGGCTTGGACAGTCGCCGTCGTTTGCGCGAACTGCTGTCGGTGCCTGAACGTGACCGGACCGACGAGGTGTGGGATGAAATCATCGAGCTGGAAATCCAGCTGGCGCCCGGTAATCGCGTCTCCGGCAACGAACATGCCGGTAGTCAAGGGCGTGGCCCGCAGCAGGGCAAGCCCCAAGGCAGTGGTGGCGGCGGAGGTGGCGCTGGCGGTCAGCAGAAAAAGCATCGCCCGCGTGCCAACAACAACCGTCGTGGCCGTCCGGGCAAACCGCCGGCCGGTGGCGGCGGTAATCCAGCCTGACCGGTTTCGTCTGTCGGGCTGACGCGGCATAATCGCCGGCATGCAGCAATTTGATCTGATTATCGTTGGCGGCGGCCTGGCCGGTGCCAGCTTGGCCGTGGCGCTTCGAGACACGCGCCTGCGCATCGCGCTGGTCGAGCACCAGGCGCCGCGCCGCCCCGAGGGGTGGGATAGCCGCATCTACGCGGTGAGTCCGGCCAACGTTGCTTTCCTTGATGCCATCGGTGCCTGGAAACACCTCGATATGGCGCGTATGGCGCCAATTCGCGGGATGCAGGTGCAGGGTGATGCGGGGGGCGAAATCGCTTTCTCCGCCTACGAGACCGGCGTGCCCGAACTGGCCTGGATCATCGAATCGTCGTTGATGGCCTGCGAGTTCTGGGAAAGTGCCAAGCGGCAATCCAACCTGACGCTGTTCTGTCCGTCGCGCCCGCAGGCGCTTGAAATGCGCGACGAGGCCGCAGTATTGACGCTGACCGATGGCCAGGTGCTTTCAGCCCAGCTGCTGGTGGCGGCCGACGGGCGCGATTCCTGGGTGCGTGAGGCGGCCGGTTTGGTCGCGCACAGCACGCCCTACGGCGAAAAAGGGCTGGTGGCGAATTTCATCACCGAGCGCCCGCACCAGGGCGTGGCCTATCAGTGGTTCCGCGATGATGGCGTGCTGGCTTACCTGCCGCTTCCCGGAAACAAGATCTCGATCGTCTGGTCGGCGCCCGATGCCTTGGCGGACGAAATGTGTGGCCTGTCGGAACAGGCGCTGGCTGATCGCGTTGCCGATGCGGGCGGGCATGCCCTCGGGGGCTTGTCGCCGTTGACGCCGGCGGCTGCCTTCCCCTTGCGTCTGATGCGTGTGCCGCAGACCGTCGCGCCGCGTCTGGCCCTGCTGGGCGATGCGGCGCATGGCATTCATCCGCTGTCCGGGCACGGCATCAACCTTGGCTTTCAGGATGCCGCCGAGCTCGCGCGGTTGCTGTCGCAGGCGCAGCCCTGGCAGGACATTGGCTATGAGCGCTTCCTGCAGCGTTATCAACGGGCGCGGCGTGAGGAAACCCAATTGATGCAGACGGCGACCGATGGCTTGCGCCGGCTCTTTCGCGAATCCGTGCCCGGCTTGCGCCCGTTGCGAAATGTCGGGATGCGCCTGACCAATCAATTGCCGTATTTGAAAAACACCCTGGTGCGTTATGCGCTGGGTGCCTTTTAGGAGTTACGCATGCTGAAAAAAATCCTGCCGCTGGCGCTTGCGCTTTCTGTGTCCTCGTTCGCCATCGCTGATGAGGCGGATGTGCGCAAGGGGATGGAGGCGCGTCTCGGCACCAAGGTCGAAAGCGTGACCAAGGCTGGCTTTCTCGGTCTGTACGAGGTGTACGCCGACGGTAATATTTTTTACACCGACGACAAGGTGACGGCGATCATGGTCGGCGCGCAGTTGATTGACGCCAAGTCGATGAAGAACGTGACAGAAGAGCGCATGCGCAAGCTGACGGCGATCAAGTTCAATGAACTGCCGCTGGATCGCGCCATCAAGCAGGTGCGTGGCGACGGCAAGCGGGTGCTGGCCACCTTCGAAGATCCAAACTGCGGCTACTGCAAGCGTCTGGCGCGTGATCTGCAGAAGCTTGAAAACATTACCATCTACACCTTCCTGCTGCCGATTCTTTCGGAGGATTCCGTGAAGAAGTCGAAGCAGATCTGGTGTTCTGCCGACCGTGCCAAAGCATGGAACGACTGGATGATCGATGGCAAGGCGCCGTCCGGTCGCGAGGACTGTGATACCGCCGCGATTACCCGTAATCAGGAGTTTGGCCGCAAGCTCAACATCACGGGCACGCCGACGATGTTCTTTGGCAATGGCGAGCGGGTGCCGGGCGCGATGCCCCTGCAGCGTATCGAGCAGAAACTGGCCGAAATTCGCTGACTGGTTATCAGGCTCCGCAACGGGCGGCCCATGTGGCCGCCTTTTTCGTTGACCGCTTTCCCCGCTGGCGGTTGGCGAGCGGCCTGTCAGGTGTGATGTGCTCCCACTTTTTACCACGTGGGCATGATGCTCATGGAGCCGCTTTGACTTGCCTCAAATGCTGACAAGTCACTTTAAGTCTCTTTTCTCGATCATTGATTTTAAAGGATAAAATTTCTCAAAAATTCTCTCCAAAATAGCGCGTAAGTCCTTGTTGCAAAAGAAAAAATTCCGCCTGTGGCTATTGACTGGGGCAGGGTGATGTTCTAAAGTGGGAAAACGTGTTGAAAAGTGGGTAAACGGGGAGCGAGACGAGGGTGTTTGAAGGGGCGGTAGCAATCAGTCTGGATGCGAAGGGGCGGCTTGCCATTCCGGCAAGGCACCGCGAGCCCCTGCTCGCCGCGGCTGAAGGCTCGCTGGTGCTGACCGCGCACCCGCATCGTTGCCTGCTGCTCTACCCATCCCCTGCCTGGCAGCCGATCCGTGACCAGATCCTGAGGGCTTCCAGCCTCGATTCCCGTGCCGCCGCGATCAAGCGCGTGCTGGTAGGTAATGCGCGTACCGAAGAGCTTGATTCTGCAGGGCGCCTGTTGGTGGCGCAGGAGTTGCGTGAGTACGCCAAGCTGGAGAAGACCGTTTACCTGGTGGGCATGGGGAGTCATTTCGAAATCTGGAGCGAGGCCGGTTGGCGGCAGCAGAACGATCTGGCCGCTGAGGTCTTGTCCGGAGATTTGCCGCCGGGCTTCGGAGATCTGGTGCTGTGACGGCGAGCAGCGCCCACGTCACGGTGCTGCTCGAGGAGGCGGTGGAAGCGCTGGCGGTCAAGGCCGACGGCGCTTACGTCGACGCGACCTTCGGGCGGGGTGGTCACAGCCGCAACATTCTTTCCCGTTTGGGTGCGGCCGGCCGTCTGGTGTCACTGGACCGCGATCCAGCGGCCATTGCCGTGGGTAAATCGCTCGCGGATTCGCGCTTTTTTCTGGTTCACCGCGCCTTTGGCGAATTGACGGTGGCTGCTGCCGAGGCGGGTCTTAAGGCGGCGGACGGGATTCTTTTTGATGTAGGGGTGTCGTCGCCGCAAATCGACGACGGGGAGCGCGGCTTCAGCTTTCGCTACGACGCGCCGCTCGACATGCGTATGGATACGACGCAGGGCGAGACGGCGGCCGAGTGGCTGGCGCGGGCCGATGAGCAGGAAATTACGGAGGTCATCAGAAACTATGGCGAAGAACGGTTTGCTTTCCAGATTGCAAAGAAGGTTGTGGCTGCTCGGGTCGAACAACCAATTGTCACAACAGCTCAGTTCGCGGCCCTCGTACGCTCGGCCGTGCGCACCCGTGAACCAGGGCAGGACGCGGCGACGCGCAGCTTTCAAGCTCTACGGATTCATATCAATCAAGAGCTCCGCCAGCTGGAGATAGCCTTGCCGCAGGCTTTGTCGCTGCTCAAGCCGGGTGGTCGGCTGGCGGTGATTTCCTTCCATTCGCTCGAAGATCGCATCGTGAAGAACTTCATGCGTGCGCAATCGACCGCCGATACGCTCCCGAAAAACCTGCCGCTGCGCGCTGATCAGTTGCCGCAGCCGAAGATGCGTCTGGTCGGCAAGGCGATTCGTCCGTCGGCGGCCGAGGTGGCGGCTAACCCGCGGGCGCGTAGCGCCGTCTTGCGCGTGGCGGAAAAGCTGTAATGGTTCGCTTCAACATGATCCTGATGATGATCGCCGTCATTTGCGCGCTGGGTGTGGTGACCTCCCAGCACCGGGCGCGCAAGTTGTTTCAGGAGCTTGAGGGCGGGCAGGAGCGGGCGCGTCAGCTGGATATCGAGTTTGGGCAGTTGCAACTGGAAATGTCGACCTGGGCGACGCATCCGCGCATCGAAAAGATTGCGCGTGATCGCCTGCGCATGGTGACACCGGATGCGACCGGGCGCGTCGTGCCGGCAGTGGCGGTGCGTCCGGCAGCGCCGCGCAAGGATGCTGCGAAGAAGGTGGTGCGCTGATGGTGGTTCGTCGTCGCCCGCAACGCGGTCACCGCTTCACCGAGAGCCCGGTGCTGCAACTGGCATTGCAGGGGTGGCGTTCGCGCACCGTTGGCCTGGTGTTGATGGCCGCCTTTCTGGCGCTGGTCGTGCGTGGTTTCTACCTGCAGGTCGTTAATAACGATTTCCTGCAGGAAAAAGGCGATTCGCGTTACCTGCGCGATATCGAGGTCTCCGCTTCTCGCGGCAAGATCATCGACCGCAACGGCGATCTGCTCGCGGTGTCGACGCCGATGAAATCGATCTGGGCTATTCCTGCCGATGCCCGGAATATGGATCAGGGACAGAAGCGCCAACTGGCCCAGCTTCTCGATATGCCGCCCCGCGAGCTGGATGGCAAGCTGGCGTCGGAAAAGACCTTCGTCTTCGTCAAGCGCCAGGTGCCGCCGGAAACGGCCGATCGCATCGCCGCCTTGAAGTTGCCGGGCGTCCATTCGGAGAAGGAATACCGCCGCTACTACCCGAGCGGTGACATGACTGCGCACATCGTTGGATTCACTGGCGTTGATGACAAAGGACTGGAGGGCGTCGAGCTGGCTTTCCAGCAGAGCCTGATCGGCCGGCCGGGCAGCCGCACGGTGATCCGTGATCGCCGCGGCAACATCGTCGAAGACGTCGGCGCGATGAAGCCGCCGCAGGATGGCAAGGAAATCCGGCTGGCGCTGGACTCCAAGATTCAGTATCTCGCTTACAGCCATCTCAAGGACGCCGTCGACAAGCACAACGCAAAGGCCGGCGGGGCGGTGGTGATCGATGCCCGCAGCGGCGAAATCCTGGCGCTGGCCAACTGGCCGACCTACAACCCGAACAACCGCGAAAAGCTTTCCGGTGCGCAGTTGCGCAATCGTGCGTTGACCGACACCTATGAGCCGGGGTCGGTGATGAAGCCCTTTATCGCGGCGCTGGCGCTGGAGCGCGGCAAGGTCCGTTACGACACAGTGATCAATTGCGCACCGGGGCGGATGACCATCGGCTCGGCGACCATTTCGGACGCTCACCCGCACGGCGCGCTGACCGTCGCGCAGGTTATCCAGAAGTCGTCGAACATCGGCGTCACCAAGATGGCGCTCGGCTTCCAGCCCAAGGAAATGTGGGAGCTGTTCGACAACCTCGGCTTCGGGCAGGCGCCCAACCTTGGCTTCCCGGGCGAGGTCAACGGCCGCCTGCGTCCGTGGAAGAACTGGCGGCCCATCGAGCAGGCTACTATGTCCTACGGGCACGGCATCTCTGTCAGCCTGATCCAGATGGCGCGGGCCTATACGGTGTTTGCCCGCGACGGCGAGTTGATGCCGCTGTCGCTGCTCAAGCTGGATGACACGCCGCCCCGCGGCGTGCGCGTCTTTTCGCCGCAGACGACGCGCGAACTGCGGATGATGCTGGAAATGGCGGTGCAGCCGGAAGGGACTGCCCCGAAGGCGCGGGTGCCCGGCTATCGCGTAGGTGGCAAGACCGGTACCGCCCACAAGATCGAGGGCGGCGTCTACGCCCGCAAGTACGTGGCGTCTTTTGTCGGGATCGCGCCGATCAGCGATCCGCGCCTGGTGGTGGCGGTGATGATCGACGAGCCGAGCGCTGGCGGCCACTACGGCGGCGACGTCGCCGGGCCGGCGTTTTCGCAGATCACCGGCGGCGCGCTGCGCACGCTCGGTATTCCGCCAGATGCGCCGATTCAGGTTGCTGAAGCGAACTCAGGAAAGGGGCGGCTGTGAGCTCGCCGGCTGAGATTCTCGACCGCCTCGCCGCAATGGGCGTCACCCCGACCGGCGTCGCCGACGACAGCCGCCAGGTCCGTCCGGGCGATGTCTTCCTGGCCTATCCCGGTGATCTGGCAGATGGTCGTCGCTACATTCCCGACGCTTTGGCGCGCGGTGCTGTGGCTGTGATTTGGCAGGCGGGTGGCGATTTTTGCTGGAATTCCGAGTTCACCGCAGCAAACTTCGAGGTCGCCAATCTGCGGGCTCTGGCTGGCCCACTGGCGCATCGCGTCCATGGACATCCGAGCGAAGGCCTGTCATTGATCGCCGTGACCGGTACCAATGGCAAGACCACGGTCAGTCAGTGTCTGGCGCGCGTCTATCCAAAGCCCTGCGCCATCATCGGCACCCTGGGTGCGGGCTTCCCGGAAGCGCAGGCCGAAACCGGCTTCACTACGCCCGAAGCGACGACGCTGATGCGTTACCTGGCCGAGTTCCGCGCTGCCGGTGCTGCCGCGGTGGCCCTGGAAGCCAGTTCCATCGGTATTGAAGAGGGGCGGATGAACGGCGTTCGCGTCGATGTCGCCGTGTTTACCAATTTCACCCGCGATCATCTCGACTACCACGGCACCATGGAGGCCTACGCGGCGGCCAAGGAGAAATTGTTCCAGTGGCCGCGCCTGCGGACGGCGGTGATCAATCTCGATGACCCGCTGGGTTTGAAAATGGCGCGGGAAACCACGGCCAACCGCATCCTCGGCTACGCCATCGGCACGGCGCGGCGCGATTTCCCGGCGCTGGTGCGCGCCGAGGATCTGGTGCAGACGCCCTTTGGCCAGCGCTTCACGCTGATCCTGCCGAATGGCCGCTCGACGGTCGATACCGGGCTGGTCGGCGAGTACAACGTCTCGAATCTGCTGGCGATTGCAGCTGTGCTGCACGATACGGCGATGCCGGCCTTCGAGATCGCCCGCCGCCTGTCGGAGGTGACGCCGCCACCGGGTCGAATGGAGCGCCTGGGCGGCGCCGGCGAGCCGCTGGTGGTGGTCGATTACGCCCATACGCCGGATGCGCTTGAAAATGCCCTGCATGCCTTGCGGCCGACGGCAAATGCCCGCGATGGCAAGTTGCGGGTGGTTTTTGGCTGCGGTGGCGATCGCGACCCGGGCAAGCGGCCGCAAATGGGCGCGCTCGCCGAGCAACTGGCTGATCGCGTGCTGGTGACCAGCGACAATCCGCGCAGCGAATCGCCACAGGCCATCATCGATCAGATCGTCGCCGGCATGTCGCGGGCGGAGGTCGAAATTGACCGCGCGGCCGCCATCCGCCGCTGCATTGCCGAAGCGTCGGTCAGCGACGTCATTCTGCTCGCCGGCAAGGGCCACGAGCCGTATCAGGAAATCGCCGGCGTCCGACATCCCTTCTCGGATGTCGATCAGGCGCAAGCCGCGCTGGCTGCGCGGCGCCAACCCAAACTGGAGGACGCAGCATGAACTGGCTGCTTTCCGACATCGCCGCCGCAATCGGCGGTCAGCTGACCGGTGCCGATGGCGCGGTCAGCGGCGTGTCAACGGATACCCGCAGCATTGGCGCGGGACAATTGTTTGTCGCACTGCGCGGCGAGCGCTTCGATGCCCATGACTTTCTCGATCAGGCGGCCGCCAATGGCGCGACGGCCATGCTTGTCGCCAGCATCGACAAGTTGCCCGCCGGCGTGTCGGCGGTGGTGGTCGACGATACCCGTCTGGCCCTCGGTCGCCTGGCAGCCGCTTGGCGCGCCCGCTTCGAACTGCCGGTGATCGCTGTCACCGGCTCGAATGGCAAGACGACGACCAAGGAAATGATTGCCGCCATTCTCAAGGCGGCTTTCGGCGAGGCGGTGCTGGCAACCCGCGGCAATCTGAACAACGACATCGGTCTGCCGCTGACCCTGCTTGGGCTGGACGCGGCACATCGGGCGGCCGTGATCGAGATGGGCATGAACCACCCGGGCGAAATCGCCTATCTGACCGGCCTCGGCGCCCCGACGGTCGCCCTGGTCAACAACGCCCAGCGGGCGCACCTCGAAGGCATGGGCGACCTCGATGAAGTGGCCCGCGAAAAGGGCTCGATCTTCAATGGGCTGCGTCCGGAAGGCGTCGCCGTGATCAACGCCGATGACGCTTACTGTGGCTTCTGGCAGGACATGGCCAGCGCGCATCGCCAACTGACTTTCGGTATTGACCGCGCCGCCGACGTCCGTGGCCGTGTTCTTGAACACGGGCTGGAAGTTCGCCTGCAGCTGACGACCCCGGCCGGTGAGGCCGACATCACCCTGCAGGTGCCGGGCCGCCACAATGCGCGCAATGCGGTTGCCGCCGCCGCCGCCTGTATCGCAGCGGGCATCCCGCTGTCGGCCGTCGCTGATGGACTGGCCGCCTTCACCGGCGTCAAGGGGCGGCTGCAGCGCCGTGCCGGACGCAAGGGTGCGGAAATCCTCGACGACACTTACAACGCTAATCCGGATTCGGTGCGCGCCGGGATCGATGTCCTGGCAGCGACCATCGGTCGCAAGGTGCTGGTGTTGGGTGACATGGGTGAGATCGGCGAAGCCAGTGCCCAGTATCACGACGAAATCGGTGGCTATGCCAAGAGCCAGGGGGTGGACCGGCTGTTTGCGCTTGGCGATTCCGCGCAACTGGCCGTGCGCAACTTCGGCGAAGGCGCCCGCCATTTCTGCAATATCGACAAGCTGATTGCTGCGGTCGACAAGGAATTGGGCCCGGAAACGACCGTCCTCGTCAAAGGCTCGCGCTTCATGAAAATGGAAAGGGTGGCCGATGCGCTGGTTGCAGCACCGACCGCCGGGGAGAATCACTGATGCTGCTCGCTCTGGCGCAATGGCTGGCGCAGGACGTTCGCTTTTTCAACGTCTTCAACTACATCACGCTGCGCACCGTCCTCGCGGCGATGACGGCCCTGCTGATCTCCTTCGCAGCCGGCCCGAAAGTCATCCGCTGGCTGGCTGCCAAGAAGATCGGCCAAGCGGTGCGTACCGACGGTCCGCAGACGCATCTGGTCAAATCCGGCACACCGACCATGGGTGGTGTGCTGATCCTGATCGCCATCGCCATCACCACGCTGCTCTGGGGCGACCTGACCAACAAGTACGTGTGGACGGTGCTGGTCGTCACCCTTGGTTATGGTCTGGTCGGCTGGTACGACGACTGGAAGAAGGTGGTCTACCGCGATCCGAAAGGTCTGGCGGCCAAGTGGAAGTACTTCTGGCAGTCGGTGCTGGGGATCGGTGCCGCGCTGTTCCTGGCCTTCTCGGCGACTTCGGCGGCGCAGACCGAACTGATCGTGCCTTTCTTCAAAACGGTGGCCTATCCCTTGGGGATCATCGGTTTCATCGTCCTGACGTATTTCGTCATCGTCGGCACCAGTAATGCGGTGAATCTGACCGACGGCCTTGATGGTCTGGCGATCATGCCGACGGTGATGATCGCCGCCGCATTTGCCATCTTCGCCTACGTCACCGGCCACGCGGTGCTTGCCAAATACCTGTTGATTCCCTACGTGCCGGGGGCCGGCGAACTGTGCATCCTGCTCGGGGCGATTGCCGGTGCAGGTCTCGGCTTCCTGTGGTTCAACGCCTATCCGGCCGAGGTTTTCATGGGCGATGTCGGCGCGCTGGCACTCGGTGCCGCGCTCGGTACCGTTGCCGTCATCATCCGTCAGGAAATCGTGCTGGTGATCATGGGCGGCGTCTTCGTCGTCGAAACCCTGTCGGTGATGCTGCAGGTCTCCTGGTTCAAGTACACGAAGAAGAAATATGGAGAGGGCCGTCGCATCCTGCGCATGGCACCGCTGCATCACCACTTTGAACAAACCGGCTGGAAGGAGACGCAGGTCGTCGTCCGCTTCTGGATCATCACCATCATGCTCGTGCTGATCGGGCTCTCATCGTTGAAGTTGCGCTGATGGAACTCAAGGGCAAACGCGTTCTGGTTGTCGGACTCGGGGAGTCCGGCCTGGCGATGGCCAAGTGGCTGCATCGTCAGGGTGCGGTCGTTCGCGTTGCCGATTCGCGCGTGTCGCCGCCGAATGTTGACGCGCTGGCCAAGGTCGCACCGGGCGCGCAACTGCTGGCTGGTCCGTTCGCAGCAGACGCGTTTGCCTGGGCAGAACTGGTTGCCCTGTCGCCGGGGGTCCCGAAGGCGACGCCGGAGATTGCTGCGGTCAACGACAAAATCGTCTCGGAAATCGAATTGTTTGCCGCCGGCGTCCGCGCGCAGGTGCCGGGCTCGCAGATCATCGCCATCACCGGCAGCAACGGCAAGACAACCACGACAGCGCTGACCGCGCATATGCTCAACAGCGCCGGTATCCCGGCCATCGCCTGCGGCAACATTTCGCCGTCGGCGCTCGATGCACTGATGGATGCGCAGGACAGCGGCGCGTTGCCCGAGGTGTGGGTGGTCGAGTTGTCGAGCTTCCAGCTGGAAACGACCCATCACCTGAAGGCCGAGTCGGCGACGGTGCTCAATCTGTCGGAAGACCATCTCGACCGCTACGAAGGCAGCATGGCCAATTACGCGGCGGCCAAGTCGCGTGTCTTCCAGGGCAAGGGCGCGATGATCCTCAATCGCGACGATGACTGGTCGATGGCCAATGGCCGCTGTGGTCGCAAGATGATCACCTTCGGCCTCAATCCGGCGCCGCGCGGTATCGATTACGGCCTGGTTGACAGCGCGATTGTCCGCGGCAAGACGGCACTGCTCCGTCTTGACGAGATGGCGCTGACAGGTCTGCACAATGCGGCCAACGCGATGGCGGCACTGGCGCTGTGCGAGGCCGTGGGGGTCGCACCGGAGCGCCTGCTCGCCGGACTGAAAACCTTCAAGGGGCTGTCGCACCGGGTCGAGCAGGTCGCCGAAATCAAGGGCGTGATTTACGTCGACGACTCCAAGGGCACCAATGTCGGCGCGACGCTGGCGGCCATCGAAGGCATGGGGCGCAAGGTCGCCATCGTCCTCGGCGGCGACGGCAAGGGTCAGGACTTCTCGCCGCTCAAGGCCGCGCTGGCAGCTCACGGTCGGGCGGTTGCACTGATCGGGCGCGATGCCGGGGCGATTGCCGCCGCCATCGACGGTTGCGGCGTCACGCAATACCGTGCGGCCGATATGGCCGATGCCGTGAAATGGCTGGCGGCACAGGCAAAAGCCGGTGACTGCGTGCTGCTCTCGCCGGCCTGTGCGAGCCTCGACATGTATCGAAACTACGCCCATCGCGCCGATGCCTTCATCGCCGCGGTCAGGGAGCTGGCATGCTGATCGCTGCGCTCGATACGCCGCGTCGGCAGGTGGCCGAAATCGATCACACGCTGTTGTGGAGCGTGCTGCTACTCCTGTTCGGTGGCCTCGTCATGGTCTATTCGGCGTCGATTGCCTTTGCAGAGGGCAGCCGCTTCACCAATCACCAGCCGGCTTACTTCCTGATCCGCCACGGCATTTTCCTGTGTATCGGCCTGGTCGCGGCCGCCGTTGCCTTTCAGGTGCCACTGAGCCTGTGGCAGCGTTATGCGCCCTACCTGTTCATGGCCGGGGTCGTACTGCTGGCCATCGTGCTTATTCCCGGCATCGGCCGTGATGTGAATGGCGCCCGCCGCTGGTTGCCGCTGGGCTTTGCCAATCTGCAGCCATCGGAGTTGATGAAGCTGTTTGCTGCGCTCTACGCGGCGGATTACACGGTGCGCAAGATTAACGTCATGCACGACCTGAAGCAGGCCTTCCTGCCGATGTTCGGTGCAATGGCCTTCGTCGGCATCCTGCTGCTCAAGGAGCCGGACTTTGGTGCCTTCGTGGTCATCATCTCGATCGCCATGGGCATCCTTTTCCTCGGTGGTCTGAAAGCCCGGCTGTTTGCCTTGCTGATCGTCGGCCTGCTGCTTGCGTTCGCCGTATTGATCATCGTCTCGCCGTATCGCCGCGACCGCATCTTCGGTTTCATGGACCCATGGGCCGATGCCTTCGGCCGCGGGTACCAGTTGTCACACTCGCTGATTGCTTTCGGTCGGGGCGAGTTGTTCGGCGTCGGTCTTGGCGCCAGTGTCGAAAAATTGTTCTACCTGCCGGAAGCACATACCGATTTCCTGCTCGCCGTGATTGCGGAGGAACTCGGTTTCGTCGGGGTGCTCACCGTGGTCCTCCTGTTCGCGCTGGTCGTTCAACGCGCCTTCGCCATCGGTCGCCAGTGCGTCCAGCTCGACCGCCTCTACCCGGCACTGGTCGCCATGGGCCTTGGCATCTGGATCGGCGTCCAGTCCTTCATCAACATGGGTGTGAACATGGGCCTGCTGCCCACCAAGGGCCTGACCCTGCCGCTGATGAGCTTCGGCGGCTCGGGCATCCTCGCCAACTGCGTGGCGATGGCCATCCTGTTGCGGATCGACTGGGAGAACAGGCAACTCATGCGAGGTGGCAAATTATGACCACGTTCCCGTTGCCTGTTTCGTCGCAGGCTAACTTGCGAAGCAAGTTAAGGGCGCAGCCCGGCCGGAGACAAAATCGGCCGTCGCACGCTCGAGGTGCCCGATGAGCAAAACCATCCTCATCATGGCAGGCGGTACCGGTGGTCACATCTTCCCGGCGCTCGCCGTCGCCCATCAGCTGCGCGATGCCGGTTGGCGGGTCGTCTGGCTCGGCAATCCGGATGGCATGGAGGCTCGTCTGGTGCCGCAGCATGGCTTCGAGATGGTCTGGGTCAAGTTCTCGGCGCTGCGTGGCAAGGGCATCCTGCGCAAGCTGCTGCTGCCGCTGAACCTGCTGCGTGGCTTCTGGCAGGGGTTGCAGGCAATCCGTCAGGTCAAGCCGGATGTCGTGCTCGGCATGGGCGGCTACATTACCTTCCCCGGCGGCATGATGGCGGCACTGACCGGCGTACCTTTGGTCCTGCATGAGCAGAATTCGGTGGCCGGCCTGGCCAATCGCGTGCTGGCCGGTGTGGCCGACCGGATCGCGACCGGCTTCCCCGGCGTGTTCAAGAAGGGCGCCTGGCTGGGCAATCCGGTGCGTCCGGAAATCGCCGCCATCGCCGCGCCGGCCGAGCGCATGGCCGGCCGCAACGACGCGTTGCGGGTGCTGGTCATCGGCGGCAGCTTGGGCGCAGCGGCGCTCAACGAAATCATCCCGCAGGGGATGGCCCGGCTGACGGCTGAAGAGTTGCCGCAGATCGTGCATCAGGCCGGTGAAAAGCATCTTGATGCGCTGAAGGCGAACTATGCCGCGGCGGGTGTGCCGGCCCATTGTGTGGCCTTCATCGACGACATGGCCGGCGCCTACGAGTGGGCCGATCTGGTGATCTGCCGCGCCGGTGCCCTGACCGTTGCCGAACTCGCCGCCGCCGGTGTGGCCAGCATCCTCGTTCCTTATCCGCATGCCGTCGATGATCATCAGACCGGCAATGCACGATTCCTCGTCAATGTCGGCGGCGCTTTCCTGCTGCCGCAAACCGACATGACCCCCGACAGCATTGCGCTGATCCGCAACTACGCCCGCGGTCAACTGCAGGAAATGGCCGAAAAGGCCCGCAGTCTGGCCAAGCCGGATGCCACCGCGGACGTCGCCGCGCTCTGTGGAGAAATCGCCAAATGAAACACAAGGTCAAGAACATTCACTTCGTCGGCGTCGGCGGTTCCGGGATGAGCGGCATCGCCGAAGTCCTCGCCCACCTCGATTTCAACGTCAGCGGCTCCGATCTCGCCGCCAGCGCCACGACCCGCCGCCTCGAAGGCGAGGGCATCCGAGTCACCGTCGGGCATGCCGCCGAGAACGTCGCCGGGGCTGATGCCGTCGTGATCTCGACCGCGGTCAAGCCGGATAATCCGGAAGTCATCGCTGCCCGCGAACGGAAAATCCCGGTCGTGCCTCGCGCCCAGATGCTGGCCGAGCTGATGCGACTGAAAAGCGGCATCGCCATCGCCGGCACCCACGGCAAGACGACCACCACCAGCCTGGTGACCAGCATCCTCGCCGAAGGCGGTGTCGATCCAACCTTCGTCATCGGCGGCCGCCTCAATGCCGCCGGGGCCAACGCGCGCCTCGGTCAGGGCGACTTCCTGGTGGCCGAGGCCGACGAGTCCGACGCCTCCTTCCTCTTCCTGTCGCCGGTAATTTCGGTGGTGACCAACATCGACGCCGATCACATGGAAACCTACGGCCATGACTTCGAGCGCCTGAAGAGCACTTTCGTCGATTTCCTCAACCGCCTGCCGTTCTACGGTGTCGCCGTGCTCTGCGCCGACGATCCGAACGTGCGCGAGATCATGCCGCGGGTGCCGAAGCAGATCATCACCTACGGCCTGTCGCCGGACTGCAATTTCTACGCCGAAAACATCGTCGCCGACAACGGCCAGATGCGCTTCGACTGCGTCCGCGTCAATGGCACGACCAGCCGCCTGCCCATCGTGCTCAACACCCCGGGACTGCATAACGTGCTGAACGCCCTGGCCGCGATTGCCGTCGCTACCGAAGTGCAGGTCGCCGATGCCGCGATCATCAAGGCGCTGGCCGAGTTCAAGGGAGTCGGTCGCCGCTTCCAACGTTATGGCGAAGTGGCGCTGCCGGCCGGTGGCAGCTTCACGCTGATAGACGACTACGGCCACCATCCGGTCGAGATGGCCGCGACGCTGGCCGCCGCCCGCGGTGCCTTCCCCGGTCGTCGTTTGCTGCTCGCCTTCCAGCCGCATCGCTACACCCGCACCCGCGACTGCTTCGAGGATTTCGTCAAAGTCTTGTCGACGGTCGATGCGCTCTGTCTCGCCGAGATCTACGCCGCCGGTGAGGCGCCCATCGTCGCTGCCGACGGCCGCTCGCTGGCGCGGGCGCTGCGCGTCTCCGGCAAGGTCGAGCCGGTGTTTGTTGAGGACATCGCGGCGATGCCGCAAACGATTATGGACGTTGCCCGTGATGGCGACGTGGTGCTGTGCATGGGGGCCGGTTCGATCGGCGCCGTGCCCGGCAAGCTGGCGGGGGCGCAATGAAGCCCTGCTGCGGTCAACCCGAAAAAATGCCCAAAATGGGGAAGCAAGTTGGAGTAGAAAATGAGTGAGTTCGGCAAGGTGGCGGTTCTGTTTGGCGGCACTTCGGCCGAGCGGGCAGTGTCGCTGAACAGCGGTTCGCGCGTACTGGCAGCCTTGCAGGGGCAGGGCATCGACGCCCATGCCTTCGATCCGGCCTCGCAAGCGCTCGACGAACTGAAGGGCTATGACCGCGCCTTCATCGCACTGCATGGCCGTCATGGTGAAGACGGCACGATTCAGGGCGCGCTGGAAGTGATGCACACGCCCTACACCGGCTCCGGTGTCCTTGCATCGGCGCTGGCGATGGACAAGTTCCGCACCAAGCTGATGTGGCAGGCTGCCGGTCTGGCAATTCCGTCCTATGTGCTGCTGACCGCCGATACCGACTTTGCTGCCGTCGAGGCCCGCCTTGGGCTGCCGATGTTCGTCAAGCCGGCACGCGAAGGGTCGTCAATTGGCGTCACCAAGGTCAAGAACAGCGGGGAGTTGAAAGCGGCCTACGACGAGGCCGCCCGTCACGATCCGCTGGTCATCGCCGAAAAGGCGATCACTGGTGGCGAATACACGGTCGGCATCATCGGCGACCAGGCGCTGCCGATCATCAAGATCGAGCCGGCTACCGAGTGGTACGACTACGAGGCCAAGTACAACCGCGATGACACCCGCTATCTCTGCCCCTGCGGTCTACCCGAAAAACAGGAAGAAATGATCCGTCAGGAGGCGCTGGCCGCCTTCCGTATCCTCGGCGGTCGTGGCTGGGGGCGTGTCGATTTCCTGATGGACAACGCCGGCAACCATTATTTCCTGGAAGTGAATACCGCACCCGGCATGACCGACCACTCGCTGGTGCCGATGGCCGCCCGGGTCGCCGGCATGGACTATCCGGCGCTGGTGTGTCGGGTACTTGAACTGGCGACACACGACTGAGTTGATCAATGTGGAACAAGCCGCAACTGCTCAATGCCCTCTCCGACCTGCTGATTCTGGCAGCGGCGGGGGCCTTGCTCGCCGCGGCGACCGTGTGGCTGGTTCGCATGCCTTCCCTGCCGGTGCGGCAGGTGGTGTTCATCGAGGCTTTGCCGCAGACGAAGCGCGCCGAAATCGAGGCGGTGTTGCCGGCCGCGCTGCGCGGCAACTTCTTCAGCCTGAATCTGGAAACGGTGCGGGCGGCAATGGAGACCTTGCCCTGGGTGCGTCGCGTCGAAGTGCGCCGCGTCTGGCCGGAAAAATTGGAGCTGCGGGTCGAGGAGCACAAGCCGGTGGCGCGCTGGGGAGACGGTCGGGGCGAACTGGTGAACAGCCATGGCGAAGTGTTTGCCGCCGTCTTGCCGGAGGAATCGGCGCCGCAGATGCCGGTGCTTTTCGGGCCGACGGGCACGGCGGCCGAGGTCTTGCGGCGCTATGGCGAGTTCAGCGACGCCTTTCAGACTATCGGCCAGCAGCCGGTGGCCGTGACGCTGTCGCCACGGCTGGCCTGGCAACTGAAGCTGAAGAACGGCATGGCGGTGGACATGGGGCGGGAGCAGCCCAAGGCGCCGATCGGCGTGCGTCTGCAGCGCTTTATCGAGGTGTATCCGGAGGCAATGGCGAAGCGTGCCGTGCTGCCGACGGTGGTGGATTTGCGATATCCGAACGGTTTCGCGATCAAGGTCGCGGGCGAGGCGAAGGGAAAGTAAGCTTATGAGCAGGGACAACAAGGATTTGATCGTCGGGCTGGACATCGGGACGTCGAAAATCGTCGCGCTGGTCGCCGAAATCGACAATGAGGGCCATCTCAACGTCATCGGTATGGGGTCGCAGGACTCGCGCGGCCTGAAGAAGGGCGTCGTCGTCAATATCGAGGAGACGGTGCACACCATCAGCCGGGTGGTCCAGGAAGTCGAGCTGATGGCCGACTGCAAGGTCAAGGATGTATACACCGGCATCGCCGGCAGCCACATCAAGAGCTTCAACTCGAACGGCATGGTGGCGATCAAGGACAAGGAGGTCACCCCCAGCGATGTCGAACGGGTGATCGAAACCGCCAAGGCGATGCCGATCCCGGCCGATCAGGAAATACTGCACATCCTGACGCAGGAGTTCGTCATTGATGGTCAGGACGGCATCCGTGAGCCGATCGGCATGAGCGGCATGCGTCTGGAAGTCAAGACACACATCGTCACCGGCGCCGTCTCGGCCGCCCAAAACATCGTCAAGTGCGTGCGCCGTTGCGGGTTGGAAGTGAATGACCTGGTGCTGCAGCCGCTGGCTTCCAGCTACGCCGTGTTGTCCGAAGACGAAAAGGATCTCGGTGTCTGCCTGATCGACATTGGCGGCGGTACCACCGACATCGCCGTGTGGACCCAGGGCGCCATCCGCCACACCTCGGTAATTCCCATCGCCGGCGACCAGATCACCAACGACATCGCGATGGCGCTGCGCACGCCGACCCGCGAAGCCGAGGACATCAAGTGCAAGTACGGTTGTGCGCTGTCGCAACTGGCTGACGTAAATGAAAACCTCGATGTCGCCGGAGTCGATGACCGCCCCAGCCGCAAGCTCAGCCGCCGGGCATTGGCCGATGTGATCCAGCCGCGCGTCGAGGAATTGTATGAACTGATCCAGAACGAACTGCGCCGCGCCGGCTTCGAGGAGGTGTTGTCGTCCGGCATCGTCCTTACCGGTGGCGCCAGCGTCATGCCGGGCATGGTCGAGCTGGGCGAGGAAATCTTCCACATGCCGGTTCGCCTCGGCAACCCGAAATACACCGGCAGCCTCGCCGATGTCGTACAGAACCCGCGTTTCTCGACCTCGTTCGGCCTGCTGCTCGAAGCGCAGGCGCAACGCAAGCGCGGCCAGAAGATTCAGGAAAAGCAGGGCATCAAGGATGTGTTCGGCAGCATGAAGCAGTGGTTTGCCAAGAATTTCTAATTTGTTTTTGAACAGTTTTTTCAGAGGAGGTAGTCATGTTTGAGATCATCGAAAAAGAGGAAACCGGTACCGTCATCAAGGTGTTCGGGGTCGGTGGTGCGGGTGGCAATGCCATCGAGCACATGATCGTTGAAGGCGTGAATGGCGTTGAGTTCATCGCCGCCAACACCGACGCCCAGGCGCTGAGCCGCAATGCCGCGTCGAGCAAGCTGTCGCTGGGCCAGTCCGGCCTCGGTGCCGGCGCCAAGCCGGAAAAGGGCATGGAAGCCGCCCAGGCACACCGTGACGACATCCGTGCCGCCCTCGAAGGCGCCCACATGGCCTTCATCACCGCCGGCATGGGCGGTGGCACGGGTACGGGGGCTGCCCCGGTGGTCGCCGAGATCGCCCGCGAAATGGGCATCCTGACCGTTGGCGTCGTCACCAAGCCGTTCAGCTTTGAAGGCGGCAAGCGCATGAAGGCCGCCGAGGCCGGCATCGCCGAGTTCTCCAAGCATGTCGACTCCCTGATCGTCATCCTCAACGACAAGCTGATGGAAGTCATGGGCGACGACGCCGATGTCGACGACTGCTTCAAGGCAGCCGATGATGTGCTGAAGAACGCCGTCGGCGGCATCGCCGAAATCATTACCTATCCGGGTCTGGTCAACGTCGACTTCGAAGACGTCCGCACCGTCATGGGTGAAATGGGTCGCGCCATGATGGGTTCTGCCTCCGCCGCCGGTGTCGACCGTGCACGTATCGCCGCCGAACAGGCCGTGGCTTCGCCGTTGCTCGAAGGCGTCAATCTCTCAGGCGCCAAGGGCGTGCTGGTGAATATCACCGCCGCCAAGGGCAACCTGAAGATGAAGGAAGTCAATGAAGTGATGAACACCGTCAAGGCCTTTGCTGCCGAAGACGCGCACATCATCTTTGGCGCCGTGTATGACGAGCTGATGGGCGACGCCCTGCGCGTTACCGTCGTCGCGACCGGTCTTGGCCAGGTGGCTGCCGCTGCCCGCAGCAAGCCGGAGGTTTATCAACAGCCGGTGCTGGTACAGGCCACCGGTACGCATGACGCCGTCGCGTTCGGCGCCGGTCCGGCCATCGACTACAACCAGATCGCCGATGTCCCGGCTGTCGTCCGCAAGCGCAATGTGACTGTTGAGGCGCTGGCCAACAGCGGTGTCGATCGTTACGACATTCCGGCCTTCCTGCGCAAGCAAGCCGACTGATGTAACAAAATCTCTCTCTGAAAAAGGGTGGTGACGGGCTGTGTTACAATCCGTCACCTTCCCCAATCATTCAGATACTTAGCATGCTCAAGCAACGCACGTTGAAGACCGTCATTCGCGCCTCCGGCGTCGGTCTGCACGGTGGCGTCAAGGTCAATATGACCCTGCGCCCGGCCGCGCCCGATACCGGTATCGTCTTCCGTCGCGTCGATCTGCCCGAGCCCAAGGATATTCCTGCCAAGGCCGTGCTGATCGGGGATACCCGAATGTGCTCCTGTCTGGAAGTCGACGGGGTCAAGGTCGGGACCATTGAACACCTGATGTCCGCCCTCTGCGGTCTGGGCATCGACAACGCCTGGATTGATCTGGATGCGCCGGAAGTGCCCATCCTCGACGGTTCGGCTGCGCCGTTCATCTTCCTGATCCAGTCTGCCGGGATCGAAGAACAGAACGCCGCCAAGAAATTCATCCGCGTCACGCAGCCGATTGAAGTGCGTGACGGCGACAAGTGGGCGCGTTTCGAGCCCTACGATGGTTACAAACTGGCGTTTTCCATTGTTTTCAATCATCCGGCCATCGACAAGTCGGCGCAGAACGCAGTCATCGACTTTGCCGAGCAATCCTATATCCGCGAAATTTCTCGCGCCCGCACTTTCGGTTTCATGCAGGAAGTCGAATACCTGCGTGAAAACGGCTTGGCGCTCGGTGGCGGTCTGGAGAACGCCATTGTTCTCGACGAGTTCCGCGTGCTCAATCAGGATGGCCTGCGCTACGGCGACGAGTTCGTCAAACACAAGATCCTCGATGCCGTCGGCGATCTCTACCTGCTCGGCCATCCGCTGCTCGCGTCCTATGCGTCTCACAAGGGTGGCCATGCGCTCAACAACCTGCTCGCCCGCGAATTGCTGAATCAACCGGCGTCGTGGGAACTGGTCAGCTTCGACGAAGCTGAACACGCCCCGCAGGGCGTCACCCGCTGGCTGGCGCAAGCCGCCTGATCGCCGATGTGGCTGCTGCGTCTGCTGGCAGTCCTGCTCGTTGTCGGGGTCGGGGTGTGCGGTGTGATGTATACCCTCACCGGTGACCGGCGTTATCTGGGCTATGCCTGGCGCGGCCTGCAGGCTGGCGTCATCTTCGCGCTACTGGTCTTTGCGCTGATGTTCGTCGAGCGCCTGGCCATCATTCCTGCCTGACGGCGCGCGCCAGCAGGTGTTCCAGTGCCGCCCGCAGTGGCCCCTGCGGCAAATTTTCCGAGGTTGTCTGCAGCATGCCGAACGCCTTGCCGGACAAGGGTTTGACGGTCGAAGTGCTTGATTGTCCGAGGTTTTGTCGGGGTTGAACTTTAACCACGATGTCGCTACACTCCAGCCCTCCCTGAGATAACTCGCTGCTCAAGCGCCGGCTCATCTGCCGCAACTTGGCCGCGACCGCGCCATTGTCGGCGTGGATAACGACGATCCCCGACTTGTAATTGGCGACCCTCGCCGCGCTGCGCATCCCGACCGGGGCGATGGCGGTGAAGCGTCGCGACAGCTTGAGCAACAGCCGCGCATGGCTCATGACCTTGCCGGCCGCCGCATCGCGGTTGAGGTAGTGCTCGGGTCCGAAGTACATAGGAGGTTTTGTGCAGATTATTCTGGTTTCAAGGCATCTGAAGGCTGCCCGTACGATCACCATTATGCCTCGCCATCTGCTGGCGGTGCTGGCCGTTGCCGCGGCGCTGGTGTTTTCCACCTCCGCGCTGTTCTCGTGGCTGTCCGTTCATCTGCGCCTGCCGATGGTCGAGAATCTGCTGGTCTCGCTGTACGGTCAGGAGTCACGCAAGACGCAGGACTACGTCAGCAACAACCTCAACCTGATGGCCGGGCGCCTGGGCGAACTGCAGGCCAAGGTGCTGCAACTCGATCAGTTGAGTGAGCGTCTCTCCTTGCTGGCAGGGCAGCGTGAGCCGGTGAAAACGGCTCAGGAACGACCGGGGCAGGGTGGTCCCTTCCTGCCGGTGGCGATGACGGCCGGCGAACTGCAGGCGGAAATCGAGCGTCTGTCGCAGGAAGTGGATCGACGCGCTGACGAATTGGCACAGCTTGAACTGCGCCTGCTGGAAAAGCGTGTACGCGACCGCCTGTTGCCGACCACCGTGCCGGTCAAGGATGCCTTCCTTGGCTCCCCGTTCGGTCACCGCGCTGATCCGGTCGCCGGACTGCGTGCGATGCACGAAGGGATCGACTTCAACGCGGTGCCGGGAACGCCGGTGGTCGCTGCCGCCGAGGGCGTCGTGCTGTCCGCGGTCTATCACCCGGAGTTCGGCAATGTGATCGATCTCGATCATGGTGACGGTCTGGTGACGCGTTATGCCCATCTTTCGCGGATGGATGCCCAGGCAGGTGCGCTGGTCAAGCGGGGCGAGCGGATCGGTGCGGTCGGCAGCACAGGGCGTTCGACGGGGCCGCATCTGCATTTCGAGGTGCGGATGCTCGGCGTCGCCCAAAATCCCGCACATTTCCTGAAGCAGGGCGAGGAATACGCGGCACTTCGACGCCGCTGACAATCCGGCACACGAGTCCGCCGTCTTGATCCACGTCGGCGGCATCGTCAGGGCAGCGTGCTAGAATCGCCACTTTGCCGCATCCCGCGCACCCGTTGCGCCTACTAATTTCATCGCGATGATTTCCGGCCTACTCAAAAAGATTTTCGGCAGCCGCAACGACCGGCTGATCAAACAATATTCCCAGACGGTCAAACGCATCAATGCGTTCGAGCCGGCCATGCAGGCGCTCTCCGACGAGCAGTTGCGGGCCAAGACCGACGAGTTCCGCCAGCGTCATGCCAATGGCGAAACGCTCGATGCGCTGCTGCCGGAAGCCTTCGCGGTGGTCCGTGAAGCCGGCAAGCGGGCGCTGGGCATGCGTCACTTCGATGTCCAGATGATCGGCGGCATGGTCCTGCACTACGGCAAGATTGCCGAAATGCGCACCGGTGAAGGCAAGACCCTGGTCGGCACGCTGCCGGCCTACCTCAATGCCATTTCCGGCAAGGGCGTCCATGTCATCACGGTCAACGACTACCTGGCGACCCGCGACTCCGAGTGGATGGGGCGTTTGCACCGTTTTCTCGGGTTGACCGTGGGCGTCAATCTGTCGCAGATGGACCACGAGGCCAAGCAGGCCGCCTACGCTGCCGACATTACCTACGGCACCAACAACGAGTTCGGCTTCGATTACCTGCGCGACAACATGGTCTACACCGCCGACCAGCGAGTGCAGCGTGGCTTGAACTTCGCCATCGTCGATGAAGTGGACTCCATTCTCATCGACGAAGCGCGGACGCCGCTGATCATTTCCGGTCAGGCCGACGATCACACCGATCTCTACGTCCGCATGAAGGACGTCGTGCCAAAGCTGGTGCGTGCTGCCGAAGAAAATGCCGAAGGCGACTACTGGGTCGATGAAAAGGGCCACCAGGTTCATCTCACCGAGGCCGGTTACGAACACGCCGAGCAGCTGCTGAGCGAACATGGCCTGCTGCCGGAAGGCCGCAGTCTCTACGAAGCCGCCAATATCACGCTGATGCACCACCTCAACGCCGCCCTGCGCGCGCTGACGCTGTTCCACAAGGACCAGCAATACGTCGTGCAGAACGGCGAAGTGGTGATCGTCGACGAATTCACCGGCCGCCTGATGGCCGGTCGCCGCTGGTCAGATGGCCTGCATCAGGCCGTCGAAGCCAAGGAAGGCATGCAGATTCAGGCCGAGAACCAGACGCTGGCCTCGATAACCTTCCAGAACTACTTCCGCATGTACAACCGCCTGTCCGGCATGACCGGCACGGCCGATACCGAAGCCTACGAATTCCAACAGATCTACGGTCTGGAGACCGTCGTCATCCCGACGCACCGCCCGATGGTGCGCAAGGACATGAACGACCTCGTCTTCAAGACCGCTGATGAAAAGAACGCGGCGATCATTGCCGACATCAAGGACTGCGCCAAGCGCGGCCAGCCGGTGCTGGTCGGCACGACCTCGGTCGAAGCCTCTGAACTGCTGTCGCGTCTGCTCGACAAGGAAAAGCTGCCGCACCAGGTGCTCAACGCCAAGCAGCATGCCCGTGAAGCGGAGATCGTCGCCCAGGCCGGTCGTCCAGGCATGGTCACCATCGCCACCAACATGGCGGGTCGCGGTACTGACATCGTGCTTGGCGGCAGCATCCAGAAAGCCATCGATGCCGTCCAGCAGGACGAGGCGTTGAGTGACGCCGACAAGACCGCCAAGGTCACCGCCCTGCGCGAAGAATGGCAGGCCGTGCACGAACAGGTGCTGGCTGCCGGTGGTCTGCACATCATCGGCTCCGAGCGCCACGAGTCCCGCCGCATCGACAACCAGCTGCGCGGCCGTGCCGGTCGTCAGGGCGATGCCGGCTCCTCGCGTTTCTACCTGTCGCTCGACGATCCGTTGTTGCGCATCTTCGCTGGCGAGCGCCTGCGCGCCATCATGGACAAGCTGAAGATGCCGGAAGGCGAGGCGATCGAGCATCCGCTCGTCACCCGCTCGCTGGAATCCGCGCAGCGCAAGGTCGAAGCCCGTAACTTCGACATCCGCAAGCAGCTGCTCGAATACGACGACGTCGCCAACGACCAGCGCAAGGTCATCTACCAGCAGCGCAACGAACTGCTGGAAACCGAAGACATCAGCGAAACCATCGCCGCCATGCGCCACAGCGTCATCGCCGACATCTTCCGTGCCCATGTGCCGGCCGAGTCGGTCGAGGAACAGTGGGACATGGAAGGCTTGGAGCGGGCGCTGGCCGCCGAACTGCAGATCGAGGCCCCGGTGGCACAGTGGTTCAAGAACGAGCCGACGCTGTCCGATGAGGAGATCCTTGCCCGCATCACCGAGGGTGCCGATGCCGCCTATCAGGCCAAGGTCGAGATGGTCGGTGAGGCCACCTTCCACCAGTTCGAGCGCAATGTCATGCTGCAGAGCCTCGACACGCACTGGCGCGAACACCTCTCGGCGCTCGACCACCTGCGTCAGGGCATCCACCTGCGCGGCTATGCGCAGAAGAATCCGAAGCAGGAATACAAGCGCGAAGCCTTCGAACTTTTCGAGGGCCTGCTCGACCTCGTCCGCAAGGAAGTGACCCGAGTCGTCTATACCGTGCAGATCCGCACCCAGGAAGACGTTGAGGAAACCGCACCGCGCG
The DNA here is from genome assembly GCA_041917165.1 of Azonexus sp. Lineage (GTDB taxonomy): Bacteria > Pseudomonadota > Gammaproteobacteria > Burkholderiales > Rhodocyclaceae > Azonexus. The sequence continues at coordinate 34,940 of JAYRYB010000013.1, forward strand.
CCGATGTGCAGAACGTTACCTACCAGCATGCCGCTTACGACGGCGAGGATGGCAGTGACGAGGCGTCCGAGCCGCAACCGCGCCAGCCGGCCGATGCCGGTCCCAAGGTTGGCCGCAACGACCCCTGTCCTTGCGGTAGCGGCAAGAAATACAAACACTGCCACGGAAAACTGTCCTGATCTGACCCCAAGGCACCCGAAACGGTGCCTTGATGCTTTTGGAGCCTCCTGATGCCCGTCAATTACGCCACCCCCGCCGCCGATCAACTCTTTCCGGTCGCCGGTGTTCGCCTTGGCACTGCCGAAGCTGAAATCCGCAAGAAGAACCGCCGCGACCTGACGCTGGTGGCGCTGGACAGCGCTTGCACCGTCGCCGGCGTGTTTACGCAGAACCGATTCTGCGCCGCGCCGGTGCAGCTGTGCCGTAACCACCTCGCCAGCGGCAAGGAAATCCGCGCGCTGGTGATCAACACCGGCATCGCCAACGCCGGCACCGGTGAGCCGGGCCGTCAGGCCGCGCAGGAAACCTGCGATGCGGTGGCGGCGACGCTGGGTGTGACGGCGGAACAGATTCTGCCGTTCTCGACCGGCGTCATCCTCGAACTGCTGCCCGTCGAGCGCATCCGTGCCGGCTTGCCGGCAGCGCATGCCGATCTCAAGGCGGACAACTGGCATGCCGCCGCGCACGCCATCATGACCACCGATACCATCGCCAAGGCGGCCTCGCGCACGCTTGCGGTGAACGGCAAAAAGATCACGATTTCGGGTATCTCCAAGGGTGCCGGCATGATCAAGCCGAACATGGCGACCATGCTCGGCTTTATGGCCACCGATGCCGGCATTGCCCAGTCGCTGCTCGACGTGCTGGTCAAGGACGCTGCCGATGCTTCCTTCAACTGCATCACCGTCGATGGCGACACCTCGACCAACGACTCCTTCGTGATGATTGCCACCGGCCAGTCCGGCGCCGCTTTCGTCACCGGCAACGAGCCGGGCTGGGCGGAAGTGCGCGCGGCGATGATCGCCGTCGCCGTCGAGTTGGCGCAGGCCATCGTCCGCGATGGCGAAGGCGCGACCAAGTTCATCACCATCGCCGTCGAAGGCGGGCGAGACCTCGACGAGTGCCGCAAGGTCGGCTACGCCATCGGCCATTCGCCGCTGGTCAAGACCGCTTTCTTCGCCTCCGACCCCAACCTCGGCCGCATCCTCGCCGCTATCGGCTATGCCGGTATCGGCGACCTCGACGTCGACGGCATCAAGGTCTGGCTCGACGACGTGCTGGTTGCCGAGCAGGGCGGCCGCGCCGCTGCCTACCGCGAGGAAGACGGCGCCCGCGTCATGAAACAGTCGGAAATCACCATCCGCGTTGACCTCGGCCGTGGCACGGCGCAAGGCAAGGTTTACACCTGCGATTTCTCCTACGACTACGTCAAGATCAACGCCGACTACCGTAGTTGAGGCTAGCTGCGGTGAACCCGGAAAACCGGTGAAAATCGGGACCGGGTTGGCGCGCGCCTTCTGTTTCACGTCACCTTGCGACATCCTCGACTGGAGTAGGCGATGACCGACATCCGCCGTGACCTCGCCCGCAACACCCTGGCCATCGCCTGCATCGTCGGGCTGATTGCGCTGTCGCTGTGGGTCTTGCGTCCTTTTCTTGCCGCGACGGTGTGGGCGGCGATGATCGTCGTCGCCACCTGGCCGCTATTCACCGCGCTGGAAGCCCGCTTCGGTGGCCGCCGTCTGCCGGCGGTGCTGGTGATGACGCTGGCGATGCTGACTTTGCTCGTCCTGCCGCTGTGGCTGGCCATCGACACCATTGCCGATCATGCCGACCAACTGACTGCCGCAGCGCAATCCGTCGCCCACGACGGTATCCCGTTGCCCCCGGACTGGGTTGCCGGTTTGCCTCTGGTCGGTGAAAAACTGGCCGAAGTCTGGCGCCAACTCGCGGCCGGTGGAACCTCCGGCATCGTCGCCAAGATCACGCCCTATGCGGCCGATACGGGTAAGTGGGCGCTCGCTCAAGTGGGCGGGCTGGGCGGCATGCTCATCCAGTTCATGCTCGTCGTCACCATCGCCGCCATCATGTACGCCGACGGTGAAACCGCCGGGCGGCTGGTGCTGCGTTTCGGTCGGCGGCTGGCTGGCACCCGTGGCGAAAATTCAGTAATCCTCGCCGGTCAGGCCATTCGCGGGGTCGCGCTCGGCGTTGGCGTTACCGCCATCGTCCAGACCGTGCTCGGTGGCATCGGCCTCGCGGTCGCCGGTGTGCCGTTTGCGTCGCTGCTCTCGGCGCTGATGCTGATGTTCTGTATTGCCCAGATCGGGCCGATGCTGGTGTTGCTGCCGGCGGTCGGCTGGATGTACTGGAGCGGCGACACCGGTTGGGCGACCGCGCTGCTGGTGTGGAGCCTGATCGTCGGCACGCTCGACAACTTCCTGCGGCCGATGCTGATCAAGCGCGGCGCCGACCTGCCGCTGCTGCTCATTTTCGCTGGCGTCATCGGCGGCATGCTTGGCTTCGGGCTGATCGGCCTCTTTGTCGGCCCGGTGGCCTTGGCTGTTACCTACACGCTGATGCTGGCATGGATCGAGGACGCCCTCGGCAAGGACGAAGCCGCCGAAAGTCCCGACAGCGCCGGCTGATCAGACCCGGCGCAGGCGGATCATCCTGAACCAGCCGCCGGCCAGCGCCGGCTGGTCGTGTTCAAGTTGCAATTCCGGGGTGTGCGCCAGGACGTCTTCAAAAACCACATCCAGCCGCGTCGCAACGCGGCGCACCAGCGGGTTGGCCAGTCGCCGCAGCAAGGCTGGCTGACCGCGGCGCAGGAATTTGTCGAATACCAGCGCCGTACCGCCGGGGCGCAGCACGCGGGCGACTTCGCGCAGGCAGTCGGCCGGTTGTGGTACTACCGCCAGAATCAGGTGCAGCACGGCATGGTCGAAACTCGCATCGGCAAAAGGCAGGCGCTGGGCGTCGCCGATGACGCCGCTGAAATCGGCCTTGCCGGCGCGTGGCCGGGCGCGCCGAAGCATCGCCTCGGTCAGGTCGACGCCGACATAATGGTGTTGCGGCGGCAGGTGCGGCAGATCAAGGCCGGTGCCGACGCCGGCCAGCAACACCAGCCCGGGCGCCGCGGGCAGGGCGGACAGACTGTGCTTGCGCGCCGCCCGCGTCGCCCGGTCGATGGCCGCGTCGTAAAACGGTGCAATCAGCGTGTAGCTTTGCTTCAGGCTCAATGCAGCATGCCCGGCGCAGCGAGCACGAACTCGGGTATTTCGGCGTCGAAGCGCGTGCCGTCCTCGCCAACCATCTGGTAAGTGCCCTTCATCGTGCCGATGGGTGTCGTCAGCGAACTGCCGCTGGTGTATTCGAAGCTTTCGCCGGGCTGCAGCAGCGGCTGCTTGCCGACCACACCAAGGCCGCGCACCTCCTGCACCTCGTTGTTGCCGTCGGTGATCAGCCAGTGCCGCGAAATCAGCTGCGCCGGCAGGCTGCCGGTGTTGCGGATGGTGATGGTGTAGGCGAATACGTAGCGCGGCGCCTCGGGGTCGGACTGGTCGGGGATGAATTGCGCAATGGGGACGATTTCGATCTGGTACGGTGAGCTGTCGGGCATGGGATAATTTCGGTCGTTATTGTTCAAGGAAGCATCATGTCAGCCAAAGATTTCGTCATCGCCCCGAGCATTCTCTCCGCCAACTTCGCCAAACTGGGCGAAGAAGTGGCCAATGTCATCGCCTCCGGGGCCGACTGGATTCACTTTGACGTGATGGACAACCATTATGTTCCCAACCTGACCATCGGGCCACTGGTCTGCGAAGCCATCCGCCCGTGCACCACGGCGCCGATCGATGTGCATCTGATGGTCAAGCCGGTGGACCGCATCATCCCCGATTTCATCAAGGCCGGCGCCAACATCATCACCTTCCACCCGGAAGCCTCGGAACACATCGACCGCAGCCTGTCGCTGATCCGCGATGGCGGTGCGCAGGGTGGTCTGGTCTTCAACCCAGCAACGCCGCTCGATTACCTCGACTACGTTCTCGACAAGATCGACGTTGTGCTGCTGATGAGCGTCAACCCCGGCTTTGGCGGTCAGAAGTTCATCCCAGGCACGCTGGCCAAGGCGAAGCAGGCGCGTGCCAAGCTCGACGCCCACGAGCGCGAAACCGGCCGGCGCATCCGTCTGGAAATCGACGGTGGCGTGAACACCGCCAACATCGCCGAAATCGCCCGCGCCGGCGTCGATGCCTTTGTGGCTGGTTCTGCCGTCTATGGTGCCGGCAAGGACAGCGATCCGCACCGCTACGATTCGATCATCGGCGCCCTGCGGGCCGAGCTGGCCAAGGTCTGAAGATGCACTTCCAGTCCGTCACCTTCGACCTCGACGGCACGCTGCTCGATACCATCGCCGATCTGGCCGAAGCCTGCCGGCGGATGCTGGAGGAGATCGGCGCGCCGCCGCGCACGCCGGCCGAGGTGCACAGCTTCGTCGGGAAAGGCATGGCGGTGCTGGTCGAGCGTTGTCTCACCCACGATACCGCACCGACGGCCGAGGCGCTGCACGCGGCCATCGAGAGCTTCAAGACTCACTATGCTGCGGTGAACGGGGAATATTGCCAAATTTACCCCGCTGTCCTTGAGGGGCTGAAGGTCTGGCGCGACAGCGGCTTGAAGATGGGCGTCGTCACTAACAAGCCGGCCATGTTCACCGAGGCGCTGATTGAGCGCATGGGGCTGGCCGGCTATTTCGATGTCGTCGTTTCCGGCGACACCACCGCGCACAAAAAGCCGCATCCGGAACCCATCCTGTACGCCTGCCGTATGTTCAACGTGCGGCCGGATCGCAATCTGCATATCGGCGACTCCGAAAACGACATCCATGCCGCCCGCGCCGCCGGTTCGCCGGCCTTCTGCGTGCCGTATGGCTACAACGAGGGTAAGCCGGTGGACAGTGCCGATTGCGATGCGCTAGTATCGGATTTGCTTGCCGCCTACCGGCTGGCGCTCACTTTCAAGACCCCGTACGGCAAATGACGATCTCCCGCAACTGGAAGGAATGGCACGGCTGGCGCCCCTGGCGTCCGTAAATCCATGCCCGTTCGCGCCCGCGTCTGTTTAGGGCGCACCCAGTTTGCAGCACCCGCATCGTCATTTTCGAGGTTCCCATGACCGAAACCGAATTCAACGCTCTTGCCGCGCAAGGGTATAACCGCATCCCCGTCTCGCTCGAGACCTTTGCCGACCTCGACACCCCGCTGTCGATCTACCTCAAGCTGACCAGCGGCGCCGGCAACGGCCACTACTCCTACCTGCTGGAATCGGTGCAGGGCGGCGAGCGCTTCGGGCGCTACTCCATCATCGGCCTCTCGTCGCCGACCCGCATCGTCGTCCGCGGCCATGAAGTGCTGGTGCTCACCGGCAACCGCATCGCCGAGCGCGAAGACGACACCAACCCGCTCGACTTCATCGGCAAGTACATGCAGCGCTTCCGTGCGCCGCCCGCCGCCGGCATGCCGCGCTTCCTCGGCGGTCTGGTCGGCTGCTTCGGCTACGATACCGTGCGCTACGTTGAAACCCGCCTGACGCGCACCCAGCGCCCGGACGAAATCGGCACGCCCGACATCCAGTTGCTGCTCTCTGAGGAAATCGCCGTCGTCGATAACCTCTCCGGCAAGCTGACGCTGATCGTCTACGCCGAGCCGGGCTACCCCGGCGCCTGGCAGAAGGCGCGGGCGCGCCTCAAGGAGCTGCTCGCCAAGCTGCGCACGCCCGCCAGCATTCCGAGCGAGCAACCGGCCCGCTCCGAGCCGGCGGTGTCGGTGTTTGGCGAGGCTGCCTTCAAGCAGGCCGTGCTCAAGGCCAAGGAATACATCACCGAAGGCGACATCATGCAGGTCGTCCTTTCGCAGCGCATGACCAAGCCTTTCCACGCCAGCCCGCTGGCGCTCTACCGCACGCTGCGCAGCCTCAACCCGTCGCCGTACATGTTCTACTTCGACTTCGAGGACTACCACGTCGTCGGCGCCTCGCCGGAGATCCTCGTCCGCCTCGAAGGCGACCGCGTGACCGTGCGCCCGATTGCCGGTACCCGCAAGCGCGGCGCCTCGCCGGAAGAAGATCAGGCACTCGCCGCCGACCTGCTCGCCGACGAAAAGGAACGCGCCGAGCACACCCAGTTGCTCGACCTCGGGCGCAACGACTGCGGCCGTGTCGCCAGGATCGGCTCGGTCAAGCTCACCGAAAACATGGTCATCGAACGCTACTCGCACGTGATGCACATCGTTTCCAATGTCGAAGGCCGACTGGAAAAAGACCTCGACGCTCTCGACGTGCTCAAGGCCACTTTCCCCGCCGGCACTGTCTCCGGTGCGCCCAAGGTGCGGGCGATGGAAATCATCGACGAGCTGGAACCGGTCAAGCGTGGTATCTATGCCGGTTCGGTCGGCTACCTCGGCTTCAACGGCGACATGGATCTGGCCATCGCCATCCGCACTGCCGTGCTCAAGGACGGCAAGCTCCACGTCCAGGCCGGCGCCGGTATAGTCGCCGACTCCAACCCGCAATCGGAATGGGAAGAAACCCAGAACAAGGCCCGCGCCGTCCTCCGCGCTGCAGAGCTGGCGGAGCAGGGGCTGGATACGCGCGTCGACTGATTTGCTGCCTGCCTGAGGGATCTTCCTTCGGGCTGCGGTGAACCTGAAAAAGCAGCCAAAATGGGCTGCTTTTTTCTTTCATCGGCTTGGCTCGATGAGTTCCGTGCAGGCTCACCCCGTGCTCAGCAGCCTGGCGACAATTTTTTGCGTGAAAGGAGCCGCCAGCATGACCGCCGGAAAGGCGATCACCCAGGCCGTCAGCCACGCCGAAATCCAGAGCAGCAACAGTCCATCGGCGAAGCCAGTGGCGCGCACGGTAGCGATCCCGGAAACCAGGAGTGACATCATTCCGGAGAGAATCATGCTGAAGAGCAGTGGGCCATATTTTTTGGGGATCATGTGATGTTCTCCGGGCTATTGAGGGATTTCGTCGACGATGCGATGCGCGGTCGCTGCGAAGTGGCGACCAAACATCCGGGCCGTCTTGGTGTCGCCCGGCACGAAAGCATCCGCCGCTGCCGAGTGTTCCGCCTGGGCCATCAGCCCGGACCACGAGCCGAGACGATTGGCGGCCTCGTCATAAGGAACCCCGCGGTGCTGTTCGGGGAGGATGGGGTTGCCGACCCACAGCATCCCGTGTTGCATGCAGAAGGTGAACAGCGAAATCAGTGTCGACTGCTTGTCGCCGGCGGGCAGTGATGAGACCGTAAAGCCGGCAGCCAGCTTTCCCTTGAGTTGCTGGGTGCGCCACAGCCCGCCGGTGGCATCCATGAAGGTCTTGAACGTCCCTGAAACGCCTCCCAGATAGGTCGGCGATCCGAAGAGGAATCCGTCGAATTCAAGAAGCTTTGTCGGCTGGCTGCTGATCTCCTCGGCCTTGATGAGCTGTACATCCGTTTCGGGAACGCTCAGTGCCCCATCGGCAATATGACGGGCGATGTGCCCGGTGTGACCGTGGGCGCTGTGGTAAATGACGGCAAGTTTTTTCATTTCTCTGACTCCGGGGGAAGTGGATTTCGCGTTTGGAATGAAGGTGCTCATCGGGAAATCCAGGCGATGAAGCAGGCTGAAAGGAAGAGTCCAAGGCCGAATACGCTGTGATTGACCAGGCTTTTGAGACAGTTCCTGAGCGGCGTCGGGGTTTTTGCGGCCGCAATACCCAGCCCCATCGCCGGTTGCATGATTAAAAGCGGAAAGACCACGGTGCCCATGCCGACGAGCAGCGCGATACCGGGTGCCGGTGCCGCAATCCATCCGGTGCCGGCGACGGTGGTCAGTAGGCAGGCAAAGGCGATGCCGGTGACGTAGTGGACGACCCAGCCCAGCAAGGCCTCATGGGCGATCGGGGAGGCCTTGCTGATCGCGGCGTGGGCAAACTGCCGATGCCTGAGGTGGCCCACCCAGCGACCGATGAGCGCGAAATTCATCGTCGGCACACCGATCCGCTTGAGGCCGACCAGCCAGATGTCCATCACTAAAGTGCCCCCGCAGCCAATGAGGATGATCTTCATGATTTCTTCAATTGATGCCATGACCGGCTCCTTTGATTGTTGACGAAAGTGTTTGTGGAGTTCAGTCTAGAAGTTGAAGTCAACTTCAAGTCAAGGGGGTTTTTATGGATATTTCCGAAGTCAGCAAACAGACCGGAATTCCCTCGTCAGCCTTGCGTTATTACGAGCAAAAGGGACTTATTTCTTCGGTACGGGAGAAGGGGTCGCGGCGTCGTTTCGCCGCCAGCGTGCTTGATCAGTTGGCCTTGATCGCATTGGGCCAGGCGGCTGGCCTGTCGCTCGACGAAATTCGCTCGATGTTGTCACCTTACGGGCCGCCCAATATCGACCGCCAGTTGCTGGCGGCAAAAGCCGATGAAATCGACCTCCTGATCAAACGCCTGAAAGCCGTCAGCAACGGTCTTCGGCATGCAGTCGCATGCCCGGCGCCGAGTCATGCCGAGTGTCCGAGTTTTCAGAAGCTGTTGAAGGCGGCGGCAACCGGTGCGCTTGAGAAGCGCTGGCCCAAGGAGAAGCAGCCGCTTCATCCGGGATGAGCATTTGCCTGCCGGGTGATGAGGGTGTCGGTGTCGGAAATCCGATGGCAAAAACGGGCGTTTGACGGAAATCCGATGGTTGCTTCCGGGTTAATGGTTTTGTGCACCATAAAATCAATGGCTTAGAAGCTTCGGTGGCACGCTGCTCCCTGGCACACCCTGTGCAATGAATAGGGCGTGGTGCCGATGGTCGGCGCCGATTTTTCCGGAGAACCCCCATGAAGAAAATCGCCCTCGTCGCCACCCTGTCCGTGGCCATTGCCGCTGCCTTTAGTACCGGCGTTCAGGCTCAGGAGTCCCTGACCCTCAAAAAAATCAAGGACAGCGGCTCGATCACGCTCGGCCACCGCGAATCCTCCATCCCCTTCTCCTACTACGACGACAAGCAACAAGTCATCGGCTACTCGCATGAACTCATGCTCAAGGTCG
>JAYRYB010000014.1:0-26265 GCA_041917165.1 Azonexus sp.
GCATCTCCGGTGCCATCCAGCATCTGGCCGGGATGAAAGACTCGAAGGTGATCGTCGCCATCAACAAGGATCCGGATGCGCCGATCTTCCAGGTCGCGGACTATGGGCTGGTGGCGGATTTGTTCGAAGCGGTGCCGCAACTGGCGGGTGCCGTCGCTTGATGATGTAAACATTCCGGTGCGCCGGCATTAAAATGTCGGCGTGAATCTACCGGATACCTTGCTGGGCGAAGAATGGTACTGGGCGGCTTGGGCCGTCTGGCTTCTGTTCTTCGCCCGCAGTCTTTTGAATGCGCCCTGGGGGCGGCTCAAGGATAGCGAACTGCTCAATGTCTGGCTGGGCATGATTGTCCTGCTGACGCTGGTCTGGAGCATGAAAGCCGGCGTCAAGCCGGGGCTGGCCTTGCATCTGCTGGGTGCGACGGTGTTCACTCTCAGCTTCGGGCCACATCTGGCCTTCATAGGTCTTTCGCTGGTGACGCTGGGAATTACGCTGAACGGAGCTGCCGGGGGCTTCGCTTACGCACTCAATGCCCTGTTGCTGGCCGGCGTCGGGGTGGTGTTGAGTCAGCGTCTGTATCGTTTGTTTTCGCTTTGGCTGCCCAAGCATTTTTTTGTCTATATCTTCGTCAACGGCTTTTTCGGCGCCGCGCTGACGACGATCGGTGTCGGTATCGTCAGCACCTGTTTTCTGGCGATGGCCGGCGCTTACGAATGGGAATACCTGAGCGGCGAGTATCTGCCCTATTTTCTGCTGCTGGCATTCTCGGAGGCCTGGTTGTCCGGCATGGTGATGACGCTGTTTGTCGTCTATCGGCCGAACTGGGTGCTCACATTTGACGATTCTCGTTATCTCACCGGTAAATAAACGCTACAATTCACGCAGTTTATTGTCATTGAGGGCTGTGTCGTTGAATCGCTTGCCTTTTCGTCCATTTCTGCCGTTGGCGCTGCTGCTGGTTTCAAGTGCGGCTGCCGCAGTCGGCTTGGGCGAACTGCGCGGTCAACCGGACCTCGGTGAGCGACTCCGGGTTGAGATTGACGTCCTCGGCGCCGAGAAACTGGCGCTTGAAACCGGCTGTTTTCGGCTGATTACGCCCGCTGGAGGCGGCGATTTGCCGGCACTGCGTGGCGCCGCGCTTGAATACCGCGCGGCACCCAAGCCGACCCTGGTCGTGCGCTCTCATGCACCGTTGCGCGAGCCCATTTTGCAGCTGGCTGTGCAGATTGGCTGTGGTCACGAAGTTTCACGCGAATACATGTTGCTGGCGTCGCCGGCACGCGAACAACCGGTAGCGCCACCTGCGGCACGGGTCATTGCCACCTTGCCGGCTGCCTCTGCGACGAACGTGCCGTCCGAGCCGCCGGTGCGCAAGGCACCGCGAGTGCGTGCTCCAGTGCCGGCACCTGTTGAAGCGCCCGTACAACTGGCACCGAGAAAGTCTGTCAAGCCAGCCGCAGGGCGTGCCATGCCGGACCGCCTGTTGTTGTCGGATGGCGGCGATGTCGGTGAGCCTTCTTTGCGCATTGCCGGTGAGTTGCTTTCCTGGAAAGGCGACTCGCCGGCGCGTGAGGCTCAGCGCGAGGTGTTGCGCCTGGAGTTCCGCATGCTGTTGGCGATGCAGGAGCAGGCGACCTCACAACTGGCTACCGCCGAGAAGTTGCGCAATATGGAGGCGACGCTGGGCGAACTTCAGCAGCGCGCCGGCGAATTTGCGCAACGGGTTGAAAAATCGCCGGCCGGCGATGTGACGCCGTCTTCGGCTGCCACCGCGACGCAACCTGCACCGATGCCACAAGCACAGCCGCCTGCGGCCGTTCAGACAAGCAAGGTGCCGGTAACCAATCAGCCTGTTGAGGAAGACTGGTTCAGCGAGTGGATGCTCTACGGGGTGATCCTGGGGGCGTTGCTGGGGGTTGGCGGCTGGCTGGGCTTGCGGAATTACAAGGAACGTCAGGCGCGTCTGATCGAGGAGACTTTTGCCCGGCAGCCGGCGGTCGTTGATGTCGATCCGCCCCGCAGCGAGGAGCGGGACGAGCCGGGTGGCGTTGTTGACCTGCACGTCGAGCCATCGGCCATGGGCGCGCAGATGAGTGTCGATCTGGAACTGGATGGCGGTCACGATATCGAGCAGCCATCGAAATTCCCGGCGCCGCCGCCATCGGCAGCTGCGGATTCGATGTTCTCGATCAGCAATGCCACGGTCGACGAGCATTTCGAGGCCAATCCGGTCATGGAACTGGCCGACATCATGCTCTCCTTCGGTCGGGTCAAGGGGGCGGCGCAGGCTCTGCAGGAATACATCGACAACAATCCGCAAGAGGCCCTGCAGCCCTGGATTCGCCTGATGGATGTCTATCGGATGGCGGGCATGCGTGATGAGTTTGAGCGGGTTGCCAGCAACCTGAACCAGCACTTCAACGTTGAAGTCCAGAACTGGTCTGCGCCTGACGCCTCGGCCGAGGTGGATATCGATCTTGAAAAGCCGGTAGCGCCCAAGCCGCAAAGTCTGGAGGATATGCCGCGCCTCATGGCCATGGTGACGGAACTGTGGTCGAAGGGTGATGTCGTCGGCTATCTCTACCAGCTGCTTCGTGACAATCGCGGCGGGCAGCGTATGGGCTTCGCCCTGCCAGTCGTTGAAGACATTCTTTTCCTGATAGAACTCAAAGAAACCGCCAACCGTATGGAGACAGCCAGATGAGCGAGTACATCGCCCCGTTGAAGGATATTCGTTTTGCAATGCAGTCACTGGCCGGCCTGGATCAGGTCGTCGCTTTGCCGGGTTACGAGGAGGCGTCACCGGATGTGGTTGATGCCATCCTTGAAGAAGCGGCACGCTTTTCCGGTGAGGTGCTTTCACCACTCAACCGGGTTGGTGATACCAATGGTGCCAAGTGGAAGGACACTGTCGTTACGACCTCGCCAGGCTGGAAAGAAGCCTATGGTCAGTTCGTCGAGAACGGTTGGAACGGCCTTGGCTGTGATCCGGAATTCGGGGGGCAGGGACTGCCCAACCTGATTTCGACTGCTGTCAGTGAAATGTGGAAGGCTGCCAACCATGCGTTTTCGCTGTGCCCGATGCTGACGCAAGGGGCGATCGAAGCACTGATGATTGCGGGCACAGATGCGCAGAAGGCGGCCTATCTGCCCAAGCTGGTCTCCGGCGAGTGGACGGGTACGATGAACCTGACCGAGCCGTCTGCGGGATCCGATCTTGCTGCTGTTCGCTCGCGGGCTGAGCCAGTGGGTGATGGAACCTTCAAGGTCTTTGGTCAGAAGATTTTCATCACCTACGGTGAACACGATATGACCGACAATATCATCCATTTGGTGCTGGCGCGGACGCCGAATGCACCAGAAGGGGTGAAGGGCATTTCGTTGTTCGTCGTGCCCAAGTTTCTGCTCAACGCGGATGGCACGCCGGGGCAGCGCAACGATGTTTACTGCGTGTCGATTGAGCACAAGCTCGGCATCCACGGCAGCCCGACGGCGGTACTGGCCTTCGGCGATAACGGCGGCGCCATCGGCACGCTGGTCGGCGAAGAGAATCGTGGCCTCGAGTACATGTTCATCATGATGAATGCTGCGCGTTTCAACGTCGGTCTGGAAGGCTTGGGTGATGCCGAGCGTGCCTACCAGCGTGCAGTGGCCTACGCCCGAGATCGGATTCAGGGCACCGAAGTCGGCGTCAAGGGTGGCCCCAAGGTGCCGATCATCAAGCATCCGGATGTCCGGCGCATGCTGATGTCGATGCGTTCGCGCATCGAGGCGATGCGCGCCATCGCTTATGTCACTGCGGTGGCGCAGGACAACGCCCACGCCAATCCGGACGAATCGCAGCGCAAACAGGCGCAGGCCTTTGCCGATCTGATGATCCCGGTCGTCAAGGGTTGGAGTACGGAAAGTGCGGTCGATATCGCCTCGCTTGGCGTTCAGGTCCACGGCGGCATGGGTTTCATCGAAGAGACCGGCGCCGCCCAGCACCTGCGCGACGCGCGGATCACCACCATCTATGAGGGAACGACGGCGATCCAGGCCAATGACCTGATCGGCCGCAAGATCGCCCGCGAAAAGGGCGCCACCATTCTGGCCCTGATCGCTGAGATGCGTGCCGCAGCAGCCGAGCTTGACGCCGATCTGGCACCTCTGGGCGTGCGGCAGCTGGCGGCCATCGAGTCGCTTGAAAAAGCGGTGGCCTGGATTGTCGCCAATTTTGCCGCCGATCCGAAGGCTGCCCATGCAGCGGCCGTGCCCTTCCTGCATCTGTTCGCCATCACGGCGGGAGGCTGGCAGATGGGTCGGGCAGCGGTGATTGCCCGGGCCAAGTGTAGCGCTGGCGATAGCGATCCCTTCTGGCCGGCAAAGCTGTCCACGGCACGGTTCTTTGCCGATCATTTCCTGACGCAGGTGCCGGGGCTGGCTGACGTGGTGGTCGCCGGCGCGAAGGGGGCGCTCGAGATCGACGACGACAGCTTCTGATTTTTCAAAGCTTTTCCGACCGCAAGCCCGCGATTGTTGTTATAATCGTGGGCTTTTCAACCTTGCCCTACCGCAAACGCATGGCGGAGGGTTTATCCCAAAAGGAGTTTGCATGCGCCATTACGAAATCTGCTTTATCGTCCATCCGGACCAAAGCGAACAAGTGCCCGGCATGGTCGAGCGCTATCGCGCCATTGTTGCTGCCAAGGGCGGTAGCATCCATCGTCTGGAAGACTGGGGCCGCCGTCAGCTGGCTTACCCGATCCAGAAGATCCACAAGGCACACTACGTCCTGATGAACATCGAGTGCGACGGCGAAACGCTGAACGAACTCGAGCACTCGTTCAAGTTCAACGATGCCGTCCTGCGTCATCTGACCGTCAAGATGAAGGCCGCCGTGACCTCTCCCTCGCCGATGATGAAGGAAGAGAAGTCCAAGTCGATGATGCCGGGCGACGCTGCGCCGGCTGAAGCGGCTGCCGCCTAAGTCTTTGTTGCACGGGATCGACGGCTGAACTGCATCTCGCTGTCCGGGCAACTGGTTGAGCGCAAGGCTTTGCGCTACACGCCAGCAGGCATACCGGTCAGTGAAGGCAGGCTGCAACATGCCTCCTCGCAAATCGAGAGTGGCATGGAGCGCAAGGTGGAACTGGAAATCGCGCTGCTGGCCCTTGGTGAAAGCGCCCGCTGGCTGGAAGCAGCACCGCTCGGAGGAGCGGTTGCAGTAAGCGGATTTCTGGCTGCCAAAAGCCGAAACAGTCGAACCCCCGTGTTGCACGTGAATACACTCGAATATTTGGAAGGAAACGAAAATGGCTCGATTCTTCAAGAAGAAGGATGACGACAAGAAAAAGCGTCGCGGCGGTGGTTTGTTCAAGCGTCGCAAGTTCTGCCGCTTCACGGCAGAAAAGGTCGAACAGATCGACTACAAGGATGTTGATGTCCTGAAGGAATACATCCAGGAAAACGCCAAGATCATGCCGGCTCGTCTGACCGGTACCAAGGCCGGCTATCAGCGCCAGCTGGGCACCGCCATCAAGCGCGCCCGCTTCCTGGCGCTGCTGCCTTACACCGACAACCATCAATAATTCTCGGGGAGACGAAACATGCAAATCATTCTGCTCGAAAAGGTTGTTAACCTCGGTAACCTCGGCGACGTCGTCAAGGTCAAGGACGGCTACGCCCGTAACTTCCTGATCCCGAAGCGCATCGCCAAGCGCGCCACGCCGGCTGCCATGGCCGAGTTCGAAGCTCATCGCGCCGAACTGGAAAAGATCGCCGCTGAAAAGCTGGCCGCTGCTCAAGGCGTGGCTGAGAAGATGACCGGCGTTTCCGTGACCGTGACCCGCAAGGCCGGCATGGATGGCCGTCTGTTCGGTTCCGTCGGTAACGCTGACGTTGCTGAAGCCCTCAAGGCTGCCGGTTTCGAAGTCGACAAGGCTTCCATCCGCATGCCGGAAGGTCCGCTCAAGGCGATCGGCGAGTTCCCGCTCGACGTGGCCCTGCACACCGATGTGCTGGCCAACATCACGGTGGTCGTCGCTGCCGAGTAATCGCGCGTCCGACGTCATCCAAAAGGCCTCGCCGTGTGCGAGGCCTTTTTAATTTAAACTGCCCGCCATGAACACTCGCCCACCCAAGCCCCGTATGCCCGATCCAGTCGTCGATCAATTGCGTGTGCCGCCGCATTCCATCGAGGCGGAGCAATCCGTTATTGGCGGCTTGCTGCTGGACAACCAGGCCTGGGATCGTATCGGTGATCAGGTCACGGATACCGATTTTTACCGGGACGAACACCGGCGCATTTTCCGGCAAATCAAGAATCTGCTTGAGAATGCCAAGCCGGCCGACGTCGTCACCGTCGCCGAAGCACTGGATGCAGCGGGCGAGGGCGAGCGTACCGGCGGGCTGGCCTACCTCGGCGAACTGGCTGCGAACACGCCATCGGCGGCCAATATCAAGCGCTACGCCGAAATTGTTCGCGAACGGGCGGTACTGCGGCAACTGGTCGCCACCGCCGATGAAATCGCTGCTGATGCGCTGAATCCGCTCGGACGTGATGCGGAATCCTTGCTCGACGAGGCGGAGCGGAAGATTTTTGCGATTGCCGAAGCGGGGGCCGGACACTCTGAAGGCTTCGTTCATATCAACCCCTTGCTGACGCAAGTTGTCGAACGCATCCAGGAGCTGCACGACCGCGATAATCCTTCAGATATCACCGGCGTACCGACCGGCTTTGCCGATCTCGACCAGAAGACTTCCGGTTTCCAGCCCGGTGATCTGATTATTGTTGCCGGTCGTCCATCGATGGGTAAAACCGCCTTTGCGCTGAATATTGCCGAAAACGTTGCCGTCGATACCGGTCTGCCGGTCGGCGTGTTCTCGATGGAAATGGGTGGCGCGCAATTGGCGATGCGTATGCTCGCATCCATCGGTCGCCTCAATTCACAGAATCTGCGTACTGGCCGGATGTCCGACGACGAGTGGTCGCGCCTCTCTTTTGCACTGGGCAAGTTGCACGAGGCGCCGATCTACATCGATGAAACCGGTGGCCTGAGCCCTGCGAACCTGCGCGCTCGCGCCCGGCGACTGGCTCGGCAATACGGTGGCAAACTCGGCCTGCTGGTCATCGACTACATTCAGCTCATGTCAGGAAACCGGCCAGGTGAAAACCGGGCGACCGAAGTCTCGGAAATTTCGCGCTCGATCAAGTCGCTGGCCAAGGAACTGCAGGTGCCGATCGTTGCACTGTCTCAGCTGTCTCGTAAGGTCGAGGAGCGAACCGACAAGCGCCCGATGATGTCCGACTTGCGTGAATCCGGGGCCATCGAACAGGATGCTGACGTGATCCTGATGATGTACCGAGACGAATACTACAAGCCGGAATCGCAGGACAAGGGCATGGCCGAAGTCATCATCGGCAAGCAGCGTAACGGTCCGACCGGGACCGTTCGCCTCGCCTTCCTAGGCGAATATACCCGCTTCGAGAACCTCGCCAGCGGCGGGTTCGTCGATTCACAGAACTAAAACTGGCGGGCGATTTGCCCGCTTACAGTTCGACTCGCCGCGACGAAATGCTGTACTGGATGGCTGCGGCATTGCGGCCGTCGTGGCGGGAACCGCCGTTTTCCAGTTGCGGATGCAGCAGAAAGGCTTGCGGAATCTGCTGACCGGGCAGGGTAATGTCACTGCCGACGTTGAGGGCGATCCAGTTCATTTCCCAGACACCAAAGAGCACGCGGCGCAGGGCCAGCAGCTTGGAGTCACGCTCGGAAATTGCCTCCATCGCAATCACCTTGCGGACATCGCTGGGGTCGAGCGGGATCCAGCCGTAACCAGGGATGTAGAACTCGGCGCGAACATGGTGGCCGCGGGTGGCGTCATCGCCGGTCAAACCGAGGCTGCGGAACAGACGCGAGGAGCCGGTGCGCAGACCATAGACGCAGCGCGCAGGAATCCCGACTGCCCGGCAGATGCTGACGAACAAGCCATTGATGTCGGCGGAGCGCCCGCCGTACTGGCCGCTGACCAGTTGCTTGCGGACATCGCCAGTGCCGCAACCCGGCAATGACGGATCGTAGGTGGTGTTATCGATCACCCAGTCGTAGATCGCTTTGGCCTGTGCAACCGGGTCCTTGATGCGGCCGACGATCCGCTCACCGAGTTGAAAGGCTAGGCCGTCGTTGGGGATGAGCTTGGTTGCCTGCAGGTTGCGACGCAGGATGTCCTCGCGTTCCGGTGCCACGGTACGTTTGGTAATGTCGAAATGGCGGTCGGCTGTGGTGACCAGCGTTTTCAGCGTCAGCGTACCGTTGCGTCCCTCATCCCAGTGGCAGTGGAAGACCTCAAGGTCGCCGTCGGGCAGGCGGCGCATGGTCGAATTGCTGGGGTTGCCTTCCCAGCTATGCCCCAGCGTGCGCTGGTAGAGCGTGTCCTGGTTCAGTGGCAACGGCAGCCAGAGTCGCGTTTGGCCACTGGTCCGCAGGTCGATGCGGGTGGTGATTTCGTATGTCCGCCATTCGGCCGGCGGTTCCGGTGCCTTGACCGGTGGCAGCTTGGACGCCGTTGTCCCCTGTGGTGGCTTTTCAATGATCGGGTCATCGGCCGTATGAACGGTCGGTCCGGCTGGTGCAACTGGCGCAGCTGCGGCGCGGGTGCCGCGACGGCTGGTGGTGGATGTGACATTGCGGCCACCACGGTTCGGCTTGGCCGAACTGCCGCGGGTATTGCTGGCAGGTTTGCTACCAGCCGCTTTGGCGTTTGGCTTCGGTTTGGTTCGAGCGGCCCAGGCTTCCGAAATCGGGATCGACAGTGCAGCGAGCGAAGCGAGAAAGTGACGACGTTTCAAACAAATCCTCCGGCAGGGACAGCCCGTGGCTGAAACGAAAAGGCCGTGTCACTGACACGGCCCCTTGATCTGATGGACGAATTATAGCACTTCGGCGGCGTGGTCCGCGAGACGGGAACGCTCGCCTCTTTGTAACGTAATGTGACCGGAGTGGGGCCAGCCCTTGAAGCGGTCGACCACGTAAGTCAGGCCCGAACTGCCTTCCGTCAGGTACGGGGTATCGATCTGCGCGATATTGCCCAGGCAGACGACCTTGGTGCCGGGGCCGGCACGGGTGACCAGGGTTTTCATCTGCTTCGGCGTCAGGTTTTGCGCCTCGTCGATGATCAGGTATTTTTTCAGGAAGGTCCGGCCGCGCATGAAGTTCATCGACTTCACCTTGATCTTGGAGCGGATGATGTCGTTGGTCGCCGCCTTGCCCCAGTCGCCGCCGTAGGGGCCGCCGTTGTCATCGGAGTGGGTCAGGACTTCAAGGTTGTCTTCAAGTGCGCCCATCCACGGGGCCATCTTTTCTTCCTCACTTCCTGGCAGGAAACCGATGTCCTCGCCGACCGGCACGGTGACGCGGGTCATGATGATTTCAGCGAAACGCTTGTTTTCCAGTGTCTGATTGAGGCCGGCGGCCAGCGTCAGCAGCGTCTTGCCGGTACCCGCCTGGCCGAGCAGCGTCACGAAATCGATGTCCGGATTCATCAGCAGGTTCATCGCGAAATTCTGTTCGCGATTGCGGGCGGTGATGCCCCAGACGGCATTTTTCGGGTGGGTGTAATCAACCAGCGTCTCGAGCACGGCCGTCTTGCCGGCAGCTTCCTTGACGATGGCGGCGAAGCCATCGGCTTCCAGCCACACAAACTCATTGACGAGCAGTTGCGGGCACAGCGGGCCGGTGACCTTGTAATAGGTCTTGGATTCCTTCTTCCAGGACTCCATCCCCTTGCCGTGTTTGTCCCAGAAATTTTCGGGCAGGGCGCGGGTGCCCGAATAGAGGATGTCGGTATCCTCGAGGACCTTGTCGTTGAAGTAATCTTCCGCCAGCAGGTTGAGCGCCCGCGACTTGATGCGCATGTTGATGTCTTTCGACACCAGGATCACGGGACGCTTGGGGAATTTCTTCTGCAGGTGGATAACCACCGAAAGGATCTGATTGTCCACCTTGGAGGTGGGCAGGCCCTGTGGCAGCTCGTGGCTGATCGCTTCGGTCTGCAGGTAGAGGCGGCCACTGGCGAGCTTGCTGGACGGGCCGTAGAGATCGATCCCTTCATCGATATCGACCTCGTCACGAGCCAGCATTTCATCAAGCATGCGCGACGCCTGACGGGCATTGCGGGCGATTTCCGTCATGCCCTTCTTGTGGTTGTCCAACTCCTCCAGGGTCATGATCGGGATAAAGACGTCATGTTCCTCAAAGCGGAACAGACAACTCGGGTCGTGCATCAGCACATTGGTGTCGAGCACGAAGATCTTGGTCACGGCGGGCTTCTTTACGGCAGCGGGTTTACGCGGCATGGATCGGGCCTTTGCGGTGGGGTTGGAAATCCGGGGTTAAAGGGTTTTCACGAAATTGAGCACTTCCTCGGCGTGGCCGGGGACCTTCACCCCTCGCCACTCGCAGCGCAACACGCCGCGGCCGTCGATGACAAAAGTGCTGCGTTCAATGCCGCGCACCTGCTTGCCATACATGTTTTTCAGCTTCATCACGCCGAACAGGTTGCAAACCGCCTCGTCAGCATCCGAGCCGAGCTCGAAGGGCAGGGCCTGCTTGCTCTTGAAGTTCTCGTGTGACTTCAGGCTGTCTCGCGAAATTCCGAGGATTTCCGCGTTCACCGCAGCAAAAGCCTCGTGCAGGTCACGAAACTGCTGCGACTCGGTGGTGCAGCCTGGCGTGCTGTCCTTGGGATAAAAATAGATCACCACTACCTTGCCGGTTTTCTCCGACAGGCGGAAGACGGTGTTGCTGGTCGCGGGGAGCGAAAAGTCGGGGACGGGGGTGTCGAGCATGGGGCGTCTCGTTGTTGTTGAATTCGGGCCATTGTCGGCAATGCGCAGGCGGACGGTCAAGTTGTTAAACTCGCGGTCATGCGAAATTTCTTTCTTGCACTGCTTGGGCTGATCACCGTTGCCGGATGTGGCGACGCCTGGAATGACCCGTATCCAGCTTCGGCCGGCGGCGCCAACATTCTGTACACGGCCTTCACCGACCGTCCGAAGCATCTCGATCCGGCGCAGTCCTATGCAGAAGACGAAATTACCTTTACCGCGCAGATTTACGAACCGGCGCTACAGTATCACTACCTCAAGCGACCCTATACGCTGATTCCAGCGACAGTCGAGCAGGTGCCGGTGCCTCGCTATTTCGATGGCGCGGGTCGGCCGCTGGCAGCAGATGCGCCGGCAGACAGGATTGCCGAAAGCGTCTATGAACTGCGACTCAAGCCAGGTATCCGCTTTCAGCCGCATCCGGCTTTTGCGGTCGATGCACAGGGGAATCCGCGTTATCTCGGTGCCGGCATCGCCGATGGTCGCAGCCGGATTTCGGACTTCCCGGAAGTCGGGACACGCACGCTGCATGCCGACGACTACATCTACCAGATCAAGCGCCTGGCCCACCCGAAGCTGCACTCGCCCATCTTCGGCACCATGGCGGATAAGATTGTCGGCCTGAAGGAACTGGGCGCGACGCTGCAGAAGGCGGCGAAGGATCTACCGGCAGACGGCTGGCTGGATCTCGATGCCTATCCGCTCTCCGGGGTCGAAAGGCTTGATGAACTGACCTGGCGCATCCGCATCAAGGGCAAATACCCGCAGTTCGCCTACTGGCTGGCGATGCAGTTCTTTGCCCCCGTGCCGCGGGAGGTGGATCGTTTTTATGCCCAGCCCGGCATGGCCGCCAAGAACCTGACGCTCGACTGGTGGCCGGTGGGTACCGGGCCGTTCATGCTTTCGGAAAACGACCCCAACCGGCGCATGGTGCTGTCGCGCAATCCCAATTTCCACGGCCAGACCTATCCTTGCGAGGGTGAGGCAGGAGATCGTGAAGCCGGACTGCTCGACGATTGCGGCAAGCCACTGCCCTTCATCGATCACGCCGTGTTCACCCGCGAAAAAGAGGCCATCCCCTACTGGAACAAGTTCCTGCAAGGCTACTATGACGCCTCCGGGATTTCCTCGGACAGCTTTGATCAGGCCGTGCGCATCAATGTCGGCGGTGAAGTGGCCTTGACCGATGACATGCGTGAGAAAGGCATTCGCCTGCTGACTTCGATCAAGGCCTCGACCTTTTACATGGGTTTCAACATGCTTGATCCGGTGGTCGGCGGGCTGGAGGCGCGGGCGACGAAGCTGCGGCAGGCAATCTCGATCGCCATCGACCAGGAAGAGTTCATCTCCATCTTCCAGAACGGCCGGGGGATTGCGGCACAGGGGCCATTGCCGCCGGGAATATTTGGCTACGAAGGTGGCGAGGCCGGGATCAATTCGACGGTCTATGACTGGGTCGATGGCAAACCCCGGCGCAAGTCGGTGGAGGTGGCGAAAAAATTGATGGCCGAAGCGGGCTATCCGAACGGCCGCGACGCAAAAACCGGCGAACCGCTGGTCGTGAACCTCGATACCACCGGCGGTGGCATGGGTGAGAAATCGCGCCTCGACTGGCTGACCCGACAGTTTGCCAAGATCGACGTGCAACTGGTGGTGCGCGCGACCGATTTCAATCGCTTCCAGGACAAGGTGCGTAAGGGCAATGTGCAGCTGTTCTACTTCGGCTGGAACGCCGATTACCCGGACCCGGAGAATTTCTTCTTCCTGCTTGACGGCAACGAAGCCAAGGTTGGCAAAGGCGGCGAGAATGCCGCCAACTATGCCAGCCCGCACTTCGATCGCCTGTTTGCGCGGATGAAGAATATGGACAACACGCCGGAGCGTCTGGAGATCATCCGCGACATGAACCGCGTGCTGCACCACGATGCGCCCTGGGTTTTTGGCCTGCATCCGAAAAGTTATACGCTCGGGCACCGCTGGCTTAAAAACCGCAAGCCCAACGACGTCGGCAACAATATCCTCAAGTATCAGCGGATCGATGCGGTCGACCGTGAAAATGCCCGAAAATCGTGGAACCGGCCGGTGCTATGGCCGCTGGCCATTGGCTTTGCCGTAATCCTACTCGCTGTACTGCCGGCTTTGTTTGGCTACCGCCGTCGCGAACGTCGGGCCGGCTTGCAATGAGCTTGGTCGAGCGCCAGCAGCAGCTTGATCAGGCGCTGCTGGCTTTCCGGCCCTTGTGGCACCCGCAGCCATTCCGCGAGTTGCGGCCGGGCTGGTGTGACGCCTGGCCGGCCTTGCACGATGAACTGATGGCGCTGCCAGAAGCCTCGGTGATCCAGCTCAATGACGATGGCGCGCAAGCCCTGGCGCTGGTGGCGCGTCATCTGCCTGACGTGGCCGGGCTGGCGGCATTGGGGGAACTGCCGCGGCGGGCGCCGCAGCCTTTGCCGGCACTCGCGGCACACGGTGAACGTTGGGCCTGGGAGATTCCAGGACGCAAGCGTCAGCAAATCGAAGCCTTTGCCGGTGTCATCGCTCCCGGGGGCGACCGCGTGCTCGACTGGTGCGGCGGCAAGGGGCACCTCGGCCGCTTGCTGGCCTTAGCCTGGGGGCGCCCGGTCGAAAGCCTTGAGATCAACTCGATGCTCTGCGCGCATGGTCGCCAACTCGCCCAGCGGGCTGGCGTGGCGCAACGCTTCATTGAGGCGGACGCACTGGCGACGATGGACTGGCCACGCACCGGACAACATGCGGTGGCCCTGCATGCCTGTGGCGATTTGCACCGGCAACTCATCCGGCGCGGCGTCGAGGCGGGCGTCTCGCGCTTTGATATCGCTCCCTGCTGCTATTACCGTGGCGTCGGTGAAACCTACACGACGTTCTCGGACAGTCCGGCGCTGACGCTCAGTCGTGATGATGCGCGGCTGGCGGTGACCGAAACGGTCACCGCCGCCCCGCGCGAGGCCCGCCAGCATAATCGCGAAATGGCCTGGAAGCTCGGATTCGACGCCTGGCGACGCGAGGCTGGCATGACTGACTACCGCAACTTCAAACCCGTACCGGAACCCTGGATGCGCGATTCGTTTGCCGGGTTCATGGCACGCATGTGCGCCCGCGAGGGTGTCGAGCCGATGCCGGAGGTAGCGGCTGCCCACTGGGAACAGGCCGGCTGGCAGCGGCGTGATCAGGTCATGCGGCTGTCGGTGGTGCGCCATGCGTTTCGGCGGGCGCTGGAGGTCTGGCTGGTGCTCGACCTGTCCGTCCATCTTGAAAGCCGCGGGTATCGCGTGGATGTCGGGCAATTCTGCGAACGTGCGCTGACGCCGCGCAACCTGCTTATTTCGGCGCGATGCGACTGAGAACGTGCGCGGCCAACTGATCGGGATGGTCAACGATCAGGTCGGCACCCCAGGTGCCCAGTGGGCCGCTGTGGCCGAGATAGCCGTAGCTGACGGCAACCGTGCCGCAACCGGCGTTACGCCCGGCCTGAATGTCGCGCAAGTCGTCGCCGACGTAGAGCGTACGGTGGGGTGCGACGCCGAGCAGACTGCAGGCGTGCAATATGGGCAGGGCAGAGGGTTTGGCTTCCGCTGTCGTGTCACCACTGACGACACAGGGCGTGCGCGGTGACAGCCCCAGGCGGGCCACCAGCGGGTCGGTAAAGCGCCGGCGCTTGTTGGTGACAATACCCCAGCGCAGACCGGCGGATTCCAGCGTGTCGATCAGTTCGGCAATCCCGGCGAACAGCACCGTGTCCTCACAAAGCCGGGCTTCGTAGTGCTCGAGAAAGCGCGCAGCCAGCCGCTCATAGTGGCGATCATCCGGACCGATATCGAAACTGGCGCGGAGCAAGCCGCGGACGCCGGAAGAGGTGTAAGGCCGCAGCGTGGCCAGCGGTAGTGCAGGGCATCCTTCTTCCTCGAGCACGCGGTTGGTTGCCGCACCCAGGTCGGGGGCGGTGTCGGCCAGCGTGCCGTCGAGGTCGAAGAGAACGGCGTCAAGCATGCCGTGTGGCGCGCATCAGGTAATTGACGCTGGTGTCCTGGTTCAGGCTGTATTTCTGGGTCAGCGGGTTGTAGCTCATACCCAGCAGTTCTGCAGGTTCCAGCCCCGTCGTTTTTGCCCAGCGGGCGAGTTCGGACGGCTTGATGAACTTGGCGTAATCGTGCGTACCCTTGGGCAGCATCTGCAAGACGTATTCGGCACCGATGACGGCGAGCAGGTAAGCCTTGGGGTTGCGATTCAGCGTCGAAAAAAACACCTGGCCACCGGGCTTGACCAGCCGGGCGCAGGCGCTGACGACACTGGCTGGATTCGGGACGTGCTCCAGCATTTCCAGGCAGGTGACCGCGTCAAAGGCACCCGGCATTTCTTCGGCCAGTTCTTCAACGGCAATCTTGCGGTAATCGACCTTCTGGCCGGTTTCGAGCAGGTGCAACTTGGCAACGCCGAGTGGCTTTTCGGAGAGGTCGATGCCGGTGACGGTTGCGCCCCGCGTCGCCATGCCTTCCGACAGCAGGCCGCCGCCGCAGCCGACGTCGAGCACTCGCTTTCCGGCGAGGCCGATCGTCCGGTCGATCCAGTCGAGGCGCAGCGGATTGATGTCGTGGAGCGGCTTGAATTCGCTATTCGGGTCCCACCAGCGGTGAGCGAGTTCTCCAAACTTGTCGAGTTCAATCGGGTCGGCGTTGATCATGTCGTGGCAGCGTTGCTAAAAGAGGTGTTGCAAATTGAAGAGCAGAAAATGAAAAAGCCCTGCCGAGGCAGGGCTTTGCATTGTAGCAGCGGCGGATTACTTGGTGCCGATGACTTCGATGTCGACGCGACGATCCGGCTGCAGGCAGGAGATCAGGGCCGCGGTCTTGGCGTTGCCCTTGCACTTGTCGCCGGTGACCGGCTGCTTCTCGCCCTTGCCTTCGGTGTAGACGCGGTTGGCTTCGATGCCCTTGGCAACCAGGTATTCCTTGACAGCAGCAGCGCGCTTCTCGGACAGCTTCTGGTTGTAGGCGTCGCCACCCAGACGGTCGGTGTGGCCGACAGCCAGGATCACTTCGAGCTTGATGGCCTTGGCCTTGGAGACCAGCTCGTCGAGCTTGGCCTTGCCTTCCGGACGCAGGACAGCCTTGTTGAAGTCGAACAGGGCGTCAGCAGCGACGGTGATCTTCTCGCCAGCCGGCTTCGGGGCCGGGGCAGCAGCGCCAGAGGCAGCCGGAGCGGCAGGCTTGGCCGGCTCGCAGGTTTCCTTCGGCAGCAGGTCCTTGTCGCACTCGCAACCGGCCTTGTCCTTGGCGGCAGCCGCCGGAGTCCAGTAGCCGGTGCGCCAGCAGAGGCCGAAGCCGCTCTTGGCGACGACGTCGCGCTGGTCGATCACATAGACGCGTTCCTGGGCGGTGGCGGCGAAGCCGATGCCGGCCAGCAGTGCCATAACAAGAGCCTTCTTGGCGATGGTTTTGATCATTGTCTTCCCTCGTTGAAGAAAATTAAAAATTCTTGACCCGCATTCAGGTGTTTTACCCAAAACTTCAGCGGACTTCCAACTTATTTTGCCATAGGGCAATTGCCGATTCCAAGTCATTCAGGGACTGCTTTGGTAAAGTTTTGTTGTCTACGCAACACTTTCCGGTAATCCAGACGTGGCTGACCGATTCTCGCCCGCAGACATGAACGAGGTGTGACACCGGGTCATAGCAGGGGCGGCTTTCCAGCGCGCCGAGATGGACGGCACAGATATCTGCCGATTTTCCCGGCGTCAGCGAGCCGATTTCGTCAGCCAGCCCTAGGGCCTGGGCACCGCCGAGCGTGGCCATGCGCAAGACGTCGTGGGCGGGCAGGGCGGCGGCGTCACCGGTGATGCCCTTGGCGAGCAGGGCGGCGAGTTTCATTTCGCTGAACAGGTCAAGCCGGTTATTGCTCGCGGCGCCGTCGGTACCGAGGCCGACATTGATGCCGAGTTGTCTCATCCGCGCCACAGGGGCGAAGCCGCTGGCGAGTTTCATGTTCGACGTCGGGCAATGGGCGATGCTGGCGCCGGTGTCGGCCAGCAGGGTCAACTCGTCTTCACTGAAATGCACGCCGTGTACGCCGATGAAACCGGGGCCGAGCAGACCAAGTTGATGCAGGCGCCGGATCGGCGTCACGCCATGCTGTTGCCGGCTGTCGTCGAGTTCCTGGCGGGTTTCGTGGAGATGGCAGTGGACCGGCAGGTTGAGTTGTTCCGAGAGCGTGAGGATGCGACGGAAGCTGTTGTCACTGACGGTGTAGGGGGCGTGCGGCGCCAGACAAAAGTGCGTCAGTGGCCTGTCGAGCCACGCTTCACGCACGGCCAGCCCTTTGTTCAGATAATCGTCGGCATCGCTGGCATAGCCGGTGGGGAATTCCAGTGCCGTGATGCCGAGGACGGCGCGCATGCCGAATTCTGCGGCGGCACTGGCGGCGGCGTCCGGGTAGAAGTACATGTCATTGAAGCAGGTGATGCCGCCCTTGAGCATCTCTGCGCAGGCCAGCCGGGTGCCGTCGAGGACGAACTGCGCCGAGGCATGCGCCGCTTCGGCCGGCCAGATGTGATTTTGCAGCCACTCCATGAGCGGCAGGTCGTCGGCCATGCCGCGCATCAGGCTCATCGCGGCATGGGTATGAAGATTGACGAGGCCGGGAATCAGGATGTGTTCGTCGAGCGTGACGCGGCGGGTAGCGCGGTAGCGCACCCGGCTCTGGCTGATCGGCAGTACGGCGAGGATGCGCCCGCCGTGCACGGCCACGGCATGGTTTTTGAGCACGTTTTCCGGGTTGACCGTAGCAACCCAGCGGGCTTCGATCACCAGGTCGATTTCCAGAGCTTTGTTTGTCATCACGAGGACGGCTTTTCGAGGGTGGTGGCATGGTAAAATAGCAAATTACGCGTGCTTCAACCAAATATCCGTGCCGCCTTGCGGTGCGAGAAGAAGAGACATGGATCAATTCGCCAAAGAAACCCTGCCGATCAGCCTCGAAGACGAGATGCGGCGTTCCTATCTCGATTACGCGATGAGCGTGATCGTCGGCCGTGCGCTGCCGGATGCGCGCGACGGCCTGAAGCCGGTGCATCGCCGCGTGCTGTATGCGATGCATGAGTTGAATAACGACTGGAACAAGGCGTATAAGAAATCGGCACGTATCGTCGGTGATGTCATCGGTAAATACCACCCGCACGGCGATACGGCGGTGTATGACACCATTGTCCGCATGGCGCAGGATTTTTCGCTGCGCTACATGCTGGTCGATGGTCAGGGCAACTTCGGTTCGGTCGATGGCGACAATGCCGCGGCGATGCGTTACACCGAAGTCCGCATGGCCAAGATCGGGCACCAGTTGCTGGAAGACATCGACAAGGAAACCGTCGATTTCGGGCCGAACTACGATGGTTCCGAGAACGAACCACTGGTCATGCCGGCGCGGATTCCGAACCTGCTGATCAATGGTTCCTCAGGCATCGCGGTCGGCATGGCGACCAATATCCCGCCGCACAACCTGAATGAAGTCATTGCCGGTTGTCTGGCCTTGCTGGATAACCCGGCCATAGCCATCGATGATCTGATCGACCTGATACCTGCCCCTGACTTCCCGACGGCGGCGCTGATCTATGGCGTCATGGGCGTGCGCGAAGGCTACAAGACCGGCCGCGGCCGCGTCGTCATGCGCGCCCGGACGCACTT
The DNA here is from genome assembly GCA_041917165.1 of Azonexus sp. Taxonomy (GTDB): domain Bacteria; phylum Pseudomonadota; class Gammaproteobacteria; order Burkholderiales; family Rhodocyclaceae; genus Azonexus. The sequence goes on from JAYRYB010000014.1 coordinate 18,562, forward strand.
CGAGGACATCGGCAAGGGCGACCGTCAGGCGCTGATTGTCGACGAGATTCCCTATCAGGTGAACAAGAAGTCGCTGATCGAGAAGATCGCCGAACTGGTCAACGAGAAGAAGATCGAGGGCATCTCCGACATCCGCGACGAATCCGACAAGTCGGGCATGCGCATCGTCATCGAGCTGAAGCGTGGCGAGGTCGGCGAGGTCATCCTCAACAACCTGTACAAGCAGACACAGCTGCAGGATACCTTTGGCATGAACATGGTGGCGCTGGTCGACGGCCAGCCGCGGCTGTTGAATCTGAAGCAGATGCTTGAATGCTTCCTGTCGCACCGCCGCGAAGTCGTCACCCGGCGTACTGTCTACGAACTGCGCAAGGCGCGCGAACGCGGTCACATCCTCGAAGGTCTGGCCGTCGCGCTGTCCAACGTCGACGAGATCATCGCCCTGATCAAGGCGGCGCCGACCCCGGCCGATGCCAAGCGCGGCCTGATGGAGCGTACCTGGCGCAGCCCAGTGGTCGAGGAAATGCTGGTGCGTGCCGCTTCGGATGCCTCGCGTCCGGATGGGCTGGCACCGGAGTTCGGTCTGTCCGCCCAGGGCTATCGGCTGTCCGACGCTCAGGCGCAAGCGATCCTTGAACTGCGCCTGCAGCGCCTGACCGGCCTGGAGCAGGACAAGATCGTTGGCGAATACAAGGAAGTGATGGCGAAGATCCTCGATCTGCTCGACATCCTTGCCCGCCCGGAACGCATTACCGCAATCATCGTCACCGAGTTGACGGCGATCCGCGACCAGTTCGGCGACGAGCGTCGTTCCGAGATCGTGCTGCACACGCAGGAACTGGGCATCGAAGACTTCATCACGCCGCAGGACATGGTCGTCACACTGTCGCATGGCGGTTACGTCAAGGCGCAGCCACTGGCCGACTATCGTGCCCAGAAACGCGGTGGCCGTGGCAAGCAGGCCGCTGCGATCAAGGACGAGGATTTCGTCGATCATCTGTTCGTCGCCAATACCCACGATTACATCCTGTGCTTCTCCAACCGTGGTCGCTGCTACTGGCTGAAGGTTTACGAAGCGCCGCAGGGCAGCCGCAACAGCCGTGGCAAGCCCATCGTCAATCTTTTCCCGCTGGAAGAGGGCGAGCGCATCAACGCCGTGCTGCCGGTCAAGGAGTTCTCCGAAGACAAGTTCATCTTCATGGCCACCCGTGCCGGTACGGTCAAGAAGACGCCGCTGTCCGACTTCTCCAACCCGCGTAAGGCCGGCATCATCGCCGTTGACCTGCTCGATGACGATTACCTGATCGGCGTCGAATTGACGACCGGTCAGAGCGATATCGTGCTGGTGTCGGATGCCGGCAAGGCCGTGTGGTTCGACGAGGAGGACGTCCGTCCGATGGGCCGTGGCGCGCGTGGCGTGCGCGGCATGAAGTTGCAGGAAGGGCAGACCGTGATTTCGCTGCTGGTTGCCGAGAGCGATCAACAGACCGTGTTGGTGGCGACCGAGAACGGTTTTGGCAAGCGCACCGTGCTGGCTGACTTCCGTCACTCTGGCCGCGGCACGCAGGGCGTCAAGGCGATTGCCGATTCCGAGCGCAATGGCGCCGTGGTCGGGGCCAAGCTGGTCAGCGATGAAGACGAAATCATGTTCATCACTACCGGCGGCGTGCTGATCCGTACCCGCGTTTCTGAAATTCGCGGCATGGGTCGTGCAACGCAGGGGGTGACGCTGATTTCGCTCGACGATGGCGAAAAGCTGGCCGGTCTGGAAAAGGTGGCAGAGTCGGTGGCCGAGGTGGCGGCGGAAGATGAGGCATCGGTTTCCCAAACTGCTACGGTGAACCCGGAAAACGATCAAAATCAGGAAGCGTCGGATAACAGCGAAAGCGGAGAGGCTTGATGGGGCGTATCTGGAATTTCAGCGCCGGACCGGCGGCGCTGCCTGAAGAGGTTCTGCTGCAGGCGCAGGCCGAGTTGATGGACTGGCATGGCGCTGGCTGCAGCGTCATGGAAATGAGCCATCGCGGCAAGGAATTCATGTCCATCCTCGAGCAGGCGGAAGGCGACCTGCGCGAGTTGATGGGCATTCCCGGGCAGTACAAGGTGCTGTTTCTGCAGGGCGGGGCGACGCAGCAGTTCGCGCAGATCCCGATGAACCTGCTGGCGGGCCGTTCGGCGGATTACATCGTCACCGGTTCGTGGTCGAAGAAGGCGGTCAAGGAAGCGCAGCGCTTCGGCAATGTCCGCATCGCCGCCTCGACCGAGGAGAGCAAGTTCACCCGCCTGCCGGCGGCCGAGGAAATCCGCCTCGATCCGTTCGCCGCCTACCTGCACGTCTGCACCAACGAAACCATCCACGGCGTCGAGATTCCCGCCGAGCGTATTGCCAGCACCGGCGTGCCGCTGGTGGCCGACATGTCCTCGCACATCCTGTCGCGGCCGGTGCCGGTCGAGAAGTTCGGCATGATCTATGCCGGCGCACAGAAGAACATCGGTCCGTCGGGCCTGACGCTGGTGATCATCCACCGCGACCTGCTTGGCATGGCGCCGCTGACCATTCCGACGGTCATGGATTACGCGGTGATGGCCGAGAACGATTCGATGCTCAACACGCCGCCGACCTACGGCATCTACATGGCCGGCCTGGTTTTCCAGTGGTTGAAGCGTCAGGGCGGCCTCGAGGGCATGGCTGCGGTGAACGCGGAAAAGGCGCGAATTCTGTATGAATGCATCGACGGTTCCAGCGGCTTCTACAGCAACCCCGTCGATCCCGATTGCCGTTCGCGGATGAACGTACCGTTCGTGCTGGCCAATCCCGAACTCGATGCCGCCTTCCTGGCCGAATCGAAGGCGGCCGGACTGGTGTCGCTCAAGGGCCACAAGTCGGTTGGCGGCATGCGCGCCTCGATCTACAACGCCGTGCCCCTGGCCGGTGTGCAGGCGCTGGTCGATTTCATGAACGATTTTGCCAAACGCAAGGGTTGATGCGATGAGCGACCAGCCGCAAACCGATCTGCAACAGGCACTATCCGGCGTGCGTGCCGACATTGATCGCATCGATGGCGAATTGCTGCGCTTGCTCAACGAGCGCGCCCGTTGTGCGCAGAAGGTCGGCGAGATCAAGGCCGAATTCGGCGACGCCGGCTTTATCTACCGGCCGGAGCGCGAGGCGCAGGTGCTGCGCCGTTTGCAGGATGCCAATCCGGGGCCGCTGCCCGGTGACAACATCACCTTCTTCTTCCGTGAAGTGATGTCGGCCTGCCTGTCGCTGGAGCAGCCGCTGGGCGTGGCCTTCCTCGGTCCGCTTGGGACGTTCTCGGAATCCGCGGCGACCAAGCATTTCGGTCACGCTGCCCGCCTGCTGCCGCAGGTGTCGATCGACGATGTCTTCCGCGAGGTTGAGGCTGGGCATGCCCATTATGCAGTCGTGCCGGTCGAAAACTCCACCGAGGGTGCGGTCGGCAGGACGATGGATCTGCTGTTGGGCTCCTCGCTCAAGATTTGCGGGGAGGTGGTTTTGCGCATCCACCAGAACCTCTTGTCGAAGGAAACCGATTTCAATGCGGTCACCAAGGTGTATTCGCATGCCCAGTCGCTGGCGCAGTGCCATGAGTGGCTGAACCGCGTTCTGCCCAATGCACAGCGCATTTCTGTTGGCAGCAACGCCCAGGCAGCGCAAAAGGCCGCCGAGGAGGCCTGTGCTGCGGCTATTGCCGGTGAAGCGGCGGCAGCGCGCTATGAGTTGCCCAAGCTGGCGGAGAACATCGAAGACGAACCGAACAACACCACGCGTTTCCTGGTGATGGGGCGTCAAGATGCCGGTATTTCCGGGCGTGACAAGACTTCGTTGATCATGTCCGCTCCGAACCGTACCGGCTCGTTGCACGATCTGTTGCTGCCCTTTTCGCATGCCGGGGTCTCGCTGTCCCGTCTGGAATCCCGCCCGGCCCGCCATGCCTTGTGGGAGTACGTTTTCTACGTCGACATCGAAGGCCATCGCGATGATCCGGCAGTCAAGGCCGCGCTCGACGAGCTGGCCGGTCGTGCTGCCTATCTGAAGATCCTCGGTTCCTATCCGGTCGCTGTTTACTGAGTTACTGCCATGAGCCTTGCCGAACAAGCCCTGAGTTACGTCCGCGCCATTTCCCCCTATCAGCCGGGCAAGCCGATTACCGAACTGGCGCGCGAGATGGGGATTCCGCTCGAGCGTATCGTCAAACTGGCCTCCAACGAGAATCCTTTGGGCATGAGCCCGAAGGCGAAGGCGGCGGTTGAGAAGGCGATTGCCGGTGTCGAGCGCTACCCCGATCAGTTCGACCTGATTGCCAGGCTGGCGGACCGTTGCGGTGTCGCGCAGAACCAGGTGGTCCTGGGCAACGGCTCCAATGACGTGCTTGATCTGATCGCCCGCGTCTTCCTGGCACCGGGACGCTCGGCGGTGTTTGCGCAGCATGCCTTCGCCGTTTATCCGCTGGCCACGCTGTCCACCGGTGCCGAGCTGATCTGCGTGCCGGCCAAGGATTACGGCCACGACCTTGCCGCCATGCGGGCAGCGATCCGCCCCGATACGCGCATCGTCTGGATTGCAAATCCGAACAACCCAACCGGCAACTTCCTGCACTATGCGGCGGTGCGTGCGTTTCTCGACAGCGTGCCGCAGGACGTGGTCGTTGTCCTCGACGAGGCTTACAACGAATACATTCCGGCGGCCGAGCGGGTCGATACCACGGCCTGGTTGAAGGATTTCCCGAACCTGCTGATTTGCCGAACGTTTTCAAAAATCTACGGCCTGGCCGGCCTGCGCGTCGGGTATGGTGTGGCCTCGGCGGAGATCGCCGACTTGATGAATCGCGTTCGTCAGCCGTTCAACGTCAACAATCTGGCGATTGCCGGTGCGCTCGCTGCGCTGGATGACGACGCATTTCTCAATGCGAGCTACGAACTCAACCGTCGCGGCATGGCGCAGATTGTCGCAGCGCTTGAAAAGCATGGCCTGGAGCACATTCCATCCTGTGGCAATTTTGTCACCTTCCGTGCCGGCGACGCCGCGGCGGTGAATCAGAAGCTGCTCAAGCAAGGCGTCATCGTCCGTCCGATTGCCGGCTATGGCCTGCCCGAGTGGCTGCGCGTGACTATCGGTACCGAAGCGGAGAATGCGCGCTTCATCGAGGCGCTGGCCAAGGCGCTGGAGGCTTGAGTCATGCCCGAGATTTCCCGTTTTCTCGGGATTGTCATCAGCATGTATTTCAATGAACACAATCCCCCGCATTTCCATGTGCGCTACAACGACTACCGTGCTGTAATGGATATACGGACACTGAATGTCCTTGATGGCACCTTACCAGCACGTGTTCGTGGCTTGGTTGAGGAGTGGGCTGAAATGCATCTAGATGAATTGTTGGCAATGTGGGATGCCAAGGTATTTCACAAGATCGAGCCTTTGGTTTGAGGGGAGTGCAATGGTGAGGCTCACGGAAGCGACCTACCTGGATGGCTACCGGCTGTTCCTTCGCTTCAGCGATGGAAAGTCCGGCGCGGTCGATCTTGCGGATGTCCTTGATGACTTTCCTTTGGCAGCTGAATTGAAGCCAATCGACAGGTTTCGCGAGTTCTATCTGGACGAGTGGCCAACAATTGTGTGGCCCAATGGCTTTGATCTCTCGCCGGAGATGCTCTACGAGCGTGCCACAGCACAATCTATTTCGTGGTTGCATGCGCCTGCCTCGTTCAGTCAGGAATTGCAATCGAATGCCTGAATTCTCCAAGGTAGTCGTCTTCGGCACCGGCCTGATCGGCGGCTCCTTCGCGCTCGCCCTCAAGGAGGCCGGGGCCGTTGAGGAGGTTGTCGGCTTCGGGCGGACGCCGGCCACCTTGCGGGCGGCGCAGGCCTTGGGCGTCATTGACCGGGCCGGGATCAATCCTGCGCATGAAATCGGTGATGCCGATCTGGTGCTGGTGGCGACGCCGGTGGCGCAGATGCCGGAGATTTTTGAGCGTATCGCCCCGTATCTGGGCCCGAATACCATCGTTACCGATGGCGGCTCGACCAAAGGCGATGTGGTGGCGGCAGCGCGTGCAGCCTTCAAGGGCCATATCGGCAAATTTGTGCCGGCGCACCCGATTGCTGGCGCCGAAAACAGCGGTCCGGCTGCGGCACGCTGGGATTTGTACCAGTCGAAGAAGGTGGTGGTGACCCCATTGCCTGAAAACAACGACGAGCGACTGGATCGCGTCAAACGCGCCTGGTCGCTGTGCGGTGCCGATATCTACGAACTGACGCCGGAGATGCACGACCGTGTCTTCGCGGCCGTCAGCCATCTGCCGCATCTGCTCTCCTTTGCGCTGGTGCATGACCTTGCCGTGCGCGAGGATGCCGGGTTGTTCTTCACCTTTGCTGCTTCGGGCTTCCGCGATTTCACGCGCATCGCGGCCAGCCACCCTGAAATGTGGCGTGACATCTGTCTGGCCAACCGCGAGGCGCTACTCGGCGAGCTTGATAGCTATCGGGCACAACTGGACGATTTGCGCGCGGCACTGGCGCTGAACGACGGCGAACGTCTGGAACAGGTATTCGGCATTGCCCGCCAGGCGCGGCGCAACTGGGCGGGCGAAGCCTGAGCATGATCCAGCGTTTCCTGCATTTCGTCGGCATCTGTTTGCTGCTATGGGCGACGGTTGCCGCAGCTGCGCCCGAAATCCTGTTGGCGAATGTTTACCGGAACGAGATTGATCCAGCACCGTATCTGGTGAGCGAGAAACTCGATGGGGTACGGGCGATCTGGGATGGGCAGTCCCTGAAAGCCCGCAGTGGGCGGGTGATCAATGCGCCGACTTGGTTTGTTGATGCCTTGCCGGCGATGGCGCTGGACGGCGAACTCTGGATCGCGCGGCAGCGTTTTGACGAGGTGTCCGGGATCGTGCGTCGCGAGCTTCCAATCGATGCCGAATGGCGCAAGGTGCGCTTCATGCTGTTTGAGCTGCCGGGAGCGGGCGGTTCTTTCGCCGAGCGGGTCGAACAGATGCAGGCGATCGTCACCAAGGCAAACGTTCCATGGTTGCAAATGATTGAGCAGCGTCCTGCGGTGAACCGGGAAAACCTGAAAAAATGGCTGGCACGGGTGGTCAAGCAGGGTGGTGAAGGGCTGATGCTGCACCGTGCCGATGCGCCGTATGAAACCGGGCGCAGCGATACCCTGCTCAAACTGAAGCCAGCGCTGGATGCCGAAGGCGTGGTGGTCCGGCATCTGCCCGGCAAAGGCAAATATGAAGGCATGATGGGCGCCCTGGAAATCCGATTGGCGGATGGCAAGTTGCTTCGTCTGGGCAGCGGTTTTTCCGATATACAGCGGAAAAATCCGCCGCCGCCTGGGGCCGTGGTGACGTATCGCTATCGTGATCTGACGGCGAACGATGTGCCGCGTTTTGCGACGTTTTTACGGGTACGGGAGGAGTAAGCCGTGCGCATGTTATTTATCGGGTATTCCTTATGACTATTCTTGTTACCGGCGGTGCCGGTTTTATTGGCAGCAACTTCGTTCTCGACTGGCTGGCCCAATCCGACGAGCCAGTCATCAACTTCGATGCCCTGACCTACGCGGGCAATCTGGAAAACCTCGCCGCGCTGGACGGTGACACCCGCCACACCTTCGTCAAAGGCAGCATCGACGACTTTGATCTCGTTGCCCAACTGCTTGCTGAACATCA
>JAYRYB010000015.1:0-18715 GCA_041917165.1 Azonexus sp.
AGTGCGGCTCCACCACCAACAACACCGAACGCCAGAAGCAGGTCGCTTTCTCAACCAGCATCTTCATCATCGGCACCAAGCTGATGGCCAAGAAGGATGCCGGCATCAAGGACTTCGCCGACCTCGCCGGCAAGAACGTCGTCACCACCGCCGGCACCACCTCCGAACGCCTCATCCGCAAGATGAACGAAGAAAAGGCGATGAAGATGAACATCATCTCCGCCAAGGATCACGGCGAAAGCTTCCTCACCCTCGAAACCGGCCGTGCCGTCGCCTTCATGATGGACGACGCACTCCTCTACGGCGAAATGGCCAAGGCCAAGAAGCCCGGTGACTGGATCGTTACTGGCACCGCCCAATCCAAGGAAGCCTACGGCTGCATGCTGCGCAAGGACGATCCGGGCTTCAAGAAGGTCGTCGATGCCGCCCTGACCAAGGCCATGACCTCGGGCGACGCCGAGAAGATCTACAACAAGTGGTTCATGAATCCGATACCGCCGAAGGGGCTGAATCTGTCGATGCCCTTGTCCGATGACATGAAGGCCCTGCTCAAGGCGCCGAACGACAAGGCGTTTGAATAATTCCAGGTGTCCGGCCGCGACTCCGTGCAGGAGAGCGGCCTCGAGTCCTACCCCGACAAGGAGTCCAGAATGTTGAAAAAATTGATTTCCGGTTGCGCCTTCCTCGCCTCAGCCTTGCTAGCCCAGAGCGCGCTGGCGGGTTTGCCCAATGTCGTCATTCTCGCCACCGGCGGCACCATTGCCGGTGCCGGTGCCGAGGCAACCAACAGCGCTTCCTATCAGGCGGCCAAGGTGCCGGTTGATAAGCTGATTGCCGGTGTGCCGGAACTGGCGAAGGTGGCCAGCGTACGTGGCGAACAGGTATTCCAGATCGCCTCGGAAAGCTTTACAAACGAGCACCTGCTGACGCTGGGTAAACGGGTGGCCGCCCTCGCCAAGCAAGCCGACGTCGATGGCGTGGTGATTACCCATGGCACCGATACGCTCGAGGAAACGGCCTTCTTCCTCAACCTCGTGCTCCGCACTGAGAAGCCGGTGGTGGTGGTTGGCTCGATGCGCCCAGGGACCGCAATGTCGGCCGACGGCATGCTGAATCTCTACAACGCCGTGACGGTCGCCGCCAGTCAGGATGCGCGCGGCAAGGGCGTGCTGGTCGCGATGAACGACGAGTTGAACAGCGGTCGGGATGTTAGCAAGACCATCAACATCCAGACCGGTGCCTTCAAGAGCCCGTGGGGGCCGCTGGGCATGGTGGTCGAGGGCAAGAACTACTGGTTCCGTTTGCCAGCCAAGCGCCACACGGTCAATTCCGAGTTCGATATCGAACGCATCAGCAGCCTGCCGGCGGTTGAGATTGCCTATGGTTACGGCAATGTCGGCGATACCGCCTACAAGGCCTTCGCTGCAGGCGGCGCCAAGGCCATCATCCATGCCGGCACCGGTAATGGTTCGGTGAGCAATCGTGTCGTGCCGGCGCTCCGCGAACTGCGCAGCCAGGGGGTTCAGATCATCCGTTCGTCGCACGTCAATGCCGGCGGTTTTGTCATCCGCAATGCCGAACAGCCGGACGACCAGTACGACTGGGTGGTGGCGCACGACCTCAATCCGCAGAAAGCGCGCATCCTGGCCGCGGTCGCCCTGACCCAGACCAGCAACGCCAAGGAGCTGCAGCGGATTTTCTGGGAATACTGAGCACCTGCCGTTGCCGGCCCGGGGGCGGCAACGGCTATTTGACTAAAACAAGGAGGTCTCATGGGTTATCAATGGAACTGGGGCGTCTTCCTGCAGCCGAGTGCGGCGGGGGATGACACCTATCTGGGCTGGATGTTCGCCGGCCTGAAAATGACCATTACGCTGTCGCTCAGCGCCTGGGTCATTGCGCTGCTGCTCGGCGCCATCGTCGGCGTGCTGCGCACGGCACCCAACAAACTGTTGGCCAGCCTGGCTACGGCCTACGTCGAGCTCTTCCGCAACATTCCACTGCTGGTGCAGTTGTTCATCTGGTATTTCGTCTTGCCCGAGCTGCTGCCCAAGGCCATGGGCGATGCCTTCAAGCAGTCCAACCCGGTGTTCCAGATGTTCTCGGCGTCGATGATCTGCCTCGGCCTGTTCACCAGCGCCCGCGTTGCCGAACAGGTGCGTGCCGGCATCAATTCGCTGCCCAAGGGGCAGAAGAATGCCGGCCTGGCGCTGGGCTTCACGCTGCCGCAGACCTACCGTTTCGTGATGCTGCCGATGGCTTTCCGCCTGATCGTGCCGCCGCTCACCTCAGAGTTTCTCAATATCTTCAAGAACTCTGCGGTCTGCTCCACCATCGGCCTGCTCGAACTCGCCGCCCAGGGGCGCCAGTTGGTCGATTACACCGCGCAGCCCTACGAGTCCTTCATTGCCGTCACCGTCGCCTACATCATGATCAACGTCATCGTCATGACGCTGATGAAGAAGCTGGAAGACAAGGTCCGCGTGCCGGGCTACATGGGAGGTAAGTGAGATGTATGAATTCGATTGGTCCTCCATCCCCGGCAGCCTGCCCTTCCTCTGGGATGGCATGAAGATTTCGCTGGAAATCACGCTGATCGCAGTGATTTTCGGCATCGTCTGGGGCACCTTGCTGGCGATGATGCGCTTGTCCTCGGTCAAGCCGCTGTCGCTGTTTGCCGCCGGCTATGTCAACTTCTTCCGCGCCGTGCCGCTGGTCATGGTGCTGCTCTGGTTCTTCCTGATCGTGCCGAAGTTCATCGAGCAGCTGTTCAACCTGCCGCCCGGTACCGACCTGCGCCTGACCTCGGCGATGATCGGCTTCGCGCTGTTCGAGTCGGCCTACTACTCGGAAATCATCCGCGCCGGTATCCAGAGCGTGCCCAAAGGCCAGATGGCGGCCTGTTACGCGCTGGGCATGACTTACGGCCAGGCGATGCGCCTTGTCGTGCTGCCGCAGGCCTTCCGCAACATGGTGCCGCTGCTGCTGACGCAGGCGATCATCCTCTTCCAGGATACCTCGCTGGTTTACGTCTCCGCGTTGGCCGATTTCTTCGGCGCTGCCTACAAGGTCGGTGACCGTGACGGCCGTCTGGTTGAGCTGCTGCTCTTCGCCGGCCTCGTCTATTTCGTGATTTGTTTTGCCGCCTCGACCGTCGTCAAGCGGCTGCAGAAAAAATATCATCCGGCCTGATCGCCGGCTCTTCAGGAGATTTTCATGATCAAGATTGAAAACGTCAGCAAAAACTACGGCAGCTTCGATGTCCTGAAGGACTGCAGCACGACGGTCAACAAGGGTGAGGTAGTGGTTGTTTGCGGCCCGTCCGGTTCCGGCAAGTCGACACTGATCAAGTGCGTCAATGGTCTCGAACCCTTCCAGTCCGGCCAGATCATCGTCAATGGCACCTCGGTCGGCGACCCGAAGACCAACCTGTCCAAGCTGCGCTCGCACGTCGGCATGGTTTTCCAGCACTTCGAGCTCTTCCCGCACATGAGCATCACTGAAAACCTGGCCATCGCCCAGATCAAGGTGCTCAAGCGCAGCAAGGACGAGGCGATGGACAAGGGCCTGAAGCTGCTCGATCGCGTCGGCCTCAAGGCACACGCCCACAAGTTCCCGGGGCAGCTTTCCGGTGGCCAGCAGCAGCGTGTTGCCATCGCCCGGGCGCTCGCTATGGACCCGATCTGCATGCTCTTCGACGAACCGACCTCGGCGCTCGACCCGGAGATGATCAACGAAGTGCTCGACGTGATGACCGAACTGGCCCAGGAAGGTATGACCATGATGTGCGTGACGCACGAAATGGGCTTCGCCAAGCGCGTCGCGCATCGCGTCATCTTCATGGACCATGGCCGTATCGTCGAGGATGACAGCAAGGAGGCCTTCTTTGCCAATCCGCGTTCGGAGCGCGCCCAGCAGTTCCTCGCCAAGATCCTGCAGCACTGAGATCCCGACCATCGTGGCCGCCTGCCCGCCGGTGCGGGCGTGAGGCCGCGATGCAGTGGGCGCATCACGAATAACAAAGACCGAAAAGGAGACAACATGAGCAGCAGCCACACCCAAGCGAACACCGCCGCCGTCGGCGGCCTGTCCTTCCTCAATCCCGCGGCGCCGGAGCCGTGGGCCAGTTTTGTCGAACAGATCGACCGTGTCGCCCCGCACATGGGGCCGCTGTCGAAGTGGGTCGATACGCTGAAGCACCCGAAGCGCATCCTCATCGTCGACGTGCCGATTGTTCGCGACGACGGCTCGGTCGCCCACTATGAGGGCTATCGCGTGCAGCACAACCTGTCGCGCGGACCGGGCAAGGGCGGCGTGCGCTTCCATCCGGCGGTGACGCTCAACGAAGTTATGGCGTTGTCGGGCTGGATGACGATCAAGAACGCCGCCGTCAACCTGCCCTACGGCGGTGCCAAGGGTGGCATCCGCATTGATCCGCGTGCCCATTCGCGCGGCGAACTGCAACGCATCACCCGCCGCTTCACCTCGGAAATCGGCCTCATCATCGGCCCGGAAAAGGATATTCCGGCACCGGACGTCGGCACCAACGAGCAGACCATGGCGTGGATGATGGACACCTACTCGATGAATGTCGGCAGCACCGCCACCGGCGTCGTCACCGGCAAGCCGATTCCGCTCGGCGGCTCGCTCGGCCGGCACGAGGCGACCGGTCGCGGCGTTTTCATTGCTGCCCGCGAGGCTGGCCGGCGCAGCAATGTGCCGATTGCCGGCGCCCGTGTCGTCGTCCAGGGCTTTGGTAACGTCGGCGGCATCGCCGCCCGCATGTTCCATGACGCCGGTGCCAAGGTCATCGCGCTGCAGGATCACTCCGCGACCCTGGCCAACGAGGCCGGCATCGACGTTCCGGCCGCGCTGGCCCATGCCGCCGCCAATGGCGGGCTGGCCGGCTTTGCCGGCGCGGCGCCGATCAGCGTCGAGGACTTCTGGCTGCTGCCGTCCGACTATCTGGTGCCGGCGGCACTGGAAGGCCAGATCCTGCCCGAGCGCGCACGCACGATTTCGACCAGGATCGTTGTCGAAGGCGCCAACGGCCCGACCACGCCGGCGGCTGACGATATCCTGCGCGACCGCGGCATCCTCGTTGTCCCTGACGTGCTGGCCAATGCCGGCGGCGTCACGGTCTCGTATTTCGAGTGGGTGCAGGATTTCTCTAGCTTTTTCTGGAGCGAAGACGAGATCAATGCCCGGCTGGAGAGGATCATGGTCGGTGCCTTCGATGCGATCTGGCAGATGGCCGAGGAGCGCAAGGTCTCGCTGCGCACGGCCACCTTCATCATCGCCTGTCAGCGTGTGCTGGCGGCGCGCGAGCAGCGGGGTCTGTACCCCTGATCCCGAGAGCGCTGGCCCGTCTGGCTGTCGTCTGCCCCCCAAGGGGACTTCCTGCGGGGCGCGGTGAACCCGGAAAATTGCCCGAAATCGGGACGTACAATCCGGGTTCCGCAACTCGTTATCGTCATGACTGCTGAACGTCCGCCTGCCGCCGAAGGGATTCCTTCCTCGTTGCCCCGCCCGCATCGTGCGCTGGGGCTGGCGCTCGGGCTGCTGATTTTCATCCTCGCAGCCTTCAGCGCCTACCGGCTGTCCGAGCGGGTGGCCATCGACCGCATGCGCCAGGCCGCCAGCCATCAACTGGACGTGCTGGCCGCAGCCATCGACAGCGAGGTCACGCGCCATGCCTCGATCCCCGCTGCGGTTCAGCTCAATCAGGAAGTCCTGGCGCTGCTGCGCTCATCGCCTGAACAGCGCGCCGCTGCGCAGCCAGCGGCCAACCGCTTCCTGCAACAACTGAACGATAACCTCGGCGGCCCGGCAATTTTCGTGCTGGATACCCGTGGCCGTGTGCTGGCGTCGAGCGACTGGATCTATTCCGACAACCTGCTCGGCGTCGATCTCGCCTACATGCCCTTTTTTCAGGCTGCCGTGCGCGGCACGCCGGCGCGCCATTACGCCATCGACCCGGTGCGCCGCGAGCCCGGCTATTACTTTGCCCTGCCGATTCGTGACGAACAACGGGGCTGGGCGGTGATTGGTGTCGCCGTCGTCAAGTCCGGCATTCGTGAACTGGAACGCCGCTGGCTGGCGCAGGAGGCGCCAGCGGTGATCGTCGACAACAACGGCATCGTCCTCCTCGCCTCGCCGCCTGAATGGCGCTATACCAGCCTGCAGGCTTTGCCGGGCGAGTCGCTGGTCGGGCTCAGCCGCGAACAGTTTGGCGGCCAGACGGTCGGCCGGCAGAGTCTGGACATCGCCCTCGACGGTGCCGACACCGGCATCGTCGTCCGCCTGCCAAAACATCTGCGTGAGGATGTCGCGCCATTGCCGGGCGGCAAGCCTTATCTCGCGCTGTCGCGCAATCTGCCGGAAACGGCGTGGCGCATCGTCATCTTCGCCGACCTGCGGCCGGTCGAGGTTCAGGCCGGCACGCATGCGGCGCTGACCGTTGCTGCGCTCGGCTGTCTGTTGCTCGGGGCACTCTATTTCAAACAGCGAAGCCGACTCGCGGCCAGTCGCGAAGAGGCCCGCCGGCTGCTTGAACGTTCGCATCAGGAGCTGGAGCGCAAGGTCAAGGAGCGCACGCTCGACCTCAGTGCCGCCGTCACCAGTCTGCAGCGCGAGGTCAGTGAGCGCCAGCGCGCCGAGCAGACGCTGCGTGCGGCGCAGGATGAACTGGTGCAAGCCGCCAAGCTGGCCGTGGTTGGGCAGATGGCGACCGGCATCACCCACGAGCTGTCGCAGCCGCTGGGGGCGATTCGTACGCTGTCCGAAAATGCCGCTGAATTCATGCGCCGCGGCGATGCCGAGACGGCAGCGCGCAATCTCGCCATCGTTGGCCAGTTGACCGAGCAGATGGGCGGCATCATCAGCCCGCTCAAGAGTTTTGCCCGCAAGTCGCCGGCGCGCCCGGCGGCGGTCGATATCGGCCACGCCATCGACGCCGCGCTCTTTCTGTTCGACCAGCGGCTGAAAAAGGCAGCGGTTACGGTCAACCGCGAATTTGGCCCAAAATCGGCAATCGCCTGGTGCGATCAGAACCGCTTGCAGCAGGTGCTGGTCAATCTGATTGGTAACGCCCTCGATGCGATGGCTGGGCAGCCGGTCCGCCAGCTCGGCTTCACCGTCAGCGCCCGCGACGGCGGCGGCATCGCGCTCGCCGTCAGCGACAGCGGCGAGGGTTTCAGCGACGAGGCACTGGCTCACCTCTTCGAACCCTTCTTCACCACCAAACAGCCAGGCGAAGGCCTCGGCCTCGGGCTGACCATCTCCCGCGACATCCTCCGCGATTTCGGCGGCGACCTGCTCGCTGGCCCGGCCCCGGGCGGTGGTGCCCGTTTCGTCATCCTCCTTCCTGACCCTCCCAGCGAAAGCCGATCATGATTCCGCCGCTCCAGGTCCTGCTCGTCGAAGACGATTTCAATGTCCGCCTCGGCTGCGAGCAGGCGATGCAACTCGCCGGCATCCCGGTCACCGGCGTTGCCAGCGCCGAGGAAGCCGAACGTCTGCTGCGGCCGGATTTTCCCGGCATCGTCGTCACCGACATGCGCCTGCCCGGTGCCGATGGCATGACGCTGCTCAAACGCATCAACGCCCTCGACGCCAATCTGCCGGTGATCATCATCACCGGCCACGGCGACGTGACGCTGGCGGTCGAGGCAATGCGCAACGGCGCCTACGACTTCATGCAGAAGCCGTTTTCGACCGCCGATCTGGTCGAGGTCGTCCGCCGTGCGCTGGAAAAACGGGCGCTGGTGCTGGAAGTCGAATCGCTACGCCGCCGGCTCGATCACCGCGACGATCTCGAATCGCGCCTGATCGGCCGCTCGCCGCAAATGGCGCGGGTCCGCCAGTTGATTCTCGATGTTGCAGGCGCCGCCGTCGATGTGCTGATCATGGGCGAGACCGGTACCGGCAAGGAAATGGTCGCCCGCTGCCTGCATGATCTCGGCCACGCCGGCCAGGACAATTACGTTGCCCTCAACTGCGGTGGCATGGCCGAGACGCTGCTCGACAGCGAGCTGTTCGGCCACGAGCCCGGCGCCTTCACCGGCGCCCAGAAGCGTCGCGTCGGCAAGATCGAATTCGCCAAGGGCGGCACGCTCTTTCTCGACGAAGTCGAGTCGATGCCGATGGCGATGCAGATCAAGCTGCTGCGCGTGCTGCAGGAGCGGGTCATCGAACGGCTGGGGTCAAACCAGCAGATTCCCGTCTCCTGCCGTGTCGTCGCCGCGAGCAAGGAGGATCTCAAGCTGTTGTCTGATCAAGGCAAGTTCCGCGCTGATCTCTACTACCGGCTCAACGTCGTGCGCATTGAGCTGCCGCCCCTGCGCGAACGGCGAGAGGACATCCCGGCGCTCTACGACGAATTCCTGCTCCAGGCCGCCAAGCGCTACAACCGCCCGCCACCAGCGCTGACGCCGGAAACCCTGCGCCGCCTGATGGCGCACGACTGGCCCGGTAATATCCGCGAACTGCGCAATGCCGCCGATTGCCACGCGCTGGGCATCGGCCGCGATGCGCCGGCCAGTGCGGCGATGCCGGCGCCATCGCTGACCGAGGCGGTTGACAACTACGAGCGCCTGCTTATTTCGGATGAGTTTTCACGCCAAGCCGGCAATATCGCCCGCACCGCCGAGGCGCTGAAAATCGCCCGAACGACGCTGCACGACAAGCTGAAAAAATACGGCTTACTCTGAGACGAGCGGTAGCCAGCCGAGGCGCCGGAAAAGCCATTCCGTCGCCCACAGCCCGAAATAGGTTGCGAACCAGCCGAAAATGCAGTCCGACAGGAAATGCCCGCCCGGACTCATGCGCACGAAGGCCATGTAGGTGGCGAAAACGATGCTGGCGATCAGCCAGCGCCGCCGCACCGCCGGTACGCCCAGCCAGCCGAAGGCCATGATGAAAGCAGCGGTGGCGACATGGCCGCTGACGAAGGAGCAGTTCTGCTGGCACTGGTCGGCCGGGATGAAGGCCGGCGTGAATTGCAACGGGCCACCGAAAACCGTGGTGTTCACCGGACGGGTGCGGCCAGAATGTTCCTTGAGCACGTTGTCGACCAGCAGGATCGGCCCGGCCACGGCGCCAGCCAGTAAAAATCCGAACAGCGCACGTTTCGCCCGCAGGCCGTTGAAGCGCTTGAACAGTCCGAGCGCCAACAGGATCAGCAGGACCACCAGCAAGCCCTGGCCCAGACGCGGCAAGCCGCGGTAGGGAATGGCGAGAATCAGGTCTTCGCGCCCGAACAGCCATTGCCCCTCGCCCCGATAAAACAGCCCGCTCGCCCACAGGTCGATCTGCGGAAAGGCGACGAAGAGCACCGCCAGCAGACCGAAGGCGGCCAGCGCGATGCGCAGTTCAGTAGCCTTTGAAGCCATGCAGTCGGAACACCATCATGTTGCGGCTCTGCTGTTTATCCAGCGGCGCCTTCAACGTCGCCAATTGCTCGACGCGAGCAAACCGCCTTGCAAAATCGTCACCCGGCATGTCCTGCGTGATCAGCAGCATGTCCTTGCCGACGTGCGGGCGCAGGTCGGTGGTCAGCTTGTAGTGGTCGCTCGCTTCGCCGCTCGGGTTCCAGCTGGCAGCGACCGGTTTCAGGTCGCGCAGTTCGTAAAGCATGTGCGCCAGCAGTGTGCGGTTGTCGGCCACCAGCACTGTTCCCGGTGCAGATTCAAGATAGGGACGCAGTTGCCGGCCGAGTTCGTCCCAGCCCATGGCACGGGTGTAGGGACTCGATTTTGCGGGCTTTTCCGCGTTCGCCGCAGCCAGGATCGTCGGCCAGTGGTAGGCGGCGCCGACCATGACGACGTTGATGACGACGCCGGCCAGCAGCCAGCGCCGGGCCTTGTGCGCCAACAGCCAGGCGACAACGGCAATCGCCGCCGGCGCAAAGGCGGGGGCGGCCCAGTTGGCGTTGGCGGTGCTCTTGAAAGCCTGCGCAGTGACGACGGCCCACAGCGGCAGCGCGAACCACAGCAGTAGCCGCGTCGATTCGTTGCGCCAACTTTCGCGCACGCGCAACAGGACGAGGACGAAAACGGTGCCGAAAACCGGCCCGAAGGCACCCCATTGTGCGGCAATGAATTCGCCGACCGACTTCAGCCCGCCCGCCGCCTTGCGCTTGAGGGTGATGTCGGCAGTGTGCTTGAGCGTCGGAAAGTCGTGGGCGATATTCCAATAGATATTGGGTGACAGGATGAGCAGCGCCAGCAGCGACGCCGCCCAGGGCTTGGCCGAGGCCAGCCGGTCGCGACGGAAAACGAGCAGGTGCAGGAAGGCGGCGCCGAGAAAGGCGGCCATGGTGTATTTGGAGAGCAGGCCGAGGCCGCAGACGACGCCGAGCAGCAGCCAGTCGCGCCAGCGGTCATGGTCGAGCGCCCGCAGATAAGCCCACAGCGCCAGCGCCCAGAACAGCGTCAGCAGCGCGTCGGTGGAGACGAACAGCCCGAGCCAGGCGAACATCGGCACGGTGACGACGACCAGCGCCGACCAGAAGGCGACCTCTTCGTCGTAAAGCCGGCGGGCGATGGCCCAGCTGGCGGTGGCGGCGAGCGGGTAGCAGAGCATGCCGAGCGCCTTGACGCCGACGATGCCGTCGCCGAACAGCGCCGTGGACAGCCAGATCAGCGCCGCGATGCCCGGTGGTTTCGAGAAATAGCCCCAGTCGAGCTGCTGCGCCCAGGTCCAGTATTGCGCTTCGTCAACGTAGAGGGTGATGCCCAGTCGTGGCAGCGCCCAGAAGCGCCAGGCCAGCAGCAGGGCGGTCAGCCCGAGGAGCAGGCCGACTCGGGAAGAAAAAGCCGGTTTTGGGCTGTTTTCCGGGTTCACCCTAGGGCCAGCCGTTGATTTTGTGGTCGCAGCAGGCGTCACGCCGACTTGTGCCAGCCTTCGTTGTCGCCCAGCGGTGGTGCGTGCCGCGCCGTGTAGGAGCGGATGGTGCCGGACTCGAAATAGATACGCGCCAGCAACTCGGACAGGACGCCGGTGGTGATGAAGTGGATGCCGGCGATCAGCGTGCCGATGCCGACGATCAGCAGCGGACGGCCACCGATGTTTTCGCCGAGGCCGAACTTGACCCAGGCCAGCCAGGTCATGATGACGCCGGCCAGCGCTGTCAGGCCCAGCCCGATGCTGCCGAAGAAGTGGCCGGGGCGGGCGCGGAAGCGCATGAAGAAGAAGACGGCGATCAGGTCGAGAATGACGCGGAAGGTGCGCGAGATGCCGTACTTGGATACGCCGGCGGTACGCGCGTGGTGGGTCGTCGGCTCTTCGGCGATGCGGCGCGGCGTGGTCACGGTGGCCATCCACGCCGGAATGAAGCGGTGCATTTCGCCGTACAGGCGCACGCGCTTGATGACGTCGCCGCGGTAGGCCTTCAGGCTGCAGCCGTAGTCACGCAGCTTGACGCCGGTCATGCGGGCGATCAGGCGGTTGGCGATCTTCGACGGAATCTTGCGCAGCACCAGGCCGTCCTGGCGGTTCTTGCGCCAGCCGGCGACGAGGTCGAGGTTTTCGTTGAGCAGGCGGGCAACCATGCGCGGAATGTCGATCGGGTCGTTCTGCAGGTCGCCGTCCATGGTGACGATCACATCGCCACGTGCCGCGTCGATGCCGGCCTGCATTGCCGCCGTCTGCTTGTAGTTGCGCGTCAGCTCGACGACGCGGACGTGCTGGCCGTAATCACGGGTGCATTGCAGGCCGCGGTCCACCGTCGCGTCGCTGCTGCCATCATCGACCAGCACCAGTTCCCAGGGGTTTTCGTAACCCGCCAGCGCTTCATGCACGCGCTTGACCAGCGGCACGATGTTGTCCTCCTCGTTGTAAAACGGAACAACGATGGACAGGGTGTGCGGGGGCATGCTCAAGGTGGCGCTCATCAGGAAATCCGGCTGCAAAAGGCAAAGTAAGCGCGCATTTTAATCGAAAAGGGGGCGCCGGACCGAGCCGGGGAGGCTTTAAGGTAGAATCGGCAGCCTGCGATTCAACAAGGAATCAACAGCATGCTGCTGATGATCGATAACTACGACAGCTTCACCTACAACCTCGTCCAGTATTTCGGCGAACTCGGCCAGGAGGTTCGCGTCTATCGCAACGATGCCATTACGGTGGCTGAAATTGCCCAGATGCAGCCGGATTATCTGGTGATTTCCCCCGGCCCCTGCGCGCCGGCGCAGGCGGGGATCTCGCTCGCCGCGATCCGTGAATTTGCAGGCAAGATCCCGCTGCTTGGCGTTTGCCTCGGCCATCAGTCCATCGGCGAAGCCTTTGGCGGCAAGATCGTGCATGCCCGGCAACTGATGCACGGCAAGGTGTCGCCGGTGCATCACAAGGATGTCGGCGTCTTCAAGGGCTTGCCCAATCCGCTGACCTGCACCCGTTACCATTCGCTGGCCATCGAGCGCGACACCTGCCCGGATTGCCTCGAAATCACCGCCTGGACCGACGATGGCGAAATCATGGGCGTCCGCCACAAGACGCTGGCGGTCGAGGGCGTGCAGTTCCATCCCGAATCCATCCTGACCGAACGCGGTCACGACCTGTTGAAAAACTTCCTCGAAGAGCATAAAAAATCATGACACCCCAGGCCGCCTTGCAGCGGGTCATCGAACACCGCGAAATCTTCCATGACGAAATGGTCTCGCTGATGCGCCAGATCATGAGCGGCGAGGTGTCGCCGGTGATGATCGCCGCCATCATCACCGGCCTGCGAGTCAAGAAGGAAACCATCGGCGAAATCGCAGCTGCCGCCAGCGTCATGCGCGAGCTGTCGACCAAGGTGGTGGTGCCGAATGATCGTCATTTTGTCGATATCGTTGGCACCGGTGGCGATTCGGCGCACACCTTCAATATTTCCACGACCTCGATCTTCGTTGCCGCTGCTGCCGGCGCCAAGGTGGCCAAGCATGGCGGTCGCAGCGTGTCCTCCAGTTCCGGCAGTGCCGATGTGCTGGAGGCGCTGGGCGCCAATATCAATCTGTCGCCGGAAAAGGTTGCAGCCTGTATCGAAGAGACCGGCATCGGTTTCATGTTCGCGCCCAATCACCACAGCGCGATGAAGCACGTTGCGCCGGTCCGCCGAGAAATGGGCGTGCGCACGCTATTCAATATCCTCGGCCCGCTGACCAATCCGGCCAGCGCACCCAATACGCTGATGGGCGTCTTCCACCCTGATCTTGTCGGTATCCAGGTCCGCGTCATGCAGCGCCTCGGCGCCCAGCGCGTACTGGTCGTCTATGGCAAGGACAACCTCGACGAAATCTCCCTGGGTGCCGCGACGATGGTCGGCGAGCTCAAGGATGGCGAGGTCCGCGAATACGAAGTTCACCCCGAGGATTTCGGTCTGCAGATGCTGTCATTGCGCCACCTGCGCGTCGCCAGCGCCGACGAGTCGCGTGCCATGATGCTCGGCGCCCTCGACAACAAGCCCGGCGCCGCCCGCGAAATCGTCTGCCTCAACGCCGGTGCCGCGCTTTACGTTGCCAATGCCGCCGACAGCATCGGCGACGGCATCCTCAAGGCGCGTGAAGCCATCGCCAGCGGCGCCGCCCGCGCCAAACTCGATCAATTCGTGCAGTGCACGCAACGTCTGGCGGCTTGAGTCATGAGCGACATCCTCAACAAGATCATTGCCACCAAGCACGAAGAAGTCGCCGCCGCCCGCGCGCTCAAATCCATGGCCGTCGTCGAGGCGGAAGCCGCCGCCCAGCCGCCGGCCCGCGACTTTGTCGGTGCCATCCGCAACAAGCTCGCCTGCGGTCAACCCGGAATAATCGCCGAAATCAAGAAGGCCAGCCCGTCCAAGGGGGTCATCCGGCCGGACTTTCATCCCGCCGAAATCGCTCGCAGCTACGAAGCCCACGGCGCCGCCTGTCTTTCGGTACTCACCGATCGCCAGTATTTCCAGGGTTGCCCTGAATACCTGCAGGCCGCCCGCGCTGCCTGCGCACTGCCGGTGCTGCGCAAAGACTTCATGGTCGACGCCTATCAGGTCGCCGAAGCCCGCGCCATGGGCGCCGACGCCATCCTGCTCATCGCCGCTGCGCTGAGTCTGGAGGAAATGCAGGCGCTGGAGGCGCAAGCCCTATCCCTCGGGATGGCGGTACTCGTTGAAGTACATAACGGCGACGAACTCACTGCCGCGCTGCAATTGCAAACGCCGCTTGTCGGCATCAACAACCGCAACCTGCGCACCTTCGACGTGACGCTCGATACTACGCTTGGCCTGCTTGACCGCATTCCCGGCGACCGCATCGTTGTCACCGAAAGCGGCATTCTCAAGCCGGAGGATGTTGTGCTGATGCGCAACAACAAGGTCAACGCCTTCCTCGTCGGCGAAGCCTTCATGCGTGCGCTGGACCCAGGTTTGGAGCTCTCTCGATTGTTCAAGACCGACGGCTATCGGGATGTGCGCTGGCTGCAGCGCTTCGACAACTTCCAGCGCGCCCTGTCTCGGCTTACCGAAGCAGTGCAACTGGCCGAATCGCGTGATCTCTCGCCGCTGGAGGAGCAGGGTTTGATTCAGGCCTTCGAGTTCACCCATGAGCTCGCCTGGAATGTGCTCAAGGATTACTTCTTCTGGCAGGGCAATGCCAGTATCAGCGGATCGCGTGATGCGACCCGTGAAGCGTTCTCGGTTGGCCTGATTGAGGACGGTGAAATCTGGATGGCGATGATCCGTAGCCGCAATCAAAGTTCCCATACTTATCACCCGGATATTGCCGCCGCGATCTCACGCGCCATTCGGGATCAATACCACCCCAGCTTCCTGCAACTGCAGCGCACCCTTCGGGCGCGGAGCATGCAGTGATAGAGGCGCCATCAGGGCGGCTGGCCTATGGTCTCCCGTTATCTGATCTCAAGCGCATTGTCGCCGTGCTGGCCCAGGAGCCGGCTATCCAGCGCGTCATCCTCTTTGGGTCGCGCGCCAAGGGAAATTTCCGCGACGGTTCCGATATCGATCTTTGCCTCGAGGCGCCGACGCTTGACTCGGGAGCGGTGAGTCGATTGGCAAGCGATCTCGACGACCTGCTGCTGCCTTGGAAGATCGATCTGATTCTGCGCCATGAAATCCGGCATCCGGGGCTGGTTGACCATATTCAGCGCGCCGGGATTCCCTTTGCGATCGGAATGGCCGCTGCGCAGTAGCGCATTTATCCTTGGCAGGCCGGCTCAATGGGGGCGGATCGCCGCCGCATGTATAGGATGCCGCTGCCGGCACTTGAGGGTAATGGGGTGGCGAGTGTTGCGTCAAAGCAACAAATCTGGGCCTTGATGCCCTGAAACAACAAACAGGCATTGCTCGTTCGCTGACCTGCCGCCACAATCGACGCCAACTTCTCAATCCGAGAGGTAAAGCTTAGCCGTCTCGCAAGCGGCGGCTAAAAACTAACCACTAAGGAGATTTTCTGATGCAAAAGAAGATTATCGCTCTCGCCATCGCTGGCCTGGCTTCTTCCGCGGCTTTCGCACAAACCAACGTTCAGATCTACGGCGTTGCTGATGCTGCCTATATCTATACCAACGTTAGCGGCGGTACTACCCTGAACTCCGCTGGTCGTGAACCGCATGCTCAAAGCACCAGCTCGATTCAGTCCGGTCAGTTGGCTGGATCCCGTCTGGGCTTCAAGGGTACTGAGGATCTGGGTAACGGCCTGAAGGCTCTGTTCACCCTCGAGTACTCTCTGGACCTCGACACCAACACCACCATTGGTGCTGGTGCCACTGGCGTTCGTCAGTCTTGGGTTGGTCTTGAGTCCAAGGCTGGTACCGTGGCTTTGGGTCGTCAGTACGCTCCGGGTTACTTCACTCTGGCAATGGATCCGACCGTCGCTTCTCCGGCGCTGAGCTCGGTTGATGCTTCCCAGGCATTCATCGGTGCCTCCATTCGCGCTACTGGTGCCGCTCGTTGGAACAATGCTGTGACCTATAAGTCCCCGAACTTCGGCGGCGTTTCGGTTCAGATGATCCGTGGTATGGGCGAAGTCGCTAATAACCTCGAAGCTGGTACTTCCAACGGTCTTGGTGTTGACTACGCTGGTGGTCCGGTTGCAGTGAAGTACGTCTACCACCGCGCTGCTGTCACCCAGCAGGCTAACGCTGGTATGCGTGATGAGCACTACATCGGTGCTAGCATTGATCTGAAGGTTCTCAAGCTGATGGGCTCCGCTCAGATGGTTGACTTCGGTGGTATCGCTCAAGCTGGTGGTCGTGCCAACCAAGGCATGGCAGCTCAGTTCGGTGCGATCGTTCCGGTTGGTAAGGGTAACCTGCACCTGTCTTACGCTTATGGCGATAACAATGGTAGCACCCGTGCAGGTAGCACCAACCGTGGTGAGCTGAACAGCGTTAACGTTGCTTACACCCACCCGCTGTCCAAGCGTACTACGCTGTACACCGGCTATCGTTACACCGACAATGACCAGAGCAATGCTGGTGCGATCATCAACGCCTTCGGTGCTGGTATCAACCACCAGTTCTAATCTGACTTTAGTCAGTTAGTCCAAGAAACGGGTGCTTCGGCACCCGTTTTGCATTATTGCTTCAGATTTTCGATTCGCTTCAATACTCTTTGCAGTTGTGCAAGCGACCATTCTCCGCCTCGAGCGGACTTGATGCCGAGGTTGTTGAGTTCAGCGGTCATCTCTCGCTGTGTCATCCCTGACGCTTGAAAGCCTGCGAGAGTTTTCCCAAGTCGCATGGCAAACGCATTTGCCGCGTCTTGGCGTGCTTCCAGATTTCCCTTGAGGTTCGCCTTGCCCGTTACCCCTAAAACCACGCCACGGGATTTGGCTGCACTCAGCGCTGCTTTTGTTCGCGCACTGATCTGGTCGCGCTCCCACTCACTCATTACCGCGTGCATTTGAATCATGACCTTGTTGGCATGGGGCATATCTGCGGCAACGAAGTCAGAACCAGTTTCCAGTAACCCGCTGACGAAATGAACGTTCCGAGCAAGCCGGTCCAGCTTGGCGATAATTAGCGTTGCTCGGTGTTTGCGGCAAGCCTCCAGTGCTTCGCGTAGTTGGGGTCTGGTTGCCAACGCATTGGCTCCCTTGCCGGTTTCCGTCTCGGTGAAGGTGTGCAGCAGTGTAGCCGGGCGGTCACCCAGAAAGGCCGTAACTGCTGCTTGCTGCGCCTCCAGCCCTAAGCCGCTCTGACCCTGTTTGGTGGTGCTGACGCGGTAGTAAGCGACATAAGCGGAATTCTGCATGTTTATCTCCGGTGGCAAGGAACTAGGACGTTCGTCCAATGTGTATCCAAAGCCTATCGGAGCCGATCAGCCAGTCCAAGGATTGTGCAGGAAGAAGTCCTCAATCTCGATGCCTGTCTGACTATACTAAGGACTCTCTGAACAACCCGCGATTTTTGGGCGGGCTGTCATGAAAATGATGAAAAACAGGCGATTTTTGACTGAGAAACATGGAGGTTTAGGGTTTTTCCCCTCATTTCTAGCTTCACAGGCGCACCTCGCCCATCAAAGGCAATAAGCGTTTGCGCGCCAGCCACAGGTTGGTCAGCGCAAACAGCGTCACTATCTGCCCGGTGTTCTTGGCAAGACCGCGATAGCGAACCTTGGTATAGCCGAATTGCCGCTTGACGACCCGGAACGGGTGTTCCACCACCGCCCGGATGGCCGACAACAGTCGGTTGAAGGCCTTTTGCTCCTTGCTCAGCCTACCCCCCGCCGGTTTCTTGGTCGGCGTCAGCACGGTCAGATCGCCTTCCTTCTCGAAGGTATCGATCGTCCGGTTTTTCTTGTGATAGCCACGGTCGCCCAAGACCAGGGTTTCCTCGCCATGCAGGCAGGATTCCATCATCGAGATGTCGGCGACCTTGGCTGTCGTGCATTCGATGGTATGTACCAGGCCACTTTCGGGATCGACGCTGATGTGCGCCTTCATGCCAAAATGCCACTGGTTGCCCTTCTTGGTCTGCGTCATTTCGGGATCGCGTTTTTTGTCTTCATTTTTCGTCGAACTGGGCGCCGCAATCAATGTGGCCGAAGTACGCAGCTGGTCCGGTGGTTGTCGAGTACGTCTATCAGAACGCTAAGACTCTGACCACTGTTGCTGCCGTTGCGACCCCCGGTGTTGTTAGCGCGGCTACTCTTGGCTCCGCTGACGGCGCACGTCTGGAAGAGCACTACATCGGTGGTACTTTCGACGCCAAGGTCGTGAAGGTCTTCGCTTCTTGGCAGACCATGGACCAAGGCGACAAGGCTGTTGCTGGTCTGGGTAACAAGGGCAACGCTGGCACCATCGGTGTCCAGGTTCCGGTTGGCAAGGGCACCATCCACGCTGCTTACGCTTACGCCGACAAGAACACCAACACCCGTGCCGGTGGTACCTATCGTGGCGAGCAAAACGTTCTGGGTCTGGCTTACACCCATGCACTCTCCAAGCGTACTACGCTTTACACTGGTGTTTCTTACACCGATCAGGATGTGCATAACGCCGGTCAGCAATCTACCGTCGTCGCAACTGGTATCAATCACCAGTTCTAATCTGGCGTCGTCAGTTAGTACAAGAAACGGGTGCTTCGGCACCCGTTTTTCTTTTCTATGTTGCGTGTGATCTCTCCCCTGGCGCGAGCGCTGCTAAAGAATCGCGAAGGCGAGAGTATTCGTTTCCAGAGTCCTGTGGGTATTCGGGAGCTGGAGATCATTGAGGTTGTATACACCGCCCTCGAATGACCCAGG
>JAYRYB010000016.1:0-12693 GCA_041917165.1 Azonexus sp.
CCTGGGCGGCGGTGGCCGGCTATTGCCAGCACGAGACCGGAGCGGCAGCACAGCACTTCGGTCATCATGACCACCAGCATCAGGCCGCTGCCGATCAGGATGGCACGCCGGATGCCAAAACCTTGGGGGGCGGCATCGACGGCGATTGCGTCGCCTGTCATGCGAGTTGTGCCGCGGCGATTTTCAGCACGGCCTCCTTGCCGGCTTCAAGCAGCGCGTCCTTTGCGATTCCCTGGCTACCGGGAAATCTGACCGCGCCGCCTCTCGCTCACCCCGAACGCCCCAACTGGTCCGTCCTCGCCTAATCGGCGGGGTGGATAGCACTTTTCTGCGCTTCTCCCTTGCGGCTGTGGTGGACTGATCCGCCCTGACGCATTGCGACGCTTCCCGGTCGCACCTCGCCGATTCCCCGTGTGTCTTTTTATCACTGGAGAATTGGATGTCTCGAAGCAAATCGGTTTCACGAACTACCTTTTTACCGGCCCGCCTACTCGTGGCCGGGCTGTGCTCGCTCGCTGCGCTAGCGACCGGCGACTTATGGGCGCAATCGACGCCAGCCCCCGCTGGTGCCTTGATTACCCTGTCGCAAGCCTTTGAGGCTGCTTGGGCACGGCAACCCGAAGCGCAATCCCTCGATCTGCGGCGCGATGCTGCCGAAGCGCATCGGCAGGTTGCCGGCAGTTGGACGGCCCAACCACCTTCGCTGGATTTGTCTGGCAAGACCGACCAACTGAGCAAGAATCAAGGCAGCCGCGAATACGCGGTGGGCGTCGCCTTGCCGCTGTGGCTACCCGGCGAACGCTCTCGTCAGGGCGCCTTGGCCGACGCCGAATCCAAAGCCGTGGATAGCCGGGTGACGGCCGCGCAACTGCGCACTGCCGCCGCCGTGCGTGATGCCTGGTGGAACTGGCAGCGGGCACGTGGCGAACAGTCGCTGGCCCGCGAACGCATGGTCAGCGCGCAAAAACTGGCAGAAGATGTCCGTCGCCGAACCAAGGCCGGCGACCTGGCCCGCTCGGACCAGCATCAGGCCGATGGCGCGGCGGCAAGCGCCGAGGTTGCGCTGGCGGAAAGTGGCAGCCTGCTGGCTGCCAGCATTCAACATCTGCGCGCCTTGATCGGCAAGCTGCCGGATGAGACAGCAGCCGACGGACCGGAAACCCCGCCGGCGGTGCCTGCCGACTTCACCGCCCTGGATGCGACCCACCCGGCGGTCGTCGAACTGTTCGACCGGGCCGAAGTCGCTCGCCGCAGTGCCGATCTGGCCAGCGTGCAGACCAGGAACAATCCCGAACTGTTGTTGGCCACTACCCGCGAGCGGGGCGCTTTCGGCGACGACTATCAGCAGACCGTCACGCTCGGCGTACGCATCCCGTTTGGTTCGGATAGCCGCAATCGCGCCAAACTCGGGCTGGCCCGTGCCGAAGCCCTCGAAACCGAGGGGCTGCTTCGCCTCGAACGCGAGCGCCTGGCAGCCGACCTGGGAGCGGCGCGGGTGCGCGTCGAATCGGGTCGCACGCAACTGGCGGCCGCCGAGAAACGCGCCCAACTGGCGCGCGAGTCGCGGGGCTTTTTCGACAAGTCCTTCCGCCTGGGCGAAAGCGATCTGCCGACCCGCTTGCGTATCGAACTCGAAGCCGTCGAAGCCGAACGGCAAAACGCCCGCGCCCGGATTGAGCTGGCCGCTGCGATCTCCGCCCTGCGCCAGGCGCTGGGCCTGCTCCCCGAACAAAAATGAGGAACCCGAACATGAGAACAACAAACACGCTGGCCGCTGTGGGATGGGCCGCCTGGATCGCCCTGGCGGCCCCACTGGCCTGGGCCGGTGACGGGCACGACCATGGCGAGGCGCCAGCATCATCGGCCGGTCCCGCCTCGCCGCGTTTTGCGGCAACGTCCGAAACCTTTGAACTGGTCGGCGTCGTCAATGGCAAGCAACTGACGCTCTATCTCGACCGCTATGCCGACGGCAGCCCGGTCAAGGATGCCCAGCTCGAACTGGAACTGGGTGGCGTCAAAGTCCCCGTCGAACCGCATGCCGAGGGGGAGTTCGAGGCGACGCTGGCGCAGGAACTCAAACCGGGGGTCGTGTCGGTCGCGGCGACCGTCATCGCCGGCGAGGAAACCGACTTGCTAGCTGGCGAACTCGACGTCCACGAAGAGGCACATGACGAAACGACCGCCCACACCCATGGCTGGAAAGAATATGCCCTGTGGGCCGGTGCCGCCGGCGGGGCGCTGCTGCTCCTTGCCGCTCTATTGCGCCGCCTGCGCGCTTCCCGCAACCCGCGTTTCGGAGGTGCCGCATGAAGCCCCGTCTGTTATTTAGCGCCCTATGTCTTTCCTTCTTGTTTTCCTCAACCTTGGTGCTGGCCGGTGATGGCCATGACCACGGCGACGCCTCGCCCGCTGCCAGCGGCAATGGCCCCAAGCGCCAGCCGGACGGCAGCGTCTTCCTGCCCAAACCGGCGCAACGCCAGATCGGTGTTCGCACCCTGCTGGTTGAGCTAGGTGAACTGCCCCGCACCCATGAACTGGCCGGCAAGGTGGTCATGGACCCGAATGCCGGCGGCAAAGTGCAGGCCATCGTCGCCGGCCGTGTCACGCCGGGGCCACGCGGTCTGCCATTGCCCGGTCAGCCGGTCAAGAAAGGCGAGGTGCTGGCTTACGTCACGCCGGAAGTCGGCGGCAACAGCCGCTCCCTGGCGGAAAGTCGCCTGCGCCGCCTGCGCGAACTGGCCGACACCGTGCCGCGCAAGGTCATCGAGGAAGCGGAAGCCGCCGTCGCCAACGAACAACTGGTGGCGCCGGTCAGCGGCGTTATCGCGTCGGCCAACGTCGTCTCCGGTCAGGTGCTCGAAGCCCGCGAAACCCTGTTCGAGATCGTCAATCCGGAACGCATGCTGATCGAGGCGCTGGCTTTCGATATGGCCATCGCCAGCGATGTCGCCGGGGCCTTTGTCGCCGTTGGTGAGCAGAAGCTGCCGCTGCGCCTGGTCGGCGTCGCCCGCAGCCTGCGTGAGCAAGCACTGCCGCTGACCTTCCGGGGTGAAGGCGGCGCTTTGGCGGCGTTGGCCGTCGGCCAGCCGGTTCGGGTCTTCGTGCAGACGCGCAGCACGGTGCCGGGCATCCGGGTGCCGGCAGCGGCGCTGATGAAGAACCCGGCTAACCAGAGCATCGTCTGGGTCAAGACGGCACCGGAACGCTTTGAGCCGCGCACGGTAAGCGTCGAGCCGCTGGACGGCACCCACGTGGCGGTGACCAGCGGTCTGAAAGCCGGGGATCGGGTTGCCGTCCGCGCTGCGACCCTGATCAACCAGGTCCGGTAAAGGGATGACGATGGAACCTATTCTCGACTCCACCCTGACCTGCCCGATTTGCGGACTATCAGAAAAACTGCACATGCCGACCGATGCCTGCTTGTTCTTCCATGAATGCTCAGGTTGCAAATCATTACTCCGACCCAAACCGGGTGACTGTTGCGTCTTTTGCAGTTATGGCAACGTGCCATGTCCGCCGATTCAGCAGCAATCGGATTGCTGCACACGACGGGAGCGCTAAATCATGTTCAAGTGGCTTCTCGATAACAGCCTTGCCAACCGTCTGCTGGTCATCATCGCCAGCCTGGTGCTGATGGCCTATGGGGCATTCACCCTCTCCCGCACGCCGGTGGACGTGTTTCCTGACCTCAACAAACCAACGGTCACCATCATGACCGAATCCGGTGGCATGGCCGCCGAGGAAGTGGAGCAACTGATCACCTTCCCGCTGGAAACGACCATGAACGGTCTGCCCGGTGTGGAAAGCGTGCGGTCGGTGTCCAGTGCCGGCCTCTCTTTCATTTATGTGACCTTCAACTGGAAAACAGAGATTTTTCGGGCCAGGCAGATGGTGTCTGAACGTCTGTCCTCAATGGAGGAAGGGCTGCCAGCGGGCGTCACGCCGCGCATGGGGCCAATCAGTTCGATCATGGGCGAAATCATGCAGATCGCCATTCCCATCGACACGGCGAAGATTTCGCCGATGCAGGTGCGCGAATACGCCGACTGGGTGCTGCGTCCGCGTCTGATGGCAATTGCCGGCGTGGCGCAGGTCATTCCCATCGGCGGCGAGGTGCGGCAGTTCCAGGTGCAGCCGAACACGACCCGCATGGCGGAACTGGGCATCTCGCACGAGCAGTTGACCGGGGCGCTCAAGGGCTACTCGGCCAACACCTCCGGCGGCTTCCTTGAACTCAACGGGCGCGAATACCTGATTCGCCATCTCGGCCGCACGTCGCGTCTGGACGACCTGAAGAACCTGGCGCTGACGGCCCGCCACGGTCAACCCGTTTTATTGCGGCAAATCGCCGACGTGACCTTCGCACCGGCCATCAAGCGGGGCGATGCCGGTTTCGAGGGCAAACCGGCGGTGATTCTGGGCATCCAGAAGCAGCCGACGGCCGATACCATCCATCTGACCCGAAGTATCGAGGCCGCAGTGGAGGATCTGAAGAAATCGCTGCCGGCCGGCATGGAGGCGCCCAAGGTAACTTTCCGTCAGGCGAGTTTCATCGAGTCGTCGATCAGCACGCTGCAAGGCAAGCTGATCGGGGCATCGGTCTTCGTCGCAGTCATCCTGTTCTTCTTTCTGGGCACCTTGCGCCCGACGGTGATCGCCCTAACCGCTATCCCGGTGTCGATTTTCATGACGGCGCTGGTCTTCGACTATTTCGGTCTGTCGATCAACACCATGACGCTGGGTGGTCTGGCCATCGCCATTGGCGGGCTGGTCGATGACGCCGTGGTCGGCGTCGAGAACGTGCTGCGACGGCTGAAGGAAGACCGGGCCAAGCACCACGATCACCGGATGCATCCGATCGAGCTGGTCGCCCATGCGACGATGGAGGTGCGTTCGGCCATCCTCTACGCAACGATCATCATCGTGCTGGTCTTCCTGCCGCTCTTCGCGCTGCCCGGTATGGAAGGGCGCTTGTTCGTGCCGCTCGGTATCGCTTTCATCGTTTCGACGCTGGCCTCGCTGGTGGTGTCGGTGACGGTGACGCCGGTCCTGTCCTTCTACCTGCTGCCACGCATGAAGTCGCTCGATCATGGCGACACGAAACTGCTGGCCTGGCTGAAAGCCAGCTATGGCCGCAGTTTGCAGACGGTGCTCAACCACCCCAAAGCGGCGTTGGCGGCCGGTGCCGTCGCCATTTTGGTAGCAGCGGCAGCCGTGCCCTTTTTTCCCAAGACTTTCCTGCCACCCTTCAACGAGGGAACGTTGCTGATCGGCATGCGCCTCAACCCCGGCGTCACGCTGGCCGAGTCGTCGGCTCTGGCACAACAGGCCGAGGTACTGGTCAAGGCGGTGCCGGAAGTCGTGCACGTCGGGCGACGCAGCGGCCGGGCGGAACTGGATGAGCATGCGGAAGGCGTCCATGTCAGCGAACTGGATGTCGGCCTGAAGCCAGCATCCGAAATGACGCGCTCAATGGGCGAAATCTCGGCCGATATTCGCGCCCGCCTGATCAACCTGCCCGCGGCGATTGCCATCGGCCAGCCCATCTCGCACCGGATCGACCACATGCTGTCCGGCGTGCGTTCGCAGATCGCCATCAAGATTTTTGGCGATGACCTCGACACGCTGCGCGGTCAGGCCGATGCGCTGCGTGGCAGGCTGGCCGGTATTCCCGGCATCGCCGATCTGGAAATCGAGAAGCAGGTGCTGGCGCCGCAGATCAAGGTCAGCGTCAACTATGCGACGGCCGCGCAATACGGCGTGCCGACGCCACAGATTCTGGCGACCCTGCAAAGCCTGGTCGAAGGCGAAAAAGTAACGCAGGTGGTCGAGGGCGGCCGGCGCTTTGCGCTGGTCGTGCGCCTGCCCGAGTCGTCCCGCTCGTTGCAAGGGCTGGGGCAGATATTGCTGGAAACACCTGGCGGGCCGATTCCCTTGTCAAAAATCGCCACCATCGAGGATGGCGACGGGCCGAATCAGGTCAGCCGCGATGACGGCAAGCGGCGTATCGTGCTTTCAGCCAACGCGCAAGGTAGGGCGCTGTCCGAGATCGTCGAGGACATCCGCAAGGTGGTCGGCGACAGCAAACTGCCTGAAGGATACTTCATCACCCTGGGCGGACAGTTCCAGGCGCAGGAAGAGGCTTCGCGGCTGGTTGGCCTGCTCTCCATCGTCTCGCTGGTGCTGATGTTTGTGGTGCTGTTCAGTCGCTACAAGTCAGTTGTGTTATCGGCGATGATCATGGCCAACATTCCGCTGGCGCTGGTTGGCGCAGTGTTCGGCTTGTGGATTTCCGGGCAGCCGCTGTCGGTCGCCGCGCTGGTCGGTTTCATCACGCTGGCCGGCATCTCGGTGCGTAACGGCATCCTCAAAGTCAGCCACTACATCAACCTGATGCGCATGGAAGGCGAGAATTTCGACCACAAGATGGTCCTGCGCGGCTCGCTGGAACGTCTCGCGCCGGTCTTGATGACGGCGCTGGTCACCGCCTTTGCGCTGGCGCCATTGTTGTTCGAGGCCGAGCGACCGGGCACGGAAATCCTGCATCCGGTAGCGGTGGTCATTTTCTCGGGCCTGATCAGTTCAACCCTGCTCGATACCTTCCTAACGCCTGTCATGTTCTGGCTGTTTGGCCGCAATGATGTGGAACGTCTGATGGCCGACCGCGATGCCGGTGCGCTTTAATTATTTCTCAACGAAAGGAAAAACCATGAAACCGATTCATCTTTTCGCCGCTGTTACCCTCTCCATATCCGGCCTTGCCTTCGCCGCCGGTGGCCACGAGCATGGGCACGAACACAAACCGCTCCACGGTGGCGTCGTCAGCGAGGTCAAGGATATGGATTACGAACTGGTTGCCAAGCCGGATTTGATCCAGTTGCATTTGCGCGATCATGGCAAGCCGGTGGATGTCTCAAAATCCAACGCCAAACTGACCATTCTCGTCGGCACCGACAAACAGATAGTGGAGTTGAAACCGGCGGGCCAGCAACTGGAGGCCGCAGGCAGTTTCAAATTTGCCAACAGCAAGATTGTGGCCTTGGTATCCGTCCCCGGCAAAGCACCGGCAACCGTTCGCTTCGTGTTGAAGTAGAAGGGAGGTCGCATGTCTGCGATCACAAAAGTTCTCGCAACATGTTTTCTGGGCGTGACGCTTTCCGGTTGTGCTGGGCATACTCATCGACTGGTATCGGAGAACGACTCGCTATCCGTCACTGGCTCCTTTAGCCACGAAGGCACACAAGCGCCGGTCATGGTTTTGGAACTCGAAGGAGCGCGATATGAGGGGCGGGGATTTGTGATTCAGCATTCTCAAGACCTCACAAAATTACGTAAATTGTTTGGCCCAGGCAAACATTACGACCGAATTACCAGCGGCATGGACAGCGATCACATAAAGAATTCGGCTTCGCCGATACTACGCTCCCAAAGTGGGGAAACAATTCTATGCCTGCTGGCTTGGAGTTCAGGCCAAAGTCCAGCCGGGGTTTGCACGAAGTCTGATGGAAAGCAGATTGATGTTCGTTTCGACTGATTCTGGGTAAGCATGCTTCGGGAAGCATAAAAAACCAAAAAGGCGACAAGCCTATGGCTTTTCTTGCTTCCCAAATAGCGAATGTTCGTTGTGTGCCGTCTTGGTGTCATTTTGAGCTATACCCCAAACGGATATCAGGGTAGGCCGCTCAAAGAAGTCCAGATAGAGTCAAATATTCAATTTATTGGCACCTGCCACGACAGGGCATAGATTTTTAGCTGACCGAATTCGCTCGGGAAAGGAGTTTAACGGGTCAAAGTGTCGGCTATGTCCGGTTCGGGATATTTCGAAGCGAGGATGAAAGGCAAGATCACTGTGCACCGGTAGGGGTCGCAAGATTACACAAATGTAATTTATAGGTCAGCATCCCGTTGGGCAACGCTCCGTACCATCAGTGTCTATTGATCTGAACTCGGTGAACTTGCCCCAATGAATTGCTCTCCGCCAACGCCAAAATTGCGCGCCGGGACCGGCTTCCTGCTGGTGGCCTTGCTGGCCGCCCCATTTGGTTTCGCTCAGGCGGAAACCCTGCGCGATGTGTTTGAAAAAACATGGGCCAATTCCCCGCAGGGAAAAACGGTCGTGGCGAAACGCGAAGAAGCGAACGCCAGCCGAACCGTTGCTGAATCCTTGTTTCCCGGCACCCCTAGGATAGGCCTAGCACAGCGCACGGACCGCTGGAACGACAATCTCGGCAAAGAAGAAAGCGAAATCGGAATTTCCGTTCCTCTCTGGCTACCCGGTCAAAAATCAGCCCGGATAGCCGTTGCCGAGGCCGATAGCGACGAGAGTCAGCGTAGCATTTCCGCCACCCGGTTGGCCGTCGCTGGCGAATTGCGGACGGCCCTATGGACGCTCTATCTGGCGCAAAGTGAAGCGGCGGTTGCCGGTGAACGTCTGGATGCGGCGGCCAAACTGGAAGCTGATGTGGCCAGGCGGGTCAAGGTCGGTGAAATGGCCCGCTCCGATCTGCTTCTCGTCAAACAGGAAACGAGCAGCGCCCGGGCCGCCGCGGCCGAAGCGAACGCACGTGTGGTACGCAGCACGCAGCGCTACCGGGTCCTGACCGGCAGCGACCGCTTGCCGGACAATCCGCAAGAGTCGGTCATGGCGGCAGCCGCTGAAAATATTCATCCCCGCCTGGCGGCCGGGCAGGCCATTGCCGAGCGTGCCCGTGCCGGCATGAAACTGGCCCAAGAGTCGCGCCGCGATTCGCCCAGCATCGGCGTGCAATATCGACGGGAGCGCGATGCCTCCGGCGCCACTCCACGCGACAGCATCGGTTTCGCCATCACCATTCCCTTCGCTGGCGAGGTCCGCAATGCGCCATTGATTGCCAGCGCCAACACGGCGCTGATCCAGGCCGATGCCCAGTATCAGCGGCTGCTGGCCGACGTCGAAGCCGAAGTCATGGAGGCCGAGGCGCAACTCGATTCGGCACGGATCGGTGCCGAACTCGCGGTTGACCGTGAGCAAGCCGCCGCCGAGCGGCTGACCCTTATGCGTCGCGCCTTCGAACTGGGGGAAACCGCGCTCGTCGAGTTGCTGCGTGCCCAGACCCAGGCGGTCGAGGCCCGCATCGACCTGGGCCGCACCCGCGCCCGCCTGTCGGCCGCCCAGGCCAATCTGAATCAAGCCCGAGGAATTACACCGTGATCGACAAGCCATTCATCCTGAGTTGGGCTGCCCTAAAAGCCTTTATTGGAACCATCCTGCTGGCGTTGTCCATGCCGCTCCTCGCCCATGAAGGCCATGACCACGGAACCGCCGCCAAGCCGGCCGATGTCCGGTTGGCGCCCCGTTTCGAGCTGCGTAGCGAAGACCTTGAACTGGTCGGTGTGCTCGCCGGCAAGGACCTGTTCATCTATCTCGACCGCGCCAGCGACAACGCACCCGTTTCCGGGGCGCAAATCGAAATCGAAGGCCAAGGGATCAAAGGGGTAGCCACCGAGATGGCGGATGGCGTCTACCAATTATCCGCTCCATC
Organism: Azonexus sp.; assembly: GCA_041917165.1. GTDB lineage: Bacteria > Pseudomonadota > Gammaproteobacteria > Burkholderiales > Rhodocyclaceae > Azonexus. The sequence continues at coordinate 9,522 of JAYRYB010000016.1, forward strand.
CCTGACGCAAGCCGGCAAATACCCGCTGACCATCACCGTCCAGGCGGGCGAAATCGTCGATCTGCTTTCCGCCAGTCTGGAGATCGGCGAAGTAGCGGCTGCCGTGCCTGAGACCGGACACCCCGATCGCAACTGGTGGCTCTACGCCGGCACGCCGCTGTTGCTGCTGGCCGGTGGCCTGATCGTACGCCGCCTGCGTCGCCAACCGCAACATGGGATTCAGTCAGTATGAGCAATATCAAGAACCTTTCCCGCCACGCCCTGGCTCTGCTGGTGGGCAGCACCCTGGCTGTTCAGGTCTCCGCCCATGGCGGCGAGGACCATGGCGATGCCCCGAAACCGCCCGCGGCGCCGGCTCCGGTTGCCGCAGTCAATGCCCAAGGTCAGGTGACATTCAACGAGCCAGCCTTGCGCCTGCCGGACGGTAGCGTATTGGTGCCGAAATCGGCCCAACGGCAGTTGAGCCTGCGCACCCGGACCGCCCGTAAGGGCGAATTCCCCCGCACCGTCGAACTCAACGGCCGCATTGTCGCCGACCCCAATGCCGGCGGCCGGGTGCAGACTTTCCAGAGCGGGCGGATCGAGGCCGGCCCGAACGGGCTGGCCGTGCTTGGTCAACAGGTCATCAAAGGGCAAATTCTGGCCTGGCTGCAACCGGCTGCAACAGCCCTCGAACGCGGTACTCAGCAGTCGGCCCTGGCCGACCTGGCCGCCCAGGAAAGCGTTCTCGAACGTCGGCTGGCGCGACTCCAGCAACTGGAAGGCAGCGTCCCGCAGAAAGACATCGAGCAGGCGGCGATCGAACTCGCCGCGTTCAAGAAACGTAAAAGTGTGGTGGGCGGCAGCCTCGGCCGGGAGGCCTTGGTCGCACCAGTCAGCGGCGTGGTCAGTGCAGCCAATGTTGCGGTTGGCCAAGTAGTCGATGCACAAGCAGTGGTCTTCGAGGTCATCGATCCGCAGCGGCTGGCGGTCGAGGCCTTGGCCTACGATCCGCTTTTGCTCGATGGACTGACCAAGGCTAGCGCCCCGATTACCGGTGGCGTGCTCGACCTCGCCTTTGTCGGCCTGGGGCGCACCTTGAAGGAGCAGGCCATGCCTGTCCTGTTCCGAGTCGAGTTACCGAAAAGTGGCGCCTTGCCCGCTGTCGCGGTCGGCCAGACCCTCAAGGTCCTGGCGCAAACCAGGGCCAGCCAAGCCGGCGTGGCGATTCCCGCTGCCGCCGTGGTGCGCAATGCGGCCAACGAATCGGTGGTCTGGGTGCATCAAAGCGCTGAGCGCTTCGTCGCCCGCAAAGTCAAGGCCGCGGCGCTGGATGGCCATACGGTGGCCGTGACCGATGGCCTGAACGGCGGCGAGCGCGTCGTCGTCGAGGGCGCCGCCGCCCTGGCGCAGATTCGCTAAGGAGGCGGCGTGTTCGATTTCGTCATCAATGCGAGTCTCAAGCAGCGCCTGATCGTGCTCGGCGTGTCGCTGCTGCTGGTCATCTACGGGGCACTGACCGTGCGCCAGATGCCGGTGGACGTTTTCCCCGACCTCAACAAACCCATGGTCACGCTGATGACCGAAGCCGGCGGTATGGCCCCGGAAGAAGTCGAGCAACTGATCACCTTCCCGGTCGAATCGGCGATGAACGGCATGCCGGGCGTGACGCGGGTGCGCTCGGTGTCGGGCATCGGCCTGTCGGTGGTCTACGTCGAGTTCGAGTGGGGCAGCGAAATCTACCGCAACCGCCAGCAGATCGCCGAACGGCTGAACCTGGTGCGCGAGCAGTTGCCGCAGGGAATCGTGCCTCAGATGGGGCCGATCTCGTCGATCATGGGCGAAATCCTGCTCATCGCCTTGCCGGCCGATCCGGAAAAAGCCAGCCCGATGCAGGTCCGCGAATACGCTGACTGGGTCATGCGGCCGCGGCTATTGACCATCCCGGGCGTCGCCCAGGTCATCCCGATTGGCGGTCAGGTCAAGCAGTACCGCGTCGAACCCGATCCAGCCCGATTACAGGCAGTCGGGGTAAGCCTGAGCGAGGTGGAGTCCGCCCTGAAGAACTTCGGCGGCAACACGGCCGGCGGCTTCGTCGATGCCGGCGGTCGCGAATACCTGATCCGCAATATCGGTCGAACCACACGTCTGGTCGATCTGCAGAACCAGCCCGTGGCGACGCGCAACGGCCAACCCATTTTGCTGCGGCAAGTGGCTTCCGTCACGTTTGCTTCCGGTATCAAACGCGGCGATGCCAGTTTCAAGGGCAAGCCCGCCGTCATTCTCTCGGTGCAGAAGCAGCCGACGGCCGATTCGGTCGAATTGACCCGCGCCGTCGAGCAGGCTCTGGCCGAGATGGGCAAGAGCCTGCCGCAAGGGGTCGAGACGCCGCAGTTCCTGTTCAAGCAGGCCAACTTCATCGAAGCCTCAGTGCGTAACGTCGAGGAAGCGCTGCGCGACGGGGCGATCATGGTCGCCGTAATCCTCTTCCTGTTCCTGGCCAATTTCCGCACCACCTTCATTTCGCTGACCGCCATCCCGGTCTCGCTGCTGGTCACGGCGCTGGTCTTCAGCTACTTCGGCCTGTCGATCAACACCATGACGCTGGGCGGCCTGGCTATCGCCATCGGCGAACTGGTCGATGATGCCGTGGTCGATGTCGAAAACGTCTTGCGCCGCCTGCGCGAAAACCGCAGCTTGCCCAATCCCCGGTCGGCGCTGGAAGTGATTGCCGCCGCCTCGAAGGAAGTTCGCTCCGGGGTCGTCTATGCGACCTTGATCGTCGTCCTGGTCTTCATCCCGCTGTTCGCTCTGCCGGGGATCGAGGGCCGGCTGTTCACGCCGCTCGGTGTCGCCTATATCGTGTCCATCCTGGCCAGCATGGCGGTGGCGATGACCATCACGCCGGTGCTGTGCTACTACCTGTTGCCCAAGATGAAGCATATCGACCACGGCGACAGCGCCCTGGTCAAGAAACTCAAGGCCTGGGACGAACGCCTGCTCAACTGGTCATTCGATCGCGCCCGTGCCTTGCTGATCGGCGCTGTCGCCGTCGTCGTCGTCGCGCTGGCCTCCATTCCCTTCTTCGCGAAATCCTTCCTGCCGCCATTCAATGAAGGCACGCTGACCGTCAATGTCGTGCTCAATCCCGGTTCCTCGCTGGCCGAATCGAACCAGATCGGCGCGCAGGCGG
>JAYRYB010000017.1:0-9892 GCA_041917165.1 Azonexus sp.
AAAGACGGATCGACGGTCTACATCTTCAAGGACGGCAAAATGGGCATGGAGGATAAATATGGTCGCGCCATGCGTATGAAGAAAGACACCGTGATGGAAGCCAAGGATGGTCAGAAGATCATCATGCACGGCGACGAAGTCATGCGTCTCGATTCTCTGCTCAAGAAAGGGCATGAGGGCGGCTAATCGATCGACTCTCACGGAGCGTGAAGCGGCTATCAAGCAAGTTGAACGCTTGTAAGCGTTGCAAACAGAGGTATTACCAGTGCGTTAAATTAGTGGAGAAACAAAATGCTGAAAAAATTGTTGATGGTTGTTGCGATGAGTGCCGTTACGGCGACCGCATTTGCCGTGGATGCGGCACAGGTTGAAAAATCGATCGAGTTGAAAGATGGCTCCACGGTCTACATTTTCAAGGACGGAAAAATGGGCATGGAAGACAAACTTGGCCGCGCGGTGCGCATGAAGAAAGACACCGTGATGGAAGCCAAGGATGGCCAGAAGATCATTATGCATGGTGACGAAGTCATGCGTCTCGACAGTCTGCTCCATAAGGATCATCGCGGCTAAATCACCGACTGTGTCGTTACGAAAGCGGCTCCTTCTTCGGGGGCCGTTTCTGTTTTGAAATAGCGGGAAAGCAACATGCGCATTCCCTGCCGCAATTCGGCATCGTCAACCTGCACCGCCTTGGTGTACAAGCCAGGCGCAATCTTGATGTATACGGCAACGACCAACGGGTCGAAATGTTGACCGGCATCTCTCTCGATAATGCTCAGCGCTTCAGCGAGCGTCATCGGCTCCTTGTAGGGGCGTTTCGAGGTTAGTGCGTCGAAGACATCAACCACGGCAAAAACGCGGGCAATACGGGGAATCGCCTCGCCGCGCAGGCCGTCTGGGTAGCCAGCACCGTCAAACCGCTCATGGTGATGGCGAATGGTCTGCGCCGCGCCCGCCAGCCAACGGTTCCCGGCGACGATCTCGGTGCCGAGCAGGGAATGGCTTTTCATGATTTCGAATTCCTCGGCGGTCAGTTTGCCGGGTTTGAGCAGAATGCGGTCGGGAATGCCGATCTTGCCGACATCGTGCAGAAAAGCGCCGACCACCAAATCGGCAATCTCCTTTTCCGGCAGGCCCATCGCCTCGGCCAAAGCGACTGCATAGTAAGTGACCCGGTAGTTGTGGGCGTCGGTATCCGAATCCCGCTTGGCAACGGCGTTGCCGAGGGAGTGCATCAGGGAGAGATTGGAGTCCAGCAGGCGTCGGGACAGCCCGGTCGATTGCTTCAGCATGGCCAACAGCAAGGGATAGAGTAGCAGTGCCGTGAGCAGGACAGACAAGGTGGCGGTCAGGGCTGCGGCGCGGACTTGTTCTCGCTGAGCTAGCAAGCTTTCCTCATCGAGACGGCTGACGCCCTCCACATAGCCGGCCAGCGAACCATCGCTCCCGAACAATGGCAAGACGACTTGGATCAGCCGTTCGCCTGACACTTCGATCCAGTTTCGGTGACTTTGACCGCGTTCCGGCCAGTCATGCTGCCGGGACTTGGCGGCAGCGACGAGGGTTGCCGGAATATCTTCCCAAGTTTCGTAGATCAGCGCTCGGCTCGGGCTGAATACGCGAATGCCGACAAACCGGGTTCGATCCAGCAGGCGGTTGAGTGTACCGTGCTCCTCCTGTGCTTTTCCATCAAAGGCCATTTGCATGGCCGGCGACTCGAAGTGGCGGGCGCTGGTCGTCGCGCGATCCAGTGCCGCTTGCTCGGTCCTCGACGTTTCGAGCAGGTACGAGCCCCCTCCAGCTGCCAGTCCGATCAAGATCGAGGTGGCTCCCAACTTGCTAGCCAGCATCCAACGCAGTTGCCGGGGAGTTTGCGGTAGGGTGGCGTTTTTCATTTGGGCGGGGCGCCTTCCGGGTTGGCGGTGTAAAAGCCGGTTTGGGCATTCATGATGGGCATGAGTTGATCGATCACTCGTTGATGATCAGGATAGCCTTGATCGGGTCGATGGGCCCAAGATCGTGCCATGCATCACGGGGCGCGACGGTTTTCTGCTCATTGCAGCAACCGTGATTGCACTCCACAAACCAACGTTTTTGCAGCACAGTTCGGCAATAGTTATAAGTCAATGTCTTTGGATTGCAACCGACGGCCGCGGCGAGCATACGACAGGTGCAGCGATCACCATGTTCAAGAGGTTTGTGAAGTTCCATGGAAAGACGATGTCATTTATTTCAAGGACTGATACAACTCCATCAGCATCTTGAAATGGCCGCTAACCCGATCGACCGAAAACTGGTACATGATCGAGTTATCGGAAAACTTGGTGCGCTCGACATCCATATCAACCGTGTTGCCGTCCGCGCTATCCTGGCTCGGCACCTGGTACTTGAGGGCATAAGGCGGCTGGGCGGAAACAGCCATCCCGGAAATGTGGCCGCTGCTGGTCGTCGCCAGCATTGTCGGCGACACTTGGGATGCCAATCGGGCGATACGCATGGCTTCCTCGACATCGATGTCCACCGCCTTGTAGCCGGGGGTATCGGCGTTGGCGATATTGGAGGCAATCACCTGCTGGCGGTAGGCGCGCACTCCAAGGGCCATTTCCTGAACGCTATGTTCTTTTCCGCCCTGTGCCTGGCTGGACAAGGGAACATGCTGCGGGTGCGGCTCGCTGCTGGACGAAGTCAAGCCGCCACCATGCCCGCCATGCTGGCTATTGCCGGTAGTGCCACCACCATGCTTGCCATGCGGTGCTGCCGCGCCAGTTTGGCCGATGGCTTGCGAAAGCGCATCGGCAAAAGAGGCTCCCGCCGTGGCGCCGTGATTGGCATGACCGCCATCGACCGGCGGCTGAAGGGGTGGAGAATTGGCGATGGCGTCGATCCGCGGCATTGGGGCTTTACTTGCTGATGCGCGCGAACTCGACTGCGGGCCGGCTAGTGCTTGCCTGACCGTTGGGTGCCGGAGTTACGCCCCACCACCGAACAAGAGGTCATTTCTTTGCCAAACCGGTCAATACCTGCCGCTGAAAATCAGTGCAACAGGCGAGCATCGAAGCCCAATGATCCAGGACGGTCCGCCCCGTTCCCACCATGAAACCGCTCGCATCACCCCGCAGCCACGACTGGCTATCCGTTCCGGCCTGAGTCAGGAGTGCTCGGGCAAACTGTCCATTGATTTCCGTTAGGCGCTCGCAGCATCCCAGCCCTAAATTGCCAAGATTCAAGGTCAGTTCAAGTTGTGACTGACACTGGCTTTTCAATCGATCAGCAGCTTCCAGCATTTTTTCTTCCTTTATCCAGGATAGTGAATAACTGCAGTATGCGGTGGTGAGACTGACGCATACATAACCCCGCGGTTACAAGTTTGTCATTCAAATGTCAGGTGCAACAACATAGCGGGCGGGAACCGTGTTTGGTCAAACTGTCGGCCCAAGTGTTCTTCACCCAAACACGCTCCTCAACTTAGGCGACGATGTTGATCAGCGTCCCAGTGGTTTGGCCCTGAACATTCACTACCGGCGGTAACGCTTCCTCAGATTGGCGCTGTGAGACTTCTTGCGCCCTGACATCCTGGCGTTCGGCTTGTTTTAGCTCTTGGGTTAGTGGACTCTCGACGGGCTGGCGCGTAGCGCTGGTGATGGTATTGCGGCTAATGGAATCGATAGCCATTAAAATCTCCTTGAACTTTGGTTTGACTCAATCAAAAGGGCGATTACTTGTCAGTCCTCGCCTTTTTCCTTGTATTCCTTTGGCAATTTGTGGGCGATACCTTGTGGCTGTCGAGAGTGGCGGCGCGCTATTTATTTCGGATTTCGCGACGCGAACGTTTAGGGCAACGGCTTGCCTGCCGTGACCGCATCTATTTGCCGGAGTTGCCGGCCAATTGGCGGTGTGCCTGTTCCAGGGTGCGCGCATCCTTGGCGGCATTGGTGAACTGCGCCTGCAGCGAGCGGCAGTGAGATTGCATCGCCGCCAGATCGCCTTTCGGGCGGCTCGCGTAGGAGAGCGCCATTTTTTCGTGCCAAGCCGCTTCGGCATCGTAGCTGGCCGCCTTCTCCGCGAAATAGGCAGCTATTCGCTGGTGCTCGGCGGCTGTGGTGGCATTGGCAATGCTCGCCGGAATTTCACCGACCGACGGCACCGAGGTGCATGCCGTTAGGGTCAGAAAGGCAATCCCGGCAAGAATTGGAGCGAGTGCGATACGCATGATCTTCTCCTCTGCTTGTAATGATGTATCCAGTGTGCGACCCGGCGACTGTCGACAACATAACCATCGAATTACAAAACAGCTGGCGAAATGTCATGATAAATCTGGGCTTTCGCGACGCGTCAATGCAGCCGGTAGTCGCATCGCAGGCATTGGCCCGCAGCACTCGGTGCATGGAATTCGACAGATGTCCGGAAAAGGTAGATGCCGTCGTTTCGTGGGTTCGGTCAGCGCAACCTGACGGGAGGCCGGTTACAGCAGGCTCCGGGTCCGGGGTGGGCGGCATTTTCCAACTCGTTGGCTTCCGCCAGTTTCCAAAGGCGTCGTCTGAAGCCATGGAACCCATCTTTAAACCGCAAGCTCTCGGCGGTGGCCACCGCTTCGATTTGGGAGAGGATGGTTTTCCTCAAATCGTATTCGACCAGCAGCTGGTTTTTCCCCGTGATGACGGAGATTACCCCAATCATTTCGCCGACACGTCGGCCGGCGCGTTGGATGTCCGATTCGTTGCCGTTCGCCAGTCGCAGTTTGCGTCGTTTCGGGATGGGCAGGATATCGGCAATCCGCTGTGAGCCGGTGTAGAGGGCCGGGATATCATTGAAGCGTTCGAGGCAGTGGGCCGAGCAGAAGTGGTAGAGCATGCCGCGATAGGTGATGAAGCGTGAGGAGCGAGCGACCTCGATAGCCATGCCGCACACCGGATCGCGGCTTGTGGTCACGGCTTTTGTCACGGTCGCTCTCCCTCCCGGCTTGGCGCCATCTCAATCAGTGCCAAGCCGTATACCAAGTCAGCCGAACTGTGCAGGCTTCTGCGAACAGCCTGGTAACGGAAACCCGTTATTTCATATCCCGGGGGTGGTAGTGCTTGTCCTTGTCCTGCGCAGCATTCTTCTTGTCGGGATCAACGGCGGCCGGCGCCTTTTGCGGAACGCCGGTTTTTTCTTCAACGTGCGAGTGCGGCTTGACTGCCTTGGCGGGCTTGGCGCCTTGCTCCATCTTCATTTCTGCGGCAGGCGCTGCTTTGTCGGCGTCGGCGGCTTGGACTCCCAAGGACAGCGCGGCGGTGGCCAACAGGATTGCTGAAAGCGTGGATTGCAATTTCATGATGGATCTCCAGAAGAGTGGTGAGAAATGTCGGATCGCTGATAAATACCTGACACTTTGAAGTCTGCGCTTTCGCAACTGTCACCGGGATGACTTATTGATTACATTTATGTCAGGAAACTGCGGTGCAATCTGATGTTGAGGAGTATTCCGTAAGGGCTCAGCTTTCTTCGAAATACGGCTTACAGTCCAAATCTGATACGAGGATATGGTGAATCCACCATTCGGACAGGAAACGGAACACCCCGGTCTTGTCTTGTTCGCCTTGCACTGCGGAGACTAAAAAATCGACTAGCGCGGTTTGGAATCGTTCATGCTCTTCTGCGTGCTCGGCCAGCATCGGGTAATGTCGCGCAAGCAGCAATTCTTCTTCCTTCGCAAAATGCTCTCTGGCACAGACAGCCATTTCGTTGAGGAGATCATGAAATTTTTCACAACTTTCGGGACCGGCGCTCTTCAAGCATTTCTCCGACTCAGCACACAGTAGCAACATCTTTTTATGCTGCTGGTCGATGATGGCGTTCCCGACGCTGTAGCAGTCGCGCCATTCGTATTGGGTAGTTATGCCAGGCAATCGTGAGGACATCAGCAGATCTCTGTTTTATTGTTGCCCGCGCAGACGCAGCGCATTGCCGACCACGCTGACCGACGACAGACTCATCGCCGCGGCCGCAATCACCGGCGACAGCACCAGCCCGAAGAAGGGGTAGAGGATACCGGCCGCGACCGGTACCCCGAGGGCATTGTAGAGGAAAGCGAAGGCCAGGTTCTGGCGCATGTTGCTGACCGTTGCGACGGAGAGCAGACGGGCGCGGGCGATGCCGCGCAGGTCGCCCTTGACCAGCGTCAACTGGGCGCTGTTCATCGCGACGTCGGTGCCGGTACCCATGGCGATGCCGACATCCGCTTTGGCCAGCGCCGGGGCGTCGTTGATGCCGTCGCCGGCCATCGCCACGATGCGTCCCTCACGTTGCAGGCGTTCGACCAGCGCCAGTTTGTCGGCCGGCTTGACCTCGCCGTGCACTTCGTCGATGCCCAGGCTGGCACCGACCGCCCGGGCGGTGGTCAGGCCGTCGCCGGTGGCCATCACGATGCGCAGCCCGGCCTGGCGCAGGATGGTCAGGGCTTCCTGGGTGCTCGCCTTGATTGGGTCAGCGACCGCCAGCAAACCGAGCAGGCGGCCGTCGGCCGCCAGATGCATGACGCTGGCCCCGCTTTGGCGCAGGGTTTCCGCTTCCTTGCCAAGGGCGTCGATATCGATGCCGTCCTCGGCCATCAGCGCCCCATTGCCGAGGGCCAGGCGCTGGCCGCCGACCGTTCCGCGTACGCCGATGCCGCTGGCCGATTCGAACTGCTCGGCCTTTTCCAGGGCCAGCCCGCGTTCCCGGGAGGCGCGGACGATGGCGTCGGCCAGGGGATGTTCGCTGCCCTGGTCGAGACTGGCCGCCAGCCGCAACACTTCGTCCTCGGCGATGCCGGGTGCAGCTAGCACGCGTTCGAAGGCCGGCCGCCCTTCGGTCAGCGTGCCGGTCTTGTCGACAATCAGCGTGTCCACCTCGCGCAGCCGCTCGATGGCCGCCGCGTCGCGGAACAGGATGCCCTGGGTCGCCGCCTTGCCGGTGGCGACCATGATCGACATCGGCGTCGCCAGCCCGAGGGCGCAGGGGCAGGCGATGATCAGCACCGAGACGCCGTTGATCAGGCCGAAGACCCAGCCCTGCTCGCCGCCGAAAAAGCCCCAGGCGAAGAAACTGACGAGCGCGATGGCGACCACCGCGATCACGAAATAGCCGGCGACGACGTCGGCCAGCCGCTGCAACGGCGCCTTCGAGCGCTGGGCCTGGGTGACCATCTGGACGATCTGGGCGAGCATGGTCTGGGCGCCGACCTTCTCGGCACGGATGACCAGGCTGCCGGCGGTGTTCATGGTGGCACCGATCACCTGGTCGCCGGGGCGTTTCGTTACAGGCAGCGGCTCGCCGGTGAGCATCGCCTCATCGACAGCGCTCGAACCTTCGATCACTGCGCCGTCTACCGGCACCTTCTCGCCAGGACGAACGCGCAGCATGTCGCCGACATGGACATGAGTCAGCGGCACATCCTCCTCTATGCCGTCCGGGTTGATGCGGCGGGCCGTCTTCGGGGAAAGACCGAGCAGCGACTTGATGGCGGCCGTGGTTTGCGAACGGGCGCGCAGTTCAAGCATTTGGCCGAGCAGGGTCAGCGAGATGATGACCGCTGCCGCCTCAAAATAAACGCCGATCCGGCCGTGGGCAATGAAGGAAGGTGGAAACAGGCCAGGCGCTAGCGCCGCCACGACGCTGTAAGCGAATGCCGCACCGGTGCCGAGGCTGATCAGCGTCCACATGTTAGGACTGCGCTGGACAAGCGACTGCCAGCCCCGCACGAAGAACGGCGCGCCGGCCCAGAGCACGATGGGCAGGCTGAACAGCAGTTCGCCCCAAGTGCGGGCCGCTGGCGATAGACCTTCCAGCCGGTGCCCGACCATCGCCAGCACGACCACGACCACGGTCAGCGGCAGGCTGCCCCAGAAGCGGCGGCGGAAGTCCAGGTACTCGGTGTTGTCCTCGTCCTTGTCTAAATCTGGTAGCAGCGGTTCGAGCGCCATGCCGCACTTGGGGCAGGTGCCGGGGCCGATCTTCCGGATTTCCGGATGCATCGGGCAGGTGTACTCGGCGCCCGGAACGGCGGCCTCTTCAGGCTCGGGCGCCAGGTAGCGCGCCGGTTCGGCATCGAATTTTGACTTGCATTTGGCACTGCAGAAACGGTAATGGATGCCATCCAGATCCGTCGCATGGTCCGAATCCGGCTTGACGGTCATGCCGCAGACGGGATCGATAACGTTGCTCGACATGGATTTCAAAACCGACGACGAATGGCTGTGATGATGAGCATGGTCGTGATGTTGCCCTGAGTGTTCGCTGGTCATGGCTACTTCCCTTTAATCAAAAAATCACAACTATGCAATTCGCTCAAAGTTGATCCAGCATGCCCCGTGGGCCAATTTAGAAAAAATTGGCCTTGCTCTGCAGCAAGGCCATCAGCAACAGTCGCGCAGGAGAGAAAGCCGACCGCAAAAGGGATCTTGCTAAAGTTGCACAGGCTCCAGCCAGATTTTGCCTCATGACTACTTTCTATTTAGTCGATACCAACCTTGCGCTGCTCGCTGCGCACATAGGCCGTGATGTGTGCCACGTCGTCGGGTGTTACCTGCGGCACCGGCGCCATATCGCCGAATTTCCAGTGATGGGCGCGCACGCCGTTCTTGGCGGCGAGTTGGAAAGCGGCATCGGCATGGTGCGAGGGCTCGTAGATGCGGTGCAGGAGAGGCGGTCCCTTGTCCGAACCTTTCAATTCCGTACCGTGACAGGCCGCGCAATGTTTCGCGAATAGTGTCTTGCCGGCTGCCGAATTGGGCATCAGGCCTGGACTGGGTTTGGGCACCTGCCAGCTTTGGGCTTGCACCGACAGACTGAACAACGCGATCAACCCCACGGCGAACTGTCGTCTACGAATTTTGTTCATCGCTGCCTTTTTCCTTGCCGTGACCGCCATGTCCGCCGTGACCAAAGAAGTGCATCAACGGACAGAGCAGAAGGAGCAAATAAATCCACCGTCCGGCTAGATGTTCCCAATGCTCGCGAACGATGAAGAACCCCAGGATGACCGCGATCATGGCAGCGACGACCGCGCCACGAGATCGATACCACGGCTCGGGGTGATGATGTTCAGATTCTGCTTTCATGAGCTGACTCCTTGTTCTTGATTGACACCGGTTGGAGCGGTAGAACAGAAAATGAGCGGCTGGCTGGTGGTGCCTTGCTTGGCGGCTCTGGTGCCAAGCATGGGAACCGATTAGTGGGAATGACCGGCGTGCGAGTCGTTTCCGGAGCCGCCCGCATATTCACTACTGGCACACCCGCCCAGCAACAGTCCGACTACCGTCACAGCAACCACCAAGAGCTTCTTCGACATCACGTTCTCCTTGCGTTGATAAGATTCATTACTCGACACCCCGATTCAGGCGCCACTGTTTAACCAGCGCGTAGATCGCCGGAATCACCGCGAGGGTCAGGACCGTCGAAGAAATCATGCCGCCGACCATCGGCGCCGCGATGCGGCTCATCACTTCCGAGCCGGTGCCGGTACCCCACATGATGGGCAGCAGGCCGGCCATGATTGCCACGACCGTCATCATCTTCGGTCGCACCCGTTCGACGGCGCCTTCCATGATCGCCTGGTAAAGATCGGCCAGGCCGGGTACCTGGCCCTCGGCGCGCCGCTTGGCCTTGAGTTCCTCCCAGGCATGATCGAGATAGATCAGCATGATGACGCCGGTCTCGGCCGCAACGCCGGCCAGCGCGATGAAACCGACCGCCACGGCGACCGACAGGTTGTAGCCGAGCCACCACATCAGCCAAATGCCGCCGACCAGCGCGAAGGGCACCGAGAGCATGACGATCAGCGTTTCGGTAATGCGCTTGAAATTGAGGTAGAGCAGCAGGAAGATCGAAAGCAGTGTCACCGGGATGACGATCTTCATTTTCTCGATGGCCC
>JAYRYB010000018.1:0-8020 GCA_041917165.1 Azonexus sp.
GCTCAGTGCTGGCTGCGACAGCTTCGTTTCGTGCGGCGTCGGCTTGCCGACTTGCCTGAACCACATCCTGCTCCGATACCCGCATCGACACCATTCGCGAAGCAAACCCCTGATTCCGCAGCAGGCTAACGGCATTACGTCCGGTCAGCGCATTCGATGAGAAGGTGTTCCCGCTCAGGTCGTTTTGCCAACTGCTCATGAACGCCGAGGTACGGTTGGGTGCCAGTTGCATCTGGTCCATACCGACATTCCCCATTGAGACGTTACCAACGGTGGCGGCCGAGGTGCCGCCCGAGATCATTCCTTGTAGTCCCGACAAGCCACCGACCAGCGCAGTTCCGAAATTTTCCATGCGCTTCAGGGCGGCCCACGCTATGAAAGGAATGCTGATGGCGAGGTAACCGACGACGGCCTCGCCCGAGATCGCTCGCGAATAGATCGTCGAAGCAGTCTGCAAAGCCAGCGATTTGCCCCCCGTTCCGAGGTCGGCCGCCGCGGCGAGATCGTAAGCCGCATAGATCGAGGCCATGTAATTGAGAATGGCGTAGAGGGGTGGCCAGAGCTGGATCCATATCAGCACGGCCGAGTAGCCTTTGAAGGCCATCATCGTCTCCCGTCCGCTGGTGAGCAGGAGCAACAGCACAAAGAGCGGGAACATCGCGTAGGTTACCGCCTCGACCACGTTTCTAAAAACGGGCAAGGCCTGCTCGGCCACCTTGCCGTAATTGAGCCAAGAGGCATTCTGCTGGGCGACCGCCTGAGCGCGGCCGACCGCCAACACCATCGCCGCCGGATCATTGACCTTCTGACCGACGATCTTGCTGGTGTCCTCAAGCGCGTTGAGCATGGCGTTCTGCCGGATGAGATCGGCCGCCGTTGCCGCGGCGGTGGCGATGCTGTTCTTGAGATAGGCCTGCTGGATTTGCCCGGCGATGGCCGCTGCAGCGGCAGCGCCGGGCAAGGTCGGATTGAGCTGAAAGGCCAGGCGCCCCTGGATGCGGCTGATTTGGGCCGGCAAGCGGCCATTGAGGCTCAGATAGACATTGGGGCAGGTATCGACGCCGACACTGCCGCCAGCGCCGGTCAGCGTACTGAAGCGTGCCGGATTGGGTGAAGCCATCAGCGGCCAGACATCGTCCGATGCAGAAAAAACTGCCGGATCGAGCGTGCCGTCGATCAGGTCATAGGTCGTGCAGTTGTGGATGAAGTTGATCAGGTCCGTGCGGAAAGCTGGATCCTGAAACACCACGTTGCCGGTCTCGCGGATCATCCGGTTACCGAACATCAGTCCATTCTGCTGGTAGCTCAATTCGACCGGGAGTGCTCCCGCGCCCGGGATAACCTGGAAGGCTGTTTCGAACAAACTGGTCAGCGTATTGCCGATGGTGCTGGTGATGCCGCCCAGCGCGGCCACCCCGAAGGGCACGTTGCCGACGACTTTGACGGCAGAACCGCCGGTCTTGTCCACGATGCCCACCGTGACCTTGGGAACAATCAGCACCGAGAAGACCAGAACAACAGTGCCCAGCCACTTCCAACCCTGCAACTTCTCAGGAGCGAAGGCATAGGCAATCAGGGCCGCCACAAAGCCGCAGAAGGCCACGGCTGCCAAGGCAGCGGCGTAGTCGCCCGAGGCGTGAATCGTCGCCGCGGCATTGAAAACGCCGAACAGGCTGTCGGCGTTCTGGTAAGCGTAGATTTCCCACATGGCGCTTTCTCCTGTCGCTCTATCGCATCGTCTCTACTGCGACAGGTAAGCGGCCTGCTGGCCGAGCATGTCCATCACGTGTTGCGGCATGCTGGAGCGCAACTGGCGTTCGAGTTGTTCCAGGTGGTTCGATACCGCCCGGAAGGAGCCGACCTTCTGATAGAGCAGGTTCTTTTCCTGGGAGAGTTGCATGAGCATGGCCTGCGCCCGCAGCCGGACCTGGTTGGCCTGCTCACGTTGCGACTGCTGCAGGGTGTAGTTCTTGTCCAGCGCGGCCATACCCAGACGCAGATTGCGTTCGAGGAAGACATAGGCATAGTCGGCGGCAATCACGTCGCGATACTGGGCGATCAGGCTGTCGGCCAAACCCGATCCCGGGATGCTGGTACCGATCGACAACATCTTGTAGACCGGCTCGGTGGTCTGGTTGACGAAGCCGACCTCGGTCGAGTTATTGGGGATGGCGGTGCGTGTCGTGATCTTCTCGGCAATAGAGCGCATGATCGCTTCGACCTTGGCGGTAAATGGCGTGTGGGTGTACGAAGTGTTCAAGGTGACGACGTCGCAATTGCTGTAGTCGTTGCACTTCAAGACATGCTGCACGACATCCGTACCAGCGGCCGCACCCTGGCCGTAGAGCAACTGGCTGATCGAGGTCAGCGTCGGGGCAATCGGCTCGGGGTCGCGGGCCGATTCTTCCGGGTAATAAATGACCGTGCCGACCAGACTCATGATCAGTTCGCGCTCTTGATCATCCAAATAGGCACCGGTGTACTGCAATGCTTTCCAAGTCAGGTTGCCGACGAAAGGTGCCTTGTTTTTCACCTTCGGGTCGACCGAAGAACGTGCTGACGACAAAATGCTGGGCCGATCCGTCGCACAGCGTCGACGCGCCGCATCGCGGTCGCTTTCCATGCCCATCTCGATGGCCAGATCGGCACAGGTCTCCTGCGAACTGTAGCCAATCGATTCGGCCGCCGTGCTGACAATGGCCTTGGCGGTTTCGCAGGAATTGATCCGGGCATTGTTGATCCAGGTCTCCAGCCCCTTGGCCCACTTGGTCAGCCCGCCGAGCAGGGGCGATACCGCTTCCAGGGCGAGCTGAAAAGCGATCCCCGGCAGCGCCGCCGTGATGTTCTTCAGCATGTTCTTGAACTCGGTTGCCGAAATGTGCGAGAAGGAACCACCAAAGACGTCGATGCCGCCGCAGCCGGCCTTGGCGCTGGGGAACTGGATGGCGGCCAGCTGATAAACCTTGTTCGGCGAGCGCATCATCAAGTTACCGCCGGTGTAGGTATTGAAGGTCTGGCCACGGAAGGCACCGGGGGCGGTGTAGTTGCCAATGGCACCTAGATTGTTGAACATGTTGTTCACTTCGCTGTTGAGGTCGCCGGCCTGTAGCTCGAAGGACGGGATCGCCAGCAGCAGCGCCAGGATAGCGGCAGCACTACGCCGGAAATGGGGATGATCGCAATCTTTCATGGCGCCTCCAGGGGTAGGGCGAGACCTTGCGTGGTTGTAGGCAGCATGGCCTTGGCTTGTGGAGCGGACACAGTGGCGATGCGCTCAAGCAATTGGGATTCCGAGAGCACCCCAAAGCCGATGGGAGATATCTTTCCAGTGAAGGGTTGAGCCAGAAAAACAGCGGGCACCTGGCTGACCTTCAGGGCGGTGGCAATGCCGTTGTCCGGGCGGGCATTGGGGAAACTCGGCAGCAGTCCACCGTCCACGCTGATGGCGACGACCTGGATGCCGTGTCGGGCCTGGAAGGCGGCCAATATCGGCGCGAAGGCATGGCAATACGGGCAGTCCGAGCGGTAGAAGAAGAACAGCACGTGATCCTTGCCCAGATCGGCAATGGCGCGCGAGCGATCCACCAGTTCGGCTTGGTCGAAAACCTCCAGGGCCTTGGCATTGACCGGGCGGCCCTGCAGGGTTGGGTCCAGTTGCGGTGTAGCCCAGGCAACGCGCTGCGCGACATCCGCAAAGAAGGAAGCGCGGGCGACAACCTGGGACTCCAGTTCCATGTAGCGCCGGACATTGGCTTCGCTCGGTCGCATGATGGCGATGTTGCGCGTCTCTTCCAGGGTTTTCTGGAGGCGTTCGAATTCGACCAGTTCCGGTGCCCGCGGCGGTTGGGCTGGCGGCGCAGTCGCAGTGGTCTTGCCTGGTAGCAATGGTTGTTCGTGTTCCTCGGGTGCCGGCCCTTCATAGAAATGCCAGCCGCGCCAACTGTCCACCCAGTAGCGGGAAGCAGCATCCTGGGCCGCTGCACCATGGCTGCCGAGCATCACGGCGAAGGTCAGCAGCAGCGGGAGGGCGAGGCGGTTGCGGCTATTCATGAATGAGCTACTTCAGGGATTGCGGTGGCCGGCCATCGAGGCAGTAGTTGATGCCGAAATCCATGGTCTGGCGGCGCGGGCTCGACGCACCGGGCAGCAGAACCCCGTCCTGCCAGAACCTGACATTCAAGCGGGCACAACCGGCCTGGGCGTAGCGCTTCTCGGTCGTGACATCGATGTAGATCGGCGAGGTAGCAGCAAAGCGCTGGGTGAGGGCCTCGGCAATCTCGCCGCTGAGGATGGCGTGGGCCTCGCCATTGACTGATTGGAGGGCGGCCAACATGACCGGTCGCGGATCCGGTACCGGGGTTCTGGGTACCTCGTCGGCAAGGACGAGCGATGTGAATCCGGCGATCAATACGGCGGTATAGGCGATCTTCATTGGCACTTCCCTTGTCCGTAATAGCAGGTCGTCAGGCGGGCGGCGTTGCTGCCCTGGAGCGCGCCGGCATTGGGCAGCGTCGGGACGATGGAGGCGTAGAACTCGGTGAGGTCCATCGCCGCAAAGTCGAGGCTTTGGAGTTGGGCGATGGTGAACCCCGAGCAGTCGGGGCTTTCCCCGGAGCCCCAGCCCTTGCCGACCTGCACACGGCCCTGCTCATTGACGATGCGGGCCAGTTTGCTGTTGAAGCAGCACTTGCCGGTGCTGTGTTCGATACAGGAGACGCAACTCCCAAAAATCCGGATGCAGGAGGAGCACCAGGTGCCGACGGTATGGCACAGGCCGGCGCCTTCCTTCATGGCGAGTTTGCCTTCTTCCTCGTTGCAGGACGACATTGACATGATGATGTAGATGACGATCGCAATGACCAGCGACCAGGGGTCGAAGGCGACGACCAGGCTTTCACCGGAATAGAGCACGGCCGAACTGGCCGGCAGAGCCGTACCGTTGACCGCGACGGTGATGCCATAGGTGGTGAAGCTGCCGCTGAAACCGCCACCCAGTAGCAAGGCCTGCATCCCTTGATAGAGAAACTCGCGGTTCTGGGAATTCATCAACACGTCGTAGACCAAACTCGAACCGGTGCCGAACATGCTCTGATTGGTCATGCCGGCGCCTGCCGAATCGGAACTGCAACAGTTCTTCAGCAGGCGATCGCGACAGCGGTTGCCTTCCCCTTTGAAGACCTGCATTTTTGTGGTGTCGAGATAAACGCCGGCTTCACGTCCGGCTTCCATCAGTGACATCGAACGGGCAAAGTCGGCATCGTTGGTGTAACTGGTATTGAAGCAGTTCGCACCCAGGCAATAGACGTTGGCCGGGCAATTCGAAGCGGTAGTTGTGGTCTGCGCAGCGACTGGGCAGGTATAGGTGTCCTGGCTGATCTCGCACAGCCCGCTGCCGACATTCATTTGCTTGCAGGTGCTGCTGGCCGGCGTGCAGCCGCTGCTTGCCAGCGGAGCGCACTCGTCGACCGGGGCACCCGAGGTGCAGGTCAGGGTGCGCTCATAGGACCAGCAGGCACGGGTCACAGCGCGGCCTTCGATGGCCTTGGTCGCCGGCCCGTCGACACAGGTGTCGGCGGTGGTGACGGTGCAGCGCCCGCCCGCGTTCAGCACGGCACTCTTGTCGACCCAGACATCGGTTTCGTGTTGCACCATGGCCGGCTGGACGAAGGACAGGGGCAGGTTCCACTTCACGAATCCGCCAAAACCGCTGAACTGGAAGGTGTAATTGCACGTCCCGGCTGTGCAGCCTGAACCGGGCATCAGGTTGACCGTGAACGGGCTCCAGCAACTGCCCTCCCAATGCGGGGATAGGTTGGTGACATAGGTAGTCTGGGTGGCCGGAGCGGTCGGCAGGTCCACGGTCTGCCAGCCGATGCAGGCCCCTTTGCCGCCTGCCGCATAGAAACGGAAACGTTGCAGCCCATCGCTGCGCAGTTGGCATTGTGCTTCCGCCACCATATAGTCGGCACCGTTGCGGTTGACCTGGCCGTGGGCGACCCAGGTACCTTCAACGCAACTGGGCTGGAGATCTATTTCAACCGTCAGATCGCGCCGCGTCGTGTAGTTGCCGACACCGCTGTAGCGGTTGCAGACCTTGGTCGTGGTGCCCGCTGCGGTGCTGACCTCGGCGGTGGTGCAGCCGGAGTAATAGTCTGCCAGGCTGCCCAAGGCACTCGACGGATTGCGGGCGATGTCGCGGGCCGCAGTGACTGCCGGATCGTAGGCAGAGATCGCCGGGCGGGGTGTGTTGGCCGAGGTCAGCGCCCCGTCCTGGGCCTGGCAGACCGGATCGTTGGCGCTGGCCGCACAGGTACTCAGACGGACATTGGCCGCGCCCGACAGGTTGGGCTGGCCGTAATACGCCGTTTCCGGTGGCGTCGTGGTGTACTCCGGTACGGCACTTGAGGCGCTGGGCATGTTAACCGTGCCGCGAATGACCGGATTGGCCACCTGGCCGGCGGCTGTGCCCTCGTCAAACGGCCCGGCGATGGCAGCGCTCTGTGTCGTGACGAAGCAGAACAGCGTGATCCAGATGATCAGGCGGCGCATGGGGATCACCTATCCTCTGATGCGTTTCAGAAAGAGTTCGGCGGCTGGAGCAAAGGCAGGCGCCGAGCGCTGCATGTGTTCCAGGGCGTAATCCAGGCTGACGTCACCAGCTGCCCGCAGGAAACTGTCGGCAGGGGCGCAACTGCCGCTGGCACAAGAGACGGGACGTGTGCCGTCGCGCACCAATACAAAGCTGGGCACCTTGCTGATCGCGAAGCGGTCGAAGGCCAGCGGATCGATCTGGATTGCCACCTGTTGTTTGCCGATCAAGCCCTGGACCTGGGCAACCGTATCGCGCAGCGAGCCCTTGGCGAAGCCGCGGATGACGATGCCGGCTTTGGCCCGTGCCGCTTGGGCGACCAGACCTTGCAGCGTGGCGCGGGGCATAGTCAGGCTGACGAAGATGAAAAGCCCTGGACCCGTAGCGAGCCCTTGGGCCCGAGTCATTGCATCGGATTGCCCGGCATACCCGCGAGCCAGCGCTTCCAGGTCGAGTGGTACGGACGTGGCCGGCTTGGGCAGCGCCTCAAGGTTCGGGCTGTTCTGCGGCGCGGATCGGCGGTCGGTGTCGCTCGGCAGGGCGTATTTCTGTCGGGCCAATTCGATATCTTGCTCGGTGACCGTGGGGGTCTCGCGCCGGGCGCGTTCGATATCCGCCTCCGTGACGACCGGCGAAATCTCGGCCTGGGCCGGACCGCCGGCAGAAAATACGGCGCTGAGGCCGAGGATCATATAGGCGAGGATTCGATGGAGTTTAGTAGCCGACACAGCAATTCCTTTTGCGAAACAACATGAAGGCGAAGTCCTCGCCACGCACCGGGTATTCCTTGCCGGCTCCCCAGAGCACGGTGGTCCGCCCGAAGGGCTGGCAGCAGCGGCCGCCTTCCTTGTCGGTGTTGGGAATGGGATAGGTGAGCTGGGTTTTGTAGGCGGTCTTGTCCATCACCGGCTCGAAGTACGGCCCGCACAGACCATCTTTGCCATGCCAGCCCCAGGCCACCAACTCGCGGTGCATCTTGGCGCTCAAGCGCTGGGCCATCAGCGCGGCAGTCCGCACCCCACCGAGGTGGTAGGGGACGTGCCCGTTGAGCGGATAGACGCCACCCTGGCAACCGGCGCACCAGAACATCTCGCGGATGCCGAAGCCGACCGAGGCCGCCACGCAATCGGCGGCGCAAGCGGCAATGGCGACCGGATTGGCGAACAGCACGGCATCGGGGTTGAGGATCAGGGTCAGTTCGTCGTCGGCCCACAAGGGATCGACTTCGGTCATGTAGGCCAGATCGAAGGAACTCTTTTCGAGGCAAGGGAAGTCGGTGACCACTTCCAGCCAGTACATCACCGGGTTCAGGTAGTAATGCGCCTGATAGAAACCGCCACCGTCGCCATCACCTTCCGGACGGGTAAAGCGAGCCGCCTCGGGGGCCGGGATACCCGGGTCGAGGTCAACGCCGCCGAGGGAGACGAGGCA
>JAYRYB010000019.1:0-7053 GCA_041917165.1 Azonexus sp.
GCAAATTCATGGTGATCATCTCCTCGGTTTCCCCGCTCCAAAACGGAACGGCGAAGGTTAATCACCCTGGGTAATTTTCAGCGCGCAGATACCTCGAAATCCGGGTACTTTTCAGTGCGCGTCAACAATTGAACCTCACCGTGAAAGGCAGCAACGGGTCGGCATGCGACAGTCCCCTCAGAGGATTGGCAGCCGGAAAGCGGCCAGTGAAATTCCAATTCCTGTAAGCGCCAGTCGCCACTGGGTACCAAGCGACCATTGATTGTAGTCAAGTCCAATCGATGACTCGCCAAGCGTAGCAGACCTCCCTGAAATGCTTGCAGCTCAGGCACCACCCATCGCCCCGCATCCACTTACTAAATTTGCAAGAGCATCATTAGGCTCACATACTCATCAAGCCTTGCACAGTCCCCCGGAGGTCTGCTAAGGGCACATCCGCTGGCAGAGCTACCCCAACATTTACGACCAACTGACGACCTGGTCGAGACCGGAAAATACGGCCACTTACCGAATGTCCGTTACGAGAAAACGGAGACTCCCATAGCCCTTGCAGCCCCACAGGAATGACAGGCACAGGGGACAGGTCAAGCATCTTGCGTACTCCTGGCTTGAATACACCCAATGAGCCATCCGGCGTCAGCGCACCTTCTGGAAAGACACAAACTAACTCATCGTTCTTTAGTGCCAACTGGACCGCGGCCAAGGCCTTAGCAAGGGCTTCCGGGTCATCCTTGGCGGAAGCAATCGGTATGGCATTGACCTGCCTGAACAGCCAGGAAAGCACTGGTACCTTAAAAATATTGGCGTCCATTACGAATCGGATAGGTCTGGGGCTAATCGCACTCAGAACAAGGGCATCTACATAAGACACATGATTTGGCACAATCAACGCAGCCCCTTGTTCTGGCACGTGCTCGTGGCCGGTCGTTCTCACCTGATAGATTGAATGGACGATTATCCAGCTAACAAATCTCCACAGGAACTCAGGCACAGTCCGATAAATGTAAAGGGCAACCAGCGCGTTCAGGACTGCGCAGACCAGAATGAGTCCAGGCACTCCCAACCCAACTGATAACAGCACTCCGGACATTCCAGCAGCGCTAACCATAAAAATTGCGTTCAAGACGTTATTCGCGCTGATTACTTGCGACTGGCGCTCCGGCGCCGACCTTAGCTGAACAAAGGCATATAACGGCACGATAAACAAGCCACCAAAGACACCAACCATCGCAATGTCCAATAGGACTCGCAAACTTCCAGATAGGTCCAGATACTGCAGCCAAGTCAGGGCCTCAGTATTGCCTGATGCAGCTATAGCTGCGGAAAAGCCCGAAGCCGAAAACGCGAGGTCCGCTGTACAAACAGACAAGCCAATCGAGCCGACCGGCACCAGACCTATCTCGACTTGATGGTTAGACAGACGCTCGCAAAGCAGCGAACCAATAGCCACACCAATGGAGAAGACCGCCAGGAGCATAGTAACGACTGAGGTATCACCATGGAGTAGGTCTTTGCCTAGAGCCGGAATCTGCGAGAGAACCACCGCGCCGATGAACCAGAACCAGGAGATGGCCAATAAACTGTTCCACACTCCCTTGCCTTCGTTGTGCGCGAGCTTCAAAGTCGCCAGAGTTTCTTCCACAATGCTAAAGCGCAACTTCAAATTCGGCGCCGCTTCCCCAGTAGCAGGTACAAACAAGCTAGAGGCGAGCCCCAATAAGGAAACACTGGTAAGCGAAATGGAGAGCCACAAGGGATTGGTTGTTACTGCAGCCAGTACCCCGGCAACCAAGGTTCCACCAAGGATGCTCAGGAACGTACCCATCTCAAGAAGGCCATTCCCGCCGGTTAGCTCATCTTTGCTCAGCACGCACGGCAGCAATGAGTATTTGGCTGGGCCGAAGAATGCCGAGTGGCAGCCCATGAGGAAAATGGATGCCAGCAGCAGCGGTAAGCTCGTCATGTAGAAACCTGCGGAAGCAATCAACATGATGCCCACCTCCGCCAGCTTCACCCCCCGAATAACAATCGATTTGTCGTAGCGGTCGGCAAGCTTCCCGGCAAAGGCCGAGAACAATACAAAAGGCAGGATAAACAACCCGGCTGCAAGGTTAGCGACTAGGCCGCCAGAAAGTGAGGTGTATTCAGCTGCGTGAAATGTCACCAGCAGAATCGCCAGCTGCTTCAGGAAGGAATCGTTGAAGGCACCAGCTAACTGGGTGAGAAAAAACGGTCCATAGCGCCGTTGCCCAAGGAGAGCAAACTGTGACTTGGCGGCTGGACGACTACCTTCATCAACGGAGTGCTTTGCCACCATACCTTGCTCGTTTTGCGCTGAGCTCATACCGCTCTCCACTCACTCACATCGAACAGCGAGAACAGTTTTACCCGACATAAAAAGCAATTGTCGTTGAAGGCGCCCAGGAACTGCGTGACGAAAAACGGCCCGAAACGCCGCTGTTTCAGAAGAGCGAACTGTCCGCTCATGCGGCGACCGGAGCTTTCAGGGGGATCACAGCAGGCAGCCGCCGGAAGAATCTTGAAATCAGACGGTACGTCATTGGACAGGAGGCGATAGTGGCGACGAAAATTCAGGAGTCACCATCATAAGCGACCTTACCCGATCACGCGGCATGTCATGGCTCGAGTGCCGGGGACGTACGGAAACCTTATGGCGCACAGTTGGCGCAGCACCAACGCCACGCGGAAAAAGACGTCTAGAAAACGAAAAAGGCCTTGAATGATCAAGGCCTTATCGTGAGTTGAGTGGTCGGAGTGACATGATTCGAACATGCGACCCCTGCGTCCCGAACGCAGTGCTCTACCAGGCTGAGCTACACTCCGATGCTGCAAAAACCTTAATGGTTTCGCTCAACTGCAAAGAAGGTCAATTGTAGCAGAGCTTTTTTATAATTTGAATCCCCTAGCTGAGAAATTGCATCTCTGGCGAGCTGCGCCTCCTGCTGCGCCCGGGCGCGCGCATGGTCGAGCGCGCCACTCTGGCGGATGGCATCGAGGACCGCGGGAAAATCATCGCGGCCACCTTGTTCAATCGCCTGGCGCACGCAAGCAGCCTGTTCCGGTGTGCCGTGCTGCATCACGTAGATCAGCGGCAGCGTCGGCTTGCCTTCGGCGAGGTCATCGCCCAGATGCTTGCCGGTGTCCGCCTCCTGGCCCGAATAGTCGAGCACATCGTCAATGAGCTGGAAGGCCGTGCCGAGATGCATGCCGTAAGCGGCCATCGAGGATTCAAGTTCTGGTTTTGCCTTGCCGAGAATCGCGCCCAGTTGTGCCGCCGCTTCAAATAGCTTCGCTGTCTTGTAATGGATCACCTGCATGTAGCGCGCCTCGTCGACGTCGGCATCATGACAGTTCATCAACTGCAGCACTTCGCCTTCAGCGATGACATTGGTTGCGTCCGAAAGGACTTGCATGACACGCATGTCATTCACCGCAACCATCATCTGGAACGCGCGCGAATAGAGGAAGTCACCGACCAGTACGCTGGCTGCATTGCCAAACATGGCATTGGCCGTGCCGCGACCACGACGCAACGCAGACTCATCGACGACATCATCGTGCAACAGCGTCGCCGTATGGATGAACTCAACGACGGCCGCGAGATCATGATGATGCTTGCCATGATATTCAAGCGCACCTGCCACCAGCAGCACCAGCGCCGGCCGCATCCGCTTCCCACCACTATTTATAATGTACTCCGCGACCTGGCGCACCAGAACCACATCAGAGTAAAGGCGGTCACGGATGACGGCGTCGACCGCCTTCATGTCGGGCCCGATCAGGGCGTAAAGTTCTTCCAGTGTCACAGTCGGTATTTCTTTGATTAACCGCGGAATCTTAGGGGCCGCGCCCCACGCCGTCAAGGCTGGAACGTCAAAGAAGCGGGCTGCGATGACGCCGGTTTGCTAAACTCTTCGGATTGAATTTAGCAACCGGGAGGGAAAATGGATCTGCACGCAATCACCAGCCCAGTGATTCAGGATCGTGTAGCGCTGGAGGAGTTCGCCGATGCGCTGATCGACCGTGCGCCCGAGATCGAGCGCGACGTTGCCCGACTAAAGAAAACGCCTGCCGACCGTGAGCTGACCGCCGAGCTTTTCCGGGCCATCCACAACATCAAGGGCGATGCCTCGCTGTGCAAGTTTGAACTCGGCTCAGCGATTGCCCATCCGATCGAAACGATGATGTCCCGCTTTCGTGATGGCGAGATTCCCTTCTCGGATCAGCTGGCCGAGCTGATTCTTCTCGCCATTGACCGCCTTGAGCTGGCGACCGAGGCCCTGCTGTCCGGCAGGGCAATCGACCACCTGGCCTTACCGGCGTTGCTGGGGGGACTACAACAACTGGCCGAGGCCAGCGCCGGCGAAGTCGACGAGCATTGCGCGAAGCTCATTGAATCGGTCACGGGTTTTCCGCCGGTAATTCCGGAGGTATCCAGTCGCCAGCCGCGCATCAGCGCCGGTCGAAACGACGATGTTCAGGTGAACGCCGATCTGCAGTTTTTTCGCACCTTGGCACTACAGTATGAAAGTCGCTCGCCCTTGTTCAAGGGGCGAACCATGCGGATTCTCCGGCTCGCGCTGGAAACGAACAAAACGGCAGGCACCCGTGTCGATGCAAGGCAACTTGAGGCTGCAGTTTATCTCCACGATGTTGGCATGATGTTCCTGCCTGAGTCGATCTGGCTCAAAGTTGGCAAGATGAGTGATCAGGACAAGCTGGCCTTACGTAATCACCCAGGATTTGCCGCGGGCCTTCTGCAACGGATGCCGGGCTGGGAGGCCGCGGCCGAAATGGTGGCGCAGCATCACGAGATGCCGGATGGCCAGGGCTATCCGGATGCTTTGAACGCTGCTGCGATCTGCGATGGCGCCAAGATTCTAGCCATTGTCGATGCCTTCGAAGCAGTAATGCTCAAGCATATCCATCGCGGGAAAAATCGTTCCGTATTGCGTGCGATCGCTGAAATCAACGCCTGTGACCGGCAATTCGCGCCCGAGTGGATCACGCCATTCAATGCCGTGATCCGCAAGACGGTAGAGGCTTAAGCATGGCTGACCTTGATCGCCGCTTTGGCGGCGTCGCGCGACTGTACGGAGAGCAAGGCGCGGCCCGCTTGCGTGCGGCTCATGTCTGCGTAATCGGTATCGGCGGCGTCGGCTCCTGGGTTGCGGAAGCCTTGGCCCGCACCGGCATCGGGCAGATCACCCTGATCGATCTCGACATGGTCGCCGAGTCGAATACCAATCGACAGATTCACGCACTGGAAGATAACTTCGGCAAGGCAAAGGTGGAAGCCATGGCCGAACGGATCCGTTCGATCAATCCGGCTTGCGTCGTCACCTGTGTCGAAGATTTCCTGACGCCCGACAACGTCAGCCAGCAGATATCCAGCAACTTCAGTGTCGTCATCGACGCCATCGATCAGGTTCGCGCCAAGACAGCACTCATTGCCCACTGCAAGCGACAAGGGATCCCCGTCATCGTTGGCGGCGCGGCAGGCGGCCAATTGGAGCCAACTCGCATCACCAGTTGTGATCTATCACAAACGACGCAAGACCCATTACTCGCCAAAGTTCGATCCTCCTTGCGGCGTGAATTCAATTTCCCGCGCGATAAAGGAAAGAAATTTGGCGTAACCGCGGTATTCTCGACGGAACCCCTACGCTATCCAGAAAAAGGGGCAGCTTGCGAGACCAACCCTACCCCTCAGGGACTCAACTGCGCCGGCTTTGGCTCCGCCGTCTGTGTGACATCGGTATTTGGCATGGTTGCCGCCAGTATCGCCATCAATCGATTGGCTGGCATATGAGCAAAAACAAGAAACTTCGGTCGAAAAAGGCGGGATTACCGCCGGGAACACTGGTACACATCGGCGAGAAGAAGACGGACAGCGTCACCTTTGGGCAGATTGACTTCGACCAGCTCGGGCACTCCGAACGCCAACCGCTTTCAGCCTGGGATGCGGCAAACACCGAGCGGCAACATGCAACCCGTTGGACTAATGTTTATGGCGCCCATCAGGCAAGCGACATAGCCCCTTTGGGTGAGCGATATCACCTGCACCCATTGGTACTGGAAGACATTTTAAATACCGCACAACGTCAGAAAGTTGATAGCTATGCGGACCACCTGTACATCGTCCTGCATCGCTATGAGATCAGCAACGAGGGTCTGGATCTGGTTCAGGACCAGATTAGCCTGGTCGTCGGTCACGACTATCTTCTGAGCTTCCAGGAGCGTGAGTCAAAGACGTTTGAGCCTGTCCGCCAGCGTTTGCGCAACCCGCCGGGCAGCATTCATCGCGGTGGCGTCGGCATGCTGACCTATTCATTGATTGATGCGGTCGTGGATAGCTACTTTGGTGTCATCGAGCAGATTAACGACCAGGCCGAACGGCTCGAATCCGAAATACTTGGCCACCCCGGCCCGAATGCGCTGGAAGGCATTCACCAATTGAAGCGCTGCGTCTCCCAACTCCGCAGGGACCTTCACCCGCTTCGTGAATTGCTTGGCAGCTTGCATCGCGATGCCGACAACTATTTCGCTGACGACGTTCAGGTCTATCTGCGCGATGTATATGACCACACAATCCACATCATCGAATCGCTCGAAGACCTACGCGATCTCGCGACCGGCCTGCTGGACGTCTACCTCAGCACCGTAAGCCACCGCGTAAACCTCGAAGTACGAACCTTGACCGTATTCACGACCATTTTCCTGCCAGCGACACTTATTGCCGGCATTTTCGGGATGAATTTTCGGGAAATGCCCTGGCTTACGCTGCCCTCCGGCTATCTGTACGCCCTTGGACTGATGGCAATGATCGCCATCGGGATGCTACTCGCCTTCTGGCGACGCAAATACGTGTAGCTGACTAACGCGATTGAGCGTTTCCATTTCGCGTAGACGTAAAAACCCCCTCTTTGCTTGTGCAGAGAGGGGGTTTTTGAATGGGGGTCTGGCGTTGACCTACTTTCGCGAGCGATGTGCTCACTATCATTGGCGCGACTCTGTTTCACGGTCCTGTTC
>JAYRYB010000020.1:0-5443 GCA_041917165.1 Azonexus sp.
ATGGGCGCGGCTTTACCGAGAAAAACCTGCGGCGCATGGTGCAGTTTGCGCAAGCCTTCCCCGATGAGCAGATTGTCGCCACGCTGTGGCGACAATTGAGCTGGTCGCATTTTCGCGAGCTATTGCCGCTAGCCAAACCTTTCCAGCGCGACTTTTATGCCGAGATGTGCCGCATCGAAGGCTGGAGCGTCCGCACCTTGCGCGAACGCATCGACGCCATGCTCTACGAGCGCACCGCCCTTTCCAGGCAGCCCGATGCCCTCATTCAGCAAGAACTGGCCACCCTGCGCAGCAAAGGCGAAATCGCCCCGAAGCTGGTGCTGAAAGACCCTTACCTGCTCGATTTTCTCGGCCTGACCGACCGCTTTATCGAGCGCGACCTCGAAGACGCCATCCTGCGCGAGCTGGAAAGCTTTCTGCTGGAACTGGGCGCCGGGTTTTCATTCGTCGCCCGGCAAAAGCGCATCCAGCTCGATGGCGACGATTTCTACATCGACCTGCTGTTTTACAACCGCAAGCTCAAGCGCCTGGTCGTCGTCGAACTCAAGCAAGGCAACTTCAAGCCCGAATACAAAGGCCAGATGGAGCTGTATCTGCGCTGGTTGGCCAAGTTCGAGACCGAAGCCGACGAGAACCCGCCGCTCGGCATCATCCTGTGCGCCGGTAAAAACAACGAACAAATCGAACTGCTGGAACTGGATGGATCGGGCATCCACGTCGCCGAATACCTGACCGTATTGCCGCCGCCGGACGTGCTGCACCGCAAGCTGCATGAAGCGATTGAAACGGCACGGGCGCGGATAGAGGCCAAAGAGGGTGATGCTGGGCAGGGGGAGACGGTATGAAGTACGCTGCGTACAACGAATACAAAACCAGCCCGATGACGTGGCTGGACCAATTGCCGACCCACTGGACAGCGGCCTCGCTTCGCTGGATGTCGAAACGCTACGCAGGTGGCACGCCTGACAAGGGCAACGAAGCCTATTGGGAAGATGGCGAGATTCCGTGGATCAATTCGGGAGCAGTGAACGACGGCTATATCACTGAAGCATCGGAACTGATCACCCGCGAAGGCTTTGCCAACAGCAGCGCCAAGTGGATTCCGAAAGGCGCCTTGGTCATGGCACTGGCAGGCCAAGGCAAGACCAAAGGTATGGTCGCACAGCTCGGCATTCCGACGACCTGCAACCAGTCGATGGCGGCACTGATCCCTGATCATCGGTTCGAGCCGCGTTACCTGTACTACTGGCTTACGGCCAATTACCAGAACATCCGCAACATGGCCGGTGGCGAAGCGCGTGACGGCTTGAACCTTGAAATGCTGGGTTCAATTCCTTGCCCTGTGCCGCCGGTCGATGAGCAACAAACCATCGCCCGCTTCCTCGACGCCAAGACCGCGCAAATCGATGCGCTGGTGGCGCAGAAGCGGCTGCTCATTACCAAGCTCAAGGAAAAGCGCAGCGCCCTGATCGCCCGCACCGTCACCCGTGGCCTACCCCCCGAAGCCGCCAAGGCAGCGGGGCTGGAGCCGAATCCGGAAATGAAGGACTCGGGTGTGGATTGGTTGGCGCAAATACCTACACATTGGCGGCTACGCCCTCTGAAGAGGATCGTGTCTATACCCATTACTGATGGCCCACACGAAACGCCAGAGTTTCCTTTGGATGGGGTTCCGTTTGTTTCCGCCGAGGCCGTGAAGGATGGG
The DNA here is from genome assembly GCA_041917165.1 of Azonexus sp. Classification (GTDB taxonomy): domain Bacteria; phylum Pseudomonadota; class Gammaproteobacteria; order Burkholderiales; family Rhodocyclaceae; genus Azonexus. The sequence goes on from JAYRYB010000020.1 coordinate 1,706, forward strand.
CGAGTACTCCTTTCTTCGATGCGAGGCTATATCTCCCGTGAGGATCACGAACGGTACTCAAGAAAATACTTCCCCAGAAAGCGCGACATCTTCATCGTCAAATCCGGTTCGACAACTGGAAAGGTTGCGATTGTTGATTTCGATGATGAGTTCAATGTGTGGTCTCCACTGGCTGCAGTTCGTTGCGACTTGTGGAAAGCACTACCCGAGTTTGTCTTTTACGCACTGTCGAGTGAGTACTTCCAAGGACTTGTTCAAGTTTCATGGAGTTTTGGCACGCAACCCAATATAGGGATGGGCGTAATCGGAAATCTCGCAGTGGTACTGCCGCCTATTTTCGAACAGCGACTGATTGCCGAATTCCTTGGCACTGAGGTTGCGCGAATGAATAGCCTAATTGACCAAGCACAAACGGCGATTGATCGTCTCACCGAATACCGCCAAGCCCTCATCACCTCCGCCGTCACCGGCAAAATCGACGTCCGGGAGTTGGCATGAGTACGCCGTTCGAGATTGAGAGCTTCGACGAATACCTCAATACCATCCACAGCGAGCTGGGTCTGAACGGCGAAGGCAAGCGACGTTTGTATTTTCGTGGGCAAAGCAAACGGACAATTGATGGCTACCCGCTGACGCCGTCGGTGGCCCGCTACAAGCATCTGGGTGGCCTGTCGCTAACCGAACGCGAGCAAAAGGAATGTGAGGTGCTGGAAACCTTCAGCAACCACCTGCTCACCTATGTGCAGCATCGACCGCAGACGGCATGGGAAGAACTGGCTATCGCCCAGCATCATGGCCTGCCCACGCGCTTCATGGACTGGACGACCAATCCGCTAGTGGCGCTGTATTTCGCTGTTCGCAACACAGGTGGCCGCAGTGCGGATAGCGCGGTCTATGTCCTGATTTCCAACCCCAAGCGTTATGCCGACTTGAAGCGTGGGGAGGCGGCGCAGGTGAAGCCAGTGGGGGATGCAGCCACCGAGCCGGCGACCACCCCTGACGACGATGTCTATGCCGATTTTGACGTAATCAGCGACGAGCAGCCTGAAGCCGATATCAACAGCGTGTCACGTCCCGCTGGGCGTAGCTGGATGGAGGAATTCACAACCAGCGACGACAAGGAAATTCTCCCGGCGCAAAGCCTCCCCACCCCGTTCAAGATCAGCGAAAACATCATCTATGACCCGCCGCACGTCTCGCCGCGCATCCGCGCCCAGGACGGCGTGCTGCTGGCCTGCTGGCAACCGATGCAGCCCCTCGACGAGAAGGACTATCTGGAAATCGTCATCAAGCAGGCGGCACATGAAGATATTCGCCGTCGCCTGGACCAGTACGGCGTCTTCGACAAACAACTGTTCCCAGACCTCGACGGCATTGCCAAGTGGCTGAAGTACCGTGCCTTCGAGATCAACGGAACAATCTGAGGAATCCTCTCCATGCCCGGCCAAACCACTGAACGCGCCTTTGAGTTCCATGTAGAAGACTTGCTGCTCAAGCAAGGCGGTTGGCTGTCCGGCACCAACGCCGAGTGGGACAAGGCACGGGCGCTGTTCCCGGCACGGGTATTTGCCTTCATTGAAGCCACCCAGTCCAAACTGTGGGCCGAAATGGGCGCACAGCACGGCGGCAATTTACAGGCCATGCTGCTGGATGCGCTGGGCAAGGAACTGGACATCAAGGGCAGCTTGCATGTGCTGCGCCACGGCTTCAAGTTTTACGGCAAGTTGTTCCGACTGGCCTATTTCAAGCCGGCGCATGCGCTGTCACCCGATGTGCTGGATTTGTATGCAAAAAACCAGTTGACCGTCACGCGGCAGGTGCCTTGCCACCCCGGCGACCACAGCACAGTGGATATGGTGCTGGCGGTCAATGGCCTGCCTGTGGCGACCATCGAGTTGAAGAACCCGGGCACGCACCAGACCTGGCGGCACGCCATCAAGCAATACCAGAGCGACCGCGACCCGCGCGCGCCACTGTTCGATTTCAAGAAGCGCGCCCTGGTTCACTTCGCCGCCGACCCCGATGAAGTGTGGATGACCACCCGGCTGGCGAAAGAAAAGACTTTCTTTCTGCCTTTCAACCGGGGCAGCCACCCGGGGCAGATTCAGTGCGGTGCGGGCAACCCACAGCACGCCAGCGGCTACCGTACCGGCTACTTCTGGCAGGAAACATTGCAACGCGACAGCTTTCTCGACATCCTCGGGCAGTTCCTGTTCATCGAGAAAGACGAACAGAAGGTGGACGATGGCAGGGGCGGCAAGAGGCTGGTCACCACCGAAAAAATGGTCTTCCCGCGCTATCACCAACTGGATGCGGTGCGCGCCCTGGTGGCTGCCGCACGCGCCGAGAACGCCGGCCACAATTACCTGATCCAGCACTCGGCGGGCAGCGGCAAGACCAACAGCATCTCGTGGTTGTCACACCGACTGGCCAGCCTGCACAACGCGCAGGATCAGAAAGTGTTTGACTGCGTGATCGTCATCACCGACCGCAAGGTGCTGGACAAGCAGTTGCAGGATGCGATCTACCAGATCGAGCACGCCCAAGGCGTGGTCAAGGCCATCGACCAGGATGCCAAGCAACTGGCCGATGCGTTGATCGACGGTACCAAGATCGTCATCACCACGCTACAGAAGTTCCCCTTCGTGCTGCGTGGCCTGCTGCACGCGGCCGGAGCCGAGAATCAGGACAAGACCAGCGACGAAGAAAAGGCGCAGGCCAAGGCTTGGCAAGCCGCCATCGCGGCGCGTCGTTATGCGGTGATCGTGGATGAAGCGCATTCCAGCCAGACCGGTGAGACTGCGCGCGAGCTGAAAAGTATTCTGGGTGCAAAGCCGAACAACGGCACCGCAGGTAATGGAGAGGAAGAGGCCGATTGGGAAGACCGCCTGAACCAGATCATGGCTTCGCGCGGTCAACAGAAAAACCTGAGCTTTTTTGCCTTTACCGCGACGCCCAAGGGCAAGACGCTGGAGCTGTTCGGGCGTGAGGGCGGTAGCGGCAAGCCGGAGGCTTTCCACACCTATTCGATGCGCCAGGCCATCGAAGAAGGCTTCATCCTCGACGTGCTGCGCAACTACACCACCTACAGCACCTGGTTCAAATTCGTGAAGACGGTGGAGGATGACCCGGCCATCCCGAAAAAGAAAGGCGCCAAGGCGCTGGCCAAGTTCAAGGAGTTGCACCCGCACAATATTGAGCAGAAGACCGAAGTGATGGTCGAGCACTTCCGCGAGCATGTGCGGCATCGGCTCGGTGGCCGGGGTAAGGCGATGGTGGTGACGGCCAGCCGCATTCAGGCGGTGCGCTACAAGCTGGCGTTTGAGCGTTACATTCAGGAACAGGGTTACGCCGATATCCGCTCGCTGGTGGCTTTCAGCGGCACGGTGAAAGACCCGGATACAGGCATCGAATACACCGAACCGGGCATGAACCCGGATGCCGTCACCGGCAAGCCCATTACGGAGAGCCAGTTGCCGGAGCGCTTTGGCTCCAGCGATTACCAGCTACTGCTGGTGGCCAACAAATACCAGACCGGCTTTGACCAGCCGCTGCTGTGTGCGATGTATGTGGACAAGCGTTTGGACGGCGTGCAGGCGGTGCAGACTCTATCGCGCCTGAATCGCAAGATTGCCGGCAAGGACGAGCCCTTCGTGCTGGACTTCGTCAACAAGCCGGAAGAGATCTACGCTGCGTTCAAGCCGTATTTCGATTCGACCAGCCTGCAGGAATCCGCCA
>JAYRYB010000021.1:0-4475 GCA_041917165.1 Azonexus sp.
CTGAGGAGCGTGCCGTGGACAGAATGCTGGGCCGATCCGTCGCACAGCGCCGCCGCGCTGCATCCCGGTCGCTTTCCATGCCCATCTCGATGGCCAGATCGGCGCAGGTTTCCTGGGAACTGTAGCCTATCGATTCGGCTGCGGTGCTGACTATGGCCTTGGCGGTCTCGCAGGAATTGATCCGGGCGTTGTTGATCCAGGTTTCCAGTCCCTTGGCCCATTTGGTCAGTCCACCGAGCAGCGGCGAGACCGCCTCCAAGGCGAGTTGGAAAGCAATCCCCGGCAGCGCCGCCGTGATGTTCTTCAGCATGTTCTTGAATTCGGTTGCCGAAATGTGTGAGAAGGAACCGCCAAAGACATCGATACCGCCGCAGCCGGCCTTGGCGCTGGGGAACTGGATGGCGGCCAACTGATAAACCTTGTTCGGCGAGCGCATCATCAGGTTGCCGCCGGTGTAGGTATTGAAGGTCTGGCCGCGGAAGGCGCCCGGTGCCGTGTAGTTACCGATGGCACCCAGATTGTTGAACATGTTGTTCACTTCGCTGTTGAGATCGCCGGCCTGCAGTTGAAAGGATGGGATTGCCAGTAGCAGGGCCAGGACGGCAGCAGCGCCACGTCGGAAATTGGGATGGTCGTAATGTGTCATGGCGCCTCCGGGGGTAGGGCGAGACCTTGCGTGGTTGTGGGCTGCATGGCCTCGGCTTGCGGAGCGGACACCGTGGCGATGCGTTCGAGCAACTGGGATTCGGAGAGCACGCCGAAGCCGATGGGAGAGATCTTTCCGGTGAAGGGCTGGGCCAGAAAAACGGCTGGTACCTGGTTGACCTTCAGGGTGCTGGCAATGCCGTTGTCCGGGCGGGCATTGGGGAAACTCGGCAGCGGACCACCGTCCACGCTGATGGCCACGACCTGAATACCGTGACGGACCTGGAAGGCGGCCAATGTCGGTGCGAAGGCATGGCAATACGGGCAGTCCGAGCGGTAGAAAAAGAACAGCACGTGATCCTTGCTCAGATCGGCAATGGCGTGCGAGCGATCGACCAACTCGGCTTGGTCGAAAACCTCCAGGGCCTTGGCATTGACCGGGCGGCCCTGCAGGGTCGGGTCCAGTTGGGGTGTGACCCAAGCCACGCGCTGGGCGACGTCGGCGAAGTAGGAAGCGCGGGCGACGACCTGGGACTCCAGTTCCATGTAACGCCTGACATTGGCTTCGCTCGGTCGCATGATGGCGATGTTGCGCGTCTCTTCCAGGGTTTTCTGAAGGCGTTCAAATTCGACCAGTTCCGGTGCCCGCGGCGGTTGGGCGGGCAGCGCAGTCGCTGTGGTCTTGCCTGGTAGCAATGGTTGTTCGTGTTCCTCGGGTGCCGGCACTTCATAGAAGTGCCAGCCGCGCCAACTGTCGGCCCAATAGCGCGAGGCAGCGTCCTGGGCTGCTGCGCTATGGCTACCGAGCATCACGGCAAAGATCAGCAGCAGGAGGGCGGGACGTTTGCGGCTATTCATGAATGGGCTACTTCAGGGATTGCGGTGGCCGGCCATCGAGGCAGTAGTTGATGCCGAAATCCATGGTCTGGCGGCGCGAAGTCGACGCACCGGGCAGCAGAACCCCGTCCTGCCAGAACCTGACATTCAAGCGAGCACAACCGGCCTGGGCGTAGCGCTTCTCGGTTGTGACATCGATATAGATCGGCGAGGTGGCTGCAAAGCGCTGGGTGAGCGCTTCGGCGATCTCGCCGCTGAGGATGGCGTGGGCTTCGCCATCGACGGATCGAAGGGCGGCCAACATCACCGGTCGGGGATCCGATACCGGGGCTCTTGGCACCTCGTCGGCGAGGACTGACGCTGCGAATCCGGCGATCAAGGCAGCGGTGTAAGCGATCTTCATTGGCACTTCCCCTGTCCGTAGTAGCAGGTTGTCAGGCGTGCGGCGTTGCTGCCCTGTAGCGCGCCGGCGTTGGGCAGCGTCGGGACGATAGAGGCGTAAAACTCGGTGAGGTCCATGGCCGCGAAGTCGAGGCTCTGGAGTTGGGCGATGGTGAACCCCGAGCAGTCGGGGCTTTTCCCCGAACCCCAGCCCTTGCCGACCTGCACGCGGCCCTGCTCATTGACGATGCGGGCCAGTTTGCTGTTGAAGCAGCACTTGCCGGTGCTGTGTTCGATACAGGAGACGCACTTGCCGAAAATGCGGATGCAGGAGGAGCACCAGGTGCCGACGGTATGGCACAAACCGGCGCCTTCCTTCATGGCGAGCTTGCCTTCCTCCTCGTTGCAGGACGACATCGACATGATGATGTAGATCACCACCGCGATGACCAGCGACCAGGGGTCGAAGGCGACGACCAGGCTTTCACCGGAATAGAGAACGGCCGAGCTGGCCGGCAGTGCTGTGCCATTGACCGCGACAGTGATGCCATAGGTGGTGAAACTGCCGCTGAAACCGCCGCCGAGCAGCAAGGCCTGCATGCCCTGGTAAAGGAACTCGCGGTTCTGGGAATTCATCAGCACGTCGTAGACCAGGCTCGATCCGGTACCGAACAGGCTCTGGTTGGTCATGCCGGCGCCGGCCGAATCTGAACTGCAACAGTTCTTCAGCAGGCGGTCTCGGCAGCGGTTGCCTTCTCCCTTGAAGACCTGCATCTTGCTGGTGTCGAGATAAACGCCGGCTTCGCGTCCGGCTTCCATCAGCGACATCGAACGGGCGAAGTCGGTATCGTTGGTGTAGCTGGTATTGAAGCAGTTAGCGCCCAGGCAATAAACGTTGGCCGGGCAGTTCGAAGCGGTGGTCGTGGTTTGCGCGGCGACCGGGCAGGTATAGGTGTCCTGGGTGATCTCGCACAGCCCGCTGCCGACATTCATTTGCTTGCAAGTGCTGCTGGTCGGCGTACAGCCGCTGCTGGCCAGCGGTGCGCACTCGTCGACCGGGGCGCCCGAGGTGCAGGTCAGCGTGCGCTCATAGGACCAGCAGGCACGGGTCACGGCGCGGCCTTCGATGGCCTTGGTCGCCGGGCCGTCGACACAGGTGTCGGCCGTGGTGACGGTGCAGCGCCCACCCGTGTTCAGCACGGCGCTCTTGTCGACCCAGACATCGGTTTCGTGTTGCACCATGGCCGGCTGGACGAACGACAGGGGCAGGTTCCACTTCACGAATCCGCCAAAACCGCTGAACTGGAAGGTGTAATTGCACATCCCGGCCGTGCAGCCTGAACCGGGCATCATGTTGACCGTGAACGGGCTCCAGCAATGGCCCTCCCAATGCGGGGAAAGGTTGGTGACATAGCTGGCCTGGGTGGCTGGTGCGGTCGGGAGGTCGACGGTCTGCCAGCCGATGCAGGCCCCTTGGCCGCCCGCCGCATAAAATCGAAAACGCTGCAGCCCGTCGCTACGCAGCTGGCATTGCGCTTCCGCCACCATGTAGTCGGCGCCGTTGCGGTTGACCTGGCCGTGGGCGACCCAGGTGCCTTCAATGCAACTGGGCTGGAGGTCGATCTCAACCGTCAGATCGCGCCGCGTCGTGTAGTTGCCGACCCCGCTGTAGCGGTTGCAGACCTTGGTCGTGGTGCCCGCCGCAGTGCTGACCTCGGCGGTGGTGCAGCCCGAGTAATAGTCTGCCAGGCTGCCCAAGGCACTCGACGGATTGCGGGCGATGTCGCGGGCGGCGGAGACCGCAGGATCGTAGGCAGAGATCGCCGGGCGGGGTGTGTTGGCCGAGGTCAGCGCCCCGTCCTGGGCCTGGCAGACCGGATCGTTGGCGCTGGCTGCGCAGGTGCTCAGGCGGGTATTGGCTGCACCCGACAGGTTGGGTTGGCCGTAATACGCCGTTTCGGGTGGCGCCGTGGTGTACTCCGGCACGGCGCTCGAGGCACTGGGCATGTTCACTGTGCCGCGAATGACCGGATTGGCCGCCTGGCCGGCGGCGGTGCCCTCTTCATGTGGCCCGGCGATGGCGGCGCTCTGCGTCGTGATGAAGCAGAACAGCGTGATCCAGATGATCAGGCGGCGCATGGCGATCCCCTATCCTCTGAGGCGTTTCAGGAAGATATCGGCGGCTGGGCTGAAGCCGGGGGCTGAGCGCTGCATGTGCTCCAGCGCGTAATCCAGGCTGACGTCACCGGTTGCGCGCAGGAAACTGTCGGCGGGCGCGCAACTGCCGCTGGCACAGGCAACGGGACGTGTGCCGTCGCGCACCAATACAAAGCTGGGCACCTTGCTGATGGCGAAGCGGTCGAAGGCCAGCGGATCGATCTGGATGGCTACCTGCTGTTTGCCGATCAAGCCCTGGATCTGGGAGACTGTTTCGCGCAGCGAACCCTTGGCGAAGCCGCGGATGACGATGGCGGCTTTGGCCCGCGCCGCCTGGTCGACCAGACCTTGCAGCGTGGCGCGGGGCATGGTCAGGCTGACGAAGATGAAAAGCCCCGGCCCGGTAGTGAGCCCCTGCGCCTGCATCATCGCATCTGATTGCCCGGCATAGCCGC
>JAYRYB010000022.1:0-4433 GCA_041917165.1 Azonexus sp.
CTCGATGTCGTCCAGCCTGCGCTCGGCCTCGCTGCCCAATCGCGTTTGTGATGCCGCCGACCTAATCAACTGGTGTGCGCTGTTCACCAATCCCGACCGCATATCGCAGACCGATGCGCCTGACCTCCATTACGACGACGGTAGGGAATTGCGTGACCAGATCGTGGACTTCGACACCATCCAGGATCCGCATCCGAGCGGCCTCACCTTGTGGAAGGAAGCCAGCCCCGATGTGCTGGAGGCGCGCTTCTACTCGATCAAGAGCTTTCCGGAACGCTTCGCGCTATGGCAGATGGGATCGCTGATCGGCGACCTGATGCAGCCGGCCTTGCAGTACAGCGCGCCATTCCTGCTCACCCTCGGCGTCCAGGTCCTCGACCCCAATCTCACCAAATCGGTGGTCACCGCCAACCATGTGCGGGCGACGCAGAACGCCAAATCGAAAATGGCCGACGTCATGCCGGACGTGAACAAGAAGCTGCAGGACTGGACGGCGGCGGCCGATGCCATCGATACCGGTGGCAATCTGGTCAGTCTCTACCACCAGTTGGCGCTGTTCACCACCCCGAACAAGGCGGTTGCTGCCCACGAAGCGGCCAACGCGATCTGGCGCGGTCGCGGCTTCCAGCTCAATGCCGATGCCTACATGCACCGCCAGGCGCTACTCGCCAGCCTGCCGATGACGCTGACCGAGAAATTCCACAAGGATCTCGTCAAGATGCGTAGGGTCACGCGCAAGACGATGGCCAATGCCATCCACATGGCCCCGTTGATTGCCGAATGGCGCGGCACGCGCACGCCGGCCCTGGTCTTCGGCGGTCGGCGCGGCCAGTTGATGACCCTCGACATCTTCGACAACGATCTCGGCAACTACAACTTCGCCATCATCGGTGCCCCCGGCTCGGGCAAGTCGGTGCTGATGAACGAAATGGCCTGGTCCTATCGCGCCATCGGCGCCAAGGTCTGGATGCTCGATCTTGGCCGCAGTTTCGAGAAGCTGTGCCGTAAAGCCAAGGGCACCTACATCGAGTTCCGGCCCGACGTGAATATCTGCCTCGACCCGTTCACCCACATCGTCGATATCAATGAAGACATCGACATGCTGGTGCCCGGCATCGCCAAGATGTGCTCGATGCAGCACACCCTGGAAGAGGTCCAGTACAAGGCCATCTCTGCCATGGTCCTCAAGCTCTGGCGGGAATACGGCAACGAGCTGCGTATTACCGGGCTACGCGACGCCTTCAAGAGCGGCACCATCGAGGAACTGGGCGTCGTTGGCGACCAACGCATCAAAGACCTTGCCATCATGCTCAATCCGTATTCGCGCGGCGGGCAATACGAGCGCTTCTTCGAAGGCCGCAACAACATCGACTTTTCCAATGACTTTATCGTCATCGAGAACGAGGAGCTGAAACGCCGCCCCGATCTGCACGCAGTGGTGAACATCCTGCTGCTCCATCGGATCACCGGCGAGATGTACCTCACCCGCAACCGGCGCAAGGTGCTCTTCGTCGACGAGTTGAAACAGCAACTGGGCGACATCGGCGCCGACGATCCGGTCAAGGCGGCAGTCATCGAAGAAGCCGCCCGGCGTGCCCGCAAGTACGGCGGCGCCCTCGGCACGGCGACCCAGAGTGCCGACGACTTCTACGGTTCGACCCAGATGGAAGCAGCCTTCAACTGCTCTGACTGGGTTTTCCTGCTCCGCCAGAAACCGGAATCCATTGAAATGCTCGACCGTAAGGGCCGGCTGACTATGGACGAACCGAAGAAGCGGCTGTTGAACTCTCTGCGCACCGAGGCCGGCGTCTTCTCCGAGTTGTACATCTCGTCGCCGGTCGGCGAAGGGGTCGCCCGCAACATCCTCGATCCGGCCACCCACCTGCTGTTCTCCAACAAGCTGGAAGACAACGCCCCGATCGACGAATTGCGCGCCCAGGGCCTGTCCATCGACGAGGCGATCAGCGAACTGCTGCGCCATCGGGGGCATACGGTATGAAACCGAGCGCATCCCAGTTATTGGGTCATGGCTTGCTGACGCTACTCGTGGTGAGCGCCGCCCTGGCCGCCTACGACCGGCTCGTCCTGCGCCCCGCGCTGGTCATCGGGGTGGTCGACGTGGCCGAGGTGTACCGCGCCAAGGAAGCTGAATTTACCCAGATCCTGACCAAGGCCAGTTCCGAGGAAGACCGGCAAAAAGCCCTGTTCATGGCGAGAACCTTTGCCCAGCGCCTGCCGCTCGCCCTCGAGGAACTGCCGCGCGAATGTGGCTGCCTGGTCGTCCTCAAGGCGGCCGTGGCCGGACCGACCCCGAACACCATCGATCTGACGGCCGTACTGCGCAGAAAGGTAACAGCGCCATGAATAGCGATCCGCTTCAACAGGCAGTTGCCCGCCCCGCAGCAAGCCCCGACCGTGGGTGGCGAATCCTCGGGTGTGTGGGCAACTTTCTACGCCATGCCCGCCAGCGCTGGTACCTCTACCTGCCGATCATCGCCATCTGGAGTCTGGCCTATGTCCGCCTCTTCGTCGATGCGACACCGCGAGTACCGGTCCTTTTCAACTGGACACCGAGCCTGCCTTATCGCATTGCCTGGCTGCAGCACGGCCCGCACCAACTGCAGCGGGGCGACTTCATCGTTTTCTCCTTTGCCGGCGAGGCACAGCAGCGTTATCCGGGATTACTCGGTCAACCCTTCTTCAAGATCGTGCGCGGTTTGCCGGGCGACTCCGTAACCGTCGCCGGCCGCCAGGTCGCCATCAACGGTCAGGACGTCGGCGTGGCCAAGACAAAGGCCTATGACCACAGGCCACTCGCGCCGATTGCGCCGACCGTCATCCCGCCTCGCCACTACTACGTGCAAGGCACCAGCCCCGACTCCTTCGACTCGCGCTACCAGGAAAGTGGCCTGGTCCGGGCGGAGCAGGTGATCGGTGTCGTGGTCCCGCTGTTCTGAGGCGCCAGTCATGCCCCGCCCCCTCCTTACCCTCGGCTTGCTCGGTCTTCTGGCATCTTCCACCGCCTGGGCCCAGAACCCTCTGGCCGGTACCCCATTGCCAGGCCACCAAGGCAGCACCCCAGTGACGCAAGGCGTTCAGCCCTCTGACCACGTGCCGCTGGCCGACTATCTCGCCCTGCTCCGGCAAATCGCCCCTGCCGCCGAAGCCGGGGCGCGAGATTACCTCGTCGCTTTCGCCCGGCGCTGCGGCCGCCCCCTGACGCCAGCTGAATTGCGCCGGGCCATGGCCGACGGTGACGGCGATCCGGCACTGATGGCATTGATTCGGGCGAACCACCTGGGCGATACCGCCGAGCGCGAACAACTCGCCGGACAGATCCGCTGCCCGGGCAAGGCGGCGCGATGAAACGCTTGATCGCCGCTCCACCCCTGCTCTTCGCGCTGCTGCTGGCCATACCGGGGGCGCGAGCCCTTGATCTGGGCGTCATCGGGCCGAGCTATGAAATCAGCGAACCGCATCTGCTGCAAATGATCGAGCAACGTCTGCGCGACAAGGAACGCAGCGGCGAACTCAAGCGCCTCGAAGAGCAGGCCCGCGAACGGGGCATCGCAACCGTGAGAAATCCGCCGCCGGTCGCCGGCCTGCATTCGACCGAGACAGCCAGGACCTTCTACTTCGACCCGAGCTTCACGCTCGATCGCAACATTCTCGGCCCCCGTGGCGAGGTGCTGTTTGCCGGCGGCACTCGCAAGAACCCGCTGGAAGTGGTGTCGCTGTCCCGGCACCTGCTCTTTTTCGATGGGCGCGATCCACGCCAGGTCGGTCGGGCCCGGCAGTTGATTGCCTTCTACCAGGGGCGGGTCAAGCCAATCCTGGTCGGCGGCTCCTACCTCGAGCTGATGAAGTCATGGCGCATGCCGGTCTATTTCGATCAGCAGGGTCTGCTTACCCGCCGCCTGGGCATTACCCGGGTTCCTGCCCTGGTATCGCAGGAAGGGCTGCGCCTGCGCATCGACGAACTGGAGGTCGTGCGATGAGCCAACGCTGCTTCGTAGCCAGACTTCCTATCCTCCTGGCACTACTCCTCGGCCTCTCCACTCCGCCGGCCCTGGCCGCCGGTACCGCCACCTGCACCGGCAAGTTTCCGAATCCGATCACCGATATCTGCTGGTCCTGCATCCTGCCGATCAGCATTGGCAGTGCGCGCATCGCCAACTTCGGCGACCAGGAGGATACCGACAATCCACCCAATCCCGTCTGCAGTTGCCTGGTCAATCCGATCATCGGTCTGTCCATCGGCTTCTGGGAGCCGGCGCGCCATGTCGAAGTGGTGCGCAAACCCTTCTGCCTCGTCTCCCTCGGCGGCGTTGACCTCGACCCGGGTATCCCGGCCCCCGAGGCGGCTCGCTTTACCCGTCCGGAAGGTGATGGCGACGGTGGCGGTTTCTATCAGGCGCATTACTACCTGAACC
>JAYRYB010000023.1:0-4329 GCA_041917165.1 Azonexus sp.
GTGCTGGAGGCGCGCTTCTACTCGATCAAGAGTTTTCCGGAACGCTTCGCGCTGTGGCAGATGGGGTCGCTAATCGGCGACCTGATGCAGCCGGCCTTGCAGTACAGCGCGCCGTTTCTGCTCACCCTCGGCGTCCAGGTCCTCGACCCCAACCTCACCAAGTCGGTGGTCACCGCCAACCATGTGCGGGCAACGCAGAACGCCAAATCGAAGATGGCCGACGTCATGCCGGACGTCAACAAGAAGCTGCAGGACTGGACGGCGGCGGCCGATGCCATCGACACCGGCGGCAACCTGGTCAGCCTCTACCACCAGCTGGCGCTATTCACTGCCCCGAACAAGGCGGTCGCCGCCCATGAAGCCGCCAATGCGATCTGGCGCGGCCGCGGCTTCCAGCTCAATGCCGACGCCTACATGCACCGCCAGGCCTTGCTCGCCAGCCTGCCGATGACGCTGACCGAGAAATTCCACCGGGACTTGGTCAAAATGCGCCGCGTCACGCGCAAGACCATGGCCAACGCTATCCATATGGCACCGCTGATTGCCGAGTGGCGCGGCACGCGCACGCCGGCCCTGGTCTTCGGCGGTCGGCGCGGCCAGTTGATGACCCTCGATATCTTCGACAACGATCTCGGCAACTACAACTTCGCCATCATCGGCGCCCCCGGCTCGGGGAAGTCGGTACTGATGAACGAAATGGCCTGGTCCTACCGGGCCATCGGCGCCAAGGTCTGGATGCTCGATCTCGGTCGCAGTTTCGAGAAGCTGTGCCGCAAGGCCAAGGGCACCTATATCGAGTTCCGCCCCGACGTGAATATCTGCCTGGATCCGTTCACCCACATCGTCGACATCAATGAGGACATCGACATGCTGGTGCCCGGCATCGCCAAGATGTGCTCGATGCAGCACACCCTGGAAGAGGTGCAATACAAGGCCATCTCGGCCATGGTCCTCAAACTCTGGCGCGAATACGGCAATGAGCTGCGCATTACCGGCCTGCGCGACGCCTTCAAGAGCGGCACCATCGAGGAATTAGGCGTGGTCGGCGATCAGCGCATCAAGGACCTTGCCATCATGCTCAACCCCTATTCGCGTGGCGGGCAATACGAGCGCTTCTTCGAAGGCCGCAACAACATCGACTTTTCCAATGACTTCATCGTCATCGAGAACGAGGAGTTGAAACGCCGGCCCGACCTGCATGCGGTGGTGAACATCCTGCTGCTCCACCGGATCACCGGCGAGATGTACCTCACCCGCAACCGGCGCAAGGTGCTCTTCGTCGACGAGTTGAAACAGCAACTGGGCGACATCGGCGCCGACGATCCGGTCAAGGCTGCCGTCATCGAGGAAGCCGCCCGGCGCGCCCGCAAGTATGGCGGCGCACTCGGCACGGCGACCCAGAGCGCCGACGATTTCTACGGCTCGACCCAGATGGAAGCGGCCTTCAACTGCTCGGACTGGGTTTTCCTGCTGCGCCAGAAACCAGAGTCCATCGAAATGCTCGACCGCAAGGGCCGGCTGACCATGGACGAACCGAAGAAGCGCCTGCTCAACTCCCTACGCACCGAGGCCGGCGTCTTCTCCGAGTTGTACATCTCGTCGCCGGTCGGCGAAGGCGTCGCCCGCAACATTCTCGATCCGGCCACCCACCTGCTGTTCTCCAACAAGTTGGAAGACAACGCCCCGATCGACGAATTGCGCGCCCAGGGCCTGTCCATCGACGAGGCGATCAGCGAACTGCTGCGCCATCGGGGGCATACGGTATGAAACCGAGCGCATCCCAGTTATTGGGTCATGGCTTGCTGACCCTTCTCGTGGTGAGCGCCGCCCTGGCCGCCTACGACCGGCTCGTCCTGCGCCCCGCGCTGATCATCGGGGTGGTCGACGTGGCCGAGGTGTACCGCGCCAAGGAAGCTGAATTTACACAGATCCTGACCAAAGCCAGCTCCGAGGAAGACCGGCAAAAAGCCCTGTTCATGGCGAGAACCTTTGCCCAGCGCCTGCCGGTCGCCCTCGAGGAACTGCCGCGCGAATGCGGCTGCCTGGTCGTCCTCAAGGCGGCAGTGGCCGGACCGACCCCGAACACCGTTGATCTGACGGCCACACTGCGCAGAAAGGTGACCACGCCATGAACAGCGACCCACTTCAACAGGCGGAAGCCCTTCCCGCCGCAAGACCCGGCCGTAGGTGGCGCATCCTCGGGTGGGTTGCCGACTTCCTGCGCCATGCCCGCCAGCGCTGGTACCTCTACCTGCCGATCGTCGCCATCTGGAGTCTGGCCTATGTCCGCCTCTTCGTCGATGCGACACCGCGAGTGCCAGTTCTTTTCAACTGGACGCCGAGCCTGCCTTATCGCGTTGCCTGGCTGCAGCACGGCCAGCATCCCTTGCAGCGCGGCGATTTCATCATTTTCTCGTTTGCCGGCGAGGCACAGCAGCGCTATCCGGGGCTGCAGGGTCAGCCTTTCTTCAAGATCGTCCGCGGGTTGCCGGGCGATACCGTAACCGTCACCGGCCGGCAGGTCGCCATCAATGGAGAGGACGTCGGTGTGGCCAAGACAAAGGCCTACGACCGCAGGCCACTCGCGCCGATTGCGCCGACCGTCATCCCACCCCGCTACTACTACGTGCAGGGCACCAGCCCCGACTCCTTCGACTCGCGCTACCGGGAAAGTGGCCTGATCCGGACGGAGCAGGTTATCGGTATCGTGGTCCCGCTGTTCTGAGACGCCAGCCATGCCCCAGCCCCTCATTAC
Source organism: Azonexus sp. (assembly GCA_041917165.1). Taxonomy (GTDB): domain Bacteria; phylum Pseudomonadota; class Gammaproteobacteria; order Burkholderiales; family Rhodocyclaceae; genus Azonexus. Next base: position 2,756 of record JAYRYB010000023.1, read on the forward strand.
CCTAACCCTGTTCGGTCTTCTGGCCTTTTCCGGCGCATGGGCTCAGAGCCCTCTGGCCGGCACCCCTTTGCCAGACCACCAAGTCAGCACGCCAGTGACGCAAGGCGTTCAGCCCACTGACAACATGCCACTGGCCGACTATCTCGGCCTGCTGCGGAAAATCGCCCCCGCCGCCGAGAACGGTGCCCGAGATTACCTCGCCGCTTTCGCACGGCGCTGCGGTCGCCCCCTGACGCCAGCCGAATTGCGCCGGGCCATGGCCGACGGTGATGGCGATCCGGCACTGATGGCTTTGATTCGGGCGAACCACCTGGGCGATACCGCTGGGCGCGAACAACTCGCCGGACAGATCCGCTGCCCGGGCAAGCCGGCGCGATGAAACGCCTGATCGCCACCATTCCCCTGCTCTTCGCGCTGCTGCTGGTCACGCCAGGCGCGAGAGCCCTTGATCTGGGCGTCATCGGGCCGAGCTATGAGATCAGCGAACCGCATCTGCTGCAAATGATCGAGCAACGTCTGCGCGACAAGGAGCGTAGCGGCGAACTCAAGCGCCTGGAAGATCAAGCCCGGGAACGCGGTATCGCCACCGTGAGAAACCCGCCACCGGTCGCCGGCCTGCACACGACCGAGACGGCGCGGACCTTCTACTTCGACCCGAGCTTCACGCTCGACCGCAATATCCTCGGCCCCCGGGGCGAGTTGCTATTTGCCGCCGGCACCCGCAAGAACCCGCTGGAAGTGGTGTCGCTGTCCCGGCATCTGCTCTTTTTCGATGGACGCGATCCAGCCCAGATCGGCCGTGCCCGGCAGTTGATCGCCTTCTATCAGGGACGCGTCAAACCAATCCTGGTCGGTGGTTCCTACCTGGACTTGATGAAGTCATGGCGTATGCCGGTCTACTTCGATCAGCAGGGTCTGCTTACCCGCCGCCTGGGCATCACCCAGGTTCCCGCCCTGGTATCGCAGGAAGGACTGCGCCTGCGCATCGACGAACTGGAGGTCGCGCGATGAGCCAACGCTGCTTCGTAGCCAGACTTCCTATCCTTCTGGCGCTGCTCCTCGGCTTGTCCTCCCTGCCTGCCCTGGCCGCCGGTACCGCCACCTGCACCGGCAAGTTTCCGAATCCGATCACCGATATTTGCTGGTCCTGCATCCTGCCGATCAGCATCGGCAGTGCGCGCATCGCCAATTTCGGCGATCAGGAGGATACCGACAATCCACCCAATCCCGTCTGCAGTTGCCTGGTCAATCCGATCGTCGGTCTGTCCATCGGCTTCTGGGAGCCGGCGCGCCATGTCGAAGTGGTGCGCAAACCCTTTTGCCTCGTCTCGCTCGGCGGCGTCGACCTCGATCCGGGCATCCCGGCTCCCGAGGCGGCCCGCTTTACCCGCCCGGAAGGCGATGGCGATGGTGGCGCTTTCTATCAGGCGCATTACTACTTGAACCCGGTGATGTACTGGCTGGAAGTGGTCACCGACTTCCCTTGCCTCGAAAAGAGTTCCTTCGATCTGGCCTACATGACCGAAGTCGATCCCCTGTGGGCCGACGACGAACTCACCCTGATCCTCAATCCC
>JAYRYB010000024.1:0-3228 GCA_041917165.1 Azonexus sp.
ATCAAAGGAGTGGCCACCGAGATGGCAGGAGGCGTCTACCAATTATCCGCACCGTCCCTGACACAAGCCGGCAAGTACCCGCTGACCATCACCGTCCAGGCCGGTGAAATTGTCGATCTGCTTTCCGTCAGCCTGGAGGTGGGCGAAGCAGCGGTTGCCGTGACTGACGCCGGACATCCCGCTCGCAATTGGTGGCTCTACGCCGGCACGCCGCTGTTGTTGCTGGCCGGCGGCCTGGTCGTGCGTCGCCTGCGTCGCCAACCGCAACATGGAATTCATTCAGCATGACCGATACCAAGAACCTTACCCGCTATGCCCTGGCTCTGCTTGTGGGCAGCACCCTGGCTGTTCAGGTCTCCGCCCATGGCGGCGAGGACCATGGCGATGAGCAAAAAGCTCCAGTTGCACCGGCACCGGTCGCTGCAGTCGACGCCCAAGGCCAGGTGACGTTCAACGAGCCGGCCTTGCGCTTGCCGGACGGCAGCGTCTTTGTCCCGAAATCGGCCCAACGGCAGTTGAGCCTCCGCACCCGGACCGCACTCAAGGGCGAATTCCCCCGCACGGTCGAACTCAATGGCCGCATCGTCGCCGATCCCAATGCCGGCGGCCGGGTGCAGACTTTCCAGAGCGGGCGGATCGAGGCCGGCCCGAACGGGCTGGCCGTACTTGGTCAACAGGTCAGCAAAGGGCAAATTCTGGCCTGGCTGCAACCGGCTGCAACCGCCCTCGAACGCGGTACTCAGCAGTCGGCCCTGGCCGAATTGGCTGCGCAGGAAAGCGTTCTCGAACGCCGGCTGGCGCGCCTCCAGCAACTGGACGGCAGCGTCCCGCAGAAAGACATCGAGCAGGCGGAGATCGAACTCGCCGCGTTCAAGAAACGTAAAAATGCAGTGGGTGGCAGCCTCGGCCGCGAAGCCCTGGTCGCACCGGTGAGCGGCGTGGTCAGTGCGGCCAACGTCGCGGTCGGCCAAGTGATCGATGCGCAGGCGGTGGTCTTCGAGATCATCGATCCAAAGCGGCTGGCGGTCGAGGCCTTGGCCTACGACCCACTGTTGCTCGATGGACTGACCAAGGCCAGTGCCCCGATTGCCGGCGGCATCCTCGACCTCACCTTCGTCGGCTTGGGTCGCACCTTGAAGGAACAGGCCATGCCGGTGCTGTTCCGGGTCGCGATGCCGAAAGACGGAGCCTTGCCTGCCGTCGCGGTTGGCCAGACCCTCAAGGTCCTGGCGCAAACCAAGGCCAGCCAGGCCGGTGTGGCGATTCCCGCCGCCGCCGTGGTGCGCAATGCGGCCAATGAATCGGTGGTCTGGGTGCATGAAAGCGCCGAGCGCTTTGTCTCGCGCAAAGTCAAGGCAGCGGCGCTGGACGGTCATTCGGTGGCCGTGACCGACGGCCTGACAGGCGGTGAACGCGTCGTCGTTCAGGGCGCTGCTTCCCTGGCGCAGATTCGCTAAGGGGACGCCGTGTTCGACTTCATAATCAATGCGAGTCTCAAGCAGCGCCTGATCGTACTGGGCGTTTCGCTCCTGCTGATCATCTACGGGGCGCTGACCGTGCGCCAGATGCCGGTGGACGTGTTCCCCGACCTCAACAAACCCATGGTCACGCTGATGACCGAAGCCGGCGGTATGGCCCCGGAAGAGGTCGAGCAATTGATCACCTTCCCGGTCGAATCGGCGATGAATGGCATGCCGGGCGTGACGCGGGTGCGCTCGGTGTCGGGCATCGGCCTGTCGGTGGTCTATGTCGAGTTCGAGTGGGGCAGCGAGATTTATCGCAACCGCCAGCAGATCGCTGAGCGACTCAACCTCGTGCGGGAGCAGTTGCCGCAGGGGATCGTGCCGCAGATGGGGCCGATCTCTTCAATCATGGGCGAAATCCTGCTCATCGCCTTGCCGGCCGATCCGGACAAAGTCAGCCCGATGCAGGTGCGCGAATACGCCGACTGGGTCATGCGGCCGCGGCTATTGACCATCCCGGGCGTCGCCCAGGTCATCCCGATCGGCGGCCAGGTCAAGCAGTACCGCGTCGAACCCGATCCGGCCCGCTTGCAGGCCGTCGGGGTAAGCCTGAGCGAACTGGAAACGGCGCTGAAGAATTTCGGCGGCAATACGGCTGGCGGCTTCGTCGATGCCGGCGGTCGCGAGTACCTGATCCGCAACATCGGGCGGACGACCCGCCTGGTCGATCTGCAGAACCAGCCGGTGGCGACGCGCAACGGCCAGCCCATTTTGCTGCGCCAGGTAGCTGCCGTCACCTTTGCCCCCGGCGTCAAACGCGGCGACGCCAGTTTCAAGGGCAAACCGGCGGTCATCCTCTCGGTGCAGAAGCAGCCGACGGCCGATTCGGTCGAATTGACCCGTGCCGTCGAACAGGCCATGGCCGAAATGGGCAAGAGCCTGCCGCAGGGAGTCGACACGCCGCAGTTCCTGTTCAAGCAGGCCAACTTCATCGAAGCCTCAGTGCGTAACGTCGAGGAAGCACTGCGCGACGGGGCGATCATGGTCGCCGTCATCCTCTTCCTGTTCCTGGCCAATTTCCGCACCACCTTCATTTCGCTGACCGCCATCCCGGTCTCGCTGCTGGTCACGGCCCTGGTCTTCAGCTACTTCGGCCTGTCGATCAACACCATGACCCTGGGCGGCCTGGCCATCGCCATCGGCGAACTGGTCGACGATGCCGTGGTCGATGTCGAAAACGTCTTGCGCCGCCTGCGCGAAAACCGAACCTTGCCCAATCCCCGGTCGGCGCTGGAAGTGATCGCCGCCGCCTCGAAGGAAGTCCGCTCCGGGGTCGTCTATGCGACCTTGATCGTCGTCCTGGTCTTCATCCCGCTGTTCGCTCTACCGGGGATCGAGGGCCGGCTGTTCACGCCACTCGGCGTCGCCTACATCGTATCCATCCTGGCGAGCATGGCGGTGGCGATGACCATCACGCCGGTGCTGTGCTACTACCTGTTGCCGAAAATGAAGCATATCGACCACGGCGACAGCGCCCTGGTCAGGAAACTCAAGGCCTGGGACGAACGCCTGCTCAACTGGTCATTCGATCGCGCCCGTGCCTTGCTGATCGGCGCTGTCGCCGTCGTCGTCGTCGCCCTGGCCTCCATTCCCTTCTTCGCGAAATCCTTCCTGCCGCCATTCAATGAAGGCACGCTGACCGTCAATGTCGTGCTCAATCCCGGTTCCTCGCTGGCCGAATCGAACCAGATCGGCGCGCAGGCGG
>JAYRYB010000025.1:0-3122 GCA_041917165.1 Azonexus sp.
GGCAATAGCTCGCGAAAATGCGACCAGCTCAATTGTCGCCACAGCGTGGCGACAATCTGCTCATCGGGGAAGGCTTGCGCAAACTGCACCATGCGCCGCAGGTTTTTCTCGGTAAAGCCGCGCCCATACTCCTGCACCAATTGTCGCGACAGCGTCGCGACAATCTGGGCGCCATAGGCGGCCCGCTCGCCACCCAGCAATTCGGTATGAATGCGCTGACCGATTCGCCAGTACATGTAGGTTTGACTGGCATTCACCGCCGTCATGGCTTGCTGGCGGGCGCGCTCGATGACAGTGCGGATGTCTGTCAGCAGCTCATCCACAGGCGCTTGTCCGCCATGCCCGGTGGTCGCCGTGACAGGCTTTCCCGGTTTCATGCCGTCACCTCGCCCAGCAGGCGGACGATGTCGGCTTCCAGAGCCTTGATCTCGCCCTCGATCACCGCCAGTTCGCGCGGTGGTTCGTAGCGGTAAAAGTGGCGGTTGAGCGGAATTTCATAACCGATCTTGGTCTTGCTGTGGTCGATCCAGGCATCTTTGACGTGTGGTTTGACCTCGCGCTCGAAGTAGGCCTGGATGCTTTCTTTCAACGGAACGTTTTCGGTATCGCGCAGCTCGGCATCCGGCTCGGCATCGCCATCTCGGTTGCGGCAGATTTCCGCGTTTTCATCGCGCTCGCCCAAGGCGTTGACCACCGCCTTGAGTTCCGGAGCGGACAGGCGCACGTTCAATTCACGATCAACGGGCTTGAGGCTATTCAGAAACACTTTACGGTCGTTGATCGGCTCGGGGTGGCGTTTGGCGAATTCGGCCAGCAATTCACGGATTTGCTGTTGGCGTTGTTCGCCGGCAGCAATGTCGTTGAGGCGGGCGGTTTCGTCCTTTTTGTTGCTACTGGCCAGGTTCTTGAAGGCGGTTTCGTCTTCCAGTCGGGCCAGGCGCTCGGGCGTGGCGTGAAAGTTCAGGCGCAGGGGGCGCTCGACGGTGATCTTGTGATAACCGAAATCTTCGTTATCGAAGACCTTGCTGACCACCAGTTGCTTCCATGTCTGGCCCTCCGGGGTATTGCCGGTCGGCGCGTTGGGAGTGACGGTAACGACCTTGCCATCCTTGTCGAACAGGACCCAGCGGCTGGCACCTTCTTCAAAGCGGCCATGCAGCTTGGTGATGTCGCCGATGTAGTCGGGGTCTTTGGATTTGTCGCTGGGGTCGCCAATGCGGCGGCGTTTGTTGCCCAGGCTTTTTTCCATCGGCACCCAGTGGTTGCGGGCGTCGATGAGCTGCACCTTGCCCTTGCGGTGTGCCTCCTTCCGGTTGCTCAGCACCCAGATATAGGTGCTGATGCCGGTGTTGTAGAACAACTGGTCGGGCAGCGCGACGACGGCTTCAAGCCAGTCGTTTTCGATGATCCAGCGGCGGATCTCGGATTCGCCACCGCCGGCGTCGCCGGTAAACAGCGGCGAGCCATTGAAGACGATGCCGATGCGGCTGCCGCCTTCTTCGGCACGACGCATCTTGTCGATCATGTGCTGCAGGAAAAGTAGCGCACCGTCGTTGATACGTGGTGTGCCGGCACCAAAGCGCCCCTGGTAGCCGAGGCTGTCACGTTCGTTCTCGATGTGGCGTTGCTGCTGCTTCCACTCCACGCCAAACGGTGGGTTGGCCAGCATGTAATCGAAGCTGCGTTTCTGGCCTTGCTCGTCGTACTTGTGAAAATCCTTGGTAAAGGTATCACCCAAGGCGATGTTGTCGGCATCTTCGCCCTTGATGAGCATGTCCGACCGGCAAACGGCCCAGGCTTCGTCGTTCCAGTCTTGCCCATACAGATGCGGTTTGGCATCGCTGTTGAGGTCGTGAATGTATTTTTCGGCCACGGACAACATGCCGCCGGTGCCGCAGGCCGGGTCGTAGATGGTTTTGACGACGTGGCTGCGACGCAAGTCCTGCTCAGGTGACAACAGCAGATTGACCATCAGTTTGATGACCTCACGCGGGGTGAAGTGCTCCCCGGCTTCTTCATTGGATTGTTCCGCACCGATCCGGATCAGCTCTTCGAATACATAGCCCATCTGCATCGCGGCCTGGTCGGCCGACAAGCCGGCGAAGCTGAGGTCAAAGGTGGCGAACTTCTGCACGACTTTGAACAGCAGATTTTTCTCGCTCATGCGCTCGATCTGCTCACCAAACTTGAAGCGTTCGAAGATGGCGCGGATATTGGGCGAGTAGCCATTGATGTAGCTATTGAGATTTGGGGCGAGGTTGCTGGGGTCGTCCAGCAGCGAGTTGATGTCCTTCCCAGAAGGGCGCAGTTCCAGCTTGGACAGGTTGTAGAAGGGATAGCCCGTCGCCGCCTGCATCTTGCTGCGGATGATGCTTTCGGGTTTGCTCTTGAATTCGTTGAAGGTGATTAGTGCCTGAGCCTTGGTCGGTGCCAGCAAGCAATCGAAACGACGTAGCACGGTGAGCGGCAGGATGACCTTGCGGTACTCGTTACGTTTGTATGGACCACGCAGCAGGTTGCAGATGCTCCAGATGTCATTGGCAAGCTGGCGATGGGTTTCCGTGTTCATTCAATTTTTCGCACTTTTCTGGTCGGTATCGGTATCAATGCACAGTGTCGAACTGGCTATGCGGCCGATTGTAACAACCGCAATGAGCCAAGCATCATTTTGATAGGGCTTCGGAAGTCGATTCTGGCTTTAGCTCAATGGTCGTGAATTTCAATCTGACCGACCGGCGCAGCGCGAGCAGAAACCAGTTCCAGCCAACAGTCGGGCAAACGCTCGCCAGAGGCAAAACGGCTGGGAACCAATCAATGATCGGAAGTCTCTCCCTGGCCGGTGGCCGACGGGCGCCATCCTACTCTATCGGATCGGTCCGACCTCACACCTGCCGCTTAGGCAGCCACGGTCGCTTCGGAGTACCGAATGGCCGTTTCCGTGGCCTCGGTTGCTGGTGGTGAATGGCCGCGTCGAGAATGCTCGACCGACAGGTCTGGGTCGCATCCGGCTGCAGCCTAAAGTGACAAGCGGTCATTGACCGCAATAAGTAGGTGAACGACGGGTAACCGGCGCATTGCCGCCTGATTGTGCGCGCCGGACCAACGGCAGGTCAGGCCGAACA
>JAYRYB010000026.1:0-3035 GCA_041917165.1 Azonexus sp.
CCATCCACATGGTCGCATTACCGAAAACGGCGAGTCCGAGAAAGATCGCCTTGATCCCCAGGGCCAGCCCGATGTTTTGCCAGAGGACCGCATGGGTGCGCCGGGACAGGCGAATGGTCTCTGGAATGCGCCGCAGGTCGTCGTTCATGATCACCACGTCGGCCGCTTCCATCGCCGTATCCGTACCGGCCGCACCCATCGCCACGCCGATATCGGCACGCGCCAGCGCCGGTGCGTCGTTGATGCCGTCGCCGGTCATCGCGGTCGGGCCATAGCGAGCCTGCAAATCTTCGATGGCCGCCAGTTTGTCCTCCGGGAGAAGATTGCCCCGGGCGTCGTCGATACCGGCTTCCTTGGCGATGCTCGCGGCCGTCGCCACATTGTCGCCGGTCAGCATGACCGAGACGACACCGAGACGGTGCAGATCGGCCACCGCCTCTCGCGAACTTTCCTTAATGGTGTCCGCCACCGCAAAAATCGCCAGCACCTGCTGTGCCGACGCCAGCATGGTGACCGTCCGGCCTTGCGTCTCGTGCACCTGAAGGCGAGCCTCGATCTCGGCGCTACACAGAGCGCGTTCCTCAATCAGACGATGGTTGCCGAGGATCAGCAGTTGGCCGTCAGCCCGTGCTTCCACGCCCCGTCCGGCAAGGGCGACGAAATCGGTCAAGCCATTTTCCGGAAGCTTGAGACCGGTTGCAATCGCTTTTGAGACAGGATGGTCCGAGTGCCCGGCCAGGCTGGCGGCCCAGGCAAGCACTTGTGATTCAGGGACCGTCGAGGGAAGTAGTTCTGTGGCGACCAGACGGGGCTTGCCTTCGGTAATGGTGCCGGTCTTGTCGAGGGCAATTACCCGCAGTTTGCGGGCCTCCTCAAGATAGACACCGCCCTTGATCAGGATGCCGCGTCGGGCCGCTGCCGCCAGTCCGCTGACAACCGTCACCGGCGTGGCAAGCACCAGCGCGCAGGGGCAAGCGATGACCAGCAGCACCAGAGCCTTGTAGAGCGCCTGCGTCCAAGTCCAGCCGAGGAGCCAGGGCGTCAGAACCGCCACGGCAACTGCGATGCCGAACACGGTCGGGGTGTAGATTGCGGCAAACCGATCCACAAAGCGTTGGGTTGGCGCTTGCGTCCCTTGCGCCTGTTCGACCGCGTGGATGATGCGGGCCAGTGTGGTGTTGTCGGCAGCGGCCGTCACACGGAACTCCAGGATGCCGGTTTCGTTGATCGTGCCGGCGAATACCGGGTCGCCGGCCGCCTTGTCAATCGGGATGTTTTCGCCAGTGACCGGCGCCTGATTGACCGCACTGGTTCCTGCCGTCACCTGACCATCGAGCGGTATCCTGGCGCCGGGTTTGACCCGCACACTGGCCTCCAGCGTTACCACTGCGGCCGGTACTTCCAGCCACGTCCCATCAGCCTGCCGAACTTCCGCCGTCTCCGGCGTCAGGTCGAGCAAGCCCTTGATGGCGTTACGCGCCCGATCCACGGAACGGGCTTCGATCAGTTCGGCAATGGCATACAAGGCCATGACCATCGCCGCCTCGGGCCACTGTCCAATGAGGAAGGCACCGGTCACGGCCACACCCATCAGCGCGTTCATGTTCAACTGCCCGCGCCGTAATGCCGCTACGCCTTTGCTATAGGTGGAAATGCCGGACAGCCAGATGGCAACAACGGCTAATGCCATACCGAAGCCCTTGAATGGCAATGTGTCGGGCGCGAAGAAATCCAGCGCTTCCGCACCGACGGCCAGCCCCAGCGCCAGAACACTTCGCCATAGCTCACTGACGCCAACGTTTTCCGTTGCCGCCTGATCTGGCGAAACCGCTTTGGGGCTAAACCCCGCCTGGCGGATAGCGGCCAAGGCGGCATCGAGAGCATCCGTCGTCGCATCGATCGAAACGGTGCGGGCCGACAGTTGGAAACGCAGGGAACGGATGCCATCGATACCGGCCACCGCACGACGGATGTCATTCTCCTCGTTCGGGCAGTCCATGGTTGGAATCACGAAAACGGGCACGCCATCGCTTTGAGCGAGATCGGCGGCGGCTGGGATTTCTACGGTGGTAGTCACTGCGGCTGAACAGCCGCCGGCACAGCCGCTGTGGGCGGCTTCCTGAAGGGGCTTCGGGCTGGGATCAAGACTCATGGCGTTCTCCTTGTTTCCTGCATTAGAAACCCTTGAGTGACTACAGAGTCAAGCGATTACAATAAAAGAAAATAGTCGGAGCCGAAGCAATGCTTGAGTTTGTCAAAGTTCTGGGATTGTTCGCCATAACCGCGCTGGCCGAGATTCTCGGCTGCTATCTGCCGTGGCTGGTGCTGACCCAGCAGCGTTCAGTTTGGCTGTTGATCCCCGCCGCCGTTTCCTTGGGGCTGTTTGCCTGGCTGCTGACCCTGCATCCAGGTGCCGTCGGACGAATCTACGCCGCCTACGGCGGTGTCTACGTGGCGATTGCCCTGATCTGGCTATGGCGGATCGATGGCGTTGTGCCGACCCGATGGGATATTGTCGGCAGTGCGGTCACGTTGGCCGGTATGGCGATCATTATGCTCCAACCGGCTCGGTCCGTTTGATCGTCAGGAGGCGAAGATGAAAATCGGCGAACTGGCCCGCCTTGCCGGGACGAATGTGGAAACGATCCGCTATTACGAGCGTGATGGGCTGCTACCCGTACCGGCACGCAGCGAAGGCAACTACCGCATCTATCGGGAAACCCATGTCCAGCGACTGTCCTTTATTCGGCGTTGTCGCAGTCTGGACATGACGTTGGATGAGATCCGGGTCTTGCTACACTTCAAGGAGTCACCCCAGGAGAACTGCGCGGATGTGAATCGCCTCCTTGACCGACACATTGGGCACGTCACCCAACGGATGCAAGAACTCCAGGAACTGGAAAGGCAACTGAAAGACCTACGCGAGCGCTGCGGTGAGGCGCGGGATGCTGCCCACTGCGGCATTCTTGACGGGTTGTCTCAAGCGATCATGCCCGGCGAAAAGTCGGCAAGCCATGTACAGGGAACGCATCAAC
>JAYRYB010000027.1:0-1604 GCA_041917165.1 Azonexus sp.
CGGAAAGCAGATCGACAATTTCACCGGCCTGGACGGTGATGGTCAGCGGGTACTTGCCGGCTTGTGTCAGGGACGGTGCGGATAATTGGTAGACGCCTCCTGCCATCTCGGTGGCCACTCCTTTGATCCCCTGGCCCTCGATTTCGATTTGTGCCCCGGGAATGGGGGCGTTGTCCGCAGCGCGGTCGAGATAGATGATCAGGTCCTTGCCAGCGAGCACACCAACCAGTTCAAGGTCTTCGCTACGCAGTTCGAAACGTGGCGCCAAGTTGACATCTGCCGGCTTGGCGGGGGCTCCGTGGTCATGGCCTTCATGGGCGAGGAGCGGCATGGACAACGCCAGAAAGATGGCTGCAACAAAGGCTTTTAGGGCTGCCCAGTTCAGGATGAATGGCTGATCGATCACGGTGTAATTCCTCGGGCTTGATTCAGGTTGGCCTGGGCGGCCGACAGGCGGGCGCGGCTACGGCCCAGTTCGATGCGGGCTTCGGTTGCCTGCGATTGGGCACGCAGCAACTCGACAAGCGCGGTTTCGCCCAGTTCGAAGGAACGGCGCATCAGGGACAATCGCTCGGCAGCGGCTTGCTCACGGTCGACCGCTATTTCGGCACCGATTCGGGCCGCATCGAGTTGCGCCTCGGCCTCCCTGGCTTCGGCTTCGACCTCAGCCAGCAGCCGCTGATACTGGGCATCGGCCTGGATCAGCGCCGTGTTGGCGCTGGCGATCAAGGGCGCGTTGCGCACCTCGCCAGCGAAGGGAATGGTGATGGCGAAGCCGACACTGTCGCGTGGAGTCGCGCCTGAGGCATCACGCTCCCGGCGATATTGCATGCCGATGCTGGGTGCATCGCGGCGCGACTCCTGGGCCAGTTTCATGCCCGCACGGGCGCGCTCGGCAATGGCCTGCCCGGCCGCCAGGCGGGGATGAATATCTTCAGCGGCTGCCGCCATAACCGGCTCTTGCGGATTGTCCGGCAAGCGGTCGCTGCCGGTCAGCACCCGGTAGCGCTGCGTGCTGCGTACCACACGTGCGTTTGCTTCGGCCGCGGCGGCCCGGGCGCTGCTCGTTTCCTGCTTGACGAGAAGCAGGTCGGAGCGGGCCATTTCACCGACCTTGACCCGCCTGGCCACATCGGCTTCCAGCTTGGCCGCGGCATCGAGACGTTCAACGGCAACCGCCGCTTCGCTTTGCGCCAGATAGAGCGTCCATAGGGCCGTCCGTAATTCGCCGGCGACGGCCAGCCGCGTGGCGGCAATGCTCTGCTGACTTTCGTCGCTATCGGCCTCGGCAACGGCTATCCGGGCTGATTTTTGACCGGGTAGCCAGAGCGGAACGGAAATTCCGATTTCGCTTTCTTCTTTGCCCAGATTGTCGTTCCAGCGGTCAGTGCGCTGCGCCAGGCCGATTCTCGGGGTGCCGGGAAACAAGGATTCGGCAACGGTGCGGCTGGCGGTCGCTTCCTCGCGTTTTGCGACCACTGTTTTCCCCTGAGGGGAATTGGCCCATGTCTTTTCAAAGACGTCGCGCAGGGTTTCCGCTTGGGCGGAACCGATCGAAGCGGCCAGCCAGACCAGCAGGCAGCCGGTCCCGGCACGCATTTTTG